>NZ_NFLQ01000033.1 GCF_002160985.1 Lachnoclostridium sp. An118 | reverse complement strand
AGATTTAAAGTCATGCTTTTGTAAATCTGAGAACCAGATATGAAGTGAATTACTCCAAGTATCTGCAGTATCTCATAAAAGTTGGAGTCGTACTAGCCGGGTGGTTATTGAGCGCTTACTTTGAGCCCGCTGATTGCAATTTACTTCTCGATACGCCAAATATCCATCCATCCCCACTAATGACTGCCAAAAATTCTCTGAGTAAAAAACTTGCCCACATTCCAGCACATTTTGAATATAAAAATAGAAAAAGGCAAAATAGAAAGCCGGGAAAACCGACTTCCACCGTTTATAAAAAAATTCTTTAAGATTTGATATACTTTGATAATTATAATATAGCACTGCACCTGACAGGACAAAAAATGTAGTTACTATTCCTGATCCAAACAGACCATTTGCGAAGTCATACCATAATTTAAGATGACTGTTGGCATGACAGTAATAGTGAAATACGATAATACCAACAGCACATATTGCGCGAACAAAATCAAAGCATTCTATTCTAGTCTTTTTCTCCATCGTTTACAATTCCGTCCTATTGTTTAGTTTTTATCAAAAACTCTTAACTTCCTTTTCATCCGACGAAACAATGATTTTCTTTCTTGCAATATTTTTAGTTCTTGTTCCAATAACAACACCTTGCTCTTTAATTCGTTATTAATTTCTTGCTCTTGCATTAATAATTCATTACATTTTTCTATGATCTCATCCTTATCTAATGCTCTACAATAGTATTGGATTTCCAGTTCTCTAACTTCTATATTTCTTGAGATCGGTACTAAGTATTGCGGATCATTTGTAAGGAAAACGTCCGTATTCCCTTGATTCAAATTATTAACCGGCACTAATGTTTTTTCACTCTTCAGACCATTATATTTCACTTCCATAATAGTACATTCACAGTCAAAATTTGTCGGATCAAAACGAATATTTATTGTTTCAGGAGGCAATTTTACCTTCAAAATATTTATCTTATCTTTCCAGCAATACATCTTTGTACTATTTTCCTCTGAAAACCCATTACCAAAGTCAAAATATATTTGTGCATATGAATCTCTATTTTCCGTTATATTTAATTTCTTACAGTCATAATCCCAAAACCATTTTAATGCATCCGGCATAGAATCTTTCTTATAATTACTTTTAAAAGCGTTTTGTATCTGGCTGTATGTCTTCTCACGCCATATCCTATTAGGATATACCAATCCATATGCAATCTCTTTAAATGCTTGCATCATTTTAGTTATCTGCTCATCCGAACAACAAAAGCCAAAATCTCTTGGATCCTCACCCTCTGCTATAATTCCAAGCATTGTACGCGTACACTTTTCACAATGACAACAGTTATCTCCATTAACACTTTCATAACAGACACGTACTTCAATAGGAATCTTTGTTTCCCTTCTAAACTGACAGATATTATGAATTTTCCTCTGCCGATCATTCTCATATCCATCATGTATAACTCTACAACCAGAAAAAATAAGGAAATTATCAATCGTTGGATCAGAAGCACATGTTACACCTACATCTTCACTTGTAAAAGATGATGCAATATAAACCTTGTCCAAATTGTATTCTATCACCAGTGGTGCAATATGACTCAAAATGCTGATTCCATGCTGAAATCCATGCCACCAGTCATCATGCACCTTTTTAGCGATTTCTTCATTCAAAGCCATCTCGTTGATTACTTTTCGAAATGAACTTTTAATAGGTGCATACTCCAAACCAAAGGCTTTGGAAACCTGGTTGATATGCTCACTCACAACATTCCATCCTTCTTTATTTTCGACATCAACATCTGCCCCCCACAGGGTAAATAGAATAGGTCTTTCCTCATAATGTGAAATCATAGTCGAAAAAGCATCAACTCCACCACTGAACAGACAGCCTGCTCTATCTTTTTTTAAAACGGAAGTTCTAGAAATAATCTTTCTAGTTTTGATTACCTGATCTGAGAATTCTAACATAGGGTACATGTTCATATATCCATTTTTTAAGTCAGAGATGCAGTTATAAAACGACTCATCAATGCTATCTAAAACTATTTCCGCATCATAGAGCCATGCAATTGGTAATATATTGCACACAAATGGTATGCATAATGTTTCCATAGCATAGTTTTTGATCCTTGAAGAATATTGAATATAAAATTCATTATTTGTAAAAAATCTGCTCCATTCCCCTTCTACTTTGTAGTCGTATTTAACACAATTCTCTATTACCAGAATATCAACCAGAATAATTCTATTCTTCACTTTATATCACATCCTATTCCAAATAACAAACCACTGCTCTATACGTCCAAACAGAATACCAACTGATATTTAGGTTCAAATTAATAGTTCCCTTTAATCACCTGTACAAGTACTCTATAATACTCATTTAAATATCTCAAATCCGACTTATCCTCATTTATGTTGTAGGAGTATAGTTCCTTTATTATGGTTTCTAAACCCTCCCTATTATCTACTAAGGCTATAAAAGGTAAATCCTTAATCCAATCGTAAGTTCCTCTTATTTTATGATTATAGTTATTTAAAACTACACACGGCGTCTTTGTAATAGCTGCAAAAATCATACCATGCATTCTATCAGTAACTACTAGTCTTGCCTTGGAAAACAGCTCCCAAAAATCTATTACTGCTTGTTCCCTCTTATCAATTGATATATTATATGGTTTTTGTGTATCTATATATTTAACATTATCAGATAAGTGCTTCGCTGTATCCCATATAATCTTCTCTGTTTCTATATCAATATTTTTTTCAATATCATTTCTCAAACATAAAATAATCTCATCATTTCTATGATAATTTTGAAATCTATTCATAGAAAGAACAATATCTGGAACCAAATAAACTCTACAAGCAAAATTATCTTTAGCAAATCTATAAGATTGTTTTTCCCTTGTAAAAAGCGACAAATTTTTGTGTGTATTATATATATTCTGAGACTTTCTTAACTCCTCTTCAGCATTATCAACCTTAGAATTAAAATAAATAGTTTGCGGGAAAATAATTATTCTGTTTTCTGGCCATCTTTTTATTATATCACGACGAATATCTTCTGCAGTTTGATACTGATTTCCTAAGTTCCCTCCTCCATGTGCAATAATTATATCTGTTTTTTTAATTTCTTGTTGTAATTTATCTCTTTGAAATGTATATTGTGTCGCAGGTACTTCAACAATATCTATACTAGGAAAATATTTCTTCAAAAAATCTTTTTCTGCAATGGCAATAGCATGATCCCCAAGATTTCCGTAATCCTCAGTACCTAAGAGATAAAATCTTTTCTTTCACCGATAGTATCTTTCAGTGTCCGATACATGTTTCTGGCGTTTCTAAGAGGCAAAGTAAGTTTCCAGCTTTTAGTATTTTCATACTCATCACGTATCCTAACTTCTGTCTCTGCAACTTTCTGGGTAATCTTTTTTTCTAATTTTTCAATTTCATGTTCATATTTTGTAATTTCTTTTTCCAAGATGGAATCATAAAATATGTGCTGCTGATTGATTTTATAATAATCTTTAATTGTAAAATTATAATTCTTTATTAGCAACTCCGGCCCACCATTTTGACGAAATACTTGTTCCAGAATTTCTAATCCTATTGGATATAATCTGGTTGTGTTATCATAGTTTAAACACAAAAAGGCTTTTTCACATAATAAATCCAATTTACTTTCTGCATTCTTATTAACAAATAAATCTTTAAAATACAACAAAAAATCTTCATCAGAAATATTTTGAAAGAAACGAAAAACAGCCATTATATATTCATTATAAAATCTAATATTATTATAATCAGTGTCTGCACTAATATTCTTCTTTGTATTTGGAAGCCAGCGATATCTTACCAATTCTGCCTGGATAACTTGCAATTTATATTTTAGTGCAATTCTTATCCACAGTTCATAATCCTGACCTTGAACAAATGTCAGATTGTATTTTCCTACTTTTTCAATTACATCTTTTCTTATAACCGCAGATGGATGCGAAAGACAATTTCCTCGAAAAATCAGCTGTCGAATCCACTCTTTTTGTGTCTTAAATCTTGTTCGAAACAAATTATATATATCTTCATATTGTTGACTAATATTTAATCCGTTTTCATCCACAAGACTTACATAACTAAAACATGCTCCTATTTTTTCATCGTTTTCCAAGGCACTAATCTGTTGAGTTAATTTATCCTTTTCCCAAATATCATCACTGTCAATACGCGCAATATATTTCCCATTTGCGAGTTCTATTCCAGTATTAAGTGCTGCACATATCTGCCCATTTACAGGAAGATAGACAACTCTTATTCTATCATCTTGAAAGTTTTCTATGATCTCCTTCGATTTATCTATCGAAGCGTCATCAACGATAATCAATTCCAAATTAGAATAGGTTTGTTCGAGTACACTTTTTATACTCTCATATAAAAACTTTTCCCCATTATAATTTGGTAATATTACACTAACCAATGGCTTTCCCATGGATTCATCCTCATACTTTCTTAATGAATTTGCCTTGTTACTTATAAAACCGAAAAATACTTTATACTGTTTAAAAGAATATATACGTCATATTTCGTAAAAATCACACTATTTTTAAGGAAAAATCGTGTTTATCAAGTGTTAAATTCGGATTATAATATATATCACCTTCTTCTAATTTTTCATTCCAGCGATTACAAAAATAAGATACTTCCTCATTAAATCTGTCTATCTTTTCCTTCGTATCCTCTTGCCCTCTCGACTTAGATTCATAATGGTATAATTCTGCATAGGGTGTATATACTATTAATAATCCTTGTTCTCTAATTTTCATACATAAATCAATATCATTAAATGCTACCTTTAATTTTTCATCAAATCCACCGATTTTTTTAAACAATTCCTTAGAGATCATCATGCATGCTGCGGTAACCGCGGAATAATCCTGAATACAAATAATCCTTGAGAAATAACCATTAGCATTATGTGCAAAATCTTTAAAAGCATGTCCGGCAACTCCGCCAAGTCCAAGAATGACACCTGCATGCTGGATTTTACCATCTGGATAATATAGCCTCGCACCGACTGCCCCAACGTCACTCCGTACTGCAAGACTTACCATTTCTCTGATACAACCTTCATTAATTACCTCTGTATCGTTGTTTAGAAATAAAAGGTACTCACCTTTCGAATGTTGAGCCGCGAAATTATTTAATGCCGAATAATTGAATCCTGCTCCTTGCGTCCATGACAAAACTCTTATATTTTCATAAGTCTCTGTAAGTTCATTATAATAATCAAAAATTTCTTGTGATTTACTATTATTTTCAGCCACTAATATTTCAATATTTTTATACCCTGGTTTGTTCAAAAGAGACTCTATACATCTTTTTAGATCCTCTTTATGATCTTTATTAGGTATTATTATCGATACTAATGGCTCCTTTGATATATGATACTTTACTCTATAAAGTCCTGGATATTCTCCCATTGTTACAGTAGCTTTAAGACCTACTCTATTTAAATGTGACTCAATTGCATGTTTACCCGCTTCAAATGCATACATTTTACTACTTGGATTTTCCGAAGTTGAATTTTCATGCGTTCGCCAATGATATAATACTTTAGGAATATGATAGATATTACTGCACTGCTCTATACTTCTCAAAATAAAATCATAGTCTTGTGCTCCATTAAACTCTTTCTGAAATGCACCAACTTTTTTTTGAACATCACTTCTCAACACAAGCAAATGACAAATATAGTTCATGCTTCTTAAAAGGTCCAAGTTAAAGTCTGATTTAAAATGAGGCTGAAAATACTGTTTTCCATCTGCCGAAACCTTATCCTCATCTGTATAAATAATTTCAGCCTCTGGATATAAATTAATTAATCGTACACATTCATATAAAGCGTCTGGTTCCAATAAATCATCATGATCAACAAAGGCAATATAATCTCCCCGCGCAATGGATAATGCACAATTTGTATTTGATGAAATATCTAACGGTTCATTAGAGGAAATCACTTTAACTCTAGGATCATTCAAAAATGATTTTATACAATTAATGTTGCTTTTTCCTTCTCCACTTCCGTCTGAAAGACACAATTCCCATTGACTATATGTTTGAGCCATAATAGACTCTACTAAATCTCTTAGATATTCTGGCGGAGTACAAAACAAAGGCACAACAATGCTGAATAAAGGATTGATAACGAATTTCGTGTCTTTTTCCTTTTGCAATTGGTCATAGGACAACACATTCTTTTTGCGCCACCGTTTATAGCTCATCTCATCAAATCGAAATATTTTAGCCAACAAATGACGCAAAAATTTCTTCCCTCCATTTTCTCGATAATATTTAACAACTTTACGACATTTATTCAAAATGTTTTGATTCATTTTAGTTCTCCGAAACTATAGGTTTTACTTTTTAGTCAACAGTATATTATATATGACATATAGTTTTACAAATAAGACTCTACGAAAACAACTTATAAAGAATACGGAAGAAAGCAACTAAATAAACCGCAACGCCCAATGTAACAACAAATGTTTCTATATCAAATCGGTATGTTAAAGTTTTTAGAATCAATGTTCCATCCATAGGCGTTTCTGCATCTTCTAATTTACCACTTCTAACTCCCACAGGATCACAATATAATTGCACATGTTCCTCATCTTGAAGTTCAGAACTTCTAAATTGAATTGTATATTCTTCCTTAGAATTAATTTCTATAGCTTTATCAAAATGGATCTCATTTATTCTTCCACTTTCAATTGTACTAAAAGAGATACTTCCCTCTATTAAATCTTCTCCAGCTTCATTCATAAGGCGGTAAAACAACTTTTTTTGATCAGAAATACTATTCACAGCGACTTTCACACTAAATCCTGTAAGTTCTTTTTCGCTACAACGGAATGTTTGTGATATCGCTTCCCCATTTTGAAGATCAAGAGCAAGATAAGCCGAAGTATCTGTCGAAGAATCATATATATTATGTGGTTTGTAAACATGTGCATAAATAAAACAGCAAAGCACTATAATTAAACTTATAATAATATATTTAATCTTATTTTTCACAACCATACTCCTTATGATCTTTTATATCGCTCACATATTTCTTTTGCTTCGCCAAAGCATTTCATTTGTCCATGTTCGAGCCAAATTATCTTATTACATATTTTTTCAACTTGGTCAATACTATGTGAGACAAATAAAATAGTAGTTCCTTTATCAATCATATTCTGTATACGTCGTTCACATTTTGCTTGAAACTGAAAATCTCCTACAGATAAAACTTCATCGACAATAAGTATATCTGGAATTCCAATTGTAGCAATTGCAAAGGCTAATCTAGAAACCATACCGGAAGAAAAATTTTTCACAGGCACATCCATAAAACTGTTTAGCTCAGAAAAATTTACAATATCATTATAATATCCTTCCATTTCCTTACGAGTGTATCCCAATAGTGCACCATTCAAAAAAACGTTCTCCCGCGCCGTCAAATCCATATCAAACCCTGCACCTAATTCAATTAATGGAGCAATTGAACCATATACCTTTACACATCCTTTAGTTGGTTTTAAAACGCCTGCAATCGTTTTAAGCATTGTACTTTTTCCACTTCCATTAAGTCCAATGAGTCCTACCGAGTCACCTTTTTTCACTTCAAAAGAGACATCCTTTAATGCCCAGAATTCTTCTATAGATACCTGGCCTTTAATGCTCTTTATAATGTATTCTTTTAAACTATCGAATTTTTCCGATGACAAATTAAATCTCATCGATACATGTTCTACTTTAATTATAACAGACTTGTCCATGTTTTCTCCTACAAATTAAGAATAAACGTATCCTGATTGCGATAGAATACATATAACCCTATTGTCAATGCAATGATTGCTTCAATCAGAGCAATCCCCAAGTCAAATATACTAAACATTCTATTATTTATCATTAAATCTCTAAAAATAGTCAAATAATTTGTCAAAGGATTAGCTCTAACAACGACAGCTAACCAAGATGGCAGCATCGACATAGGATAAATCACTGGAGTCAAATACATTAATGCAGTCGTAAATACAGAATATAAATGTATGATATCGCGAAACTTTACTGTTACAGCCGCTAAAAACAATCCAATTCCAAAAGAAAAAACAATTAATAATGAAATTGGAATAAACGAGAAAAAAATAGTATAATGTAACTCAACTCGCATTGCCAACATTACAAGAACTAATGCCGTAAATGACGCCATTAAATTGATTACGCAAGAACATATCCTTGACATCACAAATAAATATTTCGGAATATATACTTTTTTAATCAAATTTGCACTTCCCAGAATAGCTGACATAGATGTTGTTGTAGCATCATTATAAAAATTAAATATAACTTGTCCGCTTAACAAATAAATAGGGAAATATTCTATATCAAATTTAAACAAATTTGAGAATACAACAGATAACACTACCATCATCAAAAGCGGATTAAGTAATGTCCATAACACTCCCAAAACAGAACGCCTATATTTGATTTTAACATCTCTTGCTACTAATTCATTAAGCAATGGACGGAATTTCAAAAAATTCTGAATATATGTTGGCACAGTTTCCCTCCTAATCTCATTTACTTTACTATTATATCTTCGTAATCACTTTTAAATTCTTCTATAAAAGCAAACGGATTTGAAAGATATACATAGTTATGATTTACCGGTTTGTGCATCACAATTGTATGAAATTGATTACATATTCCCTTTAATACAACCGCAATTTGAACTGGATCCATATTATCAACCGATGTTATATTTTCACTAAAATATGACATATTTTTATTACTATAACTGTTAGTGATTGTCTTAACATCAAAAACAGACATTTCTAATGGTGGATAGCTCGGATGAGGTGAAACCATTAAAGATATCCCTGCAAAACTTTCCCGCAAGACTTTAGCGTATTCTTCCAGAGTAAGCTTTCCCACAGATTCCAAATATAGTCCTTCGCCTAAATTTACAGGGTCGTGTTGCTCCCCGGCAGACAAAATTGTCCAACTTTCTGCTCCTGGCTGAATTGCAACCCATTTCCTTAGCGCCTCAACAATAATTTCAAAAGCATTCCGATCCACACTTGGCCTTCCATATACTAATATTTGTTTACGTTTATAAATAGTATCTGTTAAAGATTGCACTTCGTTTTTCAATACCGAATTAAGTAATGGATCAAAACAATATACTCTTTCGAACGAATATCCCTTTTTTAAAATATATTCTTTCAATTCGCTGGAATTAAATATAGCAACTTGAGGAAATTCATATCTATACGTAGCCTCTGCCAAAACATACCTTGGAGACCATGCATAGAATCCAGGTTCATAATCTTGTATTAAATATAAAAATGATGGTAAATTAAGTTTATTGCTTTCTTTCCATTTTCTATATTCTGTTTGTACAATATAAGCAGTCCACCACGCAGTAAACATAAACTGGTCGTTCTCTGAAACGAGCAGTGTCTTATTTTTTCTATTAGCCATAGATACTATCTGATGTTTTGCATTGCTATTATCGTCAGATTCTACAATAGCGTATTTTTTTCCATACTTTTTCTTTGCCTCATCATCCATATCTGCATCTACAAGTATAATTCTAGTAGAACATCCAAGTTGTTTGCCCATTGCTTCAAAGCAACTCATTGCAGTGGCTATTCCACCAAAAACATATTCTTTATTTAATGCAGGCAAAACCAGATTAAGACGATAGTCTTTTCTTTCTATCTTTTTAAAATGCAATTCTCTTATAACCTCTATACAAACTGGCTTAATCTTTTTTTTGCCATTTATAGAGTTCTCTACAGACTTAACCTCTGGTATACAAGAATCCAAACTCAGATTTTTATTGTAATAAGGGTCTCCTCCTTTACGATATCCAGAATACATTATATCTGATAGCTCAAAATCAATTTGTGGTACCTTATTTACATCTCTGCTTTTTGACTCATAATGGTATAACATCACTTTAGGAAGATAGACATTCCTGAGGTCATTTTCAATAGCCCTGATACAAATTTCAACGTCGCTTCCGCACACGATAAACCTCTCGTCAAATCCGCCTATTTTCTGTATAGTATCCTTAGAAACAGCCATACAAGCACCGGTACACCCCATAACATTTCGAGTAATTAGAGGAGATATAAAGGGGCCTTTTATATCATCTGGGGCTGCTCCTTTATATATATGATCAGCCCAACCTCCCATGCCAATTACCACTCCTGCATGTTGGATTGTTCCATCTTCATATAAAAGCATTCCTCCCGCAATTCCTATTTCAGGCTGTGTTACCTGCTCAACCAATCTGTCCAGCCATGTATTTTCAATTATTTTCACATCATTATTCAAAAACACATATACATCACCGCTGGAATACTGCATGCCAAAGTTATTAAGTCTAGACCAATTAAAGTCAAAATCAGCATCCACAATTTTGATATTGTTATAAGTCTTCTCTATTCTCTCAAGGAACTCCTTTGTCTCTTGTTTTTCCGAATTATTATTTAGTATTATAATTTCAAAATTATCATATAATGTTTTTTCAAAAATACTGTTTATGGCAATCTGTAAATCAGCTACATGATCCTTTGTAGGTATAATTATGGAGGCCATTGGTTTCCGCTCCAACTTATACCTTATATCAAAGACACCTTTGTATCCAGTTTCATGAACTTCTACTGTTCCGATTCCTTTTATTCTATCGAAGTGAGACTGAAGTAACTGCTTGCTTTGAGCATTACGCAAATCCAATTTGTCATTCTTTTCTCCACAAAGTATATATGAACGATACAATCTTTTAGCAATATGGCCTATATTACTGGTCACTTCACTCACACGAAGACATAAATCATAATCATATGCAGCTGAATACTTTGAATTAAATCCACTAATCTTGTTAAAAAGTTCTGCTTGTACAACAAAAGAGCGCCCCAAATACATAGTTGAAGCAAGCAATTCAGGAGACCAGTCCGGTTTAAATATTAAATCAGATTCCTTTTCAGAATCATTAGCAATAATCTCATCACTGTAAATCAATGCAGCTTTAGTTTTAATTATACATTTTGCAAATTCTCTTAATGCCCTAGGGTTTAGAACATCTCCTGCATTCATAAATAGCAGATACTCTCCAGTAGCATATTTTGCAGCCTTGTTCTTTTTTTCTATTTCACTATTTTCAGAGAGGTCGCAAATTTCTGTTTTAATTCTGCAGTCAGATACGGATTTTAAACAGTTTATAATTTCCTCATTGCTTTCTTGTTGAAAAATAATTCTGACTTCCCACTCTGTATATATCTGATTCTTAATTGACTTAATTGTTCTCTTTAACAATTCGCAGTTATCTGTAACTGATAAAATAATGGAAAACTTTGTATCATACAATAGCTCGACTTCATTGTCCTCGTCTTCTTTTTTTTGTCTTTCCCACTCCTTACGAGCCAACTCCCCAGCCCGGGCTTTTAATCCTTTTGTTCCATAAAGAATTGTTGCCTTTCCTAGTCGCAACACATCTTTAGGATGTTCAAAACAATGTTTTGCAAACAATTTTCCCTTTTCTGTTTGTGTCAATTCTTTCTTACTACTATTTTCATTTTTACTCATGACTTCTCGTATGATGTCAAATAAAACATCATATCTCCTTTCTACTTTTTAATAAACACATGTAAAATTAATAATAAGTAAGCGTCATAATTATCGACATTGCACATGCCATCCCCAAAATTAGTATTACATCAACCATATGCATTTTATCTGTTTCACTCTTATGTGCTTTTGTCATCGCCTTCTCTCCTGTAAATAATAACCCCAATAATCCAATAAGAGGAATAAAATATCTTCCCTGCACGCCCTGCATATCAGAGGCACCTACAGGTGTCCAATTTAAAAACAATGCAAAACATGTTGAAGCATATATGCCTATACACATAAGGAAAAGCAAAACTTTATTCAAAATTGTAAATTTGTAACCTTCTTCTTGAAAACAAATTTTTGCAAACAAAAACGTCATGAGTGGAGTTAGTATCGGATATGAATATTCTAGCCACCCGAAACAATTCAGATTGTCTATATAATATGCCATTTGGTAAATAAGGGCAGATCCAAAATTTTTAAGCCAAATCTCAAAATTGTTCACTATATAGTGAATTTGCTCCACCGGATCGACACCAACTGACTCAAGATAGATGTTTTGTTCTAAATTCCCAACAAATGATGCTGTGTATAGGTAGTATAGCCCACCCATAGTAATAACCGAAAAAATAATTGCAATTTTATATATATAGGACTTTCGCTTACTTCCAAAATTTTTATAGGGCAACAATAAAACTAAACCGGCCATAAAAATATTGGTTACTTTAAATACAGTCGCCATAACTGATATAAGCCAAAACAACACAATGTCTTTGACGAAAATATTACGTTTTATCCCATTATATAAAAACAAAAAATATGCTATCAACAAAATACCAGTTGCATTAATCAATGCATCAGGGCTACAAGAAGCAGCCTGCTGAACAGACATCGGTAATGAAGCAACCATAAATAACAGCATTTTTAATCGAGGTGCTAATTTAATCGCTAACATAATAATCAAAGCATATGTAAGCAAATTAAAAAATCGTGCAAGCCAAAGAAGCCATATTACATTTAATCCAAGTAATTTTGCAAACGTCACGCCTATTGCCTGAGGTATATACATAAGGAAGAAATTGGAAGCAGCAATATGGCTAATATACGCTTTACTATAATCGATCTCCTGCCCTCTAACATTTGATTGTGTATATATATTCTGAACTTCGTCACTCAAATCTACTACACTTTGTATAGTCTCGTGTAATTCCTCTTTCGGAGGAATAAAAAACGCGCCTCTGGAAGTCACTTCTGCTCTGGCAAAGTGCGCCACCTCGTCAGGCACATTCAAAATTGGCTGCGCAAAAACCAATAATCCCCCTATAATCATAAGAAAAAGAAATACATATATGTGAGGCTTCACATGTACAAATAAATACACTATTAGTAAGAACATCATTCCCACATAAAACGAAAATACGATTACAAGCTCAGCTTTACTGCCATTATATAATTTCCCGAAACAAACGACGCACAAAAAAATAATATTCATTACGAGAATTTGCAAAAACTTAAATGATGTACTTTGATTATTAATTATATATTTTTTTATTTTCATCATATAACTCCATTATTTTGGTCTTTTAGATTTTATCATATTATATGATTATTGTCCACTTAAGAACGATGCCAGCACATAAGCCAAGCCACAAATAGGCTTAAAAAAATGCTTTTATTGTTCGTACAAGATTTGTGTTTTCATTTCATAGCCAAAATACTGCAAAAGGAGAAGAAACCCCTAACGCGCAATCAAATAGGCTCCTTCTCCAGTTATAAACATTACAGAAAAATCACTCAAATATAATAAAGCATTGAAAACACTTGTTTTATTTCCTAAAGAGTCTTAATTATATAATCTGTTAATAATATTCAAAATACTCTCGCCATATTTTTCGTCTGCAGCCCAGCCAGTTCCATAAGGGTTATGCGGAATTGAAAGCCATTGAACATATGGAGCCTTATTTCTGAGCCACTCCCCCCATCTTGGATCTACCTTCTCATTGTTTAATGGTTCATTAGAAGCATAGCATTTCAAATGCTGCACATTAGCCCTAATCCCTGTTCTCACATCCGGGAATGAACAGCCAGGATTTCCATTTCCTGTAGCCCCCAGTCCACCAAAGTTGAATTGTTCAATCTTAACATCATTTCCAAACTGCAAATTGCCTGTTTCTAGCATTATTTGAGCAAAAACAACTTCTGCTTTAACACCTTCACTGACAGCTTCTTCATATACAATTTGACAAAACTCTTCAATCGATGCAGCCCCTCCTTTTTTTAGTGCCAAAGACGGATAAGTCACATCTAATGACCTAAAATAAGAAGACATTTGATTTACAGATATACCTGCATTTCCCATAATAGTATATAACCCATCACTAAGCGTACTATTTACCTCGCAATTTCCTGCTATCAGACATGTAACTACTCCGTTTTCTCCCGTGATATAAATGTGTGATGTATATGTCCCTATACTATAACCATGGTTCTTTATATTAGCTACCGCTTTGTATGTCCCGTCTGCCTGCTTTTTGGCCGTATACCAATATACAGTCGCTGCCTGATCCCCTTCTTTCCATACAGGAAATTCTATCTTCTTTACTCCTGATGGACACTGAATATTGCTAGCCGTCAGTTCAAATGTACCACTCGCTTTATCATACGCACCAATACTCACATCCGCCATCGGGCTGGTTATATTCATTTGAAATGATTTTACGCACATTCTTGCCCCATTATGCATTATTACATATACATCTGCATAATATAATCCACGCTCCTTATGGTTGCTTATATCAATATCAGCGTACCATTGACCTTCATTTCCCATATATCCTTTGTACCAACGCAAGTCATTCTGTCCGCCTTCTGAATTCCCCCATACAGCCACTTCCATTCCAAGTCCACCGTATACGCCTATATTCTGGGCTTCAACCCGATAGTCTTTTTCTTTTCCATTGGCTGTTATATCACTCATTGCTATTTCTATGTCTGCCGGAGTTACCTCGCAATTTCCTGCTATCAGACATGTAACTACTCCGTTTTCTCCCGTGATATAAATGTGTGATGTATATGTCCCTATACTATAACCATGGTTCTTTATATTAGCTACCGCTTTG
>NZ_NFLQ01000032.1 GCF_002160985.1 Lachnoclostridium sp. An118 | reverse complement strand
CGGTGTGGTATACGGGAGAGTAAGGGAAAAACTATCATACAGCTGTGAAAAGAGTACAGATGTGAAATCGAACATTTGTACTTTTTTTGCGTCCCGGCCTATATACTTTTATCCCTATACTTGGTATAATGTCCGAAAAAGACAGATGTGGATCCGGGGCAGCAGCGTAATTCACATTTATTAATGATACAGAAGAAAGTGATGTGAATGCTATTCATTTTGATAACAATTCAGCTATTCGAAAATTAGTTCTATTTGGTTATGTTCAAATGACAATATGGAAAGCATATTCTGGTTTCTTCGAAAGATTCAATTAGGGAAACAGTGTTTCCCCAATCTGAACAATAAGAAACATATTTTTATTGAGTATAAAGGAGATTGCAATGAACAACAAGGGAAATGAACTTGTTTTATATCATGGAAGTCCGGTGTTAGCATCTGAATGGTCTGTCTGCAATCCGATTGAAAGGAATGGCTGGGTACGTAAATTTGTACTGGATACCAGCGAATTAAAGATATTGGACTTTGAAAAATATGATATACTTTCGTGGCTTGCAGAGCTTATGAAACATCGGGATGCAGATACAGGGCGAAGATATAGAGTATTAGCGCCTAAATTCATTCAAAAATATCAGGTATCTACAGAAAAAATATGACGTGATCAAAGGCTGGCGTGCAAATCAATGTCTCAGAGAAGATTTTTCGGCGTTGCAAGAAATTGAGTATAATAAGCTGAATCCGCAATATACACAGCGTGACAGAACAGCAAGAGAGGCAATGTATGCTTTGATCAACTCTGATAAAAATAAGATTGAAAATGTGTTCAGCAAATTAAGAAGCGGAGGAAATGAGTATGGAGTATATCGCGCATAGAGACGGGAAACGTGTTCAGACTATGAAAGAACATTTAATCGGAACAGCGGAACTTGCCAGCCGCTTTGCGGAAAGCTTTGGAAAATCGGACTGGGGTTATTGCTGCGGGATACTCCATGATATCGGGAAATATTCCCTTGCATTTCAGGAGAAGATTAAGAATAACAGCGATAAGCGGGTGGATCATTCTACAGCCGGGGCGCAGGTGTGTTTTGAAAAGGGTGGCATGTACGGGTTCATGAGCTACTGCATTGCCGGACATCATTCGGGGCTGCCAGATCATGGGAGCTCTTCTGATGCGGAAAATGCGCCTACATTAGAGGGCAGAAAGCGGAAACGGCTTGAGGATTACAGCGCCTTTAAAGGTGAAATAAAGATTCCGGAAATACGTACGCTTCCATTTGATCCATTAAAGGAGTCCGATCCGGATTTCTCTTTAAGTGTGTTTATCAGGATGCTGTATTCCTGTCTGGTAGATGCGGATTTTCTGGATACGGAAAGCTTCATGAAGAATGGGCAGACGCTGAGAGAGGCAGGAGAGGCTATAAGTGTTCTTCTGGAAAGACTAAAGGATTATGTGGCAGATTGGCTGCAGAATGAAGATAAGGACACTGTAAATGGGAGAAGAACAGAAATACTCAGGCACTGTTTCGATAAAGGACTCAGGGAGAGAGGAATATTCCAGCTTACCGTGCCGACCGGCGGTGGGAAAACAATCGCGTCTCTGGCGTTTGCGCTGCAGCATGCGGTGGAAAATCACATGGACCGGGTGATTTATGTGATACCGTATACAAGTATCATTGAGCAGAATGCAGAGGTGTTCCGCAGGATACTGGGAAATCAGAACGTGCTGGAAAATCACTATAATGTAGATCATGAAAGCTCAGATGAACTAAAGCCCATGCAGCTTGCGGCGGAAAACTGGGATAAGCCGGTGGTTGTGACGACGAATGTGCAGTTTTTTGAATCCTTGTTTGCAAATAAGTCCTCCAGATGCAGAAAGCTACATAACATAGCCAACAGCGTTATCATATTTGACGAAGCACAGATGCTTCCCACAGATTATATGAAGCCCTGCATTGCCATGATGGAGGAGCTTGTTGGAAATTTCCGTTCCAGTATCGTGCTCTGTACAGCAACGCAGCCTGCGTTGACTCCATTTTTTCAGAGAAAGCTTCCGGTCACTGAACTCTGCCCGAGGGTAGAAGAACAATTTTGTTTTTTTGAGAGAGTCACCTTTAAAAATATCGGGACGGTTTCGGAAGATGAATTGATTGAAAAATTGGAGCAGGAGGAACAGGCGCTCTGCATTGTCAACACGAAGAAACGGGCACAGAGAATCTATCAGAAAATGAAAGGCGAAGGTGTATTCCACCTGTCTACAACGATGTATCCGAAACACAGGCGGCGGATTCTGGAGAAAATCAGAAAGTTGGTAAAAGACGGGCAGAAATGTATCCTGATTTCGACCAGCCTCGTGGAGGCAGGAGTTGACCTTGATTTTCGCGCTGTGTACAGACAGCTGGCGGGAGTTGACTCCATGATCCAGGCAGCAGGCAGATGTAACAGGGAAGGAAAGAGGGATGTGGCTGAAAGTTTTGCCTATATTTTTCAATTTGAAGAAAAAGAATATGTTCCCGGGCAGCAGCTCCAGATTGATGTATCAAAGATGTTGATTTCAGGGAATGAGGATATCTCATCGCTGCACGGGATAGAAAAATATTTCGAAGCACTGTATCGTTTTCGTGGGCAGAGCCTGGACAAAAAGAAGATTCTCGAAGAGTTTAAAGGGAAAAGATATAATTTTGCTAAGGCGGCACAGGAGTTTAAAATGATCGAGGAAAATACATGGACTGTCTTTGTCAGCAGAGAGGAAGAGGCGGAAGAGCTCCTTCAGCAGATCAAATGCCAGGGATATACAAAGGCAGGGGTGCGAAAAGCAGGCCAGTACTGTGTTCAGTTATACGAAAATGATATCCAGAAACTTCAGGGTGCGGGAATGCTCAGACCGATATCTGAGGACATTGAAAATTTCTTTGAGCTTGTTGACAAGGAGCAGTATACAGAAGAGATTGGCCTGAACCTTGGGATAGAGTCGGGGATGGCGGTAATCATGTGAGCAAGGATGAGAAAAGCATGGAAGACACAAAATCAAATTCTGTGTCCTCCATGCTTTTACATTATTATAAATTTTGTTATTTCAACCCACAGGTTCCAGTCCTGACTACAGAGACAGTATAGCAGATTGTTGTGACTAGTTCAACAACAGTTACAATAAATATGGTTCAACAACATTTAATATAATATGATTGGAATATAGTTGCGCTTTAGGTAGAAGAAGAGTATATTAATTATATAATTACGAAAGAAAAGGAAGGTATCTAGATGTTACTTTTTTCAACAGTATTAGAAATTAATGATAGTATAAGTTAACTTATTTTGGAGATACACGATATTGGACAACTATTGCTAAAACTCCAAGCGATAATAAAAGCGGAACAAATGTAGCATTAACTATTATAAGGAATATGCTTTAAGACTAAATGTAGAAATAAAGATCTTGACTCAACACTATTACATAGGCAATTGCGAAACAAGCTTGTAGTTATGGTTGAAAGAAGGGATGTTATCTAGCGACACATGATGAAGATGGTGAGGAAGTGATGGTTCAAGAAATAGGCACCACAAAAAGACTTCCCAGATAAACAGCGAAGAGAATTTCCTATGAAAAAACATGATTAAGCAATTAAAGGTTTCGAATTTCGAAGGAATTGGTGTTGATGGATTTTATCAGCGACCATTACAGTTACAAGCTGTGTAATGCCAGCAAGTAATCAGTCAGCATGGAGAGTTTTTCATTCTGCGTTTTGCGCCCGGCAATACAAAAACTGTCTTTGAAATGATTGATCGATTTTTCAACATTAACACGAATCTTGTAGGTTTCCTCCCGCTCTGTCAAACCACGTTCGACACCCGGATATGCACGGAGATCTTTCTCTGGGTAGATGTAGATCATTCGTCCGCAGGAGGAAGTTGTGCAGGGGTTGTCACAGTGGCACACACGGCGTTTGGATTTATCTGCCGGATTGTATTCCCATTTCATTTTGGGGCATACAAACTTCATGGTTGGAATCTTGCTTTTTAAATGAGATTTGCCCCCTTCTCTTTTCATGGGAAGTGTGGGGGCATGCGGACAGCATGGAATACCGTTCTCATTAAAGGAATAACCTTCCTTTTTCATGGAAAGTTTGCCCCTCAGAGGAATAAAGGCTTTTTCAAATCCGATATCTCCAAGAAGGGATTTATAGATTTCGATGGTATCAAACGCTGCATCTCCGAGAAAAGTCTTGGGATTGATCAGTGGATGCTTTTGGAAGAAGTCGGTCAAAACAGGAAGGAGAACTTTTGAGTCGGCGAGCGACTTCTCCTCGTCCGGAGAATCCGATTTTTTCTCCACAACAATATCAGGGTGAACATGCAGAAAGTCTTTGTTATAGAAAGTGATGTCACGAACGATACCGAGTCTATTTGTAATAACACCAAACTTATAGGCATAGCAGAAATGCTCATTGATGTACAATTGCTGGATTGCCTGATTAGAAGCAGCATGGGAAGGCATAGAACCATAAGCAGCCTTATAAGGGTCGTAAGAATCGTCAAGGTTCTGAGATTTTTTAAAGGCTTTCAGCTGTTTGATAATACGATTTGCGTATTTGGGGTTATTTTCAATGACCCGTGCTTCTATACCGAAGGTATCGAAGATGGTTATGGACGCATGAGTAGGATCAAGCTTTTGGCAGATTGGTTCGGTTAGGTCAACAAGGTGATCGAACATGGATTGTAAGTCCAAGAAAAAGTCCTGCTTGAAGCGTGTGAATTTTGAACCATCTGGAACAATATCAAAACCGCAGAAAGCACGTAATTCCTGAGAGTATTTCAAAAAATTAATCAGGAGAGTGTCAGTTGGGATTGAGAAAATACGTTGGATTAGAAGTGCCTTGATCATAGGATAAAGCTGGTGTCTGCGAGGTCTTCCGGTACGAGAGTGAAAATGAGTAACAAAAGAAACAGGAACAATTTCATCAAGGTTAATGGCTTCGTCAAGAAGTGAAAGAAACTGATATTTGTCGTTGTCGAATTTATTTTGACAATCTTCAAAAACTTCTGCCAAAGTGAGTTACTTATGTATTATCATATGAGTATATCTCCTTTAGGTGGATTGGTTAATTAGTTTCTAGTCAATTCTATTTTGCCATAAATCTTGAGGAGATATTTTGATTTATAACAAAAAGGATTCCGTATTTATGCGGGTTCTGGCGTTTCGCAAACGCCTAAACACTATTACAGGTAAAAAGGAGAGAAGCTATGATTTTATATCAGGGAAGCAGACAAATCGTAGAATATCCTGAAATAAGAAAAGCAAAATATA
Source organism: Lachnoclostridium sp. An118 (assembly GCF_002160985.1). Classification (GTDB taxonomy): domain Bacteria; phylum Bacillota; class Clostridia; order Lachnospirales; family Lachnospiraceae; genus Claveliimonas; species Claveliimonas stercoravium. The sequence continues at coordinate 10,127 of NZ_NFLQ01000032.1, read as the reverse complement.
ACAAAGATTTCTATTTTGGATTTTATTGTACCAGGTATGAAGAGCAGGCAAAAAGATGGGCGGCCCGTTATGGGGTAAACGGATATTTGAACAAATATGAGCATGTGCCGGATGACAAACTTAACTGCAAAGTGTTTACTGAGATGACAGAAGAGTGGCTCGATTTTATCGTTGCATGCCGCAGTGGGAAGTCTCATAAATACGACATAGTAGAAGGCCCTATGGCAGACGACACGATTTATAATTACGTTCAGAACTATATGGACGGGAAAATTTCAAGAGCGGCGTTCTGGGAACTGGCAAAGTTTAAGTATCCCACGCATCAGATTAGTTTTCATACGGTTTCTGCACTTGATACTTTGAAATTTATAGGAAGTGAGGTTGTATATGGGAACAAAGAATAATAATGCGCTTTTTTTTACATGCAGCCTGATTGAATATATCGGCCGATGTATAAAGCGGACAAGACGTGAAGTAACAGATTGTCTGGGAAAGGACAGTATCAAGAGAATTTACGAGTATGCAGATGTCTTTCACTGTGAGCCGATTGAAAAGACGGCAGATGAGTTTATGGAAGAGGCACATATGACGGAAGGAAGTTTTGACAATGTGAAGGAATGCCGGTATACCGTTCCGGGATATTGGGGTATTGGGGAAGTATATGAGCGGTTGATTGAAGATGCCTATGAGGATGAAAATGTACTGGAAGGGATATGGGAGGTTTACCATTCCTGGATTGATGCGCAGATTTCAGATTACAATACAGATTTCTATTATCAGCCGAGAGATTATATAGCAGAATGTTATAAGGAAGGAGTGATCTTATAGATGAAACGAAGGAAGGAGGCTGAGCGATGGGAGTAGGTGTTAAGGTCAGAGTGTGGGGAAACTACGCGCTCTTCTCGCGCCCGGAGATGAAAGTGGAAAGATGCTCCTATGACATCATAACCCCGTCGGCGGCGAGAGGAATCCTGGAGGCGGTCTACTGGCATCCGGGCATGCGATGGGTGGTCGATAAGATCCATGTGGTCAATCCGGTCCAGTTCACAAGTGTGCGGCGGAATGAAGTGAAGAGTAAAATACTTGCCAGTAATGTACTTCAGGTCTATAACGGCGCAAAGAAACCGTTGTACATAAGTACGAAGGCCGATATTGTCCAACGGGCGTCACTTTTGCTGCGGGACGTGGAGTATGTAATCGAAGCGCATTTCGAGATGACCGAGCGGGCGAATGAGACAGATAATCCGGGCAAATTCAAGGACATCATCATGCGGCGGCTAAGAAGAGGGGAATGCTTCCATATGCCCTATTTCGGATGCAGGGAGTTTCCGGCGAATTTCTGCCTGTGCGAAGAGGAAGACATCAGGACAGCGTATGATGAGGTGGAAGAAAAAGATCTGGGATTTATGCTTTTTGACATGGATTACTCGGACAGGACTCATATCCAGCCGATGTTTTTCCGTGCTGTCATGAAGCAGGGAGTCCTGGATCTGAGGGACTGTGAGGTGGTACGATGATCTTACAGGCACTGGTAAATCATTATGAAAACCTCATGGAACGGGAAGAGGTGACTCAGGAAGGCTGGTGTAAAGCGAAGGTTTCCTGTGCAGTCAATCTGTCAGGAAACGGGAAAATTCTGGGGATTATTTCTTTGAAGGAGGAGACGGAGAGGGGGAAAAAGACTGTGTGGGTTCCCAGGCAGATCACGGTTCCGGAGATGGTAACCCGTTCTTCTGGCGTTTCAGCCAATTTCCTGTGCGACAACTCAAAGTATATCCTGGGGATTGATGCGGACGGCACAAATCGGAGGGTTCTTGACTGCTTTGAAGCGGCGAAGGAAAAGCATTTGGCGCTGCTCCGTGAAACAGAAGGTGAGATGGCAGAGGCGGTCAGGAGATTTTTCGAGACATGGGATCCGGAAAAGGCATCAGAATGTGCTGAGATTAGAGAAAGATGGGAAGAACTCACAGATGGAGGAAATCTGATCTTCTGTATGGGTATACATTATGCGCAGGATGATCCGTTTATACAAGAAACATGGGAACGTGCAAGAAATAAATCTTCAGAAGACGGGCAGACAGGAATCTGTCTTGTGACAGGAAAAGAAGCAGAGATTTCCAGAATCCACAAAGCCATCAAAGGGGTTCCGGGAGCTCAGTCCAGCGGTGCTGCGCTGGTCTCATTTAACGCACCGGCTTTTGAATCCTATGGAAAAGAGCAGAGCTATAATGCACCGGTTGGGAAATATGCGGAATTTGCCTATACCACAGCATTGAATTATCTGCTGGATCAGAGAGATTATACATTTCAGCTTGGAGATTCCATGATCGTATTCTGGTCGGAAAGCGCGGAGGAAGAGTATCAGAGGGCGTTTTTCGGAGCGGCTGATCCGAAACCCGACAATCAGGAAGAAATAAGAGGACTATTTGAAAATCTGAAAAAGGGTATGTCGGTTTCTGTTGAAGGTTTCACCATAAATCCGGACCAGAGATTTTACATCCTTTCACTTGCCCCCAATGCGGCCAGACTTTCTGTACGGTTTTTTTATCAGGATTCTTTTGGAAATATCCTGAAGAATTTGTCTGCGCATTACGAGAGACTGTCAATTGTAAAACCATCCTGGGAGAGCAGAGAATATATGGGAGTCAGAGACCTGCTTTCGGAGACGGTCGATCAGAACTCAAAGGACAAATCTCCTGTCCCCAATATGGCTGCGTTCGTACTTCGGGCAATCCTCTCAGGTGCCAGGTATCCGGCGAGTCTTTATACAGATGTTCTTATCCGGATTCGCGCAGATCAGGGCAATATCACCTGGGGGAGAGCGGGGATCATCAAAGCATATCTGATACGAAATGGAAACTGGAAGGAAGGAGAGAATTATATGGGACTGAATGAAGAGACCAGGGAGACAGCTTATGTGCTTGGAAGACTGTTTTCCGTATTAGAATCGATCCAGATGGAGACAAATCCGGGAATTAAGGCGACGATTCGCGACCGGTATTTTAATTCCGCATGTGCGACGCCAGCAACGATCTTCCCGGTGCTTATAAAATTGAAGAACAGTCATATGAAAAAGCTGGAGAGAGATAAGGGCAGCGCAAAAATATATTATGAGAAGCTGCTGACAGAACTTATGGGAAAATTGGATGAATATCCAAAACGCCTGTTGCTGGAAGAGCAGGGAAAATTCATTCTCGGATATTATCATCAGGTACAGAAAAAGTACGAAAAAAGGGAGGAAAAGTAGATGAGCGAAGTGATCAAAAACAGGTATGAATTTGTAGTACTGTTTGATGTGGAAAATGGAAATCCCAATGGCGACCCTGACGCCGGCAATATGCCCAGGATCGATCCGGAGAGCGGGCTGGGGCTTGTGACGGATGTATGCCTGAAGAGGAAAATCAGAAATTATGTTGAGACAGTTAAAGAAGATACGGAGGGGTTTAAGATTTATATTAAAGAAGATATACCTCTCAACAGGAGCGACAGAGAGGCGTGCAAAAGTCTTGGCATCGAGGAGACAGAAGATAAAAAGGTGACAGACGCGCTGAAAAAATTAAAGAAAAGTGATCCGGATGCAGATATTAAACTGAGAGATTATATGTGCAGTAATTTTTATGATATTCGCACGTTTGGCGCAGTTATGACAACTTTTGTGAAGGCTTCGTTAAACTGCGGACAGGTCAGAGGACCGGTACAGATTGGATTTGCAAGGAGTATCGCTCCTGTCATCAGCCAGGAGGTCACGATTACAAGAGTGGCGATCACCACTGAGAAAGATGCGGAAAACAAAAGCACAGAGATGGGAAGAAAGAGCATTGTTCCCTACGGATTGTATCGCGCAGAGGGGTATGTGTCTGCGAATCTTGCTAGAAAAGTGACGGGATTTTCAGAGGGGGATCTGGAGCTGCTGTGGGAGGCGATCATCAATATGTTCGAGAACGACCACTCAGCGGCAAGAGGGAAAATGGCAGTCCGCGAACTGATCGTATTCAAACACAGCAAAGAACTGGGAGACTGTCCGGCATATAAATTGTTTGACGCAGTGGAAGTCAGGAAAAAGGAGGATGTGGAATATCCGAGGAAGTATCAGGACTATACAGTGGAAATACACGAAGAGAAGATACCGGATTCAGTCGAAGTGAAAAGGATGGTATGATGGAATATTCGGAAGATGATTATCTGATGATTTCAGGAATCCAGCATTTCAAATTCTGCCGGAGACAGTGGGCTTTGATCCATATTGAACAGCAGTGGGCGGAAAACGTTCATACTGTCACAGGAGAGCTGCTACATAAAAAGGTGCATGATCCCACTCTCAGGGAAAAGAGAAAGGACGTCATCATCGCCAGAGCTCTTCCGGTCTCCTCCAGAGAACTGGGAATCAGCGGCGAGTGCGATCTGGTAGAGTTCCACAAATGTGAGGATGGAGTAAAGCTTTATGGACACAGAGGACTTTACTCGATTTACCCGGTGGAATATAAGAAAGGAAAACCTAAACTGTCAGAGGAAGACAAGCTTCAGCTGGCAGCACAGGCGATGTGCCTGGAAGAGATGTTTTCTGCGCAGGTGCCGGAAGGAGCAATATTTTACGGTGAGACAAGAAGGCGGGAAGCTGTGGAGATTACAGAAAAACTGCGCAGTGAAGTAAAAAATATGTTTCGTGAGATGCATGAGTATTATGCAAGAAGGTATACGCCAAAGGTGAAATACAGCAAGTCCTGTAATGCGTGTTCTCTCAAGGACATTTGTCTGCCCAGACTCGGCAAGTCAGTTTCAGTGAAATCATATATTGATCAGATGCTGAAGGAGGAAGAAGAATGAGAAAGCTGCTGAATACATTGTATGTCACTTCTGAAAACAGCTATCTGTCTCTGGACGGGGAAAATGTAGTTGTCCTTGAGAATCAGAAAGAACTAGGAAGGATACCGCTGCATAATCTGGAGGGGATTATCTCCTTTGGCTATCGTGGGACGAGCCCTGCATTGATGGGTGCTTGTGCAGAACGAAATATTTCTCTGTGTTACCTTACGCCGCAGGGAAAATTTCTGGCGCGTGTCTCTGGAAGAACCAAAGGAAATGTAATCTTAAGACAGCAGCAGTATGCGAGTAAAAATAATGAGAAGATTAGCCTGGAGATTGCAAGAAACTGTATACTGGGAAAAGTACATAATGCCAGGTGGGTTCTGGAACGAGCCATGAGAGACCACGCGATGCAGATTGACACGGAGCGAGTAAAGGATGCGTCTGCTTTCTTGAAAAATGCTTTGGAAAGGATTCGGGATGCAAAATCCAAAGAGCAGCTCAGAGGCTATGAAGGAGAAGCTGCAAGCATTTATTTCGGAGTGTTTGACGAATTGATCCTCCAGCAGAAAAAGGATTTTGTATTCAGAGGCAGAAATAAGCGCCCACCTCTTGATAATGTGAATGCGCTGTTGTCTTTTGTATATACTTTGCTGACAAACAGTATTACTTCTGCTCTGGAAAGCGTAGGGCTGGATCCCTATGTAGGATATCTTCACATGGATCGACCTGGCAGAGCTTCGCTGTCTTTGGACATGATAGAGGAACTCAGGGCAATCCTCGCCGACCGTTTTGTCCTGACATTGATCAATAAGAAGATTATCAGCGGTAAGAATTTTTCTGTGAAAGAAAACGGCACGGTGCTTATGGATGATGAGCTGCGGAAAAAGGTTCTGACAGAATGGCAGAACAAGAAAAAAGAAACTATAACGCATCCTTACCTGAAAGAAAAAGTAGAATGGGGGATGGTTCCTTATGTTCAGGCAATGCTCCTTGCCCGGTATTTAAGAGGCGACCTGGATGGTTATCCTGTATTCCTTTGGAAGTGAGGTGTGGAAATGCTGGTGTTGATTACATATGATGTGAATACTGAGACTGCCGCAGGGAGGAAGAGACTGCGAAAAGTTGCAAAACAATGCACAAATTATGGGAGACGAGTGCAGAATTCTGTTTTCGAATGTATTCTGGACAATGCGCAGTGCATTACCCTGAAGGCAATATTGGCAGAGATTATTGATGAGAGCGTTGACAGCCTGAGGTTCTATTATCTGGGAAATAAGTATCAGACAAAGGTGGAACATATGGGCGTCGACCGAGGAATTGCAGCAGACGATACTTTGATTTTGTGATCATACAAGAGTGCGAATAAGAAGCGTACATGAAAACGTCGGGAGATTCGCACCTTAAAATGTGCACAAATGAAGTGGAGTGAGGAAAAAAGAGGGGATGGAAAAGGGGAAAATTAAGTATATAAAATGATAATTTGTTGATTTCTGCTAAAAATGGAAAAGGCTTTTTGGCTAAAATTGCTGTCGCTCCTCTTGTGGGAGCGTGGATTGAAATTGGATCTTCCTGCGCTCTTCGGCGTCCGCCGTGAGTCGCTCCTCTTGTGGGAGCGTGGATTGAAATTCCGGTCTCCCATCTGAGGTTTAAGCCCTGGGCCGTCGCTCCTCTTGTGGGAGCGTGGATTGAAATGGAACTACCTGCGTGCCGAAGTGGAAGACGGGACTCGTCGCTCCTCTTGTGGGAGCGTGGGTTGAAATTGCGCAAAGGCTTTTCGGGTCTTGAGCCGTTCTAAGTGTGGATATGCTTCAACATATTTCCTTCTGATTTCCTGGTATCTGCTCTCTGTTGTTTTAATTACTTTTTGGTGATATTATAATGCATCAAATGCAATATCAATATGCGAATACATCAAAAATAAAGCGGTTTGTACAGAAACGATTTGTGCATTATTTGTAATGTAAAACTATTGAAAAACAATTAAAATTAATGCATTCTTATTTATACATATAGAAGGAGGTGGAATAGGTGTTTGTATATAAATTTAATGTATTGGACAGTTTAAAAGAAGCTGGTTATAACACAACAAGACTCAGAAAAGAAAAGCTTTTGGGTGAAAATGCAATCCAGTCTTTACGCCGGGGGGAAATGGTAGGAATTATTGAACTTGAAAAGATTTGTAGACTTTTAGATATGCAACCGGGAAACATTATAAAATATGTAGATGATACTCCTGATAATAAACATTAAAAATGATGTAAATATTTATTGGTAAAACACTAAAAATAATGTATTATATAATCGTAAGGAGAAAACGACTTATAAATACCGGGTAAGCGGAGAAAGAAGAAACTCATGGAAGAGATGACGATAGAAGAAATGCAGAGGTTTTTGAACCGAGAAGCAGAAAAGGGAAGTACAGAATATGAGGCATTGAAAGCGTTAGCTGATATCCTCGGAATTGCGTTCCCGGAACTTAAAAAGGCTGACTAAACAGTCAGCCACACACATAAAATCGAGAGGGCGGGCTTACCACCGCTCTCTTGTCAAAATGAAGGCCGATGTCAAAAATGAAATTTTAAATTCCACCTCTCCTCCCATCTCTCCGGGAGTTTGACAGTTAAATATTCAAAAAGATGTCTGCAGGCCGCAAAACCTGCACTTTTTTGTTATATTTTTTGAATTTTATAGTGCTTGTTTGTGCTAGTTGTAGTGTAATAAAAACTAGCAAAGGTGTTTTTTAGGTATATCAGTATTGCCGGCAGTTCAAACAACAAAGGTGTCTATATCTATTAGTCCTACCACAAAGAAAACGGCAAAACGTCCTTCCGCATCTATAAAAAGATGGGAAAGTTCAACAATCTTCTGGCCCAGTTCTCCGGTGACCAGGATAAGCTGATGGAATGGGCAAGAGAAGAAGCCAGAAAATAAACAGAGCTCTACAATCAGCATAACGGCAGGATTTCTGTTGATTTTTCTCAGGGAGCTCGAATCCCTCTGGATGAAGCACGCTCCTTTTATATCGGCTATCGTTTCCTCCAATGCCTCTGCCCAACGCTTCGCATGGATAAGATCTGCCGGACAATCAAAAGCCGGCATAAATTTAAATACGATCTGAACGCGATCCTCTCAGATCTGGTCTATGCAAGGATCCTCTCTCCCCGCAGCAAGCTGGGGAGCTACGAGTATTGCCAGACATTACTGGAGCCTCCTAAATACAGCCTGCAGGATATGTACCGCTCTCTTTCTGTCCTTGCCGAAGAAGCCGATTTTATCCAGACCGAGCTTTATCAGAATTCCAACTATGTCCACCCGAGGAATAAACGGATCCTGTATTACGACTGTACGAATTATTATTTTGAGATCGAAGAAGAAAGCGGTATGAAGCGTTATGGAAAGAGCAAAGAACATCGTCCTAATCCTATTGTTACGATGGGGCTGTTTATGGATGCAGATGGGATCCCTATGGCTTTTGATATTTTCCCCGGAAATCAGAACGAGCAGACCACATTAAAACCTCTGGAGTCAAAAATCCTTCGGGACTTCGGATGCAGCGAGTTCATCTTCTGCTCCGATGCCGGGCTTGGCAGTGCAGGCAACCGACGTTTTAACAGCCTCGGGGACCGTGCCTATGTCATTACCCATTCTTTAAAAAGGATGAAAAAAGAAGACCGGGAGATCGCTTTGAACCCCGCACAGTTCCGGAAACCTGGATGCAGCCGTTTTATCGACCTGCGCACTCTGGATGAAACCGACGAAGAGGTATTTAACACAGTCTATTACAAAGAAATCCCTGTCGTTACAGGAAGCATGGATGAGACCATTATCGTCACCTATTCGCCGAAGTACAAAGCTTATCAGAGAAAGCTCCGTGCCCGGCAGATTGAAAGGGCACAAAAGATCATTGCATCCTCTGACAGAAAGCGAAAAGGGAAAAACCAGAATGACCCTATGCGTTTTGTCAAAAAGATAGCTGTCACTTCCGAAGGCGAAAAAAGTATTTATGATCTGGATATGGAGCAGATCCGGAAAGAAGACAGGCGGAGAGAAGGACCGTGCTATCTCCGAAATATGGAGAGGATACAAGGTTTTATATGGAGTTTTCAATGGAGAGGGAGTAGAAGCGCTCAAGATAAAAACCTTTTTGGACTTAAAACTCATCTAAATGTGTCAGTATGCCACTTTCTCTCTATACAGATACATCTTATAATCTTAATTATAGAGAAAGATAGAATGGAGGCGGGAGATATGGATGAGATTATCAGGCTATCCGGATATATGTGGAATGAAGAGTGGGATAAGGAGGCGATTGCCGAAAAACTTTGCAAGGTAATGATGATTCTTTTGTTTGGTGTCTGTCTGTGGACGGTAGCGGAACGCCCGAGTGGCTCCATCGCAGATGAAAAGGAATACAGCGTGGCAAGCAGTTTTGCGAGGAACCGGGCTGAGGAGGGCGAAAAACAGGGAATGGTCCTGTCGGCATTTTTCGACAGCCTTGATTTTTCTGTTCCGGCTCCCATCCCGGTCTCTGTTGTGGGGCAGAAGGCTCTGGAAGGCACAGCGGATTTAGAGGCTCAGGCTGTCCCGGCTGCCGCGGCAGAGTGCGGTCCCGCTGTCTCTGTGCCTGTGGAGGGTGTCCAGACAGAGGGCGTCTTGGCAGAAGAGCAGGAGGAAGTCCTTCCGGCCATGCTGACCATTCACCTGTATGGAAACGGAGGCAGCCCTGCCATGGTGACTGTCACAGAGCGGGCGGATGCTGTCTCTTCCGGGGGATGGAGTGTTCCCCAGAGGCCGGGCAAAGTGTTCGATGGCTGGTATCTGGATACGGCATGCACCAGGCCCTTTGAAGGAGTGGAAGCGGGGACGGATATTCTGGAATTGTACGCAGGCTGGAGGGAGCTGGAAGGCTTTGTGTCTGATGATGAGGGACATATCCTTGCCTGCACTTCAGGGCTGGCCGTTGTAGATGGGCTTCTGGCTCTGCCCGGCGACCCCGCATGTACGGGGATCGAGGCGGGAGCTCTTGCAGACGTGGCCGACCAGATCACGGAAATCTTTATTCCCGCCAATATCCGATACATTGCCCCGGGAGCATTGGATGGCCTGCCGAATCTGATGTACATAGAAGTGGAAGCCGGAAATCCGGATTATTACAGTGAAAATGGGATCCTTTACACAGCGGGAGGCGAGATTGTCGGCTGTCCGGTGTGGTATACGGGAGAGTAAGGGAAAAACTATCATACAGCTGTGAAAAGAGTACAGATGTGAAATCGAACATTTGTACTTTTTTTGCGTCCCGGCCTATATACTTTTATCCCTAT
>NZ_NFLQ01000031.1 GCF_002160985.1 Lachnoclostridium sp. An118 | reverse complement strand
AGCTTAATTTTACATCAAAAAGGATTAGGATTCCTTATATTTTGGCCATTTTTTGAAAGTTGTGGATAACGAAATACGGTAGATTTATCTAAGGGGATAATTCTGCGGAAACTCAAGAAGCATAAACTCCTTGATTTTACGGCGTTTTCTGGTATAATAGAGGATAATGAATAGAGCGAAAACTCTCGCTATTTGTCTTATTTTTAGTCCTAAACATACAGATCATAAAAACTTAAGGTTCTATTAAGAAACTTTCTGATTTTTTTAGAGACTGCTCATATTTTGGACATATCTGTTCCCTATAATAACAGACAGATAGTTGATAGACAGTCAACTATCTCCCCCCTCATAAAGTAAGACACCACGGCAGAAACCTTTGGTGTTGCACTTTACTCTCATTCCTTTAGATAACTATAACAACACGGAACCCGTTAGCCCTTGTGGTTAGCGGGTTTTCGCCGTTCATGGGACTGTCCTGTATGCCCCGTGGACAGTTTTGGGACAGTTCCGTTCCAAAGGAATTTCGCACTTTTCATCTTATCTCTATATTCTTTCTTATCTCAGATTATCTCCTGATATAAATTTTCCAGCTTATCCATTTCTGTCTTTGCTTTATCATTCGTAACGTGTGTATACAAATCCAGTGTAATCGCTATGGAATAGTGTCCGAGAAAGCCCTGCACGACTTTCGCCTCAATCCCTGCTTCAAAACACCTTGTCGCAAATGTGTGCCGGAGTGCGTGAGGATAAAAATGCTGTATGGGAATAAACTCTGTCTTATCCTTTTCTGCTCTCTTTTTGCGCTCCTTATTGATTGCCTTTTCTATCCCGTCCAACGTCACCTGAAAGGAATGTTCCGTAATCGGCTTCCCATTCTTCCCCACAAACACCAGATTTTCAAATCCGTTCAACGGTTCCCACTTATCAGAAAGCATCTGCATTTCCTTTTTCTGGATACGCTGACGTTTCAACGCCTTGTAGACGCTTTCCTGCATGGGGATTATCCGTATACTGTTCTTTGTCTTTGGTGTCTGATATTTGAACACATATTTCTTCGTCTCCAAATCCTTGATATACACAAGTGTTTTATTGACATGGATTTCTCTCTTCTGAAAATCTACGTCGTCCCATGTAAGCCCAGAAGCTCACCGCCCCGCATACCCGTGCCGAGTGCCGTCACAATCAAATGTTCATGCAGTCTGCCTTTCGCCTGCTCCAGAACTTCCCTCTGTTCTTCCACAGTCAGTACACGGATAGGCTTTGTCTTTGTTTTTGGAATATCCACCCCCGCACACGGATTAAATGTGATAAGACGGTTATGTACCGCATATTTAAACATGGCATTGAGAATGTTGTATACATCCCGGATAGTCTTTGTACTGTAATCCTTGTCTGCCATATCCTGCAACAAGCGTTCTAATATCATCGGATTAAAGTCTGCCACCCGGTATCTTCCTATCTGCTTTTCCATGTACCGACGGTAAAAATCATCATACCGCACTTGTGTACTTTCTTTTATCGACTTCCGCTTATGCGTATTCAGCCAGACATCAAATCATGCGTTCAAGGTCACATTGTCGCCTTTGCCTTTCAACCCGTGCTTGACCTCATACCTCAGTTCTTCCATTTGCTGAATAAGTTCCTTCAAATCCGCATTGTCTCTTGTGTATATCTCGCCTTTGTACTGAAAACGTCCCCGGTAATTTCCATTTTTTCTCTGCACAATCCCGTCCGGCAACGTATTTCCTTTTAAGTCCTTGCCCAATCTGCACGCTCCTTTCCGTGCAAGGACTATCAGAACTGGTCTGACAGTATTATAATCGCACTTCTGCTTATACCACAATCACTTCGTACTTGTTCTTGATGTTCCTCCCCTCGTTTTCTTTTAAAAATCTGTCCAGAACCTCTGTCCGTATCAATATCTTATTCCCTATACGGACAACGGGAAGTTTCTGCCATGCAATCAGTCTTCGCAGACTGTTCCTGCCAATCCCGGTATAATCAGACGCTTCATTGACTGTCAGCGCCACTTTATATTGTGTTATCTGTACTGTCTCCTTTTTTCCCGTCCCCCTTCACGCTCCTTTCTCTTTCTGCAAGTCTGTGTGTTTTGATGTAATCCTCGTATAACCTTTGCTGTGTCTCGTTCATCTCTGCGCCCTCTATGAGCATTTGCATATAATCCTTATTCTCCACCTTTCCAAGCTCCGCAAACAGCTTCAGTGAAGGAGAAACCGCAGTTGTCAGCCAGTTCCAGATTTTATCCAGCGTTTTCTTTTCCGGGTTCATGGTCAGCTTTATCTTCTCCACATCTGCCAGAAAATCCACCCACGGCTGATAAGTGGGGTAAAGCCGTTTTCTCGTTGCCCTGCCGTCCGCAGGCTTTTGCAGAAACCGCACTTTGTCCTTTAAAACCCCCATTGCCACCCGTGCCACATCCCGGTACTCGATAAGTTCCTGCACCGCCCTCACTGCTTTTTTCTGCCGGAAACGCAGTTCGTATCTGTTCCAGTTCACATCCAGCTCTTTGCCGAACTTCTCATGCTGTTCATATCCCTTTTCATAGAACACAACCCGAAAATCACTGCTCTCACTTCCGATATACAGACTCTTTCCTTTTGCTTCTATCTCATCCTCTTTCAGGCGGTCTGACCGGTGTTCCTTGAAGTCCCTCATCTGACTGGATATAAGCCCCTCATTTTTCAGACGGATAAGCTCCGGGATATACAGATAAGGCTTTCTGTCGTCAATCGCCAAATCTATCCGCGGGAAGTTTACATGGTATCTGCACGCTCTCTCGAGAAAGTCAAACCAGGTCTCTTTATTGATCTTGAGAAAGTTCTCATAATTCCTGCATCCCGAACCGCTCATGAGTATCTGGAAGCCCTCATACTGGATGTTCCCCGTAGGCTTGAGGATTTTGATATTGTCAAAGCCCGCCACAAGTTCATGCCCTGCAATCGCCTTTCCTTTGCAGTGAAGCTCCATAAGATTTAAAGGAATACGCAGGATGTCCTCTATAATCGTAAACACGTCCAGACCTTTGACTGTAATCTGGCACCAGTCAATCAATGCCGACAGTTCTTCTTTTTGTCGTGTTACCCCCCTGTTAGTATAGGGGGGTTGTGCATTTTTTGTTGTCTCCGTTCATCATCCCTGCCTTTCTTCGCTTTACGTGGCTTACGCCACGTCCCCGGACTCTTCCCTGCTTCCTTGCTCCTTTCACGCTGTACGGAGCAGTCCGCAGGGAAGCTCCGGGAACCTGCCTTTACACGTTGCCTTTGCCGGAGACAGAACGGATACCCTTGCAGGTCACACGCTCCACCAGAACCGGGAAATTGCCCCTCTGCACATACGGGTCATAGACAGCGTTTTCCAGTTCTACCACCGCATACGGCTCAATCTTTGGAAGCTCCGTGGCTTCAAGCCGGATGTCCACGCTGTTCCCTAACTTTGCGCTTCCGAGGTGGAGTTTTAAGGCTTCCACTTCATCCGTTCTCTTCCGGCTCTCTTTGTCATACTTATAGCAGTTGTCCGCTCCCATGTACCGCAGTTCTCCAAATACATCTTTTATCTGTTCCTTTGTCAGATTGATAATCATACAATATCCTTTCTCCCCGTTTCACCGATAGGTCAGTGTCCTCTATTTTTGTTTTCATTCATAAATATCGGGCACCCTAAAAGTTTAGATATTTCTAAACTAATTGTATCTTAACACCCTTTTTCTTCGTTTGCAACAAAAAGTTTAGTTTTTTATAAACTTTTTTCTTTCTTTTTACCTCTGCCCGTGATATAGTAGTCCTAGAAACAGTGGATTGACCTTAAAAGGAAAGCTGAGGATAACGGATATGAATACGATTGCGGAACGGATTAAATTCGCTATGGAAGTTCGGAAAATGAGACAAGTGGAATTAGTACAGAAAACCGGGATAAGCAAAGGAGCGTTCAGTTCCTACCTTTCCGGGAACTATAACCCAAAGCAGGACAAACTGGAACTGATCGCTGACGCTCTGGACGTAAACATAGACTGGCTCTTAGGAAAAAACGTGCCTATGCAAATCCCCACAAAAGGCGTTGTCACCGGGCAGGTTTCCCCTCTCCCCTATATCTTTTACAAAGAAGCGGAATATCTGGTGAATGATGTGGACGAGACTTACACCGCCTATATGCCACAGTACAGCGCACTCATTCCGAGGTTTCATGTGATTGTAAACACAAGCTGTAATGAAATGCACATGCTCCCCCTTTTCTACCGGGGTGACTCCGCAGAGTATTATGATTGTCCGGCTGACCTTACCATGCCGGAAAGACATCAGATTTACACAAAAGACTTTGACAGTATCGGAATGTATCTGGAAACTTCCCGTATCATCTACTACGGGATTGACAAAGAAAACTGCAAGCCGGAAATCACCGTACTTGCCTATTCGCCGGAAAAAGGCTGTTATGAGCGCAGACCAGAAGCACTCGGTCTGACAAGAAACGCATTTCAGAAAGAAATAGAAAAGGAAGCTCTCTTCCTGGGAAAAAATCATCAGTAACGCACAAGAGGACTTGCAAGGCTGTGACCTTTCAAGTCCTCGTCTGTATCATGGTTATATTGGCTGTGTCCGTTCCGTAAAGGACTGCCCTACGGCGTCTCGGCTTCGCCTTGTTCCTTTACCTCACTGCTATTTTAGTATTCTTATTATTGCTTTATAAAATTGTAATTAGTCATATTAGAGTCTGTCTTCAAGCCAAAGGACTCTCCATGAAAAATAATTTGGTATCCGCCAGTTTTTACTCCACTTTCCCATTCATCATCCGGAATGTCCTCATAAGAATAGTAATGAGTATCTTTGTTTTCCATGATACCGTCTTCAGATATTAGATTTGAATAATTATCCGTAATAATCATTACGTTATCACTAATATATCCTTTTTTACATTCATAGATATAAGGCTCATCTCCACTTGAATAATCGGTCCAAATATATGAGCCATCCCCAGAAATTATTATCTCATCATCTCCATAACGCCACGTACCTATAAGTTCTTTGTTAAAATTCACTTCATTCTCAATAGCTGAATTATCTCCCGTAAAATTTATTTCACTTGTTTGATTAAGACATCTCATAAGCAATATAATATTCAGACCTAATGAGACAATTAACAATACGCCCAGAACGGCAATAATAACACCATATATTCTACTTTTCTTTTTCACAACTCTTTCTCCCTAAATACTTTTCCTTTGTGTATACACTTTTTCTACTATTCCCTTTACATCCTTTTGCAAAATAGTCTGCCCTATTTTTTCTCCCCACTCCATCCTTAACTGGTCAGCATATGTTTGTCTTGTATTTTTAAACTTACATTCCATTATTTTATCATCTGTTTTCAAAAACTCTTCTATCTCTTTTAGTGCTAATTGATATTCTTCTTCCTTTTTCTCCTTTATAATTCGATTTTCATCTGTCGCCTTGGAAATACGCTCTTGCAGTTTTTGATCAAGCTCATTTATAAAATCATTATAAAATTTGCTTGCTATCATTAACGGTTCGCTTTCGTCATCATCTTCATCCCATTCCACATTCAAAAACACGGCAACTTTATAACCATTTAAACATACAAATGCTTGAAAATAATCTGGTTCATCCTCATTAATTCCTATAATTCTCTGATTTTGTTGTTCCGCGCACACTTGCATCTTCGACATAAGATTTTGTAAAATATCCTCAAAATAGTCTTTTGGGATATATTGCAAACTAAACATAGCTATATCCAGTTTTCTTTCATATCTCTTTCTAAGTTCTTCTATCAGTTTATCTATGTCTATTCGATAATTCGAGATATCAGGATAACCATAATAATAAAATATCGTATTTATCCTGTTTAACTTACATATTTTAAACAATTCTTCAATATCATCTGTCAGTAAAATAACATCCTTATTATCTAAAGAACTCGTGGCTGCAAAAGGAGTTATCCCTTCCCTTTCACATCTGTCATAAAAATCATCAATATTAATAATTCCACTATTATCCATATTTTCTCCCTCAAAGATTTCAACTTTTCTTTCATCTTACCATATTTTCTATTAACCGACATTATCATTTTAATAATTTTATTGCATCCCAAAATCCCAATCTATACAACACTCGCCCATACTCCGCACACCTTTCGTTTGTCGCCGACAATGCTCTGTCAATAATCAGCCATTCCTCTTTGCCAAGTCCAAGTTTATCTATTTCCTCAATCTTTCTCCTTGTCTCTTTGCTTATCTTCTGATAGCACTCATCTTTCTGTAACACATCTTCTAACACACTCTCTACTCGTTCTTTATACATTCCCTCCAGTAATGTTGCGTTGACACTAAATTCATCTTTTCCATTCTCAAAATCGGGAATAGGTATTTCCTTTTGTATGCTGATATTCTTTACCATATCTTTCATCAACAGTATACCCGCTTGCAGACCTATCTCTGCATAGACGCTTGCTGTCTCACTGGATAATTCATTCGATAAATCGAGTAATTCAGAGGTCGGACTATTATCATATTTTTTTACCGCTTTCTCAAATTTTATATACAAATCGTCCAAACGTTCTTCATAGCTCCGATTATCTTTATCTGGTCCGACCCCAAATAGCAAGTAATCAGCTACGCCTCTGATTGTTGCTCTTTCAAATATTTTCTCAAAATTCATTATCTCTCTCCTTTTCGTTATAGCGAAATATTTCTTTATTACGAAACATTATAATCACAATACTACATACAATCAAGATATATTTCTTTATTACGAATTATCGGGGGAGTTGTATCAGTATGCAGAAAATCAGACCAGACATGGATATCGGTCACAATATCCAACGTCTAAGACGCAAAGTGAATATGACACAAGACCAAGTTGTTGCACATTTACAGCTTATGGGAATTGAAATTTCCAAAAGCACTTATGCAAAACTTGAAACAAATAGAATGAATATCAAAGTCAGCGAACTTGTCGCACTCAGCAAAATCTTTAATGCTGATATTTCTGAGTTCTTTGACGGTCTGGTATAATTTTCCGCAGTTAAGTCAGAACCAATACATAAATTTTATGTCTGCAAAAACAATAAACCGTAACATCTTTGAAAATGTTTATATCTTGCGTAAAACATGGATTACTATTTTTTAATCTCTTCCCCTCCGAAAAATAGAGGATAATATTTAAAAAAATCTATAAGTTTTATCAATTTATTTTTACTTTCATTATCCAAACTAACGAATGGAGGAAGTTCCCTAAACGAAAACAGTTCTTCATTTATATTGTTATTGAATTGTTGAAAAATAATTGCTAAAAATAATCTTTCAGTTCTACTTATATCTTTTACTTTTTCTTTTATAGCTTCAAAATTTCTAATAGATAATGCTCCATTTGTATCAAAATTCCATATGTCATCAAACCGTAAAATTTGAGATGAAAATACAGAGTTCCAAACACAACGCACCAATCTTTCTTTTGTATACGCTGCATACTTTGAGCATATTTTGTCACTTATTATATCTAAAAGTTCATTTAGAAACCGTACATAGCTCTGTAAAACCGCCCTATTGGAGCAAGGTAATTTCTCGTTATAAATATATAGGGAAAGTAAATCTCTTTTGAAGCTATCATGCATAATAATGTTTCTTTGGTTAGAAATTTTGTCCACCAATAACAAATCTAAAGAAATTTTAATATCTAGCGTTTTTTCAAAAAAGTGTAAATATTCCGAGAGTGCCTTACTTGAATATTTTCGAATATATTCTTCTACATAACTCAATAAGATATCATGAGTCATAGAAGTTGAAAGTAATTCCTCTTTTCCAATATTAATGTTTTTATCTATTTTTTCAGGAAAGGCGTTGAAATAGTAACGCAATATTTCTGTAATAGTACTTTCAAAAATGGAATATGAATAAACAAATATAGGCTCTATATATTTTTCATCTGTTCTCATAAGTATTTCTGCATAACTATTTATTTCTATTTTTCGTTTCGAAATCAAGGCTGTAACATCATCACTAACAAAAAAGCGTATCATTAAAATATTTTCCTCCCGAGTAATTTTTATAAAAACTTTATTTATGCTTTATTGGCATTGTATCATTGTAGAAAACCAAAGTCACTATTTAACAAACAACTTCAATAAGACTCTTTGCCATAGCAACTCTGTCCTATGGACAGTTTTGGGACAGTCCGGGACAGCAAACTGCAACACAATACGAGAAGACCACATTAAAAGAAGCCCGTATTTCCGGGCTTCACAGCACTTCATAACACCATATAAACCAATCCGATAGTCCCTCATTCCTTTAGATAACTATAACAACGACGAAAGCCCGCAGGCCGGAAGGCCAGCGGGTTTTCGCTGTCTAAAGGGCTTTCGAAATACAGCCAGATACCATTGTCGATCCCCTGTATATGGCTTATGATATATAGAAATGAAATTTTTCCGGGGGAGGATCTGTCTATTATGGAAAACAAAAAGCAAACCTTTGCGTCTGACACTTCAGGAAGGAGCGTATCCGGCTGGGCAAAGGCTCTGGCCATCCTGCTGGCAGGCCCCTTAGTACAGTTCTGGTTTCCCCGCACAAAAAAGCCTGTGCAGGCTATCTTAAAGGAAGATATTTAAACAGAGAGACGGCCTTGGCAGGCATTCTCATTTAAATAAGATAGCGATCCGGGCCGAGCTGGAGCGCCAGGGAGCGCTGATATAAAAGCAAGCTCCCATTTCGGTTAAGTTTCACCTTGTTGATGCCCCTGCCCCCCTGTGATATGATTTTTTATTATGACTGCCACAGCATCCGCGCAGGCAAAAAAGAGGGGGAATACATTTCCATGCACACGCACGCCTTGAACGACCAGCAGATACTGGCAAAGCTCGCCAAGAGTCCCCAGCAGGGACTGGCTCTCCTGATGGAGCAGTACACGGGGCTCATCTGGCATATAGCGTCCAGGTATCTCCACGATCCCGAGGATATAAAAGAATGCGTCAACAAGCCTTTACCCGCTTTTATTTCCAGCGGGACAAATACGACCCAGGCAGGGCATCCCTGCCCCTCTACCTGTCTGTCATCACAAGAAATCTGGCCATCTCCCGCTACCGGAAGGAGCAGCAGCAGACAGCTCTGTCCACGGCAGCCGCATTGTCGTGCCCGGAGGACCAGCAGATCTCCCTGTCAGAGCTCCGCGCAGATGTGGAGAAAGCCATGGAGACGCTGCAGCCGGAGGAGGCAGCTCTCATCCACATGAAATACTACGGCGGCATGACAACAAAAGAGATCGCCGCCTCCTTAGGACTTCCCTACGAGACCGTAAAAAAGCGCCACCACCAGGGATTACTACGACTGGGATTTCGGCCCTGTCCCACCGGGGAACTACACGCTCCACATCCCCTATCTGTACCTGAGTTCTGTCCTTCCGGAGGATTTCTCCATCCCCATTGATCTGGAGACATGCACATGGGAGGACAAAAACTGGACTGTAGGGAGCGGCAGCATCACTGTGGACAGCGTGACCCCCATCCCTCTTGTACCGGGCCAGCGTATCCCCGGCACCTATGCGTCTGCCTCTGACTGCCCGGGAGAACGGGCCTGGAAAATCTGCCTGAAGCCTCAGACAGATACCTCCAGGCCGGAGATCTTTGATCTCTTTCTCAGCCAGAAGGCAGATTTCCTCCCGGACAGCAGCCATATCTGCAACGCAGGCAACAGTATTGGAAAGTCATTCCTCGATGATGATCCACAGGTCATAGAGTTTCTTGTGCGCCTGGACACCTTCACCAGCGACCCGGCCTCCTTCCGTCTCACCTCTGACGACATTTTCCATTCAGGGCGGGACGGTGTCAACTACCGCTGGAATGTAGAGTCCTCCATCCCCCTGACGGTGGAGTGACCGCTCCGAACGGGAACAAGACCATACGTGTGAAATGTTAGCATTTACCATGTTGATGGCCCTCCTTTCACATGCTATTTTTTAAGCAGGTCTGTCCGCCCTTCCGGTGGAAGACAGAGAAATAAGTATGTGAGGAGGGTTTTCTATATGAGAAAACGGATAACAGGACTGCTCCTGGGCATCTGCCTGGTCGTCTCCATGCTGCCTGCGACGTCGTTCGCCGCAGCTTTCATGGCCGACAGCTATGAAGAGTGGTGCGATTTCATTGAAAGGTATCCGGGAGACCAGTTCGGGTATGGCTTTGAGCTCTCCGCATCTCAGGGATTCACCTGGCCCGAGGAGGAAGTCACCATCACCATTGAAAAAAATCTGTATGTACACGGTACCTGGGTCATCCCGGAAAACGTCACTGTCCTGAACCACGCCCAGGTCGATGGCAACCTTTCCATAGAAGGTGTATGGAAAAATGAGGTCAAACAGATCACTGAGACCAACCACGTGACCGGCTCTGTGAGGGGCGATGTGACCGTGAAAGACGGCGGACAGTTCATCGCACAGAACAATGGGACAAATTTTTCCAATATGACCGTTGAGAACGGCGGAACGCTGACCATCGACACATACAGTCTCCGCATAGACCCTGGCAACACTCTGACCCTTGCCTCCGGCGCCATTGTGAATGGAAACGGCGGCATCCAGCTTGGGGGAACGCTGTGCGGCGAGGGCGTCACGCTGCCCCAGTCCGGGGCTCTCTCCCCAGCATTCTCTCACAGAGAAGCCGGTCTACTTGAATCTTACTCTTCAGCTTGTATCTTCTCTGGATGCAGGCCATTTTCTCCTGCAGCCACTTCACCTCCGGCCGGTCCGCCCCGGACGTCTGAAGGCTCTGCCTGGCTATGTCAAATATCCTTTTTTCTATGTGCTTTTTCTCTTCTTCTGTCTTCATACAATTTGTCCCCTTCTGTCCTTCTATAGTGTTTATTCGCACCAGAAGGGCAAAAGGGGACAAAGAATTTTATATTTCTGTATAAAACAACTGTTTGGGACTTTTCGGCTTATCCGGCATACTCATCCTGATCTTCCCCTGCTCTACAAGAGGCATGACATACCTCTGGATCGCATAGGTAGTTGAACTCAGTCCCAGGAAGGCACCGATTTCTTTTTTCGTGCGGGGCGTGCGGCAGTAAAGGAGAAGGCTGCTCTGAAGATCTTCTTCATCGCTCTTCCTTCTGTTATCCCGCTTCCCATCATTTTCATCCCTCTTCCGAAAGCAGACTGCAAAGCTGCCTCTCGCATCTGTAAATTCCGGTTGTGGTAATCCACAGCGCTCCATTTCCCTGCGGATCGTGGGAATACCAGAGTACCGATTCTCCGTAATATCCAACACTTCAAGCGCCATAGCCAAAACTGGGTTTCTTGTGTCCGGCTGCACTTTCCCGAGCTGATCCACCTGGATCCTGCCGTAGATCCCACCTGGATTTCTAATCTCCATCCGGTCTTCAAAAAGCAAAAGTTGTATCGGCATGGCCTCCGTATGCATACTGTAATCCCGATGCACCAACGCATTTAACACAGCTTCCCTGACAGCAGTCAATGGATAATCTGTCCGATCCGCCCGCTTTCCTGTGTAGGGGTCTATAATTGTTCTGTGATGCATATTCCGTCTCACGAACTGCAATGCTTCCTCCAGCATCTGGGGGATATTCCCTTCGATTCTCTGATTGTCTGTAAATCTCTCCCCCTGCTCTCCGGTATCTCCCATCTCTGTCCCGGGAACTACAGAGGCTATAATACCAAACCCGGGAAAAAAGGCCTGCGGATAGGGACTGAACAGCATAACTGTACTCAGAGTCAGACTGCCATTCCTTGTCACGCTCATCAATTCGCTCACAGTCTCATCGGACAGACTGGCAAGGTTTGGTTTTCCCTCTTTGAGCTTTCCTATATAATCATACAGCTTTTTCTCATCAACAGTCTGCATTGTAGCTCTCTCCACGACACGAATATCATCCTGATACTTTTTCCGAAATGCCTCATAACTGTATATCTCATATTCTGTCATATGCTCATCGCTGTCTCCTGACCGGATGTAGGAGCCCTTGATCCGCCCGACCCCCTTGTAATAGCAGGGTCTCTCTGTAAGGTCCACAGCTGGAATCTCTGCCGCCACAAAGCTCTTCCCATCTTTTTCCGTCACTGTAAAAAGTGGCCGCACCACTGGCTCCATTTGCAGACATTGGTTATTCACCTGCTTTTGCAGATCCTGAGGATCATAAACTCCCACTTCCCGGAAATTCTGGTTTTCATCTACTCCAAATACAATCACTCCGCCATCGTCCTGATTTGAAAAACTGGAAAGCGTATCAAATAATTTCTTCGGACAGCCGTCCGCTGCCGACTTTACTTCCAATGTCTGTGTTTCTGTCTTTTGTTGTTGTATACGATTTAAAATTATTTCAAATTCTTCTATTGTCATTTTAGATTTCACCTCTTATTTTAGATTTTACATCAAAATCTAAAATTATTCAACAAATTTAAAATGTGCGTTTTAAATTCCACTCAAAATTTAAAACGCACATTGCAAATTTATAATTTAAACTGTAAATCTAAAATCAGAATATCAAATTTAAATCCTAATTTTACATTCTTCATCTCACAGCACTGCCTGATCTATTCCGCTGCCGGATACTCATTACACAGCAGCCTGTAGGGCTCCTCATCCTCCTCGATCTCGGGGAACCTTCCTACATTTTCATAGAACCGATTGTCCGTGTTGTCGTCATTGCACATGGACACTTCCCCCAGGAGGACCGGACCGCTTCCCTCCTCCACGTCAAAGTCGTGATACAGGTAGGGCGTGATGGTGATGGACTCTCCCGGGCAGATCCTGATCTGGGTTCCTGCCGGTACGGTATAGGTATGTCCGTCGCAGTGAACGGTCACCGGCGTGTCCGCAAACTCTTCTTTTTCATTGGAATTGTACACCCGGATCAGCACATTGCCGCCGCCCCGGTTGATGATATCCTCCATCTTGTTCCAGTGAAAATGCATGGGGGAGTGCTGTCCTTCTTTTATATAAAGGAGCTTCTCCGCATAGGGCTTCGGATACTTCTCATCGTGCACGTTACCGTTGCGGATGGTGATGAGGGAAAATCCCACTTTGTCGAAGTCCCCAAGGCCGTAATCTGTGATATCCCAGCCCAGCCCGTTGTCCCGGATCTCATCGTGCTCGTGCCCTTTTGTCTTCCACTCTTCCGGTGTGAAATGACAGAAGGGCGGAAGGCTGATCCGGTACTCACGGATCATGGCCTCCATCTCTTTTAATGCCTGGTTAATTTCTGAACGCTTCATTTTTCTCCTCCCTCCGCACTATATGTTCGTCCATCCATTCGTACAGGTCCTCATACACCTGCTGCCGGTCCTGCTCGTTGAGTACTTCATGGCGGTCATTTTCATACAGCCGTATACTCACATCCCTGACGCCGGCCTCCTTGTACATCTGAAACAGCTTTTCAACAGTCTTGCCGAAATTGCCCACCGGATCCTTCTGTCCTGACACAAAAAGCACCGACAGGGTCCTGGGAATACGCAGTGCCCCTCTCTTTCCCGATATCTTCTTCATGCCCTCGAACATCTGGTAGTAGCCGTTGACAGTAAAGGTAAAGCTGCAGAGAGGATCTGCCTCATATTTCTCCCGCATCCGGGTGTCTGACGTGACCCACTCCCGCCTGCTCTCGCAGGGTTCAAAGCTGCGGTTATAGCCTCCCAGGCCCAGCCTGTCGATCAATCTGCTTCTGTAGCTCCAGCCCTTCACTGCTGCCAGCAAACGACAGAGGAGCTGGCCTGCGCAGAGGACCGGCACCCCCTTGTCCCCCGTTCCCATGATAACAGCCCCGGCAAGGCCTCTTCCATGCCTCAGCAGATACTGGCGCAGAAGAAAGGAGCCCATACTGTGTCCCAGCATAAAATAAGGGACGCCGGGATATCTGTCCCCGGCGCGTTCCCTGAGTGTATGGATATCGCGGATGACACAGGCATTGCCATCCGGCACATGAAAAAATCCATACTTTTCTTCTGATGTAACAGACTTCCCATGCCCCAGATGATCATTCCCTGTGACATACCACCCTTTTTCTGCAAGCCAGGAAGCAAACCCGTCATAGCGGTCTATGTATTCCACCATGCCGTGGCTGATCTGAAGCACAGCCTTCACTCCGCCCTCCGGGATCCATTCCACACCGTGGATCTTCGTCTCTCCATCTGCGGACGGGTAAAAGAATTCTCTCTTCATATCCTTCCTCCTAGCGATCCTCCATCCTGACATAGTCTCTGTGCTCCGCAAGCGCTTTGTACGCAGGGCGGATGATCTTGTCTACATTTTTCAGCTCCTCCAGCCGATGGGCGCTCCATCCAACGATACGTGCCGCGGCGAAGATAGGCGTGTAGAGAGACTGCGGCAGCCCCAGCATGCTGTAAACGAGCCCGCTGTAGAAGTCCACATTGGCGTTGACACCCTTGTAGATCTTCCTCTTCTCTCCAATGATCTCCGGTGCCAGGTGCTCCACCGTCTCATAAAGCGCATACTCTTTCTCGTATCCCTTCTCGGAGGCAAGCTGCTTCACGAAGGACTTAAATATATCCGCCCTGGGATCTGACACAGAGTAAACCGCATGTCCCATACCATAGATCAGGCCCTTTTTATCAAAGGCCTTCTTGTCCAGAAGATCTGACAGGTATCGGCGCACTTCATCCTTGTCCTCCCAGTCCTTTACATGGCCTTTCATATCCTCAAACATCTGCGTCACCTTGATATTGGCGCCGCCATGCTTCGGCCCCTTCAGGGAGGCCATAGCCGCCGCGATCGTGGAGTATGTATCCGTCCCTGAAGATGTGACAACATGCGTGGTAAAGGTGGAGTTGTTTCCGCCGCCGTGGTCCATGTGGAGTACCAGAGCCATATCCAGGATCTTTGC
This sequence comes from Lachnoclostridium sp. An118, assembly GCF_002160985.1. Classification (GTDB taxonomy): domain Bacteria; phylum Bacillota; class Clostridia; order Lachnospirales; family Lachnospiraceae; genus Claveliimonas; species Claveliimonas stercoravium. The sequence continues at coordinate 3,015 of NZ_NFLQ01000031.1, read as the reverse complement.
CTCCAGCTTCGTGTACTGCCTGTCCTCACGGAGCATCATCAGGATATTTTCTGCTGTGGAAAGCTCCGGCTTGGGCGCATAGATAAACAGGTCCTCACCCATGCGGTAATTATAGGCGTGATAGCCATACACCATCATCATGGGGAACTGGCTGATCAGGTTCAGGCACTGACGGAGTACATTGGGAATGGAAGTATCATCTGCCTTTGCATCATAGGAATACATATTCAAAATAGAGCGGGACAGACTGTTCATCATGTCGCGGCTTGGAGCTTTCATGATGACATCTCTCACGAAATTGGGCGGAAGGGTCCTTCTCTCCACCAGTGTCTCGTGGAAGTCTTTCAGCTCCTTTTCCCCTGGCAGCTCGCCAAACAGCAGGAGATATGTGATCTCCTCAAACCCATAGTGATGCGCATCCAGGAACCCCTTTACAAGGTCTTTGATATTGTAGCCGCGGTAGTAGAGCTCTCCCTCGCAGGGTACCTCCTGCCCGTCCACCACCTTTTTGGCAATGATGTCGGAGATGTTGGTAAGCCCTGCGAGCACACCCTTTCCATTCAGGTCTCTCAGCCCTCTTTTTACCTCATACTTCGTATAGAGTTCTTTGTCAATAGCGGTATTCTTTTCACAAAGCTCCGCCAGATGCTCGATTTCCGGTGTGATCTCAAATAGTGCTCTCGCTGCTGGGTAACGTTTCTCCATCTTATATTCTCCTTTCTCTACTCAGTTCATGATCGTTAGGCTGCCCATTTATCCTGCGATAAATGATATTACTAAGCAGGGCAAATTCTTCCAGTGTCAGGGCTTCCCCACGGATGCCGGGACCTCGGCCCAGCTCCTCCACGCTCTCTTCGATGATCTCCCTTGGAAGGTCCAGCTCTGCTGAGTTTTTCAATCCATTTGCCAGCGTCTTTCTGCGCTGATTAAAGGATGCCCGTATAATGCGGAACATCAGTCTCTCGTCCTCCACACAGACCGGCGGCTCCTCATGTACAGTCAGCTGTATGACCGCTGATCCCACTTTAGGTCTGGGCATAAAGCAGTTGGGTGGGACGTTGGCCACGATATAGGGCCTGGCGTAATACTGCACGGCCAGGGAAAGTGCGCCGTAATCCTTGGTCCCAGGTCCCACCTGCATCCGGTCCGCCACCTCTTTCTGCACCATCACGGTGATGCTCTCTATGGGGACGCGGCTCTCAAAAAGTCCCATGATGATCGGTGTCGTGATATAATAGGGCAGGTTTGCCACTACCTTCACCGGCTTTCCGCCGTTCTCTTCGTCCACCAGCTTCTGGATATCCATCTTCAGTATATCCTGATTAACAATATTTACATTGTCGTAATCCTTCAGGGTATCTGCAAGAATCGGGATCAGCGCCTTGTCGATCTCCACCGCTGTCACCCTACCCGCTGCCGCAGCCAGATACTGCGTCATAGTTCCGATGCCGGGGCCAATCTCCAGAACATAATCGTCTTTTGTTATATCGGCCGCCGCAATGATCTTATCTAATACACGGGTATCTATAAGAAAATTCTGTCCGAATTTTTTTTGAAAGGAAAAATTATATTTTTTCAGTATCTCGATCGTATTCTGGGGATTTCCCAGTGTAGGTATGGGCATCGCCCCGCCTCCCTCCATCATTTAGTCTCTCATGCCGTATAATATTTTGGCGTTTTTCTCTGTCTGTGCCATGACTTCTTCACAGGAAATTCCCTTGATCTCTGCAATCTCTTTCACTACATAGGGAAGGTTCAAAGAACTGTTCCTCTTCCCTCTGTTTGGCACAGGCGCAAGATAGGGACAGTCTGTCTCCAGCACAATGGATGAAAGAGGAATATCTTCCACCACTTCCTTAAGCCTGCGTCCGTTTTTAAATGTGACAACACCGCCCACACCTATAAAAAAGCCCATCTTCACATATTCCCGGGCCAGCTCTTTTGAATAGGAAAAGCAGTGGATCACCCCCATAAGTCCCCGGGCATGTGACTGCATGATCTCCAGCGTGTCGGCCGCCGCATCCCGGCTGTGTATGATCACCGGCAGGGACATTTCCCGGGCCAGCTCCAGCTGGCGCACAAACCACTCCTTCTGCACATCTCTGGGGGCCTCATCCCAGTAGTAGTCCAGGCCGATCTCCCCCACGGCGACTACCTTATCCCCGCCGCACAGACTGCGCAGCTCCCGGAGACCGTCCTCATCCATCTCTCCCGCATGGTCCGGATGGACCCCAACAGCGGCATAGATAAAAGGATACCTCTCCGCCAGGGAAACAGATGCCCGGCTGGACGCAAGGGAAGCTCCCACATTGACGATCGTACCCACGCCCCCCTTCTGCATAGATCCCAGAAGCTGGTCTCTGTCCAAATCGAACTGTTCATCATCATAGTGTGCGTGAGTCTCAAAAATCATGGTGCCGCCTTTCTGTTTCATTTCTGATCTAAAATGAGTAGAACAATTATACCATAATTTCTCAGCAAATCATATAATATGAAAATTAATTTTTTGTTAAGGATTTGGGTTACCCTCTTGCCCGGAACTCCTCTTCCATCTTTTGGATCTCTTCTATATTCATGCCGGTCAGGTCCGCAATCATCTCCGGATCCATGCCTTTCTCCAGCATACGAAAGACAATATCCTGTCTCTCCTGCCGTATACCCTGCTGCAAACCCTGCTGCATCCCCTGTTTCATGCCCTGCTCTCTCCCCTCCTGCAGACCTTTCTCCATACCGGTTTCCCAGGCGCTGCTCATAATGGCATCGTGGTCCCTGATGGCCTTCTGTCTGGCCTCGTACTCCAGTCTGGCCCTCTCGTCCGCGCTCATCCTCTCCAGTTCCCTGTATGCCTCCTCAATATATTCACTTGTACCTGCCATATCCTCCAACTCCTTCCGGTTCTTCCCTGCCAGGAAACGCATCCACTGGATGATATCGTCATCCTCCCGCAGCTCCTTCGGCAGCTTCTTCAGCTCCAGGATCTGCATCTCCAGAAGGTCTGTGTACTTTTTCCCCGTC
>NZ_NFLQ01000030.1 GCF_002160985.1 Lachnoclostridium sp. An118 | reverse complement strand
TCCAAAACGGAAAAACCGGGACACATCTGTTTGCGTTAAAGAAGAGCGCATAAATTTAGAAAGTTCAAAACGCTAAACAGACAGGAAAGGGGAGGTCTGCGCTTTTTCAAGCAGAAAAGCAAAAATATGCAGATCATCTGGATATTTCTCTGAAATAAGCAACAAAAGAGGGGCATGCCACATGAGAAATTTACTTCCTCATGCGACAGCCCCCTTTCTTTTCTTAAAATATTTAATGTTTCCTGCTGATCCATTGTCTGATAATATTCTCCCAGTCCATACCGTCCTGCAGGATGCGGAGAACAGTTACCGTAGCAGCACTCTTATCCACCGTATAAAACAAAAGATAATTTTTATATGCCTTCAGATAAATATCATATCCCCGATAACGGAAACCGGTAGTTCCATAACCGTCCGGCAATGTATCCAACTCATGCACCGCTTTCTTTATCTTTCTGGAAAAATATTCTGCATACTCACGGTACTTGAAATTTCTAAGGATATATTTCTTCTTTTCTTTGATATCTTCTTTGGCAATATCGGTAATCAGAACTTTATATTTCATCAATCTCTTTCCACGCTTCCTCTATCGTCTGCACTCTGCCAGCCTCCATATCATGAATGGCATCATCCAGTTTCGTAAGAAGAATATCCATTGCATCATCCAATGTATAAGTTGTTTCATGCGATTTTGTCGCCTGTGCTAATGCCATATCCATCACCCTTTCTTTTCTTTTATCTTACCATCAAACCACAAAAATAACCACCATTTTATTGATCGGGATAAAAATACGTCCAAGATTTCCTCCTTAAGTATTTTTGATTCCTCAATATCCAAACGTATGTTTGATACACCATTTGATACACTTTTGTTTTTCAGACACGAAAAAAGCCCGTAAAAACGGGCTTTTCAAGTGACTCCGAGGGGAATCGAACCCCTGATTCCAGCGTGAGAGGCTAGCGTCTTGACCTCTTGACCACGGAGCCGTATTGCTTGCTGCCTGATTATAATATCAAACATCCCGACAGATTGCAAGCATTTTTTTCATTTTTTTCAAAAATTTTTTCAGTCGTGAAAAAAGCCGCAAAAGAGGGGGGAAACCTCTACGGTTCCTTCCTCTTCTCTTCCACCTGCTCCTCCGTCGCTTTCCCGGCCTCTGACAGCTCGGCTATATGCTTTGCCGGCACCATGATCTGAAGCTGCTTCTGGAGATTGTGGATCTCCACCACATCGTGGTCTCCTCCAAACTCCCCGTCCAGTGTCCAGGGGATCTCCTCCAGGGACTCAAAGACCAGATGGCCGCTCTTGAAGGAATACATGTGCTTGCCGTTGGTCTGCTCGGTCAGAAGAGCTGTGATGATCTCCTGCAGCTCAATGGGGTTTTTCGGCATCTTGATCAAGGTCACCTCAAAGACGCCGTCGTCAAAGGACACGTTCTTTCCCACCATGTTCCGAAAGCCTCCCACAGAGCGGGAGTTGGTCACCATGCCGTAAATAAACTCATCCTCGATCACCTCTCCGTCGTGAGTCACCTTGATCCGGTAGGAGGGTATGTTGAAGAGCCGCTTTGTCCCCTCCAGCACATAGGCCAGATGCCCCAGTATGTTCTTGGCCGTCTGGTTGGTCTGGTAGGAGACATCCGTGAACAGGCCAAAGGCCGCAATGTACACGAAAATGCCGTCGTTAAACTGTCCCACATCACAGGGAAACGCCTGCCCGTTCACAGCGTTGTCCGCAGCGGCCAGTATATCCCTGGGGATCTTAAGGCTGTGGGCAAAATCATTGGTGGTCCCGGTGGGGATATAGCCCACGGGCACCCTGTCCTCCCTGGCCATCATGCCGGTCACCACCTCGTCGATGGTGCCGTCGCCACCGCTGCACACCACCAGGTCATAGTGGTCCGTGAATTCCCGTATCTTCCTGTAGGCATCGTGGTAGGCCTGGGTCGGATAGGCCGTCACCTCGTAGCCCGCCTTCACGAAAATATCGATAATATCCGATACCTTGGGCTTCAGGAGCCCCTTCCCCGCATGGGGGTTGTACACAAACAACAGTCTCTTCATCTCTGTCTCCCCTTCCGCTGTCTGCCTAGGCCAAAAAAGGGCATTTACAAAATGCCCTTTCCCTTTACAGATCTTTTATTTCATCTATTTCTGCTCCGAGAGAAATCTCTCCACGCCAGCTACTGCCGCTTCCTCGTCTTCGCCATCCGCGACAACTGTAAACTCATCGCCCTCGCCCATGGTCAGGCTCATCATACCCATAATGCTCTTGGCGTTCACCTTCTTGTCAGCCACCTCTATGTACACATGGCTGGAATACTGGCTGGCTTCCTGCACAAGCAGCGCGATCGGTCTTGCGTCAAGACCGTCCCTAAGTTTAATTGTCACTGGTTTCTTGATCATATTGTACCTCCTTGCTATCCCTTAACTTATCTGCCATTTCACTTAACTTCCTGAGCCTGTGGTTCACTCCGGATTTCCCCACCGGGTTCTCCAGGAGCTCTCCCAGCTCCTTCAATGATGCATCGGGATATGCGAGGCGTGTAAGGGCAACGTCCCGCAGTCCGTCCGGCAATCCTGAAAGTCCCACCGTGTCGCGGATGTATTCAATATCATCCCTCTGCTTAACTGCGGCAGAGACTGTCTTGTTGATATTGGCTGTCTCACAGTTTACCTTCCGGTTCACATTATTGCGCATATCCTTCAGGATCCGGACATTCTCCAGCTCCATCAGAGCCACCGGAGCGTCCATCACGTTCAGGGCGTCCACGATGCGGTCACCCTCCTTCAGGTATACGATAATGTTCTTTTTCCTTCTCACAATGCGGGCCTCCAGGCCGAAGTCCTGCATAAGCTGCTGAAGATACTGCGCTTTTTCCAAAGTATTACAGACAATCTCAAAGTGATAGGATTTTCCGGGGTCGCTCATGGATCCTGAAGACAGGAAAGCGCCGCGCAGGTAAGCCCTCTTACAGCAGACCGCCTGCACGTCCGCGTGGCGCACAGCCCGCAGACATTCCCCGGACGCACACAAATAGTATACGCTGCTGTCCTTGTGCATATTTCTGCGCACCGCTGTCTGGACAGCAATTTCATTACCTATATTAAAGGTTTTTTCGATCAATGTAAAGCATTTTCTCACGACGGCAATATTTTCCGAGTGCACAAGGAAGGACAGACAGCCCTCCTCCTCTCTCCACTCCCCGCACATGCCTGTGATTGCGGCGAGCTCCGCAAGCCTGCAGTGCCTGGCTCTGGGACACACTCTCGCCAGCTCCTCTTTCACTTTGCCTGAAAATGACATATCTATCCCTGCTTCTTTTCTCCGCGTTTTCCGCTGCTATTTTCCCTTTGTCACCGCATCCTTGCCGATGTCCCTGTGCTCGATCTTGATGCCGTAGTCCTGCTCCTCCCTGGCCAGCTCCCCGTAGAGGGCGCCCGCCAGCGTGACAGACCGGTGCTTTCCTCCCGTGCAGCCGATGGCGATGACAAGCTGTGTCTTCCCCTCAGACACATAATTGGGGATCAGAAAGCGGATCATGTCCGTCAGCTTGTCAAGAAACTGCCGGGCCGTGTCGCTGGACATAACATAGTCCCGCACCTCCGGATCAAGCCCGCTCTTGGGCCTCAGCTCATCGATATAGTACGGGTTGGGCAGAAAGCGCACATCAAATACCAGATCCGCGTCGCTCGGGAGCCCGTATTTAAATCCAAAGGACAGCACGGTGATGTAGAGGTTCTTGTAGTCCTTGTTCTCCACAAAGATCTTGTGCAGCTCTGCCCGCAGCTCTCTTGTGAGCATCCGGCTGGTGTCCACCAGGTAGTCCGCCCTCTTTTTCAGGAAGGCCAGCTTCTCCCTCTCCTTGCGTATGCCCTCGTCCACCCGGCCGCCTCCCGCCAGGGGGTGGCTGCGCCGGGTCTCCTTGTACCTCTTGATCAGCACCTCGTCCGAGGCCTCCAGGAACAGGACCTCGTATTTTATCTCCATCCGGTCCAGCGCCTCCAGGGACTGCTCCAGGTCATCGATGCCCTGGCCGCTGCGGATATCCATGCCCAGGGCGATCTTATTGATTTCCGTCCCCGGGACGATGAGCAGCTCTCCCAGCTTGGGCACAAGCTGCACAGGCAGATTGTCCACGCAGAAATAGCCCGCGTCCTCCAACATCTTGAGGGCCGTGCTCTTTCCCGCCCCCGACATTCCGGTCACAATAATAAATCTCATGCCTAAAACTCTCCCAGTCTCTTTACCTCCGGCTCCAGCGTCACCCCGGAGCTTTCTCTCACACGTTCCTGCACCTGCCGTATCAGCCTGTCCACATCCGCCGCAGTGGCGCTGCCGCAGTTAATGACAAAGCCGCAGTGCTTCTCCGACACCATGGCGTCTCCCACCCGGAACCCCCGCAGGCCCGCATCCTGTATCAGCTTGCCGGCAAAATAGCCCTCCGGCCTCTTGAAGGTGCTCCCCGCGCTCGGATACTCCAGCGGCTGCTTGCTGGTGCGCCTCTCCTTCAGGTCCTCCATCCTTGCCCGGATTTCGTCCGCCTCCCCCTTTTCCAGGGAGAGCGCCGCCTCCAGGACGACATAGCCCTCCCGGGCAGCCCGGCTGGTCCGGTAGCCCATATCCAGCTCCCCTTTTTCCAGCGTCTTTATCTCTCCCTGTCCGTCAAGGACAGTGACCTGCTCCAGGACATCCTTCATCTCTCCGCCGTAGGCACCCGCGTTCATGATACAGGCGCCGCCCAGGGTTCCCGGTATTCCGGCGGCGAACTCAAAGCCGGTCAGGCTGTTCTTCAGAGCCTCCGCCGCGATTCTCGCCAGGGAGGCACCGGCCCGGGCGAAGATGCTCGTCCCCTCTGTCCGGATATCCCCGAAGTCCCTGTAGAGCTGTATCACGACACCTCTGTACCCCCTGTCAGAGACAAGGAGATTGCTCCCGTTTCCTATGATATACCAGGGCATCTCCTCCTCCCGGCAGAGGCGGACCACCTCCCGGACCTCCTCCTTTGTGCGGGGTGACACCATATACTGCGCGGGTCCCCCGATGCGGAAGGTGGTGTGCAGCCTCATAGGCTCCTCCCGCAGGACCCTCTCCGGTCCCACCGTCTGTTCTAATCTATGCTCAAATTTCTCTTTCATAACTCAAACCTTTCTGTCTTTTTCCATTGTCCATCATACAACACTTGAAGGAGAAATTCAACGCCGCACTATGCTTCTGCTTCGTCCTCCGGCTCCTCCCCTGTCAGCTTCAGGATATCCCTGACCTGCTCCTCCGTCAGCTCCAGCCTGGCAGCCACCTCCTGCACGTCCACCTTCCGCCCCAGCTCGTCCGTCATCTGCCTGATAGCCTCGTCCAGCCTTGCGACCTGGTCCACCATCCTGCGGTCGCGCCGCTCCATCTCTGCCTGGGACGCGAGCAGGGCCTTCATGGCCGCGCGCACATCGGCCATCACCAGCTCCCGCTCACCGGCCCCGGCAGCGTGCCGGCCGAGCACCTCCACAAGAGCCGCGCTTCCCTCCTGTATCAGATCGCCGATGAACACCTCCGGCTGGTGCAGCTTCACCGCCTCCTCCGCCACCAGACGGAGCCAGGCGGCAAGCTCCGCCCCCTCCCCGGCGGCCGCCTGCAGCTCCCCGAGCTGGCGGAGATACTCCTCCAGATACTCCTTTTCCTCCCCGCTCATGCCGCCTGTCACGGCCTCCTCCGCCCCGGGATCTTCCTCACGGTCCCCCGCCTCCCGCACGGTGCCCGGCTTTCTTACATACCCCTGCACAGCCACCTTCTGGGACAGCAGATAGTCAAATACCAGCTCCATCTGCTCCCCGGTGAGCCCGTCATCTTCAAAAAACCTCTCTGCCTCCTCCGCCGTCATGCACATGCCATTCTCCCGCGCCGTCTGCATGATGTCCGCCAGCTTCTGCTGAAAACTCATCTTATCCGCCATGTTCTTACCTCCAGATTTACTGGCCCTATCTTATCACAAATCCCGCGCGAAAGCCATAGCCGGATATGCCGGCCGCCCTATACGCCCGACACGATCACCGTGGCGTATCCTGCTCTCTTCAGCCTCCGCTCCATATCCGCCGCCTCGTCCAGACTGTCAAAATCCCCCACCTGGACCCGGAGAAATCCGTCCGAGTCATCGATATAGGCCGGGAAATCCTGCTCCAGCAGCTCGTTTCTCAGGCGCTCCGCGTAGGCTCTGCTTCGGAAAGCGCCGGTCTGTACACGGTAGTCCGGACCGGTCTGGACACTTTCTTCCACAAGGCCGTTCCGCTGCAGGGTGTCCAGTATCCCGTCCGCGATGGCCAGCGCGATATCGTCAAAGCTCTGGTCAAACAGCATGTTGTCTGTATCCGAATTGATAAAGCCTGCCTCCACCAGCACAGCCGGCATCCTGGTCCTTTTAAGCACCACAAGATTGGGCCTTGCCTTCACGCCCAGGTCCACAAAACCCACCGTAGCCAGCTCCTCATTGATGGCCTCCGCTATCTCCAGCTTCAGCCCCGACAGGTCATACACCAGGGACTCCACCCCGGACACCTCGTTGTCTGTCGGAAACGAATTCCGGTGTATGGAGATAAAGAGGTCCGCCCCCGCCTGGTTGGCCTCCATGGCCTTCTCGTAGGGCGTCTCGTACACATCCGTGGTCCTGGTGTACTCCACGTCGATCCCCCGGTCCTGCAGGATTTCCCCCACAGCCAGGGCCAGCCGCAGCGTGTCATCCTTTTCCTGCCGTCCGTTGTAGACCGCTCCCGGATCGCGGCCCCCGTGTCCGGCATCCATCATGATCGAATAGGGCATAAAAATTCCTCCCGCATATACTTTCTATCTCAGCATATGCAGGAGGACGGTATTTTGCCACGCAACTACGCGATCACGAGAGGCACCTTCATCTCTCTGGCAATAGCGATATTTTCCTTCGAGACCTCCCGGTCCGTGATGATCGTGTCCACCCTGTCAATGGGGCAGATGACGGACAGATACCCGCCGCCGAACTTGCTGCTGTCCGCCAGCACATAGACCTTCTTCGAGGCTTTCAGGATGGCTCTCTTCACCTGCATCTGAGGCGTCGCGATAGAGGTGAGCCCGGCCTCAAAATTAATGCCGTGCACACCGATAAACCCCTTGTCCACGTGGAAGTGCTCCATGTTCTCCACCGCGGACTCGCCCATGCTGGCCGCCAGATGTCCGCCCACGTAGCCGCCGATCATGTACAGCTCCACATGGTCTATGCCTGCCAGCTCATTCCCCACGAGCAGGGAGTTAGTGACCACGGCCACTCTTTTCTCCGGGTGGCTCTTTATGTGCAGGGCCAGGTAAAAGCTGCTGGATGCATCGTCTATGATGATTGTGTCCCTGTCTTCGATATACTCATAGGCGCGGGCCGCAATGGCCTTCTTGCGGTCCACATGCCTGTATATAGTCTCAGCCCTGTATTTTCTGGCCATGTTCTGCTCCAGGCTGACCGCGCCTCCGTGGGTCCGCTTCAGGAGTCCCTCCGCGCTCATACTTTTGATGTCATTGCGGATCGTCACCTCCGAGCATCCCAGCTCCCTGCTCAGCTCCGCCACCCGGACCTTCCCTTTTTCTTCCAGTTCACGCAAGATTGCCTGTCTGCGCTCTTCCATAGCCTCTTCCCCCTTATACTGACAGCCGCCCCTCTCTTACTGGGTCAGCCTTACATTGTTCAGCCCGATATGCTGCACCACCATCTGCATGACCGGGACAAACCTGTCCCCAAAGGCCTCCTTGGGGATGATAAACGCCCTGTCCTTCTCATAGTAGATACCGATGGTCTTGGGCGTGGTCACCGTGCGCTGGATCCGGCTCCAGTCGTACTTCGTCTCCTGCCCGTTCTGCACCACGCACACGCCCTCATCCTCAGAGAAGATATATTCTCTGGGGTCCCTGTACTCCGGATTGACCTCCATCTGTTTCTTCGCACGGAACTTAAGCTGCACGGGCGTATAGGCCAGGACCACGACCCCGACGATCACATACAGGACAAACTGCACAAACTCGATCCGCCCCACAAACTACATGACCGCTCCCAGCACGATAAGGCACATGCCAAGCATGTTCACCAGAAAACCGGACGCTTTCGAAAATGTGTGATATAACAGAAAATCAAACAGATGCTCTCTGGTGAGCTGCACGTTGAGTTTTTCCATAAATAAAATCCCTTCCTGGGAGTTACTGTATAAAGGGTGGTTTACGCTACCTACTACATTACATCGGCTGACGGTTCATTTGTGGCAAAAGTGATAACCAGCAGAGGGAAAGGAGTCATATATGCAACGGGGCATGGCGCTACGGGAAGCGCCATGCCCCATCTTATTCGGCCCCCCGACAAATGGGAAGTTACTTGTTCCTTTTTGCTTTAGCTGCTTTTATGCCCCAGCCAATCAACAATATAAGCCAAGCGCATAATCCTGCGATAAACCCTGTAGTCCCTATGCTTTCAAACTGCAATTTCAGCGCAACATTGAATATTTTTACAACAATAGTTCCACATAGCATCAAAGCAAGCAATAAAAGAACTTCCAATCCAATATATTTAAAAATTTTATTTTTCATAAATGGCCGCCTCCACAGCTTCTAATTTGTTGCCCTGTTTGTTCTTAATTATAACACATAAAGGAAATCGCTTTCAAGTTGTCCCTGGCCAGAAAGTAATTATACCTAGGGCGCACTTACTCACCACCCGCAAGCGGGCGGAGGTACTGCCTGACGGCAGCCGTGCGCTCTCCGAGGGGGACGCTCCAGCGGGCCCACGTCCTGCTGGTAGCACCGAAGCTGGGAGCCGTCAAAGGACCGGCTTCGGTGCTACCAGCTTCAGTGCTTTATGGTGGCCAAGAGGGGCTTAAGCCCCTCTCTTTCAAAATGTGTGCTTTTCAGGGGGAAAAACCCTTGACAAATCGCTTACTGTTTTTGTATTTTAAGAAAGTCCTCTTAATATGCACAAGAGTATTGTAGCATATCAGAGGACTTTTTTCACTTTTTGTAATGAATTATGTTTGATTTTTTTCGTTTATTTTTGTTTTTGCTTCTTTTTCAGCCGCCGGAGCCGGTACGCTCGGGTCAACCTTGTAACGTGCCCATCCTTCCGGTGAGTAGATACCAAGCTGTTTCTTCTGCATCAGCTTATCAAAGAAAGCTGTGATGAACGGGCAGAGGAACAGGGTTACAACAGAAGCTGTCGCACACTGTGCTGTAGCCATATCCACGTACTGAGCCATGGTCGGGTCTGCCTCGCCGACTGCTGCCGGTGTCATGGCGGAGTTCAGGGCTGTCGTACCGATAGCAGCGCCCATGGCGTTTCTCTCTTTCTTCGGCAGTAACAGGTTGTTTGTGAAGAAGAAGATCACTGCTGTAGCTGCGGATACAAGGCCAAGGATAATGCCGGCCGCGCCCGCTGTGATGATCGTGTTGACATCTGTCTTCGCTCCGATGGAGATTGTCATGAAGAATGTAACGATCGGCTGAGCTGTCGCACATGCTTTTCTGAAGCCGGCGTCAAGGTTACCCCAGATGAAACCGATGAGCAGCGGTACAAGCACTGCGATCAGGGAGTCGATCGGGATAGATGCCAGTCCTGTGGCTCCCAGAGCGATCAGTGTGAAGAACGGACCGTCGTTCAGGGACAGGATGGAGATGGCTCCTGTGTCTGTCGCATTACCGAACTGTGCGGACAGGGAGATGTAAAGGGAGCCGTTGGAGTTCGTGATGGTTGCGATCCATACGAACGGCGCGATCCCAAGGAATCCTTCCGGCCCGCAGATAGCGCCCACCGCAAGTCCGATGACAACGCCCAGAAGGAACTTGGTAGCTGTCAGCGTCACACCCTTGTAGAGAGGCATACCCACCTGCTTGATGTTGATGGCTGATCCGCAGACGATCAGGAAAAATCCCATCATACAGGAGTTGCCGTCATAGAACAGGGCCGTCACATAGCCGCCGATCTGATAAGCCTGCGGGAAAAATGTGGCGATGAGGACCGCCAGCACCAGGGGGATGATAACAAGTCCCCGGATATAGAATTAAATAAAAAACGGCAGGGACAGACTATTTTCACATCTGCCCCTGCCGTTTTTCCTATTCCTCTCTTATTCCCTGAGCATGCCTTCCGCCTCATCCATCCTCTCCAGCAGCTTCTCCCGCTGCTCATCCACAAGAAGACGCTTGTTGTACTTGTAGTACATGTCACAGTCATTTTCTTTCAGAAACTGGATGCTGTAGTAGTTGGTGTTGAGCTCTGTCACAAAGGACACCATCTCCTGGCTGTCGCCGAAGGCATCCTCCATAAAATAGAACGCATTGTCCAGAGCCCGGCCGGTCCGCTCCAGGAGTTCCTCCCGCTTCCTTGTCTCCTTCTCAAACTCGCCGCGCACCCGCTCAAAAGCCGCCTCCGCCTGGTCCGCGGCTGTCAGGCGCTCTTCCTTCAGAAGCTGCTGATACCGGTCCAGCGTGTCGTTCACCTGCCGCAGCATGTGGTCCGCCTCCCTTGTGAGCTGCCCTGCGCGCCGCAGGTTCTCATAGCGCTCTGCCGCCGCCCCGGCCGCCTCCTCCAGGCTGCCGCAGGCCTTATACTCTTTCAAGCATCCAAAGAGCTTGGTCACGTACCTGTCAGACAGGTAGCTGTCCCGGAAGAGCTCAGAGAGCTTTCCAAGGAGCATCCCCACCACGCTGAGCCGCTCATCAAAGGAGGCGAACTTCAGCTTCTCCAGCATATCCCCGCTATACTGCCCTTCCAGGATCTTCTCAAGACCGTAGTCCTTTTTATATTTGGCAAACAACTCCAGATAATTGGCAAAATCTTTGGCGATCTTCCAGTGCTGGATGTACTGGTGCACCACCTCCCGGTCCGCCTTCTTCCCCACAGCTTCGCAGGCCTTCAGGAACTCCGACAGGTCCTCCCAGCCTCTGGCGGTGGCGAACATGCGGCCGTCCACCGTGGTCTCCATCCTGTAGAAATAGTCTCTCCGCAGCTCCAGGTAGGACAGGATGGCCGGGTGGACACCGGCCTGCCAGGCATACTCCCGCCAGACGGTGTAGTTCTCCTCCACGTCGATGCGGCGGATCCGGTCCAGTGTCACCACGTCAAAGTCACGGACCGACTTATTGTACTCCGGCGGATTTCCCGCTGCCACGATGATCCACCCCTCCGGCACTTTCCGGTTCCCAAACATCTTGCACTGGAGGAACTGGAGCATGGCCGGGGCCAGCGTCTCGGAGACACAGTTTATCTCGTCGATAAAGAGGATGCCCTCGGCAAGGCCGGTCTCCTCCATCTTGTCGTAGACAGATGCGATGATCTCGCTCATGGTGTACTCTGTGACAGAATAGGTCTTTCCGCCATAGACCTTCTCCCGGATAAAGGGGAGGCCGATGGCGCTCTGCCGGGTGTGGTGGGTGATGGTGTAGGACACAAGCCCGATCCCGCACTCTCTGGCGATCTGTTCCATGATCTGCGTCTTACCTATGCCCGGCGGGCCCATGAGAAGGATGGGCCTCTGCCGGACAGCCGGTATCATGTACTCCCCATAGGCGTCCTTTTTCAGATAGGCCTCTATGGAGTCCCTGATTTCCTGTTTGGCTCGTTTTATATCCATGCTGTATCTCCTTTTTCCTCCGGCTCTCTCCCGGACATATTTTCAACATCCTCTTTCTCCAGTACCAGCTTGATGGCCCAGGGTGGCACCTCCCTGTCCTCGTAGTCCTCCTCCAGAAAGACAAAGGCGGTCTCGTAGGGCGGCATCTTCGACGGGTAGATCCCCTGCCCGTCCGTGAAATAGATGAGCCCCTTCAGCTGATAGAGCTCCTTCTTCTCAAGGAGCCCGCTCACGTAGTCGAAGGCGGGCCGGAAATCTGTCCCTCCCTCGCCCCGCAGCTCCAGCTCATCCATGTACTCCTTCAGCTCTTCCCGGCTGGTGACCTTCCGGTCCGACCTGACCTGGTCGTCGCACTGGATGATGTGGATGTTCACCCTGTGAAAAAAGCTGTCCTGCTCACTTAAGACCCCGTAGGTCTCCTCCAGGAACTTCTTCACCAGCTCACCGGAACAGGACATGGAGGTGTCGACGACGATGACAAACTCTTCAATCTTCTTCGTCTCCTTCCACTCCTGGGGCTCGATGAGGGGCATGTTCCCGTACAGAGACAGGCCATAGCTGTAGAACACGTAATCAAAGGAGTCCTGGTCCACAGACACCTCCTCCTTCAGGACCGCAAATTTCCGCAGGAATTCCTGGTAATTGTAACGCTCTCTGTTCTCCACCTTCACCTGGTCCAGAAGGTCCCCCGCCGCCGAGGACGCCTCCTTTGAGAAGGTCTCCAGCTCTGTCTGTGTCCTCTCGCTCTGGTCCTTCCACCGGTTCTCGATCTCCTGCTTCCTGTCCCGGTCGTCGTCCTCAGGCCAGTATTTGTGGCTGTCCGCGAAAAACTCCCGCTCCAGCTCCCCCAGCCTTCGCTCCGGCAAGTCCCACCGTTCCAGACAGCCGTATATCTTCTCCGCCGCCAGCACCTTCATCTCTTCTCTCAGCTTCCGGTAGGTCTCCTGGCGCAGCCAGGATTTCCCTCTCCTCACAGTCCGTATATACATGCTGTCCGTGATGGACTCCGCCGCTATGTCGCAGGCCAGGTCCCACAGCCGCCGGTCCCGCCCGTCTCTCCGGACAAGATGGCGGAACAGGCAGTGGAGCACCATGTGCAGGTACAGCCGGCACATGTCCACCCGGCTCTCCCTGTAGAGCCCGCCTATGCGTCCCGGATGATAATAGATGGCAAAGCCGTCTGTGGCCGCCGGCTCCGCCGTCAGGTCCATCACGTAGGAAAAGCCGGAGAGGGCCACATCCAGGAACCGCATGCTCAGGTAAAGCTCATTTCTTGTAAGGGCCAGGATATCCCTGCCGATGCCGGCCAGCTGTTCGGCTGCTGCCTGCTGTTTTTCCCTCTGGTCTCTCATAGCTCAAACACCTTTTTCTTCTTTGGAAACAGCCGCCTTCTCTCATCCATGAGAAAGCCCAGTATCTCCGTCTCCTTTCTCTCTGCCGCCGCGTCGATGGCCGCCTCCAGACCTTCCTGGTCCCAGTATCCGGCCTGTCCGAAGAACCGCAGCATGCGCATGTCCTGCCTTTCCACATAGACCTTTCCCGCGCAGGCCATGTTCTCCCGCAGGTATGTCCCGTATCTGTCCCGGGCCTCCTCCCCCAGCCTGTAAGGCCAGCCAAGCCGCAGGGCCGCCAGCTGCAGGGCGTCCTCCCGGCTCTCCTCAGCCACCGCTCTGGGGAAAAGACGGTCATACTCCGCAAAATTCAGCTCCCGGTCGTAAAAGCACTGGCGGTAATCCCCGCCGGACCCGTGGTAGTGAGTCTCCACGATCCGGGCCGGGGTGTTCTCCACCGCCTCCTCATAGTGCTCCGGGAAAAGGAGCCTGGCCTCCTCCTCTGTCCCGTCCTCCCTGTGATAGACAAGCGTCACATAGAGGGCGTACCGCAGCTCATCCACAAGGAACTTCAGGGAAGATTTCTCTCCCCGGTAGTGGTCAATACGTATCCCCCGCAGGCCGCAGCCGTTAAAGGCCCCCGAGCCCACATCCGTCAGGGCGTCAGAAAAAGACAGGCTGCGCAGACCAAAGCACCTGTAAAAGCTGTAGTTGCCTATTTTCTCCATACGGGGCGGCAATTCTATCCGCACGGCCCGGGTCCTTGCAAAGGCGTAGGGAGCCGCCCACCGGACCGGCTCCCCCTCTATCTCGTCTGGTATGCGGACCTCCTCCGTGTCCGCCGCCTGCTCCAACAGGATGCCACCCGGCTCCCGCCTGTAGCGGGCCCCCTCCAGAGTGAACACTCCTGCCTCTTTCTTTCTCTCTGTCTCCGTCATTGCTCTTTCTTCTGCTCTTTCTGAGCTTTCTGCTCCTGTATCTGCCTCTGGACCGCCTCGTGCTCCCGCACCAGCTCGTCGTGGAGCTCTATGGAGCTCCAGCTCATGTTGGTTGGGGTCAGGGCCGCCTTCAGGGCAATCCGGATGCCCTCTTTTCGAAAGTAGGCCAGCATCTGGTCCATCTGGGCGTCGGTGAGATTGCAGATGACCAGCATCTCCTCTCCAAAGCCCTCTCCCTCATAGACCTCCTCCGTCCGCTCCAGCCGGGTCACCCCGGACAGAGCGCCGATGGGCTGCAGGTAATCCTCCTTTGACACGCTGCGTATCTTGATGCCCATGAGCACAAAGATGAATTTCACTTTGTCGGTTCTCTCTTTATCTGTAAAATTGTACAACAATACACTTCCTCTTGCTGCCATGATCTTTTGTCTCTCCTTTCAAGCAGTCTTGCGGAGCACACTCTATATCGTGTGTACTCCCTCTTAACAGTATAGCAGATGTGGTAGTGTATGGCCAGTATTGTTTTACTCTACTCTTCTCAGCTTCTCCACAATGCTCCCTCTGTTCCGCTCAAGCTGTCCCATACAGGACTATTTTATCATCCTCATACGAGGAAATGCAAGATACTCCTGCCACCGCGCCTCCTACATGCAACAGCCTGCGCCAGGGCATATGCCACGTGCGCAGGCTGTCTCTCTTTCTTCTACTCATCTTCTGTATATACCCTCTCAATGTGCATGGCAAGGTACCCGATCTCCGTATCGGACAGCGTCTTCCCCAGATGCCTGCCCAGGTGGGCGCACACCGTCTCAGCGATCCTGTAGGAGCCGGGAAACTCCCTGCTGATATACTGGTTCATGTTCAGCTTCAGCTTCTCCCCGGCGACTGCCCGGGCCGCCATGTACTTGATATGGTTCATGAGCCGGTTATAGGAGAGGGTCTGGACCGCGATCTTTTTCCCCGCGTCCTCCTCGATCATGGTAATGCACTCCCGCACAGCCGCCGCGATCTGCATGGCGCTTGACACCTTCTCCCCGGCGGTGGCCGCATGGACGTGAAGGGCCACATAGCCGATCTCATCATCCGGCACCTCCAGCCCTTCCTCCTCCAGAAGGAGCCGGCGGACCAGGGAGGCCGCCTTGAACTCCTTGTAGAAGAGCACCTGGATGTCCTGGGTCAGCAGATTGGCAATGATCTCGCCCCGCCGCATCCGGCTCACCGCAAAGGCAATGTGGTCCGCCATGGGAAACAGCACGCCGCGGTCCACGTGGGCGAAATCCTTTGCCGCCTCATTGAGGACGGCGTCCGCCATCTCCAGATATCTGGGATCGATCTCCTTGAAAAGGTCCTTTGCCTTTCCTCTCTCCGACACAGACTGCAGAGAATAGACCACACTGTCCGGCGCCGGCTCGATCCTCTCGCTGACCTTTTTGCCAAAGCCGATCCCTTTCCCCATGATCAGATATTCCTGGCTGGAGCCGTCCAGCACCAGTACTGCGTTGTGATTTAACGCTTTTATCACACGATACATTCTCTCTTCCCTCTCCCGCGGAAAATATTCCTACTCGTAAATATCAATCGCGAACAGATCCTCGCCCGCCCGGATCTCGCCCTCTCTAAGAAGGCGTATTTTCTGATTGTCCTCAAGAGCTGTGCAGAGGACGGGAGACACCAGGGATGGGGCATGGCTCTTCACAAAGTCAATGTCCACCTTCATGATGGGCTCTCCCTTTTTCACTTTTCCTTCTTCCTTCAGGACTTCAAATCCCTCTCCGTTCAGTCCCACAGTATCGATGCCGATGTGGAGGAGCATCTCAACGCCCTCCTCTGTCTGGAAGCCGACTGCGTGCTTTGTGGGGAACACGAAGCAGATCTCACCATCCGCCGGGGCGCATATGGTCGCTGACACAGGTTCCACGACCGCTCCGTCCCCCATCATCCTTCCGGCAAATCCCTCGTCCGGCGCTGTAGACAGGTCCGCTGCTATGCCATCCGCAGGGCTTCCGATGATGATGCTCTTTACGGGCTTTTTCTCTTTCTCCTCTTTAGCTGACACCGAGCCGGCGTCCCCACCGTCCGTTTCAGGGATGACCTCCTGCGCCTGGCTCTCCGGCCGTGCCGCCTGTTCTCCCGCAGGGAGCACCTCCTCGTCCGGCGCCGTCTCCAGATAGTCCTCCAGGTTGGACTTGATGACCGTCACCTTGGGGCCGTAAATGACCTG
This sequence comes from Lachnoclostridium sp. An118, assembly GCF_002160985.1. GTDB lineage: Bacteria > Bacillota > Clostridia > Lachnospirales > Lachnospiraceae > Claveliimonas > Claveliimonas stercoravium. Next base: position 5,552 of record NZ_NFLQ01000030.1, on the reverse strand, counting down.
CACGCCATTTCCCTTGTGGACCACGCCGGATGCCCCGGTTGACTTCAGAAGCGCATCATCCACCAGCTCCGCCTTGAACACGGTACAGCGCAGCCTTGTAGCGCAGCAGTCCACATCAGAGATATTTTTCTTGCCGCCGAGCCCCCGGCAGATCATGGCAGACACCTGGTCCTCAGGCTTCGCGTCCCCGCCGCCCTGCTGGGCCTTTCTCGCGTTCACGTCCTGCCGGGTGTAGAGCTTGACCTCCTCGCTGTCGTCTCTTCCCGGCGTCTTGTAATCAAATTTTCGTATCATAAAAGAGAACACAAAATAGTACACCACAAAGTAGCCGATACCCACGATGACGATCCAGATCCAGTTTGTCTTCTCATTTCCCTGGAGAACGCCAAAGAGGAGCATGTCGATGAGTCCGCCGGAGAAGGTCATGCCCACGCCCACATTGAAGACGTGCATCAGCATGTAGGCCAGCCCGGCAAACACACAGTGTACCGCATACATCAGGGGCGCTACAAAAAGGAAGGTAAATTCCAGAGGCTCCGTGATGCCTGTGATCATGGATGTGAGGGCTGCCGAGAGGAGGAGTCCGGCCACGGCCTTTTTCTTTTCCGCCTTGGCCGCCTTGTACATAGCCAGCGCCGCCCCCGGAAGCCCGAAGATCATGAGGGGGAATTTCCCGGACATGAAGCGTGTGGCGGACACAGCAAAATGCTCTGTGGCCGGGTCAGCGAGCTGGGCGAAGAAGATATTCTGGGCTCCCTCCACCATCTGGCCTGCCACTTCCATGGTCCCGCCCACGCCTGTCTGCCAGAAGGGAAGGTAAAATACGTGATGGAGTCCAAAGGGGATCAGGGCTCTCTCCAGGAGGCCGTACACCCAGGTTCCCGCGTAGCCGGAGTTCAGCACAAGGTCTCCCACGCTGTAGATGCCGGTCTGGATCACAGGCCATATGTAGAACATGGCAATGCCCACGCCGGTGTACACCAGGGCGCTGATGATGGGCACAAACCTTGTCCCGCCGAAGAAGGACAGCACCTGGGGCAGCTCGATCTTGTAAAACCGGTTGTGGAGAGCCGCCACGCCCAGGCCCACGATGATGCCGCCGAAGACGCCCATCTGCAGGGAGGTGATGCCCAGCACAGAGGTGGTGGCGCCGTCCAGCATGTTCTCCGCGCCGCCGTAGATGTCGATCATGGCGCTGATGGAAGCGTGCATGATAAAGAAGGCGATCACCGCAGCCAGAGCTGCCACCTCCTTTTCCTTCTTCGCCATGCCGATGGCCACGCCCATGGCAAATACGAGAGGCAGGTTATTGAACACCACGTTACCGGCAGCGCTCATGACTGTGAACACTGCGTTCAGGATGGTGCCCGGTCCCATGATGCCTGTCAGGCCGTAGGCGCTGAGCATAGTCTCGTTGGTAAAGGATGAACCGATACCGAGCAGAAGTCCGGCCACAGGCAGGATCGCGATGGGAAGCATGAAGGATCTTCCCACTCTCTGAAGAACACCAAAAATTTTGTCTTTCATTTCTCTTTCTCCTTTTCTTTTCCGGAGATGTCCCTGTGTGTTCCTGCCCTGGCCTTCTAATGGAGCTCCGGTCCCACTCCCGCGCCGGGCGCGGCCGCCCGGAGGCGGCTTCCCCGTGCGCCCGTGTGCATCCCCCGGAGGGCTTTTTTATTTACATCCGTAAATAAAAAAGGCATTAACCCACATAAACACTCCTGTCATTTATGTATAGTTAATGCCTGCTTACCAGTTACATACTATGTTTAAACTTTACCCTGTTTTTTCCTGCATGTCAAGATTTTTTTCACATATCATACCGGCAGTCTGCACTACATGTATTTTCTCACAATGGCCTGCATGGTGTGCCACTTCTGCTCCATATCCTCCACAAGCTTGAACTGGGTCCTGCAACGGTCCAGATTGTGGCCCTTTCTGTGGACCTTGAAGTAGGTGTCTCCCTGGAGATAGTCCGTCAGGAAGCGCATGCCGCACTCGTAGGTCATGGTCTTTGCCCCCATGGGCAGCTCCAGGATCTCCCGCTCTGTCAGCTTGCCGCCGCAGCCCTCGATAAAACCTCTGGCATAGATGTCAAACAGCTCCATGCTGCAGGACACAAGACTTAAGTCCCTCTCGTCCTCGGCAGCAGTGCTGGCTCCGAAGCGGATGGAGTCGCCGAAGTCGTTCATGGCGAGCCCCGGCATCACGGTATCCAGGTCAATGACACAGATACCCTTTCCTGTCTTGTCGTCGATCATGATATTGTTCAGCTTTGTGTCGTTGTGTGTGACACGCAGGGGCAGCTCGCCCTTCTCCTGCATCTCGCTGAAATAGTTGGCGATGGATTTCTCCCTTGCCCGGACAAACTCGATCTCCTTCTCCACGGATGCGGCCCTTCCCATCACGTCCTCCTTCACCGCCTGCTCAAATACGGCGAAGCGGGCCCTCGTGTCGTGGAAGCCCTCAATGGTCTCGTGCAGAGTCTCCGCCGGGAAATCCGCCAGCAGGCGCTGGAAGTTGCCAAATGCCACCGCACTCTGGTAGAAATCTGCCGGCTTCTCCACCTTGTCGTAGCTGGTTGCCCCTGTGATGAACTTGTAGGACCTCCAGTAGTTTCCATCCTCATCCCTGTAGTAAGGCTTTCCGTCCTTTGCCGGGATCACATTCAGCGTCTCCCGCTCCGGGTCGCCCCCGTTCTCCTCAATCCGCTCCTTCAGGTAGGAGGTGACATTGATGATATTCTCCATCAGCTCCACCGGCTTCTCAAAGACCTCGTTGTTCATGCGCTGGAGGATCACCTTCAGCATCCCCATCTCTCCGATCCTGTAGGAGAGCAGGTAGGTGTCATTGATGTGTCCGCTCCCATAAGGCCTGCAGTCTGTCAGTGTACCCTCAAATTTAAAATACCCGATCGCCTGGTGTATCCTTTCCTGTGTCAGTTCCTTCATATTCTTGTTCCCTCCTGGAAATACATGTTCTGCTCGTTCTTTCTGGGACAATTGTAATATAAAGGGATCCGGAAATCTTTATCTGATATTTCCCTTATTTTGCATTATCTGCACAGGAAGCAGCCTCCGGCACCGGGTCCGCCTGTCACTCGTTGGGTTTCTGATAAAATTTCCCCGCCACCTGCTCTGTCTTCATGAGGTTGACAAAGGCATGGGGGTCCGCCTGCTTGATAGCCTGTATCACTTTCTTGCTCTCGGCGCTGGAGACGACCGAATACACGATCTTCCTCTCCCTGTCCTCGTAGGCTCCCTGCCCCTCGATGATGGTGGCGCCGTGGTGGGTGGTCCCGGCAATAGCCTCGCAGACCGCCTCCGCCCTGTTGGTCACGGCAAACACGGTCTCCTGCTGGTACTTCTTGTAGAGCATGTGCAGCACCTGGGTGGAGGTGTACTGGAAAATGATGGAGTACAGCGCCTTGTCCCAGCCGAACAGCACACCCGCCGCCGCCAGGATGAGCACATTCAGCCCCAGCACTATATTCCAGGAGTCTATGCCCTTCCTCTCCGACAGGAAGATAGCGATAAAGTCGGTCCCCCCTGTGGTGGCGTTCATGTGGAGGCACAGGCTGATGACAAAGCCGTTGATGAGTCCCCCGAAAATGCTGATGAGCAGCGTGTCATAGGTGATCACATACCCCGGCAGGATATCTGTCAGCACGCTGGTGAGCACGATCATCAGACAGGAGTACAGGGTGAACTTCCTTCCTATATACCGGAAGCCGATGTAGACCGGCACCGCGTTCAGCGCCACGTTGATCACCGTATAAGGGAGCGTCACGTGGAAAAACATGGCCCCGCTCCTCTGTATCAGCAGCGCCAGTCCCGTGGCCCCGCCCGGATAGAGCCCCCCTGTCCGGACAAAGGATTTGATGTTCAGCGCCATGATGACCGCCGCGATACAGACCACGATGATCCTCTTTATATCTTCTTTTGGTTCAAATTTCATATAATACCCCTCTCGCAGACTCTCCCGCTATTTATCTTTCCCGCCGCGGGAACGGACATAGACTGTCAGAGCGCCCACGATCTCCTCCATGGTGCTCCTTGTCTCCGGGTCAGAGCAGGGAATGCGCCCGGCGATCCGGCGCACATAGTCCTGTTCCTCCACGATATCCAGGCTCTCCCGGAAATTCAGGTCATAAAAGTAGGCCAGGTAGGATACCCAGAAATCCATCAGCGTCACCCGGTCTGAGGAGAGGATGGATTTCCCGGCCAGGATGTCCGCCCTCACCTTCGGCGATATCTTCTGGGCCCCGATCTCCTCCGCCGAGCCCCCCGCAAATGTCTCCAGCGGATCCTCCAGCTTCACCCGGCAGTTATCCAGCTTGTCCGCATCCCGGATGAGCCTGGCATGAAGGAGGACGCGGGGCTCCTCCACCCCCTCCAGCCTGTAATCGCTGTGCTTTGCTATGGCAGTCCGGATGATGTCGTCCCACGTATCCTCCGGGAGAAACTGCCGTATCATCCCCTCGCCGAAGAGGAGCTCCACCCCGTAGGCGGCGTGGTCCATGGTCTCCGGGAGGAAGCTGTCAAATCTCCGGAGCTGCTCAAACCGGCCTATATCGTGGAGCAGGGCGATGACCCGGGCCAGCTGCGTGTCCTCCTCCCCCAGGCGCATCCTCTCCGCCAGGGCCGTGGCCTGGGCCACCACACCGTAGGTGTGGGTGATCTTCAGCCTTACCTTCCCGTCCTCCCTGTCATATCCGTCCAGATACTGCTCAAAGACCTCTCTGGCCCTGCTGTGATCAATCCCCGTCCTTCTCTCCATCTTTCTCTCCAAACTTCTCCTTGTAGCTGTCGATGGCCCTCTCTATGATCTCCACCGCCTCTATGGGGCCTCCGAAGGAGCTCACCTGCGTCTCTTTTCTCTCCAGGCTCTTATAAATGGAGAAAAAGTGCTTCAGCTCCTCAAAAATATGCTTGGGCAGCTCCTTGATATCCGTGTATCCCATGTAGGTCGGGTCCCCGTAAGGGATCGCGATGATCTTGTCATCTCCCATGCCCCCGTCCTCCATGCTCATGACACCGATGGGGTAACACCGCACCAGCGTCATGGGGACAATGGCCTCCGAGCAGAGCACCAGGACATCCAGCGGGTCCCTGTCATCCCCGTACGTGCGGGGGATAAACCCATAGTTCATAGGATAGTGGGTGGCTGTAAAGAGCACCCGGTCCAGCATGAGCATCCCCGTCTCCTTATCCATCTCATACTTCATGTTGCTCCCCTTCTGGATCTCGATGACAGCCATAAAATCCGTAGGGAAAATCCTCTCCTCACTGATATCATGCCAGATATTCATAATACCGCTCCTTCCTCATTCCGGGGTATCCGGCGTCTCTCCCCCGCCCCGTTTGCTTTCTGTCTTTTATTTTACCTTCTTTGACAGGTCAAATCAACGAAAAGCCGGCCATTTCCTTGAAATCCAAAAATGAAATTTTAAATTCCACCTCTCCTACGGGTAGTAGCGTTTACTTCTGCACAGTTGATATTTACTCTTTCATACATCCATGGTATGGTTATCTCTCCTTCTGACAGCAGTA
>NZ_NFLQ01000003.1 GCF_002160985.1 Lachnoclostridium sp. An118 | reverse complement strand
GACGGGGAAAAAGTACACAGACCTTCTGGAGATGCAGATCCTGGAGCTGAAGAAGCTGCCGAAGGAGCTGCGGGAGGATGACGATATCATCCAGTGGATGCGTTTCCTGGCAGGGAAGAGCAGGAAGGAGTTGGAGGATATGGCAGGTACAAGCGAATATATCGAGGAGGCCTACAGGGAGCTGGAGAGGATGAGCGCGGACGAGAGGGCCAGGCTGGAGTACGAGGCCCGGCAGAAGGCCATCAGGGACCACGACGCTATTATGAACAGCGCCTGGAAGACCGGGCTGGAGAAGGGCATGGAGAAGGGCATGGAGAAGGGGATGGAGAAGGGCATGGAAAAGGGCATGGAAAAGGGCATCGAGCAGGGCCGGCTGTCCATAGTCCGGCGGATGCTGGAGGGCGGCACCAGCCCGGAAGAGATCATGCGCCTCACCGGGGCCACGGGGGAGGAAGTGGAAAAGGCACGGAACATGTAAGTCTGCCTGCGATGGGATGTGTGGCAAATCTGAAATAGAAATCTCTATACATAGAAAGTACATAGAAAATCCGGAACAGAAATCTCCGGGAATTGTATTTTTCCGCCATCCATATTATAATAAACAGGATAAGCTCTGCCCGGGAGGCGAGGCCACGGAACCGGGCAGGGCGCAGACGAAAGAGGGAATGACCATGTACATAGCGGACCTTCATATACACTCCCGGTATTCCCGGGCCACCAGCAAGGACTGTACGCCGGAGCATCTGGAACTGTGGGCCAGGCGGAAAGGGATCCACATTGTGGGAACCGGAGATTTCACCCACCCGGCCTGGAGGGAGGAGCTGAGGGAAAAACTGAAGCCCGCGGAGGACGGGCTGTACGTGCTGAAAGATGAATACAGGATAGAGGATGAGACAGTGAGGGGCAGTATGACTCCTCGTTTTGTTGTTACGGGGGAAATAAGCTCCATCTACAAAAAGGGAGGGAGAGTGCGCAAGGTCCACAGCCTGATCCTCCTGCCCGGCCTGGAGGCGGCGGAGGAGATTGCGGGCAGGCTGGAAGAAATCGGTAATATCCACTCTGACGGGCGGCCTATCCTGGGCCTCTCCTGCCACGACCTGTTGGAGATCCTGCTCACCTCCTGCCCGGAGAGCATCTATGTGCCGGCCCATATCTGGACGCCCCACTTCTCCCTGTTCGGCGCTTTCTCTGGCTTTGATACAGTGGAGGAGTGCTTTGAGGATCTGACACCCTATATCCGCGCGGTGGAGACGGGACTCTCGTCAGACCCGCCCATGAACTGGAGAGTATCTGCTCTGGACAGGTACCATCTCATCTCCAATTCAGATGCCCACTCCCCGGCCAAGCTGGGGCGGGAGGCCAACCTCCTTGACATAGAAATGTCCTACGAAGGACTGCGGAAGGCCATCCAGGATGGCGAAGGGCTCTATGGCACCATTGAATTTTTCCCGGAGGAGGGGAAATACCATCTGGACGGGCATCGGAAATGCGGCCTGTGCCTGTCGCCCTCGGAGACGGAAAAATACGGCGGTGTCTGCCCGGTGTGCGGCCGGAAGATCACCATCGGCGTCTCCCACCGGGTGGAGGAGCTGTCTGACCGTCCGGAAAACTATGTCAAGCCGGATGGCGCTGCTTTTGAGAGCATGGTGCCTCTGCCGGAGGTCATCGGCGCTTCCCTGGGGCACTCTGCGGCCAGCCGGAAGGTCTTGAGAGAGTACGAGGATATGCTGGGGAAGCTGGGGCCGGAGTTTGAAATCCTGCGGACGATCCCGCAGGAGGATATCCAGAGGGCGGCAGGCCATCGGGTTGCCCAGGGCATCATGAGGCTCAGGCAGGGAAAGGTGGAGAGGATACCGGGATTTGACGGAGAGTACGGGACCATCCGTCTTTTTACGGCTGAGGAGCTTGAGAACACGGACGGGCAGATGGATTTCTTCAGCCTTATCGGTGTGGAGCCGGAAACCCTTGCAAAGGGGCAGCGGGAGGAAAAGAATGCTCTGTTGGGAAAAGAGCAGGCTGATGGCAGCGTGGTCCCGGAAGAGGGGCCCCGGGCAGAGCTGAAGGATCAGAAGGACGGCGGCGGAGCCCCCTCCCTCAACCCGGAGCAGAGAGAGGCTGTGCGGAAGATCTGCCGGCATCTGGCGGTGGTTGCCGGGCCGGGCACCGGAAAGACAAAGACCCTGGTATCCCGTATCCAGTATCTTCTGGAACACAGGAAGGTAAAGCCCTCCGAGATCACCGCAGTCACCTTCACCAACCAGGCAGCCGGGGAGATGCGGGAGCGGTTGAAAAAGGAACTGGGGAGCCGGCGGGTCAGCGGTCTGCAGATTGGCACCTTCCACAGCATCTGTCTGCATTTTCTGAAGAAGGCGGGAGTGGGATTCTCCCTGGCCAGTGAGGCCCAGTGTCGGCAGATGGCCGGGGAGGCTGTGTCGGAGGCGGGGGGTCCCATCAGCGTAGGGAAATTCCTGGAGAGCCTCTCCCGGAAACAGGCGGGCCTGTCCGTAGGTGAGGAGGAGCCCTTCCGGCAGGCGGAGGAGCTCTACAAAAAGAAGAAGCAGGAGCGCGGTCTCCTTGATTTTGACGACCTGCTCCTGGAGACGCTGAGGCTTCTGGAGGGCGGCGCCTCCGCAGGGAAGCAGTTCACCTGCCTGCTCATCGACGAGTTCCAGGACATCGATCCCCTCCAGTACAGGCTTGTGAGGGCCTGGGACAGGGAGGCCAGAGAGCTCTTTGTCATCGGGGACCCGAACCAGTCCATCTACGGCTTCCGGGGGGCAGACGCCGGCTGCTTTGAGCGGCTGCGGGCGGATGTGGAGGAAACAGGCGGGGAGTTCTGCCTGGTGGAGCTCAAGGAGAACTACCGCTCCACGCCTCAGATCCTGGAGGCGGCCCGCAGGATGCAGGGGTGCGAGCTTCTGCACCCCAACTGTCCGGGAGGAGCGCCTGTGCGCCTCCTGAGAGCGGGAAGCGAGCTGGGAGAGGCTATTTTCATCGCCAGAGAGATCGGGCGCATGGCCGGAGGCATCGGCATGCTGGAGGCCCAGGAGCTGTCCGGCAGCAGGGAGAGACAGACAAGGTCCTTTGACGAGATTGCTGTCCTGACAAGGACCCACCGGCAGGCGGACCTGGTGGAAATGTGCCTGCGAAAAGAAGGAATCCCCTATATCGTGGCCGGCAGGGAGGGATTCCTGGAGGATGACAAGGTGCAGGGAAGCATCTGCTTCTTCCAGTATCTGGAGGACCCGGAGAATGAGTCCGCGGCTCAGACGGCGTCGGAGCTCCTTCTGGGGCTTTCCTGGAACCAGCTGACAGAGGAGATGGTCCGGACTATGGCGGAGAAGTACCGCCCTCTCTTTGAAAAAAAGAAGCCGGGGAAATTTCTGGAGATGTGGATGGAGGACCAGGGCCTTCAGAGGGAGGGGGCTGTGAAGAAGCTGGCGGCCATGACCGTCTTCTACACGACCATGCCGGAATTCCTGCAGGACCTTGTGCTGGGCGTGGAGAGCGACCTGAAAAGATGCGGCGGGAAAAACTACACGTCAGGGGCCGTCACCCTGATGACCCTCCACGGCTCCAAGGGCCTGGAGTTCCCGGCAGTGTTCATTTACGGGGCCAGAGAGGGGAACATCCCTCTGGAAAATGAAAAGCGGCCGACGGATGAAGAGGAGGAGCGAAGACTTCTCTACGTGGGCATGACCCGGGCAAAGGAGGAGCTGATCCTCACCTGCTCCGGGGAGGAATCCAGGTTCCTGGCAGGGCTGCCTGAGACAGCTCTTGTCCGGGAGAAGGAGATGCCGGTGAAAAAGGAGGAGACCTGCCATCAGATGAGCCTCTTTGAGCTGGGGAATTAAGGAGGGAAGGCAGAAGCCGGGACAGAACAGAAGAAAGAAACAGATGGAAGGAACAGGAGGATGAGTGGATGAGGAGAAATGTAAGACTGGAGGATATCTCTGACGGGAAGCTTTACACAGCGCAGGACATGGTGCGGGCGGACTGCCGGGGATGCCGGGGATGCTCTGCCTGCTGTCACGGCATGGGAAGCTCCATCCTGCTGGATCCGCGGGATATCTGGCTTTTGACGCAAGGGACTGGGAAGGACTTTCAGGGACTCCTGGCAGAGCATGCGGAGCTTGTCCTGTCGGACGGGATCATCCTGCCCTGCCTTCGGATGGCGGGAAAGGAGGAGGCCTGCACCTTCCTGGACGGGGAGGGGAGATGCTCCATCCACCCCTTCAGGCCGGGCATCTGCCGGATGTTCCCTCTGGGGCGGTACTATGAGGAGACAGGATTTCGCTATTTCCTCCAGTTACACGAGTGTCCCAAGACGGACCGGACCAAGATCAGGGTCCGGAGCTGGCTGGACATCCCGGACCTCAAACGCTATGAGGCCTATATCTTTGACTGGCACACTTTTTTGAAGGTCTGTGAGAGGGAGTCAGAGGGGCTGGACGGCGACAGCCTGAAAATACTGCAGATGTATCTGCTTCGCACATTTTATCAGACGCCCTGGGACGGGGAGGACTTCTACGGGGAGTTCTACAGCCGTCTGTGGCAGGTAAAGGAGAAGCTTGGTTTATGATAGAAAGATTTGAAGAGCTGAAAGGATTTCTGCCGGGGCTTCAGAGGGATATGCCGGAGAGCTACGGGAAGCTGGCGGAAATCTTTCAGTTTCATGTGTTTGAGCTGCACCTGGGAGAGGACAGGGGCAGGAAGGCGGACTTCTATATCCCCTACATGATGAACGATGCCCTGGAGTGCTATCTGGTGCTCAGGGACGCCTGGATGACAGGAGATTATCTGGACCTTGACCAGGAGGAGTACCCCATTCAGGGGCAGCTGGCCTGGAGGGATGAACGGTCGGCTCTCATTGTAAAGCAGGGCAGCGAAAATGTATTTACCATCTGGTTTTCGGAGCTGACAGAGGTATTCCAGTGCTACCAGTACCACCGGATCGGGCACTTCTGGGTAAGGGGGCAGGAGCAGTGGAGACAGCTCGTCTATATGGTGGGAACGGTCTATGAGAAGTACCAGTATCTGGGCGACGCAGCCTGCAATGAGGGGGAGAAGGAATTCATGAGGCTTATTGAATTCCCGCCCTTCCGGTACTGGTCTCCCATAGACGAGCCGCTGGACGACAGGTATCCCTCTACGCGGGAGGGGGCTCTGTGCATGCGGGAGCTGGCGATGGAGGCGGGGGATAAGAGCTACGCCAGGCTGGCCGGCCTGTACGCCAGGTTTCCCCTTGGATTTTTGAAGAAAAGGCTGGCGAGGAAGCTGTGCAGTCCGGCCAGGCAGGGACTGTACGAGATGATCTATGGGAAGGTGAGGGCCGCCTCCCTGAAATATCCGAAGAGAGTCTACGGTGAGGTCCTGGATGGAGAAATCCTGAGGGAGAGAAGGGATGTCCATCAGAGACTGCACCGGGCCGGATTTAGAGGGAAATACCCTGTCTATACAAGAGAAAATGTGGAAGTGGTGGCCGTGGAGGAGCACCCCTTTACCACTATGGAGGCGGAGGATTTCACCTTCCGTATCCGGTTTATGGTCTCCCGGTGCAAAAAGGAGAGGAACATGGGGAGAAACGGCGGATTTTTCAACGGCAGAGGACGGGAGGGCTGGATCGGGGAGAAGCTGGATGTGCTCCTGGATGAGCTGGATAGGTAGAGAGCAAAGGACGAAAGATAAATGGAAAAGGAGAAGGACAGATGACAAAAAAGCAGAGAGCTCTGGAAGTGATCGAGAGGCTGAAAAAAGAGTACCCCGATGCAGGCTGCACCCTGGATTATGACCAGGCGTGGAAGCTCCTTGTGAGCGTGCGTCTGGCGGCCCAGTGCACGGACGAGAGAGTCAACAAGATTGTGGAAGTCTTATATGAAAAGTATCCCACTGTGGACGCCCTGGCAGATGCGGATGTGGCGGATATTGAGGAGATCGTGCGCCCCTGCGGGCTTGGAAAGAGCAAGGCCAGGGACATCAGCGCCTGCATGAAGATTTTAAAGGAAGAGTACGGCGGTAAAGTGCCGGACGACTTTGACGCGCTTCTGAAGCTGCCCGGTGTGGGCAGGAAGAGCGCCAACCTGATCATGGGGGATGTGTTTGGCAAGCCTGCTATCGTGACAGACACCCACTGCATCCGGCTCACCAACCGGATCGGGCTGGTGGACGGCATCAAAGAGCCCAAAAAAGTGGAGATGGCTCTCTGGAAGATCATTCCCCCGGAGGAGGGAAGCGACCTGTGCCACAGGCTTGTGTATCATGGCCGGGATGTGTGCACGGCAAGAACAAAGCCCTACTGCGACAGGTGCTGCCTGGAGGATATCTGCAAGAAGCAGGGCGTATAGATAAAGTACAGATAATGTATAATGTATACTTGAAAAGCACATGATATAGTGGTATTCTGGTATAGCTTAATACGAAAAAAGGAGAAACGTGGAATGACTGTAGAAGAATGGCTGGGCGAAGAAAATCAGCTCGGCACGGACATATGGACAAAGAAATACTGCAACGAAGGTGAGAGCTTTGACGAGTGGGTAGGGCGCATCAGCGGGGGGAATGAAGAGATCGCCCGGTATATCCGTGAGAAGAAGTTCCTGTTCGGGGGCAGGATCCTGTCCAATAGGGGATTGGACAAGGAAGGCAGGAAGGTAACCTACTCCAACTGCTACGTGGTGGACCCGCCGGAGGATAATATTGAGAGCATCTTTGACTGCGCCAAGAAGCTGGCCCGCACGTACAGCTACGGCGGCGGTTGCGGTGTGGATATCTCAAAGCTCAGCCCGAGAGGGGCGCGCATCAACAATGCGGCAAAAGAGACAAGCGGTTCGGTTTCTTTTATGGAGCTCTACTCCCTCGTGACAGCGCTGATCGGACAGAACGGAAGGCGCGGAGCGCTGATGATCTCCATCGACTGTTCTCATCCGGATGTGGAGGAGTTCATTGACCTGAAGACTGACCTGGAGAAGGTGACAAAGGCTAATATCTCTGTCCGCATCCACGAGGACTTTATGGAGGCAGTCAAGAAGAACGAGGACTATCTGCTCCACTATACACGGGAGGCCACAGGGCAGGTCATCGAGAAGCAGGTAAATGCCAGAGACCTGTTCCGCAAGATCGCGGAGACAAACTGGGACTATGCAGAGCCGGGCGCTCTGTTCTGGGACCGCATTGAGGGCTGGAATCTTCTCAGCAACACAAAGGAGTTCTCCTACGCCGGAGTCAACCCCTGCGCGGAGGAGCCTCTTCCGGCTGGAGGAAGCTGCCTGCTGGGAAGCATCAACCTTTCCGCCTTTGTGACAGACCCGTTCACGGACCATGCGCAGTTTGACTTCGAGGGTCTGAAACACTGCGTGGAAGTATCTGTGGGAGCTCTGAACGAAGTGCTGGAGGAAGGACTCCCCCTGCATCCTCTGGAGGAGCAGCAGGAGAGCGTGGCAAAGTGGCGTCAGATCGGACTTGGCATCATGGGGCTTGCAGACTGCCTCATCAAGCTGGGACTTGCCTACGGTGAGGAGGATGCTGTGGTCATGTGCGACAAGATTGGATTTGCCATGGCTGATTCAGCAATCGCCGCTTCCGCAAAGCTGGCAAAAGAGAAGGGTGCTTACCCGGCCTGTGAGATCGACGAGGTCATGAGCACTCCCTATTTCCTGGCAAATACGACAGAGAAGACAAGGGAGCTGGTGAAAAAGTATGGTCTTCGCAACTCCCAGCTTCTGACCATCGCGCCTACAGGAACACTGTCCACCATGCTGGGCATTTCCGGAGGCATTGAGCCGGTCTACGCAAACTACTATGAGAGAAAGACCGAGTCCCTCCACGGGACAGATGTCTACTATAAGGTGTACACGAAGATCGTGGAGGCCTATATGAAGCAGTTCGGCATCAAGAGCGACGCGGAGCTGCCGGACTACTTTGTGACAGCCATGACACTGGATTACCGTCAGAGGATTGACATGCAGTCCATCTGGCAGCAGCATATCGACGCCTCCATCAGCTCCACGGTAAACGTGCCTAACGGATTCACGGTGGAGGAGACGGAAGGCCTCTACATGTACGCCTACGAGAAAGGGCTGAAGGGCATTACCATTTTCCGGGATGGCTGCAAGAGGATCGGTATCCTCAATACAGATATGAAGAAGGAGAAAAAGGAAGTCACCGCAGGCGAGGGACTGAAGAGAGGAGAGATACTCCTTGTCACAGACGATGTGGTGGGCAAGAAGCGCAAGCTGGTGACAGGCTGCGGAAGCCTGCACTGTATCGCTCTGTTTGACCCCAACACAGGCGCTCTTCTGGAGACTTACTTAAGCAAGGGCTCCACAGGCGGATGCAACAACTTCATGGTGGGGCTGTCCCGTATGATCTCCATCAGCGCAAGAGGCGGCATCAGCATTGAGACCATCGTGGATCAGCTGAATTCCAGCGGTTCCTGCCCGTCCTACACGGCAAGAAGGGTGACAAGGAAAGATACAAGCAGGGGCGCCTGCTGTCCTATGGCTGTGGGCAACGCGCTCATGGATATGTACAATGAGATGCAGGAGGAGCTGGCCGCGAAAGAGAACTGCGAGTCAGAAAAGCCGGTGAAGAAGGTAAAGAAAGTACCGAAGCCGAAGGCAGTGTCAGCAGAGCTGGATAAGGACAAGATGTACTGCCCGGAGTGCGGAGAGCCTCTTGTATTTGAGGAAGGATGCAATATCTGCAAGAGCTGCGGATGGAGCAAGTGCCATTAGAAAATAAAACATGTTGATAAAAATAATTGTGCGGTATGTGCCGCACAATTGTTTTTTTGTTAAAAAATCTACTTCCGGCAAATCTGGTTACAACCGATCCGGGTAGTGTTATAATAAAAAAACTATGGGGAAACATGTCGAGAGGAGAGAAGAAAATGAGCAGACTAGAGATTAAGGCTCCAAACAGAGCCAGAATTGTCATGGAAGGTCTCTATAAAGATCTGGAGAGACGGATCGAGTCCAGTCCGCCGGGACTGTGTCCTGTGGACATGTCGAGAGCCTTCCTGGAATTGTGCCATGCCCAGACCTGCGGAAAATGCGTGCCGTGCAGGATCGGTCTTGGGCAGCTCAACCATTTTATCAAGGATGTGCTGGATGGAAAAGCCACCATGAAGACGCTGGATTACATGGAAGAGACAGCGCTCTCCATTATGGAGTCAGCGGACTGCGCCATCGGCTACGAGGCGGCCCGGATGGTCTACAAGGGGCTGGTCGGATACCGGGATGACTATATTGAGCACATAAAAAATGGAAGATGTACATGCAGCTACAATCAGCCCGTGCCCTGTGTGGCACTGTGTCCGGCCCATGTGGACGTGCCCGGGTATATAGCTCTTGTAGGCGAAGGAAGATACGCAGATGCCGTGCGTCTGATCCGCAAGGACAACCCGTTCCCCACTACCTGCGGATTCATATGCGAGCATCCCTGCGAGGCAAGATGCCGCCGGAATATGGTGGACGACTCCATCAACATCCGGGGACTGAAGCGGATGGCGGCAGACTATGCGGGCGAGGTGGACCCGCCGGCATGTGCTCCTTCCACCGGAAAGCGGATCGCTGTCCTTGGAGGAGGGCCGGGAGGCTTAAGCGCGGCCTACTATCTGCAGCTTATGGGACACCAGGCTGTGGTGTACGAGATGCTGCCGAAGCTGGGAGGCATGCTGCGATACGGCATTCCCAACTATCGGCTGCCAAAGGAGCGGCTTGAGGACGATATCAACTGTATCCTGAAGACAGGCGTACAGGTAAAATACGGCATGAAGATCGGCCAGGATATTACGATCCAGCAGCTCAGGAAGGAGTACGACGCTGTGCTCATCACCATTGGCGCCAGCACGGACAAGAAGCTGGGACTGGAGGGAGAGGACGCGGACGGCGTACTCTCGGCCGTACAGTTCCTTAGAAATGTAGGGAAGAATATCATCATGGATCTGACCGGCAAGGAAGTGGCCGTGGTAGGCGGCGGAAACGTGTCCATGGACGCTGTCCGCACAGCGAAGCGTCTGGGGGCCAAGAAGGTCAGCATTGTTTACCGGCGCCGCAGGGCAGATATGACCGCATTGCCCCAGGAGATTGAGGGAGCCATCGCCGAGGGCGTGGAGCTGCAGACACTGAAAGCACCGGCAGCCATTGACGTGGATGAGGCGGGCCAGGTGAAGGGGCTTTATGTGACGCCCCAGATGGTCAGCGCCATCAAGGACGGCAGAGCCAGCATCCGGCCTACCGGCGAAGAGGACCTCTACATCCCCTGCGACGTGCTTATTGTAGCCATCGGCCAGAACATTGAGACGCGCCATTTTGAGGAGGCGGGCATCCCGGTAGAGAGAGGAAAGATCCGCACAAAGAGCACGGGAACCTTTGAGAATATGCCCGGCGTCTTTGCAGGCGGAGACTGCGCAAGTGGTCCGGCTTCTGTCATCACCGCCATTGCGGCCGGCAAAGTGGTGGCAGCCAATATTGACGAGTATCTGGGCTACCATCACGAGATTTCCTGTGATGTGGAGATCCCGGAACCCAATCTCTCAGACCGCTCACCGTGCGGCAGGGTCAACCTGACAGAGCGCGAGGCCTGTCTGCGGGTGAAAGACTTTGAAGGAGTCGAAAACTGTATGACGGAAAACGAGGCGAAGCAGGAGGCAGGACGGTGCCTGCGCTGCGACCATTTCGGCTACGGAATATTCAAAGGAGGGCGTGAGAGTATATGGTAAATCTGACGATTGACGGAAAGCGTATTTCCGTAGAAGAAAATACAACGATCATGGAAGCGGCAAGACAGAACGGCATTCCCATCCCCAGCCTCTGTTTTCTGAAAGGGATCAATGAGATCGCGGCCTGCCGCGTCTGTGTAGTGGAACTGCAGGGGAAGGAGCGCCTGATCACATCCTGCAACAATGTGGCGGAAGAGGGCATGGTCATCTTTACCAACAGCCCGAAAGTGCGCAAGGACAGGCGGACCAATGTGGAGCTGATCCTCTCCCAGCACGACTGCCAGTGCGTCACCTGCGCCCGCAGCGGCAACTGCAGCCTGCAGAAGGTGGCCAATGACCTGAATATTATCGATCTTCCCTACCGGCAGGAGGTAGACCGGAGAGAGTGGAACATGGACTTCCCGCTGATCCGCGATTCGGCAAAGTGTATCAAATGCATGCGCTGTATCCAGATCTGCGACAAGGTACAGAAGCTGTCTGTCTGGGATGTGGAGGGAACCGGCTCGCGGACCACAGTCAATGTGTCCGGGCACATGAATATCGAGGATGCTCCCTGCTCCCTGTGCGGACAGTGCATCACCCACTGCCCGGTGGGAGCCCTGCGTGAGCGGGACGACACAGAGAAGGTGTGGGATGCCCTGGCAGATGAGAAGAAGACCGTAGTGGTCCAGGTGGCGCCTGCTGTCCGCACTTCCTGGGGAGAGCAGACCGGACTTGCGCCGGAGGAGGCTACCATTGGAAAGATCATGGACGCTCTGAAGAGAATGGGAGCGGACTATGTATTTGACACAGTATTCTCCGCGGACCTTACGATCATGGAGGAAGCCAACGAGTTTGTACAGAGATTTACGTCGGGGGAGCTGAAGGGGCACCCCATGTTCACTTCCTGTTGTCCGGGATGGGTGCGGTTTATCAAGTCCCAGTACCCTCATCTTGTCAAATATCTCTCCACGGCCAAGTCCCCGCAGCAGATGTTCGGGGCGGTCATGAAGACCTATTTCGCGGAGAAGATCGGAAAGAAGCCGGAGGAGATCTACACCGTGTCCGTCATGCCATGTGTGGCCAAGAAGGCGGAGCGGGAGCAGGAACTCTTCTATGAAGAGTACGCGGGACATGATGTGGACGCAGTCATTACCACAAGAGAGCTGGTGAAGATGATGCGCTCGGCCCACATCAGCCCGGATACGCTGGAGGATATCCCCGGGGATTCCCCTATGCAGGAGGGGACCGGAGCGGGCGTCATCTTCGGTGTGACAGGCGGCGTTATGGAGGCGGCTCTCCGTACGGCCTATGCGATCATCACCGGAGAAAATCCGGACGCGGACGCTTTCAAGGCAGTCAGGAGTCCCGGATTTAACGCGAATGACGGTGTGGCAGAGGCAGAGCTTACCATCAATGGGATCAAAGTGCGCACGGCGGTAGTCAGCGGACTTGGAAATACCAGAACTCTTCTTGACAGAATGGAAAAAGGGGAAGTGGAGTACGATTTTGTGGAAGTCATGGCATGTCCAGGCGGCTGCGTGGGCGGCGGCGGACAGCCGATCCACGACGGTCAGGAGCTGGCCTTTGAGAGAGGAAAGCAGCTCTACCGTCTGGACAAGGATTATAAGGTGCGCTTCTCACACGAGAACCCGGATATCCTGAAGCTCTATGATGAGTATATGGGGCAGCCTATGTCACATAAAGCACATATGCTGCTGCACACAGAACACGAATGTGAGGTTAAATCTTTGTAAAATGGTAGATTTTCTACACCCTTGTCCGGCAGACGATGCTAAAATAAGACATTGAAAAAAGTCGAAAAAACGGAGCGCTGCTCCGGACAAGGGAGTGACGGATATGTGGGAGAATGAACTGAGGCTCTGCTATGCCATGCTGAGCCGGAACCAGAAAAAAGCGGCGGATCTGCTTCTGGAGGACACGGAGGCGGCCGGGAACATGACTGTGAGGGAACTGGCAGACCGGGCCGGCGTGGGGCAGGCCACCATTATCCGCATGCTGCAGGCAGCAGGGTATGAAAGCTGGTCGGCCTTTCAGCGGACCGTGTGGCGGGAACAGGGGCAGCAGGAGCTGCCGGAGGCTGCTGACAGGGAAGTGTCCTCTGCGGGGAGGAAGTCCCCTGCCAGGCGGGAACACAGAAAATATGAGGCGGTTTTCCAGATCATCAGGGATGACCTCACCATGATATCGGACATGGCGAAAAACCTTGACCTGGGACAGATAGAGGAGCTGGTAAAGGTCATAAAAAAGGCCAAGATCATAGATGTGTACGGGACGGACAATTCCGCCAATGCGGCGGCGGAGCTGTCCGGCAGGATGCTACATCTGGGACTCACCAGCAGGAACTACTCGGACCTTTTCTTCCAGAAGGTCAGTGCCGGCCATCTGGGAAAGAGGGATGTGGCCATCGGGTTTTCCATATCCGGGGAAACCCAGGCCGTTATAGACTCCCTGACTGCCGCTAAGCAGGCGGGAGCTGTGACGGTGGCAGTGACGGGAGACCAGGTGTCGGGGCTGGCGCAGATCGCGGACTATATCTTTATCACTCCCACCATCCACTTTTCTGAGATCAGCAGATGGATTTCCTCCCGCATCTCCCAGATGGCTTTTGTGGATGCCCTGTGCGGCGCCATCATGGTCAGTGACCCTGAGCGTTTTGATCAGATGCTGATACAGTCCACAAAGGAATTTGAGCAGGATATGCACAGGAAAGATGTATAAAGACATACAGAGCAAACGAAAAAGGGCTTTTCGGAGCAATGCTCCGAAAAGCCCTTTTTTTGCCTGTCTTTACACAAAAGTGCTTTACACAGACTTTACATTTTTTTGAAGATTTTTTAAAAATCATTGTTTATAATTCGGGTTGTGTCCGAGAGGACCGAAAAGAAAGGAACCAAGACACCCATGTTCAGACGAATTTTAAAACAGGCTCTCCCCACAATGATCGCTTTTACCATGTCAGGCATGTACAGCGTGGTGGATGGATTATTTGTGGGAAAGGCGGCGGGAGACACAGGACTTGCGGCCATCAATATTGCCTGGCCTATCCCGGCCGTGATCACGGCCATGGGAATCGGGATAGGCACAGGAGGAAGCGTCCTCTATTCCAATATGATGGGAAAGGGGGACCGGGACGGCTGCAGGAGAATGTTCAATACAACCGTGACATTCCTGGCGCTGGCAGGCGTTCTTTTGTCAGCCGTGCTCTTTGCAGCCAGGGACCCGCTGCTCTGTATCTTCGGTGCGGAGGGTGAGGTGATGGGGCAGGCGCGGCAGTATGCCGGTATCATCATTGCCGGGAGCGTGCTGCAGGTGTGCGGCACGGGCATCACGCCTCTCCTTCGGAATATGAACCTGTCCTTTGCGGCTATGATTAGTATGGTGACCGGGTTTGTGGTGAACATTGCAGTCAACTACTATCTGATGTTCCCGCTGGGAATGGGGATACGGGGAGCGGCCTTCGGAACAGTGACAGCCCAGTTTGTCGTGCTGGCCATCAGCGTTCTCGTGCTTTCCAGAAGCTGCAAAGAGAAGGTGAGGCCTGCTCTTGAGGGAAAATCTGTGGCCGGGATCTGCCGCAGCGGTATCACCGCCTTTGGCGTTTCGCTGGCGCCCACCGTGGCTCTGATATTCACCAACTGGCAGTGTCTCCGGTACGGTGGGAATGCGGCGGTGGCATGCTATGCAGTCGTCTCTTACATTGTTTTTCCGGTACAGTATCTGCTGACCGGGATCGGAGACGGGGTGCAGCCCCTCCTGAGCTACTACAACGGAGCCGGACGCCCGGGGGAGCTGGGGCAGGTGAAAAGGATCGCACGTATAGGGGCAGGCGTGCTGGGGGCGGTGACCATGACAGTGACTCTTGTCTGCACACCCTACATCGCCCGGTGGTTTGGCCTCTCCGAGGAGGCGGCCGTATTTTTTGGGACAGGGATGAGGGTCAGTGCCCTTGCCTTCCTGGTGACAGGATTTGCGAAATTTAACATCTCTTATCTGAATGCGGTGCTGAGGGCCAGGCTGGCTGTGCTCCTCACGTTTGCGGAAAGTCTGGTCGTATCACCTGTGTACCTGTTCCTGCTCCCGGCATTTACCGGGATGACCGGTATATGGGTCTCGCTGCCGGCGACGGCAGTCACCATGCTCGTGATCTATGGAATGATAAACAGAAAGGAAATGAGTTATGAGAAAAAAGGTTAGCTTTCGAAAAGTGGGAACTGTGTGGCTGTTTGTCCTGCCCGCCCTGATCCCGCTGATCGTATTCTGGATTTACCCGATACTCCGGTCTGTGTATATCAGTTTTACAGACTGGGACTACATGTCACCAACATACAATTTTGTATTTCTTGACAACTTTATAGCGCTCTTCAAGGACGCACGTTTCTACGATGCCCTGTGGAACACCATCGTGTTCACAGTGGGGACCCTCATCCCCACCATCGTCCTGGGACTGCTCCTGGCGCTGCTGATGCAGAAGGCGTTTAAGGGGAGCGGGATCATCAAGTTCATCCTCTTTTCCCCGTGGATCACGCCTACAGTGGCAATTTCCATCGTGTGGACATGGATCTATGACCCGGATACGGGAATTGCGAACACAGTGCTGGAATTTCTGCATCTTCCAGCACTCCAGTGGATCAAAAGCTCTGACACGGCCATGCTGGCGGTCATCATCGTGACGGTCTGGAAGAGCCTTGGATATGCCATGATCTTTTACCTGTCCGCCCTGGAGAAGGTTCCCAAGGAGCTCTACGAGGCGAGCGGGCTGGACGGGGCAAAGGGCTGGCAGAGATTTCGGGACGTGACGCTCCCGTGCATCTCGCCCACCACCTTCTTCCTCGTCATCATCACCATGGTCACCTCCCTGCAGGCCTATGACCAGATACAGATCCTGACCCAGGGAGGGCCGTCGGGAAGTACAAGGACACTTTTATACATGTATTACCAGCTTGGATTTGAGGAATTTAACATGGGGCAGGCTACCGCGGTGGCCATCGTCATGATCATCCTGACCGTATTCCTGTCGGCAGTGCAGTTTACGGCCTCCAAGAAATGGGTCCACTACTAGAAGAGAGGGAAAAGTATGAAGATAAGAACAGGAATCCAAAAAACAGGCAAGATCATTGTGCTTCTTGTGTTCTGCGTATTTACAGTCTTCCCCTTTATCTGGATGATATTAAGTGCGTTGAAGACAAAGGCGGAGATCATGAATGTGTCGGCCTTTTTCCCGGCAGAGTTCCAGTGGCAGAATTTTTCTGAAGTCATTTTTGACTCGCCCCTTCTGAAATATGTGGCAAACAGTCTGTATGTGTCAGCCTTTACCCTGCTCATCCAGATTGTGACCGGGGCCATGATCGCCTACGCCATCGTGTTTATGAAATTTAAGGGAAAGAAGATCCTCTTCGCGGTGATCATGGGAACCTACATGCTGCCCACGGCAGCCACCTACATTCCCAGCTACATCATCCTGGCAGACTGGGGACTTCTGAACACATACACAGGACTGATCATCTCCGGATGCGTCAGCATATTCGGCATCTTCCTTCTGAGGCAGGCCTTCATGCAGGTGCCTGCGGGTATGATCGAGGCGGCCAGGATAGACGGGGCCAACCACTGGCAGATCCTCTGGAGAGTGGTGTGTCCCATGACAAAGTCCTCCTTCATAACGATGGGACTTATGAACTTTATCACCTGCTACAACAACTACATGTGGCCCTCCCTGATCACGGACTCAGACTCAAAGATGCTGGTGTCCCAGGGACTTCGGAAGTTTTTCATCGAGGGCGGAGCCTACGGGACCGAGTGGCCCCTTGTCATGGCCGGCAGCGCCATCATCGTACTGCCCCTCCTGATACTGTTTGCCTTCACCCAGAAATGGTTCATCAACGGTATCGGCGGAGACACGGGTATGAAGGGATAAAACCCTCTTACATATATCATTCAAAACAAAGGAAAGAAAAAAAGCAAAAAAGGAGAAATATCATGAAGAAAAGAATTGTATCTGCACTTTTATTATGCGCTATGGCAACATCCCTTCTGGCGGGCTGCGGCGGCGGTTCCTCCTCCTCTGAGCCCACAACGACAGCAGACGGAAAGCTCCAGATCGACCTGTGGTACTCAGGCGGAAAGACAGCTGTGAACGTGTTCCAGGAGATCGTGGACGACTTCAACGCATCCCAGGATGAGTACGAGGTTGCCACCACCACACAGGCAGACTACACAGAGACCTACGAGAAGCTCCAGGCAGGTATTGCCGGAAAGAACGCGCCGGACATGGCCCTTCTCGACACAGACAAGTCCAGAAACCTCTCAGAGAAGAACCTGGTGGCAGACATCAATGAGTTTGTGGACGCTGACGACGAGTTCGACAAAGAGGACTACATTCCGGTCTTCTATGACCAGGGCGTGGACGCGGACGGAAAGCTCTTTGCCCTTCCGGCCTACGGAACTACACAGGTGCTCTACTACAACAAGCAGATCTTTGCCGACGCAGGGATCGACCCCACCACCATCAAGACATGGCAGGACCTGGAGGCGGCAGCCGAGAAGATCACAACAGACAGCGTGGTTGGATGGGAGCCCATGTGGGGCTACGGGAACCTTGTGGACGCAGCTCTCAGCAACGGTGCGTCTCTCCTCAGCGAGGACGGCGAGACATGCCTGATCAACTCCAAAGAGTGGGTGGACGTATGGGAGAGCTTCCGCAAATGGATCCACGACGACAAGATCATGAAGGTAAACTCCGGCGGACAGGGCTGGGAGTACTGGTACACCACCATTGACGATGTGCTCCAGAACAAGGCCGGCGGGTACACGGGATCCTCAGGAGACCAGGCAGACCTTGACTTCAATATCGTAGGCGCCATCGAGCAGCCCGGATTTAACGACAACCCGTCAGCGCCCACAGCGGACGCGCTCCAGCTTGTCATGTTGGAGGGATCTTCCGACGAGGAGAAGCAGGGCGTGTACGAGTTCATGAAGTACTTCACAACACCGGAGAACCAGGCGAAATGGTCCATGGCGACAGGGTACGTGGCTGTCCGCGAGTCCACCCAGGAGGTGCCGGATTTCAAGGCCTACACAGATGAGAACCCCCACGCTCTTGTACCGCTCCAGCAGGCAATGCACGGCACATCTGCCCTCATCGACCCGACGGGCGGAAAGATCCTGGACGCTCTGAAGATCGCGGCAGACCAGGTGGAACTGGAGAACGTACCGGCGCAGGAGGCGCTGGATGCGGCGCAGGCAACTGCACAGGAGGCGCTGGACGCGTTATAAAATGAGACAGGAACTGAAATTTACCGTCAGCCGGGAGGCTGAAAATCTGCACAGGGAGCCGCTGGTGGTTCCCTGTGACACAGAAAGACTGTATATCAAAGTGGATCTGCCGGAGGAATTCCGCTATATGAGCTTTCTCATCCTGGAGGACCCGGAGGGACATATCCGTCTTCAGAAGCAGCTGGCCTGGGGAGACCAGGGCCTGTGCGTGGGAAAGGGCCCAAAGGACACTACCATAGGAGGCGTGCCGGGCAGGATACAGCCGGGAACGTGGCAGGTGTGCCTGGGCATCTTTACGGAGTATCTGCACCAGAGGCTGGGGGACAAGAGAGGCTGTATCACCATGACCGTGTCCGACGGGGAGGGCCCTGTGTCAGACCCCATGGGCGGCCTCGCCTGGGTGGAGGACACCCTGGAGATTTCCCCGGAAAAGTACCGCTGGGACAAGGTGTACGGCACAAAAAAGCAGTGGTATAAGGGGGATTTCCACACCCACACAAGGCTGTCCGACGGGAAGGAGCCCCTGGAAAATGCCATGAAGAAGGCAGTGGATATGGACATGGACTTCTACGTGCCCACAGAGCACAATCTGATGCACACAGGCTGGTGTGACACATCCCTGTGCATCCTTCCCGGCATAGAGGTGACGACGGACAAGGGACATATGAACCTGTTCGGCATCACAAAGCTGCCGGAGCGGATCCTGGACATTGTGGCTCACAACGGCGAGGAGATCGTGGACAGCTACATGGAGGAGACAATCCGGGAGGCGAGGGAGAACCATTGGATCACAAGCATCAACCACCCCTTCCTCACCATATGGAAATGGCGCTATGACCAGACTGACCTGGATGACATCGACTGCCTGGAGATCATCAACGACCCAACTTACACAGACGCCAAAGACTCCAACGAGAAGGCCGTGCGCTTCCTGGACGCCCTCTGGCAGGATGGTCATCGGATCTACGGTGTGGGCGGCAGCGACTCCCACAATCTCATAGAGGAGCGCTACGAGGGGGCGGACCTTCCCTCCATTCCCGGAGACCCGGCTACCTGGGTCTGCTGCGGGGAGCTTACGCCGGACAACCTCATGGCGGCCGTGAAGGCCGGGCACATGTGCGTCACCCGCTTCTGCAGGATGACTCCCGTGATCCACGGAGCCGGCAGGACCTTTCTTCCGGGAGATGAGCTCCCTGAGGACGTGGACAGAGTAACGATACAGGTGCTGATAGAGGGGCTTGCTGAAAAGCCGGTGGTCTCTCTGGTGAGAAACGGCGCTTCCCGGGAGCTGGAAGTCAGAGAGCTGGAGGTCAGAGAACTGGAAGGCGGAAAATGGGAGGTGCTGGCTGACGCTGAACTTGAGGAAGAAAAGTGGCAGTGGCTTCGCCTGGACGTCCGCAGCCGGGAGAAGGAATTCCTCGGCTACATGAACCCTGTGTTCAGAGGATCGGCGAACTCCCGGTACCGCACCTTTGGCGAAATAAAAAAGACAATGGAAGAACTTTAATATGATCAGAGGAATTTTATTTGACAAAGACGGGACACTGGTGGACTTTTTCTCCCTGTGGCTCCAGGCGGCCCTGGCTGTGACGCCCGCATTTCTCGAGGAAAACCACATCCAGCCGGACAAGGACATGACCGACTACGTGCTGCGTGCCATGGGAGTGGAGGACGGGAAGGTGGACCCGAGAGGAGCCCTGGCCTACAAGTCCTACCAGGAGATAGCGGCAGATATCTGCCAGGCGCTGGAAAAGAAGGGGATCACTCTGGATCCGGCCAGAGTCCAGGAGCAGCTGGAGCGCCTCTTCGACGAGAATGTGACTGGGAAAAATGTGAGCTACACGCAGGTCACAGATATCAAAAAGATGCTGCGGGCCCTAAAGGAGAGGGGCATCTGCGTGGGACTTGCCACGGCAGACACCATGCGCTCCGCCAAGAGCTGCCTGAAAAAGCTGGGCACCTATCAGGAGTTTGACTACGTGGGAGCCGATGACGGCGTAAAAAGACCCAAGCCGGAGGCGGACATGTTCCTGGAGTTCCAGCATAAATTCAACCTGAAGCCGGAGGAGATCGCTGTGGTGGGGGACACCTACAATGACGTGGCCTTCGCAAGGAACAACGGCGGCATCGCCATAGGCGTCTTGAGCGGCGTCAGCAGCGAGGAGGATTTCCGGGGAGAGGCAGACTATATCCTGGACTCTGTTAAGGAGCTGCCGGGGCTCCTTGAGCGGATGTCCTGAAAAGCGGCAGAAAAGAAAGTATATCAGACACGGACAAGGAGGAATAACTGTGGCTGAAATTCAGTTAAACCATGTATATAAAAAATTTGAAGATGGAGTTACCGCGGTAAAGAATTTTACCCTGGATATTCACGACAGGGATTTCGTGGTGTTCGTGGGACCTTCCGGATGCGGAAAATCCACAACGCTGCGCATGATCGCCGGACTGGAGAAGATTTCCGACGGCACTCTTGTGATGGATGGAAAGACCATGAATGACGTGCAGTCCTGTGACCGTGATATAGCCATGGTATTCCAGAATTACGCGCTCTATCCCCACATGACCGTGGCGGAAAACATGGCCTACAGTCTGAGACTGAAGCATGTGCCGAAAAAGGAGCGCAGGCAGAAGGTGGAGGAAGTGGCAAAGATACTGGGGCTGGAGCAGGTGCTGGACAGACGCCCGGCAGAGCTCTCCGGCGGCCAGAAGCAGAGAGTGGCCATGGGCCGGGCCATTGTGCGCCAGCCCAAAGCCTTCCTGATGGATGAGCCTTTATCCAATCTGGACGCCAAGCTCAGGACCCAGATGAGGAGGGAGATACAGAAGCTGTACAGAGAGCTGGACAGCACCTTTATCTACGTGACCCACGACCAGACAGAGGCCATGACCCTGGGCACGAAGATCGTGGTCATGAAGGCCGGAGAGATCCAGCAGATCGCCTCCCCGGAGGTGCTCTACAATGAGCCTGCCAATGTGTTCGTGGCAGGATTTATCGGCATGCCGCCCATGAATTTCTTCAAGGGCAGATGCCAGATGCGCTATGAGAAGGTCTACGCCAGCACAGCGGGCATGCAGATCGAGCTGCCTGCGGAGCTGGCGGACAGAGTGAAGCAAAAGAGCGAGCTGGGCAAAGACATCATCATCGGTGTGCGGCCGGAGGATATGCTGATCGCTGACACGGGCATCGAGAGCCGCGTCCGCGTGTACGAGATGCTGGGGGCGGAGACCTACCTGTATTTTGACCACGACGGCGGGAACGTGGCGGTCAGAGTGGAGGCCGACACGCCCATCCGCAAGGGCGACCGGGTACACTTTAACTTCCGTCCGGAGAAGATCCATTTGTTTGACGCCCAGACGGAGGAGAGAATATAGAAACCACGAAAAAAGGAAAAGCTTTGGCAAGATCAATCTGGGCCGAAGCTTTTTGTTATCATAAAGATATCTATTTTGTTTTTATCTATCGACATAGTATAATTTACATATCAGGAATAATCGATGGGATGTGACACAGAAGTGGAAAGAGAGCAGATTGACAAATACGAATTCAATACAGCGGATAAAAGGATAGAGGTCTACCCAAGCCCCGAACCTGACAGCCCTATTGTGTATATAAATACTTTTGAGGGAGAAGGTGATAATGTATACCGGGCGCTGGAAAACATGGACAATCCCGCTTTTACCCTTGTCGCCGTGAGCGGTCTGAAGTGGGAACACGATATGGCCCCGTGGGATATCCCACCGCTCTCGAAGAAAAGCACTCCCTGTATCGGAGGCGCCGACGACTATCTGCAGCTTTTAAGGGAAGAAATCATGCCGCGGGCAGAAAAGATGGCGGATGGCGTCTCGTGGAGAGGGTTGGCAGGTTATTCTCTGGCCGGGCTGTTTACAGTGTATTCTCTGTACCGGACAGACCTTTTTTCGAGGATCGCAAGCGTGTCCGGCTCACTCTGGTTTCCGGGCCTTATGGATTATATCACTTCTCATGAGATGAAAAGGATTCCGGACTGCGTTTTCTTTTCCCTCGGGGATCTGGAGAGAAGGACAAGAAACCCCTGTCTGAAAACAGTACAGGAAAATACCGAAAGAATCCGGAGTTTCTATGCAGGCCACGGTATTGATACGTTCTTTCAGCTCAATCCGGGCAATCATTTTAAAAATGCTGACCAGAGAACAGCAGCAGGCATTTCGTGGATTTTGAACAGGCAGGTCAAAGCAGCTTTGGCTTGCCGCGCCTCAATATTAGAACGGCTTGACAGGGGTGAGCTACCTATTGACAAACCCGGCAATAAGTATCCATACGATGCGGGTACTAAGTTTGCCAACAAAAATTGTGTGAGAAAAAGCATATGAGCAGATATCGGCTTGCTCAGAAATCAGGAATTGCTCAGTCATCAATCTCTACGTTGCTGAACCGGAAAAGCGTACCCACAATCCAGACTTTAGAAAAAATATGTGATGGTTTTGGCATCACTTTATCGCAGTTCTTTGCCGAAGACGACAAAGTTTTGGATTTGACCAAAGATCAGGAAGAACTGCTAAAAGATTGGAACTCGATGGACAGTCGGCAACAGGAATTGGTGAAGGCTTATATACAGGGAATTATCAGGAAATAAGGACGTCTTTTCTGCTAGGCAGGAGCGTCCTTTTTTCTTTTGCAGGAGGCGACTGATGAAGCAAAGAAATCTATTCCTTTTATTTTCCTTTAAGATTATTCTCTCTGGCTGTAGTACGACACCCCACGAAGAAACTAAAACAAACAATCAGGAGCCGGAATATGAGTTAACATTAGAGTCTTTTGTTGATCAGGAAGACTGTTTTGTGTGTGGCAACCCACCGGGTGGACTGCTTGACTACTATTATAAATTTGATTCTGTCGGCATTATTTACTGGCCGGATCTGACGGTAATAGACACGAGTGTGCGAACTTACGACGATGACGGGAATGAAACACTAGAAGGCGGTTCTGGCACACATATCTCTTCTTTTGGAGGAGGCAATGGCTCTATCGTGTGCAATCCGTGGCCGGAGCGTGGAATATCCGACGTAAAGATTTATCTGGGGGATGCGGGCAGACTGGACTGTGAACCGCTGACGGAGCAGTTATGTCAGATGAGGCATATCTTGCCAGCACCCGTTATTCCCTGATTAACTTCACTACTGGAGAGCTGTATACCCTGAGCAATCCTTACCGAGGTTATAGTATCCGGGAACTATATTGTCCGGTATGATTTTGAAGAGCAGGGAGACAATGAGAAGTATATAGATCTGATGGTGATTTATGCGCCGGAAAGAATGTAGAAAAACAATACCGGTCGGATATGTTTTATGGAACACGTTCGACCGGTAAATATATTTCTTTGATGATCGGTT
Source organism: Lachnoclostridium sp. An118 (assembly GCF_002160985.1). Taxonomy (GTDB): domain Bacteria; phylum Bacillota; class Clostridia; order Lachnospirales; family Lachnospiraceae; genus Claveliimonas; species Claveliimonas stercoravium. The sequence continues at coordinate 241,700 of NZ_NFLQ01000003.1, read as the reverse complement.
TTAGAGCATTGAAATCAATAAAACTCGCCTGTTTTCCGTAGGTATTAATAAACGTGCGATCTTCCGATGTCAACGTTTCGAGTGGTTTCTTGCGTAAAGAATGATAACGTAGTTTCATCATCATACTATATACAAAAGTGAGCTTGTTATAGTCAATCCTTCCACGAAGATGAAAAAATTTGATCTTGTAAAACACTTCTGGAGATAACTGCTTTTGCAGGGAAACACGTATATTGTCTCGATTTTCTTGCTCATTTGGATTGGCCAGACCAACTGTGACAAGAATCAGCTTCTGGTTATCGCGCAGGTGGAAGTTCCGTAAAGTCTTTGTGAGGCCTCTAACACCTCCCGCATATAATCCTCCGATGAAAATAATAACTCGCATGTTGGAAAGAGATGGTTCATCTTTATAGCTGATTGCAGGAATTCCAGTCTGCTCGCAATCTTTCTTGTCTTTCTTAGGGTATGATGCCGCCGCCAGAGCAATAAAGGCAGCCGCAACCCCATAAAACGCAGGACTGCCTCCAGTGGCCGCACATAGGATAAATATAATTGCCACTATTGAATAAAGAATGGCACTTATTTTCATATTATCCATGCAAGTTTTTCCTCTTAAATATCTTTGAATTAGGGCTTGTATGATTATCTTATTTTACTAATGATATTCAAACGTATTCTATTTTTCTATCCTGCCATGGTGAAACCTGTGTAAAATTAGTGCAAGAAACAGCTCATTTATGTGTGTCAGGGTAAGCGTATATCTCACCATTATCTGGATTTAAATAAAGAGTAACCCATTGGCCGACTTCATAATTCTTGCTATAGACGATGGGCAGGGTGACTTCTTTTTCCTGACCGTTGACTCTGACGAGACAGAATGCGTAAACATTGCCCTCGCTGTCTTTGCGGAATCCGTGAACTTGCGCAGCGATAGGCTGAAATTCTCCCGATTCGATTTTGCGGCGGGTGCGGCGGGCTCCATAGATACGCACGACCAAGAATATAACAAGAAGCGGCGCTGCAAAAAATAACCATACTGCGCTTTCGGAAAGGACATGTTGCTCCTGCGGCAAATGAAAGAGCAGCAAACCAAACAACACTGACGGCACAAAAATAACTATGCCAATAACCAGCAGCAAAACCAGACGAGCATGCCTGATTTTTTGTTTCTCCGCCAGACTCGTGACGAGTTGGAAATCCTCCTTCTGCGGATGGTAGCGCAGTTGGAGAATATCGCCCGCTTTTGGAAGATCATATATGCGAGGGAATATCCAGCTTCGGTGCCAGTCTACACCCTGCCATTGGAATACGAGATCCAGTTTATATTTTCGCGGCTCTAAAACGCCATCTCTACCTTTCTTGTCGATTTTCTCAATACGGAGAACGCGGGCTGTTATCGGTTTCCACTTTCGCTGTTCCAGCCGCCTTATAATGCGCCACAGCAGGAAGAATACAATAATTATGGCAAAAGGGGAAATTGTCGGGAATATAATGTTCCAAAATGCCGTTGAATTGTCCACTGACTGCTCCTCCTCTCAGATGTACATATAATCATCCAAGATAATTATACCTTTGCACTTGGCAAAATTGCCACCATTTGAAAGTAAAGCCCAGATAAACTTTTGGTAAACAGATATTCTCCTGGTGAGGATATGAATTTTGTGTGGACACAAGCCTTTGAAATTATAAGTTGCCAGGCTATTTCCTTTCTGGTATAATCCAGGTTGTAGATGCCTATAAGGCTTAAGACATTATCAACACGCCTCAGAGGCTCCCGGGCAGATCGGAGGTAAATACAATGTACAAAACAGTGGTAATAAAGTATTCCCCCAAGGTGAAAGACATGGCCGCAAAAGTGGAAGAGGCGGCCAACAAAATGGAGCAGGAAGGGTTTGAACTGATCTCCTGCTCAATCATGCCTTCTTCTAAAGGTATTCTGGTTTTCAAGAAAAACACAGCGGGTGGATCAATAGAATAAAGTCTTTCTCAAATGACCGTTTTCAAGAATACTGGGAACGGTCATTTGTTAAATTCACGCCAGATACATATTAAATATAAGTATAGGAAAAGGTCGAAAATGGCTTATGTTGAAGAAACGAACGATAGCATTACTTTTGTGTTTCTGTGTTTTTTGCTGCCTGAGCATTTTGATAACAGCACAGCCCGTCTATGCTCAGGATGGATACCAGAAAAATCCTGTTGATTACCGCGAGATTGATGATTATCTGCGATCTGCCGTAGACGATGCCCATATTCCCGCACTGTCTGTGACGATTGTAAACAAAGACGCAGTATTATTTTCCGGAAATTATGGAGACTGCGAAAGCAGCGAAACCCCCTTTTATCTGGGCTCGGTCAGTAAATCCTTCACTGCCGCCTGTATCATGCAGCTGGTTGAGCAGGGAAAAGTTGACCTGAATGCACCTGTCTCCACATATCTGCCGGGTGCAACCGATGGTGACAGGATTTCAGTGAGCCAACTGCTGAATCATACAAGCGGTCTTGGCCAGTACCAGACCTTAGAAAATTATAAGATCGTGAACGAGCAGGGTGTGCATCATTACGCCAATGTAAATTATTCCCTGCTTGGTGAAATAATCGAGGCTGTCAGTGGTGAATCGTACAGTGATTACATAACGAAGAATCTCTTCGAGCCGCTGCAGCTTTCCCATACTGCCGCTACGCAGGACGAAAGCGAGAAAAATGGTCTGATTGATGGCCATACAAACTATTGGGGCTTCAGCATCAAAACAAGCCTCAAATATCCTTCCTCCAAGGATGACTGGATTACTGTCCCTGCCGGTTACATCTCATCCTCCACAGAAGATTTGGGGAAATACCTACAGATGTATCTGGATAGAGGAAGCGGCATTCTTTCAGAATCCAGCATCGATACGATGTTTTATGGGGACACCATCTATGTGGAGGGCGACATCCCTTATTGGTACGGGTACGGGTGGACGCGTATCGAGGCTCCTCTTTCTGAGCCGGTTCTGCGGCACAACGGCCTTGTCGAAACCGGGAACGCCTGCATCTTTCTGCTGCCGGAGAGCAGCCTTGCGATGGCTGTTACGGCCAATGTAAACGATTATTTTGCGGCAAACGCCATGATAGATTCGCTGGGGTGGGGCGTGGCGCTCATGCTCCTGGGGGATGCGCCAAATGAAATATCGGGCAGCACGTATGCCCTGAACCATCTCTGGCTCAACCTGACTATGTTGGCTGTACTGACAATAGCAATCATTCCGTTATGCCGACTTTCCAAATACCGGGAACGCGTACTGCTACTGCGCGGCAACAAATTGCCGGGAGTGTACTCTTTGATTGGCTTGCATTTTCTTTTACCCGCCTTCCTGCTGATGGCTGTTCCGGTATTTTTGAAAATTCCCCTCTGGGTCGTTCAGGCTTTTCTTCCTGACGTTTTCTTGACCATTATTGTTTCTGCTGTACTGCTTCTGGCCGTAGGCTTTCTGAAGGGAGGGATTCTATGGGCGCACAAGAAGACAATACGAACAAGACAAGTCTCCGGAGGAGGCCATGGATCCTCCGGCTATGCGCCGGATTGTTCATCCTGATTTTTACAGTTGGTTTTATGCTCATCGGTGGAGGGATTCTCTATTCGGCCCATCAAGAAGAGGCCGGTTATACTGGCACCACAACAGGCACGGTTGTGGGATACGAAAGCAGGATGGGAGATGCTGATGATTCCTTCCGATATTTCTATGCGCCAATCGTCCGCTATAAAACAACGAAGGGCAGCCTCTGCACAGGGATTGGGAACGTATGGACATCCAACCGCCCATTTGAAGTTGGGGAACAAATAGATATCCGATATAACCCGACACAAACAGATGTAGTCAATGTAGAAGGCTACGGCGTTTCCGTGAGCTATAAGCTGGGCATTGTCTTTTTCCTGTTTGGCTCTGCAGTATCCGTGTTCCTGCTGATTTTCCTGATTTTGACAAAGCTCATCCGCGATCCGGATAAAAGGGAGCGGATCATGGGCAAACTAGTGGCCGCCATTATTGCGCTGCTTATTGCCGGAGTATGGTGTATGCTTGCAGGGATAAAAATCACGCTGGCTGTTTTTGGGCTGCTGGGGCTATATGCCCTTTTCCAGCATTATAAAAAGAGGAGGGAACCATAAAGTCCTCTCCTCAGCTTCTGGATCTCCGGATATTTATTTTGCGACCTTCTCCAGTGCCTCGCATATCTTCTGCATTCCCAGTTTCTGGTCTTTCACTTTTGCTGTTATGGTGTTATTCACCAGAGAAAGCTTGAGCTTCGTTTTTCCACTTTTCATTTTAATAATCCGCTGGGATGGTACGAGCCCCTTTTTTATCTTCACTTCATCAAACTGATTGAAAGGAATACAAATCTTTCCATAAATGTGTGAGATATCGAATGTTTCAAGGACGGCAATGACCAGTGACTTCTCCGTCACGCCCACATAACAGGATACATTGCTCAGTGCTCACAGTGCCAGCATCTCCGCAGTTCCTGACATAAGCGTCCCCCATGCTTCTCCCTGATAAGTTTCCCCTTCCGGGCGGATAGATTCCAGCATTTGTTTCATGTCCGTATCATTCATCAGTAGTGCCATTTTTGTTAGCCTCCTTGTTTAGACATGTTGTCGCAAAAATCAACTTAATATTCTCGGTAATACTCATGGTTTTGAATCACAATACCACTCAGAAATCCGTTATAAAATGTCAGATCCAAGTGCTTTGTATATTCGGCTCCTTCCAACTCATAAGTTACGTTGTAATTTTCATATCTGTCTGACGGCTCGCCATATTGACCGATCACGTCCTCCACCGTAGCCCAGCCAAGCATCAGGCCACCCGGAAGCTGGAGGTCAGCTCCATAGAAATCAAGGCTGTCGTCGGACACAGCCAGACGTCCGACCGTGCCATCTTTGACCGGTACCGATGATTCCGATGTGTTATATACCGTGACAGAAATGCTTTGCTCTTTATCATTGGTCAATGATAGATCCCGATTGGGAAATTCGCCATACGGTTGATCAGCTCCAGCTAACCGACTGTCAGGGTCACCTTCTGACAGCGACCATCCATTTTCAAGGAAATCGGAAAGCCTGCATGGGATTGTGTACACGTCGTCATCAATCTGGATAGCAAAACTGTTCCAGTTGTTTGGCAGTTCAGGATTTGGCAGGTACATTTCCCGGCCGGCACCATCAAGGTCTTCCATATATTCCAGCGCTATTAATACGGATGTATGGGGCAGATAGGCTGCTTTGGCAATCCCATTTTTTTCTCTTCTCAGCTGGATCCCCTCATCATATCGATCTTCGGTGATTTCAAATGAGTGCTTTTTACCATCTGCATCCCGACCGCGCAGGTAATACCGTGTAGACGCGTCCCCTGTTCCGGACGACCTGTCAAGATCAAGTTTATTGAGATAGGTGAGGAGCGGATGATCAAGATAAGGTGCATCCAAAACAAGCGGACGTATCGCAAAAAATATAACTGCAACGCAGATTAAAATCCCGGCGAAATATCCGACGATATGCCTTATGCGCTTCTCTGACAGGAAAAATTTTACCAGACAGACAATGGCTATGATCAGCGCAGCCAAGCTCAGTGCGCTTCGAAAAGCCACCTTTTGAGCGAAACCGGTTATTCCCATTACCAAATCCGTATCATTGATAAACCAGTCAAGCGCCATCAGAAGGATAATTGGTAAGACGATCATGACGCAGACTATTGCAATAAAAAGTTTTACTCCTCTTTCATAGCCTTTATTCTTCTCCACTTTGACTTTCTCCTATTTGTTTTTCTACATAGTATATCATTCGTTGAGAGGAGGCCGCTATCGCATTTTTGTAAAATTTAAGTATACAAAAAGGTGAAAAGTCTGCCTCTGGCGGGATCGCGCTTTTGCCAATCGATGGTCCGATTTCTGCGGAGGTTTTCCGTAAGTTCCTTTGTGACCGCAATAAGCTCATCGTTTTCGTAAAAATCTTTGATAGCGCGCGGTTTAGTCAATGCGTCATAAAAGGGGAATGATCCTGTATCGGATCAGGAAAGCGTATTCGTTCAGGTATTGCGGTCACAATTAACTGAGAAAGAAGCAGAGTCCTTTTTGGCGCAACCTCGCAGAACCCTCATTTTTTGATGATGGTTTAAGTAAGGACGATCTGCTGCAATCAGATGATGAGAAAAGTATAAAAAAAGTGAGCAGTCCAACTCGCCAAATCGCACTGCCCACTCTATAAAAACTACTCAAACCGCGAATTTTTTCGTGCAGGTTTAAGTATGGCTATTCTAATGCGGAGAAAGGGACTTGAACCCTCACAGGATTGCTCCCACTAGAACCTGAATCTAGCGCGTCTGCCATTCCGCCATCTCCGCTCGACGAAGATTATAATATCATATGCCGGAGTAAATTGCAAACATTTTTTTCAAAAAATAAAAAAATTTTTCTGGAGCGCCATATGGAAGTGTATGGTATAATAGTGGCAGACATACAGACGTGCTTTGTTAATTTGAAAAGAAAGGAAAGGTATAGCAGTATGGCAAGTATTTTTGACATTTTGGGTCCTGTCATGGTAGGACCTTCCAGTTCCCATACGGCAGGCGCAGACCGTATCGGCCTGATCGGCAGGCAGCTTCTGGGGAGGCAGCCGCAGAAGGCCACCATTTATCTGCACGGGTCCTTTGCAGCCACCGGGGAAGGGCACGGGACGGACCGGGCCATCGTGGCCGGGCTTCTGGGGATGAAGCCGGATGATATGAGGATTCCGGACAGCTTCCGCATCGCAAAGGAAGAAGGACTGGATTTCACTATCCAGAAGAAAGATATCCGGGGGGCTCATCCCAACACGGTGCAGATGCTCCTGGAGGCGGACGGCGCGGACAGCCTGGACATCCAGGCATGTTCCATCGGCGGCGGCCGGATCGTAGTGAGCAAGCTGGACGGGATTGAAGTGAATTTTAACGCAGAGAGCAACACGCTGATCGTGCACAATCAGGATCAGCCGGGGCATGTGGCCCAGGTGGCCAACATTTTGAGCCAGAAGAATATTAATATCGCTACAATGCAGCTTTTCAGGGACAAGAGAGGCGGATATGCGGTCATGGTCATTGAGACGGATCAGATCATCCCGGACAGTGCGATTTCCTGGCTGGAAAATCTGGACGGTATCATCAAGGTAACGTTCCTCAATGTGAGTGGAGCCGAGGATGAATAGGAGGGACGCAGAGATATGTCATATGGATCGATAGAAGCAATCAAAGAGAGATGTAAAAGAGAGGGGATTGAGTTCTGGAAGGCAGTCCAGATGGAGGACTGCAGTGAGAGGGCAGTGTCCGAGGAGAGCTCCTGGAAGGAGATGACACGCATGTGGCAGATCATGTGTGAGAACGTGGACACCTATGAGCCCGAACGCATTTCCAGGAGCGGCCTTGTGGGGAAAGAGGGCGGCCTCATGGAAGAGTACCAGAAAAAGGGAGACACCCTCTGTGGTGACTTTATGGCAAAGGTTATGACAGTTGCCCTGAAAATGGGGTGCAACAATGCCTGTATGAAGCGTATCATAGCGGCGCCCACGGCGGGAGCCTGCGGTGTGCTTCCCGCAGTGCTTGTTCCCTTCTTCAAGGAGTATGAGGTACCGGAGGAAAAGATGGTGGAGGCCATGTATGTGGCTGCCGGTGTCGGCCAGGTCATTGCCAACCGGGCTTTCCTGGCCGGAGCAGCGGGAGGCTGCCAGGCTGAGATCGGTTCCGGCTCCGCTATGGCTGCGGCTGCCATCTGCCATGTGAAGGGGGCGGATGCGGAGACCATGGGCCATGCGGCTGCCATGGCGCTCAAGAATCTGATGGGCCTTGTGTGCGACCCGGTGGCGGGCCTTGTGGAAGTGCCCTGTGTCAAGAGAAACGTGGGAGGCGCCGTCAACGCGCTGGCCGCGGCTGATATGGCTCTGGCTGGCATTACAAGCCGGATACCAGTGGACCAGGTCATCGACGCTATGCGTGAAGTGGGTGAGAAGATGGATGTGACCCTGCGGGAGACCGGAGCGGGCGGCGTTGCGGCCAGCATCACGGGAGTGGAGATCGCAGAGCGCATCATTCAGACGGATTAAAAGGAAGGACATCATAAGGGAAAGGTGTAAAAAGTCCCTGCCCGAAATCGCTTTCTCCGGCACAGCCGGTCCTGGCGATCTCGGGCAGGGACTTTGTTTTCTGTTTTCCGGTCAGCTCTGGAGCCGGACAAATGACAGGGTTATCTGACACAATTACACACCAGTTGTAGTAATTCCGGACGTAATACTTTTTAAAAGTATTACGTCCCCTTTATACTATTCTACTTTTACACTGCTGTTGAACTTATCCAGGGCCAGCGCGATGACCACGCCCACTACAATGCAGATACTGTTGACGATAGCTGAGCCGGCTGATGTGAAGCCGGACACGGGGATGATCATGACCGTGGCCGCGATGACAATGCCCACAATGCCGTGGAAGGCAATGGAATAGTGGTGGTCAAAGAGTGCGTTGATGGCTTTGGCCAGCAGGATGACAGTCACTACGGCTCCGATGCCTCCGGGGATGAGGATGGCCATGTCAAAGTGGCCGATGCCCTCCACGAAGGGAGTGTACAGGCCCAGGGGCATCAGCAGGGTGGAAAAGCTCATGCCCGGGGCGATGACGCTCAGGGCCAGGCAGAATCCGCAGAACAGATACCAGCCAAAGCTGGGCGTCACTTCATAGGAAGTCATATCCAGCCCGATGAGCAGGGCGAAGATCACGCACATGCACACTACGAGGGAAATCCAGGAGCCCTTTGTGCGCCCCTGTTCCCCTGCCTCGCGGAAGAGGGAGGGGAGCATGCCGCCGATGAGGCCGATGAAGAGGCAGACAGAAGGATCCGGGTACTTGTTCAGGAAAAAGGCGAGGATGTTGGCCACTCCCAGGAAGCCGATGATACCGCCGATGAAGACGGGGATCAGCTTTGGCACATGGGTCCTGAAATTTTTAAAGGGGTGGGATAAAAGCTCCATGATGGGCTTGTAAATGCCGAAGATGACACCCAGGACTCCGCCTGAGATGCCGGGGAGAACGGCTCCCAGGCCGATCAGGGCACCCTGGACAATGCGAAATACAAACTGCACAGGTGACATCTTGCTGTTTTCTTTCTTATTCATTTGCTCATAGATCCTTTCTTAAATACTGGGCGCCCGGTGACGGCGCCGTCAGCTCTTTTTATTACTTCCATATTTAACAGACCATATATTTATACTATTTTTCCGGTTATTTTTCAAGTATAATAGCCTCAGTCTGTACAATAACTTCCGCTGCCCGGGGCATGCCGGTGGCAGAGGAAAGAGAAGAGAGGAAGGATATGATGGGGAATATCTACGATGATCCGACATTTTTTCAGGCCTACGGGCAGATGGACAGAAGCCGGATGGGGCTGGAGGGGGCCGGGGAATGGCACCAGTTCAAAAGACTTTTTCCAGAGCTGGAGGGAAAGACAGTGCTGGACCTTGGGTGCGGCTACGGCTGGCACAGCGCCTATGCGGCCGAAAGGGGCGCTGCGTCTGTGACGGCCATCGACCAGAGCGGCCGCATGATCGGGGAGGCCAGGAGGCGGAACCCGGAGGGGAGGATACGCTATCGGGTCTGCTCTCTGGAGGAGTACGAATATCCGGAGGAGGAGTTTGACCTGGCGGTGTCCAACCTGGTGCTCCACTATATCCAGGACCTGGACAGTATATACAGGAAGGTGTACCGGACCCTGAAAAGCGGGGGGATCTTTCTTATCAATATGGAGCATCCGGTATTTACGGGGAGCGTGAGGGAGGAGTGGGTCCGTGACAGCCAGGGGCGGGCTTTGCACTGGCCGGTGGACGATTACTTCTATCCCGGGGAGAGGAAGACAGTCTTTCTCGGGGAGGAGGTGGCAAAGCAGCACCATACCCTGACCCAGATACTGGGAGGACTGCTTGCCTTTGGGTTTACCCTGACGGCTGTGGAAGAGGCGGTTCCCGATCCCGCCATGCTGGGGCTGCCGGGTATGAGGGATGAAATGCGCCGGCCTATGATGCTCCTCGTGCGGGCACAGAAGAGATAGAGATTGTTTGCCTAAAACCCTTGACAGGAGCAGAGACCTGCTATATACTTTGAAAGTCAAAATATTTCAAAATAAAAATATTTGAAATGCTGAAATAACAGAAGAATCGAGGAAGCAAAGAACATGACCGGAGTGATATGCGGTACAGGCTCAAGTGTGCCTGTACATACGATGGATAACAATGATATTGCCCAGCTTGTGGAGACCAGCGACGAGTGGATCCAGGAGAGAACCGGAGTGGTGCGGCGCCACATCATCACTGAGGAGACGACAGTGTCCATGGCCGCCGATGCAGCCAGAAAAGCGCTGGAGAACAGCGGCACTGCTCCGGAGGAAGTGGATCTGATCCTTGTGTCCACCATCTCCTCCAACGTGATCCTGCCCTGCGCGGCCTGCGAGGTGCAAAAAGAGATTGGCGCTGTGAACGCCACCTGCTACGACATGAGCGCGGCCTGCACCGGCTTTGTGCTGGGCTACAGCTCCGCTCTGGCCTATCTGGCCTCCGGCATGTACAGCACCATCCTTGTGATCGGGAGCGAGAGCCTGTCCAATCTGACAAACTGGAAGGACAGAGGCACATGTATCCTCTTTGGAGACGGCGCCGGCGCCGCGGTGGTGAAAGCCGGGGAGGGAACCTTCTACTATCCGGTGACCCACTCGGAGGGAGCCAAGGGCGAGGCCCTGACATGTACCAGCCGCTACAACCGGAACTGGGAGAGCATCCCGGAGGAGGAGATGCTTATGCAGATGGACGGCCGTGGCGTGTTCAAATTTGCTGTGAAGAAGGTGCCGGAAGTGATCGGTGAGGTCCTTGAGAAAAACGGCCTTACAAAGGAGGACATCGACCTGTATGTGCTCCACCAGGCCAACAGAAGGATCGTGGAGTCCGTGGCAAAGCGGATGGAGGAACCCATCGAAAAATTCCCCATGAACCTGCAGGAGTACGGTAATACGTCTTCTGCCAGCATCCCTATCCTGCTGGATGAGCTGAACCGGGATGGAAGGCTGAAGAAGGGGCAGAGAATCGTGATCGCCGGATTTGGAGCCGGCCTGTCCTGGGGGGCAGCAGTCATAGACTGGACAAAATAAGCGTGCAGCGCCGCAAAAGCGCGGCGATGGCATAGATAAAATCCAAGTAAAAAGGTAAAAGAAAAGGAGAACAAGACAATGCTGGAAAAGATCAAAGAAATGGTAGCAGACTCATTAGGAGTAGACGCAGGAACAATCACAGAGGCAACTTCCTTCAAGGATGATCTTGGCGCTGACTCTCTGGACCTGTTTGAGCTTGTAATGGCTCTGGAGGAAGAGTACGACGTGGAGATCCCCACAGAGGATCTGGAGCAGATCGCTACAGTAGGCGACGTGATTTCCTACATCGAGTCCCACAAATAGATCAGATAAGCAGTATATATTTCATCAGAATAAAAAGACGAAAAAAGAAAAAGAGGTTGTCAATATGAAAACAGAAGTAACGGAATTACTGGGAATTGAATATCCGATTATCCAGGGCGGTATGGCCTGGGTCGCTGAATATCACTTGGCAGCCGGCGTATCAAATGCCGGTGGGCTTGGACTGATAGGAGCAGCAAGCGCTCCGGCAGACTGGGTGCGCGAACAGATCAGAGAAGCAAAAAAACTGACAGATAAGCCTTTCGGCGTCAACATCATGCTGATGAGCCCGTACGCGGACGACGTTGCGAAGGTGATCGTGGAAGAAGGCGTAAAGGTGGTTACCACCGGAGCCGGAAGCCCGGAGAAATACATGAAGATGTGGAAGGAAGCAGGCGTAAAAGTCATCCCTGTTGTCGCATCCGTTGCACTTGCAAAACGTATGGAGCGCTGCGGCGCTGACGCGGTTGTCGCAGAAGGGACAGAAGCCGGCGGACACATCGGAGAAAATACGACCATGGTCCTGGTACCCCAGGTGGTGGATGCGGTAAATATTCCGGTCATCGCCGCAGGCGGTATCGCTGACGGAAGAGGCATTGCCGCAGCGTTCATGCTGGGCGCAAAGGGCGTGCAGATGGGCACACACTTTGTTGTCACAGATGAGTCCCAGGTACATGAAAATTACAAAGAACGCATCATCAAGGCAAAAGATATCGACTCCCGTGTCACAGGCCGCACCACAGGACATCCGGTACGCGCGCTGAGAAACGACATGACAAAGAAATATCTGGAGCTGGAAAATAAAGGCGCAGGCTTTGAGGAGCTGGAGCTTCTGACACTGGGCGGTCTTCGCAAGGCAGTTGTGGAGGGCGACGTGAAGAACGGAAGCGTCATGGCAGGACAGATCGCCGGCATGGTGAAAGAGAGAATGTCCTGCAAGGAGCTGATCGATAAACTGGTAAGCGAGACAGATGCACTGATCAAAGGAGCGGGCTTTTATGAGTAAGATTGCATTTATTTATCCCGGCCAGGGCGCGCAGAAATGCGGCATGGGCCAGGATTTCTACGAGAACAGCGCTTCCGCGCAGGCTGTGTACGACATGGCTTCAGAGGTGCTGAAAGATAACATGGACATTGACATGAAAGACCTGTGCTTTCATGAGAACGATAAATTGGACCTTACAGAGTACACACAGGCAGCCCTTGTGACCACCTGCCTGGCCATGACAAAGCCGCTTGTGGAGGCGGGGATCCGCCCGGATGTGACAGCGGGCTTAAGTCTTGGCGAGTACTGTGCCATTGCGGCGGCAGGCGGCATGAAGGACGAGGATGCCATCCGCCTTGTGAGAAAAAGAGGCCTTCTCATGCAGAACACGGTTCCTGCAGGGGAGGGTGCCATGTGCGCCATCATGGGCATGACCGGCGAAGAGATCGAGGCAGTCACTGACGGCATGGAAGGCGTGTCTGTTGCCAACTACAACTGCCCGGGGCAGATCGTCATTACCGGGGAGACAAAGGCAGTGGAGGCTGCGGCAGAAAAGCTGAAAGAAGCCGGAGCAAAAAGAGCGGTCATGCTGAATGTCAGCGGACCTTTCCACTCCCCCATGCTGAAGAAGGCCGGGGAGGAGCTGGCGCAGGTGCTGGAAAGCGTGGAGCTGTCCCCTCTTGACGTGCCCTATGTGACAAACGTGACAGCGCAGCAGGTGACAGACATCAGCCAGACAAAAGAGCTTCTGGCAGAGCAGGTAAGCTCCTCCGTGCGCTGGCAGCAGAGCATGGAAAATCTCATCGCGGACGGCGTGGACACCTTCATTGAGATCGGGCCGGGCAGGACCCTTGCCGGTTTCATGAGAAAGATCAGCCGCGATGTGACGGTCTATAACGTAGGCACATGGGCCGACGTGGAGAAAGTGGCGGAAAGTCTGAAATAAAGTCGAAAAGCAAAAAGGAGGCAGGGGCGGTCAACCGTCCTGTACGAGAAAATGTTAGATGGAAAGATTGCAGTAGTAACAGGAGCTTCCCGCGGGATCGGAAGGGCCATCGCCCTGGAACTGGCTTCCCAGGGAGCCTTCGTGGTAGTCAACTACAACGGTTCAAAGGACCGGGCGGAGGAAGTGAAAAAAGAGATCGAGGCAGCCGGAGGAAAAGCGGAAGTCTATCAGTGCAATGTATCTGATTTTGAGAAATGCCAGGCTTTTATCCAGGATGTTATCAAAACATACGGAAGACTGGATATTCTTGTCAACAATGCAGGCATCACAAGAGACGGACTTCTGATGAAGATGTCCGAGGCGGATTTTGACAGCGTCATCGAGACCAACCTTAAGGGTACCTTCAACACTATCCGCTTCGCGTCCAGACAGATGCTGAAGCAGAGAAGCGGCCGTATCATCAATATGTCCTCTGTTGTGGGCATTGCAGGCAATGCGGGACAGGCCAATTACGCCTCCTCCAAGGCGGGCGTCATCGGCCTTACAAAGGCTGTGGCAAGAGAGCTGGCTTCCAGGGGCATCACGGTGAACGCCATCGCTCCCGGATTTATCGAGACAGAGATGACGGAGGTCCTCTCTGACGCAGTGAAAGAGGCGTCTGTGGCCCAGATCCCTCTTGGAAGATTTGGAAAGCCGGAGGATATCGCAAAGACAGCGGCCTTCCTGGCTTCTGACGATGCAGGCTATATTACAGGACAGGTGATCCAGGTAGACGGAGGAATGGCGATATGATGAAGAGAAGAGTAGTTGTGACAGGGCTTGGGGCCATCACCCCCCTGGGAAATACAGTTCCCGAGTTCTGGGCGGGAGTAAAGGAAGGAAAGGTGGGCATCGCGCCTATCACGAAGTTTGATACCACTGAATATAAAGTAAAACTGGCGGCAGAAGTCAAAGATTTTGTGGCAAAGGACCGGATGGATTTCAAGGCTGCAAGAAGGATGGAGGCTTTCTCACAGTACGCTGTGGCGGCTGCAAAGGAAGCTTTCGACGACGCAGGTATTGACATGGAGAAAGAGGACTCCTTCCGGGCCGGCGTCATCATCGGCTCCGGTATCGGAAGCCTGCAGCAGGTGGAGTCCAGCTACGAGAAGATCAAGACAAAAGGCCCTAACAAGGTAAACCCGCTGATGGTGCCCCTTATGATCTGCAACATGGCGGCAGGAAATGTTTCCATCCAGCTTGGCCTGCGGGGAAAATGCTCCAATGTGGTGACAGCCTGTGCCACAGGAACCCACTGTATCGGAGACGCCTTCCGGGCTATCCAGTATGGTGACGCGGACATTATGCTTGCAGGGGGAACAGAGAGCGCTATCTGCCCCACAGGAGTGGCAGGATTTACCGCCCTCACCGCCCTTTCCACCAACCCGGATCCGGCCACGGCATCCCGCCCCTTTGACAAAGACAGAGACGGCTTCGTCATGGGTGAAGGAGCAGGCGTGGTTGTTCTGGAGGAACTGGAACACGCAAAGGCAAGAGGAGCGAAGATCTATGCGGAGGTCGTGGGATACGGCGCCACAGGAGACGCTTACCACATCACTTCACCGGCAGAGGACGGCGCAGGTGCTGCCAAGGCCATGGAGCTTGCCATGGAGGAGGCGGAAGTTTCACCTTCCCAGGTAGAGTACATCAATGCCCACGGCACAAGTACACACCACAATGACCTCTTCGAGACAAGAGCCATCAAGAAGGCTTTCGGCGACGCGGCAAAAGACGTAGTCATCAACTCCACAAAATCCATGATCGGCCATCTCTTAGGTGCAGCCGGCGGCGTGGAGTTCATCACTCTTGTGAAATCCGTGGAGGAAGGGTTTATCCACCAGACCATGGGAACCGTGGAGACAGACGAGGACTGTGACCTTAACTATGCGGTAGGCGCTCCGGTGGAGAAGGAGATCCACTACGCCATGACCAACTCTCTTGGCTTTGGCGGACACAACGCAACCGTGCTGATCAAGAAATACGAAGAATAAAAAGAGGTGCGAGATCATGGAATTTGAGAACCTGTTAAAACTCATCCAGGCAGTCTCCGACTCAGAGCTGACCGGACTGAAATACGAAGAAAAGGGCGTAAAGCTCCATCTGACAAAAGAAAAAGAGACCATCGTCACAGCTCTGCAGGCGGCTGAGAGTACTGTGGCGGTTCCGACCGTGCAGGCAGCAGCTCCCGCAGCGGCTGCACAGGCTGACAAGGCAGCAGAAGAGAAGACATCTGCAGAGCCCTCCGGCAAGATCGTGAAGAGCCCCCTGGTGGGAACATTCTACGCAGCTCCGGCAGAGGATGCGGATCCCTATGTGTCTGTCGGAACGACAGTAAAGAAAGGACAGGTCATGGCCATCGTGGAAGCCATGAAGCTGATGAACGAGATTGAGAGCGACTTTGACGGGACAGTGGAGGAGATCTACGTGGAAAACGGTCAGGCCGTGGAGTACGGACAGCCTCTGTTCCGCCTTTCATAGGAAATACAGGAAGGAGACAAAGAGCATGAACCATTTGGATATCAACCAGATCAAGGAGATCATTCCCCACCGCCATCCCTTCCTCCTTGTGGACTACATCGAGGACTATGAGCCGGGACAGTTTGCGGTAGGTTATAAATGCGTCACATACAGAGAAGATTTCTTCAAGGGACATTTTCCCCAGGAGCCGGTAATGCCCGGTGTGCTGACGGTGGAGGCGCTGGCCCAGGTAGGGGCTGTGGCCATCCTGAGCAAAGAGGAGAACAAAGGAAAGATCGCCTACTTCGGCGGCATCAATAAATGCAAGTTCAAAGGCAAGATCGTGCCGGGAGATAAAGTAAAGCTGGAGACAAGGATCATCAAGGCCAAAGGGCCTATGGGGATCGGAGAGGCCACTGCCAGCGTGGACGGCAAGGTGGTAGTCAGCGCGGAACTGACCTTTATGGTAGGATAGACTGACGGGAGGATGAAAGAGAAATGAGCCAGATGATCAAAAAAGTACTGATCGCCAACCGGGGCGAGATCGCGGTCCGCATTATCCGGGCCTGCCGGGAGATGGGGATTGAGACCGTGGCCGTCTACTCGGAGGCAGACAGGGAGGCCCTCCACACACAGCTTGCGGACGAGGCCATCTGCATTGGCCCGGCGCCCTCCACGGAGAGCTATCTGAGCATGGACCGGATCATCAGCGCCACCATCATTTCCGGCGCCGATGCCATCCATCCGGGATTTGGCTTTCTCTCTGAGAACAGCCGGTTTGCGGAGCTGTGCGAGCAGTGCAACATCACCTTTATCGGCCCCGGATCGGACGTCATTGCCCGGCTGGGAAACAAGCAGGAGGCCAGGAACACCATGGTGGCTGCCGGAGTACCGGTGATCCCGGGCAGCAAAGAGCCTGTGTACGACGCAAAAGAGGGAGCGAAGATCGCGGAGGAGATCGGCTACCCGGTGATCGTGAAGGCAGCTCTTGGAGGCGGCGGAAAGGGCATGCGCGTGGCGCAGACGCCGGAGGAGTTTGAGAGCAGCTTCCAGACAGCCCAGAAAGAGACGCAGATGGCGTTCGGCGACAATACCATGTACATCGAGCACTTTGTACAGCATCCCCGCCATATTGAGTTCCAGATCCTGGCGGACAGCCATGGCCATGTGATCCATTTAGGAGAGAGGGACTGTTCCATCCAGAGAAACCACCAGAAGATGATCGAGGAGTCCCCTTCCGTGGCTATTTCAGAGGAGCTCCGCCGGAAAATGGGGGAGGCTGCCGTGAAGGCGGCAAAAGCAGCCGGGTATGTGAATGCGGGAACCATTGAGTTCCTCCTGGAGAAGAACGGGAACTTCTACTTTATGGA
This sequence comes from Lachnoclostridium sp. An118, assembly GCF_002160985.1. GTDB lineage: Bacteria > Bacillota > Clostridia > Lachnospirales > Lachnospiraceae > Claveliimonas > Claveliimonas stercoravium. The sequence continues at coordinate 224,416 of NZ_NFLQ01000003.1, read as the reverse complement.
GATGAACACCCGTATCCAGGTGGAGCACCCGGTGACCGAGTGGGTGACAGGCATCGACCTTATCAAGGAGCAGATCCGCATCGCCTCCGGCAGGGAGCTCTCCTACCGGCAGGAGGATGTACATCTTACCGGTCATGCCATCGAGTGCAGGATCAATGCGGAGAACCCGGAAAAAGGCTTCCGGCCTTCACCGGGAACCATCACCGACATGTATCTGCCGGGAGGCAAGGGCATCCGGATCGACTCCGCCATCTACAGCGGTTACACTATACCGCCCTACTATGACTCCATGATCGCCAAGCTGATCGTCTGGGCGAAGAACAGGGACGAGGCCATCCGCAAGATGAGAAGCGCCCTGGGAGAAGTCATCATTGAGGGCATTGACACCAACGTGGACTACCAGTACGGGATACTGGAAAACCCGGACTACATTGCCGGAAACATAGACATCGAATTCATCGAAGAGCTTGAAAGAGCCCGGAAAGAAGCGTAAAAATGAAGTTAGAAAATATGTTTAAAAAGACAAGAGCTGTCTCGGGGAGAAAGGGATACATCTCCCTGCGGGAGAGGCGGCCGGAGGTGCCGGAGGGCCTGCTGCGCAAGTGCAACAAATGCGGCAGCGCCATCATTGCCGAGGACGTAAAGAGAGGCTACTATATCTGCCCGAAGTGCGGCGGCTATTTCCGTGTCCACGCCTACAGACGCATTGAGATGATCACCGACGACGGTACATTTGAGGAGTGGGACAAGGAGCTTGTGGGCGGAAATCCCATGGACTATAAAGGCTATCCGGAGAAGCTGGCAGCCGTGCAGGAGAAGACAAAGCTTACCGAGGCGGTTGTGACAGGAAAGGCGGAGATCAACGGTCTGGAGACAGTGATAGGCGTCTGTGACGGCCGGTTCCTCATGTCCAGCATGGGGGAGGCCGTGGGAGAGAAGATAGCCCGGGCTGTGGAGCGGGCCACAAAGGAAAGGCTTCCGGTCATCCTCTTTGCCTGCTCCGGGGGCGCCAGGATGCAGGAGGGCATTATCTCCCTCATGCAGATGGCCAAGACAGCTGCGGCCCTGAAGCGCCATAGTGATGCGGGGCTTCTCTATATCTCCGTCCTGACGGACCCTACTACCGGAGGGGTTACGGCCAGCTTTGCCATGCTGGGAGATGTCATTTTGGCAGAGCCCAAGGCCCTCATCGGCTTTGCAGGTCCCAGGGTCATTGAGCAGACCATCGGACAGAAACTGCCCAAGGGCTTCCAGAGGTCCGAGTTCCTGCTGGAGCACGGCTTCATCGACCGCATCGTGGCGAGGGAGGAGCAGAAGACGGTCCTCTCCGAGATCCTGCAGATGCACCAGAAGGCAGACAGGCCCCGCAGGGAGCAGACCGCTCCCTGTCCGGAGAAGAGGATGGAGACACCTGCTCCCGACAAAGAGGGCGGGCTATCCGCCTGGGAGAGAGTCCAGATTTCCCGCATGAAGGACCGGCCGGTAGGATCTGACTACATCCAGTCGCTCTTTACAGATTTTATGGAGTTCCACGGCGACCGGTATTTTGCGGACGACAAAGCCATCATCGGCGGCATCGCCAGATTTCACGGCCAGCCGGTGACTGTCATTGCCCAGGCCAAGGGGACCACTACGAAGGAAAATATCGAGCGCAACTTCGGAATGCCGTCTCCGGACGGGTATCGCAAGGCCCTCCGCCTCATGAAGCAGGCGGAGAAGTTCGGCCGCCCGGTCATCTGCTTTGTGGACACACCGGGAGCCTTCTGCGGCCTGGAAGCCGAGGAGAGAGGGCAGGGAGAGGCCATTGCCAAAAATATTTATGAGATGTCCGGCCTGAAGGTGCCGGTGCTCTCCATCATCATCGGAGAGGGAGGCAGCGGCGGTGCCCTTGCCATGGCTACGGCGGATGAGGTGTGGATGCTGGAGAATTCCATTTACTCCATCCTGTCCCCGGAGGGCTTTGCCAGCATCCTCTGGAAGGACAGCACAAAGGCGAAGGAGGCGGCGGGTGTCATGAAGCTGACGGCCCGCGACCTGTACAAGGCAGGTGTCGTGGAGAAGGTATTCTCCGAGCCCTCCCACTATACGGTCCTGAACCTGGAGGAGGTGACAGGCAGGATTTCAGAGGGCATAGAGGAATTCCTGGAGAAATATGAAAATGTGCCGGTGGAGGAGCTGACCCAGAGGCGGTATGAGCGCTTCCGACGGATGTAGGAGATTTATATGGAAATAAAACCTTTGAAACTGGGAACCAGGGAGGCCAGGCTTCCTCTGATCCAGGGCGGCATGGGTGTGGGCATCAGTCTGGGCCGCCTGGCAGGAGCCGTGGCCGGCGAGGGAGGCGTGGGCATTATCTCCACCGCCCAGATAGGATTCCGGGAGCCGGACTTTGACCGCGACTCCCTGGGAGCAAACCTGCGCGCTGTGAAGAAGGAATTTGACAAGGCAAGGTCCCTCTCTCCGGAGGGGGTCATCGGCTTTAACATCATGGTGGCCAGCAGGTGCTATGAGGAGTACGTGAGGGCTGCCGTGAAGGCGGGAGCGGACATCATCATTTCCGGTGCCGGACTTCCCATGGATCTGCCCAGGGATGTGTCGGAGGCGGCCCGGGAAGCTGGAAGGGAGACAGAGCCTGCGCTGGCGCCCATTGTCTCCACAGAGAAAGCGGCCCGTGTGGTCCTCCGGTACTGGGATAGAAAGTACAGGAGGCTGCCGGACCTTCTCGTTGTGGAAGGCCCCCTTGCAGGGGGACACCTGGGCTTCACCGGGGAACAGTTGGAACAGTTTGCGGCGCCTGGGCAGGCGGATATTTCTCACGCTTACGAGGAGGAGATAAGGGCCATCCTTCAGACGGTCCGCTCCTTTGAGGAGAAATACGGGCGGAAGATCCCGGTGGCTCTTGCAGGGGGCATCGACAACCGGGAGAAGGCACAGAAAGCTTTCCAGCTGGGGGCGGACGCCATCCAGGTGGCCAGCCGTTTTGTCACCACAGAGGAATGCGACGCAGACATCCGGTACAAGGAGGCATACATCCGTGCCGGCAAAGAGGACATCGTGATCGTGAAGAGCCCGGTGGGCATGCCGGGGCGGGCCATCCGGAACCGTTTTATGGAGCGGGTCATGGGAGGGGAGCAGATCCCTCACAGCCCCTGTCACAAATGTCTTCACACCTGCAATCCGGCAAAAATCCCCTACTGCATCACAGACGCCCTTATCTGTGCTGCCAAAGGAGAGGTGGAGGACGCCCTTCTCTTCTGCGGCGCAAACGCCTGGAAGACAGACAGGATAGAGACAGTGAGGGAAGTCATAGAGTCACTTCTGTAAGATCATAGAAAGGAAAATGTTCATGGAGGATGCATACAGGGCCATCAACGATATTCTTGTCAATCTGTTCCACGAGATATGGGAACTGGAGGAGAAGGCCATCATCACAGAGGAATTTAAAGATCTGACAAACAATGATATGCACGTCATTGAGGCCATCGGCCTGGGCGAGGGGAACAATATGTCCTCCATCGCCAGAAAACTGAATATCACCGTGGGCTCTCTTACGACAGCCATGAACAGCCTTGTGAACAAAGCCTACGTGGAGCGCCGCCGCAGCGAGAAGGACCGGCGGGTGGTCTACGTCAGACTGACAGAGAAGGGGATCAAAGCCTTCCATCACCACGAGGACTATCACCGGCAGATGACCCAGGCGATCCTGGACAAACTGACGGAGGATGAGATCCCTGTTCTTGTAAAGACACTGGAAGGACTGTCCGAATTTTTTAAAGGGTACAGTCAGAAAGTAAGATAGAGGAACACAGCGGGAGAAAGAGTATCGAGGGGTACTCTTTCTCCTTTTTGCATGATACAATGGATGTAGTGAAAGTGAAAGGAGGGCTCACTGTGGAATACAGGAGATTTGACAATACGATTGTTGCAAGAATTGACAAGGGAGAGGAAATCCTGGACCAGGTAAAAGAGATTGCTCTGAAAGAGGAGATAAAGCTGGCCTCCATCCAGGCGCTCGGGGCTATCAGCCAGTTTACAGCAGGTGTTTTTAAGACGGAGGAAAAGAAATACCTGGCCAATGAATTTGAGGGCAGCTTTGAGATCGTGTCACTGACAGGCACCATCAGCACCATGGACGGGGAATTTTACGCGCATCTGCATATAAGCGCCGGAAATGAAAAAGGGGAAGTCTTTGGGGGACATCTGAATCGGGCGGTGGTCAGCGCCACCTGCGAGATGGTCATCACGGTGATACCGGGCGTGGTGGACCGGCGCTACAGCGAGGAGATCGGATTAAATTTATTTCAGTTTTAAGAAGGTGACAGTATGTACCAGGAGGAAGTAAGAAAACTGCAGGAGATCATAGACGACAGCCGGCGGATCGTCTTTTTCGGAGGGGCCGGCGTCTCCACGGAGAGCGGGATACCGGACTTCCGGAGCGCGGACGGCATTTACCATCAGCACTACAAATACGCGCCGGAGCAGGTGGTGAGCCACAGCTTCTTTAAAGCCCACCCGGATGTTTTCTATGAATTCTATAAAGAAAAGATGATGTGTCTGGAGGCGGAGCCAAATGCGGCTCACAGGAAGCTGGCCCAGCTGGAGGAGGCAGGGCGCCTCACAGCGGTCATCACCCAGAATATCGACGGACTGCATCAGAAGGCGGGAAGTAAGAAGGTGTATGAGCTTCACGGCAGCATCCACAGGAACTACTGCCAGAAGTGCGGCCGGTTCTACGATGCGGCCTATGTAAAGGCGTCCCCGGGCATTCCCAGGTGCGAGTGCGGCGGCATCATCAAGCCGGACGTGGTCCTCTATGAGGAGAGCCTGGACTCCATGACAATAGAAAAGAGCATCCGTGCCATTGCGGAGGCAGATACGCTCATCATCGGGGGCACCTCCCTTGTGGTGTATCCGGCGGCCGGGTTTATTGATTATTTCCGCGGGAAGCATCTGGTGGTCATCAATAAAAGCGCCACAGCCAGGGAAGTGGGAGCGCAGCTTTCCATATCGGCGCCCATCGGGGAGATCCTGGGACAGATCAAAGCGAAGTGATCCCCGGTCCCATGTTGGGGGAGAGGAAGGAGCGCACCAGGTCTGCGGCAAAGAGAGCGCACAGGATCACACACAGCAGCCTTTTTCGGTAGACGGACAGGCGGCTGAACTGCCCATCCAGCGCAGGGGCAGCGATGTAGATGATAAAGAGGCCGCCTGTGCCGAAAAGCAGCAGTCCTTCCAGGCAGACTCTGCCCTGGATCTGGAAGAGCATGTCGCTGTAGTTCCACCAGCGGACACCGAACATGGTCTCCAGGAAGAGCCCGGCGAAATACTCCACCGTGCCGCACAGAAGCACAATGAGGCCAAAAGACAGGAGCGGGCGGCTGCGCCATTTTTTCAGAAGCACCAGGATCAGCACGCCCCCTGTCCCGTAGATGGGAAGCCAGGGGCCGGCCATGAAGCCCCGGTTGAAGAACATGCCGTCCACCACCAGGTGAAGGCCCACCTCCCAGAGCCAGCCAATGCCGGAAAAGGTAAAGAACATAAGGACAAGGGAGGACACAGAGTAGTCCTGCCGGCAGGACAGCGCGGGCCTGTGTGTGACCAGTATATTTTCTACGTAAGTAACGGCAGCTCTCATAAAAATCCCCTCCTGTAAAGTATATATAGAGTAAGTTTTCTTTTGTTGTATCCAGTATAATGAAAAGATATAAAGATAAATGGCAGGAAATTATGAAGAATTTCAAAAGATTATGACAGAAAAAATGAAGGGAAGATACATCTATGGAAAGACATCTGGATTATTTTGAGATTGAAGGCGCCTACGGCGGAAGCCAGGACTGGTTTACCAATATCGTCATGCACGTGGGCGGCTGCGGGGCGGCCACAGCCTGTGACACCTGCATCTATCTGGCTCTGCGAAAGGGAATGAAGGGGCTGTATCCCGGTGACGCGGGTTGTCTCACAAAACAGGCTTACAAGGAGTTCAGCATGAAGATGAAGCCCTATCTGAAGCCCAGGGCAGGAGGCATCGACAGGCTGGAAACTTATATAGAAGGGTATGCCCGCTATCTTGCGGATCTGGGAAATGAGGACGGCAGAAGCCTTCACATGGAGCCCCTTCACGGGGAGACGGATGTGGAGGAGGCCAAAGCGGCGGTCAGAAGGCAGATTGACAAGGGGCTCCCCGTGCCGTATCTTCTGCTCTACCACAAGGATAAAAAGCAGTTCGGAGATTTTACCTGGCACTGGTTTCTTCTCACCGGCTACCAGGAGAGGGAGGGCCGGTTCTATGTGACGGCGGCCACCTACGGAGCTGCCACCAGGCTGGATTTTGAGGAAATGTGGGATACCGGGTATGAGAAAAAGGGCGGGATGGTTCTCTACGTCCTGGAAGATGGGAAATAAAAAAGGACCGGACGGTCCTTTTTTATTTTGCCCTGTATCTGATCGACAGCTTAGTCTACAAATTCAAATCCAACCTTTTCCAGGGTCTCATCTACCCATGGACGGGGCCACTCGCCGCGGGTGTGGATGCCTTCCAGCTGTTTTTCCTCACCTGCGTGGTAGGCTCTTGCCTTCTCGGCCAGCTCTTTGGCGAACTCGGGTCTGATGGCGATCAGTCCGTCAGAGTCTCCCACGATGATATCCCCTGGATTGATGATGATGCCTGCAAAGGATACGGGGAAGTTCATTTCCCCCGGTCCGTTCTTGTAGGGTCCGTTGGGAGTCACGCCTTTTGCGTATACCGGGAAATCCATCTGGCTGAGAGCGTAGCTGTCACGCACGCATCCGTCGATGATAATGCCTGCCAGACCTCTGGATTTTGCGTAGCTGCTCATGATCTCCCCGCATAAGGAGCGGCTCATGCTGCCCTTGTTTGCCAGGACGATGACATCCCCCGGCTGAGCCATATCCAGCGCCTTGTGGAACAGAAGATTGTCTCCTGCCGGTGCATTTACAGTAAAGGCGGTTCCCAGAAGGCGGGCCTTGGGATTTAAGGGATAAATGCTGGCGTCTACCGCAGCGATCCTGCCGCACTGGTCATCAATGTTGGCTACCGGAATTCCGCGGAAAGCTTCCACCAGTTCCTTGTCCGGTCTCTCAAAGTTTCTTTTAATTCTGCATCCTACTGCCATTTCTCTAACCTCTTTCTTTTTGTAGCTTTATTTTTTCAGTTTCTCTACCGCGTCCTTTATCCTGCGGATAGCTTCCTGGAGATCCTCGTAGCTGCAGGCGTAGGACAGTCTCAGATATCCTTCGCCTTCGGATCCGAAAGCGGAGCCGGGAACCATGGCTACCTTTGCCTCCTCAAGGAAGTACTCGGCCACCTCCATGGAGGACATGCCCAGACTCTTGACATTTACAAAGATGTAGAACGCGCCCTGGGGATCATTGCAGCTGATGCCGTTGATCTCATTGAGGGCTTTCACCGCGTAATCCTTCCGTCTCTGATACTCCTGGCGCATAGCTTCCACATCGTCCGAGCAGTCACGAAGAGCGGTCACAGCGGCCTCCTGTACAAAGGAGGAAGCGCAGGTGATGGTATACTGGTGTACTCTGACGCAGGCGGCGATAATGCCCCTGGGAGCGCACATGTATCCAAGACGCCAGCCGGTCATGGAATAAGCCTTGGAAAAGCCGCCCAGTGTGATGGTCCTCTCCTTCATGCCGGGAAGGGAGGCAATGCTGACATGTTTTGTATCGTCATAGACAAGCTGGCTGTAGATCTCGTCTGCCACCACCAGAAGGTCATTCTTGATGGCAAGCTGGCTGAGCTTTTCCAGGGTCTCTCTGGAGAGAACGCCTCCTGTGGGGTTGCTGGGGTTGACGATGACGATCATCTTTGTCTTATCTGTGATCTTGGATGCCAGCTCTTCCATGTCAATCTGGTAGTTGTTCTCCTCTTTCAGATTGTATGTCACAGGGACAGCTCCCAGAGAGGACGGAACGTGAATGTAGTTCAGCCATACCGGATTGGGCACGAGAACTTCGTCTCCGTCTTCCAGGAAGGCTGCCATGGAAGCGTAGGTGGCTTCGCCGACACCTACTGTCACAAGAACCTCATCGGCATCATACTGTACACCGTGATGCTCTGTTTCCCATTTGGCGATCTCTTTTCTCAGAGCCGGTATTCCGTAGTTGGAGGTGTAAAATACATGCCCCGCCTTCAGACTCTCATAAGCGGCTTCCTTGATCTTTTCCGGCGTGTCAAAATCCGGACGTCCGATTTCCAGATGAATGACGTTTTCTCCCGCCTGCTGCATCTTTGTGGCCTTTTCCATCACTGCACGGATCTCGGAAAAAGGCAGGCTTTCCATTCGTTTTGCTGTCTTGTACTCCATAGCATCTCCTCCAAAGTAAATTGCAAAGTGTATTGTGAATTTATTACTATGGAAAAATCGTAGCATCAGAAGAATACAAAGTCAATTTAATAATTTGTATCTATAATATTAATAAAATTTATATTTAATGGACATAAATGAAAGCGAAGAGCAGAGAGGATCTGCCCGGATTGCAGTATTTTTTCCTCTGTGCTACAATACCCAGGAAAGACAATTTCTGAAAAAACAGAAGAAATGAGGTAGACAAAAAATGGCAAATCCAGTCGTTACATTTGAAATGGAAAACGGAGATATCATGAAGGCGGAGCTCTATCCCGAGATCGCTCCCAACACAGTGGACAACTTTATCTCGCTGGTGAACAAAGGCTTCTACGACGGCCTTATTTTCCACCGGGTCATCAGCGGTTTTATGATCCAGGGCGGATGCCCCGACGGAACAGGCATGGGCGGCCCGGGCTACACCATCAAAGGCGAGTTCAGCCAGAACGGCTTTGCAAATGATCTGAAGCACACAGAGGGCGTGCTGTCCATGGCAAGAGCCATGCATCCGGACTCGGCAGGAAGCCAGTTCTTTATCATGCACAAGAACTCTCCCCATCTGGACGGCGCTTACGCGGCTTTCGGAAAGATCACAGAGGGCATGGATATTGTAAATAAGATTGCCCAGACTCCTACAGACTACAGCGACAGACCGCTGGAAGTGCAGAGGATGAAAAAGGTGACTGTGGATACCATGGGAGTGGAGTACCAGGAGCCGCAGAAGGCGTAGAGGTGACGTGGGCAGAATTTAAAAGAAATGTGATGACCGGCAGGTAGAGGAGGAAATGAAAAGGAAAGTCCCAGACCTTGCAAAATAGAGCATAATCACTTAAAATAAGACACAGCATGTAAGCGCTGTGTCTTATTTTAACGGGAAGATCATTAGGATTTTCCCCATGGAGATGGAAAAACTGATATGAAACATAATATGATCCAGACAGAAAAGCTCATATTTGAATATGAAAAAAGAGATGAAGAAGGAAATGTCATCGGCACCTCCCGGGCCATCGATGAGGTGGATCTTGGCATAGAGGAAGGCCAGTTTATTGCCATTCTGGGCCACAACGGCTCCGGCAAGTCTACCCTGGCCAAACACATGAACGCTATTCTCGTTCCCACAGGAGGCACCATGTGGGTGGACGGCCGGAATACGAAAGATCCCCAGGAATTGTGGAATGTGCGCCAGAGTGCGGGCATGGTGTTCCAGAACCCGGACAACCAGATTATCGGCACCGTAGTGGAGGAGGACGTGGGCTTTGGCCCGGAGAACTTAGGCGTCCCCACAGACGAGATCTGGAAGCGGGTGGAGGACAGCCTTAAGTCCGTGGGCATGATCGAGTACCGGCACCACTCGCCAAACAAGCTGTCCGGCGGGCAGAAGCAGAGGGTGGCCATTGCCGGCGTCATTGCCATGGAGCCAAAGTGCATTGTGCTGGACGAGCCCACCGCCATGCTGGACCCGGACGGACGGAAGGAAGTCCTGCGGACGGTGCGTGAGCTGCGCCACAGGAAGCATGTGACGGTCATTCTCATCACCCACTATATGGAGGAAGTGATCTACGCGGACCGGATCTTTGTCATGGACCACGGCCATATTGTCATGCAGGGAACGCCCCGGGAGATCTTCTCCCAGGTGGATACGTTAAAATCCTACCGGCTGGACGTCCCCCAGGTGACCATGCTGGCAGATGAACTGAGAAAGCGGGGACTTGCTATCCCTGCCGGAATATTGAAAAAGGAAGAGCTGGTGGAAGCGCTATGTCGATTAAATTAGAACACGTCAATTATATATACAGCCCGGGCACAGCCTACGAGAAGAAGGCGCTCTCTGACATCTGCCTTGAGATCCCTCACGGGGAGTTTGTGGGCATCATCGGCCACACCGGGTCCGGGAAATCCACACTGACCCAGCATCTGAACGGTCTCATACGGGCCACCAGCGGCACGGTCTTTTACAACGGAGAAAACATTTACGCGGAAGGGTACGATATGCGGAAGCTCCGCAGCCAGGTGGGGCTTGTCTTCCAGTACCCGGAGCATCAGCTTTTCGAGGTGGATGTGCTGACGGATGTGTGCTTTGGCCCGAAGAACCAGGGGCTTACTCCGGAGGAATGTGAAAAGAGAGCCACAGAGGCGCTGCGCCTTGTGGGGCTGAAGGAAAAATACTGGAAATCCTCCCCCTTTGAGCTGTCCGGCGGACAGAAGAGGCGGGCGGCCATTGCAGGCGTCCTGGCCATGCGCCCCGGCGTCCTTGTGCTGGACGAGCCCACTGCCGGCCTGGATCCCAAGGGCCGGGACGAGATACTGGACCAGATCGCATACCTGCACAGGCAGAGCGATATGACGGTGATCCTTGTGTCCCACAGTATGGAGGACATTGCAAAATACGCGGACCGGATCATTGTCATGAACAAAGGCAGGATCCTGTACAACGACACACCGAAACAGGTATTTTCCCATTACCAGGAGCTGGAGAAGATCGGTCTTGCAGCCCCCCAGGTCACTTACATCATGCACGATATAAGAGAGGCCGGGTTCGACGTGGGGGTGACGGCCACCACAGTGGAGGAGGCTGCGGACGAGATCATGGAGGCTGTGAAGAAAAGGCGGGGGAGTGTATAGATGATAAGAGACATTACAATAGGACAATATTATCCGGCCCAGAGCATCCTGCACCGCCTGGACCCGAGGGTGAAGCTGGTGGGGACGCTGCTCTATCTGATTTCCCTGTTTCTCTTCAACAGTATTCCCGGATATCTGGTGGCCACCATTTTTCTTGTGTCCATCATACGCATGTCAAAGGTACCTTTTTCCTATATCATGAAGGGCATGAAGCCCATTATCATGCTGCTGATGATCACGGTTCTCTTCAACCTCTTTCTCACAAGAGGCGGAGAGACGCTGTTCCACGCCTGGATCTTTACCATTACGGAGGAGGGCCTGCGGACCGCGGTATTTATGGCGATCCGTCTGATCTATCTGATCGCCGGCTCATCGCTGATGACCTTTACCACGACGCCCAACGCGCTGACAGACGGCATCGAGAGCCTTCTGCATCCCCTTAATAAGATCCATGTTCCGGTGCATGAGGTGGCCATGATGATGTCCATCGCCCTCCGTTTTATCCCTATCCTTCTGGAGGAGACGGATAAGATCATGAAAGCCCAGATCGCAAGAGGAGCAGATCTGGAAAGCGGCAATATCATCCAGCGGGTGAAAAGCATGATCCCCATTCTGGTGCCTCTCTTTGTATCTGCTTTCCGCCGGGCCAACGACCTTGCCATGGCCATGGAGGCCAGGTGCTACCGGGGAGGGGAAGGGCGCACAAAAATGAAGCCTCTGCGGTACAAGAGCAGGGACCGGATGGCTTACATTGTCATGGCCGTGTATGTGGTGGCAGTGGTGGTCATCGGACGGTATGTTCCCTTCCACATATGGATCTTTTAGGATGGATTTTCCGGGGCATGTATGAATGTCCCGGTATGTTTTAGAGAGGAAAAGAAACTTGAGACGGATAAAGCTGACAGTGGCCTACGACGGTACAAACTACTGTGGCTGGCAGGTCCAGCCAAACGGGATCACGATAGAGGAGGTCCTCAATAAAAAACTCAGTACACTCACAAAGGAGGACATCCGGGTCATTGGCGCCAGCCGCACCGACTCCGGTGTCCATGCCCTGGGAAATGTGGCGGTCTTTGACACGGAGAGCACCATTCCGCCGGAGCGGATGGCACTGGCTCTGAACCAGAAGCTGCCGGAGGACATTGTGATCGTAAAGTCCCAGGAGGTGCCCCTCTCCTGGCATCCCAGATACCAGGACAACATCACCAAAACATACGAGTACCACATTTACAATGCCAGGACGGCCAATCCCATGAAAAAGCACACCAGCACCTTTGTGTACGTGCCTCTGGATGTGGAGAAGATGAGGAAGGGCGCAGCTTATCTCGTGGGAGAGCACGATTTTGCCAGTTTCTGCTGTATCCGCACCAACACAGAGGACACGGTGCGGCGCATCGACAGCCTGGAGGTGGAGGAGCGCCCCTGCACGGAAGGAAATTTCTCCTACAGGGAGGCGGAGGCAAAGGAGATCGTCATCCGCGTCAGCGGCAACGGCTTTCTCTACAACATGGTCCGCATCATCGCCGGCACCCTGATCCGGGTGGGGCGGGGCTTTTACGAGCCGGAAAAAGTAAAAGAGATACTGGAAGCGCGGGTCCGCACCGAGGCCGGTGTGACGGCGCCGCCCCAGGGACTGGTTCTTATGGAGATCCGGTACGGGGAGGAGAGCTAATTTCGGGAGCATTTCTCCGCATCGATAGCAAGCGTCAGCATGAGGGCACACAGGGCGTCCCCGGGATCATCCACATCGATCACATAGGTGTCTGTCAGGTTGAGGAGCTGTTTGGAAATCCGGGCAATGCAGGCATCTGTCCCGTCCAGGATACTGTAATCCCACTCCAGAAAATCTCCTTCTACATGCCAGCCGTTGCAGTCGATGTTGTATCTTGGCTTCAGGAAGGAGAGCTCCTTGCTGATGCAGCCGATACAGGTGTCTCCCCTGTACAGCTCGAACCTGGGCAGCAGGGAGAACACCTGCTCCTTTACTGTACCTATCTCACAGCCCGAGGCGTCGAAAATCTTCAGACAGTGGCCCCAGGAAAGCTGTCCCTGTACCTCATAGACTGTATTCCCTGCCTCGTCATAGATGTCATAGCTGTCAAACCACGAAAAGAACCTCTGTTTAAAAAGCAGCTTCATAGATTTACCCTCCTGTCATCTGTCATGTCTGATTTTCTCCCATTATATTTATATGTCCTGTATATGACAAGAAAAAAATCCCACAAAGATGTCGCTCATATTTTGTGCACTATCCTGGCTTGCCAGTTATCATGATCCTGTGTATAATGTAAACCACTCACAGAGAAGGTCATTTCTCTGAGGCTGCCCGGCAGCCATTCTTATTTACTATCATCCGGCGTTTGTCCGGGGCGTTTTCTGCCGCCGGGTGGCTGTTTGGCAGTGGGAGCGGCTTTGTGACATCGGTTTTTACATTCATCGGCTTTGCCCTGCTGTTTGCAGCGACGGCAAAGGGCTGGTTCGGCAGGGAGGTGCGCCTCCTGCTGATGCGCCTGGGAACAGCCGTGGCAGCCGCCCTCCTGCTGGTCTGCGCAGCCAGCTGGGCCAGCGGTGCACCGGGGGAGAGGGACGGCTACCGAGCGGACCGGACAGCGGCCTATATGCCCTTCTACACGCTGGGAGGCTCCAATCTCTGCGTGACCTGCCTGTACGCCGGCATCCTTCTCAGTGTGTACAGGAACAGCAGCGTGGTCAGGTGTTGACAGACAGAGCAGGCTGTGGTATTTTGGACGGGAAAGAAAAGACAAAGGGGTGAAAGGATGAAGAATTTCTGCAGATAATATATGAAATCCATATAGGCGTAAAATGTCCCGGCTGCAAAATGCCTGCGGCGGGAGAGATTTTGTGCGCATGCAGAAATGAAAATCCTTGTATCCATGTAAAATATGATCCGAAAAATACTGCTGGGACACGGGAATTTTCCCGTGTCCCTTTTGTATGCCGGGAAGGAGCTGTCTGCGTGCGCCCTGAGAGGAGGAATGACGCTATGTCAATGATACAGGTGGAACATCTGAGCTTCTGCTACGACAGAGGGATCGAGCCGGTCTTTGAGGACGTGTCCTTCGTGGTAGACACAGACTGGAAGCTGGGGCTCACAGGGAGGAACGGCCGGGGGAAGACCACCCTTCTCAAGCTTCTCGCGGGAGAGTATGAGTATGGGGGCAGTATCCGGGCCAGTGTGGAGATGGAGTATTTCCCATTCTCCGTGCAGCATATGCAGGCCAATGTGATAGAGGTGATAGGGGAGGCGGCCCCGTCTTATGAGCTGTGGAAGGTGTGCAGGGAGCTGACCTGCCTGGACATGGACCCGGAAATCCTGTACCGGCCCTTTGACACCTTAAGCGGAGGCGAGCAGACGAGAGTCATGCTGGCGGCTCTGTTTGCCAGGGAAAATGCGTTCCTTCTCATCGACGAGCCCACCAACCATCTGGACATGGAGGCCAGGGAGAGCCTGATGAGATATCTGCGGGGAAAGAAGGGATTTATCCTCGTGTCCCATGACCGGTATTTCCTGGACGGGTGTGTGGACCACATCCTGGCCATCAACCGGAGGGATATGGAAGTGGTCCGGGGAGATTTCACCACCTGGGAGGCGGAGAAGGCGAAGAAGGATGCCTTTGAGCAGGGGGAAAATGAGAGGCTGAAAAAGGATATCCGTCGCCTGGAGGCGGCGGCCGCCCGCACGGAGCGCTGGTCGGCGGCTGTGGAAAAGACAAAGAAGGGCGCAGGGGCCGGGGGACTGAAGCCGGACAGGGGGTTTGTGGGCCACAGGGCGGCCAAGATGATGAAGCGCTCCAAAAATATAGAGAGCCGGATGCAGTCAGCAGCGGAGGAAAAGAGAAGGCTTTTGAAAAATGTGGAGACGGCGGAGGAGCTGAAGATATGCCCTCTTATCCACCACAAAAGGCGGCTGGTGCAGATGGAGGATGTGGCGCTCTCCTACGGAGAGCGGACTGTGCTTGAAAAATGGAGCATGCACATAGACCAGGGGGAGCGTGTGCTCCTTGCCGGGGGGAACGGCTCCGGGAAATCCACGGTGCTCCGGGCCATACTGGGAGCTGTCTCGGGGGAGGATACCTGCCTTGCCGGAGGGCGTATCGACCTGGCGCCGGGCCTTGTCCTGTCCTACGTGCCCCAGGATCCGGGAGGACTGTCGGGAAATCTGCGTGACCTTGCCAGGGAGCGGGGGATGGACCTGACGCTCTTTATGGCCCTGCTGCGGAAGATGGACTTTTCCAGAACGCAGTTTGAAAAGCCGATGGAGGACTACAGCCTGGGGCAGAAGAAAAAAGTGCTACTGGCGGCCAGCCTGAGCCAGCAGGCACATCTGTACATCTGGGATGAGCCCATGAATTATATTGATATTTTTTCCAGAGGACAGATTGCCGGGCTGATACAAAAATATAGCCCCACCATGCTCCTGGTGGAGCATGACAGGGCTTTTGCCGAGAGTGTGTCTACAAGGAGGATATATCTGTCTTCCCGAGCATCAGATTGAGGATTTCGATGTCGGTCTGACGCATGCCCTCCCGGCCCATGTAGCCGATGGCCTTCACGGTATCTTCGGCGGTGTCCATGGCAAGGCCCTCGCCGGCCTCGAAGCGAAAGCCACGCATGGCCAGGCTGTGGCCGAGGAAGGCGGCCTGGAGGGAGGAGAATATCTTGGCGGCGCAGCTTGGCTTGGCGCCGTCACAGGTAATGCCCCCGGCGTTGACAATGGTGTTCACCACTGTGTTCTCGATCTGCCCGGCTGTGCCGCCGCACAGGAAGGTGATGCCGGCGCCGGCCCCGGCGGCAGCGCAGACAGCCCCGCAGTAAGCGGAGAGAGGGCCGATGTAGCGCTTCTGGTCCTGGGCGGTGAGGTTGGAGACACACAGGGCCCGCAGGAGCTCCTCCTGGGATTTCCCTGTGGAGCGGGCGTACTCGATGACCGGCAGGGAGCAGGTCATGCCCTGATTGCCGGAGCCGGAGATGATGATGACCGGCAGGGAGCAGCCGCTCATGCGGGCGTCTGACCCTGCGGCAGCTCTGGCGATGGCCTTCCAGCGCGTGTCGTGCCCGAATTCCTCCAGCACCATCTGCCCTACGCCGGCGCCCCACTCATGCTGCAGTCCCTCCTCGGAGATGGCCATGTTGTACTGGATCTGGCGTTCCAGGTACTCTCTTACATCGGCCAGGTCCACCTCCCTTGCGAAGGTGACGATGTCCTGCAGACTGAGGAGGGATTTGTCCGCCTGGTGCTCCTGGCGGGAAGTCTCCTTCTCAAACAGAGTGCGGCCGTTGCGTGCCATATAGGTGATGCTGGTGTGCTTCTGCTCAATCCTCACTACGGAGCTGTCCGCTCCCCTGTAGGCGCGGATCTCAATGAAGAGGTTGGGCACTCCCTCTTTGAGGAGGCAGGTGCAGAAGTGCTCCTTCAGCAGCGCATTTGTGCGTGCCCGGTCCTCCTCCCGCACGCTCTCCAGAACCTCCAGCTCCCGGGAGGCGTCTCCCCCGACAGCCCCCAGGATGACGGCAGCCTCCACGCCCTTGAGACCGCCGGAGCAGGGGACTTTGACGCCCTTCACATTTTTGATGATATTCCCGCTGCACAGGGCCTCCATGCGCTCCGGGAAAGCTTCCAGCAGCTCCACGGATTTTGCTGAGGCATAGGCCAGCGCAATGGGCTCTGTGCAGCCCAGAGCCGGCACAAGCTCTCTCTTTAGTATTTCCACATAACTGTCATAGATTTTCTGATCCATACTTTTCCCCTTTGTACAAAATAGATATTCCTACACGTAACTATAGCAAAAAAGCGGGGAGGGGACAACGAGTCTGCCGGCATTTTTTTGGAAAAAGATTGAGAAGGCAGGGCGGCTGTGATACATTCTAGGTAAGACAGATGCAAGGTCATGGAGAGGGAGGTTTTTATGGACGGAAAGGCTAAAATACTTGTGGCGGACGATGAAAAGGAGATACGACAGATCCTGGGGATGGTGCTGGGTGAAGAGGGCTATGAGGCAGTGATGGCCAGGGACGGGCAGGAGGCGGTACAGCTTGCCTCCGAGGATATCGACCTGTATATCCTGGATGTGAACATGCCGGGAATGTCCGGGTTTGCAGCTGGGATGGAGATCCGGAAGACCTGCTACGCCCCCATCATGTTTCTCACTGCCTACTCCGGAGAGGCGGATAAGAAAATGGGATTTGAGGCAGGGGCGGACGATTATCTTGTGAAGCCCTTCTCCAACGGAGAGCTCCTTCTGCGGGTGAAAGCTCTCCTGCGGAGGAGCAGGGAATATGCCAGGATGCAGTGCCGGACTTCCGGCAGAGAGGAGGGGGACGAGCTGGCCTACAAGGACCTGAGGCTGGACACGGACCGGCAGTCTGTGTGGAAGGGGGGAGAGCTCATTGTCCTGACCTACACGGAGTACAGGATACTGGAGCTGCTCATCCGGCACAGAAAGAAAATTTACTCGCTGGACAATATTTACCAGAGCATATGGGAGGACGAGGCTGTGGGAGACACCACCATCATGGTGCATATCAAAAACATACGGAAAAAGCTGGGGGATGACTCCAGAAATCCCAGGTATATCAAGACTGCATGGGGAAAGGGGTACTATGTGGAATAGAAGAAAGCAAAAATCTGAGAGGGCGAGAAGGCTGTCCGGGGAAATTTTTGAGTATCTGGTGCTGGCAGCGATCGTCTCGGCCTTTGCGTTTCTCTTTTTATACACTACCTCGGAGTCTCTTGCGCACATTTATCTGGACCGGAGGCAGATCCATCTGGAGGAGGCCATGTACGGCGCTCTGGAGGTATGGCTCAGAGGCCTTTGTATCGGAGCGGCGGGGACGGTCTTTGTGGTCCTGTTCCTCCTCCTTCTGGGGCAGAGGCTGTCTTACCTGATACAGATCATGAAGGGCGTGGAGAAAATGCAGAGACAGGAGGAGGGACAGATACCCCTGGAGGGGGAGGACGAGCTGACCCGGCTGGCGGAGAGCATCAACTACCTGGCGGCTGCCCAGAGGGAGCTGAGGAGAAGGGAGCAGGAGATGAAGGAGGCAAGGGAGGCCTTTATCCGCTCCCTGTCCCATGATATCCGGACCCCTCTCACATCCATGCTGTCCTACACAGAGCTGCTGGAGAAAAGAGGGACTGTCACGGAGGAGGAGATGCAGGGCTATATGGAGCTGGTCCGGACCAGAACGATCCAGGTGAAAGAGCTGATGGACCAGCTCCTGGAAGGGAAGACCGGGACCTGGGAGAAGGTGGAGGACATCCGTTTCCTCGTGGAACAGTTCGCGGGACAGTGGGAGGAGCTGCTTGAGGAGCGCTTTTCCTGCAGAACGGACATTTCCGGGTGCGCCTCCTTCTCCGGGCAGGCAGATATAACGGCCCTTCAGCGGATGATGGACAACCTGGTATCCAACGTGGAGAAATATGCGGACCCGTCAGGGGCGGTGGAGCTGACTGTGGAGAGCAGCGGGAACACGCTGGTCATTTTCCAGAAAAACCGTGTGCGCAGGGAGCCTGAGCCCGGGACACAGAGCAGCCTGATCGGGCTGAAAAATATACAGGTGACGGCAGAGGCATATGGGGGCGGAGCGGAAATCCGCTGCGGCGGGGGTGTCTATGAGATTCGGATCACTCTTCACATTCCACCCTGTCTTTAGGATTCTTCAGAAACACATGCCGGGTTTCTTTAGAATGTCCTGGTATTCTATGTGACAGAAAGGGAGATGACCTCCCGTTCTGAGAGAAAAAATAAAGTAGTATCAGGAGGAATAAAAAATGGCATTAGGATTTTTAGTGAGTTTTTATCTGGTGATCTGTGTGATCAGTATTGCAGGCTTTCTTGCTCTCTATCTGGTAAAGAGTGAAAAGGCAAAAAAGGTGATCTTTTACAGTATGTCTGTATGGGGGATTGCCCTTGCGGCTCTCCAGGCCGTGTCCATGCCGATGAACTGGACCGGGCAGCGGGTGGTGACGATGGGACTCGGAGCTCTGTGCATTGCATCGCTTGTCCTGTATCTGAAAGCAAAAAGCAAAGGACAGAGGATGGCAGCCTGCCTGCTCCTCACCGCTGCTACAGCAGTGATGATCCTGAAATTCGTATTCTGAAAGACCAGTGTTTCAAATGTGGAGCGGAGACCGAAATTTTCGGTCTCCGTGTTGTTCTTGAGGGAAGAGTATACTATAATGTTTTTAGCAAAGGCTGCCCAGGCAGGCGGCGGAAGGAGAATAGGATATGCATATCAGAAATGTAAGAATATACAAAGAAGACAAGCGCTTTGAAGAGGGGGAGATCTGGATCGAAAACGGGCTTTTTGCAGACAGCGGGGCAGCCGGGGAGCCGGAGGAGACCCTGGACGGCGAGGGATGCTATGCCATTCCCGGGCTCATTGATATCCATTTCCACGGATGCATGGGCTATGATTTCTGCGATGGCACAGAGGAGGCTATCGCGGGGATCGCGGAGTATGAGGCATCTGTGGGTGTCACAGGGATCAACCCGGCTACCATGACCCTGCCGGTGGAGGAGCTGGAGGATATCCTTGCCACAGGAGCGTCCTACGGCAGGAAGCAGAAGGACCGGCCAGACCAGGGGAGAGCGGATTTCCTGGGAGTGAACATGGAAGGACCCTTTATCAGTGAAGCCAAGAAGGGGGCCCAGGATGCCAGAAATATCCTCCTCTGTGACGTGGATGTCTTCCGCCGTTTCCAAAAGGCGGCAGAGGGAACAGTGAACTATATAGGCGTGGCCCCGGAGAGGGAGGGGGCGCTGGAATTTGTGGAGGCGGTGAAGGATGAGGTCCATGTATCGCTGGCCCACACCAATGCGGACTATGATTCGGCAAAGGCTGCCTATGACAGGGGTGCCTGCCATGCGGTGCATCTGTACAACGCCATGCCCGCCTTTACCCACCGGGCTCCCGGCGTGGTGGGGGCGGTGGCGGACAGCCCCCATGTGATGGCGGAGCTGATCTGTGACGGCGTCCACATCCATCCGGCTGCTGTGCGGACAACCTTTAAGATGCTGGGAGAGGACAGGATCATTTTCATCAGTGACAGCATGCGGGCCACGGGTATGCCGGATGGCAGGTATACGCTGGGCGGACTGGACGTAGATGTAGTGGGCAATCACGCCACCCTTGTGTCTGACGGGGCTCTGGCAGGCTCTGTCACGAATCTGATGGACTGTGTGCGCACGGCGGTGAAGGAGATGGGCATTCCCCTTGAGACGGCTGTGGCCTGTGCCACCATGAACCCGGCAAAGAGTCTTGGCGTGTATGAGAGCCGGGGGTCCATCACTTCGGGGAAGAAGGCGGATCTGGTGCTCCTGGATCAGGAACTCAACCTGAAGGCGGTCATCAAGGATGGAAAAATGCTGACCGGGAAAGGCAGATAGGGACCGTGGAGAAAGAGAACAGAAAAACAGGAAGAGGAGGCTGCCTGCTCTGCGGGCAGGAGCTGGTGTATCATAAAGAGGCAGTGGAGATGACCTGTGCCCTTTGCGGAAGGAAGGAGAAGAGCCACGCCGCCTGCCAGGCGGGCCACTATGTCTGTGACACCTGCCATGAGAAGAAAGGGCTGGAGACGATCCGCCGGATCTGCATGGAGACCTCCCTTAGGGACCCTATCGCCATCATGCAGGCTGTTATGGAGGACCCGTTTATCTATATGCACGGCCCGGAGCACCATGTGATGGCGGGAGCGGCCCTCCTTGCAGCTTACCACAACTGCGGGGGACAGATCTGTCTGGAGGAGGCCCTTGGACAGATGGAGGAGAGAGGCAGCCAGATCCCGGGCGGTGTCTGCGGCTTTTGGGGCTGCTGCGGCGCCGGGGTGAGCACGGGCATCTTCATGAGCATTGTCACAGGGGCCACACCCCTTGCGGGGAAATCCTGGGGACTTTCCAACCGGATGACAGCCAGGGCGCTGGAGGCCATCGGAGAGATCGGAGGGCCCAGGTGCTGCAAGAGAGATACCTTCACAGCCGTGCGGGAGGCGGTCCGCATGGCGGGGGAGGAGCTGGGAGTGGGGATGGAGCTGCCGGAGAGGATCGTCTGTACCTTCTCCGGGGAAAACCGGCAGTGCCTGAGGGGGAAATGCCCCTACTATCAGGGATAAATATTTGCAGAGAAGAGGAGGAGCTCCGGCATGAGTCCGCAGCTCCTCCTCTTTCATATCAGAGCCCGGCGGCTCTTCGCATCAGCTCGTGACAGCCATCTCTCTGGATGAGGAGATAGTCCCGGAGCACCTGCCCCTCCAGTCCCGGAAGCTTTGTCAGGTCCAGCCCCCAGAAGGCGGAGCTGGATAGGGCGGCATGTATGTATGCTGCCGGAGCGTCATCCCTGTGTGCTTCATAAAACTGCAGGATAGTCCGGTCGTCATGGATCAGGTAGGTATCCCCGGTTTCCCTGGAGGAGGAGAGGCCCTGATCGGTCAGCTCCCGGCCGTGATAAAAGGAGAGCAGGAGGGACAGGGAGGCGCAAAGACAGGGAGGGATGCGGCCCTCAAATTTTTCCATGTACCTGGTCAGAGAGGGAAGGATCCGTGCTTTCCACTTCGAGGTGGAGTTCAGGGAGATGGAGAGCAGGGAGTGGTCTATATAAGGATTGCTAAACCGATCTGTGACAGAGACGGCGAAATTTTTCAGCTCCTCCTCGGGCAGTGTCAGGGTGGGAATGATCTCCCGGAAGACGACAGCATTCATGAAGGTGCGGATCACCGGGTCTTCCATACAGTCCCGCACAATATCCCGGCCTGACAGATAAGCCCCCAGAGCCATGGCAGTGTGCGCACCGTTCAGTATGCGCACCTTCCTCTCCCGGTAGGGTCTGCAGTCGTCTGTGATAAGAATGGGGAGACCAGCCTCCTCGCAGGGGAATTCTTCCTTTAGAGAATCAGGGGCCTCGATGACCCATGATCCAAAGAGCTCTCCCGCATCCATTGCCTGATCCTCAAAGCTGTTTTCTGAGTTCAGACGTTCTGCTTCTGACCGGGGATAACCGGTTACGATCCGGTCTACCAGAGTGGAGCAGAACAGATTCTCTTCCAGGATCCACCTTGTAAAAGCTTCTCCCAGATTCCAGTCCCGGGCGTGTCTGAGGACACAGCTTTCCAGTTCCCTGCCGTTGTCCTCTATGAGTTCGCAGGGGAGGATGATCAGCCCTTTGCCGGGTATATTTTTGAAAATCTGAAAACGGTGGTAGAGAAGCTGCGTCAGCTTTGCGGGAAAGCTTGCTGCGGGGCTGTCCTCAAAACGGCAGTCGGGGTCATAGACAATTCCTGCTTCTGTGGTGTTGCTGATGACAAAGAGAAGCTCGGGATTCCCGGCACATTCCAGAACTTTTTCGTATTCACTGTAGGCGTTGAGACAGCGGCTCACACAGGAGATGACTCTTTTTTCCTCCACTGCCTGCCCGTTTTCTGTCCCTCTCAGATATAAGGTGTAAAGTCCTTCCTGCTCATTGATGAAATCCTGAAGGTTGGGGGAGGAGTGGTGGGGGATGGGCTGCACCAGTACCACCTTGGAGTGGAAATCAGCCTTCTCGTTCATCCGGTCAATAAAGTCCTCTGCAAATGCTCTCAGAAAGCCTCCTGTTCCGAACTGGATCACTCTTTCCGGTGCTGTTCTGAGGAGATACCCCTTGTATCCGTTGTCCTTCAATGTCTGATAGCTTATTTTTTTCATGTGTTTAACCTCCCTTGCGGTCTGTTGTCAGAGGGTTACTCCCTGCTTGAAGATGGCCATGTCATGAAAACCGGCCTCCTCTGACCTTACATACCGGCCGGATGCCACCTCCAGGACATGATCAAACAGGGCGGCGCCTGTCTCTTCCACAGTTCCTCCCTCGGCCAGAGTACCGCAGTTGAAGTCGATCCAGCCGGGCTTGGACTCAAAGAGGGCCGAGTTGCTGGAAATCTTTACCGTAGGTACGGGGGAAGCAAAAGGGGTCCCCCGGCCGGTAGTAAAGAGAATGATTTGGGCTCCGGCCGCAGCCAGGGCAGTGGAGGCCACAAGGTCATTTCCCGGAGCACTCAGAAGGTTGAGACCGCGCTTTTTTATGGCCTGACCATATCGCAGAACATCCTCAACAGGGGCGGAGCCGGACTTCTGAGTACAGCCAAGAGACTTGTCCTCCAGAGTGGATATACCGCCTTTTTTGTTGCCGGGAGATGGGTTCTCGTAGATTGTCTGGCCATGGCTTTGGAAATAATTTTTAAAGGAATTGATGAGGTCCACTGTTTTTCGAAAGACGGCTTCGTCTCTGCAGCGGTTCAACAGGAGGGCTTCTGCGCCGAACATTTCCGGCACCTCAGTCAGGATGGTTGTCCCCCCTCTTGCGATCAGAAGATTAGAGAAAACCCCCACCGTCGGGTTGGCGGTGATGCCGGAGAGACCGTCAGAACCGCCGCATTTCAGGCCCACGATCAGCTCCCGGCAGGAGATGGGCTCCCGTTGAAAAGAGGAGGCATAGTCGCACAGCTCCCTCTCGATTTTCAGCCCTTCCGCTATTTCGTCAACGCACTCCTGTGTGACCAGAAAACGCACCCTCTGCGGATCATATTCTCCGATATATGATTTCAACACTTCGATGCTGCTGTTTTCACAGCCAAGTCCCAGCACCAGGACACCACCGGCCTTTCCGCCGCTGCGCCTGTATCCGGAAAAAAAGCGTTCCTCTCTCGGTGCGGGCTCGATGATATGGCCTTTATAGGAATAGGTAAGCTGGCCGTCCAGATCCGTTTTCAGGTTATGGGTATGCACCCAGGAGCCCTTTTGAATGTAGGAGGAGGCGGTGCCAATAGGGGAGCCGTACTTGACGACAGAGGTGCCTGAAGGAATGTCTCTCAGAGCAAGCTTATGTCCCTGAGGGATATCCTCCTCCAGGATAAAGCTCTCTGCGCCTGTGTTCAGCTCCATCCCCTTTTTGAGAAATGAGAGGGCGACTGCTACATTGTCATTCGGATGGATCTTTAAAATGGTTGATTTCATATTCAAGTGCTTTTTCCCTTTCTGCAGATTGTAAGCGTTTACATTTAAAATACAGCCTGTAGGAAAAAAAGTCAATAAAATTTCTGCGCAGGTTGTACAATAGAATTGTCTAAAGTTAAAAAATAGCCTGTGGAAAGTGATTGAATTTTGGTGTGAAAAACTCACTAAATTTCTGATTATCTTTTCATAAGCTGGTAAATGTCGGTATAGCCTGTATTTTAGGGCTTTATCGGCATTTTCCTTTTGGAAGATACTCTGCATAAGCTGGCATTTACCAGCATGAAAATGCAACCAAAAGTAGTAAATGAGTAGTACAATCACCGATTTAAGAAGCAAGAGCCAGTCTTTCAATTTCTGCTTTTGCTGAATTGAAAGTACCGTGTGCGTAGTACCCTAATGTCATGGTGATGTTTGAATGTCCCATGATGTATTGCAGGGTGTTCGGGTTCATTCCTTTGTTTGCCATGTTCGTGCAGTAGGTATGTCTGAATGAGTGCGGTGTGATGTTTGGTAGCTGGTCTTTATGTGTCTTGTTGTATTTCTTCACAAGCCCACGCAACATACTTTCGTAGTTGCCAGCCACTTTAGGGAAGCCCTTTTGGTTTAGGAACAGGAAATTGCTGTAACCATTGATAACGATAGGCTCTGCCTTTCCTCTGTTCTGTAACACTCGCTTAAAGGCTTGATAGGCTCTTTCTGTCATTGGAAGCTGGCGTTCTCCTTTTTTGGTCTTAGGTGTTTCAATGTAGTAGCCGATTTCGCTGTCTTTCAATAGCTGATGGTCTACATTGATGATACGGTTCGCCATATCAATATGGACTGTCAGACCGCAAAATTCAGAGATACGAAGCCCCGTTTCCAGAAGAATAACCACTTCATCATAATACTTGCTGTACGTCTTGTCCTGTTCCATAAAGGCAAGCAATTTTTCTTCCTGCTCTGGCGTGAGAATGACTTTGGGTTCTGAATTATCTTCCAGAACGTCGCTCAATTTGAAGTTAAAAGGATTTTTTCTGATACAGTCGTCCTCAATCGCCATATAGAATGACGCTTTCAGAGAACGCTTGTAGTTGCTAATCGTCTTGTAGGAAAAGCCATTCTCATACATTCGCATAGCCCATTCCTTACCGTCCGATAGCTTCACCGTATCAATGCTCCTTGCACCCAGAGGGTCGTTTTCCAGAATTTTCATAAGATACTGGCGACCTTTTTCTGTGTTGCGTTTCACATTTTTTCTCTGGCTGTTCTTCTTTGCGTAGAGCTGGCAGACTGTCATTTTCCCACCTATGGTATTGATACCGTCGTCGAGGTCTTTCTTAATCTTTTTCTGCTTTTCCCTCAATGACAAATCTTCACGTTTCCCAGCGGGTGTCTTGTCTGTCGGAACAAGTTTCCAAGCATAGACAAACTGTGGTTGCCCGTACATATCGGTATATTTGTAAACGTATCTTCCGTCTTTTCTCTGGCTCTCTCCAAGTCGTAAATTGCGTCCCTTGCTGTCTTTTCTCTTTACATTAGACATAGTGCGAAGCTCCTTTCCGTCAAGGAATGAGCCGTTGATACGCTATACTTTATTATACCATACCTACGGCTCGCTGACATTAGATTTCGTCTAATGTATCAATGATTTTTTCAAACTGTTTTCGCTTAATCTGCACACGGTTTCCATTCACAATCACCCAGCCAGCGTCGAGGTTTTCCTCTGCCAGCTTACGCAATTTCTTTTCCCCGATACGGAAGTATTTTGACGCTTCCTCAATCGTCAGCGTGTACTTCTCCCAGATAGGCACATCAGTATTGTTCATAAGTATGCACCCCCTTTACTGTGTGTCTTATGGAAGCAGACAGACGGCTTTGGCAAGCTCCACTGGCATTTCAGCCATTCCCATTCCTGTGGGCAGAACCGCACCATGCGGATGTATCATTATTCTGTGAATACAGGTCGTGGCAAAGCGACTTTTCCAACGGTCACTCTCGGATCACTGCATGGGTCGCTCGCTTCCCCTTATGGAAAAGGTCGTGGCGTACAGTCCCCGTGGCTCGCTGTATCACAAACGTATCTGTCTGCTTTATTCACTTGTCAAAGAACAGTGGCGAAAGCCATAGGCTCTCATGTGTAAAAGCAGAGGGCAGGACAGGAAAGAGGGGATTTCAACAAATCATGCCCTGCCATAATTGCTTTATTCTTCTGTTGGAACAGTACCGATATCGAAGTCTAAAATCATTTTGATAATAGCTTCTCTGATACGCCCTTTAAGCTCCATATCTACTACGATATAAACATTACCGTATTCATCATATAGAGGACGCAAACAGCATTTTGATATGTACGGGTCATAAAATGCCAGTATTCTTTCAATAGACTGTTCATTTCCGTCCACAGCAGATGAAATAAGTCGATAGGGTGGAAGTTTGTACCCTTTTTTCATGTTTTATTCACGCTCCTTTGTCAGTGTTTTCTTCAAATTTTGTAAAGCTCTGTAACGGTTTTTAAAAACTCCTGCTCTGGAAATTTTCTGTGCTTTTGCAATTTCTGTATCGCTCATTTCCAGAAAGTAGTACATCAGAAGATTTTCACGGTTGCGTTCCGATAATTGCTTTAACGCTTCTGAAAGTTCTTCATCAAGCACTCGGATTTCAACGCCGCATACTTCAAACACGGTATAGTCACTCATGTACTCGTCCCATACAGCCAGCTTTTCAACAACGATTTCTGGAAGTTCACAGAAAGGAATTTCTTTATCTTTACGACGTTTTAATTCCTTTTTATAATTCCAGATAACGCCCTTAACAGTACGTTTGAGCTTACAGTCAAACTGACACTGGATTGTCTTTTGGAAGTCAGACGGTTTCATCATCTCACCCCCTCTCTGTCCAGACGTAAAAGGTATCTATCCCTCTTTCCGCCCCACATCGGTACAGGAGTGGGTGATTTGCTAACCTGTATAAGAAAGAAATTCAAAAAAATATTGAACTTCTCATAAATAACAAAAACAGTCAATCAGCACATGAATGTACCAACAGACTGTTTTTGCTATGTTTGCGATATGAATTTTTAACTCATGTTTAGGGTGTGCTGACTGGATAACCATTGTAAGGCGGTTATTCAGTTGTGAATACTGGCGTGTTCGCTGATACGCAATCATAGCACACCCCCCCCTTATCCAGAGCTGTGCCGTGAGTGCAGAAGAAAAGGACAGCTCTGGTTATCCAAAACCGTCCTAATCAGATTGAAAGACATGGAAAAAGATATTACCTTAGAACGGTTTTTTTTATTTACCGTCAAGGTAATATTGATACGAATTACTAACGCATAATATATGCGCTTTTAACACATTCTAATCATGTGCCATGAAGTATAAACTCATGACAGGTGATTTGAAATGAGGAAAAAGAAAGACACGCACAGCTTTGATTTCCGTCCGTTAGGACTGGCAATCAGAGAAGCGAGAGAAAAAGCTGGGCTTTCCCGTAATGATTTAGGCGATAAGGTCTTTTACGGAGAACGTCATATCGCAGATATTGAGAATATAGGGAAACACCCCAGCTTCCAGTTATTTCATGATTTAGTGACAATGTTCCATATCTCTGTTGATGAATACTTCTATCCGCAGGAGAAAGCGGAAAAATCTACAATCCGCAGGCAGATAGACGTATCGCTTGATGAACTGACAGATGAAGAACTCAAAATCATTCAAGGAACAATCGACGGTATCATGAAATACAAGGGGACGGGAAGCAAATAGGCTTCTCGTTTTCTTTTTCCTCGCATAAGCTATCCTGCTGATCTGCTTTGCAGGAAGCAGGATAAGCACCTAAATCTTAGTTTTCTTTGTAATTGTGTAAATGTATTCTTCTGGTGTAGGTATCTTATTACCAAAATACTTTTTAAATCGTTTCTGTACCACTGGGTCTTGACTATTCATAGAGTTGTCAATATTCTCCTGTATTTCAGCCCTAAACTCTGGTAGCGACAATCCTCTGGCTTTTGCCCCAGCTTTTAAAATAGTTCTCATATCTCGTTTTTTAAGACCAATCATTTTGTCACCTCATTACCGATTAGATTAGAAAAGAATTTATAATCGCTATAACAGATTTATCAAATACGCTAACTTTATGCCTTGTTACTAAATTGATAGTATCGTTAATTGAAGTCAAGTTACCATTTTCCAAAAAAGCTAGGCAATTACATTCTAATGCAATGATAACTTTGTCTAATGTCCAGCAAGAGGATAAAGCTATCCTATGAAAGATTGCACATTCTTGTAGTTCACTTAAAATAATATCTTTATCAGCGTCCATATCTAAAATTGCAATATTCTCTAAAGAGCCGTTATTTATCGGGAGTAAATAATTCTGTATCTGTTGAAAAATCGCTAACCCTTGATAATCTGTAATATATTCAACGTTTAAATTTGTAAGAGAGAATACCTTAATCATTATTAGCCTTTCATTCTGCGTTTAAAGATAATAACAGACGGAATGATAAGTACCAGAGCGTATCCTAAAACCCATACAAGCTGTAATGGTATATCTGAAAAATTACCGTTTATTGCATAATTTACCGCATTTACTGCATGACTGAATGGTAGTAAATCGCAGACCGTTTTGAATGTACCACCAATCATATCCAATGATAAGACAGCACCACTTAAAAACACTGTTGCATTCACTAAGATTGTTCCAAATCCATTGACCGCATTATTTGTTGAAAGTACACTACCAATAAATAAGCCAAAACTGATAAATAATATCGCCACTGGAATTAAGGTCAAAATAGCTATAAAAATATTTATATTTAATTCTAATCCGAAGAACAGAGCTACACCAAAACAGCAAACAGCCTGTAAAATTGCAAGCGGAATTATAGGTATAGAATATCCTAAGATGTAATCAATTCCCTTCATAGGTGACGCAAATAATCGGGTTAGGAAAGAACTATTCCTATCGGTGGACATCAACGTACCTACAAAGGTACTTAGAAACGCCATTCCTAAAATCGTCATACTCGGTGCAAAATTTTGGACTTCAAATACATCAGCCATTCCACCGATACTTTCTTTCATCAAAGCTAACGCAATAATCAGCAAAACAGGAAATCCGAGACACATGAGAATACTCATGGGATCTCGCACAATTTCTTTAAAATTACGTCCTGTAAAAATAGTAAATCTCATAATTCAGTACCCCTTTCTGTATACATCAAAAATGCTTCTTCAAAATTTCTAGCACCAGATACCTTGATAATTTCATCAGCCGTACCAAGAACCTGCACAACACCCTTATCCATAATACAGATACGGTCAGCTAATTCCTCTGCTTCTTCAAGATAATGTGTTGTTAAAATCAAAGTTAATTTTCCTTTCAATTTTTCCATTGTTCCCCATAATTCTCGTCTTGCTCTTACGTCAAGCCCGATTGTCGGTTCATCAAGGAAAAGAATTTTAGGATTACTTATCAAAGCCATTGCGATACTTAATTTTCTCTGCCAGCCACCCGATAACTGTTTTGCTCTGTCATTTTTTCGGTCAGTTAGTTCAAAAGTTTCCATGATTTTGTCGGCTTTTTCCCTTGCTTCCTGTTTAGAACTACCATGTAAGCGGGCAATCATCATCAGATTTTCTTTAACTGTCAGCTTTGGTGCAACGGCTGTTTCCTGTGGAGAAAGGTTGATAATATCTTTTACTTTATCTGCCTGTTTTCTCAAACTGTTTCCTAACATAAGGGCATCACCACTTGTTGGCTCTGTCAGACAGCTCAACATTTTAATAGTTGTTGTTTTTCCTGCACCATTTGAACCAAGCATTGCGAAAAATTCTCCTTGTTTGATATTAAGCGAAAGAGAATTAACTGCTGTTAAATTTCCATATCGCTTTGTTAAATCTCTAATTTCTATTGCATTCATTCTTTGTCCTCCTTTTGAAATGCCATTTGAAACGCTTCGTTACAACCGTCCATTTTCTGTAAGGCAATTCCTTTGTCTTTATCAGCAAGTAACACTAATAGCTCGCCGATATGAATACCAAAGAAATCCCTTACCTCTTTTGGAATAAGAATTTGTCCTTTTGTTCCCACTTTTAAGGTGCCTAAATATCGTCCATTGTGGGAATAGTGTTCTGTAACATCTCTATTCACTATATCTCCTCCTTTTGGTATAACAAGTATTACTTGTTATACCAATATTAACACCAGCAGAGTAAAACGTCAATAGAAAAGTATTACTTTTCCTACTTTTTGCTAAAAGTTATAAAAAAGACGGTGCCATAAAAGCACCGTCTTAATAATTTAATTTATTCTGACTTCGTAGGTGATTGCCCAGAGTTAAACACTTGTTCAAAAAAATCTTTGTAAACCTCATATTTTTGAACAGCGATACCTTGTTTTGCGTCTGCTAATAAGACCAAAGTATCACCTGTACTGATATTTAGCATTTCTCTTGCTTCTTTGGGTATAACAATCTGTCCCTTTGGACCTACTTTCACAGAGCCGACAAATTTATCATTCTTTGTTTTTTTGTTTTCATCAGACATGAACTCGCTCCTCTCTAAAATCGTATAACATTTCCTACTTATTATACAACTCGAACAATAAAAAAACAAGTACTGGTTTTACTCTATTATCTTCCAGTTACTATCCTTATGAAGCGTCAACTCATACTGTGATACCTGTGTTGCCTTTGTCTGGTTATCAATGAACTTCACAGATACCTTGACATTCACATTATCTCCGTCCTTTGTAAATACTGGGTTTACTAGCTCGGAAAAGAGATAGTCCCCGTTTATCGGTTCAAGAGCGTTTCCCTCTACATAGTAGGCAAGCTCCTTATCCGTTGCGGTCGGGTACAGCTTAAAGAATGTTTCCAGAAACGCCGTAGCGTCATTTACCGTATCAGCGTCCACGCTGTTGTCTGCTTCCTGTGCCTTTGGTTCATAGCTGGATTTTTCCATAGCGGGGGCAAGGGTAGGGTTCTGTATGATAACCATATCCCCGTCAGCGTCCACATGAACGGTCACGGTATAGGTTTCTGATACGTTCCTTGTCTGGTCGCCCTCTTTTATCTGCTGATCTACTTCGTAGGTAACAGAAAAAGCGTTCTCCCCAAACTGTTCCACGTCCCAGATAAGTACATCCGTGACCGTGGAGCTGGTCGGTATATCCGTCCTTACCGTATCAACATTCAAATCCTGCAATTCCTGTGTCAGATAGGCACTGATAGCCTGTGTCCTTGCTTCGATTGCTTCCTTGCTGTTGCTCCATGTGTAGTAGGATTTACAGAAATTCTTCACGAAATTTTCTATCCCGTTGGTGTCATTCAAGCGGAGCTGTATGGTTTCTATCTCATGCGTGGTGTGCTGGTCGATAGCAGTAAAATTCTTATACACACCAAAGCTCACGCTTGCGATAAGCACCACCCAAAGGGCAATGACGGACTTCTTATGCGTCCCCACTTTCATAGTACGGACTTTCTTTTCCTTTATCGGTTTTTCTTTCTTCTTGAACATGATTTCCATTCCTTTCTATTGCTTAATTCTGCCAGCTCCAATAAGGTGCTGTTGCCAGTAACTATTGTTCAAATCAGTGTAGCCTATCGGGTCGCCAGCGTGGTACATCTGGTTATTTCCCACATAGATACCGACGTGGGTTACATACGTCCCCGCATTGTAGGTACTGTGAAAGAACACCAAATCCCCAGCCTGTGCCTGTGAAAGGGGGATATGCTGGGTAGCGTCATACTGTGCCTGTGCCGTTCTCGGCAGACTGATACCAGCCTTGCCATAGCACCATTGAACCAGCCCCGAACAGTCAAAAGAAGTGTTAGGATTGCTCCCGCCGTACACATAGTCCCAGCCTTGATATTTCAGTGCTTCGTCCATGATTTTTTGAACGGTCGCATTATCGAATTTTGTAATCGTTAAATATTGGTTGACTATCTCTACATAGAACATATTCCCGTAAGCATATCGCCAGCCACCGTTGCGGGCGACAGCAATAGGGTTCGTGTAGGTGACTTTCTTCCCGCCAGACTTGTCACGGGCGAAATTCTCTGCCAGCGTGAAGCTGTGCTTTTTTCCATTGGAAGCTACATAGCCGATATAGCCACCGCCATAGTTATAGGACTGTATCACCACGTTTATATCCTCTATGCCTTGATTTTCTGCTGAAGAAAGCAGGGACGCAAAATATTTGCACCCCTGCTTGATTGAACTTTCCGTATCAAGGGAATTAGGCGGTAAGCCCATGCTCTCGGAACTCTGCATAACGTCCTCGGCTGTCCCGCCACTTTCCACCTGTATGATTGCCAGCAGATAGGGGACGTACTCGGATATGCCGTACTCTTTAGCGTATTTCTCTACCATAGGCTGATGTTTCAAGACCTCTGCGGACAGGTTCATGCCCGTTACCCATGAGGAAGAACCACCGCCCCCGTCGTCGTCCTCGGCACTGATAAGCACACCAAAGAAAAGCACTATCGCAAGAAGAAAGGGAAACAGACTGCCGATAAGGGCGATATGTCTTAGCTTCATTTCTTATGTCCTTTCTTTCCTGTCATGTTTAGGGTCGCTTTCTTGATGGTTCGCTCTTTTCTGGTGGTCTGCTGGTTCAGCTCTACACCATTGAGCCTTGTTCCGTGTTTCTGCAATACAGGTTCAGCAGATTTTGAAGCAAGCGGACGCTCCTTGACAGGTTGTGCTTTCGTCGGCTCGGTATGTACCCTGTCCGTAGTGACAGGACGCTTGATTTCCTGTGCTTTT
The DNA here is from genome assembly GCF_002160985.1 of Lachnoclostridium sp. An118. Taxonomy (GTDB): domain Bacteria; phylum Bacillota; class Clostridia; order Lachnospirales; family Lachnospiraceae; genus Claveliimonas; species Claveliimonas stercoravium. The sequence goes on along the minus strand of NZ_NFLQ01000003.1, from coordinate 191,659 downwards.
CCTGTATCTGTCTTTGACGCAGGAGAAGCAGTCACAGGTCTGTCATGGGGACGGGTAGCTCCTGTTGTCGCTGATCCGTCCGTCGCTTTGCCAGACTGCTTTGCTTCCTGTGCCTTTTGAAGTTCTATACGCTTGTCAGCGATATTCTGTCTGTGTTGCTCACGCTTATCGGCACGCTGGCTCTGTCTAGTTTCCTGTCCCTGCACAATGCCACGCTTGAAGTCGGACACATTTTCCTTTGCCTTTTCCTTAGCGGAGTGCAGGGCATAGGCGGTCTGTGTCGGCATATCCTTGATATTCTCCTTGACAGCCGTTGCCTTGTCCTTGACCTTGTTTTTTGTATCAAGCACCGCACCTATGGCTGAACCCGCTCGGCTTCCAAAAGAAGTATTTTCTCGGCGTTCTTTTCTGCCCGTACCAGCTCTAGTAGATTTCCCAGAACCGTCATTCATGGTTGTTCCTGCTACTGTACCAGCCACCGCACCAGCAACGCTTCCAGCACCGACAGCCCTTGCGATACGGTGTTCCATACGCCTAGCCCTGTGTCGCATGAACATGTACGGGCGACGGAATATCCTGCGTCCCATGCTCTGGCTGTCCCCAGCGTTTAAGCTGAACATACTCATAAGGTCGCCCAGCTTCATGTAGATACCTGCAAAGCACACTATCTGTAAGAACGCAATCATAAAGAACGGGTAATCGGTAGAGATGTTGTAGAACATACTGGAAATGGAAAAAGCCACCGTGACAATAAGGGTAATGCCTGCCCTTGTCATAATCGTATTGAACACTCGCACGATTGCCTGTTTCGCCATGTTCTCATAGCTGGGTATCATAGAAAGTAAAAAACTGATAGGCAGGAACATAGCGAAGATGATAAATAATATCTGGGAGAATATCATCATGCCTGTAAGCAGGAAAACGAATATCGTTATCCCCAGATTGAAGATGAGCAGGAAGAACACCATTCCCAGACGGTTGATGACCTGCGGTATCGTCAGATTGTCATTGTCGTTATCCTCGATTTCCGTTTTCACCACGTCCTCACGGGTCGCCCCGTCGTCGGCAGAGGGACTAACCGATACCAGAGCTTCCACACGGTCAGCCCCGATTTCCTCTATATCGCTGTTCCCAAACTGCAAAAGTAGCCACGGCTGTTGTACCTGTATGGAAAACAGGCTGTCCCTTATCAAGTCCACGCTGTCTTTTCCCGCACTGTCGCTGTCGGGAAGCATGATTTTTGTCCCCAAATCCAGCGAAGCCGTGGAAATGTCCGAAGAAAAGTCATTGATTTTCTTGATATAGTCGGGAGCGTAGGCAATAAAGGAAGCGGACAGCACGAACACCACAATGAAATTGATAACGGCGTGTAATGCCTTGCTGGTTTCTCGCTTTATCAGTCCCGTGTAGGCTACATAGATACCCACGATAAGGATAATGAGAAGCAGGAAGCCCACATAGAAGCCCGTACTTCCAAAGCCGTTTTCCGTCACGCCCGCTAGGGTCTGTATGCTCTTGCCGATACTGTCTGCCATGTCGTTGATGAAGTCCAGCTTATACGCCTGCTGGACGACGTACCCTGTGGCGTTACTTAGATACAGGCTGATAGTCCAGATAAAATTGGTGATACAGTAAAGCCCGTATTGTACAGATTTCCCGATACCGTCCAGCCAGTTCCACGGAAGCCAGCCCCAGCTATTGTCCACATAGAAATCAAGCTGGTAGTTTTCCAAAGGGTACTGCGAATACAGGTTGTCCGCATTGACGGTATCATCTACCAGCCCAGAAGCGTGTGCCACTGTCCCCAATAGGGAGAGCAGAGCAATGGTTGTCAGTACCACAATCACAGCTATCTTGAAAAAACGAAAGAGCTTCTTTTTTGTCAGAAGCCCCTTTATCCTATCTTTCATCACTCCACCTCGCTTTTCACGGGCGGTCTGGTATCAAAGGCGTGCAGTAATTCTTCAAAGACAGGGTGTATCTGCACCACGCCCACACGCCCGTACAAATCTTGAAGTAGGCATTGTCCGTTCTCCAAGTCACGAAGTCGTTTCTGGTTGTTCTCGTCGTCCTTGTCGATACCGAAAAATTCAAGGGTCTGCTTTATCTCATTGATGTCGGTACTTCTAAAGGCAAACTTCAAGCCGATATTGTTCTTTAGGCTCTCTTTGGACACGTCCCCAGAGGATTGCGTGACGAAGTACACGCCTGCCTGCATAGCACGTCCCGCACGCACCAGCTTGTTTGAGAGGGTTTCTCCCTGCGCCACATTGAGGAACGCCCACGCTTCATCTAAATCCACTATTTTAAAGATACTGCGGTCTGAATGAATGAAGTCTAAGGCAAAGGTACTAATGACAATCAGCATAGCCACGGACAGCAGTTCAATGGTGGTGTATTCCTCAAAGGTCGTGTCCTTGTCGGGCAGTACCAAATCTGCCACCTGTATGATATTGAGCTGGTTGTCCAAGCTGATAGCGTTAGATACCGAACCGTCAGAGAACAGCAGATGTGCAAAGTCATAGTCCGTAAAGCTGTCGATATGGTCGGCAATATTGCGGGCTATCGCCGTGTCCTCTCTGCGTAGCTCGTCTATCACATGGAGTAGTCCTCGCTGATCGCTCTGGGTCACGGCTCGCACCGCTTTTCTAAGGACAGGGAACTTCTCACCGTCCCTAGAGGAAATCCCCGTAAGGAATGTGAGAATATCTATCGCCAGACTTTCAGCGTCCTTTACATTCTTCATAATCACGAACGGGTCAAGAAGCCCAGCGTTTTCCTTATCGCTGGTAAGGTTGACGATATTGATTTCATGGGCTATCTCTGGGAGCGTTTCTTTCCAGTTGCCACGCTCTGATTTAGGGTCAAGGATAACCGCCTGTCCCCCAAAGAGAACAGAATAGTAAACGATAAGGTTATTGCAGAACGATTTTCCACCGCCCAGCGAACCGACAAAAGCAGAAGCCAGAGCGTTGGTGACTGTCCCTTTCACGCCTTGACTGGCAAGAGAGGGCTGTAAATAGACGTTTCTTCCTGTATCTACGGAATAGCCGATATAGATACCTGTATTCTCTCCAAGCTGTTGTGTCGCCCCGAAGCCAAGACCAGCCAAGAAGTCGGATTTCACATACTGAACATAGTCATTGATGTAACGCTTGCTGGCGGGAAGAAATTCAGAGTGAAGCCCCAGCATATCCCCAGCAGGTCGGACTAATTTTACATTGAGGTCGTCGTAAAAGTCCTTGACCTCATCACAGCGTCGTTTCAGCTCGTCAAGGTCTGGAGCTGATACACGGATAACGTAAGAAAGTTTATACATACTTTCCTTGCTCTGGTCGAGGTCGGTTTCCAGCTCGTCCACGCTGTCTAATGCGTCCACCACGTTTGAGCTTGTTTCGCTTCCAGACTGATAGGCGTGGTTGTCCAAGTCTTTCAGCTCTTTCTTTTTATTTCTCACCGTGGAAAGTGCCTTGCGGTTGCCGACGATTTCCACATTCATGCTCGTATCAACAGGAAACGTGAACTGCTGTTGCTGGAAATAGAAGATTTCCGACGACGGAAAATCCAGCTCGCCCACAATGGCGTTGACGGTAAAGTAGGACACGAAGCTCTCGCTGTCCTCATGTTCCAAACGCAAGTATCGCTGGCTTTCCTCTATTAGACAGCGGGTCGGACGGATAAGGTCGTACTGCTTGATAAGCGTTGCCTTTTTCAGCTTCTTCTTTGGAAGCGAATACTCGTAGTCCTCATACGCCACGCCGTCCCTGCCGTAGATATGCTCGATAAGATACCCGAAGTCGTTCTTGTCCAAGCGTCGGAACTTGAAACGGCGGGAGATTTTATTTTCCAGCAGTTTTTCCATTTTCATGTAGCGGTTGATTTCATCATCTGGCATGGAGATAAAGTCATTTATCAGTGTATGGTTGACCTCGTTCAAAAACTCTTTGAATGTCATAAACGCCGATTTCTTCATGCTGTCAAGGCTGACCTTTTCCTCTGTCACAATGAGCTTGAAGCCAATAAAAAAGCGGTAGTCCACTTGATTGTCCCCAATCATGCTTACTAACGCTTCTGTCTGTTCGTCTATCTTCTGTATCGCCACATCACGAAGTCGTCCCGTCACCAGCTTTTTTGACTGCTCCTGTATGCTTCTTATGGAGCTTTCCGTCGCTATCTGCAAGGCGTGTATCTTTCCCTCACGGGACTGTGCGATAAGCTGACGGAAGCTGTCATGGACGATAAACTTCTGCTCCGCTGACAGAAAAGAATAGTTATACGGTATCAGCTCATAGTAGGCGAATACCTCATTGTCCTTGTTCCAGACAAGGTTGTTGTCGATATATTTAATCGGGAACATACATCACACTCCTAACTGCCGTGACGGGTTCGCTGAACACTTCCTTTTCCAGCTTCACGGCTTTTCCTGCATAGGTCACTTTTGGTCGCAGGACAAACGTAATCTGCGATTTCAAGAAGCTGTAAGGCTTCTTGCCGTCAAAGGTCTTTTGGCTCATAAACCATGTGAGGGCAACAGGAATACCGAAGTATTTCAGAAATGCCCCCTCGATAAACGATAACGGCGGTAAGTCCCCTAAGATAATGACGGCAAACTCCGTGATGACAAACCACGTTATCTGGGTAAAGGTAACAGGAAACGGGAGAGTAAAGTCATTGATTGCATACAAGACCTTCTCCACGTTCCAGATACCTGTGTAGCTCTTAATCTTCTTCAATTCGTTTCAGCTCCTTTCATTGTTTTTGCCGTGTTCCTCACGGCATAGAGGTATCCCCTTGCGGGATTTCGTTGTAATGGAAAAGGACAGCCATTTTCAGACTGTCCTTGATAGAAAAAGCTGACAGTAGCGACCTTGCCTGTCGCTGATCTGCCAGCTCTAATATGGTATCTCGCATATCCCACGGCTTGTTTCAATGAATGTCCCCTCTATGGACAAGTCCCTGCCGTATGCTTCATAGTCGATATAGTTCTGTAACGGTAGCGGTATCTGTCCCAATACCTGTAACTCATCAATGAAGTAATAGGCAACGTCGGTCATATCCTCGCAATTAGGATAATAATAAATCTCGTCCTTATGCTCGTAGACTTCTTCCAGACTTCCATAGTAGGAAACAAACTCGTCCAGAGCGTCCGTGATATAGTCGGGAAGCTCACAAATCATGTCGTACATCTCGTTGAGTTCTTGAATGGAGATATACTCCCCGATTTCAATGGGAAAGTTGTCGGTATCATGGACAGCGTATTCCTCATAATAGCTGTTCAGCCCGATACGCTCCGCAACATCTTCCTCGTCGATAGGGAAAGAGAACCAGTCCCCGACAAGTTCACCCTCATTGTACTTGCCAAGATTAGCGATATACACCCTCATGTCGTCAACCACAGGCACACACCTCTTTTCTACGGAAGTTCATAGATACCGTGGTCGGTTTCCACAAAGCGTCCGTTGTCGTCAAGATACTGCCCGTAGGCTTCAAAATCGAAATAGCGAGTGACACTCTCACTAAGGGAAGTAAAGTCTGGGTCGTTGTATAGTATATGGCGGGCAACGTCCGTCATGTTCCTGCACCATGAATAATGAATGATGTTGTTTCTGTATCGGTGCAGTTCGTCTAGGTCAGTGAAATAGCACATCAGCTCCCCGTAGTCCTCTTTCAAGTCAGAGGGCAGGCTTTCATAGGTATGGTACAGGTCGTCGAGTTTTTCAATGGTGGTATCTTCCTGCACTTCATCAGCAAAGGGAAACTCCTTGCCCGTGATGTAATAATAGTCTGTATCTACATCAATCCCCAGCAGTTCTTCCACCTGTTCCGTGTCGATAGGCAGGGTGAACCAAAAGGCTCGTATCTCGCCGTCTGTCGGCTCTCTGGCTTCAATCTGCACACGCATTTCTTCCATGTTTCATCACGTCCTTTCTTTGTAACGCTTCCTGTATGACGGTGTAAGGCACACCGAATACATAGCGTGAAAAATCTTCCAACTGTTTCTTAGGGTAGTCGGACAGGCAAAGGCGTTTCATCTCAAACCAGACCGCACGCTTGTAGTAGGGCAGGTCGGAGAGATACGGACACCCGATTTTTGCCTGCATATCCGTAAAAATATCTTTCAATCAACCACTCCAATCTGAAATTTGAGTATAGAAAAAGCGGTTGATCTCCAAAGGAGTAACCGCTTTTAACGATAGGCTACGCTCCAATGATACGGTTGAACAGCTCTAACAGCACGTCCTTGACACCGCCTGCATTGAATACCAGCCCGACGGCGATTAAGGCAATCACAAGGAAGCCGATTAACTTAGAAAACTCTCTCTTAAATCCTAAGTAGATACCGATTACCACGATTGCCATAAGCACCAAGCTCTGGGCGTTGCTTAAAAACCAGTTGTATAAGTTCTGTCCGAAATTCATTCTTTATCAATCCTTTCTTTCTTGATTTCTTCCATTTGTTCGTCAGCCATTTTGCTGACCTGTGCGATACTCATAAGTACGACACCGATACCCATTCCCAGCGATACCAGCACCAAATCCTTGACAAGTTCTGCCATAATCTCAATTCTCCTTTACTCTGTGATAAGCTCCTCTGTGTCCACTGTCTGCTGTCTGATTATCTGCAAGTGCTTTTCCGTCAGCTTTGCGTTGTCCTCAATCTCTTTCAGATAGGTTGTACTGTTGCCAGCGTCTATCTTTTTCAGCATTTTAAGCGTAGGTGCGACCTGTCGGCTTATCCAGCCAAGCGTCCTTTCCAGCGTGTAAGGTTCTGGGTCTGTCGTCAGCTTGACAGGCGGGCGGTCTTTCCCGATAAACCACGCCCAGCGGTCATTGAGCTTCCAGTCTGTCTTTCGCTTCTCTGGCTCTCTGTCCACGAAGCGGATATAGTGATTGATGATAGAAAATGCCGTCTGTTCTGCGTCATAATGGGTCAGCAGTTCACGGACGGCATAATAGGCTCTTTCATCTTTCAATCGTATCTCAAAGCGGTTCTTTATGGGTGCTTCCTCAATCGGTATTCCCAGCTTTGCGTACTGCTCGTAGTTCTTCTCGTAACAGCAGAAGTAGACTTCCGATTTCAGAGAGCCGATATACAGCGTGTGTCCCATGCCTGCCTTGTCCTGCTCGTTGTGCTTCACCAGCTCACCCGAAGCATAGGACTTGAAAGAACGGAACAGGGAAACACATTCCTCACGGTTGCATTTGGCGGTCAGATCTGGAATATCCAGTATGCCCGCCCTGTCGTTAATCGCAAGGTCAAGGCGTTTCATCACACCGCCCTCAATGAGTGCGTCCATGAGGAAGTCATACCAGCTACGCTCCTGTGCCAGCAGATAGCTTTCAAACTGGCGACAGCCTTTTCCTTTCAGTTCCAGAAGCGTGCCTTTTTCCTCATCTTGTGAAGTATAGACGAACACATCACCCAGATAGTAATGTTCTGTGTACTTGTAGTGTCCGTAGTCCTCATGGAGCATATAGTCAATGTTGAGCTTCAATATATCTTTGATAACGTGCTGTATATTCAGCGTGGGGAAACGGATACGCACATAGTCGAACAGCAGGAACATGGGAGCGTCGGGATTGAATTTCTCGACCGCTTCCATGAGCTTTTCCTGCATATCGTCCGTGAGCTTGACCTTTCCCGCTTCGATACGGTTCAAGTGTTCACGGCTAACATTAGCCATGATTGCAAGCCTTGTCTGGGACACGCCGTAAGATAGGCGTTTCTCTTTCAAGGCGGTGATAAAGGTGCTTTCATTCAGCCTGCATACCCCCAATCGTGAAAGTGTGATATTTTCCGCCGATTGTCACAGTCGGTCAGTAGTTTCAGAAAACCCTTATGCCAAGCGGGATTTCCAGACTTTTTGACCGTAGTTTCCAGCGGAATTGTGCCCCTCTGTTAGATACCGAGGGGCTTCTTCGTGGAGCAGGGCAAGCCCTGCTCCACAGGACGGCTTACACGGTCTGGGTCGCTCCGCTGACCGTTCCAGCCGTCAGTGGTTCAGTCAACACTTGTTACGCCCGTATAAACTACGATAACGTCGGTATCGGCAGAAAGGCATTTTCTGACAATCTCTTTGTCAATCTTATATTCATGGTATATCTGTCTGAAAAAATCCTTATCCACCACAAGGAACGTAAAGCGGTAGTTGAACCCATGAATGGAAAGCCATTCGTCCAGCACGACGGAAAAAAGCAACGGAAGTTTCAATCTCCCAAGTCCCGCTTCTGTCAGAATATCTTCCATGCGTGCATGATAGGCTTCTGTCGGAAATTCCTCACATTTATCGTCAGTCGTGCCAGCGACACTTTCCAAATCCGCAAGAAAGCGGTCAAAGTCTACGCAGACACCCTCGACGTGCAAATCTGCGGTAGGGTCGCTGTAACCCATTTCTAAAAGTCCCATATATTTTTCAATTCTCCTTTCGTTCATCTGATACGGCTTGCCTTGCCAGTGCAAGAGAGCCGATAGTCTGTAAAAAATCATGCCCCTTTGGAACAAGGGGAGTGTAAAACTCTGATATAACGCTCGTACCCACGTCACAATAGCCACGTCCTTTGATACGCTTCTGGAAGAACTGTTTCTTTACGTCGCTTCCAAAGAGCATACCGTAGCCAAGCTCGCTGATACGTCCCAAGCCCACACGGAAGTTGAAGTTATCTCTGATACCGTCGCTGAAATACTTTGCGTCGGGTCGCTGGCAGGCAACAATGAGAAAATAGCCCGCCTGTCTGCCAAGCATGACGATTTTCTTTAGCTGGCTCAAAAGGCTCATGCTTTCCTTTGTCCCCAGCATTTCCAAGAACGCCACATACTCGTCAAAGATAAGGAAGCAGGGCGGTAACCCCAGATAGGCATAGTTCTCGCCCGTCTTGTAGTCTGGGTGGTGCTTCATTTCCTCGCTTCGCTGTACCATGCCCTCATAGAACGCATTGACACATTCAATCATATCTTCTTTGGTGTGGTACACGTTATCCATGACTGTACCCAAGTCCGCAAGGTCAGCGTTCTTAGGGTCTAAGATGTAAAGATGGGCGTTGGTCTGCAAGAGGGCTTCAATGATTGTCAACAGGAAATAGGTCTTTCCACCGCCAGTCCCGCCACAGATAAGGGCGTGAGGGAGTGCGTCGTATTCCCATGTGAGGTTCTTCATCAGACGCAAGCCCCCGTTTTCAGCCTTTACCTCGTCAATCGTGATACGGTTCGCTATCATGTCATAGAGCAGGGTGTATTCGATATAGCCGTCATGGAGTGTCTTGTCGGTCAGCTCACAGTAAAGCCCGCTTTCCAGCTTGTCTTCCAGTCTAAGGAGCTGGTCTTGATACTTTCCCAAAGAGATTTCACAGCGGATATGGAGCAAGCCCGTGTCCATTTGATAATAGATTTTAGGAAACCAGACGATTTTTTCCCTTGATCTGCTCTGCAGGTCAGTGAAAAAACCGCTATCCTGTACGGTCTGGGCTTCATACCACTTATTATCCAGTATCATGCGGGAGAGCTTTTGGCGGTGTAATAGCTTCTTGAAGCTGTCATGGAAGAAGCGGTAATAAAGAAAAGCGACCAATGCACAAACACCAGTCGCTATCCCTATGGTTATGAAGTTGTATGTGGAAAGCGTCACACCATTATCAAGCAGGCTGAAATGCTCCCAATCGGTACGCATGAGCTGTCCTATGTTCAGTAGCAAAAGAACCGCTACGAACAGGAGCAGGAGCGTACCCGCGCAGAAGCGGTACACAAGGTTCTTGTCGCTGGCTCTGATACGCTTTCCCTTATATTTCAAAATGTTCATAAACACCCCTTTCTGGATATGAAAAAGCGGTCAATCGTAAAAATTAACCGCCGTACACCTTATAAACACTGTTATAAGTATTCACTTAATAAGTCCATGTTTTCATCTACTAAATGCTGAGTATATACTTTTGGACGTGCAGAATTTCTAACTTTTTTCCATAGGATTGAAGCTACTTTTAGCTTGTTTTGAAACATACTATTTTTTTCATCAGCACAAAAATCTTTCAAGAATTTATTCCACTCACAAGTTGAATTATCATATTTTGCATAATCCGAGTTTTGATTATACACATCAAGCATATCTTGAATGGTGAAAGTTATATCATGGTCTTTTTTTACTTTTCTCCATGCTGTTGCCATATCTGCTGTAAACTTAAAATTATCAATGCCTGTCAATTTTGAAAAATAACTTCTGAATTTGGAATTAAAGGAAAATCCACAATCAAGCAATGGACAGTCTAAGGATATTTCTTTACATACCTTTTTAGAATGATATACATGTTTTTTCTTAATTAGATTTCCCTTAAAATATTCCTCAATATTGTGGTTTAATTCTTGCTTTGTTCCTGTATAATCTATTCCAAGATTTTTGCATATTTCAGATAATTCTTCACGATACCAATAATACCTTAAAAAATCATCATAGGATTTGATTTCACGAAATTCTGGACGTTTACCCAATTCAAAACACCTCACATTGTTTTATTGTACAACAATTATATATCTATCTATTACAACCTACAATGAAAACATGGTTCAACGATTATTTTTTCTGCTGTCCCTGCGGAGCGTGGTTCTGTGGATTGCCTGCGGGCTGACCGCCTTTATTCTTCAATACAATGTCGTCTGCCTTGATGTACCATTCCACGTCTGCCCCTCGATAGTTGGCGTTTGCCACGGTATCGGCAACAGGATTGATAAGCTCCACCTCGGCATTGTACGGATAGTCTTTGACAGGGATTTCCGCTGGGATAGATACCTGTATTGTGCGTTCCTGCTGACTGCACTTCAAATCATAGGTTCTACGCTTGATTTCCTCGGTGGTCGTCCCGTCCTCATTCTCCACACGCACCTCATGTCTAAGGGCAGAGAATTTCAAAACACCGAAAGTCTTTTCCTTATCTAATACAATTCCATTCGCTAATCTCATAGTCTGATACCCCCTTTACTTGCTTTCCTCGGCTGGAAGCATATCATCAGCCGTTAAGATATAGTTTGTGTAGCCACGACCTCGCACGTTCTTTCCCTCGGCGGTAATCTTTGGATTGACGAGCTTTACTTTTTGCTCATACTTGAAACGCTTTTCACCAGCCTTTGCGGGAAGCACCACGATAATGTCGTCGGCTCTCTGAATGTCGGAATACAGGTTATAGCTTCTTGTCACGGGAACAAAGCGACCATTGACACGCTGTTGCTCTACCTCGTTTTCTCCTGCAAACTCTAAGTTACCAAAAGTCTGTGCCATGTTAGGCACGATATATTTCAATTTCATGTATTCATACCTCATTTCTATAAAATCTGTTGATTGTTCATGCTTTTATTCTGGCTGGCGGTGTGATACCCGTAAGCCCCCAGACCGTCAAGGGCAGGTAAATGCTTAAAAGCACCCTTGACTGTCCGTGTGCTTACAGGTGGGTGGCGGACAAGCCAGAATAAAGGGAAGCTCCGCCGTTTCCATGTATCGGCGGGGAACGTGATTTCTTCATCATCATAAGCAGATTATCCTATGAGCGTTTACGACGCTTGATGAAGTATGTTCCTGCCACGCCTGCACCAGAGAGAACAAGAAGCCCTAAGAATAAGGCAATGTTTGTATTATCACCTGTCTTTGGAGCGTCGCTTGTTTTTGTCGGTGTATCTGGTGTGGTCGGCTGTTCTGGTGTAGGTTCTTCTGGTGTTTCTGGTACTTCTGTGATTGTCACAGTCTGCCCGTCGTCCTCAATGTCCTTATGCTCTGTAACCTTAGTCGGTTCGTCTGGATTGCTCAAATCGTATAATTCCTCAAAGGTCACAAGCTCTTTTCCGCCCAGCTCGGAAGCGTCGAATGTAAAAGCAATCTGTACTTCCATGCTTTCACTGTCAGCAGTAAAGGTATAGTCATTTTCAACACGTTCACCATTGATAATAAGCTCAGCGTTTTCGTCCTTAATCATCTGCCAGCCTTTGAGCTGATACTTAGTGCCGATTTCCAAGCCGTCAAGAGTAACGGTATCAATGATTGTCACGTCTTTTCCTGCTTCAATCTCTTTCTTTCCGTCCTCGCTGGTCGCTGTGGTATGGATAGAGATGATACGCTCCGTGATAAGCACCGTCTGTCCCTCGTCGCTAATGTCCTTATGTTCAGCCACCTTTACAGGCTCGTCCTCGTTGGAAAGGTCGTAAAGTTCCTCAAAGGTTACAAGGTTCTTTCCACCTAAATCAGACGCATTGAATGTATAGGAAATTTCCACTTTCATTTCTTCATCATCAGCGGTAAAGGTATAGCTGTTCTCTACACGCTGTCCGTCAATAAGAAGCTCGGCATTTTCCTCTTTCAACATCTGCCAGCCTTTCAACTGATACTTTGTGCCTTTTTCCAGCCCGTCAAGTGTAACCGTGTCAACGATTGTTACCTCTTTGCCAGCGACGATAGACTTCTCGCCGTCCTTGCCTGTGGCTGTGGTATGGATAGAGATTTCTTTCTCGTATTCATCAGTGAGTGTCCCTAAGTCAACGGTCACGTTGTTTCTGGACACCACGATTTCAAACGGTGGGATAAGCTCAAAGCCTTTGTTGCCCTCACAGCGTAATTCCTCAATGATATAGGTATCGTAAAGCAATGCACCCTTGCTGTCGTCTGGCTCACTTGTTCCAAACCAGATACCGTCCTCGCTGGTCTTTCCTGCGTTGGTGTTGTGCTTGTGGGAAGCCCAGTCAGAAGAAGTGGAGAACTGCCCGTTATCATCAGTTACGATAACATGGCTCTCACCTGTGGTCTTGCTGGTGATCCTAAACGGAACTCCCGCAAGACGCTGGTGTGTGCCAGCACCAATCTTGACACCCTCTAAATCGCCACGCTTCACTTGATTGTAGATTGACGTGTCCGTACCTGTAAGGTCAACGATTTTTCCGTCCTCTGTGATTTCAAATTCAATCGGTTCTGCACCGTCCGTCAAATAGCCCTCTGGTGCTTTGCTTTCCTCGATACGGTATTTTCCATAAGGTAAAAGGTCAGCAGAAGTAGAAGCCACGCCCTCAATATCGGTAAGGATTGTCTTTACCACTTCATTCTTGTTGTAAAGTTTCCCATCGACAAGTACGACATTGTCATTTAAGGAAATGATTTCAAATTCAGCGTCTTTCAAGGTCGCACTTCCTTGACCTTTGGTATCGCTGGTTTCCAAATCTCGTTTCTGGATTTTCACACCGCCACGGATAACCTTATCTGATACATGGTACTGATTGCTTCCAGACAGTACGGCAATGTCGCCGTCCTCGGTAATCTGTGTAAGGTACATTCCCTTAATCTGTTCCTCGCTACCGTTTGCCTGCATATATGCACCGTCAAGAAGATAGCCATTAGGAGCTTTTGTTTCCTCAACGGTCAGCGTTCCTAAAGGAAGCACGTTCTTTCCGTCCTGTGTATAGAAGCTGTCCCCAGATACCTTATATTCATCAGAAAGGCGGGAAACGTAATGGATAGTGCCGTCGCTATCCTTTTCAGCGATTGTCTTTGTCACCCATGTCTTTGTCGGCTCGCTAGGAAGATTGTCGGCGGTATAGTGTCCCGCATAGAATTTCCATGTGAACTCCGCACCATCTAGGGAAGCGTCGCCCTGTGGAGCGTCTTTCTGTGTTTCCATGTCAATCTTGAAAAGCTCAATCAAGGTGTCTGTGACCTTTGGCGTATCTGATACATTGAGTGTCGCTGTCTTGCCAGCTTCCACATTTAAAGAATAGACAGTGCTGTCCACCTTATAGCCAGCAGGAGCAGAAAGCTCTTTGATGTAGACTGTGCCAGCCTTTACTTCCACAACATCAGTATTTCCGCTGTTATCAGTCGTAAGGGTGGCAAGCTGTTTCGTACAGTCCTTATCAGAATAGACACCATATGTCGCACCAGCGATAGAGTAAAGCCCGTTTCCGTCGGTAATGCTGGCATTACTGGAAGTCTTTTTAAGGGTGGCATTTCCTACGGCAAGTTTCGCCCAGAACTGTCCAATGTCCTGTCCCTCGCCAGAGTAGATATAACCGCCACATTCATAGCGCCCCTTGTTCTCGCTGGCAAAGGCTTTCGCCCCAGCGTAAACCTCGTCCTGTACGGCTTTTGAGATTTCATCATAGGAAGCTCTGACGTTATCGCATTGCCAGCCAAGATGAACGCTCAATCTCTGCCATACGACGCACTGTTCAAGAAGATAAACCTGTTTATAGTTCAGCTCGCTGTGGCTCTGTGCGTACTGCTTGACATATTCCAGAGAGAGGGCAACGTCGGAAATCTGGTCGGCACTCATGCGTGTGCTTGCGTCGGCTCTGGTCTTGTAGCCGTTCTTGAAGTTGGTGTTGATGTCCACGCAGTAGGCAGTTTCACCCTCAACTTTCATAATGCCCTCATTAAAGGTCGAACCGATAGAACCGTCATTCATAACCTTTTCGATATAGCCTGCTCGCTCCGCTCTTTCTGTCCAGTATTGCGTTTCAGAAGCGTGGACTGCCGTTGTCGGCAAAGCGGTAACGATAGTCGCAAAGGCAAGGAAGCCTGTGGCTAATCGCTTCAATATCTTTTTCATAGCTTTTAAAATTCTCCTTTCGTTTGGATATAGAAAAAGCCGTCCATTTCTGAACGGCTGAAAATAGAAAAGGAACGTCAATATCGGCGTTCCATAATCTACTTGCGATATTCAATTTTTAGTTTATCAATACTGATGTGCTGTACCATATCTTTGCAAATCTGGGATTTCTAACGTATCAAGGCTCATTCAATGGTAGTAAAATCGTAGTAATTTGAAGTATTTAAACCCTTGAAAATGCTGATAGATACAGTGTTTTAGCGGACAATCAGATTTTTAGTTGTTTTTTATCGTCAAAAAAATTATAATAGGTGTAAGCGCTTACAAAAAAGACAAAAGGTATAGGGAGGAAGGAATATGAAACCATTTATGGACAGGGATTTTTTGTTGACGACCCCAACGGCGCAGCATTTATTTCACGATATTGCTGAAAAAATGCCGATACTGGATTATCACTGTCATATCAGCCCGGAGGAGATCGCAAAGGACCGGAGGTTTGAAAATATGACACAGGTCTGGCTGGGAGGAGATCACTACAAATGGAGGCAGATGCGATCAAACGGCATAGATGAGTACTATATAACAGGAGATGCCCCGGACTATGAAAAGTTTCTGAAGTGGGCAGAAACACTGGAAAAGGCAGTGGGAAATCCCCTGTTCCACTGGAGCCATCTGGAGCTGCAGCGGTATTTTGGGTATTACGGTGTGCTGGATACAGATACGGCTCCTGAGGTCTGGAAGATCTGCAGCCGGAAGCTTCAGGAGCCATCTATGAGCGCCAGAAATCTGATCCGGCACAGCGGGGTCACTCTGCTGTGCACGACAGATGATCCGGCTGACGATCTGCGGTGGCACAGGATCCTGAAAGAAGATCCGGAGTTCACGGTGCAGGTACTGCCTGCCTGGAGGCCGGACAAAGCTATGAATATAGAAAAGCCGGACTATGTAGATTATCTGAAAAGGCTGGAAGAAGCGGCGGACATGAAGATAGAGAGCTTCAGAGATCTGAAGGAGGCGCTGTGCCGCCGGATGGATTTCTTTGACAGTATGGGGTGCCGGGTGAGTGACCACGCACTGGAATACATTATGTATGTTCCGGAGACGGAGGAAAACCTGGAGAAAATTTTTTCATCCCGGCTGGCGGAAGGTACTGTGTCAAAGGAGGAGGAGATGAAATTCAAGACAGCCTTTATGAGCTTTGTGGCCGGGGAATATGTGGAACGGGGATGGGCTATGCAGCTTCACTGCGGATGCAGACGTGATAACAACAGGAGGATGTTTAACAGACTGGGACCGGATACTGGTTATGACTGTATTTCCAACTATAGCCCTGCCGGGCAGATGGCGGATTTCCTGAACGGACTTCAGGAGGAGGGAAGGCTGCCCAGAACGATCATCTATAGCCTGGATCCGGGAGACGATGAGCTGATTGGCTCTCTTATAGGATGCTTTCAGGATGGGAGCGCAGTGGGAAAGCTGCAGCAGGGTGCAGCCTGGTGGTTTAATGACCACAAACAGGGAATGGTGAAACAGATGACATCTCTGGCAAATCTGGGCCTGCTGGGCAATTTTATCGGTATGCTGACAGACTCCCGGAGCTTTCTGTCCTACCCCCGCCATGAATATTTCCGGCGGATCCTGTGTGAACTCATCGGCGGATGGGTGGAAAACGGGGAATACCCCTGTGATGAGAAGAGGCTGGAGAGGCTGATCAAAGGGATTTCCTATAACAATGCCGTGCGGTATTTTGGATTTGACCTAGAAGAAAGATAGAGGGATCATTTCCCGGGACGGCTGGTCCCGCCCTCCACAATGAAGCCGGAGTACATGGTCATGGATGGGAGCTCCTTTCCTTCAAACACCTGCATCAGTAGAGAAACGGCGGCTGTACACATGTACTCGATCCGGTTGTCCACGGTGGTGAGCTCCGGTGTGCTGCAGAGGGAGAGCACGGAATGGTTGTAGCCCGTGATCTGAAGCTGCTCCGGTATGGACAGGTTTTTCTTCTGTGCGTACTTGACAGCGCCCACGGCCAGCTCATCGTCTGCCGCGACAACTGCATCGAAGATGATCCCGGTATCCCGCAGGTTTTCCAGTGCGAGACAAGTTCCGGGGATGTCTCCCGGAGCAGGGATGAGATGCCGCTCGTCTACGAAGATCCCATGCTCTTGGCAGGCATCCTGAAATCCACAGAGCTTTCTTCTGCCGCTGTAGCTGAGGGCCCGATACAGGAAGACCGGGGACCGGGCTCCTCGGCTGAGGACAAGCTCTGTTATGGAGAAGGAGGCTTTGCGGTCATCGCAAAGAACGGAATATACATTGGGAGCCTCTAGCGATCCGTTCAGTATAAAGACAGGTACCTTCTTCGCAGCTTCCCGTATGTAGCTGTTTTGGGCATCGGACTGCTCTATAAAATGGGAGCCGATGAAGACAAGGGCGTCTACGCTCCGGGACAGGAGGAGGTGCAGATAATTCTGCTTTTCTTCAAGGCGGCCGCCTGTACAGCACAGCATGGAGGTGTAAGAATGATTTCGCAGCTCCCGCTCCAGATAGCAGACGGCCTGGGCCTGGTAGACATCAGAAGGATCGGAACAGAGAAGGCCTACCGTGTACATGGAATTCAGGCCCAGGCTTCGGGCAAAGGCGTTTGGCATATAGTTTGTCTCCTTTATTACGTCCAGAACCCTCTGCCGTGTGGCTGCGCTCACCTTGGCGCTGTCGTTCAGCACCCGGGATACGGTGGCAATAGAGACCCCTGCCTTTTTGGAAATGTCATAAATGTTCATAGCATTCTCTGTCCTTTCGCTCATAGGTGATGATTTAAAAATTATACAATGGAACATGGGAAAAAGCAATCTGCCCGGAAGGGCTTGACAAATGATGCCGGATAGGATAGGATTGCAGTCAGACAGAGCAATATGCAAAAAGGCTTGGAAAAGAAGAAGTAGCATCCGGGACACCCCCACAGAAAGCAGCCGGTTGATGAGAGGCGCGCGAAGGAACCGCATGCGAATACATCTTGGAGCTGCACACCGAAGGCCGCAAGGCGGAGATAGGCTGTGACGGGTTGGCGCGCGTTAAAGTGCCAGGCTGTGATCCGAAAGGCCATGTATGGGATTTCGCAGGGGAGCAGCCGGATGAGGCCTGCGCCGCAAGGCGCCGGTAAAGCAAGGTGGTACCGCGGAGAGATTAGTTTGTTCGCCCTTACTGTGAAAGCAGTAAGGGCTTTTTTGTATTCCGGGGTATTTGTCCGCTCCACAGAGTGAGAAGCTGTGGTACAGAAAGCAGATACAAATAAAAGGATAGGAGAAGAAAAA
The DNA here is from genome assembly GCF_002160985.1 of Lachnoclostridium sp. An118. GTDB lineage: Bacteria > Bacillota > Clostridia > Lachnospirales > Lachnospiraceae > Claveliimonas > Claveliimonas stercoravium. Next base: position 173,777 of record NZ_NFLQ01000003.1, on the reverse strand, counting down.
TGGGAATTTACGAAGAACTGCAGGCAAGAGGGCTGATCGCCCAGGTGACAGATGAGGAGGAGATAAGAGAGCTCATCAACAATGGAAAGGCAACCTTTTACATCGGGTTTGATCCCACGGCGGACAGCCTTCATGTGGGACATTTTATGGCCCTCTGTCTCATGAAGAGACTTCAGGAGGCGGGTAACCGCCCCATCGCCCTCATTGGCGGAGGGACCGGGTACATCGGAGACCCCTCCGGCAGGACGGACATGCGCTCTATGATGACGCCGGAGCAGATCCAGCATAACTGCGACTGCTTCAAAAAGCAGATGAGCCGCTTCATCGATTTTTCCGAGGGCAAGGCCCTGATGGTGAACAATGCGGACTGGCTGCTGGACCTCAATTACATTGATCTGCTCCGGGAAGTCGGCCCCCACTTCAGCGTCAACCGCATGCTGACAGCAGAGTGCTACAAGCAGAGGATGGAGAAGGGACTGAGCTTCCTGGAATTCAACTACATGATCATGCAGAGCTACGACTTCTACGTGCTGTACCAGAAGTACGGCTGTAACATGCAGTTCGGCGGGGATGACCAGTGGAGCAACATGCTGGGCGGCACAGAGCTGATCCGCCGCAAGCTGGGCAAGAACGCCTGCGCCATGACCATCACTCTGCTCCTCAACTCCGAGGGCAAGAAGATGGGCAAGACCCAGAGCGGCGCTGTGTGGCTTGACCCGGACAAGACCTCACCCTTTGAGTTCTACCAGTACTGGAGAAACGTGGCTGACGCGGACGTCCTCAAGTGTATCCGCATGCTCACCTTCCTTCCCCTGGAGGAGATTGACAAGATGGATTCCTGGGAGGGCGCGCAGCTCAACACGGCCAAGGAGATCCTGGCATACGAGCTGACCAAGCTGGTACACGGCGAGGATGAGGCGAAGAAGGCCCAGGAGTCTGCCAGAGCTCTCTTCAGCCAGGGAGACGCAGCCAACATGCCTACCACAACACTCACAGAGGAGGACCTGGAGGACGGCTGTATGGATATCCTGACCATGCTTGTGAAGGCGGAGCTTGTTCCCTCCAAGTCCGAGGCGAGACGCGCCGTGCAGCAGGGCGGTGTCTCTGTGGACGGCGAGAAGATCACGAACATCCACGAGGTGTTTACCGAGGATGCCTTTAAGGCAGGCGTTGTGCTGAAGAAGGGAAAGAAGAATTTCCGGAAGATCGTGATGGAGTAAAAAGAAGAGAGGACAAGGAATAGACGACCTCAGGAGCTGTTCGGGAGAAAAAGCAGGATGTTGGCCGGCTGTATAAAAATTTCAGAAGATGTCCATGCAAGGTGCTTTGGGTGTATAATAGAGATCAGAGTGTGCCGATAAGTCAGGGCATACGGATAGGAGGAAGAGAAGATGGCATTTAAAGAGTTGGATATCCACGAGCTGCAGTTCAATCCATTTGATAAGATCAGCAAGCAGTGGATGCTTGTGACAGCGGGGGACCGGATGAGATCAAATACCATGACAGCAAGCTGGGGCGGCGTGGGCATTATGTGGGGCAAGCCCGTTGTGACGGCCTATATCAGGCCTCAGAGATACACGAAAGAGTTTGTGGACGGCATCGACCGGTTTACCATTTCATTCCTTCCCGGGGACAAGAGGGAGGCGCTGAACATCTGCGGCTCCGTGTCCGGCAGGGATGTGGAGGACAAGTGGGAGAAGGCGGGACTTCACCCATACTATGTACACGAGAAGACGCTGGAGGAGACCACGGCAGTGGAGGAGGCGGAGATGATCTTCGTGTGCCGCAAGCTGTACGCCCAGGAGATGTATCCGGAGTGCTTCGTGGACACGGAGTGCGATACAAAATGGTATCCTCAGAATGATTACCACACCATGTACATCGGAGAGATCGAGAAGGTGCTGGTGAGAGCATAGGAAAAAATAATAGGAAAAGAAGGAGCAGACCTGTTTCAGAGGCCTGCTCTTTTTATGATCTTCTGTAAATCCTTTCCGGCTCCGGCGGCGCCTGTCTTCTCGATGCAGAGGGAGGCGCCTGCGTTGGCAAAGCGGGCGCAGTCTGGGAGGGAAAAGCCCTGTCCCAGGGCATAAAGAAAACATCCGGTAAAGGTATCCCCGGCACCGGTGGTGTCAAGGCACCAGGCATGGCCGCAGGCGGGGGACCAGAAGCGTTTTCCCTCCGTGCACACGTAGCAGCCCTTTGCCCCGGACTTGATGACCACGTGCTTCACGCCGCAGGAGAGAAAGGCGTCCCCGATCCGTTCCGGGTCCTTCTCCCCGGTCAGGAGTGCCGCCTCCTCGTAGTTGGGAAATACATAGTCAAGGAAGGAGAGGCTTTCCCTCATATCCCGGATGGTCTCCCCCTTCTTTCTCTTTGTCATGTCCGCGCAGACCGTGAGCCCCGCGGCCCTGACCCGGGAGAAAAGGCCGGCCAGCTCCCGGTTTCCGAAGTGGGGGGAGACGAAGATGCTGGCAAAGCAGAGGATGTCACCGCCCTCCAGTGCGTCTTCCGGCACATCTTCCGGGTAGAATTTCCGCAGCGTGCTGTCCGGGCAGGTGATGAAGCTGCGCTCCCCCTGGTGGTCTACCAGGACAATGTTGACGCCTGTGGGGATTTCCGGATCCCTGCGGATATAGCGGGTGTCGATGTGAAGGTCCCTGCAGGCTGAGAGCACCAGATTTCCCGCCGGGTCCATTCCCACCTTGCTCACAAGGCGCACGTCCGCACCCAGGTCCGCCAGCACCCTGGCCTCGTTCATGGCGTCCCCGCCGGTGTGCATGGCGATGGCCCCGGCCGGGAGAGAGCCGCTTGTAAAGACCGAGGCATCCACCGGCCGGGCCAGGATATCCATGATGGCTGCGCCGATAATGATAAATTTTCGCTGGTTCATATGTACCTCCTTGCAGGTCCGGACGTAATACTTTTTAAAAGTATTACGTCCGGACCTGCATTAACTGGTGTCCCTAAGTAAAAAATGACCTGTGTAAAAGTGCTTAAAACACAAGATATTGTATGCTGTACGCCGGCATTTCGAGCTTCCTCGCAAGGCTCATTTCTGTGTTGGACAGCAGCTCTGTGACGGTGCCGTTCAGTTCGCCGCAGGAGGCGGTGAAGGGACTGTCAGACGCATTAATGGCCACCATGACGCGCTCCTTTTCTGTGGCCCGCTCAAAGACGAGCTGGTGGTTGGTGAGGACCACGTTGCGGTAGGAGCCGTTACACAGGGCATCGCTCTTCTGGCGGAGGCGGATGAGCTTCTTTATCAGCTCCGTCAGCTCGTTTGGCTTTGGCTCCTCGAAGCAGGGCCGCAGGGCATAATCGTTGTGGGGGGATTTCTCTCCCGGCTCCCCCCACTCGCTTCCGTAGTAGATGCAGGGGATGCCGGGCATGCCCATGAGAAGCCCGTAGGTCAGGGGGAGATGATCTTTGTTCGTGAGGATGCTGGCGATCCGGGTCACATCATGGTTGTCCACAAAGGTCATGAGATGCTTGCCCCGGTACAGGCACCACTGCTCGGAGCCGTACTGCCGCTGCAGGGAGTGGGCGATCTCAAACATGTTCATGGAGTTGAAGCTGGAGTAAATGCCCTTGTAGCACTCATAGTTGGTGCAGCTGTGGAGCATCTCGTCGTTCACGATCCGGTTGTAGTCCCCGAAGAGCACCTCGCCTATGAGGGCGAAATCCTCCTTCAGTCCGCCCGTGAAGGACCGCAGACGCCGCATAAAATCCGGCTCCAGGCTGTAGGCCACGTCCAGCCGCAGCCCGTCAATGTCAAAGGTATCCACCCAGAATTTCACACACTCCAGGAGATAGTCCACAACAGCCGGGTTTTTCAGGTTCAGCTTGACCAGCTCAAAATGCCCCTCCCAGCCCTCGTACCAGAAGCCGTCGTTGTAGCCGCTGTTTCCGTCAAAATTGATGATAAACCAGTCCTTGTAGGGGGAGTCCCACTTTTTCTCCTGCACATCCTGAAAGGCCCAGAAGCCTCGTCCCACATGGTTAAATACGCCGTCCAGGACAATCTTCACATTGTGCTCGTGGAGATTCCTGCAGACATCGGCGAAATCCTCGTTTGTCCCGAGACGGCAGTCAAGCTTCCGGAAATCTCTTGTGTCGTAGCCGTGGTTGTCAGACTCGAAGACAGGATTTAAGAGGATGGAGTCCACGCCCAGGTCCTCCAGATATCCGCTCCAGTCCATAAGCTTCCGGATACGGGGCACACATTCCCCGTCATTGTGCACCGGAGCGCCGCAAAATCCGATCGGATAGATCTGATAGAAAATACTGTTATAAGCCCACATATTATCTGCCTCACTTTCTTGTTTGTTTGCGCTTCGTCTATTTTACTATAAAACCGGTGAAAAGTATAGATGATTTTATGTATTATTCATATAAATATGCAGGACAGCAGAGAGAAATGCATGGATCTTGTCTGCACCCGGCATATTTTGTCAGGTCAGGATGCACTTTGTCTTTGGGGGCTGATGGAAAAACCCGCCATTTTTCCCAGCTCCTTCCCCAGAAAGGAGCGGAACCACAGAAACAGGACAATGCCTTTGAAAATGCTGGATATGGTGATGCTCCACCAGATACCGTTGAGACCCAGAGGAGTCCGTATAAGGAGCCAGGCAAGGGGGATCCTGGCACCGGTCAGTACGATGCTGCACACAGAGGGCGGCATAGTCCTTCCAAGACCGGCAAAGGCACCGGCGGTGGTGATCTCCACACTCATGAGCAGCTGGGAGACTCCAAGGATCACCAGGTAGTCCACGCCCATGGGGATAACATCCTGCTCGGTGATAAAGAGGCGGAACACAGGCTCCGGAAAAACGATCAGAAGGACGGTGCAGAAAACGCCCCATATGAGTACGACACCCATGGCGCTCCGATACCCTTTTCTGATGCGCTCCGGTTTCCCGGCCCCATAGTTCTGTGCCAGGAAGGAGTTGACAGCAGCGGCAAATCCGTCCGCTGTCATCCAGGAGATGGACTCGATCTGAGAGCCTACCTTCTGGACCGCCACGGCTGCGTCCCCGTAGCCTGCCACCAGCCTGGCGATGATCATGGAGATGCCGGTAAATATCATATTCTGTACACAGGTAGGGAAGCCAATGCGCAGGATAGAGAGAAAGCGGTCCTTTCCTGGATTTTGAAGAAGCCGGATATGTCGGAACAGAAAATCATCCCGCAGGGCGAAGACCACAAATACAAGGGTGACGACGAACTGTGCCAATATGGTGGCAATGGCGGCGCCTGTGACACCCATCACGGGAAACGGACCGATCCCGAAGATGAGTACCGGGTCCAGCACCATGTTGATGACTAGTCCTGTCAGGGTCGCGGCAAAGGAGCAGCGGCTGTTGCCCGCTGCTGTGAAGAGGCCGGTAAATGTCTGGTTTAAAAAAGAAAATACAACACATCCACAGGTGATCTGCAGATAAATCTTTGCATCGGAGATGACCTGAGGGCTGTTCAGATTAAAAAACCCGATCAGTGGGTCTGCAAACAGAACAGAGCAGGCCCCGAACAGAAGCCCCAGAGCGGCGCCAAGCCACAGGGCGGCCGCCGAAAAGGAAGCCGCTTCCACATGTCTTCCGGCGCCCAGGGCGTGTCCTGTATTTACCTGGCCGCCCATTTTCGGTAGGGCGGCCAGCCCGTTGGAGAGCCACATATACATACCCGCTGCGCCCACGGAAGCCACGGCGCTGCTCCCCATCCGCCCGATCCACAGCATGTCCGTCAGATTGTAGGCCATCTGGATGAGGGAGGTCGCCATGATAGGCAGAGCCAGCTTTGTGAGGGAAGGCAGCACCGGGCCGCTTACAAGATCTACATTTTTAGCCATGATCGGTTCCTCCGCAGTAGTAATGATAAAGAAGTCCCGGCGCGGTCCCTGGCGCCGGCAGAAAATATTATAAAGTATCCGGCCCGGGGATACAAGGATTTAAAAATCCGCTTTCCTGTGATAAAATGAATATATGCTAAAGTAGCAGCATAGAAAAATGTCAGGATGAGGAGGCGGGCGTATGGCCAGATATGTAAAGGATATCGTGTTAAATAAACCGGAAGATTTCGTGAATTTCATCATGCAGGATTATCTCCGGAAAAATCAGTTTGTCATGTCCGAGTGGAAGGGAGAACCGGCCTGGCGGGCAGGCGACGGCGTGGTGGAAGGATTTAAATATCTGAAATGGTCCTACTTCAACGGTATGTTCCATCTGGAGGCATGGCTGAAGGGAACGACAGGCGGAGAGATGGGGTTGGACGGTGTTGTGGGCGTGCTCATGAAAAAGCCTTACAGAGAAAGTCTGGAGCAGCTTTTTACGGTCCTCCAGCAGGAGCTGCAGGTGCCGCCCCAGGGACAGCACAGACAGGAAGAGCAGCAGCCCCGGCCGACAGGGGTGCAGGATCAGGGGCAGCAGTCCCAGCCGATTTACGTGCAGACAACGGACAACACAAAGGCGGCCACGGGCTCTCTCATATTTGGTGTGCTCAGCGTGGTCCTGTGCATCATTCCGATCGCTGCTATCATACTGGGCGTTCTGGCTGTGTCACGGGCCCGCATGGGCATGGGGTCCAGCCAGCCCGGCAAGGCCAAAGCAGGGCGTATCCTGGGGATTGTAGGGATCTGCCTTGGCATTATCCTGTGGGTACTCAATCTGCTCCTGATCTTCTAAAGCTTTCATATTATAAATGCGATGTGGAAACAGGGAGAGGCTGCCTGTATATTCAATGATTCCTTCCTGCGTGGGGCCGGGGCGGCAGTCCCGGACAAAATAAAAAAGTCCTCAAAAAACGGTTGACACACGTGGATGCGTATAATATAATAATGCAGTATGACAAAAGGAGAAACAGCAGGCACCAAAGCCCCGGAACCTGGCTGCTTTCAATATAACATTTCATATTGTTTCTATAGTAAGTGAACCAATTCACAGGAGGTAAACCAATGAAAACTTATATGGCTAGTCCAGACAAGATTGAGAGAAAATGGTATGTAGTTGACGCTGCAGATTATACATTAGGACGTTTAGCATCAGAAGTAGCTAAGGTTTTAAGAGGAAAGAACAAACCGGAATTCACACCGCATATCGATACTGGTGATTACGTGATCGTGATCAACGCAAAGGATGTAAAAGTAACAGGCAAGAAGTTAAATCAGAAGATTTACTACAATCATTCCGAGTATGTAGGCGGGATGAAAGAGACTACTCTGGCAGAGATGATGAACAAGAAGCCGGAGAAGGTGATCGAGCTGGCTGTTAAGGGAATGCTTCCGAAGGGACCTTTAGGAAGAAGCATGATCAAGAAGCTTCACGTATACGCTGGGGCAGAGCATGCGCATCAGGCTCAGAAGCCGGAAGAGCTGAAGTTTTGATCAGAGGTCGAAAGGAGGATATTAAGAAATGGCTACATCAAAATATTATGGAACAGGAAGAAGAAAAAAATCTATCGCAAGAGTATATTTAGTACCTGGAACAGGTAAGATCACAATAAATAAGAGAGATATCGACGAGTATCTCGGACTGGAGACACTGAAGGTCATCGTTCGCCAGCCCCTCGTTGCAACAGAGACAGACGGCAAGTTTGACGTGCTGGTCAACGTAAAGGGAGGCGGATACACAGGACAGGCAGGCGCTATCCGTCATGGTATCGCAAGAGCTCTCCTTCAGGTAGACGCTGACTACAGACCGGTCCTGAAGAAATCCGGATATCTGACACGTGACCCGAGAATGAAAGAGCGTAAGAAGTACGGCCTCAAGGCTGCCCGTCGCGCTCCGCAGTTCAGCAAGCGCTAAACTTTATCAAAAGTGGTCAAAAACCCCGGAACTACGCGGTTTCCGGGGTTTTTCCTTTTCAAATGGTTTGACGCAATTTGACAGAACGAAGCCTCTTTTAACCCGTTTTCTATGGGTTAAATGGTGGACAACCACCCCAAAAAGAGGGCTTATGGGTTAAAAAATAGGACAACCGAGACGCGATTTTGGGATGCCAAGGGGATGTTTATTTATACATCTCCAAGAGACCTTTTTCGTGAAAACGGTTTGTCTGAATTTGACCTAATTTGAACAAAAGAGAATAAATCTAATCGCCAAGCGCTCAGTATTTTCTACTGGGCGCTTTTTGCGTTTCCGGGGAATTTCATTCCGGGATAAGAAAAGGCCGTCACTTTCAATTTTTGAAGTGGCGGCTTTTTCTATTTCCAGAAGCCATAGAACAATTCAGAAATGAGGTGAAGTCATTGAACACGCAAATCATCGCCATCGCCAACCAGAAAGGCGGCGTTGGCAAGACAACCACCTGCGCGAACCTGGGGATTGGGCTGGCGCAGGCCGGAAAGAAAGTGCTGCTGATCGACGGGGACCCGCAAGGCAGCCTGACCATCAGCCTGGGCCACCCCCAGCCGGACAAGCTGCCCTTTACCCTGTCCGACGCGATGGGCCGTATCCTGATGGACGAGCCGCTGCGCCCCGGCGAGGGTATCCTGCACCACCCGGAGGGCGTTGACCTGATGCCCGCAGACATCCAGCTCTCCGGCATGGAGGTCTCCCTGGTGAACGCCATGAGCCGAGAGACCATCCTGCGGCAGTATCTGGACACGCTCAAGGGACAGTATTCCCATATCCTGATTGACTGCCAGCCATCCCTGGGTATGCTCACGGTCAACGCCCTGGCCGCCGCCAACAGGGTCATAATCCCCGTTCAGGCGGAGTACCTGCCCGCCAAGGGCCTGGAACAGCTGCTCCAGACCGTAAACAAGGTGAAGCGGCAGATCAACCCCAAGCTCCAGATTGACGGCATATTGCTGACGATGGTGGACAACCGCACCAACTTCGCCAAGGAGATTGCCGCCCTGCTGCGGGAGACCTATGGCAGCAAAATCAAGGTGTTCGGCACCGAGATTCCCCATTCTGTCCGGGCAAAGGAGATCAGCGCCGAGGGCAAAAGCATTTTTGCCCATGACCCTAATGGCAAGGTGGCCGAGGGCTATAAGAATCTGACCAAGGAGGTGATAAAACTTGAAAAGCAGCGCGAAAAAAGTAGAGCTGGCTCCATACGATGATTTGTTTTCCACCGAGGAAAGCCGCCAGGATGCCAAGCTGGAGAAGATACAGGAAATTCCGCTGTCTGAGCTGCACCCATTTAAGGGGCATCCCTTCAAAGTCAAGGATGACGAGGCCATGATGGAGACCGCCGACAGCGTTCGGCAGTATGGTGTTCTGGTTCCGGCGATCGCCCGCCCGGACCCGGAGGGCGGCTATGAGCTGGTTGCCGGTCACAGGCGGCACCGGGCCAGTGAGCTGGCCGAGAAAGAAACCATGCCTGTCATTGTCCGAGACCTGGACGATGATGCTGCCACTATCATCATGGTGGACAGCAACTTACAACGTGAAAGCCTGCTCCCCAGCGAAAGGGCCTTTGCTTACAAGATGAAGCTGGAGGCTATGAAACACCAAGGCGCACGGGGGGACTTAACTTCGTCCCAACTTGGGACGAAGTTGCGTGCAGATGAATTGTTGGCGCAGCAGGCTGGTTCGAGTAGGAACCAGGTGCAGCGCTATATCCGCCTGACGGAGCTGATTCCCGAACTGCTGGATATGGTCGATGAAAAGAAAATCGCCCTCAATCCGGCTTATGAGCTGTCCTTTCTCAAAAAAGAAGAACAGCGGGATTTGCTGGACGCGATGGACAGCGAACAGGCTACCCCCTCTCTCTCCCAGGCTCAGCGACTCAAGAAATACAGCCAGGAGGGACATCTGACCCTCGATATGATGCGCGTCATCATGGGTGAGGAAAAGAAAAGTGATCTCGACAAAGTGACTTTCACCTCCGACACCCTGCGGAAGTATTTCCCCAAAAGCTATACGCCCCAGCGGATGCAGGAAACCATTATCAAACTGCTGGAGGCGTGGCAGAAGAAGCGCCAGAGAGACCAGGAACGATGAAAGGAGCCGCCTATGAGGGATATTTCAGCCCGTGAGCTGAAAGGACACAATATCTTGGCCGTAGAGCGTTTTCAGGACAGCACCCGCTGGATGATCGAGTTTTCCGTTCAGCGCCCTTGTTCCTACGGCTGCCCCGGCGATGATATGCGGCTGTTTCTTACGGAGGACGGGTATCAGGCCGCCCTCGTAAGCCAGAAGCGTCGGGAAATCAAAATCAAGCGGTATGCCCGTGTGATCGAGGGCCATGTGCTCGACTTCAAACCGGACAAGCGCCGCCGCCACCCGTAAACTCATTATCACTACGAAAGGAAAGGAATGAATATGTGTACTGTCCAGAGCATCAAAGATGCCATCCGGGAAAGTTGCCAGTCCCAGTATGATATGGAATCCACCGACATTGACCGGGTTTTGCAGACCCTCCCGTTTTCGGAGCATGAGCCGATGTTCAGTCATCCGCCGAAGTACAAGCGTCCTTACCGGCCCTGGCAGAACAACAAAAACAGCTGAAAGCCACAGTCTTTTTCACGAAGGATTGTGGCTTTTTTCATGCCCTAAAATTAGAAAGGAGTGAAGTCAATGGCCGTTTTTCGCATTGAACGGACCAAAGATTATACCGTGATGAGCAATCATCACCTGCGGAACCACGAACTATCCCTCAAGGCAAAGGGGCTTCTTTCCATGATGTTATCCCTGCCTGATGACTGGAACTATACTACCCGTGGACTTGCGAAAATCTGCAAGGAGGGCGTTGATGCCATCGGCAGTGCGCTGCGGGAGTTGGAAACCGCCGGTTACATCGTGCGGAACCAGCTGCGGGACCAACAAGGCCGGATCAGCGACACCGAGTATGTGATTTATGAGAAACCCCAGCCCAGGCAGCCAGAAACGCCAAGGCCGGATACGGCTGTACCAGATACGGCTTCACCAGATACGGAAAACCCGTATCTGGATAAACCGGATACGGAAAAGCCCGCAGAATTAAATATAGAGAAACCAAATACTCAAAAACAAAATACTCATGGAGCAAGTACCGATTCCATTCCCTTCCGGGAAACAGCGGCAGCACAGCTGCCGGAACGGAAAGGAAGGGATGCGATGTCTGTCTCAGAGATAGAAAATTATCGGGAATTGATTCTGGAGAACATCGAGTATGACTATCTGTGCAGAGAGTTTTCGACCTACCGTGAGGACCTGGACGAGATTGTGGAGCTGATGGTGGAGACCGTTTGTGCCAAACGTAAAACCACTCGGATCGCTGGCAGCGACTTTCCCCATGAAGTCGTGCGCTCCCGGTTCTTGAAGCTGGATAGCGAGCATATCCGATTTGTCATGGACGGTATGCAGAAAAACACCACGGAGGTCCGCAATATGAAACAGTATTTGCTTGCAGTGCTGTTCAACGCGCCCACCACGATCAGCAATCACTACACCGTACAAGTCAATCACGATATGAACACAGGCGGCTGGTAAACAGCCGCTTTTCTGTTGCCCGGCAATACCGGGAGAAAGGATTTTGCCATGAAACGACCTCTTGCCTACATTACGGCTCCCTGGAGCAACAACCAGTATGAGAACGCCGAGAACGCTGCCACCTACTGCCGCCAGGTGTACGACGCCGGGTATTCGCCCATCTGCCCGGTTCTGTTCTTGTCCACCTTCCTCAAGGACGAGATTCCCCAGGAACACAAGGACGGGCTGGATATGGCGCGAGACTATCTGCGCCGGTCCCATGTGCTGGTGGTCTGCGGCCACGGCATCGACGAGACCGTGAAGAATGACATCGCCACCGCTGAGCGCCTGCGGATCACCGCTACCACCCTGGACGGTATCCTGACTGTGAAAGGCCAGGGACGCGGGAAAGGAGGTGCGCGCCATGCCTGAGCGTAAGACCGTGGGCCAGCTGATGGAGGAAATGCGGCTCAAGGCCGGGGCGCAGAACTACCACGGCCATGAGTACATGGATTTGGAGCGGTTTGCCGAGGACACCCGGCACATGATTATCTTCGATGTGCTGACCCACGATTCGCCGGTGGGCTGGAAAGGCGAACGGACCCGCCTGTTTCTGACGGAGGCCGGATACCAGAAAAGCCTGGAGAACCAGGAAAAGGGCCACATCAAGATTCTCAGCCATGCCAAGGTGCGCCAGGGACATCTGTACTATGACCGCTCCGATCAGCTGCGTTGAAAGGAGCCTGCCATGATGAAATACCTGCTGCGGCGGCTGGTGGTCCCGCCTTAGTATCAAGCGCCACCCCTGCAAAATCCGTGGAAAGGAGGCGATGACCTATGCAGGAGGAAGTGGAAAACAGGACTTTGACGCTGGTAGTCAGCGGAACAAAGTTTACCGGGCGGCTGTTTAAGGCCGCCATCACCAAGTACCTTGCCCACCGCAAGGAAAAGAAGCTGCAAAAGCAGAAAAGCCGGGATACCCCCGTGATTCCCCACGGCAAACAGACGGTGAAGCAGCTGATCGGCCAGAATCAGGGCGTTTCCAACATCGAGATCACCGACCCCTCCATCAAGGAGTTTGAAAAGATCGCCCGGAAATACGGCGTTGACTATGCGGTGAAGAAGGACCGCAGCAGCTCCCCGCCCAAGTACCTGATCTTTTTCAAAGGCCGCGATGCGGATGCCCTGACCGCTGCCTTTACCGAGTACACCGGCAAGAAGGTCAGAAAGGCGCAGAAAACAGAGCGTCCGTCCGTGCTGGCAAAGCTGAGCCAGTTCAAAGAGCTGGTGAAACACGCCGTTGTGGACCGGAACAAGCGGAAGGAGCTGGAACGATGAAGATGAAAAAGCAACTTGACATCAAAAAGCTCCTTTTGCTGAATATGCCCTATATCCTGATGGGGCTGTTCGCAACCAACTTCGGTGAAGGATGGCGGATGGCCGTGGGTGCGGACGCTTCGGCAAAAATGCTTTCGTTCTTCTCCACGCTGCCGGTGGCGCTGGCCAGCTGGTGGCCCAGCCTGCACCCTTTGGACCTGCTGGTGGGGCTGTGCTGCGGCGCTGGCCTGCGATTGGCCGTGTATCTCAAAAGCAAGAACGCCAAGAAGTACCGGCACGGTATGGAGTATGGCAGCGCCCGCTGGGGCACCCATGAGGACATCGCACCCTACATCGACCCGGTGTTCCAGAACAATGTGATTCTGACTAAAACCGAGAGCCTGACCATGAACAGCCGCCCCAAGGACCCCAAGACCGCCAGAAACAAAAATGTGCTGGTGATCGGTGGCTCCGGTTCCGGCAAGACCCGCTTCTGGCTGAAACCGAACCTGATGCAGATGCACAGCTCCTATGTGGTGACAGACCCAAAAGGCACCATCCTGGTGGAGTGCGGCAAAATGCTTCAGCGCGGCACACCCAAGCTGGGCAAGGACGGCAAGCCCATGAAGGATAAGCACGGCAAGGACATCTATGAGCCTTATCGGATCAAAGTCCTCAATACCATCAACTTCAAGAAGTCCATGCACTATAATCCCTTTGCCTACATCCACTCCGAAAAGGACATCTTGAAACTGGTCACGACGCTGATCGCCAACACCAAGGGCGAGGGCAAGGCCGGGGACGATTTTTGGGTTAAGGCCGAGACGCTTTTGTACTGCGCCCTCATTGGGTATATCCACTACGAGGCCCCGGTGGAGGAACAGAATTTCTCCACCCTCATCGAGTTCATCAACGCGATGGAGGTCCGGGAGGATGACGAGGAGTTCAAGAACCCCGTGGACCTGATGTTTGACGCGCTGGAGGCAGAGAAGCCCAACCACTTCGCCGTCCGTCAGTACAAAAAGTACAAGCTGGCTGCGGGAGATGTATGCTCTAAGTGACTTCTTAATCATGGTTTTTGTCATGGTTAGTGAAGCAGTCACTTAGAGCATTTTCATTTCAGGAGGTACAGCCATGAGAAACGAGAAAATCACCCCTCTGTATGAGCGTTTGAGCCGCGATGATGAGTTACAGGGCGAGAGTAACTCCATATCGAACCAGAAAAAGATGTTGGAGGACTTTGCCCGCCGGAACGGGCTGCCGAACCCCACCCACTTCACCGATGATGGCGTATCAGGAACCCGCTTTGACCGTCCCGGCTTTCTGGCGATGATGGAGGAAGTCGAGGCCGGACGGGTGGAGGCCATCGTCATAAAGGACATGAGCCGCCTGGGGCGCGACTATCTGAAAGTCGGCCAGGTCATGGAGATTTTGCGGCAGCGCGGCGTCCGGCTGATCGCCATCAATGACGGTGTGGACAGTCTGAAAGGCGATGATGATTTTACCCCGTTCCGCAACATTATGAATGAGTTTTACGCCCGTGACACCAGCCGAAAAATCCGCTCCGTGTTCAAGTCCAAAGGCATGAGCGGCAAGCACTTGACCGGCACCGTTATCTACGGCTACCTGTGGGACGAAAAGCGGGAACACTGGCTTGTGGACGAAGAAGCCGCCGAAGTGGTACGCCGTATCTTTTCCCTGACGATGGAGGGCTACGGCCCCTATCAAATCTCAAAGCTGCTGTCCGAGGCAAAGGTTGAAATCCCCGCTGTCCATCTGGCACGCTTTCAAGAGGGAGTAAACAGGACGAAGCCGGTCAAAGACCCCTACGGCTGGGGATCGTCCACCATTGTGAACATCCTGAAAAAGCGGGAATACCTGGGCCACACCATCAATTTCAAGACCCGCAAGCACTTCAAGGACAAGAAAAGCCACTATGTTGACGAAAGCGAGTGGACGATTTTCGAGAATACCCATGAGGCCATCATCGACCAGGAAACCTTTGACAATGTGCAGCGTATCCGGGCAAATGTCAGGCGTTACCCGGACGGCTGGGGCGATGCCCACCCTCTGACCGGCCTGATGTACTGCGCCGACTGCGGCGGCAAGATGTATGTCCATCGCGTCAATAACGGCAAGCGTGACCCACAGTTTACTTGCAGCCAGTACAGCAAAATCCCATGCGGGACGCTCTGCGGTACACAGCACCGTATCCGGGCCGAAGCTGTCCTGACCTTGATAACCGATATGCTCCGGGCCATCGCGGAGTATTCCAAGAATGACCGGGCCGAGTTTATCCGCACCGTCCAGGAAACGCAGGCCGCCCAGCAGGCCGCCGACATATCCAAGAAGCGGAAACGGCTGGCCGCCGCCCAAAAGCGGGCCGGGGAACTGGAAAAGCTGATTTGCAAAATCTATGAGGACAACGCCCTGGGCAAGCTGCCGGACGCCCGGTATGAGGCCCTGGACGCACAGTATGCCAAAGAGCAGGACGCTCTCAATGCGGAAATCACGGAACTGGAAAAGGCCGTTATCGGCTATGAGCAGAGCCGGAAATCTGCGGAGAAGTTTATTGCCTTGATTGACAAGTATGAGAATTTCGACACGCTGACAAATACCATGCTCAACGAGTTTGTAGAGAAAATTCTTGTCCATGAACGCGCCCGCAAAGGCAGCCAGGACACCACTCAGGAGGTTGAAATCTACTTCAATTTTGTGGGCCGGTATATCCCACCCGCCTTGCAGCCGGTTCCCCTGACCCCGGAGGAACAGGAAGAACTGCGGAAGAAGGAGGAACGCAAGGACAGGCTTCACCAGAACTACTTGCGCCGCAAGGCAAATGGCAAGCAGAAGGAATGGGAAGAACGCTACAACGCCAGGCGCAAGGCAAAAATGGATGCGGCAAAGGCCGCGATCCGGGCCGAGGACATGGAGAAGGGCATTTTTACCACCGTTAGCCAGTTACCCAGGCAGGAGCCGCGCAAGGCCACCGTATCGGCTAGCGCCGCAATTTAACCATCACAGTGCAAAGGAGAATGAACATGAGCGAATTGACTTACACCCGCTGCGGGGATTACTACATCCCCGACCTGAAACTTTCCGAGCAGCCGGAGGCTCCCATCGGCAAGTATGGCCGTATGCGGCAACGCTACCTGAAGGAACACCGGCCCAGCCTTTACAGCAGCTTGATTTTGAGCGAAAAGCTGTACCCGCACCTGTTAGAGGTTGACCGGGCAGCGCGTGAACGGATGGACGCCATGCTGCCCCGCATGATGGAGGCGGCGGGCGTGACCGAGGAACTGAAAGCCCGTGACCCCATGCGCTGGGTGGGGCTGATGAACACACTGAAAGCACAGGCGGAGGAAACAGTCATTACAGAAATTATCATGGAGTGATTAAGGGTGCGGGGAATACTCTCCGCACCCTTAATTAAATCGTATTGCTTGTTGCAATCTCTGATATGAGATAAAATAATTTTAAGGAACTTGCTTTCCTGTGAGGTTTCTGTGACATTTGGTTGATACTCTATAAAGAAAAGGATGTGAGCAAATGAGAATTTTAGTGGTTGAGGATGACCGCCTTTTGAATAATACCCTTTGCTATAACCTGTCTGCCGCAGGCTATGAAGTAGACGCTGCCTTGACGAAAAGCGTTGCCGAACGGTTTTGCAGAAAGCAGGAATACGATTTGATTGTCCTTGACATCAACCTGCCGGACGGCAATGGGTTTGATTTTTGCCGGGACATTAAGGAAAGCCGCCCGGCCACCGCTGTAATCTTCCTGACGGCTAACGATATGGAAAGCGATATGCTCAAAGGCTACGAGCTGGGGGCCGATGATTATGTGACAAAGCCTTTCCCCATGAGCGTATTTCAGAAAAAAGTGTCTGCATTGCTGGCCCGGATCAGGAAGCAATCTGGCGGCGACTTTTACAACGACGGCAACCTGTTTATCAACTTTACGGAAATGACCGCAACGCGGGGCGGGGAAAGCATTTCTTTTACCCCGATGGAATACCGGCTTTTGAAAGTGCTGACGAAAAATCCGCAGATCGTTTTGACCCGGCAGGTGCTATTGGAAAAGCTATGGGATATTGACGGGAATTTTGTGGATGAACACGCGCTGACTTCCACAATCAGCCGGGTACGAAACAAAATTGAAAATCCAGATCATGCCTATATCAAAACTGTCTACGGCATGGGCTATATGTGGATTGGGGGCGGTAACAAATGAGGACGGAAAAACTCTCGGTCAATAAAGTGTGTATAGTCCTGTATGCAGCCCTTTTCCTGCTTTCGATCGCCATGTCATGTATCATATACTTTTTGACGCGGAACATATTGGCGCTATGCTGCGGATTGCTCTATGCAGTTTTCGTCGCCGGGGGCATGGCTGCTTTTCTTGTCTTTGTGCGCCGGAAATTGACGCTGTTTTCGGACGCTCTGTGCAAGCTGCTGGACGATATGATGTCAGCAGATCAGACCCCGCCGCAGTACACAGAGGAAGAAAACCTGTTCTATAAAATCCAGCACCGGCTTTCCCGGCTCTATGAAGTGCTGCGGGAAAGCAAGAGCAGTATTGCAAAGGAACGGGCCGACTTGCAGGAATTGATTTCGGACATCTCCCATCAAGTCAAAACACCGATTGCAAATCTGAAAATGCTGGATGCCACTTTGTTGGAGCAAAATGTATCGCCGGAAAAGCAGAGAGAATTTCTTTTGGCGATGGACAGCCAGTTAGACAAGCTGGATTTTCTCATGCAGGCGATGATTAAAACGTCGCGGCTGGAAGCCGGGGTAATTGCTTTGGAACCGAAGCCGCAGGCCATCTATGATACTCTCGCTGCGGCGCTGGGCGGTATTCTGCTGAACGCAGAACAGAAAAAGATTGCGGTCACGGTAGATTGCCCGGAAACGGTAATTGCGGCCCATGACCGAAAATGGACAACCGAAGCCCTGTTCAACATTCTGGATAATGCGGTGAAGTACACACCAGAGGGCGGGAAAGTCCATGTGGCTGTTGTGTGTTGGGAAATGTATGTGAAGATTGATATTTCTGATACCGGCATTGGTATTCCAGAACAACATCAAGGAACGATTTTCAAGCGTTTTTATCGTGAAAGCAGCGTACATGACGCCCCCGGTATTGGGATTGGTTTGTATCTGGCCCGTGAAATTATCACCCGGCAAGGCGGCTTTATCCGCGTATCTTCGGAACTCGGCACCGGCTCCACTTTCTCTGTGTTCCTGCCTCACTCTTGAAATGTCACAGGATTGTGACATTTCAAGGCGTTTTAAGGGGAAATTCAAGAACCGCCGTGACATTTCTGTGAGGATTGCGTTTTACAATGGAACCATCAAAAAGAAAGGTGGTAGAACTTATGCCTATTTTACAGACAACAGATTTAAAAAAATACTATGGTGAAAAACCGAACATTACAAAGGCGCTGGACGGCGTTTCCCTTTCAGTGGAACATGGGGAATTTGTCGCCATTGTCGGCACATCCGGCAGCGGTAAATCCACGCTGCTGAACATGATCGGCGGTTTGGATGTCCCTACTTCCGGCAAGGTCATTGTGGATGGAAAAGACCTGTCCACCCTGAAAGACGAGCAGCTTACTATTTTCCGCAGACGGAAAATCGGCTTTATCTTTCAGAACTACAATCTTGTCCCTGTCCTCAATGTCTATGAAAACATTGTTCTGCCGGTGGAATTGGACGGCGATCAGGTGGACAAAAACTATATGCAGGAAGTTGTTCGGATGTTGGGCCTGGAAGATAGGCTGAACAATATGCCGAATAATCTCTCCGGCGGCCAGCAGCAGCGCGTGGCGATTGCACGCGCTCTGGTATCGAAACCGGCGATTGTGCTGGCGGACGAGCCGACGGGCAACCTTGACAGCCGGACAAGCAGTGATGTTCTTGGCCTGCTGAAAGTAAGCAGCCAGAAATTTCACCAGACCCTTGTAATGATTACCCATAACAACGAGATCGCCCAGCTCGCGGATCGGATCGTCCGTATTGAGGATGGGAAAATTTCTGAATGAGGGGGTGTTGAAAATGAACGATATTTTATTTGGCAATAATAACAGACCCATTATTAAGAAATTGTCCAGGCGGTACTTTAAGGCCAGCAAAAGCAGGAATATCATTGCTATTGTTGCCATTATTCTTACAACCGTCTTGTTCACAACGATCTTCACACTGGGTTCCGGTTTAATTGATACGGTACAAGACCAAAATATCCGAAAGATGGGCGGGGACGGTCAAGCTGTTCTCAACTACATTAGTGACGAAGTTTTTGATGATGTAAAGGGCAACGAATTGATTGACCGAATTGCCTATACAAAGGCGGTTTCTTACCATCTTAACAATCCGGGGCTTGCGAAATGGCGTTCTGATATGTGGTATATGGATGATACCGCGTTGGAATTTGCCAGATACGAGCCGACAACAGGACACCGCCCCGAAGCTGAAAATGAGATCATAGCCGACACAAAGACATTAGAGGCATTGGGGGTTCCGGCTGAAATCGGCGCGACAGTCACCCTTGATTATGAAATCAAGGGCAAGGAGTACACAACTGATTTTACACTGTGCGGCTTTTGGGAAACAGACAGCCTAAGTAATATCGGGCGTATTATCGTATCGAAAGCCTTTATAGATAGCCATGCCGACTTACTCACCTATACCTATCCTGTGGACAATGATTATTCTGGCATTGTGACGGCGTATATCATGTTCCGTGGCAGCGGCTCCGTAGAAGAAAAATTGCAGCAGCTCCTTACAGAAACCGGCTACACCTGTGACACGCTTGGAGGACAGCCCACAGACGAAAACTATATTGTCGCCCGTGTCAGTCCCGCTTATCAAAGCAGCCCTATCAGTGAAAATTCCGCCCTGTTTATTGCCGGTATTGTGGGAATACTCGCGATTATGGCAACAGGCTATTTGATTATCTACAATATTTTTCAAATCTCTGTTATTCAAGATATTCAGTCCTACGGGCAGCTTAAAACATTGGGAACCACAAGGCGGCAGATCAAAAAGATTATCAACAAACAGGCCCTGCTTCTGTCTGCGGTAGGTATCCCCATTGGCCTGATTATCGGCTTTTTTATTGGCCGCGCTTTAGTTCCGGCTCTGATGAACGGCACAACTTATACTTCCGACGCTGGCGTTGTGGTGACAGTAAATCCGCTGATATTCATTGGCTCGGCTATCTTTGCTTTTGTTACTGTTTCTATCAGTGTGCGAAAACCGGCTAAGATCGCAGGTGCAATCTCACCGATTGAAGCTATCCGCTACACAGAAAATGACGCAGGCGCATTTCAAACAAAGAACCGTCTGGCTGTAAAAAAATCAACCAGCGGCGCAAAAATTCATCGGATGGCCTTGGCAAATTTGGGGAGAAATCGAAAACGAACGATCCTTGTAATCGTGTCTATGACATTGAGCCTGGT
The DNA here is from genome assembly GCF_002160985.1 of Lachnoclostridium sp. An118. Classification (GTDB taxonomy): domain Bacteria; phylum Bacillota; class Clostridia; order Lachnospirales; family Lachnospiraceae; genus Claveliimonas; species Claveliimonas stercoravium. Next base: position 153,605 of record NZ_NFLQ01000003.1, on the reverse strand, counting down.
ACTGTTTAACACCGTATTTACTCTATCCAGTGGTTTTGATATTGATAAGTATGTTGAGAAGTTCTTAAACAAGGATTTTATCATTTCTTCCGCAGACTATTTCAACTATAACTTCGCCCGCAGCGAAACATACTTGTCCGAAACCTTTATCAATGCTGTCCAACAACAGGACGCCTACGAGGATGGCGGCAGACTATATTCCAGCAAGGTGACAGAAGAAAGATTTTCCGCTGAAACAGACGCCGTAACAAATTACAACAAGGACGAATATGGAAATCCTCTTATTGCTCTGTATGGGGCAGACGATTTTCTTCTAAGCTCGATGGATGTAGTCGAGGGCGAAATTGATTGGGATGCTCTTAAAACGGGAAAATACACGCTGTACGCGCTTACAATGGATGACAATGGGAATATAATTGACAATCCATCTATCCATGTCGGAGATACGATCACCTTTCATCACTGGAAGATGAACGGGTTAGCCGGTACACTGGATAACAGCTTTGACCTTACCGTTATGGCAAAAGTTCTTATCAATGAAAATACCGATACAGAACGAAACACGGGCGCGGCACGTTTTTATTTGCCCACAGAACAGTTCAAGCCGCTCTGCCTCAATCTCCTTTTGGTAAGTTTTCCGTTCAATGTTAAGGACGGAATGGACAGCGACATGAGCAGCTTTCTAAGCAACTATGTGGAAAACATTGAGCCGAGCATGGACTATGAATCGAAAGAAACTTACGTTCAGTCCTTTCATAGCATGACATCCCTTATTATTACAATCGGCGGTGCTTTAAGCGTTATTATCGGTCTGATCGGCATAGTAAATTTCATCAATTCGGTATTGACAAGCATTATTACGCGGCAAAAAGAATTTGCTATGCTCCAAAGTATTGGCATGACAGGCAGACAGCTCAAACGGATGTTGTCCTATGAGGGCTTGTATTATGCTGTGGGAACAATTATAGCCTCGTTGATCGTTGGGGTGCTGTTCTCTCTAATCATTGTGCAGGCGATAGCAAGTAGTTTCTGGTTCTTCACTTATCACTTTGTAATTTGGCCGATGTTGATTGTTTATCCGTTTCTTATCTGCTTGACAGTAATTATTCCCACAATTCTTTACCGACAATTTGCCAAAAGCAGCATTATTGAAAGGCTTCATCAAAATTGAGTTTGTCCGGCATAGGTAGCTGAATAAGGACATCTAAATAAGCGACTGAATCCATTAGAAAACCGGGGGCATTCTGCCTTCGGTTTTCTAATTGTCACAAACTTGCGAGATTTCAGCGTGTTATTATGTCGAAACGCTGTTATGCTGTGAGGATTTTGTGAGGATTATAGGCTAAGATATAAGAAATTGAGGAAAGAATGTACTGCCCGGCGGCAGAAAAGAAAAAACCGCCGAAGGGCAGGCTGCTTAACACGCCCATAATGTCTGGAACGGCGGTATCATGGAGGTATCGCCGTGTTTCTTTGCATCGTTCATCCGCCTAATTTGTTAAAAAAAGCCCAGCCACCGAACCTGCCCCGTCTGGCAGCCAGTGCGAAAATTGTCACAATGTAACTGAATACCGTGTTTTTTGCGCTCGAATAGCTTCATGCTGTCCGGGCGCTTTTTCATACCTGTGGGGCCGGAACATCGGGCCAACATGGCCCGAACCTTGCCCCCGGTGTCGTTCCCCGCCGCCCCGTTCAGATTTTCCCGCAAAAATCTGAACGGAGGAAAGGCAGATGGAAGTCACCATCAATTACAACGGACAAGCTGTGGCCGTGGAGGTTACGCTGGAAGTCTATGAATTTCTTGACCGGGCCGACCACAAAGCCGAGAACCTGTCCCATGAGCAGCGGCGGCATTGGGATGGCCGGGAGTTTGACGAATACATAGTTGCCACCGAGGGCGTGGGTATCTACGGCGAAACGCCAGAGGAATATCTTTGCCGCATGGAAACGCTGGGTGAGCTGATGGCCGTCCTGGACACCTGCACCGAGGCCCAGCGCCGCCGGTTCCTGCTCTATGCCCTGGACGGGCTGACCCTTGCAGAGATCGGGACAGTGTGCGGCTGCTCCAAAGTGGCCGTGTATCAGAGTGTGGAGGCAGTCAGAAAAAAATTTATAAATTTCTTTGAAAACAGGCTTAACGAATGACCTGTTTTCGGGCTACCAAGTGAAAGGGATTGTTTCCCTTATCCCAGCGGGAGGCGGACAGCGGACAAGCTGCCCGCCTCTCCCATTTTCAGGAGGTAAGCCTATGAAAACAATCAATCTGCGGTGGATTTATCCCCACTACCGGCATGACGAGTTTGTGGAGGTCAGCGATGAGGTTTGGGAGGTCATGCGGCAGGCCCAGCGCGAGATGAACAACTATGAGCGCCGGAAGGTCTACCACCGCGCCTACTACTCCCTGGACGCATATAGCTGGACGGAGAACTACGCGCTGGAACACGGCAGATCGCCGGAGGAAATTCTTTTGGAGCGCGAGGAACGGGCCGCCCATCTGCGGCTGTTGGCTGCTTTGCCGGAGGCCCTGGCCCATGCCACCCCCACACAGGCCCGCCGCGTCCGGGCCTACTACATCGCCGGTATCAGCCAGCCGGAAATCTCCCGGAGGGAGGGCGTACACAGCAGCAAGGTCAGCGTTGCCATCCGGCGGGGCCTGCGGAATATGCGCCGCTGCTATGACTGCCTTTTTCCGGCAGAGTGAGGGCGGGCCTATGCAGACGATCAACCTCAAGCAATATTACCCGTTCTGCACCGAGGACACCTTTGTGGAGGTGTCGGATGAAATCGTTGAAGCGTTCCTGCTGGACAAGCGGGCCGAGGCCGCCAGGGAGCGCAAGATGTACCGCTACAAGGCGTTTTACTCCCTTGACTGCAATGATGGGATTGAGAACGCCGCCATCGGCTGGGCGCAGCCATCGCCGGAGGATTGCCTGATGGAAAAGGAGGCGCAGGCCGAATATGCCGAACTGCTCCGGCGGCTCTATGAGGCGATTTCCTCTCTGACCCCAGCGCAGGCCCGGCGCGTCCATGCCCGGTATATGCTGGGGATGAAAGTGAAGGACATTGCCGCGATGGAGGGTATCACCCCATCCCAGGCGGGGAAGTCCATCCATGCGGCGCTCCGGCGGCTGCGTCGGTACTTTGAGCGCCGGAAATGGACAAGCGGCCTATGAAAACCATCAACCTGAAAAAGTATTATTACCCCCTCTACGAAACAGACACCTTCATCGAACTGCCGGACGAGATTGCCGACGCCATCGTGGAGGAATGGCGCACCGACCATAACTCCGAGCAGCGGCTATGGAGCCATACTTACTCGATGGACTATTCCCCCGGCCTGGAATATCACCTGCTCTATCACGCCCTCTCCGCTGAGGACACTCTGCTGGAAGAAGAAACACGCCGGGAACAAGAAGAAGCCCATGAATTGATGTTGCAGCGGCTCCGGGAGGCCCTTGCCACCTTAACGCCCACGCAGGCCCGCCGCCTGCACGCCCGTTTTGTGGAGGGCAAGAAGTACCGGGAGATTGCAGAGGACGAGGGGATTGCCAGTGTGAGCCTTGTTACCAATACCGTCCGGGACGCCATTTTGAAACTGCGGAAATATTTTATCAAGCGCGGCTGAATGGAGCCGCTGAAGGAGGACGCGATATGCACAAAGAAATCACCACCCAAGCGAAACAGAAAAAAGACGAGCGCGAAGAAGTCCTGAAGGAAATCCGGCAGCTTGAGAACCGCCAGAAGATTTTGGAGAACAAGCAGCGCAACGAGGAACGCAAGGCCCGCACCTGCCGCCTGATTGAACGCGGGGCCATTTTGGAGGGCATTTTTCCTCTGGCCCCCGACCTTCCCGGCGTAGAGGTCAAGGCGTTCCTGATTGCCCTGTCCCATCTTCCGGGGGCGGCGGAACTGGCCGCAAAACTGGCGAAATCCGGGGACAAGCCGTAAGTCCCTTGTTTACAAGGGCGCACTTATACACCGTTGCCGGTGCCGTGCGCCCTGCCGGGGGCTGTTGCGCTCTCTGAGCGCGATGGGGAGCTACACTCCCCAAACCCCTTGTGCGCCCCGCGCAGCCAAACACCCGCTTCGCGTCTGTTCGGCTCCACGGAGCCTGAAGTATCCCCGCCGGAAGGAGGTGCCACCCATAGATTTTTGTCATATCCCCGTCAGTATCATCAAGCGCAGCGAGGGCCGTTCCGCTGTTGCCGCAGCCGCCTACCGAAGCGGAACCAAACTGACGAATGAATGGGACGGCCTGACCCATGATTACACCCGGAAGGGCGGCGTTGTCCATGCGGAAATCATGCTGCCCGCCCACGCCCCGCCAGAGTTTGCAGACCGCTCTACCCTCTGGAACAGTGTGGAGCAGATCGAGAAAGCCAGGGACAGCCAGCTTGCCCGCGAGATCGAGGCGGCCCTGCCCCGCGAACTGTCCAGGGAACAGCAGCTTGCCCTTGTCCGGGCCTATGTGAAGGATAACTTTGTGGACAAGGGGATGTGCGCTGATTTTGCCATCCATGACAAGGGAACCGGCAACCCCCATGTTCATATCATGCTGACCGTCCGGCCCCTGAAAGAAAATGGCGCATGGGGCGCGAAGTGCCGCAAGGCATACGACCTGGACGAAAACGGCCAGCGTATCCCGGATGGGAAAGGCGGCTGGAAGAACCACCGGGAGGACACCACCGACTGGAACGACAAAGGGAATGTGGAGATTTGGCGGGCGGCATGGGCGGCTTATACCAACCGGGCGTTGGAGGCCGCCGGTCAGCCTGCCCTGGTAGACCACCGCAGCTACAAGCGACAAGGCATTGATAAAATCCCCTCTGTCCACCTGGGGCCAGCGGCCAGCCAGATGGAGAAGCGCGGTATCCGCACCGACAAGGGAGAAGTCAACCGGCAGATCGCCGCCGACAACAGGTTGCTCAAGGAAATCAAGGCCCGCATTACCCGCCTCTACAACTGGTCTAAGGCCGAGGCGGAAAAGCCGGAGGGCCAGCAGCCCAGCATGATTGAGTTGTGGGAGGCCCAGCAGCAGCTCAAGCGGCCTGACACCCGCACCGGCAAAATCCGGGCGTTGCAGGAGAGCGCCGCCCTGTTCAGCTTTATGCAGGCAAACGGCATCCAGTCCATGCAGCAGCTCCATGAAAAAATTGCCGGTATGAACACCCGTTACTATGACCTGCGGCGAGGGATTGTCAAGGCCGAACGCCGGATCGCTGTCCTCACTGAGCGCGGGGAGATGTGGGCGCAGTACAACAAGTACAAGGCTGTCCATAAGCAGCTTGCCAAGGTAAAGCCGGAGAAGCGGGAACTGTTTGAGCAGCGCCACAGCCGGGAACTGATCCTCTATGACGCGGCGGCCCGGTATCTGAAGGAACTGAAGGACAGCGGCGAGGAAATCACCCCCAAGGCATGGCAGCGCGAGATTGACCTGCTGACCGCCCAGAAGCAGGTGGACACCATCGACATGAAGGCCATGCGGGAGGAACTGAAAGCCGTTGAACGGCTCCGCAAGGCCGCCGACCAACTGGCCCGCCAGGGACAGGACAAGTCCCATGACCGGGGGCCGGAACGGTAAAGGGTACGGCGTTTTGCCGCCCCCCTTAGGTGCGTCGCGTTTCACGACACCCCTTTGCACAGAACTGTCAACATTCACTCACGGAAGGAGATTGCCCTATGAAGCAGATTATTTTACCCGTCACTGTCCACCTGAATATCCGCCTGCCCCTTGCCCTCTTGCAGCCGGAACCGGCAGACGCGCCTACCGGCCCGGAGCCGGAGGCCCATGCCTGCCAGGGCTGCGGCAACTGCGGCGGGTGTGGGAAGTGCCAGCATGAAGAAAAGCAAGCCTGAACCCATCCTCGTCATGGACTACCGCCAGTACCGCAGAGCGCGGCGGCTGGTACATGAGTGCTGCAACTATGACGGCGGCAACTGTATCGCGCTGGACGATGGGGAGGAATGTGTCTGCGTCCAGTCCATTTCCTACTCCCTGTTGTGCCGGTGGTTCCGGGCGGCGGTGCTGCCGCTGGACAGGGAACTGGAAACGGCCCTGTTCCACCGCCTGGACGCCAAACGGTGCGCCGTCTGCGGGGCGCTGTTCACCCCCGGCTCCAACCGGGCCAAATACTGCCCGGAATGTGCCGGACGCATGAAGCGTATCAAAGCCGCCCAGCGCAAGCGCAAACAAAGGGCTAAATGTCACGCTTTAGGGGCCGAAAACCCCTTGTAAATCAAGGACTTTTTCGAGGGTGTCGGCGGGGGCCTGATAGATTTATCCTCTGGCCCCCAAAACGGCCCTCTAAATGCGCACAGAAGCCCAAAACGAACCCAAGGAGGAACCCATGTCAGACAATCGAAAATATTACTATCTCAAGCTGAAAGAAAACTTCTACAACAGCGAAACGATGGTTATTTTGGAGAGTATGCAGGATGGCCTGCTGTACTCCAATCTGCTGCTGAAAATGTACCTCATGTCACTCAAAAGCGGCGGCATTCTCATGCTCAACGACCATCTGCCCCACACGCCCCAGACCATCGCCACCTTTACCCGCCATCAGGTGGGGACGGTGGAACGGGCCTTGAAGGTGTTCCTTGAATTTGGCCTTGTGGAGATTTTGACCGATGGGGCCTACTACATGGCCGACATCCAACTGCTGATCGGCCAGTCCTCTACCGAGGGGGAACGGAAAAAGAAAGAGCGTATGCGATTGAAGCGTCAAAAGCTGCTCCCATCCGGCGGGGCGGACATTTGTCCACCATATAGCCGGGGGGACATTTGTCCACCAGAGATTAGAGATAAGAGATTAGATATTAGAGATAAGAGTATAGAGAATAGAGAGAGTGAGAACGCCCGCGCCTATGGCCGTTACCAGAATGTTTTCCTGACGGACGAGGAACTGGCAGACTTGCAGGCCAGCTTTCCCACCGTATGGGGCCAGTACATCGAAAAGCTGTCCGAGTACATGGCTTCTACCGGCAAGCGGTATCAGAGCCATGCCGCCACCATCCGGCGCTGGGCCAGCGAGGACGCCAGGAAAGCGGCCCCGTCCACCCGCAACCGGGATTACAGCGTAAAGGAGGATGAAACCGTATGATTGAGATTACCGCAGAAATCCGGGCGCTGATCGACAAGGCAGCCGCCGGTATGGAACTGGCCGGGGACGAGTACATAGACCCGGCAGACGGACTCATTCACTGTAAGAAGTGCGGCGGCCAGAGGCAGACCGTTGTGCCATGCTTTGGGAAACCGGGCTACTTCATGCCCCGCTGTATCTGCCAGTGCCAGCGGGAGGCCGAGGAACAGCGCAAGGCCGCCGAGGAACGGCAGCGCCGCATGGAGCGTATCAAGCGCCGGAAGGCCCAGGGCCTGCAAGACCGCTATCTGTACGACTACACCTTTGCCAACGATAACGGCCAAAATCCCCTGATGGACAAGGCCCGCGCCTATGTGGAGAACTGGAAGGAGGCATACCGAAACAACACCGGCCTGCTGCTGTTTGGGGATGTGGGAACCGGCAAGTCCTTTTTCGCCGGTTGTATCGCCAATGCCCTGCTTGACCGGGATGTGCCGGTGCTGATGACGAACTTTCCCACCATCCTGAACCGCCTGACGGGGATGTTCTCTGAGGACAGGGCCGACTTTATCGCCAGCTTTGGCGAGTACGACCTGCTCATCATTGACGATTTGGGTGTGGAACGCAGTACCGAGTATGCGATGGAGCAGATGTTTTTCGTCATTGACAGCCGCTATCGCAGCCGCAGGCCCATGATTATCACCACCAACCTGAAGCTGGCCGAACTCAAGAACCCGCCTGACCTGGCCCACGCCCGCATCTATGACCGTATCCTGGAACGGTGCGCCCCGATCCTCTTTGCCGGGAAGAACTTCCGGGAGGAAAACGCCGGGGCCACCAAGCAGGCGGCAAAAGACATTGTAAACCGTAAGCATGAGTAATTTTTTGCCGGACGGCGCAGCCCCGCCCGGAGAAAGGAGCGCCATGAGCGAAGAAACCCGTACCATGCAGACCGCAGACACCGCTCCGGCCAGAGCGCCGGAGGACGCCCCTGCGCTGGTAAAGAAAATCGGCAAGACCACCTACAAGGTGCGCGTCCATTTCAGCGATACCAGCACTGAAACCATGAGCGACAAAATCAAGCGTATGCTCAAAAACGAGATACAGCAGATGTGACCGGCTGATAAAGCCAGCCGCCTTGTGTTAAACTGATGATGGTACACACCAAAACTTTTAGCCAAGGAGGACATGAAAATGCTGTACACAGAAAAAGAGAAAACTGAGATTGAACGGGTACGAAAGGTGTTCGCCGAGCATCTTCAACAAAGCACTAATTTTGAACTGCTATGGTCTGATAAAGTGGGCTTTGTCTGGCTGGCGATTGGCCTAAACCCGCTTTATGTTGATACCGGAAGGAGGATAGAGTCTGCCGCCGATCTCTGTCACGAGTGCCTGGATGATGTTGCGATGGATGTTCTGTATATGACAGGCAACGACCACGCGATAGAAGAAGCCGACCCGCTGGAACTGGCCGAGATTAAGCGGCGCTGGAAACCCTATATCGACCAGTTGCCGGAATATGCGTATCTTTGCGATGAACTGTTAAGCAGACGCAAGTAACCTCACCCACCTGAGTGTCAGGAGCATGGAAGTGCTTCTGGCACTTTTTTTGTGGCTTTTTTGTGAATTTGATTAAAAAGTCCTTGACAACTCGTTTCGGGCAAAACCGCAAAATCCATCCTGATTTCCTGCGGTGCGCGCCTTGCCGTGTTCGACATCGCGGAGCTGCGGGAGGTCACGGCCTACGACGAGCTGGAGCTGGATACCCTGGGAGACCGGAAAACCGCCTTGTTCTTGATTATGAGCGACACGGACGATAGCTTTAACTTCCTGATCTCCATGTGCTACACCCAGCTGTTCAATCTGCTCTGCGAAAAAGCGGACGATGTGTACGGCGGGCGGCTGCCGGTCCATGTGCGGTGCCTCATTGACGAGGCCGCCAATATTGGACAGATCCCTCGGCTGGAAAAGCTGGTTGCCACCATCCGAAGCCGTGAGATTTCCGCCTGCCTGGTGCTGCAAGCACAGTCCCAGCTCAAAGCTATCTACAAGGACAACGCCGATACCATCATCGGCAACATGGATACCTCCATCTTCCTGGGCGGCAAAGAGCCGACAACCCTCAAGGAGCTGGCCGCCGTGCTGGGCAAGGAGACCATCGACACCTACAACACCGGCGAGAGCCGGGGCCGCGAGACATCCCATTCTCTTAACTACCAAAAGCTCGGCAAAGAGCTTATGAGCCAGGATGAACTGGCCGTCATGGACGGCGGCAAGTGTATCCTCCAGCTGCGCGGTGTGCGGCCTTTCCTCTCGGACAAGTACGACATCACCAAGCACCCCAATTACCCGTACACCGCCGACGCGGACCCCAAGAACGCCTTTGACATCGAGGCGTTCCTGTCCACCCGGCTCAAGCTCAAGCCCAACGAGGTCTACGATGTGTATGAAGTAGACGCAGAGGGCGTGTAAATCTGTTCCGCTGTGAAAGGAGTGATCTTATCTACCCGCCTCAACCGCCCCGGATGGGGCCATCGGCGTACAAAGCGGACAATCACCAAAAAATAATGAAAAAAGGAGGACAGCCGGAATCAGGCCCCGGAAACCGGGTGCCGATTGTTCCGGCTTTTGTATGCCTATGAATGACTAAATCAAACTTTTCAAATGATTCCGGCTAACTATAATTTATGGCATTTTTCAATCAGGCTATCACCGTTCTTCAGACCCTCGTTATCGCTCTGGGCGCTGGTCTCGGCATCTGGGGTGTCATCAACCTGCTGGAAGGTTACGGCAACGACAACCCCGGTGCGAATGCTCATGTGTCATAAAGAAACACACAAGAGATTGATAGACAGCAGCCTACTATTCCGTAAATTTTGTTTCAGGACTTTCTTTTTCAATGCCGATATGCTATAATATTTCTATTCCAAGTAAGGAGTTAAAAATATGCGGCAAGGTATTCTTAATTAACTATAATCAAATAGTGGGAACAAAGAATTGTAACCGTCCCTTGCAAGGGGCTTAGTTTTTTGTACCCTTTTTAAGAATACTTTTGCCTTATATATTTGACATATCAAAAGAGCGACCGCTGCTTGCAGTGCGTTGTATGTATGTGTATGTCTATTCGCTATATCCCCAGCGGTAAAAGTATTTTGCTGCTGGGGATTTTTATGCCCTTTGGGGGCTGAATGGAGGACAAACACATGAAAATAATCAATATCGGCATTCTTGCTCATGTAGACGCAGGAAAAACGACTTTGACAGAAAGCCTGCTCTATACCAGCGGAGCCGTTCCGGAATTAGGGAGTGTAGATAAGGGAACAACGCGGACAGACACCATGCTGTTGGAACGCCAGCGTGGGATTACCATTCAAACGGCCGTCACTTCTTTCGGCTGGAAGAATTATAAGATCAATATTGTCGATACCCCCGGCCATATGGACTTTTTGGCGGAAGTATATCGCTCACTTGCTGTTCTTGACGGAGCAATTTTAGTAGTTTCCGCAAAGGACGGCGTGCAGGCACAAACACGGGTACTGTTCCATGCGCTCCAGAAAATGAAAATCCCAACGATTATTTTTGTAAATAAGATAGACCAGGAGGGCATTGACTTACAGAGCGTTTATCAAAATATCAGAGAAAAACTTTCTGATGATGTCATGGTTATGCAAGATGTTTCGCTCACTCCGGAAGTGTCTCTGACAGACATTGAGGATATAGAAAAATGGGATTCTATTATTGCTGGAAATGATGAACTTTTGGAAAAATATATTGCGGGGGAACCTTTGAAAATACAAGATTTACAGAGGGAGAAATGCAGAAGAATGCAAAACGGTTCCCTGTTTCCTATTTATCATGGGAGTGCAAAGAACAATATCGGAACTGAAAAGCTGATTGAAGTGATTGCAGAAACATTTACTTCTGGTGCGGACAACGATCAATCCGAGCTATGCGGAAGCGTTTTTAAAATCGAGTACACAGACCAGAAAAAGCGGCTCGTTTATTTGCGGTTATACAGCGGGACACTTCATTTACGGGATACGATTCTCCTGCCCCAAAATCAAAAACTAAAAATCACAGAAATGAGGATTCCGTCAAACGGAGAGATTATACCGGCGGACACAGCCTGTTGCGGAGAAATTGTTATTTTGACCAATGACACTCTGAAGCTGAATGATACTCTCGGAAATGTAGAACTTTTGCCGCGCAAGGCATGGGAAAAAAATCCGATTCCTTTGCTTCGGACGACGGTGGAGCCGCAAAATCAGGAACAAAGAGACCTCCTGCTGAATGCCCTGACGGAAATTGCAGATACAGATCCGCTGTTGCATTACTATGTGGATACGATAACGCATGAAATCATCATTTCTTTTTTAGGAAAAGTCCAGTTAGAGGTTGTATGCTCTCTGTTAGTAGAGCGATACCATGTGAACATAAATGTGAAAGAACCTACGGTCATTTATCTGGAAAGGCCATTAAAAACAGCCAGTTACACGATTCATATTGAAGTGCCGCCGAATCCGTTTTGGGCATCCATTGGCTTAACTGTAACGCCACTTCCTGCCGGAAGTGGAACCCGGTTTAAAAGCAAAGTATCTCTCGGCTATTTAAACCAAAGTTTTCAAAATGCCGTTATGGAAGGGGTGCGTTATGGAATGGAGCAAGGCTTATACGGTTGGGAAGTGACAGATTGTGAAATTTGTTTTGACTATGGAGTTTATTACAGTCCAGTTAGTACCCCCGCAGATTTTCGTTCCCTTGCTCCTATCGTGTTAGAACAGGCATTGAAAAGAGCAGGAACACAATTATTGGAACCATACCTTTCCTTTACCCTTTTTGCACCGCAGGAATATATTTCACGGGCTTATAATGACGCACCGAAGTATTGTGCAGTGATTGAATCAACCTTGCTTAAAAATGATGAAGTTATTTTTACGGGAGAAATCCCCGCCCGCTGCATCGGCGAATATAGGAATGATTTAAATTTTTATACAAATGGGAGAAGCGTCTGCCTTACCGAATTAAAAGGGTACCAAGAAATTTCCGGGGAGCCTGTATTGCAGCCACGCCGTCCTAACAGCCGTTTAGATAAGGTTCGGCATATGTTTCAGAAAATAACGTAATATTTTGTGCGTTATCACGGATAAAAATCTTTGAATATAAGGAGAGTCTATGTTAGTTTTGTTTTCAAGTCGGTTTTGTGTAAACTTATATTGAGCAAACGGCCTTTATTTATAACCCGACTAATTTTGTATGCTAATGTCGAGCATATCTTTCTAAATTGTGATATTCTTATTCGGAAGGAGGGGCAATGTGTTAAAGAAATTGAATGACGCGATGGACTATATTGAAGCGCACCTGGAGGACGAGTTTTTACTTGAGAAGATTTCTGAGCATATAAATGTTTCAGATTATCATTTTAGAAAAATATTTTTTGCGCTTACCAATATGACGCTGAATGAGTATGTAAAAAACAGACGACTTTCAGAAGCTAACAAAGAATTGTTGCAGGGGGCGCAGGTAACAGATGTCGCTTATCAATATGGGTATCAATCCGTAGACGGATTTACACGTGCCTTTAAAAAATGGAGCGGTATCTTACCGTCACAAGTCGCAAAGTTGAAACAATGTAAATCATGCCAAAAGTTACAATTTGTTGTAACTATGAAGGGAGGAACTTTAATGGAATATAAAATTGTTGAAAAACCTGCTTTTACGTTTGCAGGTGTAAGTAAACGAGTGCCGTTACAATATGAGGGAGTAAACAACGCTATTTTGGAACTGGCACAAAGCATAACACAGGAACAGAAAGAAGAAATGCACCGGTTGCAAAACATTGAGCCATATGAAACTGTAAATGTTTCCTATGAATCAGATACGAACTTTCTTGAAGAAGCTGGTGAATTAACGCATTTAATTGGAGTTTTAACAACTAAAAATGACATTAGCAGTAATCTGGACACATTTCCTGTTAAAGCTCATACGTGGGCAGTTTTTCCAAATGAAGGAATCTTCCCGTTTACTTTGCAGGATACAATGGCAAGAATCTACTCCGAATGGTTTATGACGGCAGATTATGAACTGGCAGAGCCGTTTTCTTTCTCTTTTACAAAAATGGACGACAAAAAGCCCAACTACGCATACAGTGAAATTTGGATTCCAGTAACAAAAAAAGAATAAGCAATTACACTCAAATAGGAAAGCCAGCCGAGCCAGCGGGCAGTCAAGATAAACGGCGCATATGCGCCGCTGTTGACAGCCCCGCCCGCCTTTGCTGGTAGGCAATCAAGGGGCGACAGCAAGGGGTGCTGCCGCCCTCTGATATTATAAATGAAACCCGTCAACCATACAACGCCCTATGTGGGAGAAAGGGGGAATCATCTATGCCTTGCACAGAAGCATACAAAGAACACATCATGTACACGTTCAATGGCTTTGCAAGACCGTCATACACTATGCGGCTATCAACGCATGGCGTGACAGGAGCAGACGGCGGCAAAAAGAAATATCCCTTGAATACCTCACAGAAGAAAAGTTTTACCCTTTAGGCACAACAGACGAATATTTTGAAGCACCCCATGAAGAACACCCTATAACGATATGCGGTCAGGCAGTTATCCTCACCAATGGAAAACTTGCCGCCGTCCTGTTATCCCTGCCACAGAAAAACCGGGAAATCATTTTCCCTTATTTTTTCAAAAATGGGCTTACAATGGGTGAAAAATTCGAAAACCAAAGTATGATGAGGCAGGTATTGAAATGAAAGTTGTTTCTATATTAAATAAAAATAATGATTACCAGAGATTTGAAGTATTGAAGCATAATCGAAATAAAAGATATAAATATAATCAATTTATTGTTGAAGGCGTAAGAAGTTTAAATGAAGCGGTTAAAAATAACTGGAAGATTATTTCTTTTATTTATGACAAGAATAATCTGTCAGGCTGGGCAAAACATATGATAGAAACAGTAAAAACAGAAGTCAATTATACTCTTACGGCACAGTTGCTAAAGGAATTAAGTGGAAAAGAAGAAACTTCTGAATTATTGGCTATTATTGAAATGAGGGAAGACAGGTTAGAAAATGTTGCGTTATCTTCCAATCCATTTATTGTGTTATTTGACAGGCCCTCTAATAAAGGAAATTTAGGTACGATGATACGTTCATGTGATGCGTTGGGAGTAGATATGTTGATAATTACTGGACATGCGGTTGATTTGTATGAGCCTGATGTAATTGTTTCGGCGATGGGTTCTTTTTTCAATCTTCCGGTGATTCGAATCATTCACAATGAGGATTTATATAAATTCGTTGAAAGCCTTAGAATAAAATACCCTGGCTTTAAGATCATAGGCACAACAGCCCACCACGAAAAGCCTATCTATCATGAGGACTTGAAAACCCCGGTTATGTTAATGATGGGAAATGAAACCATGGGATTAAATAAGGCATTTAAGGAATATTGTGATGTTTTATGTACGATTCCTATGGCTGAAGATTCCTATGCCAGTTCTTTCAATGTCAGTTGTGCTGCATCTATAATGATGTATGAAATAGTAAGACAACGAATGAATTAGACAGCATAACCCTTTTGAGAGTGAGCCAGAGAAAAGGGAGGAGCAGGCGTTCTACCTCAAAAGTCTGCAAATAAAAAAAGAATAAGCAATTACACTCAAATGGCAAAGCCAGCCGAGCCAGTCAACAGTCAAGATGAACGGCGCATATGCGCCGCCGTTGACAGCCCCGCCCGCCTTTGCAGATAGGCAATCAAGGGGCGACAGCAAGGAGTGCTGCCGCCCCGCACTATTATTCAGAGAGGGGGAATTTCCATGACCGAAGATGAAGCCTACAAAGTGCATATCCAGTACACATTCAATGCCTTTTGCAAGATTGTCATTCGTCACGCAGCCATAGATATAATCTTAAAGCTGCGCCGGAGGTGGGAACGGGAAGTTTCTCTTGACTATCTGATGAATGAGAAGTTTGTCCAGCTTGCCGAACCGGAGCAGCTTGAAGAATATCTTTTTACCGCCTGCGGCCAGACCGCCGTTCTGTACCATGCGGAACTTGCCGCCGCCCTTGCCCTCTTGCCGGAGCAGACACAGGAAGAGATTTTCCGTTACTATTTCCTGCGCCAGCCGCAGCGAGTGATCGGCGTACATATTGGCCGGACACGCAGCACAGCGGGGCGGCATATCCAGCTTGCCTTGCAGCGGCTACGGCGGCTCATGGAGGGAAAAGACCATGAGTAAACTTCTCCCCTATGAAACAATCGTCAAAGCCCATGAGGGCGACCCGGACGCAATCGACACCGTCCTTTCCCACTATGCCGGATATATCCGCTACTTTTCCAAAGTACACGGTCAGGTTAACGCCGAGGTTGAGGAATATGTGAAGCAGCAGCTAATCTCCGCACTATTCAAGTTTCGCTTTGACCGATAAGCCCCAAAACTGAATACCAGCCGCCCACCAGCGGCCAGTGAAAGCAGTAAGTCTGAAAAAGATTTGCTGCTTTTTTTGTTGTCCATTTGGCAAAATCGCAAAGTCACCCGTAGTAGGTAGGTGAAGCCAGAAAAAGCTGCCTGCTCCGTTTGGCAAATTTCAAAACGCAGTGTTGTAGGGAGTGAAAGGAAAAATTCTCTGCCCCGTAGGTTGCCAAAATCCTGTTTCCCGGATTACTAAGGCAAAAGAAAATTTGAAAAATCCCCGGACAGCGGGTAGCTGGCGGCCTTTTGAATGTATCTTTGGCGAAAGAAAAAAAAGACCGCGCACAGCGGGCTGAAAGCCCCGCCCCGTTCGCTCTATGTACGGAAAAGCCCGGACAGGGGCAGTCTGCGGCTTACTAAGAGCAAGTTTCTACCACGGTGCCAAAATCCGCAATTCTGCGGTTTTGCCCCTCGCGGGAAACTTGTTGGGGAGTGCCTTCCCCAAACCCTGCTATACGCCCTTACGGGCGAAAAAGCTGAAAACAGTTTTTGTTATTTTCCAAAAAGTTGCCCAATGGGAGGTATAGAGGGATTTTTCTGCCGAAATGCAAAAAAAAGTTTTTGTAATTTCCCGAAAAGTTAAGCAATGGGAGGAGTGAGAGGAAATTTTCTCCGCCCAAAATCCGAAAAAAGTCAGCAATAAGAATAGTGAGAGGAGGTTTTCAGCCTATGCGAAAGAAATACAACACGCCCCACCGCAGCCGCGTTGTGAAAACCCGGCTGTCCGAAGATGAATACGCCGACTTCACAGCGCGGCTTGCGCCCTATGGTATCAGCCAGTCGGAATTTCTCCGGCAGGCGATACGGCGCACGACCATACGCCCCGTTGTCCATGTATCGGCGGTCAATGATGAACTGCTCTCCGCTGTCGGGAAGCTGGCCGCCGAGTACGGCAGGATCGGCGGCAACCTCAATCAGATTGCCCGGTATCTGAACGAGTACGGCTCACCCTACAATGCGCTGTCCGGCGAGGTACGCGCCGCCATAGCCGACCTTGCCGCCCTCAAGTATGAAGTCCTCAAGAAAGTAGGTGACGCAGTTGGCAACACTCAAGCATATCAACTCTAAAAACGCCGACTACGGAGCCGCCGAACAATATCTTCTCTTTGAGCATGACGAGTTTACCATGAAGCCCGTCCTTGATGAAACCGGCAGGCTTATCCCCCGCGAGGACTACCGGCTGTCAACGCTGAACTGCGGCGGGGAGGATTTTGCCGTTGCCTGTATGCGGGCAAATCTCCGCTATGGGAAGAACCAGCGGCGGGAAGATGTGAAAAGCCACCACTATATCATCAGCTTTGACCCACGGGACGGGCCGGACAACGGCTTGACCGTAGACCGGGCGCAGGCATTGGGCGAGAAGTTTTGCGCCGAGCATTTCCCCGGCCACCAAGCCCTTGTATGCACCCACCCGGACGGCCACAACCACAGCGGCAATATCCATGTGCATATCGTCATTAACAGCCTGCGGATAGAGGAAGTACCGTTCCTGCCCTACATGGACAGGCCAGCCGACACGAAAGCCGGCTGCAAGCACCGCTGTACCGACGCTGCCTTGCGCTACTTCAAATCCGAAGTCATGGAGATGTGCCACCGGGAGGGGCTTTACCAAATCGACCTCTTGAACGGCAGCAAGAACCGCGTGACCGACCGGGAGTATTGGGCGCAGAAAAAGGGACAGGCTGCGCTGGACAAGCAGAACGCCCCCATGATTGCAGGCGGTATCACGCCCCGGCAGACCAAGTTTGAAACGAACAAGGAGAAGCTGCGGCAGACCATACGGAAAGCCCTTGCCACCGCCGCCAGCTTTGACGAATTTTCCTCTCTGCTGCTGCGGGAGGGCGTGACCGTCAAGGAGAGCCGGGGGCGGCTGTCCTATCTCACGCCGGACAGGACAAAGCCCATTACCGCCCGGAAGCTGGGCGACGACTTTGACCGCACCGCTGTCCTTTCCGTTTTGGAGCAGAACGCCGCCAGAGCCACAGAAAAGGCCGCAGCCATACTCGAATACCCCCGGCATGGGAACACAAAAGCCCCACAAACCGCCCCGAAGCAGGACGGTGTGCAGCGGCTTGTGGACATTGAGCAGAAAATGGCCGAGGGCAAAGGCCGGGGCTATGAACGCTGGGCGACCATGCACAACCTCAAACAAATGGCCGCGACGCTGAATGTGTATCAGGAATACGGCTTTACTTCCCCGGAGCAGTTAGAAGCCGCCGTTGATACCGCCTATCAGGAAATGCGCCAGACCAGCGGCGAACTGAAAGCACTGGAAACGAAGCTACAAGGGAAAAAGGAGTTGCAGCAACAGGTACTTGCCTATGCCAAGACCAAGCCCACCCGCGACGGGCTGAAAGCGCAGAAATCCGAGAAAGCCCGCGCCGCCTACCGGCAGGCAAACGAGAGCGATTTTATCATAGCCGAAGCCGCCGCCCGGTATTTCAAGGCGCATGGCATCACCAAGCTGCCCGCCCGGAAAGCGTTGCAGGCCGAGATCGAGCAGCTTATCTCCGAGAAAGACGGCCTGTATAACACCTACCACGAACAGAAACAGCGGTTCAAGGAGTTGCAGACCGTCAAGCGGAACATCGACCAGATTTTGCGCCGGGAGGAACCCCACCGCAGAAAGGAGCAGAGCCATGAGCGATAACCTGCCCCGCATGGACTACCGCCAGCACCGGCGGGCGCGGCGGCTGGTACATGAGTGCTGTAACTACGACGAGGGAAACTGCCTGCTGTTAGACGACGGGGAGCCTTGCGTGTGCGTCCAAAGCATTTCCCTTTCCCTCATGTGCCGCTGGTTCCGTGTGGCTGTCCTGCCCCTTGACGGGGAACTGGCCGCAGCCCTCTTGTACCGGGGGAGCCGGAAACGGTGTGAGGTCTGCGGGGCGGCATTTGTCCCCAAATCCAACCGGGGAAAATACTGCCCCGACTGCGCCGGACGCATGAAGAAACTCAAAGCCGCCGAGAGAAAGCGGAAACAAAGGCAGAAATGTCACGCTTTAGAGCCTTTCAAACCCGCATGAATCAAGGTTTTTTTCGTGAGTGTCAAAGGGTACGCGATACATTTATCCTTTTCCCCCGGAAACGCCGTTCTAAGGCGTGACAAAACACCACAATCAACCCGAACACAGGGAGGTGATACTATCGCTGATTATATCATGGCAGACACGCCGCTGCCTATCTATCTGCCCTACCCCCGTTTCCTGCTGAAAATGGAGATTTCCCAGACCGCCAAGCTGCTGTATTCGCTGCTGTTAGACCGTTCCACACTCTCCCAGAAGAACAAGTGGCAGGACGACGAGGGCAGGATATATATTATCTATCCAATCGCGGAGATAGCCGAAATACTGGATAAGGGCAGCACCACCATAAAGGGGGCGCTTAATGAACTGGACATGGCGGGGCTGCTGGAACGGGAACGGGGCGGCTTCTCCGCACCGAACCGGCTTTATGTCAAAGTGCCGCGAGTGCCACAGGTACAGTTTTCCGACCAACTGATGGCCGGAAATCCGACCCTCATAGAGCCGGAAAACCGTCCTACTGATGGTCAGAAAACCGACCTTATGATGGTCGGAAAACCGTCCCCTAACCAAACTACTATAAACAACCTTACAGAGAGCCAAACAAAGGGAGTGAGTGGGGAGCCGCCCGCGCCCTATGGCCGATACCAGAATATTTTTCTGTCGCAGACCGAATACGACGAGTTGCAGGCAGAGTACCCCGACAGGCTGGAACGGTTCATCGAGGAAATGAGCCGCTACCTTGCCGCCAACGGGAAAAGCTACCAGAACTATGCCGCCGCCCTGCGGATATGGGCGGGGAACGACAAAAAGAAAGCCCCGAAAAAGGGCATACCAGACTACTCATGCAAGGAGGGCGAGAGTTTATGAAGAACGAAATCAACGCTGTTTTGGAGAATATGACGACCACCGCCCCGGAGCCGGAGGACTACACCGGCGAGGACGGTTTACTGTACTGCGGCAAGTGCCGCAAGCCGAAAGAAGCCTATTTTGCGCCGGATAAGGCCGCTATCTTTGGCCGTGACCGTCACCCGGCAGAGTGCGACTGCCAGAGAACCGCCCGCGAGGAACGGGAGGCCGCCGAGAAGCGGCGCAGGCACCTTGACACCGTGGAAGAACTGAAACGCCGGGGCTTTACCGACCCCACCATGCGGGACTGGACTTTTGAGAACGACAACGGCAGGAACCCGCAGGCCGGGATTGCCCGCCGGTATGTGGAGCATTGGGCGGATATGCGAGCCGACAATATCGGCTGCCTGTTCTGGGGCGGCGTGGGAACCGGGAAAAGCTATCTTGCGGGCTGTATCGCAAACGCCCTCATGGAGAAAGAAATCCCCGTCCACATGACGAACTTTGCCCTTATCCTCAACGACCTTGCCGCCAGCTTTGAGAACCGCAACGAGTACATTTCCCGCCTTTGCCGCTATCCGCTGCTTATCATTGACGACTTCGGCATGGAGCGCGGGACGGAATACGGGCTGGAACAGGTTTTCAATGTGATTGACAGCCGTTACCGCAGCAGCAAGCCGCTGATCGTCACGACCAACCTCACGCTGGACGACCTGCGGAACCCGGAGGACACCGCCCATTCCCGGATTTATGACCGCCTGCTTTCCATGTGCGTCCCGGTACGCTTTACCGGCGACAACTTCCGGCAGGAAGCCGCGCAGCGGAAAATGGAGAGCATGAAGAAACTGATTACCGACTGAAAGGAGTATTGCCTATGGCAGATAACAAGCAGCCCGACACCCGCACCACCCGCCGCCCCGACTGCGTGACGGAAATCCGCATGGGCAATTCCGTCCTTGTCGTGTCCGGCTATTTCAAGAAAGACACTACCACCACCGCCGCCGACAAAATGGCGCGGGTACTGGAAGCGGAAGCCGCTGCTACACAAAAACCGGCAATTTGACAAATCATAAAGAAGCAGATTTTACACTTTTGCCGCTATACAGCCCGCCCTATTCCGTGGTACAATGAAACCACGGAATAGTGGGGCTGGCTGTCGGAAACGGAGGATTTTATGTTAAGACAAGCCACCCAAAACCTCATTACCGCCCTTTATCCGAGATTGTCCCATGAGGACGAGTTGCAAGGCGAGAGTAATTCCATATCGAACCAGAAAAGGATTTTGGAAACCTACGCCAAGCAGAACGGCTTTACTAATCTGCGCTGGTACACCGACGACGGCTTCTCCGGCGCGAACTTTCAAAGACCCGGTTTTCAAGCCATGCTTGCAGACATTGAAGCCGGGAAAGTCGGAACCGTCATAGTCAAGGACATGAGCCGGTTAGGGCGAAACTACTTGCAGGTAGGGTTTTACACGGAAATGCTGTTCCCTCAAAAGGGAGTGCGTTTTATCGCTGTCAACGACAATGTGGACAGCGCAAACGGCAGCATGGACAACGATTTTACCCCTCTGCGAAATCTGTTCAACGAATGGCTGGTGAGAGATACGAGCAAGAAAATCAAGGCAGTAAAACGAGCAAAAGGCATGAGCGGCAAGCCTGTTACCAGCAAGCCGGTCTATGGCTACCTCATGGACGAGGACGAGAACTATATCGTTGACGAGGAAACCGCGCCGGTTGTCCAGCAGATATACCAGCTTTGCCTTGCCGGGAATGGCCCGACCAAGATTGCCCGTATGCTTACGGAGCAGCAAATCCCCACGCCGGGGACGCTGGAATACCGCAGGACAGGCAGCACACGCCGCTACCACCCCGGCTATGAGTGTAAATGGGCGACAAACACCGTCGTTCATATCCTCGAAAACCGGGAGTACACCGGCTGTCTGGTAAACTTCAAGACGGAAAAGCCCTCTTACAAGGTCAAACACAGTGTAGAGAACCCCGTGGAGAAGCAGGCCATTTTTGAGAACCACCATGAGCCTATCATAGACCGGGAAACATGGGAGCGCGTGCAGGAGTTACGCAAGCAGCGCAAACGCCCGAACCGCTATGATGAAGTGGGGCTGTTCTCCGGTATGCTGTTCTGCGCCGACTGCGGCCATGTGATGTACCAGCAGCGGTATCAGAACAAGAACCGCAAGCAGGACTGTTACATCTGCGGCAGCTACAAGAAGCGCACCCGCGACTGTACGGCGCACTTTATCCGCACCGACCTGTTGACCGCCGGTGTCCTCTCCAATCTCCGGCAAGTGACGGAGTATGCCGCCAAGCATGAGAGCCGCTTTGTGAAGCTGCTTATCCAGCAGAACGAGATCGGCGGCAAGAGAAAGACCGCCGCAACCACCAGGCAGCTTGAACAGGCGCAGGAGCGCATTGCCGAAGTGAGCCGCATTATTAAGCGGCTGTATGAGGACAATGTGAACGGCAAAATCAGTGACGAGCGTTTCATGGAACTGTCAGCAGACTATGAGCAGGAACAGCGGGAACTGAAAGACCGCGCCGCCGCTTTGCAGGCCGAACTGGACAAGTCGCAGGCCGCCACCGTCAACGCGGAAAAGTTTATGGGTATCGTCCGAAAGCACCTTGCCTTTGAGGAATTGACCCCCACCCTCTTGCGGGAAATGATTGAAAAAATCGTCGTGCATGAGTGTAGCTATGACGAGAACGGCACCCGCAGGCAGGACATTGAGATTTATTACAGCTTTGTCGGCAAGATTGACTTGCCCGAAGCCTAACGCCCGACCTATCCGACACAATGGCCAAGTGCCGGATAGGAACGGCAAAATTTTTTACATTTCTATTACTTCTTTATCGCACATCAGTAAAAAGCCAGGGCATGAAACAGCTGATGGCCGGCGCGGGCGTCGCCATCGTTGGCATGGTCCTCGTACCGCTGCTGTCCGGCCTGTTCACCGTCTGATCGTACCCCGCTGAAATCCTCGTCCCCTCCCGCGCACAGCGGGAGGGGCTGAAAGGAGGTTTGACACCGTATGGATTTCTTATTGGATGCCCTGACCAACTGGCTGAAAGAGATGCTGGTGGGCGGCATCATGGGAAACTTAACGGGGATGTTCGACAGTGTGAACCAGCAGGTCGCGGACATCGCCACGCAGGTGGGCCAGACCCCGCAGGGGTGGAACGGCAGCATTTTCAGTATGATCCAGAACCTTTCCAACTCCATCATGGTGCCGATTGCTGGCGTGATCCTGGCCATCGTGATGACGCTGGAGCTGATCCAGATGATTACCGACCGCAACAACCTGCATGATGTGGACACCTGGATGATCTTCAAATGGGTGTTCAAGTCCGCCGCCGCGATTTTGCTCGTCACCAACACCTGGAACCTCGTCATGGCCGTGTTCGATATGGCCCAAAGCGTGGTGGCCCAGGCGTCCGGCATCATCGGCTCGGACGCTTCCATCGACATCTCCGCTGTTATGACCGATATGGAGTCCCGGCTGATGGATATGGACCTGGGGCCGCTGTTCGGCCTGTGGTTCCAGTCGCTCTTTATCGGCATTACCATGTGGGCGCTGTATATCTGCATTTTCATCGTGATTTATGGCCGTACGATCGAAATTTACCTTGTCACGTCGGTGGCCCCCATCCCGATGGCGACCATGATGGGCAAGGAATGGGGCGGCATGGGCCAGAACTACCTGCGCAGCCTGCTGGCCCTGGGCTTCCAGGCGTTTTTGATTATCGTCTGCGTGGCGATCTACGCCGTGCTGGTGCAGAACATCGCCACCGAGGAGGACATCATCATGGCAATCTGGAGCTGCGTGGGCTACACCGTGCTGCTTTGCTTTACGCTGTTCAAGACCGGCAGCCTGTCCAAAGCCGTATTCAACGCACATTGACCCGGAGGGAGGGAATTTACCAATGGCTTATGTACCCGTACCCAAAGACCTGACGAAAGTCAAAACCAAGGTCGCGTTCAACTTAACCAAGAGGCAGCTTGTCTGCTTCGGCTGCGGGGCGCTCATCGGCGTGCCGCTTTTCTTTTTGCTCCGGGGGCCTGCTGGCAACAGCGTGGCGGCCATGTGCATGATGCTCGTCATGCTGCCCTTTTTCATGCTGGCGATGTATGAAAAACACGGCCAGCCCCTGGAAAAGATCATCGGCAACATCCTCAAGGTGGCCGTCATCCGGCCCAAGCAGCGCCCCTACCGCACCAACAACTTCTATGCCGTGTTGGAGCGGCAGGCAAATCTCGACAAGGAGGTGTATGACATTGTTCGCGGCAAAGACAAAGCGGCAGGCCGAACCGGCAGAGCCGCAGACCAAACCCCGGCGTAAGCTGACCCGCGCCGAACGCAAACAAATCGAGGCAGCGATTGCCCGCGCCAACCGCACGGGCAAAAAGGAGCGGTCCGCCCAGGACAGCATCCCCTATGAGCGGATGTGGCCGGACGGCATCTGCAAGGTGGCGGATGGCCGCTACACCAAGACCATTCAGTTCCAGGACATCAACTACCAGCTCAGCCAGAACGAGGACAAGACCGCCATCTTTGAAGGCTGGTGCGATTTCCTCAACTACTTCGACAGCTCCATCCGTTTCCAGTTGTCCTTTTTGAACCTGGCGGCGTCCCAGGAGACCTTCGCCAACAGCATTACCATCCCGGCCCAGGGGGATGACTTTGACCCCATCCGGGTGGAGTACACGCAGATGCTGCAAAACCAGCTGGCGCGGGGCAACAACGGCCTTATCAAGACCAAGTACCTGACCTTTTCCATCGAGGCCGACAGCATCCGCTCCGCCAAGCCCCGTCTGGAGCGCATCGAGACCGATGTGCTGAACAACTTTAAGCGGTTGGGCGTGGCCGCCGAGGTTCTGGACGGCAAAGCCCGGCTGGCCCAGCTTCACGCCATCTTCCACATGGACGAGCAGGCGCCCTTCCAGTTCGAGTGGGACTGGCTGGCTCCCAGCGGCCTTTCCACCAAGGACTTTATCGCGCCGTCCGGCTTCGAGTTCCGTACCGGCAAGCAGTTCCGCATGGGAAAGAAGTACGGGGCCGTCAGCTTCGTGCAGATTCTGGCCCCGGAGCTGAATGACCGTATGCTGGCGGACTTTCTCGATATGGAAAGTTCCCTCATTGTGAATCTGCACATCCAGTCGGTGGATCAGGTGAAGGCCATCAAGACGGTAAAGCGGAAAATCACCGACCTGGACCGCAGCAAGATCGAGGAACAGAAAAAGGCCGTCCGCGCCGGGTATGACATGGACATCATCCCGTCCGACCTTGCCACCTACGGGGCCGAGGCCAAGAAGCTGTTGCAGGACCTGCAAAGCCGCAACGAGCGGATGTTCCTGGTGACGTTCCTGGTGCTGAACACCGCCGACAATCCCCGCCAGCTGGGCAACAACATCTTCCAGGCCAGTTCCATCGCACAGAAGTACAACTGCCAGCTGACCCGGCTGGACTTCCAGCAGGAGGAAGGCTTGATGTCCTCTCTGCCGCTGGGGCTGAACCAGGTGGAAATTCAGCGGGGGCTGACTACCAGCTCTACCGCCATCTTCGTGCCGTTCACCACCCAAGAGCTTTTTCAGAACGGAAAAGAGGCGCTGTACTACGGCATCAACGCCCTGTCCAATAACCTCATCATGGTGGACCGCAAGCTGCTGAAAAACCCCAACGGCCTGATTCTGGGTACGCCCGGTTCCGGCAAGAGCTTTTCGGCCAAGCGCGAGATCGCCAACTGCTTCCTGCTGACTTCGGATGATGTCATTATCTGCGACCCGGAGGCCGAGTACGCGCCGCTGGTGGAGCGCCTGCACGGGCAGGTCATCAAAATCTCGCCCACCTCCACCAACTACATCAACCCGATGGACCTGAACCTGGACTATTCGGACGATGAAAGCCCGCTGTCGCTGAAGAGCGACTTCATCTTGTCGCTGTGCGAGCTGATCGTGGGCGGAAAGGACGGATTACAGCCGGTACAGAAAACCATCATTGACCGCTGTGTGCGGCTGGTCTATCAGGACTACCTCAACGATCCGCGCCCGGAGAATATGCCCATTCTGGAGGATTTATACGACCTGCTGCGGGCGCAGGATGAGAAAGAGGCGCAGTACATCGCCACGGCGCTGGAAATCTACGTCACCGGCTCCCTCAACGTGTTCAACCACCGCAGCAACGTGGACATCAACAACCGCATTGTTTGCTATGACATCAAGGAGCTGGGCAAGCAGCTGAAAAAGATCGGGATGCTGGTGGTGCAGGACCAGGTGTGGAACCGCGTCACCATCAACCGGGCGGCCCGTAAGTCCACCCGCTACTACATCGACGAGATGCACCTGCTGCTCAAAGAGGAACAGACCGCCGCCTATACGGTGGAGATTTGGAAGCGGTTCAGAAAGTGGGGCGGCATCCCGACCGGGATCACCCAGAACGTGAAGGACCTGCTTTCTTCCCGCGAGGTGGAGAACATCTTTGAAAACTCCGACTTCGTGTATATGCTCAACCAGGCGGGCGGCGACCGGCAGATTTTGGCCCGGCAGCTGGGCATTTCCCCGCACCAGCTGTCCTATGTGACCCACTCCGGCGAGGGCGAGGGGCTGCTGTTCTACGGCTCCACGATTCTGCCCTTTGTGGATCACTTCCCGAAAAACACCGAACTGTATCGCATTATGACGACCAAACCCCAGGAAATGAAGGAGGCTGATGGACGATGAAACCCGAAATTCTGCATAACGACCACATGATGTTTCTGGACCGGGCGCTGGAAACCCAGCGCACCGCGCTCCTGACGGCGATGGCGGACGCCGTTTCCGAGTGCCGCACGGCGGCGGATCAGGCCGCTGAACTGACCGAGACCGGCGAGACCGGCCTGCTGCGGCTGGTGGAGATTCTGTGCGCCGCCAAGGTCCAGCGCGGGCAGGCCGGTGAGACTGTGCTGGAGGGCACCGAGGTCCAGATTTTGGCCGACGTAGTGGCCCAGCTCTACGCCTGCCTGACCGAGTGCCGCTTCGTGGGTCCGCTGGGGCTGGCGGCCTATGCGGAGCTTTCCAGCATGGCGGCCTCCCTCATGCTGGGGGAATGGTTTGATTAAGGAACCGCGCCTGCGCTTCACGGAGGAAGAACGGGCGGACCCGGCGCTGGAAAAGCCCATCCGCAAGGCGGAGAAGGCCGCCGTCAAAGCGGACAAGGCGCAGGCAAAAATCCCGAAAAAGCAGGTCAAACGGGCCGAGGTGGACCCCAAGACCGGCAAGGTCACGACCAAGCTGGTGCTGGAGGATAAGCCCCGGCCGCCCTCCAAACTGTCCCATACAGTGCGGGACGCGCCGGGCAACGCAGTGGCGGGCAAGCTCCACCAGGAGATCCGCAAGACCGAGGACGGTAACGTGGGCGTGGAAAGCGCCCACAAGTCTGAGGAAGCCGTAGAGACCGGCGTGCATCTGGCGAGGGAGGGCTACCGCAGCCACAAACTGAAACCTTACCGCAAGGCCGCCCAGGCCGAGCGGAAGCTGGAAAAGGCCAACATCGAGGCGCTGTTCCAGAAGTCTGTCTATGAAAACCCTGCGGCAGCCAGCAACCCGCTGTCCCGCTGGCAGCAGAAACAGCAGATCAAGAAGCAGTACGCCGCCGCCAAACGGGCCGCACAGTCCGGCGGGAGCGCCGCCGGTGCCGCCCAAAAGACCGGCAAAGCGGCCAAGACGGTCAAGGAGAAAGCCCAGCAGGCCGGGGCCTATGTGATGCGCCATAAAAAGGGCTTTGGCATCGCCCTGGGCCTATTTTTAATCGTCTGCTTGCTGCTCAACACCATGTCCTCCTGCTCCATGATGGCGCAGAGCATCGGTTCGATGATCTCCGGCACCACCTACCCATCGGATGACCCGGAGCTGGTGGCGGTGGAGGCCAACTACGCCGCCAAGGAGGCCGCGCTGCAAGCCGAGATCGACAACATCGAGAGCAGCCACCCCGGCTATGACGAGTACCGCTATGACCTGGATATGATCGGCCACGACCCCCACGAGCTGGCGGCCTACCTGTCCGCTGTGCTGCAAGGCTACACGCGGGCAAGCGCCCAGGCGGAGCTGGAACGCATTTTCGCGGCCCAATACCAGCTGACGCTGACCGAGGAAGTGGAGGTGCGCTACCGCACCGAGACCCGGACAGACAGCGAGGGCAACGAGTATGACGTGGAAGTGCCCTACAACTACTACATCTTAAATGTGACCCTCACCAGCAAGCCCATCTCCTCCGTGGCGTTGGAGCTGCTGACGCCGGATCAGCTGGAAATGTACCAGGTGTACCGGCAGACGCTGGGCAACAAGCCCCTGATCTTCGGCGGCGGGTCCGCCGACACCAGCGATTCCGAGAGTTTGGCCGGTGTGGAGTTTGTCAACGGCACCCGGCCCGGCAATCAGGCGGTGGTGGACATCGCCAAAAGCCAGGTGGGCAACGTGGGCGGCCAGCCCTATTGGAGCTGGTACGGCTTTAATTCCCGCGTGGAGTGGTGCGCTTGCTTCGTGTCCTGGTGTTACGGCCAGATGGGCCTTTCCGAGCCGCGCTTTGCCGCCTGCCAGTCCCAGGGCATCCCCTGGTTCCAGTCGCACGGACAATGGGGCGGGCGGGATTACGCCAACATCGCCCCAGGCGACGCTATCTTCTTCGATTGGGACTTGGATGGCAGCGCCGACCATGTGGGCATCGTAGTGGGCACCGACGGCAGCCGGGTTTACACCGTAGAGGGTAATTCCGGCGACGCCTGCAAAATCAAGAGTTATTCCCTGACCTACGAGTGCATCAAGGGCTACGGCTTGATGAACTGGTGACAAATTTTTATGAAGAATAGGAGTGATTTGACTATGGCTAAAAACAAAATCGAGCGCATCGACCAGGAGATCGCCAAAACCCGCGAGAAGATCGCGGAACAGCAGGAAAAGCTGAAAGACCTGGAAGCGCAGAAAACCGAGGCGGAGAACCTGGAGATCGTCCAGATGGTCCGCGCCCTGCGTATGACCCCGGCCCAGCTGTCCGCCATGCTGTCTGGCGGCATGGTGCCCGGCCGGGCGGTGGGTTCTGCCAATCCCGAACAGGAGGAAATGACCCATGAAGAATAAAAAGATTTTCAGAACCTTTGCCGCCCTTTGCACCTGCCTGATGCTGATGGGCGGCTTCTCTGTGACCGCCTTTGCCCAGGGCACTGACCCTGCGCCCACGGCCACACCGGCGGCGGACGCCACCAACGACAGCAACGTGGTGGTGGAGGAAACCGAGGACAGCCCCGCCCTGACCCCGGAGGGCAACGCCGCCCTGGTGGATGACTTTGGCGGCAACAAGCAGCTCATCACCGTCACCACCAAGGCGGGTAACTATTTTTACATCCTCATTGACCGCGCCAACGAGGACAAGGAGACCGCCGTCCACTTCTTGAACCAGGTGGACGAGGCCGACCTGGAGGCGCTGATGGAGGACGGCGAGACGGCGGAGGAAACGCCCGCCGTCTGCAACTGCACGGAAAAGTGCGCCGCCGGTGCGGTGAATACGGCCTGCCCGGTGTGCGCCGTGAATATGGCAGAGTGTACGGGCCAGGAGCCGGAACCCACCCCTGACCCGGAAACAGAGCCGGAGCCGGAACAGGAACCGGCAGGGCTGAACCCGGCGATGCTGCTGGTGGTGCTGGCTGTGCTGGGCGGCATCGGTGCGCTGGTCTACTTCAAATTCATCAAGCAGAAGCCCAAGACCAAGGGCAGCGACAACCTGGATGATTACGACTACGGCGAGGACGATACCGAACAGGAGGACGAGGACCCTTGGGAGACCGAGGAATCTGACGAGCCGGAGGACGCCGGCGGGGGCGGCGATGAGGAAAGCGAGAACCCGGCCAAATGACCCGGTTCACCGACAGCCCTTATGAACCCATGATGACGCGCAGGCCGGAGGGCGGGAAGGCAGCTTCCCGTCCTCCCTCTTTATCTCCCGGCCCCCCCTGCTATGGCTGCGGAACCTACCGCCCCGGCCAGCCCTGCGTGGGCTTCTGCCACAAAGAACTGACTGCGTGGCTGCGCGAAAGGAGAAAAGCAAAATGAATTATT
Organism: Lachnoclostridium sp. An118; assembly: GCF_002160985.1. Lineage (GTDB taxonomy): Bacteria > Bacillota > Clostridia > Lachnospirales > Lachnospiraceae > Claveliimonas > Claveliimonas stercoravium. The sequence continues at coordinate 124,066 of NZ_NFLQ01000003.1, read as the reverse complement.
TTATCCAATTTCTCATTGTGTTCGACCTGATCTGCTTCGGCGTCTACTTTGGCGGCGACATCGTTTGCACGGCGCTCGCCAAGGTGCGCAAAAAGACAGACGAAGAAGAATTTGAAATCTACAAAGTGGAGGACGATACAGACACCTCCAAACCGGCGCTGTCCATCGACGCCATCCGCCACTTGTTCCGCGGCGAGGTCCACGATTTTGTCTGCAACAAACTTCTGCCCAGCGGGCAGGAAACCCTTTCCGCTCTGACCGAGCCGGAGCAGACAGCGGCCCGGTTCCTGTTCTGCGCCTTGATCGGCTATCTCAAAGAGGAAGCCCCGAAGGATGAGCAGAGCTTCCCGATGGTGATGGAGATGCTGAACTATGCCGAGGGCGCGAAAGAGGACGGCGACAAGGACGTGATCGACATTCTGATGGAGGAAACCGCCGCCCGGACACATCTGCGCGAGGAATATTTCAGCGATTACCGCCGTTACCAGCTCATGCAGGTGGATAAGACGCGGGTGCTGCTGGCCTGCCGTGTCATCATCAACGACCTGCTGGGAAAGCTGTACCGCTATGATTACAACGTCGGTTATGACTGCCTTCTGGACGATGGCAACAGCGTTTCCAGAAAACTGAAAAAATCCAACGAAGAAATGGAGGTAGAGGAAGATGCGATTGGTGATCGCTGAGAAGCCCTCTGTGGCAAAATCCCTGGCCGCCGTGCTGGGCGCTGCTACCCGCAAAGACGGCTACCTGGAGGGCGGCGGCTGGCTGGTGAGCTGGTGCCTGGGGCACCTGGCCGGGCTGGCGGACGCCGCCACCTACAACCCCGACTACGCCAAGTGGCGCTATGATGACCTGCCCATTTTGCCGGAGTCCTGGCGCTTCACCATCGCCAAAGACAAGCGGGATCAGTTCGATGTGCTGCGCACCCTGCTGCGGCGGGAGGACGTGACCGAGGTAGTCAACGCCTGCGACGCCGGGCGCGAGGGCGAGCTGATTTTCCGCACGGTCTACTGCCTGGCGGGCTGCCAGAAGCCCATGAAACGGCTGTGGATTTCCAGCATGGAGGATTCCGCCATCCGGGAGGGCTTTGCCAACCTGCGCCCCGGCGCGGACTATGACGGGCTGCACCAGGCGGCCCTCTGCCGGGCCAAGGCCGACTGGCTGGTGGGTATCAACGCCACCCGACTGTTCTCGGTGCTGTACCACCGCACCCTCAATATCGGGCGGGTCATGTCCCCGACGCTGGCCCTCATCGTCCAGCGGGAGGCAGAGATCGACGCCTTCAAGCCGGTGCCGTTCTATTCTGTGGCTCTGGACCTGCCCGGTTTTACCGCTGCCAGCGCCCGCATGGACAAAAAAGCCGATGCCGAACAGCTGAAAACTGCCTGCCAGGGCGGTACGGTGACGGTCAAGCAGGTGGAGCGCAGGGACAAATCCGAGAAGCCGCCCGCCCTCTATGACCTCACCACTCTCCAGCGGGACGCCAACCGCCTGCTGGGGTTCACGGCGCAGCAGACACTGGACTACCTGCAAAACCTCTATGAAAAGAAGCTCTGCACCTATCCCCGGACGGACAGCCGCTACCTGACCTCCGACATGGCCGAGGGCCTGCCGGTGCTGGTGAATTTGGTCGCCAACGCCATGCCGTTTCGCAAAGGCATCGCCATTTCCTGCGATGCGGCGGCGGTCATCCACGACAAGAAAGTGACCGACCACCATGCGGTGATCCCCACCCGGAACATCCGCGAGGCGGATCTGTCCGCTCTGCCGGTGGGTGAACGGGCCATTCTGGAGCTGGTGGCGCTGCGGCTGCTGTGCGCGGTGGCCCCGCCCTATAACTTTGCAGAAACCGCCGTTGTTGTGGACTGCGCTGGTGCGGAGTTTACCGCCAAAGGCCGCACGGTGAAGCAGCCCGGCTGGCGGGCGCTGGACGCCGCCTACCGGGCCAGCATGAAAAATGTGGAACCGGACGGCAATTCCGAGGACAAGGCCCTGCCGGAACTAACCGAGGGCCAGGCGCTGCCGGTTGCCGGTGCCGCCGTCAAGGAGGGCAAGACCACCCCGCCCAAGCACTTCACTGAGGATACCTTACTCTCTGCGATGGAGACTGCCGGAAAAGACGATATGCCGGAGGACGCCGAGCGCAAGGGGCTGGGCACCCCCGCCACCCGCGCCGGAATTTTAGAGAAATTGGTGTCCACCGGCTTCCTGGAACGCAAAAAGAGCAAGAAAACCGTGCAGCTTTTGCCGTCCCACGATGCCATTTCCCTGATTACCGTCCTGCCGGAGCAACTGCAATCCCCGCTGCTGACCGCTGAGTGGGAGTACCGGCTGGGCGAGATCGAGCGCGGCGAGCTGGCCCCGGAGGACTTCATGGCTGAGATCACCGCCATGCTGAAGGAGCTGGTGGGAACTTATCAGGTCATCAAGGGCAGCGAGTACCTGTTTGCCCCGCCCCGCGAGGTGGTGGGCAAATGCCCCCGCTGCGGCGGTGAAATTGCAGAAATGCAAAAAGGCTTCTTCTGTCAGGACCAATCTTGCAAATTTGCGATCTGGAAGAACAACAACTGGTGGGCAGCGAAGCGCAAACAACCCACCAAGGCCATTGTGGCGGCGCTGCTGAAAGATGGCCGCGCCCATGTGACCGGGCTGTACTCCGAGAAAAGCGGCAAGACCTACGACGCCACCGTGGTGCTGGAAGATACCGGCCAGTACGTCAACTTCAAGCTGGAATTTGACCGGCAGAAAGGCGGCGGCAAATGAAACTGAGTTTGTATGAACAGGAAACGATTATCCTCTACAACCAGGCCGAGGCCACCGCCGAGGTCTATTCCCACGACCCGCGCCTGCTGGAAAAGCTGCGGCGGCTGGCGGAAAAATACCCGGACCAGATCGTGAAAAAGGACCGTCAGACCTTTACGGTGCCCAAACGCTGCGTATCGGTGCGGGAGCCGTACAGCGCCGAGCGCCGCAAGGCCGCCAGCGAACGGGCCAAGGCCGCCGGGTACAAACCACCCGTCACGAAAGCGGGCGGCAAGTAAGCATGGGCGAGAGCGTCTTTGAAGTCGTAAAACAGTCCGTCACCGCCAGAGAGGCGGCGGAGCTTTACGGCATCGCAGTGGGGCGCGGCGGTATGGCCTGCTGCCCCTTCCACGATGACCGCCACCCCAGCATGAAGGTGGACACCCGTTTCCACTGTTTTGGCTGCGGCGCAGACGGCGATGTGATCGACTTCACCGCCCGGCTCTATGACCTGTCCCCCAAGGGGGCCGCTGAAAAGCTGGCCCAGGATTTTGGCCTTTCTTATGACAGCAAGGCCCCGATCCGGCGAAGTTATGTCCGGCAGAAAACCGAGGCGCAGGTGCGGAAAGAAAAACGAGAACACGGCTGGCGCGTCCTGACGGACTACTATCACTTGCTCCGAAAATGGGAGGCCGACTATTCCCCCAAGACGGCGGACGAGGACCCGCACCCGCGCTTTTTGGAGGCCGTCCAAAAAAAAGACTACATGGGCTATCTGCTGGACACCTTTCTCGACAGCAGCACCGAGGAACAGGACCAGTGGATCGCAGAACACACCGCTGAAATTTCGGCCATAGAAGGGAGAGTGAACATCATGGCTGACAAACCCACCAACCGGGAACGGTTGCAGCAAATCACGGCGGGCATTGAACAGGGCATCAAGGAGCTGTTCGAGAGCGAAAAGTATATGCGCTACCTGTCTGTGATGTCCCGGTTCCACCGCTATTCCGTCAACAACACCATGCTCATCTATATGCAGAAGCCGGACGCCACGCTGGTAGCCGGATATAACAAGTGGAAAAATCAGTTTGAGCGCCATGTGAAAAAGGGTGAGCATGGTATTACCATCATCGCGCCAACGCCGTTCAAGAAAAAGATCGAGGAACAGAAGTTGGACCCGGACACCAAAGCCCCCATCCTGGATGCAGAGGGCAAGGCGGTCATGGAGGAACGGGAAGTTGAGATCCCCATGTTCCGCCCGGTGAAGGTGTTTGATGTGAGCCAGACGGACGGCAAGCCCCTGCCGGAGCTGGCGTCCTCCCTGTCCGGGAATGTCCAGAACTACGAGGCTTTCATGGAGGCCCTGCGCCGGTCCGCGCCGGTGCCGCTCTCCGTGGAGCCGATGGCCGCCAACATGGACGGGTATTTCTCGCCGGACCAGCAGCGCATCGCCATCCGGGCAGGCATGAGCGAGGTGCAGACCGTTTCCGCCGCCGTCCATGAGATCGCCCACAGCAAGCTGCACAACTACGCCAAGGCCCAGGAGGAAGCGGCCAGGGCCGGTGATAAGGAGCCGCCCAAGAAGAAAGACCGCAACACCGAGGAGGTGGAGGCCGAGAGCATTTCCTATGCCGTCTGCCAGTATTACGGTATCCAGACCGGCGAGAACAGCTTCGGCTACATCGCCAACTGGAGCCAGGGTAAGGAGCTACCGGAGCTGCGGGCCAGTCTGGAGACCATCAACAAGGCGGCCGGGGAACTGATCGCGGACATTGACCGGCACTATAAGGTTATCTGCAAGGAGCGCGGTATTGACCTGGCCGCCCAGTCGGAACAGACAGTGCCGCAGCAGGAAGCCGCATCGGAGGCGGAGGTCCCCATGCAGGCTCCCGCCCGCCATGCTTACAAGCTCCACAGCAATTTTGAGCGTACCTCACCGGCAGACAGTACCTATATCCAGGAATATACCGTTGCGGATGATTTATCCCTTATCCCCGGAGAGGTACTTTATGCGGGAACCTATGACGAGTGTGTAAAACTGCACAACGCCCTTCAAGATGGCAGTATGACGGCTGAGCAGGTCAAGGCCCAGGCGCAGGCGGAAAAGCTCTATGAGTTGGACGGACGGCTGTACCTCCACGTCCAGCCCTGTGACGGCGGTTATGACTACACTATCTACGACAAGGGCACAATGCGGGCATTGGACGGCGGCCAGCTGGACGCCCCGGAGCTGCCCCTGTCCACCGCCGCGCTGAAAATCTGCGAGATGCACGACATGGGCGGCCAATCCATTCAGTATGCGCCGCTGTCCATGATCGAAACTTTGCAGGAGGCGGCTGTCCAGCAGATGCAGGCAGCGGCCCAGGCCGCCGCCCCGGAAACTACCATGCTGCCGGACGCCCCGGAGCAGCACCTGGACGAGTACCCCATGCCGGACCCCACGCTGACCCAGGACGATTTGGAAAAGAGCGGCTATCTGGACGGGGACCTTCTGCCCCTCTCCAAAGAGCGGGCCTATGAGCTGATGGAGCGCGACCTGACCGTTTATATCGTCCAGCAGGGTGAGAATCCGGCGATGGCTTTTGATACCACCGACCTGGACGCCTACGACGGGATCTTCGCCGTCACCCGCGAGGAATGGGAGGAAAGCCCGGCTTTCGATGCTCAGGTCAAGGAGCGCATGGACCACCAGCAGGAACGGGAGCAGGCGTTCCTCGATCACAAGGGCGACTGCTTCGCTATTTATCAGGTGAAGCACACCGACGAGTTGCGGGACATCCGCTATGAGGGGCTGGAATGGCTCAAGTCCATCGGGCAGACGGCGCAGCGGGACAACTACGATCTAGTCTACACCGCGCCGCTGCTGCCCTCCGATTTGAAGGGCGATACTGCCGAACAGCTTTTTTACCGCTTCAACAATGAACACCCCGCCGACTACCGTCACCCGTCCATGAGCGTCAGCGACATCGTTGCCATCAAGCGGGACGGCAAGGTATCCTGTCACTACTGCGACAGCTTCGGCTTTGCCGAGGTTCCCGGCTTCCTGCCGGACAACCCGCTGAAAAATGCGGAAATGGCCGTGGAGGATGACTACGGCATGATCGACGGCATTCTCAACAACGGCCAGCGGCAGCCGCCCCAACGGGAGTTGCCGGAAAAACGGAAGTCCGTTGTGGAGCAGCTGAAAAGCCAGCCCAAACCCGAACATAAAAAGACAGCGCCCAAAAAGAGCGCGGAAAGGGAGATCTGATATGAACGCTTTGACTTTTGAGGAAACCAACCTGCTGTGCATCTACAACCCCGGCACCCGCCAGGGGGCCATCGAGGCCCTGACCGAGATGCGCGGCCACTTGCAGGCGGACGAGGACGAGCTGCTGGCCCTGACCGACAGTACCCTCGCCAAGCTGCGCGCCATGACCGACGCCGAGTTTGACGAGCTGGAGCTGTACCCGGATTTTGATGAATAACACACTGTTTTGACCCGCAGGGCGGCCACCGTGCCGCCCTGCTTTTATATAAGACCAGGAAGGAGGACAGAATCCCATGCCAACCAAAGCAGAACAATACGCGCAGATGGCCGACCAGGTGGCGCGGCAGCTCACCGGCAGCTGGCAGGAGTGGGCGGGCTTTCTCACCACCGCCGCCCGCCTCTACAAATATCCGTTCCATGAACAGCTGATGATCTACGCCCAGCGCCCGGACGCTACCGCCTGCGCCGAGTACGACCTGTGGAACAACCGCATGGGCCGGTATGTGCGGCGCGGGTCCAAGGGCATCGCCCTGGTGGATGATTCCGGGGACCGGCCCCGACTGCGGTATGTATTCGACATTTCCGACACCGGCACCCGTGAACACTCCCGCACCCCCTGGCTGTGGACGATGAACGAGGAACACACCGCGCCGGTCATGGCGATGCTGGAACGCAACTATGATGTGAGCGGCGGCGACCTGGCCCAGCAGCTGGCCGATGTGGCCGCCAAGCTGGCGGAGGAATACTGGGCCGACCACCGGCGGGATATTCTCCCTATCGTTGACGGTTCCTTTTTGGAAGAGTACGATGAGTACAACATCGAAGTCCAGTTCAAATCCACCGCCGCTGTCAGCATCACCTATGCCCTGATGTCCCGCTGTGGGCTGGAGCCGGAGCAGTATTTCAGCCATGAGGATTTCATGGCGATCTTCGACTTCAACACCCCCGCCACCGTGGGGGCGCTGGGCACGGCGGTCAGCCAGATAAACCAGCAGGTACTGCGGCAGATCGGCGTCACCATCCAGAACTATGAGCGCGCCAAGGGCGCGGAAAGGAGTGCCACACATGGAAAACAACCTGACTTACACGAGGAACGGCGATTACCTGATCCCCGACCTGAAGCTGTCCGAACAGCCGGAGAAGCCCCTGGGCAAGTACGGCAGGATGCGCAAAGCGTACCTGAAGGAACACCGGCCCATCCTCTACAACCAGCTGCTGATGAGCGAGAAGCTGTACCCGCACCTTCGGGAGATCGACGAGACCGCGAACAGCCGTCTGGAGCAGATGATGCCCCGGCTGGCGGAGGCAGCGGGCGCGACGGAGCAGCTGAAAGCCAGCGACCCCATGCAGTGGGTGGGCCTGATGAACACCTGCAAGGCCCAGGCGGAGGAGATCCTGCTGGCGGAACTTATCAACAGCTGACCTTAAACCTGTTCCTCTCCGAAGCGGAACAAATCCATAAAATCGACGAAGCAGAGAGTGTGAAAACGCCCTCTGCTTTTTCTATGCCCAAACCCGCTGCGCAGGCGGAACCTGTGCGCCGGGCGCTGACCCAGGCGGAGATCGACGCCGCCATCCAGGAATGGAACGGCAATATTGAAAGTAAGCACGCGGTTGTCCGCTACATGAAGGACCATGCCCGTGAAAAGGATACCGCCGCCTGGCTGCGGCAGGAGTACGGCGATGATCTCCCGGCCCTGCCTGTGACGGTGGACGGCGCGGCGGGCGACGTGCCCTGGCCCAAGGTGCAGCGCCGGATCGTCCAGCTCATCAAGGAAGATCGGTTCTACACCGAGGCGGAGCAGGACCGATTTGACAACATCGACTCCATCGCCATCCGGGAGGCCCTGGCCGAGCGCGGCATCGTGAACGGCCAGGTGGTGGACCCGGAAAAGCTGGACAGTGATCCATTCATCCGGCAGGTCATGCGGGATGTGGAGGCCGTCGCAACCGAGGAACAGGCCGAGGCAGCGGCAAAGCCGCCTGTGCCGGACTTATCCGGCCAGCCCGTCACCCGCGAGGGCGACACCCTCACCATTGGCAGCGGCGAACCCACCCATGAGATCGACATCACGGTGTCGGACGAGGAATATGCCGCCATCCGGGGCACCATCCCGGAGCGCACCGCCTACGATCCGTCCGCCCCGGTTTACAATGTGGGCAATACCGTCTATCTGGATGACCGCGCCCATCAAATTACCGAACTGCGGGAGGATACGGTGCAGCTGCTGCCCACCGGCATGAGCTATCCCATCTACCGGGTCGAGAGCCGGGAGCGGTTCGAGCAGCTTTTGCGGGCAGACAACCGCAACGACTTCTACACCGAGTTCCTGCCCGTCAACCCTGACACGGCGGACCAGGACCTGCGGGACGTGCTGGCCCACGGCCTGATCGGCGCGCCGAACAAGGCGGAGCTTTCCGAACTGCTGCGCACCGGCAAGAGCAACCGGGAGGTCGCCCTGTGGCTGAGCCGGGCCTATCCTGACATCATCGAGACGATGGAGCTGGAGACCGGCGATACCGCCGACTACCGAACCATACCCGAAGGCATCGAGCTGGAAGTGCTGGACGCGGACGAGAAGCGACTGGCCATGCTGTTCTTCCGCTGGGATGAGGTTGCACCGCTGCTGCGCGGGCTATATGCCCGCCAGCTGGACGGCTTTGTGCAGGAGCAGGATGAACCGTATATGGAAGCCCCTGCCGCCGTGGAAGAACCTGCCGAAACCGCCAAGCCCATTGAAGAAGCTGCTGAGGCACCGGCGTTCCACTCCGAGACGGTGGCCGTCTACCCCGGTGACAAAAACGGACTTCCCTATGACGTGGTGGTGGAACGGCTGCACGTTGACCGGCCGGAACCCACGCCGCCTGAACCGACGCCGGACACGCAGCCGGAGGAAAAGCCGGATCACCCGGTCGCCATCCCGGTGAACGGTGAGTGGCAGACTTTCCCCAACCAGAGGGCAGCCGAACAGGCGGCCTATCAGGAGTACCGGGACAACCTGCGCCGCAACGCCGAGAACTTCCGCATCACCGACGACCATCTGGGCGAGGGCGGCCCCAAGGCCAAGTACCAGGCCAATGTGGCGGCGATCAAGCTGCTGAAATATCTGGAAGAGACCACCGGGCAGGCCACGCCGGAACAGCAGGAGGTATTGTCCCGCTATGTGGGCTGGGGCGGCGTGGCGGATGCCTTTGACCCGGACAAACCCGCGTGGGATGCCGAGTATTCGGAACTGAAAGAACTGCTGACCCCAGAGAAATACGCTGCGGCGCGGGCCTCCACCCTCAACGCCCACTATACCAGCCCCACCGTCATCCGCGCCATCTATGAGGCCGTGGAGCAGATGGGCTTCCGCACCGGCAACATTCTGGAACCGTCCTGCGGCGTGGGTAATTTCTTCGGGATGCTGCCGGAGAGCATGGCCGGGAGCAGGCTGTACGGCGTGGAGCTGGATTCCATCAGCGGGCGGATTGCCCAGCAGCTCTACCCCAAGGCTAACATCACCGTGGCGGGCTTTGAGACCACCGACCGGCGGGACTTCTATGACCTTGCCATCGGTAACGTCCCTTTCGGCCAGTACCAGGTGAACGACAAAGCCTACAACAAGCTGGGCTTCAACATCCACAACTACTTTTTTGCCAAGGCGCTGGACCAGGTGCGCCCCGGCGGCGTGGTGGCCTTTGTCACCAGCCGCTACACAATGGACGCCAAGGATTCCACCGTGCGCCGGTATCTGGCCCAGCGGGCCGAGCTGCTGGGGGCGATCCGCCTGCCCAACAACGCTTTCCGCGCCAATGCCGGGACCGATGTGGTGTCCGACATCCTGTTTCTGCAAAAGCGGGACCGCCCGCTGGACATCGCCCCGGACTGGACCCAAACCGGCCGGACCGAGGAAGGCTTCACGGTCAACCAGTATTTTCTGGATCACCCGGAGATGGTGCTGGGGCGGCCCACCGCCGAAAGCACCCAATACGGCAAACAGGATTACACCGTGGCCCCCATCGAGGGGCTGGAGCTGGCCGATCAGCTGCACGATGCCGTGAAGTACATTCGCGGCACCTACCAGGAGGCCGCGCTGCCGGAGCTGGGCGAGGGCGAGGACATCGACGAATCCCTCCCGGCTGACCCCAATGTGAAGAACTACTCCTACACGGTGGTGGACGGCGCGGTGTACTTCCGGGAAAACAGCCGCATGGTGCGCCCCGACCTGAACGCCACCGCCGAGGCCCGCGTCAAAGGGCTGGTGGGGCTGCGGGATTGTGTGCAGCGGCTCATCGACCTGGAGATGGACGCCGCCGCGCCGGATGCCGACATCCGGGCGCAGATAGCCGAACTGAACCGCCGCTATGACGATTTTTCCGCCAAGTACGGACTTATCAATGACCGGGCGAACCGGCTGGCCTTTGCCGATGACAGCAGCTATTACCTGCTCTGTGCCCTGGAGGTGCTGGACGAGGATGGCCGGTTGGAGCGCAAGGCAGATATGTTCACCAAACGCACGATCAAGCCACATGAGGCCGTCACCACCGTAGACACCGCCTCCGAGGCCCTGGCGGTCTCCATTTCTGAAAAAGCCTGCGTGGATATGGCCTACATGGAACAGCTCACCGGCAAAACCGGCGAAGAATTGGCTGACGAGCTGCGCGGTGTCATCTTCCGTGTACCGGGCCAGACTGAGCCGGACGGAACGCCCCATTATGTGACCGCCGATGAATACCTCTCCGGCAACGTGCGCCGGAAGCTGCGCCAGGCCCAGCGGGCGGCGGAGCAGGACCCGGCCTTTGCGGTCAACGTGGAGGCCCTGACCGCTGCCCAGCCCAAAGACCTGGACGCTTCCGAGATCGAGGTGCGGTTGGGTGCGACGTGGATCGACAAGGAGTACATCCAGCAATTCATGTACGAGACCTTCGACACGCCTTTTTACCTCCAGCGCAGCATTGAAGCCCACTACACCCCCTTTACGGCGGAATGGCAGATCTCCGGCAAAAATGTCGTGGGGCAAAACAACGTGGCCGCCTATTCGACCTACGGGACCAGCCGCGCCAACGCCTATAAAATCCTCGAAGATTCCCTCAATCTGCGGGATGTGCGTATCTACGACACCGTGGAGGACGCGGACGGCAAGGAACGCCGGGTGCTGAACGCCAAGGAAACCACCCTGGCCGCCCAAAAGCAGCAGGCCATCCGGGATGCTTTCCGCGACTGGATTTGGCGCGACCCGGAACGTCGGCAGGCGCTGGTGCGCCAGTACAATGAGGAAATGAACGCCACCCGCCCCCGCGAATATGATGGCAGCCACATTGTTTTTGGCGGCATGAACCCGGCCATCACCCTGCGGGAACACCAGAAAAACGCCATCGCCCATGTGCTGTACGGCGGCAACACGCTGTTGGCCCATGAGGTGGGCGCGGGCAAGACGTTTGAAATGGTAGGGGCCGCGATGGAGGCCAAACGGCTGGGGCTGTGCCAAAAGAGCTTATTCGTGGTGCCCAACCACCTGACCGAACAGTGGGCTTCGGAGTTCCTGCGTCTGTACCCGTCCGCGAACATCCTGGTGACAACCAAAAAGGACTTCGAGAAGCACAACCGCAAGAAGTTCTGTGCCCGTATTGCCACCGGCGACTACGACGCCATCATCATGGGTCACTCCCAGTTCGAGAAAATCCCCATCAGCAAGGAACGCCAGGAGCGGCTGCTGCATGAGCAGATTTGGGAAATCACCGAGGGTATCGCCGAGGTGGAGGCCAGCGGCGGGGAACGGTTCACCGTCAAGCAGCTGGAACGCACGAAAAAGTCTTTGGAGGCGCGGCTGGAAAAGCTGCAAGCCGAGGACCGCAAGGACGATGTGGTGACGTTTGAACAGCTGGGCGTGGACCGGCTCTTTGTGGACGAGGCGCACAATTATAAAAACCTGTTCCTCTATACAAAAATGCGGAATGTGGCGGGCCTTTCCACTACGGACGCGCAGAAATCCAGCGATATGTTTGCCAAGTGCCGGTACATGGATGAAATCACAGGCGGGCGCGGTGTAGTTTTTGCCACCGGCACGCCGGTTTCCAACAGCATGACCGAGCTTTACACCATGCAGCGGTATCTCCAATATGACCGGCTGCAAGAGCTGGGCATGGCGCACTTTGACTGCTGGGCCAGCCGCTTCGGGGAGACAGTGACCGCTTTGGAGCTTGCCCCGGAAGGGACCGGCTACCGGGCGCGGACCCGCTTCTCCAAGTTCTTCAACCTGCCGGAGCTGATGAACCTGTTCAAAGAGGTGGCAGACATCAAGACCGCCGACCAGCTCCATCTTCCCACCCCGGAGGTAGAATATCACAACATCGTGGCCCAGCCCACCGAACAGCAGCAGGAAATGGTGAAGGCGCTCTCGGAACGCGCTTCCCTGGTACACAGCGGCACGGTGGACCCGTCCCAGGACAATATGCTCAAGATCACCAGCGACGGGCGCAAGCTGGGGCTGGACCAACGGATCATCAACCAGCTGCTGCCGGATGAGCCGGGCACCAAGGTCAATCAATGCGTGGACAATATCATGCAGATTTGGCGGGACGGCGAGGCCGACAAGCTGACCCAGCTGGTGTTCTGCGACATCTCCACGCCCCAGGCCCGGCCTGCCAAAAAGGTAGCGAAGGCGCTGGACAACCCGACCCTCCACGCTTTGGAGGACGCGGTGCCGCTGGACGAGCCGGAACCGGCCTTTACGGTCTACGAGGACATCCGGCAGAAGCTCATCGCTAAAGGTGTGCCCGCCGAGCAGATTGCCTTTATCCATGAGGCCAACACCGAGGTGCGCAAAAAGGAGCTGTTCTCCAAGGTCCGCACCGGCCAGGTGCGCGTCCTGCTGGGCAGCACGGCCAAGATGGGTGCAGGCACCAACGTGCAGGATCGCCTGGTGGCGCTGCATGACCTGGACTGCCCGTGGCGGCCCGGCGACCTGGCCCAGCGAAAGGGCCGCATTGAGCGCCAAGGCAACCAGAACGAGACTGTCCATGTGTACCGCTATGTCACTGAGGGGACGTTTGACGCCTACCTCTGGCAGACGGTGGAAAACAAACAGAAATTCATCAGCCAGATTATGACCTCCAAATCGCCGGTGCGAAGCTGCGACGATGTGGACGAAACCGCGCTGTCCTTTGCCGAGATCAAGGCGCTGTGCGCCGGGGACCCGCGCATCAAGGAACGCATGGACCTGGATGTGGACGTGGCGCGGTTAAAGCTGATGAAGGCCGACCACCAGAGCAAGCAGTACCGCCTGGAGGACCAGCTGCTCAAAACCTTCCCGGAGGAGATCGAGAAAAACAAGGGCTTTATCGCCGGGCTGGAAGCGGATATGGCGACCCTGGCCGCTCATCCTCACCCGGAGGACGGCTTTGCCGGGATGGAAGTCCGTGGCGACACCCTCACCGACAAGGAGAACGCCGGTGCGGCGCTGCTGGACGCCTGCAAGGAGGTCAAAGGGGCCGACCCGGTGCCGGTGGGCAGTTACCGGGGCTTCACTATGTCGGTGTCGTTTGACGCTTTCCGGCAGGAGTATATGCTCCTGCTGAAAGGCCAGATGACCCACCGGGCGACGCTGGGCACAGACCCCCGTGGAAATCTAACCCGTATCGACAATGCGCTCAGTCAGATGCCCCAGCGGCTGGAAGCGGTGAAGAACCAGCTGGACAACCTCTACCAGCAGCAGGCCGCCGCCAAGGCAGAGGTGGGTAAGCCCTTCCCACAGGAGCAGGAGCTGCGGGACAAATCCGCCCGGCTGGCCGAGCTGGATGTACTGCTGAACATGGACGGCCGGGGCCGCCCTGCGCCGGAGGCGGTGCTTGCCAAGAGCAGCCGCCCCTCGGTGCTGGAGGGTCTGAAACGCCCGGTGCCGCCGCGCTGCCCCGAAAAGAAACCCAAACACCACGAACAGGAGGTGCGATAACATGAATACCGACAAAAACACGGCCCTCTATGAGAAGATGGCCGCCGAACAGGACAAGTTCCGGGACTGGCTGAAAAGCCAGCCCCCGGAGGAAATTCTAAAGCATACCTATGAGTACACGGTCCGGGAGGACATCCTGATGGCGATGGAGGAGCTGGATCTGCCCCAAAGCCGGGCCGCCGCGCTGCTGGCGTCGTCGTCCCCGCTGGCCGATGTCTACAAGGAGTTTTCTGACCGGGAGACTTCCTACATGGATGTGGTGCGGGACAGCATCGAGCAGCGGGCCGATGCGGCGCTGGACGCCCAGCGGGAACTGCCGCTCTACCGCCACGACGCCGCCTATGCCCGCGAACAGGGCGACCTGGATTTGTACCGGGCGTCCCGCCGCGCCAACATCGCCTGCAAGGAGGCCATCGAGGCGGCCATTTCGGAACATTACCGGGACAACCGGCTGGACAAGGACGCGGTACCCCAGGTGATCGAGCAGTTCGGCTACACCCGCATCCTCTATGTGCTGGCAAATACCGTGCAGCAGAAAGAGTGGGATGAGCGTTTCAGCCCGGCCAACAAGGCGTGGGCCAGGACGGTGGACATCCCGCCCAACCCGGACGGCTTTGGCGGCGAACGCAACCTGGACTTTGTGGTGGACAGCCACTCCGGCCTGGTCGATCTGTTCTTGAGCCAGGCGCGGCAGGATTATCTGCGGCTCCAGCCGCTGACGCCGGAGGAAATCCGTGCCGAGGCCGCCCGGCTTTTGCAGGAGCTTCGTGCGCCGGGTACACCCAACAGCCCCCACGGCACCCACTACATGGCCCGCGTTTCGCCAGACTTTCTGGCCCGCGCAGGCACCCAGGCCCATGACCAGCTGATGACGCTGCTGCCGTTCCGCAGTCTGGCGATCACCGGCATGAAGGAACTGCCCGGCACCTATGTCACCATCTTGGCCAGCGAGGACCGTTCCAAAGAGCTGCGCCAGCGCCGCCCCTCGGTCCGCCGCCAGCTGAAACAGGAGCCGCGCCCCGCTGAAAAGCCGGAGAAAAAATCCCCCATCTATAAGAAAAAGGAGCCGGAGCGATGAGCGCCCCCAAGCGCAAGCGGGAGGTGCAGCTGAACTTCCGGGTCTCGCCGGAAGAACTGGCGTTGATCGAACAGAAGATGGCCCAGCTGGGAACAACGAACCGGGAAGCCTACCTGCGCAAGATGGCCTTGGACGGTTATGTGGTGCGCCTGGAACTGCCGGAGCTGAAGGAGTTGGTGTCCCTGATGCGCTATTCCAGCAACAACTTAAACCAGCTGGCCCGCCGTGCGCATGAAACCGGGCGCATTTACGACGCCGACCTGGAGGATATATCCCGGAGGCAGGAGGCTTTGTGGGATGGGGTGCATCAGGTATTGACCCAGCTGGCAAAGCTGTCGTGACAGGGGCATACGCCCCGGCTGTGAGGGAGGTCCGGCGCGTGCAGACTGCATCGCCGGGCCTCCCTCTTTTTTTTCTTTGCCCGTATCGTTGCGTTTTGGTGGGGTGTGATTGATAATGGAGTCAGAAACGAGGTGATGGCTGATGTTGACGTTTGAAAACGTCTTGGAGATTTTTCATGAGTACCTGCTGCACGACCCGGAGGAAGAAGTTCTCCCTTGTAAACGCGGCTATGTCCGATTGACTTGGAACAAGGATTCCCGCTACTGTGTGGACGGTATCCTCTGCCGAATCCCGGAGGAACTGTTTGACCTGTTGCTCACGGATTACCAGGACTTTGAATTGCTCCGCCGGACGAAAGGCCGCCGGGAAGTTACAGAAGCCGATGAAAAAGCCGTGAAAGAACTGTGCCAGCCCTACCTGGACTGGCGGAAGGAGGCGCTGAAATGAGAGCGGTGCTGTTTATTTTGAAATTGGGGCTGAAAATCCTTGCCGTGCCGGTGGTGCTGGCGCTGACGCTGTTCACCTGGCTGTGCTTCTGGCTGCTGTATGTGTCCAGCTTCATCTTCGGCCTGGTCTCCACGGTGGTGGCGCTGCTGGGGATCGCGGTGCTTGTGACCTACTCGCCGCAAAACGGCGTAATCCTGCTGGTGATCGCCTTCCTGGTCAGCCCGCTGGGCCTGCCGATGGCCGCCGTCTGGCTGGTGGGCAAGGTACAGGACCTGCGGTATGCGATCCAGGACGCGGTGTATGGCTGAATAGGAAGCGAAGAATTGCCGGGAGTGAGTGCCCGGCAATTTTTTGACTTTACTTTCGTGCTAATTTTGCGTATAATATTAGCATGAAAGGAAGGTGAAGAACGTGAGCCAATTTCAACAGCTGGACCAGCTGATGGAACGTCAGGATGGGATGCTGCGCACCGGGCAGGTCCTCGCGGCCGGGATCTCAAAACCTGTTTTTTATCAATTCGTGCAGTCTCGTGGGCTGGAACAGGCGGCGCATGGGATTTATCTTTCCAAAGACGCCTGGGTGGACGCCATGTATCTGCTGCATCTTCGCTGTCCGCAGGCAGTTTTTTCCCATGAAACGGCGCTGTTTTTCCATGACCTGACCGACCGGGAGCCGCTGGCCTATTCCATTACGGTCAAGACGGGCTACAATCCGACCCGGCTCAAGGACGAGGGCGTTCAGGTCTTTACCATCAAGGCGGAGCTGCATGAGGTCGGCCTGACAACCGCGCAGACCCCCTTCGGTCACGATGTGCCGGTATATGATATGGAACGGACGATCTGCGATGTGCTGCGCAGCCGGAGCCATATCGAGATGCAGACATTCCAGGACGCTTTGAAAGCGTATGCTCGCCGGAAAGATAAGGACCTGCGGACGCTGGTGCGCTATGCCAAGCTGTTCCGGGTCGAGAAGATTTTACGCCAGTATTTGGAGGTACTGCTATGATAAAGACAGCCAGACAGCTGAAAGATTTGATCCGTAACCTGTCAAAGAAAAATGCTGCGGATGCGCAGGTTTTGATGCGCAACTATATGATGGAGCGTTTTCTTGAACGTATTTCTCTTTCCTCATACCGGGACAAGTTCATCCTCAAGGGTGGTATGCTGGTGGCCGCGATGGTCGGTCTGGACGCCCGCTCCACGATGGACCTGGACGCAACGGTCAAGGGGGCCAACGTCAGCGTGGAGGATGTGGAGAACATGATGGCCGAGATCATCGCCGTTCCCATTGACGACGGCGTTACCTTCCAGGTGAAAAGCATTTCGGAAATCATGGATGAAGCGGAATATCCCGGCATTCGGGTGACGATGACAACGCTCTTTGACGGGGTGCGCACCCCGCTGAAAATCGACATTTCTACCGGCGACGCCATCACCCCTAAAGAGGTGCGGTACAGCTTCAAGCTCATGCTGGAGGACCGTTCCATCGACGTTTGGGCCTATAACCTGGAGACCGTGCTGGCCGAAAAGCTGGAAACCATCATCACCCGGACCACGACCAACACCCGTATGAGAGATTTTTACGACATCGCCATCCTGCAACAACTCTATGGCAGCACTCTGGACCCGCACGTTCTCCATGACGCGCTTCTGGCGACAGCCCACAAGCGCGGCACCGAGCGCCATCTGGCCGAGGCCGCCGAAGTCTTTGATGAAGTGGAGGCCAGCCCGGTCATGCAGGACCTGTGGGTGGCCTATCAGAAAAAGTTTTCCTATGCGTCCGACCTTGGCTGGAATACGGTCATGGCTGCGGTCCGTCAGCTGTTCGCTCGTTGCGAGGGCACGGCATGAAAAAGCGTGGACACTACTGCAAGGTCTGTGGCGAGTATAAGGCAAACGAAAAGTTTTCCGGCAAGGGTCACGCCGCGCACATTTGTAAAACCTGCGCCGCCCTCCCGCCAGAAAAGCAGGCGGAAGAAATGGCACTTACCCGGCTGGTCAACCTTCCCTGGCGATTATCCAAAGAACAGCTTTCGTGGTTGAAGAAACGGATGAAAGACCGGCGGGATGCCGTGCGGACCTTGGCGACGGAACAATATGAAATGCGGTTCCCGCCCAGGATAGAACTGGATGAATTGGAAGATGACTTTGAGGAAGATTTCGATTTTTATATGGACGAGGAAACTGATATAGAGTAAACCGATGCGGTCTGTGATAAGCAGGCCGCTTATTTTTTGGAAAGGAGGCGGACCCCACATGGCCACCACCCGCATTATACCGCTGCACACCGGCAAGGGCCGCACGGTCGGCAAGGCGATCAGCGATATCATTGGTTATGTAAAAAATCCAGAAAAGACCGACCACGGCAGGCTCATCACCAGCTACCAGTGTGACAGCCGCGTGGCCGATGCGCAGTTCCTGCTGGACAAGCAGACCTACGCCGCCCGCACCGGCCGGGTGCGCGGTGCGGACGATGTGATTGCCTACCACCTGCGGCAGTCCTTTGTGCCGGGCGAGATCACGCCGGAGGAAGCCAACCGGTTGGGCGTAGAGCTGGCCCGGCGATTTACCAAGGACAAGCACGCTTTCATCGTCTGCACCCACATTGACAAGGCTCACGTCCACAACCATATTATATGGAACTCCACCACGCTGGAGTGTGACCGCAAGTTCCGCAACTTTTGGGGCAGCACCCGCGCCGTCCACCGTCTGAGCGATACCATCTGCGTTGAGAACGGTTACTCCATTGTGGAGGCTCCCAAGCGGCGCGGCCAGAGCTACAACAAGTGGCTGGGTGACGCGGCGAAGCCCTCCCACAAGGAGCAGCTGCGTCAGGCCATTGACCGGGCACTGGCGCAGAAACCGGCCAGCCTGGAGGAGCTGCTGCGCCTGTTGGAACAGGACGGCTTCACCGTTCACCGGCGCGGAAAAAACATCTCCATCGGCGCGGAGGGCTGGGGCAACAATGTCCGCTTTGACCGGCTGGGGGACGGCTACACGCTGGACGATCTGTTGGCGGTCCTCTCCGGCCAGAAAGAACATATGCCCCGCAAGCAAGCCGTCCCGCAGGCCGCTCCGCCGAAGGTCAATCTGCTGGTGGACATCCAGGCAAAACTCCAGGCCGGAAAAGGTGCCGGGTACGCCCGCTGGGCCAAGGTGTTCAACCTCAAGCAGATGGCACAGACCCTCAACTACCTGTCCGAACATGGGCTGCTGGATTATGCCGATTTGGAAACCAAAACAGCAGAGGCGACGGCCCGCTATAATGCGCTGTCCGATCAGATCAAGGCCGCTGAGAAGCGCATGGCCGAGATTGCCGTGCTGCGCACCCACATCGTCAACTACGCCAAGACCCGCGAGACCTATGTGGCCTACCGCAAGGCCGGGTATTCAAAGAAATTCCGGCAGGAGCATGAGGAGGAAATCTTGCTGCACCAGGCCGCCAAGGAAGCCTTCAACGAGCTGAATGTGAAGAAGCTGCCCACCATCAAGGAGCTTCAGACCGAGTACGCCCAGCTACTGGCGGACAAGAAAAAGGCTTACGGTGAGTACCGGCAGGCCCGCGCCACCATGCGGGAGCTGCTGACGGTCAAGAATAACGTGGATCGGGTCCTGGCGATGGAGCAGACCGAGCCGCAACAGAAAGAAAAAGACCACGGCCAGCGGTGAGCTGGTCGCAGTCAAAAGCGTTCACAAGAACGCGCAGCCACAGATTGAAAATCTGTGTTCCAAGGGGGCTTGGGGGACTTCCCTCAACAAGCGCGTGGGGCTATCTGGATAGCCACAGGCATCGCTTGCCGCTTTCTTTGCAGAAATGAAAAGAGCCAGAGAGGAAACCGTCAAATTTCACTCACTGGCTCAATTCGCTTCAATTTTCTTAGATAGTTCTGTTAATTCCTGCATGGTCTCCTGTGTATGGTGCAGCAGGGTTTCACGCATTTCTGACGGGCAACTGGAATAAAGCATTTTCATCTGGTTGGCTCCCTCATCTTCTGGAGAAACATCCGGATTTATTAGAGAGTCCAGAGAGATGTTCAAAACCTTGGCCAATGCTCTTAAAATCAAATAGGAAGGGTTCATCTGCCCTTTTTCAATGTTGGCAATTTGTTTTACAGAAACATGGCTCAGATCTGAAAGCTCCTGCTGTGTCAGGTCTTTTTTCTTTCGGGCCTCCCGCATTATTTGACCCAAAGCGGTTAAATCGTCAATCGGCATAATCATTCACCTCAATAACATTGTATCGTGCCGATTTGTTTTGAGGAATAACCTTATTATGCCCGCTAAAAGGTATGATAATGCCGATTTTGTAATATAAAAAACGAATAGGGCGCAAAGACCCTTGATATTTTTATATCATGAGTCCTTACACCCTACTATGAGTTTTTATCTTGAGATAATTTTTTTAGGATATATTCTGTTTATGTGAATTACCCATCTGCTCTTTTTCTTGTGTTTTCAGATGCGTTTCCCGCTTATCGGTTGCTTCTTTCAAAAGAGCGTAAGTGGCTGCTGCGGCAGGTACGCCAAGCAACATACCGATTGGTCCAGCCAGATTGCCACCTATTGTGATTGCCGCTAAAACCCACATGGCAGGAAGGTTGATTTTTGCGCCCACAACTTTCGGATAGATTGCATTTCCTTCGATCTGTTGCAAAGTAAGCAGGAAAATAATGAATACCAGTGCCTTAAAAGGATTGACTGTCAGAATCAAAAATGCACCCACAAGTGTAGCAATCCAGGCACCGACATAGGGAATCAGTGCTGTTACCCCAACAAGCGCACCGATCATCGGCGCATATGGTATTCTCAGAATTAACATACCGATTGCACACAGGCTGCCTAAAATTATTGCCTCAGTCGTTTGCCCTGCTACAAAAAGCTTGAAGTTTTTTTCACAGACAGCTGCCACATGAATGCCCCGCTCGGCAAAACATGCTGGAATCCATACACGGACAATTCGGGTGATCTGACTTTTTAATTTCTCCTTATTGGCCAAAATATAAATTGAGAACACAAGACCAATCGCAAAATCGACTGCCGTCGCAACCACGCTTCCAAATGCGGAAGCAGCAGTGTCCATAATGGTGGTTCCCAATTGATTCAACCATTCATTCAAATTGTCTTTCAGTTCAAGAAAATCAATATCAATTTGGGACAGCTGTTCTCCGAATGGGATTTTAGAATAGTCAGCCGTGCTTTCAAATGCCACCAGTTGATCCAGACCATTCGTCAAGGATGATATGACAATAGATACTGCATCGATCAATTCGGGAATAACAAGAAAAGCAACACCGACAAAGACCCCTATCACCAAAATAAATGAAAGCAGGATCGCAAGCGGGCGGCGCATTTTCGTTTTCCTAGATGTCGGATGTTTGGGGAACAGATGTCTTTCAATAACCCCCAACGGAACATTCAGAAACAACGCCAAAATCAATCCAATTAAAAGTGGGTTCAGCAGGTCTTTCAACCACATCACGGCATCAGCTACATGACTAATATGTCGGATGCCAAGATAAATCAAAATGCAGGCTGTAAACGTTCCGATAATCCACTTTGATAATTTTTTGTGTGTTTCAATATCTTCAAACATTCAAGACCCTCCTTACATTAGTGGTGCAAATAGCCGCAGTATATCCTGGAGCAGATGCACTACGATATTTGTTTTGCAATCCTTTTCTGTCACCTGTTGGCATATCTCCAGCGTTTGCAGAAAATCCTCCTTGACTTCCATAACAGCTTTGGCCTCATAGAGCAGAGCACCACATTCATAGTGCAGATATAAGCTGCGAAAATCCAAATTTGTTGTCCCGACTGTTGCAGTACGGTCATCGGACACAAAGGTTTTGGAGTGGATGAAACCATTGGTATATTCGTAGATTTTAACGCCTGATTTTATCAGCTCTCGGTAATACGAGCGTGTGGTCATGTGTACCCACCATTTATCCCAGCGGTGGGGTGTGATGATGCGTATATCTACACCACTTTTTGCCGCAAGACGCAAAGCGGAAAGCATACTATCATCGACAATCAGATATGGGGTGTTGATATACACGTACTTCTTTGCATTGTTTAAGATATGCAGGTAAACGTGTTCGCCCACATTTTCTTCATCCATTGGACTGTCAGCGTATGGCTGAACAAACCCCTTTGCAGTAACAGGGCACTCTTGTTCTTTCCATGGGTAGAAGATTTCGTAGTCCTCGTCTGTATGGGTACAAATTTCCCACGTCTGTAAAAAAATTAGTGTGAAACTCCATGCGGCTTTGCCTTTCAGCATGATCGCTGCATCTTTCCAGTGTCCGTGTTTCTCAATGGCGTTGATGTATTCATCTGCCAGATTGATACCTCCGGTAAAAGCCACCTTTCCATCAATGACCGCTATTTTTCGGTGATCTCTGTTATTTTGCTTTACGGTCAGAACAGGTCGGAAGGGATTGAATACGGCGCACTGGATACCGTGTTTTTTTAGCTGCTTTGCGTAGTCTTTCGGAAGAGTGAGAAAGCAACCCATATCGTCATAAATCAGTCGCACAGTTACGCCTTGCGTGGTTTTTCGCTTCAAAACTTCCAAGATGCTGTTCCACATAACGCCTTCCTGCACGATGAAATATTCCAGAAATATGTACTTCTCGGCTTTTTCAAGTTCCGCCAAAAGTGTTTCCAGCTTTCGTTCACCCGGTGTAAGGTAATGTGTTTCTGTATCTGCATATATTGGAAACCCCGTGTATTCCTGCAAGTAATGAATTTGAGGGTAATATTCAGGCAGTTGTTTTGTTGCGCTTTCATAGCAAATGCCGGGGAGTGCATAGAGTGGTTTTGCCTTTTGTTGTGTATGGAGGACACTTTTTGCAAAGCGCCATTTCGAGGATTGTGCATTAGACAAAAGATACATCAGTCCACCAAACAACGGGAAGGTTAGGATCAGGATCGCCCATGCAGTTTTGTAGGCGCCTTTGTCTTTCTGGGAAACGATATAAAGCACCGCAATGATACTGACGATTGTCAGTAGGCGACTGAAATTTCGGGAAAGCTGACTTCCCCCAAGTACAAGGCATATAAGAAAATATACCTGTAAAAGTAGCAGGAGTATCGTCAACATCCTTCTACGGAATAAGACACGGAGCCAACGCTGGCGCATAATGATTCCCCCCCTTCAAACTCAAATCTACGGATTCTTTTTCCGCTGTTCGCAAAATTCCCAAAACTCTTTTGCAATGCGCTCGTAGGTGCTTTTTCCTACGAGATAGCTCATACAGTGGTCAGCGCCCGGAACAATCAGCAGACGCTTTTCTGATGTACAGGCTTTATAGTTTTCGTATGTCATTTCAACTGGAACAAAGTGGTCATCTGTTCCGTGGACAAAAAGAACAGGAATTTGGCAGTGCTTCAACGCTTCTGTAGTTGAGGCAGCATCAGCATCCATTTGGATGCGCTTTTTGCACATCCTATCGGCACCTGTTTTATGCAGAGCATAAGGAATATGCAGATTGCTTTCGGAGACATGTTTCCAAATTGCATGGAGCGAAGTAAATGCACTGTCCGCTGCGATTCCAAATACATTATCCGGCAGTTCCAGTTCGGACGCCATTAGCACAGAGGTTGCACCCATGGATACCCCGGCAAGATAGATGGGAATGCTTTTTCCTGTTTTCTCGTTTATCCAATTTGTCCATGCCAGGCAATCGTAGCGTTCCAGCAAACCTAAACTCATATGGTCGCCGCCGCTATTATTTTGTCCCCGCTGCTCTGCGTAGAGTACAGAACAATGATTATTGCGCCAGAAATCTGCGATTAGACCAAAATCATGTGACCAGGAGGAACGCCACCCGTGCATGGCAACTATAGTTCTTTTCGGTTCTTCGCAGGGACACCAATGCCCAATCAATGAAATTCCGTCGTGAGCAGTGATTTCCACCACGTCACAGCCGCTTTTTTCGAGCTGACCAGCTGCCTTTTTTACAATTTCAGTGGTTTCTATCATTTCAGGTGAACCGGACACACGCATTTTTCCGTTGCTTCTGTCCTGCGGCGCAACCCGATCCATGGCGAGCTGCATCATCTTTTTGGTTAGAAGATGATGCCAAAGCACACAAATCGCACTACCGGCAGCACCTATTATCAATCCTTTTTTCAATGAATCCTTCATAGCACGTCCTTTCATAACGTGGGTATAACTTACTCTTTGTCATTGGCAGTTTTCTTACTTAATTTTCTGCGATATGCGTAATATAACAGAATCGACATTGAGGCTTTTTCATAACCAAACTTGCCGAAGCACTGGAACGCCGCATTGAGAATGGTCAATCTCTTTTCTTCGGTCAGGGCCAAAAATTTGTTCAATTCATTTCCTTCTTCTTACACAATAACCGTTTCGGTTATTCAGAGTATAGCACCAATAACCGAATCGGTCAAGTGTTAATGCAGCAAGTGTATTGATGCGCTTTTTGCAAGCGTCATCTGCGCTCATGTCTGGATAAAAGAACTGATCCACCGATATATCGAACATTGTCACCATCTGATAAAAAGTGTTCAAGCTCGGATGCTGACCGTCGTTTTCGTTATATATGATGGTGCGGGGATCACGGTCAATGATAAGGGCCAGTTGATCCTGTGTCATCCCGCTGGTTTCTCTTTTGCGCTTTATCTCGCACCCTATATCGTGGAAATCAAATTTGCGCTCATCGCGTTCAAATTTCATAGACATCACCCAATGTAATTTTATATTTCAGGTAGTAGTATTTGAACGAATTACATTTTCGTGCAACTGCTGACTTGAACACACCGGTACTTTCGAGACTAATCTTCGTTGGTCTAACAGTATAAAAAGAAAACTTTTGAATCATACTCCAAAATACTTGACCGTTTCGGTTATTGGTGCTATACTCTAAATAACCGAAACGGTTATTGTGTAAAAAGGAGGAAATGAATTGAACAAATTTTTGGCCCTGACCGAAGAAAAGAGATTGACCATTCTCAATGCGGCGTTCCAGTGCTTCGGCAAGTTTGGTTATGAAAAAGCCTCAATCAATGATATTGCGGTAGCCGCACACATTTCCAAAGCGTCTGTGTTTCAGTATTTCGGCAGTAAAAAGCAGCTCTACATTTACCTGCTGGAATACTGCAAGAAAATCATAGAGGGACTATTTGATAAGGAAGCCCTCGATTCCGAAACAGATTTGTTCGACAGGATTCTGGCATCCAGCCGCATGAAAATGGAGGGGCTCCAAAATCAGCCTTTTATCTTGCAGTTTATTACCAGTGCCTGGGAGGAAAATTCTCCCGAGGTGACGGATACGCTGGCGATCCTGACGGAGGAGACCGGCAGATTCCGAAACGATCTTGTTCTGCGGGAAGAGGATGCTTTGAAATTCAAAGACCCAGAGGATGCCCAGCCGGTCTTTCAGATGCTGCTTCTGATGGCCGAGGGCTATGCGGCCGGGTACCGGGGGGCGGCGGCTTTCGATTTTCAGGCTGTCATGGAGGATTTTGAGAAGAACATCGCAATTCTGCGGAAAAATTTTTATAAGGAGGAGTATTTGAAATGAGTGAACAAGCGATTGTCTTGAATGAATTGACCAAGCACTATGGGAAGCATCGAGGAATCAATAACCTCAGTTTCTCTGTCAACCAGGGAGAGTTTTTCGGCTTTATCGGCCCCAACGGTGCGGGTAAGTCCACCACGATCCGCACCCTAATGGGGCTGATCCGTCCCACCGGAGGCAGCGCATCTATCTTCGATTTGGACTGTCACTCCAAGGCCAGCGTCATCGCCAGGGATGTGGGCTATCTGCCCAGCGAGAACAGCTATTACGAAAACATGAAAGTCCGTGAACTTTTGCAGTACACCGCCGATCTGTACAACATGGACTGCAAGACAAAGATGAAGGAGCTTGCCGACAGGCTCAATCTGGATTTGTCCCGCAAGATAAATCTTATAAGGCCGCGGTACGCGCCGGTACGGTTTTCGTATTGGCCGCCTATGTGTTGGCCTTTACTGCCGAGTACACAGGGAATCGTTTCTTGGATTATCTGACCCCTCTGCGGTACTATGATGTGTATGAAGTAGCACTAAATGGCGTCTATCTTTCCTACATCGTCTTAACAGTACTCATTGTGGGCGCGTGTGTAATGGTTTCTACAAGGCGGTGGAAACTGCGTGAGTTGTAAATGTAATTGTCCATAGATATTCTATTATCTGATGAAAAACAAAGAATGAAAAAAAACGAATGGCTATTATGCCCCAACTGCAACAAAAAAACGAGAATTAAAATCTGTGATAATACAGTACTTGAAAATTTTCCGCTATACTGTCCGAAGTGCAAACGGGAAATAATAATCAGCGTAAAACAATTCAATACCACAGTTATCACAGAGCCAGACGCATAGACGCAGAGCCGATAACCCGTTAGCCTTGTGCTGCGGATTATCGGCTCTTTTTGCTTTTAAGATAGAAAAGGAGACAAAACCATGAGTAATTCTATTAAAGACAGCGCACAGGCTTTCGCCGTCAATCAAGTGCTGAAATATGTTGACAGCAATCCGCAGGAAGCATTCCCCAAGTTGTTAGATTGGGCGGATAAGTTCGATAAGGATAACCTCTATCTCACACAGCGCCAGCAAATCCGTAAGGTGATGGAGCAGCCTGACAGCAACTGGATGCGCCTGATCAACAGCCTTTGGACGGACATTGATTCTGAAGTCCGCAAAGTGTTCTTCCGCAATTTTATTGTCAATGCATCTCTCTTAGGCAGCCGCAAGCAGGTGGCTAATCGTGAAAAGTACGGCTGCAATATCCCCTGGGCAATCCTGATGGACCCCACTTCCGCCTGCAACCTTCATTGCACCGGCTGTTGGGCGGCAGAATACGGTAATAAGCTGAATCTGAGCTATGAGGAACTGGATGACATCATCAATCAGGCCAATGAACTGGGAACCTATATGTTCCTCTACACCGGCGGTGAACCTATGGTACGCAAGAACGATCTGCTCCGCCTGTGTGAAGCGCATCCTGACTGCGTATTCTCTGCCTTTACCAACGGTACCCTTATCGATGAGAAGTTTGCCGATGAGATGCTGCGGGTGAAGAACTTCTACCCGGCCATCAGCATTGAAGGCTTCGAGGAAGCTACTGATTTCCGCCGTGGCAAGGGTACTTATCAGGCTACTATGCGGGCGATGAAGATTCTGAAAGAAAAGAAGCTGCCTTTCGGCGTATCTGGGTGCTATACCAGCAAGAACATCGACTCCATCAGCTCGGATGAGTTCTTCGATCATCTGGTGGAGTGCGGTGCGAAGTTCGCATGGTTCTTCCACTATATGCCTGTGGGCAACGATTCCGCTGTGGAGCTGCTCCCGTCTCCTGACCAGCGTGAAAAGATGTATAACCGCATCTGCGAATACCGTAGCACAAAGCCTATTTTCACAATTGACTTTCAGAATGATGCGAAATTTGTAAACGGCTGTATTGCTGGTGGCCGCAACTATCTGCATATCAATGCCAATGGTGACATTGAGCCTTGCGCTTTTATCCATTACTCTGACTCCAACATCCGTGAAAAGACCCTGCTGGAAGCATATCAGTCTCCGCTGTTTATGGCCTATCACGACGGTCAGCCCTTTAATGATAATATGTTCCAGCCGTGTCCTATGCTGGAAAATCCTGAATGTCTGCGTAGCATGGTAAAGAAATCCGGTGCCCATTCTACCGAGTATCAGTCCCCGGAAAGTGTTGACCATCTGTGTGATAAGACTACACTTTATGCAGAAACCTGGAAGCCGAAGGCCGATGAGCTGTGGGCTGCTTGTCAGGGCTGTAGTGGGTGTAAGAAGTGATGGACGGCTATCAAATTTTCACAGATGCCACCTCAGATCTCGCACCGGAGTTAACCGCAGGTCTGCCATCTGTTGAAATGATTCCTATGAATGTTGAGATCGGCGGAACAGAATACTCATATGGTTCCCCGGAAGGAATCACAGCCAAGGAGTTCTACCGCTTGCAAAGAGCTGGGAATTTTGCAACGACCTCACAAATCAACCCAACGATTTATTTTAAGCATTTTGAACCCTGTCTGCGACAGGGAACCGATATTCTGTATCTCTG
The DNA here is from genome assembly GCF_002160985.1 of Lachnoclostridium sp. An118. Classification (GTDB taxonomy): domain Bacteria; phylum Bacillota; class Clostridia; order Lachnospirales; family Lachnospiraceae; genus Claveliimonas; species Claveliimonas stercoravium. Next base: position 96,171 of record NZ_NFLQ01000003.1, on the reverse strand, counting down.
TTTTTCCTCTGGTCTGTCAGGTACATATCAGTCTGCGTTTTTAGCGGTTGAAGAACTACAGCAGGAATATCCGGAAAGAAGAATCATCTGCATTGATACGCTTGCTGCCGCAGTGGGTGAAGGGTTTTTAGTCAGAGAAGCTGCGAAAAAGCAGAGGGAAGGACTGTCTATTGATGAATTGGCTTCTTGGGTCATGGAACACCGATTAGAGGTATGTCATTGGTTTACGGTTGATACCTTTACCCATTTGAAACATGGCGGGCGGGTTTCAGGTGCCGCAGCCGCAATGGGAACGGCTTTGCAGATCAAACCGTTGCTTCATGTGGACAGCGAAGGAAAGCTGCAAGCAGTGGAAAAACCTCGTGGAAGAAAAAAGGCTGTTACCACTCAGATTGCCCGAATGGAACAGGGCTGGAAACCTGAACTTGGTAAATCGATTCTGATAGGTCATGCCGATGACCCTGAAGCAGCAGATATGCTGAAAGAAAGGTTGTTGGAACAATTCCCGGATTCTGAGATTTGTATTGCTTATATTGGCCCTATCATCGGAGCACACACCGGTCCCGGCGCACTGGCATTGATTTACTGGGGAAATAATCGATGACGGAGGATTTGTAGATACGCAAAAAAGCATTCTCCATCATAGAAAAATATAGTTTTGTTTAGAGCTGCCGGGTAACTTATGCTCGGCAGCTTTGAACTGTCTGCTAGAAGTAGTAGGAGGTGAACATATGGTTCCGCATGTATTGGGCGTAGGATACGCCTATAATGAATATGAGGTTACTGCTGGCCGATGGAAAGAATTTGAAATTGAATTTGACTATGCTGATAATATTAAACAAGCGGCCGCAATGCTGTCTTTTAAAGAATATATATGCGTAGCTATTTGCTCTGATGTGATTCCACAAGACGATTTGGATATCTTGAGACAAAAACGTGCGGTACCAATTATTGTTGTGCCACCTTCATATTCGGAGGAACAGCGGTATGCATGTGTCCATTTTGGTGCTGCTCAATATTTACATACCTATAATCATCCTATGGTAGAAATGTTTTCAGAGAAAAATAGTATGAGAAATTGTTTGAAAATACCAAAAGATAAAAGAAGACCGCTAACAATCATCACTGTGAAAGACTTGTCTTTCTGCTTAGAGTACAGGTCTGTAGAGATAGCTGGGGTATGCATTGATTTGACCGAAAAAGAGTTTGATATTCTTGCGCTGCTAATTATGAATCAACGGCAAGTCTATACTTATGAAATGATAATGGATTCTGTTTGGCATGATGATTTTTCGTTTTATTCACGCAATGCGATTTCAAGCCATATAAGTAATTTACGGAAAAAGTTAAAAAGTTCGGAAACTGCATCAGAACATATTAAAAGCATTCGAGGAATAGGCTACAAATTCGAAGTATAGGTATTTCTTGTGCAAATCTTGTATAAATCTAAAGTAAATCTTGCTTTCTGTTCTATACCATAGCTCTCAATAATGGCGAGCAGCTGTTAATTGAGTAATGGTTCAATGAAAACGCGGCTTGCTGAATAGCTGCCGCTTTATACTGCGTAGACAGAAAGGTTATTTACAGCGGCATATAGGAGGATGCCGCTTTGTTTGTTTTAACCTTTTACAGTTCTCATAATCTTCACTTGCTAAAAAAAGTGTAGCTTCCCCTCCGGGGCAGTTCGGCAACCTGTCGGTATTATCGTTCTGCGCAAACCGGAATAATAATGATCTTTTTTGTTGCGCCAGTTTCCTGGAATGGGAGACTGGCGCTTTTGCTTGTCGTTTTTTGCCGAATGTCCCCAAACGGCCTCGATGCCGTTCCCCGCCTCCATTCGATTCACCCGCTAATCACCCGTGAATCGAAATGGAGGTACATAATGAAGAAAGTCAATCTTCGGGATCTGTATCCCGATGTTTATAAAACCGATGCCTTTTTGGAAGTAACCGATGAAGTACAAGCGGTGTTTCAGTCTGACGAGCGAGCTGAAGCAGCCTATGAGCGAAAAATGTATCGCTATAAGGCGCAGTACTCCCTGGACTGTGAGAATGGAATTGAAAATGCGGTCCTGCGAAAGCTGGAGACGCCGGAGATGCTTCTGGAGGAAAAGCAGCTGCGCGAGCAGATTTACTCCGCCGTGATGGCTTTGCCGGAGAAACAGGCAAAAAGAATTTATGCTCGGTACTATCTGGGGATGAGCGTAAATGAGATTGCCGGAGCCGAAGGTGTAGATCCGAGCCGTGTCCGTGACAGCATCCGGCGTGGGCTGAAACAGTTGGCAAAAATTTTTTGATAAAGTTTCATTTGAAGCGCCTGTTTTTTGCCCCTTTTGTCAGTGTTAATAGAAGGACAAGTTTTCCCCTTCGATGGTACTTTGACAATTGAATAGACGGCATTTCTGGTACATAACCCATGTACGAGCGAATCAGGCGCGCCGCCAAGATGGACAGCCAAGGAGGTGATAAACAAGGCTGTTCCCAGCGATCAACGCCAGCCTGAGACCCGGAGGTGGCACTTCGAGCGCGAGGACTCCATGGGGGCTTAAAGATACTTGTTCACACCCGCCCACGGACTTGAGGCGGAACCCTGCGGCGCACGAGTAAAACGACGCTGCGGAGTTATGACATCCGCGCCAGCGGAGACCGGGAATGTCCCCATCGTCAGGGATGCGTGGCAAATGTGGCGAAAGCGAACTTCAAATTCAAGAGAGCTGCGTCCGGTTACCGTAAGCAACAACAGGTCATCATCCAGATGCAGTTTTCTTTTCAAAGTTAGATACCATGCACTGGCAGTTTCGGCTGCCAGTGCATTCATGTGATTTTGAAAGCACGATGACAACCTTGACGGAATGGAGGGAATATGATTTATGGAAAAACTGATTACACGAAAAGAAGCTGCCAGAATCCTGGGAATCAGCATTGCGACCTTGGATGCGGCCCGTAACAACGGCTTGATTTCTTATGTTCAGTATGTGCAGAACGGTTGTGTATATTTTACTGATATGGGCCTTCAGGAGTATATCGCAAAATGCACCCACCGGGCAAAACCGATGGAAAAGAATGCGACTTACCGCAAGACCCGGAACGCCGGAGCATGAGCCAATCCGTATCCTTGCTGGAACTGAAGATCTCTGATAAAACAAAGATACAGCGCTGGAGATTATTTTAGGAGGTGACGGAATTGGCAAAAAGGAAAATGATAATTCCTGAATATGGAACGGTTATAAAAAAAGGTGTCCTGTATTACAGAACAAGAATCAAAGATGCAGATGGAAAACTCGTTGCCCTTTATGCAAGAACGCCCGAAGAACTTTATAATAAGGAAACGATTGCGTTGGAGCAGATTGAGAACGCCACATTTCATCGAAAAACACCCACGGTTGCAGAGTATTGTGAGAAATGGCTGTTGATGCAGTCTGTTCATGTTCGTACCACGACTTTGACGGACTATACCTCAAAGGTACGGCGTCATATCATTGCGGAATTAGGTGATAAGCGGATGGGAGAGGTCAGCCTGGATGATATTCAGCTTGCACTTGTCTCTGTTTCAAAAAAATCTGCATCGGTATATAAGTCGGTCGTGATCCTGTATAAATCTATTTTCCGTGCAGCAAAGGAAAGCCGGATTATAGATAATAACCCGACGATCTATCTAACGACAAAGGGTGGCGGCGTTCCGCAGAAAGATAAAGCGGCGCTGACAGACGAGCAGGTCGAGCGCTTATTGGATGCGGTGGAAGGACTGCCAACCTATGTGTTTGTGATGCTTGGATTGTACGCAGGCTTGCGGCGGGAAGAAATCCTCGCCCTGAAATGGGATTCGGTCTATCTTGATGGAAACTTTCCTTATTTAACAGTGCGGAGAGCATGGCATACAGAAAACAACAGGCCGGTGATTCTGGAAGAATTAAAAACGAAGGCTGCCGAGCGAAATATTCCACTGCCGACCTGTTTGGCTGAGTGCCTGAAAGAGACAAAGGAAAATTCGACTTCGGAGTATGTGGTGCCGAACCGGGACGGCGATCCGCTGTCCTATACGCAGTTTAAGCGGCTGTGGCAGTATGTTGTCACCAGAACAGTCAAGGAACGGTCCTACTACCGATATGAGGATGGAAAGCGGGTAAAGCATACGGTCACACCTGTTCTTGGAGAAAAGGCGGCGCATAACGGTAATGTTGTTTACAGCCTGGACTTTGAAGTAACACCGCATCAGTTGCGACACACCTACATCACGAATCTGATTCATTCGTCGGTAGACCCCAAAACGGTGCAATACCTGGCAGGCCATGAAAGCAGCAAAATTACCATGGACATTTACGCAAAGGTCAAATACAACAGGCCGGATGAGCTGGTCAGAACGATGGGTAACGCATTTTCGCAATGGGATTCAGTGTGAGCATAAAATAACAAACGCGAAAACGAAGCAGGAGCGAGGCAAGGATGTCTCGCTCTTTGCTTTACATAGGCCGTATCTTTGATTAAGTCTGTACTTTCTGATAAAAAGAGAGTGTAGATACGGAAACTGCACGTTATCAGGAAAGGAAGGTCAAAGATGGCGAAAATGAAAACAGAGGTTCCGCAGTACGGAACCATTATGCAAAAAGGAATCCAGTATTACAGAACCCGGATCATGGACGCAGATGGCAAGCAGGTGAGTTTGTATGCTGCTACTTGCGAAGAATTATATGAGAAGCAATTAGAAGCGCGGCGACAGGTGGAGGAGATCATCTTTCGTCGGCAGCATCCGACAGTGGCCGAGTATTGTCAGAAGTGGCTGCTGATGCAGTCGGCAAAGGTATCTGCTTCTACATTGAGAGGATATACTGCTGACATGAAGAACTATATCATTAAGCCTTTGGGTGAGATGTATATGGAAGAAGTGACCGCAGATGATATTCGGCTGGCGCTTGTACCGCTGTCAAAAAAATCGGAGGGGTTATACAGCACAGTAAATATGCTTCTCAAGTGTATTTTCTACTCGGCAGAGCGCAGCCAGATACTTGAGCATAACCCCTGTGTAGGAATATCGGGAAAGGGCGGAAAGCCAGCGAAAAAGAGGGAGGCATTGACAGATCAGCAGGTAGAAGTGCTTCTGGATACGGTCAGGGAGCTTCCTCCCTACTTGTTCATTATGCTTGGGTTATATTCCGGTCTGCGCCGGGAAGAAATCCTTGCGCTGCAATGGGACTGTGTATTCCTGGACGAGTCTACTCCCTATATCTCGGTAAGGCGAGCATGGCGCACGGAACATAACAGACCCGTGATTTCCACTGTTCTAAAGACCAAGGCGGCTAAAAGGGATATTCCGATTCCCAAGTGCTTGGTGGACTGCCTGCGTGAAGCCAAAACAGCATCAAAGTCGGACTATGTGATTTCGGATAGCGAAGGACAGCCGTTAGCTGCATCGCAATTTCAAAGGGTATGGCAGTATGTAGTTGTTCGGTCTACCAAGCCGCGCAACTACTATAAGTATGTGAATGGGCAGAGCATCAAGTACACGGTTACACCAACGCTGGGCATGACACAGAGGAATCAACCCAAAATCAAATATACGCTGGATTTTGATGTGACCCCACACCAGCTCCGGCACACATACATCACGAACCTGCTTTATGCCGGAGTTGATCCCAAGACGGTTCAGTATCTTGCAGGACATGAAAACAGCAAAACAACTATGGACATCTATGCTAAGGTCAAGTATAATAAGCCAGAGGAGTTGTTCAGTGTAGTAAACGGTGCTTTTCATCAGAACGCTGCTGATTGAAAAACAGCCATTTTCCGTGGTTACCACATAGGATAACTGAACAGCGAAAAGTCCGGAAAAGCCCGAAATACCAAGGAAAAACGGCTCAAAAACGAGCGCAGTACGGTCTCAAGGCCGCTCGTCGCGCTCCCCAGTTCTCCAAACGTTAATCAAATCATATACGTACGATTACAAAGAGTTCTTATCCCGGAAGCTTCGGCTTCCGGGATTTTTCAAATAGATCTAAAATCATTTCATATATGCGCAGGCAGTTTTTGTGTTTTGGACATGTTTTATTCAGAAGTGTACTGTCGGTTGCCCGAGGATTTCATCCTGCTGCCAGAAGCGTCAGCGAGGAAAATGATGCCTGGGTGAGGCAGTATTATGTCTAATTGCGGAGGTGACCCCATGGCTTACAGCGAACTTATAAAAAACTTCAACCGCATCCGCGACTATATGCGGGAATTCTATGTCTACGGCTTCAAGAACAGGGATGAGTATACCCAGAAGAGCGCCCGTTCCTACGACGACGAGAGGCGCCGCCTGGAGAGCTGGCTCGGGGACTACATGCAGTTCCGCCAGACTCCGAAGGGAAAAAACGTTTTCATCTCTGTGGACAGCCGTATGTGCAGCCACAATCCCCTGTATAATGGCTGGAAGGCAAAGAGCTTTACCGACGGCGACATTACCCTCCACTTTATTATTTTTGATATCCTCTGTGACTCTGAGGTGAGCATGACGCTGGGGGAAATAATGGAGCGGATTGACGGATATCTCTCCGGGTTTCGCATGCCCAGGACATATGATGAGTCTACTGTGAGGAAAAAGCTGAAGGAGTATGTGAAAGAGGGGATCATAGAGGCGGAGAAAAAAGGGAGACAGCTGGTGTACAGGCGGGCCCGGACAGACTGTGTGCTGGATAAGGATACACTGGACTTTTTCTCTGAGGAAGCTCCCTGCGGCGTCATAGGGTCCTTCCTGCTTGACAAGCTGGATGAGAACGAGGACCATCTGGCGTTTAAGCATCACTATATCACCAGCGCGATGGACAGCGAGATCCTCTGCGAAATATTTGCAGCCATGGGAGAGAAGAGGCGCATTATCCTGGAGAACATGAACCGCCATACCGGGCGGGTCACGGATGATCATGTGGTACCTCTGCGGGTGATGGTCAGTGTACAGAACGGCAGACAGTACCTGATGGCCTATTCCATTCCATTCAGGAGGATCACCTCTTTCCGTATCGATCACCTGATTTCCGTAAAGCCGGATAAGGTTGAGGAGCACTTTGAGGAAATGTGGGCGGAGCTGGAGAGGATGCTCCCGCATATGTGGGGCGTCAGCACACAGGGCCGGCCCGGCCGGCCCATGGAGCATGTGGAGTTTACGATCCGGTACGGGGACAATGAGCCGCATATTCCCAGGCGTCTGGAGCGGGAAAAACGGATTGGCAGGGTGGAGCATCTGGACAGAAATACAAGCCGCTTTACCGCGGATGTATATGACGCCAGTGAAATGGTCCCCTGGATCCGCACATTTATCTGCCGGATCGTCAGCATCCACATTTCTGACCGGGAGCTGGAGGAGCAGTTCAGGGATGATATCAGGGCTATGTATGAGCTCTATGGACTGGAAGGCGGTGAGACAAATGATATTTAGTGAACTGTACAGCGCCTACTACAATACGGTGGCGGCTGTGCTAGCAGCGGCTGTCAGCCATCCCCTCACGGACAGTGAGCTGCGGAGGATTGTCGGTAAGAACGCGTTCGGGGAGAGCGCCCTGCATATCCTCCCGGCGCTGAAAGAGGAGAGATGGCAGCTCATAAGAACGGACGGGACAACTCCTATACGGAGGAGGCCGGATATGCCGCTGACGATGCTGCAGCGACGGTGGCTGAAATCGATCGCCATGGATCCCCGCATCCGTCTGTTCGGTGATCTTACCTTCGACTTCCCGGAGGCGGCGCCTCTCTTCCGGCCGGAGGACATCCTTGTCTTTGACAAGTACAGCGATGGCGATCCCTATGAGGATGAGACCTACATAGCGAATTTCCGCCTGGTCCTGGACGCGGTCAGAAAAAAATATCCGCTGCACATAGAGATGGCCAGCGGAAAGGGGGAGCTCCTGGCGGTGAGGATCCTGCCGGAGCGCCTGGAATACTCGGAGAAGGACGACAAATTCCGGCTGACCGGGAAGGAGGGGCATTATGCAAGTACCATCAACCTGGGAAGGATCATCAGCTGCCGGCCCTCAGAGGAGCCCGGAAAATACCGTCGGGAGCCCGGACCGGCCGGACAGAGGGGAAGGCAGAAGAGAGTAGTGTTCGAGCTGGTGGATGAGCGGAACGCCCTGGAGCGGGCCCTGATGCATTTTGCGCATTTCCGGAAGCAGGCGGAGAGAACAGCGGATGACAGATATCGGGTCACCGTGTACTATGACAGAGAGGATGAGACAGAGATGGTGATCCGGGTGCTGTCCTTTGGCCCTATGGTCAGGGTGACGGAGCCTCGGCGATTTGTGGGGCTGATAAAACAGAGGCTGGCAGATCAGAAGAGCTGTGGACTTTGAGGTTCGCAGCTTTTTTTCCGTGATAAACGGATAGAAGGGAAGTACAATGGCATTGTAAACAAAAGATCCCACAAAAAGGCACCCACAGCAAAGGGATGTGGAAATTTCGGATCAAGCTGAAAAGGGTGATAAAGATTACCCAATGCGGGGCAGCGCCCCAGTTTACATGGTGCCTTGTCTAAAAGAATGAAAGGAAGAGGAGAGAAGCCATGCTGGAGTATATCAGGCGGGAAGCCAACAGGACTGAGACTGAAAACGGCGGGGCCGCATACGCCACAAGCGGTTCTGACTGCCTGGACCTTTTTGCGTCCATCGGCGCGCTCAGGCGGGAGAGTGATGAGGAGATCACAGCCCGATTCCTGCGCGCGTATACCGAAAATGCGGATACGGCGATGAAAATTCTCTTCTTTGCCAGGGATATCAGAGGGGGCCTGGGCGAGCGGCAGGTCTTTCGAACGATCTTTTCATGGCTTGCCCAAAATGAGCCGGGTTCCGTGAAAAAGAATATCCAATATGTGGCAGAGTACGGCCGCTTTGACGACCTGCTTGCACTGATGGACACATCCTGTGAACCGGAAATGCTTGCCCTTCTCAAAAGGCAGTTCGACGAGGACATGAGACGTCTCGCTGCTGGTGAACATGTCTCTCTGCTTGGGAAATGGCTCCCTTCTGTAAACGCGTCCAACAGGCAGACGATCCGCAATGCCAAAAAGGTGGCCAGGGCCTTTGGCATGAGCGAGGTGTCATACCGGAAGGCGGTCTCGGCCCTGCGCAGGCGGATACATATCATCGAGAATGATCTCCGGGAGCGGGAGTATACCTTTGACTATGAAAAACAGCCCTCCAGAGCGCTGTTCAAATACAGACAGGCGTTCATCAGGAACGACGGGGAGAGATACGGCGCGTTTCTCTCGAAAGCAGCTTCCGGCAAGTCCAGGATGCATGCGGACAACGTGTCTCCCTACGAGCTGGTGGAGCCGTTCCTTTCCTGGGAGAACCGGCGCCCCGGCCGGGAGTCCTTTCTCAGAGAGCTTTCGCCGGAGGAGAAGGCCGCACTGAACGCCACCTGGGAGGCGATGCCTGACTTTGGTGGGAAGGACAATGCCCTTGCAGTCATTGACACCTCCGGCTCCATGTATTTTGCCGGCAAGCCCCTGCCAGCGGCAGTGGCCCTGTCCCTTGGCCTGTATTTTGCGGAACACAACAGGGGCGTGTTCAGAAATCATTTCATCGAGTTTTCTGACACGCCGCAGCTGATCGAGGTCAAGGGGGAAACCTTTGTGGACCGGCTCCGCTATGTCGCGAGCTTTAGCCAGGTGGCCAGCACAGATCTGGAGGCGGTATTTGACCTGCTCCTGGAGACGGCAGTGAAATATCACGTCAGCCAGGCAGACCTGCCGGCAAAGCTGATCATCATCTCGGATATGGAATTTAACTTCTGTGTCAGCAACGCCTCGGAGACAAACTTTGAACATGCCAGAAAAAACTATGAAGCGCACGGCTACAGGCTTCCGGAGATCGTTTTCTGGAATGTTGCCAGCAGAAACCGCCATCAGCCTGTTACCATGAATGAACAGGGGGCTGCGCTGATTTCCGGGGTGACGCCCAGGCTTTTCGCCATGGTCGCGGATGGGAGTCTTTCTCCCTATACATGTATGATGGAGGTGCTGGAAAGCGGGCGCTATGCGAAAATAGTGGCATAGCGCCCGTCAGGGCAGGATCCGGCCGTGTCTGGGAGGGAATGAGACTATGCTAAGGCAGAGGACGCTCTGCCCTGGAGAGATAAAAAGTAAAGCTCCATGGCAGGAAAGGATTGACAAGCCTTCCATATAGCAGTATAGTAAAGTACACATGTGTCAAGACACATGTGTACTTTACTATATATTAAGGAATGGGAGTTTGGTTTTGCTATGGAAAATGTAAAAGCCTTTCTGAAACGGAAAAATATCGTCATCTCTGCCAGGCGTTACGGCATAGACGCCCTGGGCGCCATGGCCCAGGGACTGTTCTGCTCTCTGCTCATCGGCACGATCCTGAATACCATCGGAAGTCAGTTCCATGTCGGCTTTCTCACGGCCCAGCTCATCACCATCAACGGTGTGGGCTATACCATCGGAGGCATGGCCTCCTTTATGAGCGGAGCTGCCATGGCCGTGGCCATCGGTTATGCCCTGCAGGCGCCGCCGCTGGTACTGTTTTCACTGGCGACAGTAGGCTATGCCTGCAATGCTCTTGGACAGGCCGGAGGGCCGCTGGCGGTCCTCTTTGTGGCTATCATCGCTGCCGAGGTGGGAAAAGCGGTCAGCAAGGAGACGAAGATCGACATTCTGGTGACGCCCATTGTCACCACCTTGGTGGGCATCGGCTCCGCCTGGGTCATCGCGCCGCCTATCGGCCTTGCGGCCAGCGCCTTTGGCCAGCTCATCATGCAGGCCACGGAACTGCAGCCCTTCCTGATGGGCGTTGTAGTGTCCGTGCTGGTGGGAGTGGCGCTGACGCTGCCCATCTCCTCCGCGGCTATCTGCTCTGTCCTTGGACTGACAGGTCTTGCGGGAGGAGCTGCAGTGGCGGGCTGCTGTGCCCAGATGGTGGGCTTTGCGGTCATGAGCTTCAAGGAGAACGGCCTGGGCGGCCTGGTGAGCCAGGGGCTTGGCACCTCCATGCTGCAGATGCCCAATATTGTCAGAAATCCCCGCATCTGGATCGCCCCCACAGTGGCATCGGCTATAACCGGCCCCATCGCCACCTGCGTCTTCCGGCTGCAGATGAACGGCGATGCCATCAACTCCGGCATGGGAACCTGCGGACTGTGCGGCCAGCTGGGCGTCTGGACCGGCTGGATCGCCCCCAGCGAGACGGCTCTCGCAAACGGGGCTGCGGCCATGTCCCCCTCCGCCTTCGACTGGATAGGGCTCATCCTGATCTCCTTTGTGCTCCCCGCCATACTGGCCCCTGCCATCAATCAGGTATGCCGCCGGCTGGGGTGGGTGAAGGACGGAGACCTGGCCTTGCAGTAAAACGGGCAGCCATTGAAAAGTGATCGAACATAGAGATTGAAAACGGCGCTTTCACCTGAGGTGAGAGGCCGTTTTTTTGAAAATATTGACACGCCCCGGTGAAAGAGAGTATAGTTATCTGTAGGACATAGCAATGGTGCTTCAGCTTTGAGTGAAGTGCCTGTTTTTTTATTATGCGGTAAGAGCCCTTTGTCTCTTGCCGCCTGGAGGTGTAGTGAGTCAATGGACAATTGTATCTATGAAAACGGGAAGATTTTCACATCGGACAGGGACAGCCTGTACGGGGAGGCCATGCTCGTGGAGGGCGGTCTGGTCCGGAAGGTGGGGACGAGAGAGGAAGTGGAGGAGGCGGCTCCTGCGGGATGCGCCCGGGTGGACCTTGGGGGCCGCCGGGTACTTCCGGGATTTGTGGACGCCCACATGCACCCTGTCATGCTGGCGGACTTCAGCAGACAGATATCAGCCCTGCCGCCGAAGATCCACTCTATTGAGGAGCTTGTACAGGCCATCAGGCAGAAGAGAGAGGAGCAGGGGCCGGACGGTTGGATCCAGGGCTGGGGGTACGATGAGGGCAAGTTTGCGGAGAAGCGCTCTATCACCCGCTGGGACCTGGACCGGGGCTGCAGCGACGCGCCGGTGTCCATCATCCGCACATGCGGGCACATCCGGTGCGTGAACAGCAGGGCCCTTGAGCTGGCGGGCATAGACCGGAACACGCCGGACCCGGAGGGCGGAGAGATCGAGAGAGATGAAAAGGGAGAGCCTACAGGGGTGCTGAAGGAAAATGCCAGAAATCTCGTGACGCCTTTTATGCCTGTGCCGGAGCGGGAGGAGAAGGTGGAGAGCCTGGTCGAGCTGGGCCGGCTCCTCACATCCCAGGGCATTGTGGCTGTGACGGACATGGGAAATCTGGACAGCGGGGACAACTATCCCCTCTACCGGGAGGCGGCGGAGCAAGGCTTCCTCCAGGAGGTGGGCGTGTACTACATGTGGGATTTCTTTATGGATGACCCGGACTTTTGTATTCCCGGGGAGCGCTTTGACAGGGGACAGCAGATATTTGTCTCCGGTCTCAAGCTCATAGGGGACGGCAGCGTGTCCGGCCGGACCGCCTGGATGGCGGAGCCCTATCTGGGAACGGACTCCTGCGGGATTTCCGTGTGCAGCGACAGGCAGATGGAGACGGCCATTCAGTTCTGCAAGGAAAAACACTGCCAGCTCTCCATGCACGCCATGGGCACAAGGGCCATTGCGAGAGTGGTGGACCGGGCGGCCCGTGAGGAAAAATGGAACGATGGGCCGGAGCCCTATGTGCGGGTGGAGCACATCACAGACCCCGCAAAGGACAGCGTGCGCAAGGCGGCGGAAAAAGGCATCGGCTTTGTCACCCAGCCCATTTTCATGTATGCGGAGATCGAGAGCTACCTGAACAACCTGGGGCAGGAGTGGATGAAGAGATGCTACCCTGTGAGAGATCTGCTGGACAGCGGCGTGAAGCTCTGCTTTTCCACAGATGCGCCGGCCACGTCCTGGGCTGTTCCCTCAGACCCCTTCCCCAACATCAAGGGGGCGGTGACCCGCCGGGCCTGGGACGGGACAGACTGCGGGAAGGACCAGGCGGTGGACGTAGAGACGGCTGTCATCCTCTACACAAAGGAGTCCGCCGACATGGTGGGATTTGACAGGCTGGGGCAGCTGAGAGAGGGATACAAGGCAGATTTCCTCGTGCTGGACCGGGATATACTGGAGATCCCCGCTGAGGAAATCGACCAGGTGCAGGTGGACCAGACCTATATAGGAGGCCGCTGCGTGTACAGCCGAAGCTGACCGGACGCTGATGCAGGCAAAGGGGATGCGGCGGGGAGAGCAGGACAGACGACAGGAAGTGTGGGAGAAGGAGAGCGATGCAGATGTTTAAGATGCCAGGATACGAGGCCCCGGATTTTTCCGCGGAGGAGCTGAAAAACGCGCCGGACGCCCGCTGGGAGGTAGTGGAGAAGGACGGCGTGGCGCCGGAAGCTTATCACAGCACGTCCATGTACCCGGAATATTTTAAGCTGAACGGGGAGTGGCTGCTCCCGACAAGGTCCAGGATGGACGCCAGCGTGGTCTGGGACAGGGACGGGACCCTGAAGGTGGTTGAGAACAGGAATCTGAAAAGGGGAGACCGGGTGATACTGGGCCGGACGGAGAGAGGGGAGGAGGGGATCTACCTCCACACCACTGGATTTGAGAAGCCCAGAGATGCCTCGGAGGACCAGTTTGTGTTCCGGCAGGGGAGAAGCCGGGAGACCTCCTATGCCAGGGACTATGACAGGCTGTTTGAGCTGCTGAGGTATGAGAGGGAGCACGGCAATGTGGTCTGGGTCATGGGACCTGCCTTTTCCTTTGACGCTGATGCCAGAAAGGCCATGTCAGCCATGATCGACAACGGCTATGTGGACGGCCTTATGGCCGGAAATGCCCTGGCCACCCACGACCTGGAGGGGGCCATGTTCCACACGGCCCTGGGACAGGATATCTACACCCAGAAATGCCATCCCAACGGCCACTACAATCACCTGGACGTGCTGAACCGGGTGAGGAGGAGCGGTTCTATCCCCCGGTTCATAGAGGACTACAGGATTGACAACGGCATCATTTACAGCTGCGTGAAAAATGACGTGCCCTTTGTGCTCACCGGCTCCATCCGCGATGACGGCCCCCTTCCGGAAGTAATTGGGGACGCCTACGCAGGACAGAGTGCCATGCGGGCCATGGTGGAGAAGGCCACCACGGTCATCTGCCTGGCCACTATGCTCCACACTATCGCCACGGGAAATATGACCCCCTCCTACACTGCGACAGAGGACGGGACCGTGCGGCCTGTCTTCCTCTACACAGTGGACGCGGATGAGTTCGTTGTGAACAAGCTGCTGGACCGGGGAAGTCTCTCGGCCACCACCATTGTGACCAATGTGCAGGACTTTATCTCTCTGACCGTCAAGGGGCTGGGGCTGATGTAGGAGCATTCCGCACGTATAAAAAGAGGCGCTGCTGAACGGAGGAGAGTAGAAAAGCGGAAGGATCTTAAAATCCATTTGACTTTTTCTCAAATGAGGTGCTAACATAGTTACGTTGAGCAGCAAAAATGCGTAAGTCCAGACAGGACCTGCGCATTTTTTTGGCTTTTTAAAATTTGATAAAGCCTTCTGGCAGACAGCAGCTGGCGTGTCAGCTTCCTGGTGTACCTGATGGGCCTCATCAGCATTGTGCTCTGGTCCGCGCGGATACCAGGCGGGAAAACGGAGTAAAAAGCTGTCTTTCCCGGGCTGATGATGTATAATAAGGCCATAAAAGCAGGAGGCTGAACAGGTCATTGGGCTTATCGAACACCTGAAGCTTGAGAAGGTAAATCTTCTGGGAACAAGCGGCGGGGCCTGGGTTGCTGTCAATACAGCATTAAAGCGGCCCGACCTTATAGACAAGGTTGTCGCTGACAGTTTTGACGGCAGAACCTTACATGAGGAATTTGCGGAAAATCTGCTGAGAGAAAGAGCTTTGGCCAAACAGGACCTTCATGCCAGACAATTCTACGAATGGTGCCAGGGCGAAGACTGGGAAGCGGTCGTGGATCTGAATACCCAGGCACTCACAAAATGTGCCGAGGACAGGATACCTCTGTTTGGCAGGCCGCTGGAGGATTTGCGCACCCCGGTCCTGTTTGTGGGAAGCGCAGAGGACGAGATGTGCCGCAGGGATATGGAGGAGGAATACGAGCAGATGAGCAGGATCGTACAAAATGGCACGGTACACATGTTCAAGACAGGCGGACATCCGGCCATCCTGACAAACGCGGAGCTGTTTGCCGGAGTAGTCACTGAATATCTTGGCAGATAGAAAAACAACGCTTTATCGACTTACACCCCTTTTTGTGCTATGATAATACAGTCATTATTACAGTACAGAAAGGGGTATTTTCATGGAAAATACGTCTGACAATAGAACAGACCGCGCGGGTATGGAGCCCGCGGACCACCTCTGCGTCGGCCTTGTAGCCCACGTGGACGCGGGGAAGACCACGCTGGCGGAGGGCATTTTATACACCACGGGCCAGATACGAAAGCTGGGGCGGGTGGACCACAGGGACGCCTTCCTGGACACAGACCAGATGGAAAAGGACCGGGGGATCACCATTTTTTCCAAGCAGGCGGAGACGGTCATCGGGGATAAGAAGGTGACCCTCCTGGACACGCCGGGGCATGTGGATTTCTCGGCGGAGATGGAGCGGACCCTGCAGGTGCTGGACTACGCGGTCCTTGTCATCAGCGGCGCGGACGGCGTCCAGGGGCATGTGGAGACGCTGTGGCATCTCCTGGAGAGATATCATATCCCGGTCTTCCTCTTTGTCAACAAGATGGACCAGGAGGGGACGGATGAGAGGGCGCTCATGGAGGAGATGAAAAAGAGGCTCTCCGACGAGTGCGAGGACTTCTCGGATCCGGAGGATTTCGATGAGCGGATGGCCCTCCACGACGAGGCGCTGTTGGAGCGGTTCCTGGAGGGAGAGGCCCCGGACGAGGAGAGCATCCGGGAGCTGATACGAAAGAGGCGGATTTTTCCCTGTTTCTTTGGCTCAGCGTTGAAGATGGAGGGAGTGGAGGCGTTCCTTCAGGGATTGGGAAATTATATGGAATATCCGTGGTATCCGGAGGAGTTTGGCGCCAGGGTGTACAAGATCACAAGGGATGCCTCCGGTCAGAGGCTGACCCACCTGAAGGTGACCGGGGGATGCCTGCGGGTGAAGATGAACCTGGACGAGTACATGGCGGACTCCGGTACAGGGGAAGCGGGCGGTCAGAAGGAGACCGGTCAGAAAGGAGCAGGCCAGAGGGGGACAGGCCAGAAGGTGGACCAGATCCGGATCTACGCCGGAAACGGTTTTCAGACCGTGCAGGAGGCGGGCCCCGGCGTGGTCTGCGCTGTCACCGGGCTGGAGGGGACGTATTCCGGCCAGGGGCTTGGATACGAGACAGCCTCGGTCCTCCCGGTGCTGGAGCCGGTCCTCACCTACCGGGTGCTTCCCCCGGCTGCCTGCGATGTGCACGGCCTCTATCTGAAGCTGAAGACACTGGAGGAGGAGATACCGGAGCTCCACATTGTGTGGAGGGAGGAGACAAAAGAAATCCACACCCAGATCATGGGGGAGGTGCAGATAGATGTGCTGAAATCCCTGATACAGGAGCGGTTTGGAGCGGCGGTCTCCTTTGACGAGGGGAGCATCGTGTACAAGGAGACCATAGAGGACACTGTGGAAGGGGTGGGCCACTTTGAGCCCCTGCGCCACTATGCGGAGGTCCACCTCCTGCTGGAGCCGGGGGAGCGGGGGAGCGGCCTGGAATTTGACACGGCCTGCAGCCGGGATATGCTGGACATCAACTGGCAGCGGCTCATCCTGACCCACCTGGAAGAGAGGCAGCACAGGGGAGTGCTGACGGGAGCCCAGATCACGGATATGAAGATCACCCTCATTGCCGGCCGGGCCCACCAGAAGCACACCGAGGGCGGAGATTTCCGCCAGGCTACCTACCGGGCCGTCCGGCAGGGGCTGATGAAGGCCCGCTCTGTCCTTCTGGAGCCCTGGTATGAGTTCAGGATCGAGGTGCCCCAGGAGATGATCGGGAGGGCCATGACCGATGTGCAGAGGATGGACGGCCGGTTTGATGCCCCTGCGGTGGGGGAGGAGACGGCGGTGCTGACAGGCAGTGCCCCGGTGGCTTCCATGCAGGGGTACATGCGGGAGGTGCTGTCCTACACCGGAGGGAGGGGGCGCTTTGCCTGCCGCCTGAAGGGGTACGAGCCCTGCCACAACCCGGAGGAGGTCATCAGCGCAGCCCGGTATGACCCGGAGGGGGACCTGGAAAATCCCGCCTCCTCCGTATTCTGTTCCCACGGGGCCGGATTTGTGGTGCCCTGGCAGCAGGTGGAGGAGTACATGCACGTGGAAGGGCTGGACCCTGAGGAGGAAATGCCAGAAGAGGAGCTGCTTACTGCTCTGGAGGAGCGAAAGAGGCGCATCCACTCGGAGGTCATCGACGAGGAGGAGCTGAAGTCCATCTTTGCCCGGACCTATGGAAACGCGGGCCAGAAGCGGGCCGGGTGGAAGCGGACGGTCCGCACCTCCCCGGATGCATACAGGGCAAAGGGCGCTCCAAAAAAAAGTGGGAGAGAGTACCTGCTCGTGGACGGGTACAACATTATTTTTGCCTGGGAGGACTTAAAGGAGCTGGCAAAGGACAATATCGAGGCTGCCAGGAACAAGCTGATGGATGTGCTCTGCGACTACCAGGGCTACAGGCGCATGACAGTGATCCTCGTCTTTGACGCCTACAAGGTGCCCGGAAATCCCGGCGAGGTGCAGAAATACCACAACATCCACGTGGTCTACACCCGGGAGGCGGAGACAGCGGACCAGTACATTGAGAAGACGGTCCACGACATGGCCAGGGAGCACCAGGTGACAGTGGCCACCTCCGACGGGATGGAGCAGATCATCATCATGGGCCAGGGGGCCCGGCGCATCTCGGCCAGGGACCTGCTGGAGGAGATACAGGAGTCAAAAAAGGAGCTGCGGGCGCTGCATCTCGACCCGGCTCCGAAGATGAAGAGGTACCTTCTGGAGGATGTGCCCCCGGAGGTGCTGGATGAGCTGAAAAAGAAGGAGTGATCCTCCTTTTCATATAAAGAAAGTATGCTATAATGGACATGACATGGACTTGTATGTCCGGAAAGGATGTTTTTCAAAGTGAGAGAACAGCTGACCAGGCAGGACGTGGAGAAGATTGAAAAGGAAATCGAGTACAGGAAGCTGGTTGTGAGGAAAAACGCCATTGAGGCGGTGAAGGAGGCCAGGTCCCACGGGGATCTGAGCGAGAATTTTGAGTACCATGCGGCCAAGAAGGACAAGAACCAGAATGAGAGCCGTATCCGCTATCTGGAGAGGATGCTGAAGACTGCCCGCATCGTGAAGGACGACGCGGCGGACGATGAGGTGGGCCTTGACAAGAAGGTGGAGGTCTATTTTGAGGATGACGACGAGACGGAGGTCTTTAAGCTGGTCACTTCCGTCAGGGGCAGCTCCCTGAACGGGAAGATCAGCATAGAGTCCCCTATCGGGAAAGCGCTCATGAAGCACCGGGCAGGGGACAGGGTGTATGTGAAGGTCAATGACAATGCAGGATACTATGTGGTGATCCGCTCCGTGGAGAAGACCGGCGGGGAGGACGAGGACGCCATACGGAAGTATTAGAAACTGGATCCGGAGGAGGAGAAAGATGGAGCGGATGATACTGGAACAGGTAGAGAAAAAGGCGGAGGTGCTGACAGACGCCCTCCCCTATATCAGGGATTTCAACCGGCAGGTGGCGGTCATCGAGTACGGCTGCAGGAAATACATGAGCCCGGTGGGAGAGCAGGAGCTGATGAGGGACATCGCCCTCTTGAAGACCGTTGGCATGAAGCCGGTGGTGGTGCACGGCTGTCCCATCGGCGTGGACAAATTCCGGGAGAACAAAAGGATCGCCAAGCTCCTGGAGCTGTGCGGCACCAAGGCGGTGGGTATCTGCGGCATGGATATGGAGACCCCTGCCATCATGCTGGACAACGGGTATATCCCTGTCATCATGCCCAATGACATCGACACGGAGAACGTGGAGATAAATCCTATTGATGCGGCCCTGGATGTGGCCGTGGGACTGAAGGCGGACAAGCTGGTCTATCTCTCCTCCCACAGAGGGATATGGAAGGACGAGGCCAGGACGGAGGTCTACAGCCGCTTGACCGTGGCACAGGTGCAGGAGATGCTCAGCCAGGGCAGGGTGACAGAGGGTGTCCTCTCCAGAGTGGAGCGGGGGCTGAAGGCAATTGAGCGGGGGGTGGACCGCGTCAACCTTCTGGACGGAAGGATGGAGCATGCCCTGCTGCTGGAGTTCTTCAGCGTGGCCGGTGTCGGCACGGTGATGTTTCAGGATGAGAGTCGTCTGTATGCGCACGAGAAGGATGTATAAATGAAAAAAGAAAGAAGCTTTCAGAGGAAGCTGCTGCCTATCATACTGCTCCTGGCGGCAGTTCCTCTTTTTCTTTTCTCCATCCTGGCTCTGGTCAGCCTGCGCGGTATCCTTGTGGACCGGTATGAAGAGCAGGTGGACAGTGACCTGGCACAATCGGAAAAGCTGATGGATATCACGCTGGAGAGATACAGGACGCTCCTGGATGAGGCGGCTGCGGACGGAGACCTCCTGGCGGCTGCGGAGAGGGCGGCGCAGGGACAGGAGCTGACAGGTGGAGAAAATGAGAAGATAAATGGGTGCCTGGAGCAGATGGTCCGCCAGAGCTCCGGGGCAGCGGGGGCAGCCCTGCTGCTGGAGGACAGTGCCTTTTTCTTCGACCAGCCGGATCGGTATTTGGAGGGGAACGGCTGGATGGAGGAGGCAGTGCGCGCATGGAGGCTGCAGACAGACGGAGAGAGGACATTCTCCTACAGCGGTCCGGCCGGGGGAGACGCGGCGGAGGAGAACGGCAGGTATGTGTTCGGGGTGTTCCGCCGCCTTTCGGTCTCCACGGAGGAAGAAGGCGCGGGGACACTGGCGCTCTGGGTGGATGTGGAAGTCCTGCGCGATACCCTGGCAGGGGAGGAGGGGATAAAGAGCTTTGTGAGCGACGGAGAAGTGATCGTTGCCTCCACAGAACGCGGGGAGACAGGGAAGTCTCCGGCGGAGGCTTCCAGAGGGGACTACTACATACAGAGCCTGACCCAGCAGGACACGGGATGGAGGATCACAGAGATGTACTCCCTGGAGCGGTACCACTATACCCTGTTCAGCCAGCTTGCCTTTGAGGTGCTCATCGGTCTTGCCGTCATGGCGGTCCTGGCTGTCGTTGCCTTTCTGCTGAGCGCGCCCATGGTCCGGTCCGTGAGGAGGATAGCGGGAGCCATGGCGGCTGCAAGGGAGGGGGACTTCTCTGTCCGCGTGGAGGAAAATCCAAAGAGTCCCTATGAGCTGAACACCATTGCAACGGGATTTAACGGTCTGGCAGAGCAGACAGAGCAGCTCATCAGGAAGCTCAGGCAGACAGCGGAGGAACAGAAAAACGCGGAGCTGCAGGCCCTGGAGGCCCAGATTGACCCGCATTTTCTCTACAATACGCTGGACACTATCAACTGGAAGGCGATCGAGAAGGATGAGATGGAGATCAGTGAGATGGTGGGGGCCCTGGCGGATATCCTCCGCTATTCGGTCATCAATGCCGGGGAGGAGTCGCCCGTCCGGGGAGAGTTGTACTGGCTTGGGCAGTATGTGCTGCTGCAGCAGGAAAAGCTGGGCAAAGAGATCAAGGTGACGGTGGATGTCCCTGAGCGGATACAGAATATGAAGATACATAAGCTTCTCCTGCAGCCCTTCGTGGAGAACAGTATCCGCCACGGATTCCGGGGCAGAGAGGGGGAGTGCCGTCTGGAGATACGCATGACTCTCGAAGACGGGATGCTCCACATCCAGCTGGAGGACAACGGCCGGGGGATGGACGGCCCGGACCTTGCCAGACTGATGGACGAAGAGAGGACCCGGAGCTGGACAGGGCATGTGGGGGTGGAGAACGTGCGGAAGCGTCTGCGGCTGTACTATTCAGACAGAGCCTATCTGCGGTTTGAGAGCGTGGAGGGTAAATTTACAAGAGTTCACATTTATATTCCTGCATCAGAAGGAGAGGTGGATGGACATGAAGATCGTGATCGTGGAGGATGAGGCGGCCATCCGCAAGGGGCTGGCGGGACTGCTCCCGAAGATCAGCCCGGACTATGAGGTGGCCGGCACGGCAGCTGACGGCCGAGAGGGGCTGGAGCTGATACGGAGGGAGCATCCGGCTCTTGTGATACTGGACATCCGCATGCCCGGCATGGACGGGATGACCATGCTGAGAGTGCTGCGCAGTGAAGGGAATCCCTGCCGGGCTGTGGTGCTGTCGGCCTACTCGGATTTTGAGTACGCAAAGACAGCGATCGACCTGGGAGTGGAGAGCTATCTCTTGAAGCCTGTGAAGGTCAGGGAGCTGGAGGATGTCCTGCGGCTGACGCAGGCCCGCATCCGGCAGGAAGAGGAGGAAAAGAGCCGGTATACTCCCGAAAGGGCCTTCCTCTCGGCCCTGACCGGGGAGGTGGAGGCGGATCCCTATGTGAGAAAAAGGCTGAAGGAGGAATACGGCCTTCTCCCGGACGGTCTGACCGGAATCTTCGTCGTCTGGCTTGGAAAGAAATACGGAGCATACAAAGACACTGTGCGGGGGGCTCTGGAGCCTTTGGGAGAGAGCTGCGGCCTGTTTTCTGTCTGCGCCCTGGGGCGGGAAAAGAGGCAGCTTGTGCTGGCAGCTCTCTATAAGGCGGCGGATCAGGAGAAGATCCGGGAGTATCTGGAAAAGACGGCGGTTCCCATGATTTCCGGGCTGACCCGGGGAAAGGCGGTCATGGGTCTGACCTGGTGCGCCGGCCTGGCCGGCTTCCACGAGGCCGCTGTGCGGCTGTGCGGCGCTCTGGACCGCAGCCTCGCTGAGGGGCCGGGAAGGCTTATCGTGTACGAGGAGAGGGAGCAGGAGGGACACCCATTTAAATATCCTCTGGATATCGAGACAAGGACAAAGCAGGCCCTCCATCAAAGCAGCGGCGGGCTGGGCCGCTGTATCCGGAGCTTTCTCTCCTACTGCGAGGAAGGGCGTTTTCAGCCAAGACAGGTCAAGGAGGGATGCTTCCGGTATTTTAACATGGTCTGCCACACAGCCGGCGAGTGCGGGCGCACCGTCCCCGGGGCGGCGGAGATGTCCAGGCAGATGGAGGAGATACTGGAGGCGGTGACCTGGGAGCAGATACGGGAGATTTTTGCAGGGCTGGCCGATACCCTGGAGGGCGGGGAGGACAGTGAGGGTGAGGAGAGTCTTCTTGTGCGGAAGGCGAGGAGGCTGATACTGGAATATTACAGCCAGGGCATCACTCTGGAGGAGATCGCCTCCAAGCTGGGCGTGTCCGGCGAGTACCTGAGTACCCGGCTTAAAAAGGAGACAGGGAGCACCTTTACCGAGATCATAAAGGCGGTCCGCATGGACAAGATAAAGGAGCTCCTCGTGAGCACAAATATGAAGCTGACCCAGATTGCGGACGCGGCCGGATACACGGACCCCAAGTATATGAGCCGCATTTTCAGGGAGGAGGAGGGGATGCTCCCCCTGGAGTACAGAAAAATACATCTTTAGACAAAAAAAGATTAAAAAATTACTCCTTTTTTAAAAATATCTGCCTGCCATCCGGGCAATAATCCTATATGATAGAAGCTGGCAGAACAGAGACAGACAGAAAAGAATATATAGTTTTAAGAAAATTTTTGGAAAAGGAGAAGTTGTATGGATCAGGTGAAAGTACAATTCAGGACGCCGGAAGAGGTGATGGATTTTACCAATGTTGTATCCAGGTATGAGTGCGACATGGATCTGAAGAAGAGCAGCAAAAAGGTTGTTGACGCCAAATCACTGCTCGGAATACTGGCTCTCGGACTGGAAAATGTTCTGGAGCTGTGTATTTATTCTGATGAGAGCTGTGAGGAAGTCGTGAAAGCCATCAGCCGATATGTGATAGCGTAAAAGGTGCCAGGGAGCAGTGACAGACTGTTCCCTGCTTTTCTTTTATAACGAATACTGATTAATGGTGGAAAAATATTCGTATATCTTATATAATGGAGAGAGTGGGAAACCAGCAAATACAAGATAAAGAGGAGAGTCACTCATGGAAATGTTGTCAATTGAAAAAGAATTACAGGAAAACTCCTACCCCGGAAGAGGGATCATCATCGGGAGGAGCGCCGACGGCAAAAAAGCTGTCACAGCCTATTTTATCATGGGCAGGAGCGAGAACAGCCGGAACCGGGTCTTCGTGGAGGACGGGGAGGGCATCCGCACCCAGGCCTTCGACGAGTCGAAGCTGACAGACCCGAGCCTGATCATCTACGCCCCTGTGCGGGTCCTTGGAAATAAGACTATCGTCACAAACGGGGACCAGACCGATACCATCTATGAGGGAATGGACAGGCAGATGACCTTTGAGCAGTCTCTGCGCAGCCGTGAGTTTGAGCCCGACGCGCCCAACTACACGCCCCGCATTTCCGGCATCATGCACGTGGAGGGCGGAAAATTCAATTACGCCATGTCCATCTTAAAGAGCAGGAACGGCGACCCGGGAAGCTGCTGCCGCTATACATTTGCCTACGAGAATGCCGTGCCGGGGGAGGGACATTTCATCCACACCTACATGCATGATGGCAATCCTCTTCCAAGCTTTGAGGGAGAGCCGAAGCGTATCGCCATCCCGGACGACATGGACGCCTTTGCGGACACGCTGTGGAGCAGCCTCAACGAGGACAACAGGGTCTCCCTGTTTGTGCGGTACATTGACATTGCTACAGGCACATACGAGTCAAAGATCATCAACAAGAATAAATAAACTGACACGGATAAAGAGAACACGATTTGCGGAGGGATAAGAAATGAAGGAACTGGAACTGAAATACGGATGCAACCCCAACCAGAAGCCGTCCAGGATCTATATGGCGGACGGGGGCGAGCTCCCCATCACAGTGCTGAACGGGAAGCCGGGGTATATCAATTTTCTTGACGCCTTTAACGGCTGGCAGCTGGTGAAGGAGCTGAAGGAGGCCACCGGACTTCCGGCAGCCACCTCCTTTAAGCATGTGTCTCCGGCGGGAGCGGCGGTGGGCCTGCCCCTCACGGACACGCTGGCAAAGATCTACTGGGTGGACGACTTGGGAGAGCTCTCTCCTCTGGCCTGCGCCTACGCAAGGGCGAGAGGGGCGGACAGGATGTCCTCCTTCGGAGATTTTATTTCCCTTTCCGACGTCTGTGACGTGGACACAGCCCGCCTCATCAAGAGGGAGGTGTCTGACGGTGTCATCGCCCCCGGGTATGAGCCGGAGGCGCTGGAGCTACTGAAGCAGAAGAAAAAAGGGAACTACAACATCATCCAGATCGACCCTGACTATGTGCCGGCAGCTCTGGAGCACAAGGAAGTGTACGGCGTTACCTTTGAGCAGGGCAGAAATGAGCTCCACATCGGGGACGATTTCTTTGACAACATTGTGACAGAAAATAGAGAGATGCCCAAAGAGGCAAAGATAGACCTGGCCATCTCCATGATCACCCTGAAATACACCCAGTCCAACTCCGTCTGCTACGTGAAAGGCGGACAGGCCATCGGTATCGGGGCAGGACAGCAGTCCCGCATCCACTGCACCAGGCTGGCCGGACAGAAGGCGGACAACTGGTGGCTGCGCCAGTCACCGAAGGTGATGGGCCTGCAGTTCCTGGACAAGATCGGACGGGCCGACAGAGACAACGCCATCGACCTGTACATCGGGGACGAGTACATGGATGTGCTGGCAGACGGAAAATGGGAGCAGACCTTCAAGGTGAAGCCGGAGGTGTTCACGAAAGAGGAGAAGAGAGAGTGGCTGGACAAGCTGACAGACGTGGCCCTCGGTTCCGACGCCTTCTTCCCCTTTGGCGACAACATTGAGAGAGCCCATAAGAGCGGCGTGAAGTATGTGGCCCAGCCGGGAGGCTCTGTCCGGGATGACAATGTCATCGAGGCCTGCAACAGCCACGGCATGGTGATGGCATTCACCGGCATCCGCCTGTTCCATCACTAGAAAAGTAGTTGTATGTTTAGGGAAAACGCAGTATAATATACAAGGATGTGGCCGATTGTGCAAAAAAAACGGACAATCGGCCAAAATCATATCTGCGATAAGGAGATCATTCAAATGGGAAAATATTTTGGAACAGATGGCTTCCGGGGAGAAGCAAATGAGGTCCTGACCGTGGAGCACGCCTTCAAGGTGGGGCGCTTTCTCGGATGGTACTACGGACAGGAGCACAGAGCCCGGGTGGTCATCGGAAAAGACACGAGGCGCAGCAGCTATATGTTTGAGTACGCGCTGGCAGCCGGACTGACAGCCTCAGGCGCGGACGCCTTCCTTCTCCACGTGACCACCACTCCCAGCGTGTCCTATGTGACAAGGACCGAGAATTTTGACTGCGGCATCATGATTTCCGCCAGCCACAATCCCTTCTATGACAACGGGATCAAGGTGATCAACGGCAAAGGCCACAAGCTGGAGGCTGAGGTGGAAGAGAAGATTGAAGCATATATTGATGGGGAGACAGGAGAACTGCCCCTGGCCAAAAGGGACCAGATCGGCCGCACGACAGACTATGTGGCCGGAAGGAACCGCTATGTGGGCTATCTCATCTCGCTTGCCACCAGGTCCTTTGAGGGGATGAAAGTGGGGCTTGACTGTTCCAACGGAAGTGCGTTCATGATCGCCAAGAGCGTGTATGACGCCCTGGGGGCGAAGACCTACGTCATCAACAATGAGCCCAACGGTCTCAACATCAACCTGAACTGTGGCTCCACCCATATCGACGTGCTGAAGCAGTATGTGAAGGATAACGGCCTGGACGTGGCCTTTGCCTTTGACGGGGACGCGGACCGCTGCATTGCTGTGGATGAGAACGGCAACGAGGTGAACGGGGATCTGATCCTCTACATCTGCGGAAAATACATGAAAGAAAACGGCCGGCTCAACGGGGATACTATTGTCACCACCATTATGTCCAATCTGGGTCTTTACAAGGCCTGCGACAAGGCGGGACTGAAGTATGAGAAGACGGCTGTGGGAGACAAATACGTATACGAAAATATGGTGAAGAACAACTTCTCCCTGGGCGGCGAGCAGTCCGGGCACATCATCTTCAGCAAGCATGCCACCACAGGCGACGGCATCCTGACCTCCCTGATGGTCATGGAAGTGATGCTTGAGAAGAAGATGAGCCTTGCCAGGCTGACGGAGGAGGTCCGTATCTATCCCCAGCTCCTGAAGAACGTGCGGGTGACGGACAAGAAGACAGCCCGCGAGAACCCGGCGGTCGTGAAGGCTGTGGAGGAAGTGACGGAGGCTCTCGGCGACAACGGCCGTATCCTCGTGCGGGAGAGCGGGACAGAGCCGGTGATCCGCGTCATGGTGGAGGCGGAGACAGACGAGCTCTGCGAGAAGTACGTGGACCAGGTCGTGGACGTGATGCACGCGGAGAACCTGGCTGTGGAGGCATAAAAATATCATAAACAGTATGATGAGAAAAGATGCGCTGCATGAGTGATGCAGCGCATCTTCGTCTGTGAAAACGGATATACTAAGTTCCGGCTGAAAGTATTTTAAGATGAAGACAAAAAGGAGGAGCAGGATGTTGTATCAGTATTTACCGATCACAGACGTATACGCAAGAGAAATCCTTGACTCCAGAGGAAATCCTACGATAGAGGTGGAGGTTCTTGCCGGTGGGAAATATGTGGGAAGAGCCAGCGTCCCCTCGGGGGCATCTACCGGAAAATACGAGGCGGTGGAGCTGAGGGACGGGGAGGAGCGCTACGGGGGACGGGGCGTGGAGCGGGCTGTGGACAATGTGAATGCCCGGATCGCGCCGGAGCTTGTGGGGAAAAACGTGCTGGAGCAGATGGAGATCGACCGGCTGCTCACCAGACTGGACGGCACGGAAAACAAGAGGAGCCTGGGGGCCAACGCCATCCTGGGCGTCTCCATGGCAGTCGCCAGAGCCGCCTCGGAGGCGCTGCAGCTTCCCCTCTACGCCTACCTGGGAGGTGTGCACGCCAGGACCCTGCCGGTCCCCATGATGAACATCATGAACGGGGGGCGGCATGCGGACAACACCATCGATATCCAGGAGTTCATGGTCATGCCCTGCGGCGCCTGCTGCTTTAAGGAGGGGCTGCGGATGTGCGCGGAGGTGTACCAGCACCTGAAAGGACTTTTGAAAAAGCACGGCTACAGCACGGCGGTGGGGGACGAGGGCGGCTTTGCCCCCAACATGAAGGACGCCGGGGAGGCCCTGGGCTTTATCCAGGAGGCCATCCAGTCGGCCGGGTATATGCCGGGAGAGGATGTGCGCATCGCCCTGGACGTGGCCGCCTCGGAGCTGTATGACAAAAGGCTGAAAAAGTACGTGTTCGAGGGGGAGAGCCGGATGCACGGATACAGAGTGGCCCGCTCTGTGGAGGAGCTCATCGACTACTATGAAGAGCTGGCCGGCGACTACCCGGTGGTGTCCATCGAGGACCCCCTGGACGAGGAGGACTGGGACGGCTGGGAGCTGCTCACCGCCCGGCTTCAAAGAGACATGCAGCTTGTGGGGGACGACCTCTTTGTGACCAATACAAAAAGGCTCCGCAAGGGGATCGACCGAGACGTGGCCAACGCCATCCTCATCAAGGTCAATCAGATAGGCACCCTCACAGAAGCCTTTGACGCCATAGAGACAGCCCGAAATGCAGGCTACAGGACCATCATATCCCACCGCTCCGGGGAGACGGAGGACTCTGTCATCGCGGACATCGCTGTCGCTTTCAACGCGGGACAGATCAAGACAGGCGCGCCCTGCAGGGCGGAGCGGACCGCCAAGTACAACCAGCTCCTGCGCATTGAGGAGAAACTGGGGGAAGCCGCCAGGTACGGCGTCTGACCTACCAGATGCCCAGCACGTGCTGCAGCGCGAGGCTGACGGCGGTGATGCCGGCCCAGCAGCAAAGGCCCAGGATGATGGGCTTTCCGCCGGTCTTCACCAGCTTGACGATGTTGGTGCCAAGGCCGATGGCAGCCATGGCCAGGACAATGAAGAACCTGCTCAGCTCCTTGAGAGGTGAGAAGAAGTCCGCCGGCACGCCGAGAAGGCCTGTGGCCACTGTGGTGATGATGGATGCGATGACAAAATAAATGATAAAGAAGGGGAAGATCTTCTTCAGGCTGACAGAGCTGCCTGCGGAAGATTTTTCCTTTTTTGCCCGGTAAAATGCCAGCACCAGGGTGATGGGGATGATGGCCAGGGTCCGGGTCAGCTTTACCGTGACAGCCTTGTCCAGGGTTGCGGAGCCGAGGCCGAACATCGCATCCCAGGTGGAGGCCGCCGCCGTCACCGAGGAGGTGTCGTTGATGGCCGTGCCGGCAAAGATGCCGAAGGCCTCCCCGCTTGTCTGGGAAAAGCCCAGAAGATTTCCGAAGTGTGGGAAGAGGACAGCTGCCAGCACGTTGAAGAAAAAGATCACCGAGATGGCCTGGGCCACCTCCTCGTCGTCCGCGTCAATGACCGGGGCGGTGGCCGCGATGGCCGATCCCCCGCAGATGGAGGAGCCCACCCCCACGAGAGTGGAGATATTCCCCGGGATATGCAGGACTTTGCTGAGGGCAAATGCGATGACAAGGGATGTGGCGATGGTGCACAGGATGATGGGGAGGGACTGGCGCCCGGTCTCCAGGATCACGGACAGGTTCAGGCCGAAGCCGAGAAGGATGACCGCGTACTGGAGGACCTTTTTGGAGCAGTAGCTGATGCCGGCCTGGAAGGAGGAGCTGTCCTTGATGAAGAGGGTGACGATCATGCCCAGGATGATGGCGATGACCGGACCTCCGATGACGGGAAATGCAAGTCCCGCGAACCAGGCGGGGACCGCGATGACGAGACAGAGCAAAAGCCCTTTTATGTTCTTGCTGAAAAATTCCATGATAAACCTCTTTTCTGTTTGTTGTTTTCCTTTATCCGCCCATAAATGTAGCACGCCAAAATAATAATGTAAAATTATAATAAATTATGATACAATAATACTAATTTATCGAACAGTGTTGCCGCCGCTGGATTGCCGCCGCTGGCACAGAGCGGAGGGAGGCGGGGCGGCCCGGAGACGGTGAATGGGGAAGGAGGGATTTTTGTGCTTGATTTCAGGATGGATACCTTTCTGGCAGTGTGCAGGCATATGAACTACACAAAGGCGGCCCGGGAGCTGCATATCACGCAGCCCGCTGTCACGCAGCATATCCACTTTATTGAAAAAGAATACGGGGTGCAGCTCTTCTCCTTTCACGGGAAAAAGCTCAGCCTCACCCCGGAGGGGCGCCTCCTCCTGGGGGCTGTCACCACTATGAAACACGACGACATGGCCCTGCGGCGGATGTTTGACGAGGGAAAGACAGGGAGGAGGCAGCTTACATTCGGAGTCACCATGACCATCGGGGAGTATGTCATTGGGAAGTACCTGGCCTCCTATATCCGCAGGCATCCGGGCACCAGGATACGGCTGTACATCGCCAACACAGAGGAGCTCCTGGGAAGGCTGGACAGAGGGGAGATAGATTTTGCCCTGGTGGAGGGCTTCTTTGAGAAGAGGGACTATGATTTCCGGCTCTTCAGGCGGGAGAGGTACCTGGGAGTGTGCGCCCCCGGGTTTCTGGAGGAACGTGAGGCGCCCCGAAGCTTCCAGGAGATATTCACGGGCACCCTCATCACCCGGGAGCCGGGCTCCGGCACAAGGGAGGTGCTGGAGAGAGCCCTGTCGGAGAAGGGCTGGGGTATCAATGATTTCTCCAATGTGGTGGAGATCAGCAGCATGGGCGCCATCAAGAGGATGGCGGAGGGAGGAGGCGGCATCGCCTTCCTCTACGAGGCTGCAGTGCTGCGGGAGCTGGAGGAGGGCTCGCTTGTCCCGGTTTACCTGGAGGATTTTCCCAGATATCACGACTTCACTTTCATATGGAGAAAGAACAGCCTCTTTGGCGGCCAGTACATGGAGCTGCTGGACGAGATGGAGAGGGAGCAGATGTAAAAAAAATCTTGCCATACGGACCGCCTTGTGCTAGAATAAATGTGGTTTATCCGCAGGAGGTGTTAACGGTGGAAATATTGAAAGTGGTTTTAATGATCATATTTGCTATAGACTGTATTGCGCTCACCATCATCATTCTGATGCAGGAGGGCAAGCAGGCAGGACTGGGAACGATCGGAGGCATGGCCGACACATACTGGGGCCAGAATAAAGGACGTTCCATGGAGGGAGCGCTTGTGAAATCTACCAAGTTCCTTGCCATTCTCTTTATTGTCCTGGCAGCAGTCCTGAATTTGCAGGTATTTGCGTAAAACAGCAGAGAAAAGATACAAAAGCGGAACACTCTTGTTTGTATAGACGG
The DNA here is from genome assembly GCF_002160985.1 of Lachnoclostridium sp. An118. Taxonomy (GTDB): domain Bacteria; phylum Bacillota; class Clostridia; order Lachnospirales; family Lachnospiraceae; genus Claveliimonas; species Claveliimonas stercoravium. Next base: position 65,722 of record NZ_NFLQ01000003.1, on the reverse strand, counting down.
GAGTGTTCTTTTTTGTTCTGCGGGCAAGTCCTTTTTGGACTGTCCGGCGGGATAAAAGCCCTCCGCGAGGGCACACTTACAGAAGAAGGGAAGTGATAGGATGGACGGGACATTTGAGAAGAGAAAGAAACTCATCTATGAATTTATCTGCGATGATTTCTATATACCCATGAAGCTGAAGGAGATGGCGGCTCTCCTGCAGGTATCAAAGGAGCAGAGGACCGAGCTGAAGGAAGTGCTGGACAGTCTTGTGGACGAGGGAAAGATTTACGTCAGCAAGAAAGGAAAATACTGTAAAGGCGAGTCCCAGACCCTCACCGGCGTGTACCAGGCCAATCCCAGGGGATTTGGATTTGTGGCTGTGGAAGGCCGGGAGGAGGATATCTTCATCGGGGAGGACGACACCGGCGGCGCGTTTCACGGAGACACGGTGGAGGTGGCCCTGACCCGGGACGGCAGCCACAGGCGGGACGGGCGCAGAGGCGACAGCCACAGGCACCGCCAGGAGGGGCGCGTGGTCAGGATCCTGGAGAGGGGCACTGCCACCCTGGTGGGACTCTATGAGAAGTCAAAGAAGAGGAGCTACGGCTTTGTCGTTCCTGACAGCCGGCGCTTTCTGGAGGATGTATTTATCCCGGAGGGAAAAGACGGGGGAGCTGTGGACGGCCACAAGGTAGTGGTGGAGCTGACCTCCTACGGCGGTTCCGGTAGAAAGCCGGAGGGCCGGGTCTTGGAGATACTGGGACATGTGAATGACCCCGGGGTGGATATCATGTCCATCGTGAAGGGGAGCGACCTGCCCTGTGAGTTCCCGGAGAAGGTGCTGAACCAGGCGGGCCGCGTGCCGGACCACATCAGCGAGGCGGACATGGCGGGCCGGAAGGATATAAGAGACTGGCAGATGGTCACCATAGACGGGGAGGACGCCAAGGATCTGGACGACGCGGTCTCCCTCACAAAGGAGGGGGACCGGTACGTGCTGGGCGTCCACATCGCGGATGTGGCCAACTACGTGCAGGAGGGGAGCGCCCTGGACCGGGAGGCCTTAAAGAGAGGGACAAGCGTGTATCTGGCAGACCGGGTGATCCCCATGCTGCCCCACCGGCTGTCCAACGGGATATGCTCCCTGAATGCGGGGGAGGACAGGCTGGCCTTAAGCTGCATCATGACCATAGATGAGAACGGCGATGTGACGGACCACGAGATTGCCGAGACGGTGATCCGTGTGGACCATCGCATGAGCTACACAGGAGTCAGCAGGATACTCAAGGGGGAGGACCCGGAGGAGATGAAAAAATACGGGGACGTGGTACCCATGCTCACCCGGATGGAGCAGCTCTCCGGTATACTCAGGGAGAGGAGACACAGGAGAGGGTCCATTGACTTTGATTTTCCCGAGGCCAAGATCATCCTTGATGAGAGGGGGAAGCCGGTGGAGATAAGGCCCTACGAGAGAAATGCGGCCACACGGCTGATCGAGGATTTTATGCTGCTGGCAAACGAGACCGTGGCGGAGGAGTATTTCTGGCGGGAGGTGCCCTTCCTCTACAGGACCCACGAGGCTCCGGACGAGGAGAAGATGAGGACGCTGGCCACCTTTATCAACAACTTCGGCTACTCCATGCACGTAGGTGAGAAGGTGCAGCCCATGGAGATACAGAAGCTCATGGTGAAAATAGAGGGCACGCCCCAGGAGGCCCTCATCAGCCGGCTGGCTCTGCGGTCCATGAAGCAGGCAAAGTACACGCCGGAGAACACAGGCCACTTCGGGCTGGCCGCCAGGTATTACACCCACTTTACCTCACCCATCCGGCGCTACCCGGACCTGCAGATCCACCGGATCATCAAGGACGACCTGCGCCGGCGTCTGAATGAGAAGAAGGCGGAGCATTATGAAAGGATACTGCCTGAGGTGGCAAAGCAGGCCAGCCAGACAGAGCGCCGGGCGGAGGAGGCGGAGCGGGAGACCGTGAAGCTGAAGAAGGCGGAGTACATGGCGCGGCATATCGGCCAGGAGTTTGAGGGAGTGGTCTCCAGCATCACCAAATGGGGCATGTACGTGGAGCTCCCCAACACCGTGGAGGGCCTGGTCCACGTGACAGCCATGAGGGATGACCACTATGAGTACTATGAGGACAGATACGAGATGATCGGCAGCCACACGGGCCGGGCCTACAAGCTTGGCCAGAAGCTCCGGGTGCGGGTGATCGGGGCGGACCGGCTGCAGAGGACCATAGATTTTGAGATCGTGAAGGAAGGAGAGCCGGAGGATGGCGAAAAACAAGACGGACGGGAAGCTGATCGCCAATAATAAAAAGGCGTATCACGACTATTTTATACTGGACACCTACGAGGCCGGCATCTCCCTGGCGGGGACCGAGGTCAAGTCCCTGCGCATGGGAAAATGCAGCATCAAGGAGTCGTTTATCCGCATTGAGAACGGGGAGGTCTGGATTTACGGCATGCACATCAGCCCCTATGAGAAGGGGAACATTTTCAACAAGGACCCCCTGCGGGTGCGCAAGCTCCTTCTCCACAAGTCGGAGATCAACAAGATGACCGGCAAGATGAAGGAGAAGGGTATTGCGATCGTGCCTCTCAAGGTTTATTTTAAAGGCAGCCTGGTGAAGGTGGAGATTGGCCTCGCAAGGGGCAAGAAGCTCTACGACAAGCGGCAGGACATCGCCAAAAAGGACCAGAAGAGAGAGGCGGAGCGGGAATTTAAGGTGAGAAACTTCGGATAGAGGAGGAACTGGTATGGTACCTGTGAGTAAAGAAGAGCTTAGAAAACTGGTCTCCCAGACGACCATTGAGACCTACGAGGAGCTGACGCCTCAGCTCATTTCGCTCATCCAGGAGACGAACGCGAAGGCAGAGTTGACGGCAGAGCAGAGGCAGGACGAGATATCCCTTCACATGATGGGGTACATCAAGTCCTGCACAAATGAGATCATCATAGAAGTCCTTGCAGAGATACTGGGCCTGGAGGACGAGAAAAATCCAGTGCACATAGGAGGAAGATAAGATGGCATATTGTGTGAAGTGCGGAGCAAAGGTGGACGACGGGATACGCTTCTGTCCCTGCTGCGGGGCTGAGATCCCTCTGGGCCAGGGCCAGTACGGCCAGCAGGGGCAGGGCCAGGACCAGCAGTACTACGATCACGGCGGCCAGCAGAGCCAGTACGGCCAGCAGGGGCCGTATGGCCAGCAAAGGGAGGGATATTTTCATCCGGAGGACGTGAGAGCGAACAAGGTGATGGCGGTTTTGTCCTACATAGGGATCCTTGTCCTCGTGCCTCTTCTTGCGGGAAACAAAAGCTCAGAATATCTGAGACACCACATTGATCAGGGACTTGTGATATGGATCGGGAGTCTCCTGGCAGATATCCTGTCCGGAGGGGGATTCCTGGGCTTTGCGTTTTTCTCCTCTGTCTGGCCCCTTGAGCTGGTGGGCGGTATCCTGAGCCTTGTCTTCTTTATCCTCATGATCGTGGGCATTGTAGACGCCTGCCGGGGAGTGAGGAGAGAGCTGCCCGTTGTGGGAGCCTTCAAGATACTTTAAAAGCAGGATGATTTTATAAATTTAACTTGATAAAGCGCTAAAGCGGTTGTATAATAAGTCATATGATAAGTGAGAGGAATGACCTATGATTTCTAAGAGGATACAGGAAGTGGAGCCGTCCAGGACGGTGGAGCTGACCAACCGCATAGCCGCAATGAGGAGGGAGGGCATCCCTGTGATTGGGCTCAATGTAGGTGAGCCCGATCTTGATACCCCGGCCCATATCTGCCGGGCGGCGAAGGAGGCCATTGAGGAAGGATTTACAAGGTACACGCCGGTCATGGGTGTGCCGGAGATAAGAGAGGCTATTGCGTCCAAGCTCATGCGGGAAAACCATGTGGAGTACGCACCGGATGAGATCACCCTGGGCCCGGGAGCCAAGCAGTGTATCTATGCGGCTCTCCTCGCCCTCTGTGATCCGGGGGACGAGGTCATCATCCCCTGCCCCTGCTGGGTCAGCTACACGGAGATGGTGCGCATGGCCGGGGGCGTGCCGGTGGCTGTGAGGACGGCGGAGGATTTCAGCCTTGACCTTGCAGATATCGAGCGGGCAGTCACGGGACGGACAAAGGCGGTGATCATCAACACGCCCAACAATCCCACCGGGGCTGTGTACAGCAAGGAGAGCCTGGAGGAGCTGGCTCTTCTCGCACAGAAGCATGATTTTTATGTCCTGTCGGATGAGGTCTACGAGTGCATGGTGTATGAGGGCCGGACGCACGTGAGTGTAAGCGCCCTGTCCCGTGACGCCAGAAGGAGGACAGTGCTCATCAACAGCTTTTCCAAGACCTATGCCATGACAGGGTGGAGGCTCGGCTACCTGGCGGCGGACCGGGAGGTCGTGCAGGCGGTCAATGTGGTCCAGAGCCAGATGGTCTCCTCCGTCAATTCCATTTCCCAGAAGGCCGGGATCGCGGCGCTGCAGGGCAGCCAGGACTGTGTCAGGGAAATGGCATCGGAGTACGACAGACGCCGCCTCTTTCTCCACGAGCGGCTGAACCGCATAGAGGGCATCCGCTGCCAAAGCGGGGAGGGAGCCTTCTACCTCCTGCCGGATGTGACAGATTATCTGGGCCGGACATATAATGGAAAGAGGATAGCGGACGATCTGGCCCTTGCGGAATTCCTCCTGGAGAAGGCCCGGGTAGCGGTAGTGCCGGGCAGCGCCTTCCTGGCGCCGGGGCATCTGCGCATCACCTACGCGGCTTCCGTGGAGACGCTGGAGAGGGCGGCGGACGCTATGGAGGCGGCTCTGCGGCTTTTGGAGAAAAAGGTGTAAAAAAGCCTTCGGGGGAAGACTTGACAGGACAGATGTCTGTTACTATAATAAATGAGACAACAAAAACGTCTGCGGCCAGACAGCTCGGGCTTGTACTGGTTTCGACGGGGGTTTGGAAGTTGGAGAAGCCATCCGTAGCGGGACACTACGTTAAAAGTTCCAATTAAATATAAACGCAGACAATAGAGAATTAGCGTACGCTGCCTAATTTTGGCGGCAGTCGGCCTTAGGTCATCCGCTGCTTAAGATCCCGGCTTCAACAAGGCGGAGCACTTCGTCCTCAAAGCTTTGAGGGGATGGAAGACTTTATGAAGCTACTGAAACCGGAAGCCTGTCATTAGGCGGCCGGCAGAGGGAATGTCAAACTAATGACTGTGATGGGAGATGCTCTGATGGAAAGGCTTTCGGACGCGGGTTCGATTCCCGCCAGGTCCATTTTTGGAAGCGAAGGGAAACGCTTGGTATGCAGGCGTTTCCCTTTTTTGTGACGGCGACGGACCAAAGTCCGGGCTTGCCCGAGACCTTGGCGACCGCTTACGATCCCGGAATGTGCCTTTTGGCACTTCCGATGATCATTCCGCCGATAAAAGGAGAAAGGTATAGGGGGGAATTTTTATGAAGACAGACAGGACATTTTTTCCGGATGTGGAGACTGTGTACCACAAGGACTACCAGTGTGACTACTACAGGGGCGTGATCGTGGACGGGGAGGGCCGCGTGGCTGCCCGCTGCCAGGAGCTGCGTCCGGACCATGAGGAGGCCCTGCGGGATGCGGAGCGGAAGATGGCGGGCAGCCCCCTGTACTCGCGGAAGACAACTTCGGATATGAAGGATAAGCTGGAACAATATAAAGAGCAGAAGGCGAGAGAGGAGCGCCGTCAGGGCGTCCATGTGATTGACCCGGGAGATTGGAAAGAGTGGGTGTACATCTACGACCAGGGACTGTACCGTTACCGGTACATGAACCAGAACAGGCCCGCCGCAACCACCGTATCCAGACTCGGCTTCCCGCTCATCGGGCAGTATATAGCTGACAGGGGTCAGGAGGACAGAGCCTTTTATGAAGGGCGGATAAGGGGGATTTCCGATATCCTGGACCTGCCGGGGCGAAAGGATGTATGGCATATCATCCGGGTGACAGACATCCGGCAGAAGGACAACCGGGATGTGGAAGTCGCGGCGGTCATCCGGGAGTACAGCAATCTGCGCCGTGATTTCAAACAGGGCGGGCAGCAGAAGACCATCACAGTGAAGCGGGAGTGGGACTGCTTTAACGAGCTGATGGACTATTTCACGGACCTGTACGAAGAGACCGTTTGATAGATATTTCAAAAAGAGGGTGCCCCTCAAGTCAATGCATGACTTTTGGGACACCCTCTGTCATTTTAACGGAGACGGAGGGATTCGAACCCTCGTACCGGCGATAAAACCGATAAACTGATTTCGAGTCAGCCCCGTTACGGCCACTTCGGTACGTCTCCAGAAACATGCTGCCCGTCTCAAACATGATAAACAGCACAGATTATTATAGCATGTTCCCCCAAAATAGAAAAGATTTTATTTGGATTTTTTTCTGCGGCCAAAGAGGCCTCTCTTTCCTTCACGCTCCTCTTTCCCGATGGCGAGAAGCTCGTCGTAGGCCCGGCGCATCTCGGTCTCGCGTTTTTCCCGCACGGCTTTGGGCGGAATGTTGGCGTATTTCGGATAGTGCTCCTCCTCTTCCTTCTGTGCCTGAGGGGCCTTCTGCTCAGGCAGGCGGTACTTCTTTCTGCAGGTATCACAGAGGCCAAATCTGGGATCCTTTCTGCTTATTCTCAGTTCGTTTCCACATCTGGGACAGTTCATGGTTGCCCTCCTCCTTGCATTTATCGCAGTCATTATACCACATTTCTGAAAAAAATTCACAAAAGGAACATAGAATACTGGTATAATAGTCTAAAAGGTAAGCGGCAGGAGGTATGCTTTGATGGAAAAGATGAAAATACTGGTGGTCGATGACGAGAGCCGCATGCGCAAGCTGGTGCGTGACTTCCTGGAGAGAGAGGGCTTTCAGGTCTTTGAGGCCGGAGACGGCATGGAGGCCATGGATATTTTTTATGAGAACAGGGACATTGCGCTCATCATCCTGGATGTCATGATGCCCAGGATGGATGGATGGCAGGTATGCCGGGAGGTGCGCCAGTCCTCCAGGGTGCCCATCATCATGCTGACGGCCAGGGGAGAGGAGCGGGACGAGCTCCAGGGGTTCAGCCTGGGAGTGGACGAATATATATCCAAGCCCTTCAGCCCCAAGATCCTTGTGGCGAGGGTGGAAGCCATCCTGAGAAGGACCCGGGATGCGCAGGCTCAGGAGACGCTGGAGGCCGGCGGCATAGAGCTGGACAAGACTGCCCACATCGTGAAGCTGGACGGTGAGCCGGTGGAGCTCAGCTACAAGGAGTTTGAGCTCCTCACGTATTTCATGGAAAATAGAGGGGTGGCCCTCTCCAGGGAGAAGATTTTGAACAATGTGTGGAACTATGATTATTTTGGCGATGCCAGGACCATTGATACCCATGTGAAGAAGCTGCGCAGCAAGCTGGGCGACAAGGGGAATTATATCAAGACAGTCTGGGGCATGGGCTACAAATTTGAGGTGGCGTAGATGAAGCATTCAATACGCAGGCAGATGATCGCCGTGTTCGTGGGACTTATCGTCTGCATGCTGGTCATCCTCCTGCTTCTGGTGGGCTCCGGTCTGGAGCCCTATTATATACGGGAAAAGGAAGCTAATTTCGCGGAGCTGTACGATGAGATCGACCAGATCACCCGGAGCGGCAGTCTGACGGAGGATGAGCTCAGCCAGGTCAACCGCACGGCAGAGCGGTACAATTTCTACTACATTGTGTGGAATTTTTCAAATGAGAGCGGATTTTCCAATCTCCATGACAGTCAGATGCTGCTGATGCAGCTGGCCGGAGTCCTCTTCAACAAGATTGACAGCCAGGTGATGGAGAGGAACGATGATTACCAGGTGGTGGAGTTCCGGGACGGGACCCAGCAGGTGGATTACCTGGCCCTCTGGGGAACGGTGGGGGACTCCTACAACATTTTCATCCGCAGTCCCCTGGAGAGTATCCAGGAGACCATGGTCCTCTTTTACAGGTTCCTTATCATCGTGGGGATAGGAGTCATTGCAGGAGGGATACTCCTGGTGTGGTACTTTTCCAGGCGGCTCACAGAGCCTCTGCGGGAACTGGCCGTCCTGTCAGCCAGAATGGCGGACCTTGACTTTGAAGCGAAATACACCAGCGGCGGCGAGGGCGAGATAGGGGTCCTGGGCGAGAATTTCAACAGTATGTCCGAGAAGCTGCAGAGCACCATCTCCGAGCTTAAGAACGCAAATTTCCGCCTGCAGCAGGATATCGAGCAGAAGGAAAAAATGGAGAAGATGCGGACGGATTTTATGGGGAACGTGTCTCATGAGCTGAAGACCCCCATCGCTCTCATCCAGGGATACGCGGAGGGACTCAGGGAGGGAGTCAGCGACGATGCGGAAAGCCGGGAGTTTTACTGTGATGTCATTATGGACGAGGCTGCCAAGATGAACCAGATGGTGAAAAACCTCATGACCCTGAACCAGCTGGAATTCGGGGACGAAAATGTGGAGTTCCAGCGCTTTGACCTGACAGAGCTGATACGGGGCGTTCTCCAGAGTATGGAGATCGTGGCCCAGCAGAAGGAGGCCAGGGTCCAGTTCCGGCAGAAGGAGCCGGTCTATGTGTGGGCAGACGAGTTTAAGGCGGAGCAGGTGGTGAGGAACTATGTGAGCAATGCCTTCAATCACCTGGACGGAGACCGGGTGGTGGACGTGAAGCTCATTCCCACCGGCGAGAAGGTGAAGGTGACGGTGTTCAACACGGGCGCCCCCATCCCGGAGGAGGATGTGCCCCATATCTGGGAAAAGTTCTACAAGGTGGACAAGGCCCACACGAGGGAGTACGGAGGCAACGGGATCGGTCTGTCCATCGTGAAGGCCATCATGGACTCCTTCCACCAGGAATACGGTGTGAAAAACTACGATAACGGCGTTGAATTCTGGTTTGAACTGGATGTGAAATAGAAAATATGGTAGACTAAAACTGTATATACACTGTGAGACATTCAGAAAGGAACCGGGAAAACGGATGATAGCGATTATTGATTATGATGCGGGAAATATAAAAAGTGTGGAGAAGGCCATGCACTACCTGGGCCAGGAGGTGGAGATCACCAGGGACCGGGAGCGCATCCTGGAGGCGGACAAGGTGATCCTGCCCGGGGTGGGAGCTTTCGGCGACGCCATGGGGAAGATACGGCGGTACGGCCTGGAGGAGGTGATACGCCAGGTGGCGGAGCGGGGTACCCCCTTTCTGGGTATCTGCCTGGGCCTGCAGCTCCTCTTTGAGGAGAGCGAGGAGAGTCCGGGTGTGAAGGGACTCGGCATACTGAAAGGGAAGATACGCAGGCTCCCCGGGGGTGAGGGGCTGAAGATCCCCCACATGGGATGGAATACCCTGGAGCTTGCGGGAGAGGGAAGACTGTTTAAGGGAGTCCCGGAGGAGCCCTTTGTGTATTTCGTGCACTCCTATTACCTGGAGGCGCAGGAGGAGGAGATCGTGAAGGCAGTCACCTGGTACGGGACAAAGATACACGCCTCGGTGGAGAAGGGCAATGTGTTTGCCTGTCAGTTCCATCCGGAGAAGAGCAGCTCCACGGGGCTTCTCATGCTGGAGAATTTTGTAGGACTATAGACGGAGGTACAGAGAAGATGCATACAAAACGGATCATTCCCTGTCTGGACGTGAACGGCGGAAGGGTTGTCAAGGGTGTGAATTTTGTGGATCTCAGGGATGCGGGAGATCCGGTGGAGATTGGAAAGGCCTACGACGAGGCCGGGGCGGACGAGCTGGTGTTCCTGGACATCACAGCCTCCTCTGACGCCAGAGCCACGGTAGTGGACATGGTCCGCAAGGTGGCGGAGACTGTGTTTATCCCCTTTACGGTGGGGGGAGGCATCCGCACAGTGGAGGATTTCCGGGCGCTCCTTCGGGAGGGGGCGGACAAGATCTCCATCAACTCCTCGGCCATCCAGACGCCGGAGCTTATTTCCGCGGCGGCGGACAAGTTTGGCAGCCAGTGTGTGGTGGTGGCCATCGATGCCAAGAGACGTCCCGACGGGACAGGCTGGAACATCTATAAAAACGGCGGCCGGGTCGACGTGGGGATCGATGCCCTGGAGTGGGCGGCAAAGGTGGAGAAGCTGGGGGCGGGGGAGATACTCCTCACCAGCATGGACTGCGACGGCACCAAGGCGGGCTACGACCTGGAGCTGACAAGGGCTGTGGCGGACGCGGTCTCCATCCCTGTCATCGCCTCAGGGGGAGCCGGAAGGCTGGAGCATTTCAAGGATGCCCTGACTGTGGGCGGCGCGGACGCGGCCCTGGCGGCTTCTCTTTTCCACTACAAGGAGCTGGAGATACGGGAAGTGAAGGAATACTTAAGAGGTGAGGGGATTTCCGTCCGCCTGTGATGCGTCCAGAAAAGAAAAAGGAGATAAGACAGACCATGGCAGCGATTTCCAATGACTGGCTGGAGGCTCTCCAGGGAGAGTTTAAAAAGCCTTATTATAAGCAACTGTTTGAGACGGTGAAGAAGGAGTATGAGACCCACCTGGTCTTTCCGCCGTCGGATGATATTTTTAACGCGTTCCACCTGACACCTTTAAAGGATGTGAAGGTGGTCATACTGGGGCAGGACCCTTACCACAATGTGGGGCAGGCCCACGGCCTGTGCTTTTCGGTCCGGAAGGGGGTGGCCATCCCGCCCTCTCTTGTCAACATCTACCAGGAGCTCTACGATGACCTGGGCTGTGCCATCCCGGACCACGGATATCTGGAAAAATGGGCCAGGCAGGGCGTGCTGATGCTCAATACCGTGCTGACGGTGCGGGCCCACCAGGCCAACTCCCACAGGGGGATCGGCTGGGAGGAGTTCACGGATGCGGCCATCCGTGCCCTGGACGGACAGGACCGCCCTATCGTGTTCATTCTGTGGGGAGCGCCGGCGCAGAGGAAGAAGGCTATGCTCCACAATCCAAAGCACCTCATACTGGAGGCGCCTCACCCGAGTCCGCTGTCCGCGTTCAGGGGCTTTTTCGGCAGCAGGCCCTTCAGCAAGACGAACGCATTCCTTGAGGAGCACGGTGTGGAGCCTGTTGACTGGCAGATTGATTAGGGAATGATCAGGGGGTGGATTTTATGAGAGATACATATGACCTTGTGATCGTGGGAGCGGGGCCTGGCGGCTATGTGGCTGCCAGGAAGGCGGCCAGAATGGGAATGACGGTGGCCCTCATCGACAGGGGGCCTGTGGGAGGTACCTGTATCAACCGGGGCTGTATCCCGGCCAAGGCCCTGCTCCACGCAGCCACCCTGTACAGGGAGATGGAGGGCTGCGAGAGGTTTGGCCTGCATGCGGATGGTGTGTCCTTTGACCTCCAGAAGATCTACAGGTACAAGGATATGGCGGCGGACCGCATGCGCCGGGAGCTGGAGGAGGAGTTTTGCCGGCTTGGGGTGGACCTCATCCGGGGCAGTGCGGTGATCTGCAGGGACCGGATGGTGCGCGTGACGGACGAGGAGGGAAAGGTTTCCGTGTGCCAGGGGAAGAACATCCTGGTGGCCGCGGGGGCAAAGGCCAACCTGGCGGACATTCCCGGCATGGAGCTGCCCGGTGTCATGACAAGCGAGGAGCTCCTCACCGCGGATGCCCACAGGTATGACCGGATGCTGATCCTGGGAGGCGGCGTCATAGGTCTGGAGCTGGCTACAGTCTTCCAGTCTCTGGGCACGGAGGTGACGGTGGTGGAGATCTCGGACCGCCTTCTGCCGAACATGGACCGGGAATTTTCTGATGCGCTTGAGCGTATCTTAACAGGCAGAGGCATCCGGATCTGCAAGGAGAGCATCCTGGAGCGGATCGAGCGGGAAAAAGAGAGCGGCCGCCTGGCGTGCCGGTTTGTCTGTGACGGCAGGAACAATAAAGAGATCGTGGACGCAGTGCTGGTGTCAGTGGGGCGAAGCTCCGCCACAGAAGGATTGTTTGAGAGCGATGTGCCGGTGAAGCTGGAGAGAGGCCGGATCGTGGTGGACGATTTCTTCCGCACCAACATCCCGGGAGTCTATGCGGTGGGGGACGTGACAGGCGGTATACAGCTGGCCCATGTGGCCTCCGCCCAGGCCGCCTATGTGGTGGAGCGGATGAACGGCAGGCAGCCCTCAGTCATCATCTCCATGGTACCCGGGGGACTTTTTACTCCCGTCTCCATTATCCCCAGCTGTATCTACACGGACCCGGAGATCGCTTCCGTGGGGCTGACAGAAGAGGAGGCCCGCAGGAAGGGCGTGCCGGTGCGGTGCGGAAAGTACGTGATGCAGGGGAACGGACAGTCCATCATCACAGGCGAGGAAGAGGGATTTATCAAGGTGCTGTTTGCCCCGGACAGCGATGAGCTGCTGGGGGCGCAGCTCATGTGTCCCAGGGCCACGGACATGATCGGCGAGCTGGCTACGGCTCTTGCCAATGGCCTTACATCCACCCAGCTCCTCTACGCCATGAGGGCCCATCCCACCTTCAATGAGGCCATCTCCTGCGCGGTGGAGGACAGCCGAAGGGATTTCCCGGTATAGACAGAGCGGCAAAAGAGAGCTTCGGCTCTCTTTTTTCTGTTTTGATAAAATTTTATCGGCTATCCTATTGACAGTGTTGTGGATTTGTGATTATATTAAAGCATGAACATATGAACAATTATTCATATATAACCATGCAGGGAGGAAACGCTATGATTGCTGAAAAAAGAGAACCGGGACAGGGTCACGACCACATACATGAGGCCTGCGGCTACGGCCATGATCATCATCACGGCCACGAGGCCTGCGGCTGCGGCCACGAGCACCATCACGAACACGAGTCCGATGGCCACGAGCATCACCATGAGCATGAGCACGGACACGACCACGGGCACCACCATGAGGAGATACACCACACAGGCCGGGAATTTGACGGCATACCCGCCGGAGTAGAGCAGAAGGTCTACATTCTGGAGGGACTCGGATGCGCCAACTGCGCGGCCAGGATGGAGAGGCAGATCCGGGAGCTGCCGGGGGTGGAGATGGCCACCATTACCTTTGCCACAAAGCAGCTCCGGGTGGCGGCGGACCATCAGGAGGAGCTCCTGCCCAAATTCCGGGAAATCTGCGCCTCCATAGAGGAGCAGGTGACAGTCACCCCCAGGGAGGAGCTGCAGCCTGCCGGAAAGCCGGAGAAGGAGGGGATTTTTCGGGAGAACAAAAAGGAAATCCTCATCATTGCGGCTGGAGCAGTCCTCTTTGCCGCGGGGGAGATCGCGGAGCACATGGGAGCGGCGGTCCTTTGGCCCTCTGCGGGCTATGTCATCGCCTATGTACTGCTGGGCTGGGAGATTGTCTGGACCGCCTTCAGGAACCTGGGGAAGGGCCATGTGTTTGACGAGAACTTCCTCATGAGCGTGGCCACCCTGGCCGCCTTCGCCATCGGCGATTTCGCGGAGGCTGTGGGAGTCATGCTGTTCTACAGAGTGGGTGAGCTCTTTGAGGACGTGGCCGTGGCCAGGAGCCGTTCCCAGATCATGGAGGCCGTGGATATGCGCCCCGAGGTAGTGGGGCGCCTGGAAGGCGGGGAGGTGCATGAAATCCCGGCAAAGGACGCGGCGGTGGGAGATATCCTCCTTGTGCGGCCGGGAGACCGCATCCCGCTGGACGGCATTGTGACTGAGGGGGAGAGCCGCATCGACACCTCCCCTGTGACGGGGGAGCCGGTCCCTGTGACGGTGCGCCAAGGCTCCAGGCTCATGTCCGGCTGTGTCAACGAGCAGGGCGTGCTGCAGATGAAGGTGGAAAAACCCCTCTCGGAGTCCATGGTGACCAAGATACTGGACTCCGTGGAAAACGCCGCTGCCAGCAAGCCGAAGCTGGACCGTTTCATCACAAGATTTGCCAGGATCTACACCCCCATCGTGGTGCTGGCTGCTGTGGCCACGGCCATCATACCCTCCCTCATGACCGGAAACTGGCGGGAGTGGATCTACACGGCCATCACCTTCCTTGTCATCAGCTGTCCCTGCGCCCTCGTGCTGAGCGTGCCCCTGGCCTTCTTCTCCGGCATCGGCGCCGGCTCCAAAAGGGGCATCCTCTTTAAGGGCGGTGTTGCCATTGAAGCCCTGAAAAATGTGAAGGCAGTGGTGATGGATAAGACCGGCACCATCACCAGGGGGGAATTCCAGGTACAGAGTGTCATTCCCTTTGGGAGAGAGAGCATGGACGCGCTCCTTGAGATGGCGGCGCGGTGCGAGCTGGGCTCCACCCACCCCATCGGCACCAGTATCGTGGAGGCTGCCAGGGAGAGGGGCATGACTCTGGAACGTCCGGAAAAGGTGGAGGAAATCTCCGGAAAGGGCATCCACGCAGTCACGGAGAGCGGAGAGATCCTCTGCGGGAACAGGGCTCTCATGGAGATGTTCCATGTCAGTATGGACCGGTACGAGGGCGGCCAGTACGGCACGGAGGTGCTCCTCGCCCTTGACGGGGAGCTGGCCGGCTGCATCGTCATCGCGGACTCCCTGAAAAAAGAGGCGAAGGACGCCATAGCTATGATGAAAAAGCAGGGCCTTGTGACTGCCATGTTCACAGGAGACGGACAGGAGAGCGCCCGGGCGGTGGCCGGCGAGGCAGGCATCGACAGGGTATTTGCCCAGCTCCTGCCCCAGGATAAGCTGACCCGTCTGCAGGAGATGCGCCGGGAGAGCGGAGCGGTCATGTTTGTGGGCGACGGCATCAACGATGCTCCGGTGCTGGCCGGAGCGGATGTGGGGGCGGCTATGGGAAGCGGAGCGGACGCGGCCATTGAGGCGGCGGACGTGGTCTTCATGACCTCCCAGGTGACGGCGGTCCCGGAGTCCGTTGCCATCGCCAGGAAGACCGGGCGGATCGCCATGCAGAACGTGGTCTTTGCCCTGACTGTGAAGGCCCTTGTCATGATCCTCGGCTTTGCGGGCATGGCAAACATGTGGATGGCCGTGTTCGCCGACACGGGCGTAGCCATGCTCTGTGTGCTGAACTCCATCCGCGCCCTGTACGGGAAGGCCGTGTTACAAAAGTATTAAGTTTCCTTGATTTTCTGCGAAAAGGTTGAAATGCAGGGCCTGTTTTGGCATAATTAACAGATGAACTGATATTCATATGAACAGAGTCTGGCGGAAGGCTGGCTTCAGAAAGGGTGACTGACGATGAAAAAGACAGAGGCAGAGTGCTGTGACGTGGTGGCGGCTCATACAGATATCATCCGGGAAGTGCGCGGCAGGATGCCCGGAGAGGTGACGATCCAGGAACTTGCGGACTTCTACAAGGTGTTCGGCGACGCCACCCGCATCCGCATCCTCTGCGCCCTTCTGCAGGCCGAAGTGTGTGTCTGCGACCTGGCGGAACTGCTTGGAATGAGCCAGTCGGCCATCTCTCACCAGCTCCGGGTCCTGAAGCAGATGAAGCTGGTAAAGAACAGGAGAGAGGGAAAGACTGTCTTCTACTCGCTGGCTGACGGCCACATCCAGACCATAATCAGCCAGGGCATGGAGCATATCAGCGAGTAAACTATGAGGAAATAAGAGGGGCAAGGCGATGGCGAAGGAAATCAAGATGCAGGCAGGTATATTGACGGCAGGCGCGGTTCTGTTTATTGCTGCTGTCATTGTGTCAGGACGGGCGATGCTGGAAAACGAGGTGCGCTTTTTCCTGTTTCTCGCTGTGTATCTTGTTGTCTCGTTCCACTCCTTTTACAGTATCAGCAGCAGTCTTGTCCAGAAGAAGCTGGAGAAGGAGCATCTGCTCATGGTGATCGCCACGGTGGGGGCGCTTGCCGTGGGGCACTACATGGAGGCTGTGGCCGCCATGCTCCTGTTCCAGATGGGATGCATCCTTGAGGCTGTGTCTGTGGACAGGACCAGGAGGACGATTGAGAAATTTATAGATATACGCCCTGCCTTTGCCACCAGGAAAGAGGAGAGCGGTGAGGTGCAGGTGGAGCCCTCCCAGCTGGAACCGGGGGACGTGATCATCATCAAGCCGGGCGAGCGCGTGCCGGTGGACGCTGTCATCCTAAACGGAAATACCAGCCTTGACACAAAGGCCCTGACCGGGGAGGCCATGCCTGACAGCGTGGGCCCAGGCAGCCGGATCTACAGCGGCAGCATCAATATGACCGGTGTGGTGGAGGCCCAGGTGAAAAGGCTCTACAAGGACTCCACTGTGTCCCGCATCATGGAGCTGGTGGAGGGAGCCCAGAAGCAGAAGGCGGAGAGCGAAGGGTTTGTGAGAAAATTTACCCGGATCTACACGCCTGTGGCTGTGCTGGCGGCTCTCCTCATCATGGTCTGTCCGCCTCTCTTTATCACGGGGAGCGGATGGGAGACATGGATATACCGGGGCATGATCGTGCTCATCGCGGCCTGTCCCACCGGACTCATCCTGTCCGTGCCCATCGCCTTTCTGGGAGGGATCGCTTCGGCGGCCCGCCAGGGGATCGTTGTGAAGGGCGGAAACTACCTGGAGATGCTGGCAAAGGTGGATACATTTGTCTTTGATAAAACGGGTACACTGACAGAGGGTACCTTTACCGTGACCCGGGTGCGCCCGGAGGGTATCACAAGGGAGGAGCTGCTGGAGATAACGGCCCATGTGGAGAGCTATTCCAACCATCCCATCGCCCAGTCCCTCATGAGCGCCTACGGCGGAGAGTACGACCCGGAGAGGGTGACGGACGTGGAGGAGATGCCGGGCTATGGGATCAGCGCCAGCTACAACGGCAGCAGGGTACATATCGGAAATCTCCGGATGATGGAGGAGCAGGGGCTCGCGGTGGAGCAGGTAAGGACCATCGGGACCGTCATCTACGTGGCCCGGGAGGACCAGTATGCCGGCTATATCGTCATAGAAGACCAGATCCGGGAAAATGCCAGATGGACCATGAAGATGCTGAGGGAGAAATACAATGCAGTCCTTGTCATGCTCACTGGAGACAGCCGGGCGGCAGGAAACGCGGTGGCAAAGGAGCTGCAGCTGGACTATGCCTACACAGAGCTGATGCCGGAGGATAAGCTGGAGCAGATGGAGGAATTCATGCAGTACCAGTACGAGGCGGAGAGAGTAGCCTGCGTGGGAGATGGCATCAACGACGCCCCGGTGCTTGCCAGGGCGGACGTGGGCATCGCCATGGGCGCTCTGGGGTCGGACGCGGCCATAGAGGCGGCGGATATCATCCTCCTTGAGGATGAGCTTCCCAAGGTGGTGGACGCGGTCCGCATCGCAAAGGAGACAGTCCGGGTAGTGAGCCAGAATATCAATTTTGCGCTGATCATGAAATTTGTGGTCCTTCTCCTTGCGGCGGCGGGCTACATCACCATGTGGGAGTCTGTGTTCACGGATGTGGGCGTGATGATCATCTCCATCATCAACGCGGCGGGAGTTGTCAAATATTCTGCGTGATGGCGGGGGAGAGTATAGACGAAGGGAGCTTGAAGATGAAGAGAAAGGCAGGAAAATATGCGGCGGTCCTTCTGGCCGCCCTGATGCTGACAGGCTGCGGTTCCAACCTGCTGGAGGAGGGGACCGCGCTTTTGGAAGAGGGAAATTACGAGGAGGCGGCATCCACATTCCAGGAGGCTGTAGACGAGGACGGCCAGGATCCGGAAGGCTGGAGAGGACTTGGCCTTGCCAAATGGGAGCAGCAGGACTACGAGGGAGCCCTGGAGGCCTTTCAGTCTGTGCTGGACAACGGAGGAGACAAGACCGGGGAGCTCTACAATCTCATGGGCTGCTGCGCCATGCAGCTGGGGAAGCCCACGGAGGCGCTGAACTATTTCCGGCTGGGCATGGAGGCCGAGGATGTCAGCGATGAGATGATGCAGGAGATGCGCTTTAACGAGATCGCGGCCTATGAGCAGTCCGGTGATATGGAGAGCGCAAAGTCCAAGCTTAAGGACTACACAGCCGACTACCCGGATGACGAGAAGGCGGCAAAAGAGGCGGAATTTCTTGAGACCAGATAAGGAGTCCTGTGTATATGTATGAGACAGCGGAGAAAAAAGAGAGGGTCATCCTGGTGGGTGTGAGCCTGGCAGACAGCGATGACGCGGAGCAGTCCCTCAATGAGCTGGAGGAGCTGGCCGACACCGCCGGGGCCCTCTGTGTGGGGCGCATCCTGCAGAAGCGGGAGCAGATGCACCCGGCTACCTATCTTGGGAGGGGAAAGACAGAAGAGCTGAAGGATTTGATATGGGAGACCCGGGCCGACGGCATCATCTGCGACGACGAGCTGTCACCGTCCCAGATAGGCAACCTGAGGGATGGGCTGGACGTGAAGATCATGGACAGGACGCTTCTCATCCTGGATATCTTTGCGGCCAGAGCCTCCACCAGCGAGGGCAAGATACAGGTGGAGCTGGCCCAGCTCAGATACAGACAGTCCAGGCTCACCGGCCTTGGCACATCCCTGTCCAGGCTGGGAGGAGGCATCGGCACGAGAGGGCCCGGGGAGAAGAAGCTGGAGATGGACCGCCGTCTCATCAAGGGGCGGATCTCCCAGCTCGCAAAGGAGCTGAAGGAGGTAAAGAGGCACCGGCAGCTCACAAGGGAGTCCAGGGCGAAGAGCCGCGTTCCGGTGATCGCCATCGTGGGCTACACCAACGCGGGAAAGTCCACTCTCCTAAATCACCTCACCGGAGCCGGCATCCTGGCCGAGGACAAGCTCTTTGCCACGCTGGACCCGACCACCAGGAACCTGAAGCTGCCGGGAGGACAGGAGGTGCTCCTGACAGACACAGTGGGCTTTATCCGCAAGCTGCCCCACCACCTCATCGAGGCTTTTAAGAGTACCCTGGAGGAGGCAAAGTACGCGGATATCCTGCTCCACGTGGTGGACGCGTCCAATCCACGGATGGACCAGCAGATGCACGTGGTCTACGAGACCCTGCGGGAGCTGGAGGCATCGGACAAGCCGGTGATCACGGCCTTCAACAAGAAGGACAGGTTTGAGGGAGAGTATGCGCCCCGGGATTTTCAGGCGGAGAGGACAGCCTTCATCTCGGCAAAGACGGGAGAGGGCGTGGAGGAGCTCCTCTCCTGTGTGGAGGACGTGCTGCGGGAGCAGAAGGTGGAGATCGAGCAGATCTACCCCTACAGCGATGCGGGGAAAATACAGCTTATCCGGAAATACGGGGAGCTGGAAAAAGAGGAGTACACCCAGGAGGGCATCTATGTCAGGGCCTATGTGCCTGTGGATGTCTACGGGAAGCTCACCCATGAGCCGTCGGGAGGAAGATGATATGGCGTTGAAATTTATTTTTGGGGGTTCCGGTTCCGGGAAGTCCCATTATCTATATGAGAGGATCATAGAGGAGGCCGGGGAAAATCCCGGCCTTTCCTATCTGGTCCTTGTGCCGGAGCAGTTTACCATGCAGACCCAGAAGGACCTTGTGATGATGAGCCCCGCGAAGGGGATCATGAACATCGATGTCCTCAGTTTCGTGCGCCTGGCCCACCGGATTTTTGAGGAGACAGGGAAGGGGGGCTTTCCCGTGCTGGACGACGAGGGAAAGAACCTGGTGCTGCGAAAGATTGGCGGGGACCTGGAGGGGGAGCTGACCGTGCTGAAGGGCAACATGCGAAGGCTGGGCTATGTCAGCGAGGTGAAGTCCGTCCTCTCCGAGTTCATGCAGTACGATGTGGGGGAGGAGCAGCTGGACCAGGTCATAGCAGGGGAGCAGGAGGGCTCCTACCTGTCCTTTAAGCTGCAGGACCTAAAGCGCCTGTACAGAAGCTTCCAGGACTACCTGAAGGAGAGATACACCACAAAGGAGGAGCTCCTGGATGTGCTGGCAAAGGTGGCGGGGGAGTCTGCCCTTCTAAAGAAGAGCACAGTGGTGCTGGACGGCTACACCGGGTTCACGCCGGTCCAGAACCGCCTCCTGGGAGAGCTCATGACGATCTGCCGGGACGTGGTGGTCACGGTGACGATCGACGAGAGGGAAAATCCCTACGCCTGCGAGCATCCCTGTCAGCTCTTTGCCATGAGCAAGAAGACGGTCACATCGCTGGTGGAGATCGCGCGGGAGCGCCGGGTGCCGGTGGAGGAGCTGAAATTCCTGCGGCCCCAGGTGCCCCCCAGATTCCAGGAGAGCCCTGCCCTGGCCTTTGTGGAACGCCAGCTTTTCCGGTACGGGAGCAGCTCCTTTGAGGGTGAGCAGGATGGGGTGGAGATCCACGTGGCATCCAGCCCGGACGAGGAGGCGGAGGCAGCCGCCCGGAAGGTGCGGTCCCTTGTGAGAAAGGAGGGGTACCGGTACCGGGAAATCGGCGTGATCGCCAGCGACATGGAGGTGTACGGCAATTATCTCAGGAAGGCCTTTGCCCGCTATGAGATACCGGTCTTTATGGACCAGAAGAGGAGCATCCTCCTCAACTCCTTTGTGGAGTACGTCCGCAGTCTCCTTGCTATGTCCAGGGAGGGCTTTACCTGCGACAGCGTGTTCCGCTTTCTGCGGACCGGCTACACCTCCTTTTCCAGGGGTGAGCTGGACGACCTGGAGAACTACTGCCTGGCTCTGGGTATCCGGGGATGGAAAAAATGGCAGCAGCGCTGGGTGCGCCGGACAGAGGGCATGGACGCCGGGGAGCTGGACCGGCTCAACCACATGCGGGTCCTCTTTGTGGAGAAGATGGAGCCCCTCCTTTTCGTGCTCCGCCAGAGACGGAAGACCGTCCGGGACATCACGGAGGCCCTCTATGATTTCCTGGCAGGGGAGGAGATGCAGCTTGCCCTGAAACGGCAGGAGGAGGCCTTCCAGGAGAGGGGCGAGAACGCTCTGGCCCGGGAGTATGCCCAGATCTACGGCATCGTCATCGGCCTTTTTGACAAATTTGTGGAGCTTCTGGGGGAGGAGCAGGTCTCCCTCCAGGAGTACTGCGACCTGCTGGACGCAGGGCTTGCGGAGGCCAGGGTGGGGGTCATCCCGCCAGGCATCGACCAGGTGGTGGCCGGAGACATGGAGCGGACCCGTCTGAAGGGGGTGAAGGCCCTGCTGTTCGTGGGGGCCAATGACACCTTCCTTCCGGGCTCCCTTGTGCGGACAGGGCTCCTCTCCGAGCGGGACGTGAGGGCCTTTGAGAAGGAGAGGATCGCCCTGACGCCGGGCAGCCGGGAGCAGGCCTATGTGCAGAAGTACTATCTCTATCTGAACCTGACCAAGCCCTCCAGGAAACTCTGCGTCTTCTACAGCAGGGTGTCCGCCGACGGTAAGACGATACGGCCCTCCTACCTTGTGCAGGAGCTGGAGAAGCTCTTCCCGGACCTGGAGGTCACCCACGAGGACGCCCTTCTTTTAAAAGACCGGGAGCTCTCCCCAAGGACCGGGCTCTCCCAGCTCATCGAGGGCCTGCGGATGAAGAGCGAGAAGGCGGGGGGCGCCTGGATGGAGCTCTACACCTGGTATAAGAAAAACCGGGAGTGGGGGGACCGGATCGGCGCCATCCTGGAGGCGGGATTTTACCGGAGACCCCAGGACGCCATCACCCGTGCCGCGGCAGAGAGGCTGTACGGGGACCGGCCTCTGGAGAGCATCTCCCGGATGGAGAGATTTTCCGCCTGCGCCTTTGCCCATTTCCTGGATTACGGGCTGCGGCTGAAGGAGAGGGAGACCTTTGAGTTCCAGGCTGTGGATATGGGCAATGTGTTCCATGGTGCCATTGAGCGGTACTCCCGGAAGGCCTCCGCCAGCCAGGGGGGCTGGACCGGTCTGGACCGGGAGGCCCAGGAGCGGCTCTGCAAGGAGAGCGTGGAGGAGGCGGTGACAGACTACGGCAACTCCGTCCTCTACAGCTCCTCCAGGAACACCTGGCTCATCACCCGCATCGAGCGCATGATGGAGCGGACCGTGTGGGCTCTCACGGAGCAGCTGAAGGCCGGGGACTTCCGGCCTGAAGCCTATGAGCTGAAGTTCGGCGCGGGCAAGATCGACCGGGTGGATACCTGCGTGGAGGAGGACCGGGTCTATGTCAAGATCCTGGACTACAAGACCGGGCAGACTGCCTTTGACCTGTCCCTTGTCTATGGGGGACTGCAGATGCAGCTCCTTGTCTACATGGAGGAGGCGCTGAAGATCACCGGGAAAAGATATCCGGGCAGGGAGCCTGTCCCTGCCGGGGTGTTCTACTACCATATCCAGGACCCCTTCACAGAGCCCGGGGGAGAGGAGAGCCAGATTGAGGAGAGGCTTCTTAAGAAGCTCCGGCCGGACGGCCTGGTGAGCCTGGAGGGGGACGCTCTCTGGCATCTGGAGCACAGGACCCAGGGGGAATCTCTGGCTATCCCTGTCTCCTTCAAAAAGGACGGGGCTCTCTCCGCCAGGTCCAAGGCTCTCTCGGGGGAGCGCTTCCGTACGCTGGGGGCATTTGCCAGGGCAAAGGCAGGGGAGCTGCACAGCCGCATCGCCTCCGGGGAGGCGAAGGCAGAGCCCTACAGGTACGGGGACCGGACTGGCTGCGACTTCTGCGGATACCGGCATATCTGCGGCTTTGACAGCTCCCTGCCGGGCTACGGCTACCGGGATATCACCAGGATGGGGCAGGAGGAGGCGCTGCTGCGCATCCAGGCCTACAGCGGAGGGGCCGGCAGCGCCGGAGCGGAGGAGGATGAAACGGCGGCCGGCCATGATACAGAGGAAGGAAGACAGGAGGGACAGCCATGGGCGTAAAGTGGACAAAAGAACAGCAGAGCGTCATTGACTTAAGGGACCGCAGCATCCTTGTGTCCGCGGCGGCGGGCTCAGGAAAGACGGCTGTGCTGGTGGAGCGCATCATCACCATGCTCACCAGAAAGGAGGACCCTCTCTCCGTGGACGAGCTCCTCATCGTCACCTTCACGGAGGCGGCCGCGGCAGAGATGAAGGAGAGGATACGGACAGCCATCGAAAAGAAGGCCCAGGAGGACCCCTTTAACGAGCACCTGCGGCAGCAGGCCACCCTCATCCACAGCGCTTCCATCACCACTATCCACAGCTTCTGTCTCTCTGTGATCCGGGAGAATTTTCATGTCATTGACCTGGACCCTTCCTTCCGCATCGGTGAGGAAGGAGAGTTGAAGCTGCTGGAAAGAGACGTGCTGCAGGAGCTCCTGGAGGAAAAGTACGGGGAGGGGCAGGAGCGCTTTCTGGACTTCACGGAGAGCTATGCGGCGGGAAAGAGCGACCGGAGGCTGGAGGACATCATCCTGAAGCTGTACGAGTTTTCCAGGAGCTGTCCGGACCCGGAGGGGTGGCTTGCGGACTGCGTCCGGGCCTGCCGGGTACAGACAGGCGAGGAGCTGGGGAAGACGCCCTTCTTTGCCTTTGTCCGGGAGGAGGTGGACCACGCCATGGAGACGGCGGTCCGCCTGAAGGACCAGGCCCTGGCCCTCTGTCTGGAGCTGGACGGCCCCTACATGTACGAGGAGATGCTGGAGAGCGATATGAAGAACGTGGAGCGGTTCCGGCAGGCCGCTACCTACGCCCAGTACCGCCGGGCGTCGGAGCAGATTGCCTGGAAAAAGCTGGCTCCAAACAGGGACAAGGCTGTGTCCAAAGAAAAGGCGGACCGGGTGAAAAAGCTCCGGGATGAGCTGAAAAAGGCGGTGGTTTTTCCGGCAGAGCAGTATTTTTCTCAGACAGAAGAAGAGCTCCTTGCGGGGCTGGCGGTCTGCGCTCCCATGATGGAGGAGCTTAAGGACTTGACTGAGGCCTTTGCCGCCCGGTTTGAGGAGAAGAAGAGGAGCCGCGGCATGATCGACTACTCGGATATGGAGCAGTACGCTCTGCGCATCCTCACGGAGAAGACGGAGGACGGGCTTCGGCCCTCCCCCTGCGTCCGGGTGTACCAGGAGCAGTTCCGGGAGGTGATGATCGACGAGTACCAGGACAGCAACCTGATCCAGGAGGCCATCCTGACAAGTGTGTCCCGCACCTGGCAGGGGAGGAACAACATTTTCATGGTGGGGGATGTGAAGCAGAGCATCTACCG
This sequence comes from Lachnoclostridium sp. An118, assembly GCF_002160985.1. Taxonomy (GTDB): domain Bacteria; phylum Bacillota; class Clostridia; order Lachnospirales; family Lachnospiraceae; genus Claveliimonas; species Claveliimonas stercoravium. Next base: position 41,724 of record NZ_NFLQ01000003.1, on the reverse strand, counting down.
GTTCCGCCTCTCCAGGCCGGAGCTTTTTATGGAGAAATTTGACACCTACCGGATCTACGAGGGGGAGGGGACGGACAGCCGGACCCAGCGGATCGACCTGTTCAAGAATTTCCGGAGCCGCCCGGAGGTCCTTGAAAGCGTCAACGCCCTCTTCCGGCAGATCATGATACCGGAGCTTGGGGGCATCACCTACGGCGACAGGGCCGCCCTCTGGCCCGGCGCCTCCTACCCGGAGAGCCGGGGCAATGACACAGAGCTTCTCCTCATCGACGGCAGCCCGGACGAGGAGCTGGAGGAGGCGGCAGGAGAAAAGCTCTCCGCCAGAAAGCTGGAGGCAAGGGCCGTGGCGGACTGCATCCGCAGGCTCCTAAAGGAGCAGCTGGTGACGGACAAGGAGACAGGAAAGCTGCGGCCGGTGCGCTATGGGGATATCGTCATCCTGACCAGGAGCATCAAGGGCTGGAGCGATGTGTTCATGGAGGTGCTCCTGGAGGAGGGCATCCCCGCCTGCGCAGGGACTAAGGAAGGGTACTTTGAGACGCGGGAGATCGGCGTGCTGCTGGATTACTTCCGGGTGCTGCAGAACGAAAAGCAGGACATCCCCCTGACAGCTGTCCTCTCCTCCTGGTTTGGACAGCTCACCGGCGAGGAGCTGGCCCGGATTCGTATCGCCTGCCCCGACCGGCGCTTCTGCGAGGCGGTGGAGCAGTACAGAAGCCAGGGGGAGGACCCGGCTCTTCGTAAGAAGCTGTCTGCCTGCCTGGACAAGATGGACTATTTCCGTGAGAAGGCCTCCTACACGGCCATCCACGAGCTCCTGTGGGAGATCCTGGACGACACTGGATACGGGGACTATGTGGCGGCTCTTCCCGGCGGCGAGCAGAGGAGAGCCAACGTGGACATGCTGGCCCAGAAGGCCATGGCCTTTGAGAGCACCAGCTACCAGGGGCTTTTCAATTTTATCCGCTATATTGAGCAGCTGCAGAAGTACAACGTGGACTACGGGGAGGCCTCTGTCAGCGACGAGAACGCGGACACAGTGCGCATCATGAGCATCCATAAGAGCAAGGGCCTGGAGTTCCCCGTGGTGATCGCGGCGGGAATGGGGAAAGGCTTCAACACCCAGGACACAAAGGGGAATATCCTCATCCACTCCTCTCTGGGAGTGGGCATGGACGTGGTGGACCTTGAGCGCCGCACAAAGGCGCCGTCCTTCTACAAGCAGGTCATCCAGAGAAAGGAGAAGCTGGAGAACCTGGGGGAGGAGCTGCGCGTCCTCTACGTGGCACTGACCCGGGCCAGGGAGAAGCTGATTCTGGTGGGGACCATGAAGGACCCGGCAGGGAGGCTGGAGGAGCTGCGGGCTCTGAAGAGTACAGCTGGGGAGAGCACAGCCGGGGAAGCGGAAAAAGCCCCGGAGCACCCGGAGATTGTCCGCCCCCTCTCTTTTGGCGAGCTGTCCCGGGCTTCCCGTTATCTGGACTGGATCTTGCCGGCTGTGGCCGCCGCAGACGGGAAGGCCCCTGTCCATGTGGAGCTCCTGAACCTGGAGGAGCTTGTCAAAAGACAGGTGCAGGAGGAGGCAGAGGGCATCTTTACCAAGAAGGCCCTGGAGGACTGGGATACAGAGAAAATCTATGATGAGGAGATGAAGGAGAGACTGGAGGAGCAGTTCTCCTACAGATATCCCCACCCGGACCTGGAGGGGCGGAAGCTGAAATTCACGGTCTCTGAGCTGAAAAAACGGGAGTATCTAAGAGAGCTGTCCCTGGAGGAGCCGGGGAACGCAGGAGAGATGCTCTTTGAGGAGCCGGATGTGGTGCCCCTGATCCCCAGGTTCCGGGCCGGGCAGGAGGAGCTCACCGGCGCCTCCAGGGGAAGCGCCTACCACCGGGTGATGGAGCTTCTGGACTTTACAGAAGAGTACACCCAGGAGAGCCTGTCCCAGGCGGTCCGCTCTATGGAGGAGAGCGGCCGCATCGCCCCGGACATGGCCCGGTGCGTCCGCCCCGGGGATATCCTGAGGTTCACCCGCTGCGAGAGCGGCAGAAGGATGCGGGAGGCGGACAGGAGAGGACAGCTCTTCCGGGAGCAGCCCTTTGTCATCGGGGTGGACATGGCGGAGGTATATCCTGACAGCGCCGGGGAGGAGGAAGACAAAATCCTCGTGCAGGGGATCATCGACGCCTGGTTCCAGGAGGAGGACGGCCTTGTGGTGCTGGACTACAAGACAGACCAGGTGAAGACCGCAGACCAGCTTGTGGAAAAGTACCACGCCCAGCTTGACTACTATGCAAGAGCCCTGGAACAGCTTCTGGGCAGGCCGGTCAGGGAGAAGATCATCTACTCGTTTACTTTGGGGGAAGAAATCATCCTGCCGGGGTAAGGCCCGGCAGAAACAGAGCAGCCCCGCTCTGACAGCAGGACACCTGGTCCCTGTCAGGGCGGGGCTGTGTTTTACATCTGGGAAATAAAGCTCTCTATACCTTCTGCCCTGGCGGCAGCCTTCAGCCATTTCTTTAAAAGCTCCAGGTCAGTGGTCTGGGCAATCTGTTTTTCTATGTCTTCCGGCACAGGGCCCAGATCTCTCAGGAGGTCAAGTATTGCTTCGGCTTTGCCCTCTATCTTGCCTTCGGCCTTGCTGACCCTGCGGGTCTCCTGGACATCGTATGCCTCAAAATGTTCAAACAGCACTGAAAAATCTCTCCTTTCGATGCGGTCGGTGAACTCAGCCACCTCTTCTTTTGGAACATTCAGCTTGAGGAGCAGGACGGATATGACTGTTCTCATCAGCTTCAGCACAGACTCCGGTGAATTCCGGCCCAGATTTTCAAAATATTCGTCAGGGATATCCCTGAGAAATTTGAAGTCCGAGGAGCTACGCAGCTTGTCGATCAGCAGGAGCAGGGAGAGCTCGTTGTTTTTGCCGATCAGATCTTCGGCGGAGTAGCTGGAGAGAGGGACCACGATATATTTGAACGAGGGGATATACTCTCCCAGGATGTCATTGAGATATACCTTGTCCCTGAAATCTGCCGCTGCGGTCCAGTTTCCCGGCCCGTCATAGAAGATCACCGGAAGGACAGGCGGGTAGCGGAAATCCTTCCTGGCCGTGATGTGGGGCTGTCTCTCCTCGGCTTCCGCGGCATAGTCGGTCAGTATGTGGGTGATATACCTTAAAATGCGGAAAGGCATATCGTAGTCTACGGATGACTGATGCTCGATCATGGCGATCAGGAACAGCGCCTCAGGTCCGGCTGCTCCGTTCAGATGGATTTTCTTTACACAGTCTGAGTCCCGGTTCTCCTGCCACATAGACAAAAAGCGCTCGGAGATATCTTCAATGTCCTCCGGCTGAACATCCTTTAAAATGTCTACGTTCAGATAGTCCCTGATGAACTGAGCGCAGAGGACTGGATTGTCAAAGATCAGCTTGGCGCCGCTGTCCTTTGGCCTTGTGTTCCGTATGGTATGTGTTTGTGTGCGGTTGTCTTCTCTGTCTGTCATGCAGTTCTCCTTTCGTGAAGGCGAGAATACATAAAAGACAGTATCTATGCTTATTGTAACAGGCAAATATGTAAAATACAATCGCTCTCATGTATTCTCTTTGTTGTTTTGCTGTGTGGTCCCAAAGGGTATTTTCCGGCCGAAGGGCCAAGAAATATGGATGAGAGCTTCTGAAAAACGAGCTCTCCGGGCAGATAGAAGTATTGTGAAAAAATCTGCCCTGATCATTGTAGCTACAGTGTACATGATTTTGACATAAATTTCAACAGTGGATTGTCATATGATGCTGAGAGTAAAAAACTATGACATTATTATATTTTCATATAATATTTATTGACAAACAATACTATATAACATATAATATAGCCATAAAAACAATATTAAGTTTTTGATAATATCAGCGCCGGACTTTTGAGGGCGCTGTAAGGCAGGGAGAAAAGGAGTGATTGTATGGTATTTAACACCGGAGCTGCCCTTCTTGACGCGATCGTCCTTGCGGTTGTCTCAAGAGAAAAAGAGGGGACATACGGTTATAAGATCACCCAGGATGTAAGAAAGGCCATCGAGGTGTCGGAATCCACCCTGTACCCCGTACTCAGGAGACTGCAGAAGGATGACTGCCTGGAAGTGTACGACAGGCAGTTTGACGGGAGGAACCGACGATATTACAAGATTACACCGAGAGGTGAAGCGCAGCTGGAGCTCTATCGATCCGAATGGAGAAGCTACTCGAAAAAGATCAGCGAAATATTTGAGGGAGGTGCTATCTTATGAACCGTGTACAATTTATGCTTGAGCTGGCGGCGCTCCTGCAGGATATATCTGTTGAAGAGCGCACGGAGGCAATGAAATATTACAATGACTATTTTGACGAGGCGGGAGAGGAGAACGAGGCGGAGATCATCCGGGAGCTGGGAAGCCCCGCCAAGGTGGCGGCTGAGATAAAGGCCGGGCTGGGTGGAAAGGCCGGCGAGGAAGGAGAGTTCCGGGAGACCGGATACACGGACACCAGGTTTGAACGCAGGGAGTCCCCCGCAGGGCCGGGCGGCCCGGCTGGATATGGCCCCGGCGGCAATTCAGGCGGAAACGGAGGAGGTGGCTGCGGAGGCGGCGACAGCTACGGCCAGTCCAGGTCGAGCCGGACCTGGAAGATCATCCTGATCGTGCTGATACTTCTTGTCTGCTCACCTATCGTGGTACCGGTAGGGCTGGCTCTCCTCTGTGCTGTGGTGGGGCTCGCCATCGCCGTGTTTGCCGTGTTTTTTGCCTTTGCCCTGGCGGCTGTCGTGGTGGCCATTGTGGGTATCGTCCTCTTCTTTGCGGGGATGATGGCCCTTGTGCCGGATCTGCCCACAGGGCTGGCTCTCATAGGCAGCGGTATGATACTGGCGGTGATAGGGGCCATCCTGACCGTGGCGGCCGTAAGGCTCTGTATCATCGTGCTGCCGGGTCTGTTCCGGTTTTTTGTAGAACTCTGCAGACGTCCGTTTCACGGGAGAAAGGCGGTGGGCTAAATGAAAAGAGGATGGAAGAATTTTTGGATCACCTGCGGCGTAGTGGCCGGTATCGGGTGCGTGTGCCTGGTCAGCGGAAAGGTGATGGGAGCTACGCTGAGTGTTATGGATAACTATATCCCGGACTGGATCGGGCCGGGAAGAGGAGAGGTGGATGTGGCCTACGATTACGGCGACACTCCGCTGGAGGCGGACACAGACCAGACCTACCATGATGTCCGCTCGCTGAAGCTGGACACGGAGGGGCTTGATGTCCAGATCCTTAGGGGTACCGGGAAGGGCGTCAAAGTGCAGACAGAGGACATTTACTTCGCTCTGAAATTCCAGGTGACAGAAGAGGACGGAGAACTGAAGGTGGAGACCAAGGCCCGCCGTTTTCCCTGGAGGATCAACCAGGGAAATTACGGGAATGTCTGGATCTATATCCCCGAGGACCTGCAGCTTGAGGCGGCGGACCTGCAGATGGGCATAGGCGAGCTCTATGTGGAAAATATCGATGCCGGTGAGCTGAAAATGGAGGTAGGGGCCGGCACCGCTGCCCTGGACTGGTTCACGGCGGATGAGCTGGATGTGGAAGTCGGTGTGGGGACCGTCGAGGCGTCCGGAGATACCAGGCAGCAGGCGGACCTGGAGTGCGGCGTGGGCAGCCTGGTCTACACCGCCGCGGGAAAAGAGGCGGACTTTAACTATAGTCTGGAGTGCGGCGTGGGTGAACTGAATGTGGGAGCAAACAGCTATTCCGGACTGGGCGTGGAGCAGACTGTCGACAACAGAGCGCAGAAGACCATGAACATCGTCTGCGACGTGGGAAGCACGGAAATCTATTTTGAAGAGTAGCAGAAAGAAGAAATAGAAAATAGTAGTAGAAAGGAAGGATCTGTATGGATACAAAGAGACTTTACCGTTCCAGGAAGGAACGCATGATATGCGGTGTGTGCGGCGGCGTGGCCGAGTACTTCGGCATCGACCCGACCCTTGTGAGGCTGGCCTTTGTGCTGTTTATCTTTGCGGGAGGAAGCGGATTCCTGGCCTATCTGATCGCGGCCATCATCATACCGGACGCCCCCAGAGAGTAAAGCGGCTGTATAAAACCCCGGGTTCTGTCAATACTTCCAGATAGCAATCTATTTGGAAAGGGGCAGACATATGGGAAAGAAAAAAGAAAAGCCGGTTGACATGAATGCGCTTACAGAGGAGGAAAAGCTGAAATACGAGATCGCGGAGGAGCTGGGGCTGCTCGACAAGGTCATGGAAAAGGGATGGAAATCCCTTTCCTCTAAGGAGACGGGGCGCATCGGCGGCCTGATCACAAAAAAGAGGCGGCAGAAAAACCAAAAGTGACAAAAATGTTAAAATTATTACGAAGTGTGAATATTTAGTGTCAAAGGTTGAAAAGGACAGGTCATTTTGTTATAATCGACAGCCAGAGGGAATTGCGGGTGATTATCAATGAACGGAAAGATCCAGGTGCTGAATATTGACATAGATGACTGTACCGCCAAGGAGGCCATGAAGCAGACCGTGGCATATATGGGGACGGAAGCCATCAATGTGATCGAGATGGTCACGGTGGACACCCTGATGTATGCTTCCGGGGACTCCTCGCTGCGTGAAAATATAGAAAAGATCGACCTCGTGATCCCGGGAGAAAAGGAAATCCTGGAGGGTGTGGAGGTGCGTGAGAAGAAGCAGCTCCAGGAGATCGAGCAGAGGACATACCTCAAGATGTTTCTCCGCTTTCTCCACAAAAACCATTCCAGAGTCTTTCTCCTTGTGGAGACGGAGGAGGAGGCCGAGGGGTTTTACCGCTTCCTTGAGGAGGACTACAGCGGGATCCAGGTCGCCGGCATGGCGAAGGTGTCACCTGCAGACGAGGCGGACGACCTGGTGGTCAATGCAGTCAACGGGGCGGAGACCGACTGTGTCATCGCGTCCCTGTCTTCCCCGGGGCAGGAGGAGTTTATCACCCGGAACAGGCTCCTGCTGAACGCGCGGGTCTGGCTGGGCGTGGGAAAGAGCGAAAATCCTATCTACCGCAGCAGAGGCAGGATAGAGAGGATCGTCCAGTTTATCAATCACAGGCTTTTCAGGCACGAGGTGGAAAAAAACAGAAAAAAAGAGCTGGAGACAGTGTCAGAGCACTGAGGTTTTTGTGGCAATTTGTATAGGGCCCTGAAATGTGGAAATAAAGAAAATACGGGAAGAAAATTGAGGAAATTAACAAAAATGTGTGATTTCCTCTTTCTTTTTTTGTGGATTTATATTAGTATAGAAAAGAGTAATATGCAAAAAGCGGTGAATGTGCGTAAATACATTGTGGAAAATGCATATTGAAATGAGTGGAGGAGATGGAATATGATATCTAATCAAATACTACAAAATACCATCGATGGCTTGAAAGCGATCACGCGGATCGATCTGTGTGTCATGGATACAGACGGGAAATCCTTAGCAAGCACATTTGCCGAACAGGAGAACTATGAGGCATCTGTACTTTCCTTTGTGGAGTCTCCGGCGGACAGCCAGGTGATCCAGGGGTATCAGTTTTTTAAGATCTTTGATGAGCATCAGCTTGAGTACATCCTCCTGGCCAACGGCGGAAGTGACGATGTCTACATGGTCGGGAAGGTCGCCGCATTCCAGATACAGACGCTCCTGACCGCGTACAAAGAGCGCTTTGACAAAGACAATTTTATCAAGAATCTCCTTCTCGACAATCTGCTGCTGGTAGATATTTATAACCGTGCAAAAAAATTACATATTGACACGGAAGTCAGACGTGTTATCTTTATAGTGGAGACTGCCAGGGAGAAGGACAGCAGCATGCTGGACCATGTGCGCAGCCTTCTGGGCAATAAGACAAAGGATTTTGTCACCGCGGTCGATGAGAAGGATATTATAATCGTAAAGGAGCTGGCGCCTTCAGACGGCCATGCGGAGCTGGAGAAGACGGCAGAGACCATACTGGAGCTCCTGAAGGGGGAGGATGACGGCGATATCCGCATTGCGTATGGAACCGTGATCAGTGACATCAAGGAAGTGTCAAAGTCCTACAAGGAGGCAAAGCTTGCCCTGGATGTGGGAAAGATATTTTTTGATGACCGGAAGGTCATTGCTTACAGCACGCTGGGGATCGGGCGGCTCATCTATCAGCTCCCCATACCGCTCTGTAAGATGTTCATCCGCGAGATTTTTGAGGGGAAATCACCGGATGAGTTCGATGAGGAGACTCTGACGACTATCAATAAATTCTTTGAGAACAGTCTGAATGTGTCCGAGACATCGAGACAGCTCTACATCCACCGCAATACGCTTGTCTACAGGCTGGATAAGCTGCAGAAGAGCACGGGGCTTGACCTCCGTGTGTTTGAGGATGCCATCACGTTCAAGATCGCGCTGATGGTAGTGAAGTACATGAAATACATGGAATCACTGGAGTATTGATAATTAGGAGGAAAATATGATTGAACTGAACGAAGTAACGAAAGAATACTCGAAGGGAGTTGCGGCTCTGAACGGTGTGACTCTGAAGATCGAGCAGGGTGAGTTTGTCTTCATCGTCGGGGACAGCGGATCAGGTAAATCGACTTTGATCCGTCTGATCATGAAGGAACTGGAACCGACTTCCGGTACGATCGTCGTGAACGGGCAGAATCTGGAGAGGCTGAAACACAGGCAGATCCCTATGTACCGCAGGGGTCTTGGTGTCGTGTTCCAGGATTTCCGTCTTCTGAAAGACCGAAATATATATGAGAATATTGCCTTTGCCCAGCGTGTCGTGGAGACATCGCCCAGGATCATCAAGAAGAAAGTGCCTGCGGCTCTTTCTCTGGTAGGTCTTGCCCAGAAATATAAGTCATATCCAAAGGAGCTCTCCGGAGGCGAGCAGCAGAGGGTTGCCATTGCAAGGGCCATCGTGAATGAGCCTTCCATCCTTCTGGCTGACGAGCCTACAGGAAACCTGGATCCGACCAATTCCTGGGAGATCATGAAGCTTCTTGAGGAGGCCAATGAGAGGGGAACGACTGTCCTGGTCGTGACACACAACCAGGAGATCGTAAACGAGATGAGAAAACGAGTGGTGACAATGAAAAAGGGAGTCATTGTCAGCGACGAGCAAAAAGGTGGGTATAATAATGAAGATTAGTACAGTCGGATATTCGACAAGACAGGGGTTTAAGAACATTGCCCGTAACAAACTGTTCTCCATTGCGTCCATTGCGACCATGGCGGCATGTATTTTTGTGTTTGGTCTGTTCTTTGCAATTGTTATGAACTTTAACTATATTGTCCAGAAAGCCGAGGAAGGCGTGGCCATCACCGTGTTCTTCGAGGAGGGGCTGGAGCAGTCCCGGGTCGATGAGATAGGCAACGAGCTGAGAGAATGCGACGGCGTGCTGGATGTGGAGTATGTATCCGCGGACGACGCCTGGGAATCCTTCCAGAGCGAATATTTTGGCGAGGATTCCAGCCTGGCGGAGGGCTTCAAGGATGACAACCCGCTGGCCAATTCAGATAACTATGCGGTGTACATGGAGGATGTATCCAAGCAGGATGATGTGGTAAGCTTTGCGGAGAGCCTGGACGGCGTCAGGAGGGTCAACAAGTCTGACGTGGTGGCTGATACCCTCAGCAGCGTCAACAGGCTGATCACTTACGTTTCCATCGCCATTATCGCCATCCTTCTGGCGGTGTCCATCTTCCTCATCAGCAACACTGTTACTATGGGTATCACGGTCCGGCGTGAGGAGATCGCCATCATGAAATATATAGGGGCGAAGGACGGGTTCGTCCGGGCACCCTTCGTCATAGAGGGTGTGGTCATCGGACTGATCGGCGCCATCATACCGCTTGTACTGTTATATTTTATGTATGGAAAGGCGGTTTCATACATCCTCACACGATTTAATCTGTTAAATAATATCCTGGATTTCCTTCCGGTGACAGAGGTTTACAAGGTCCTGCTCCCGGTTGGGCTTGCCCTCGGTGTGGGCATCGGATTTGTGGGAAGCTTCTTCACGATCCGCAAACACCTGAAAGTGTAGCAAACAGGTGCGCGTGCATCTGTCTGTGATAGATTACGGAACCAAGAAACAGATACAGGGGAAACTAAGGGGTACAAAGTAAGGGAGAAAAGAGCTATGGTTAAGAAAAGGATAGTCAGTGTTTTATTAGCAGGAGCGCTTGTGGCAGGCATGGGCCTGCAGGTGAATGTGACAGTAAAGGCGGACGATCTGCAGGACGCCCAGAACAAGGCCAGCCAGCAGCAGAGTGCTCTGGACGCCGCTCAGGCGGAGAAAGATCAGCTGGTGGCTCAGCTTGACGGCATCGTGAAGGATATGGAGCAGACCCAGGCCGACATCGAGGCAAAGCAGGAGGAGATCGCTAAAAAGGCAGATGAACTCGATGCCGCTAAAATTGACGAGAATAACCAGTATGAGAGCATGAAGCTCCGCATACAGTATATGTATGAGAACGGGAACGGGCAGTTCCTGGAGACACTGCTGGAATCCAAGAGCATTGCGGAGTTCCTGAGCAATGCGGAGTATATCAACCAGATTTCCGAGTATGACAGGAACATGCTGGTGGAGTTCCAGGATATTGTGGATAAAGTGGAGGAGCAGCAGCAGGAGCTGGAGAAGGAGAACGCGGAGCTGGAGGAGATGCAGACAAATCTCCAGACCCAGCAGACAGAGCTCCAGACTCTGGTGGACAGCAAGAGCAGCGAGATTGCCAGCCTTGAGTCCGAGCTGAGCGAGACAAACGCCAAGATTTCCCAGCTTCAGGCGGCTGCGGCGGAGCAGGCGAGACTGCAGGAGGAAGCACAGAATCCCGGCAAATTTACACCAGTGGACGATTATACGCCGTCAGGAGGGACCGGGAGACTGCAGAATCCCTGCCCGGCAGCCTACATCAGCAGTGAGTTCGGCGGACGGCAGTCTCCGGGCGGTATCGGCAGTACCAACCACAAGGGCCGGGATTATGCGGCGGCATCTGGAACGCCTATCTTTGCGGCGGCAGCCGGAACAGTCACGACAGTTGCCAATAACTCTGTCAGGGGAAATTATGTCATTATCAACCACGGTGATATAGCTACACTGTACCAGCATTGTAGTACAATTGGCGTGAGTGTGGGACAGTCAGTGGGGGCTGGTCAGAATATTGCGACGGTTGGTTCCACAGGTGCTTCTACCGGTCCGCATCTTCACTTTGAGGTGCATGTGGGCGGCATGCCGGTAGATCCCAGATTGTATCTGTAAAAACACGGAGAACAGGACTGCATATATGAAAGATCATAGTTTTTTTAAGGGGGCGCTTGCTGGCGCCCTCATTGTATTACTGGCAGGGGGAGTTGTCTCCTGCACCGTTTTTAAAAGTGAAGAGAGTCAGAAGATGGAGCTCCTGAACAGCCTCATCGACCGATTTTATATCGGCGACGTGGATGAGACGGACCTGTCGGAGGGCGTCTACAAAGGGTATATTGAAGGCCTGGGAGATCCCTACTCGGTCTACTACGACGAGGAGGAGACGAAGCAGATGAACGAGAGTCTGTCCGGCGAGTTCGGAGGCGTGGGCGCGCTCATGAGCCAGGACCGGGAGACCGGCGTCATCACGGTCCTCCAGGTGTATGACGGCTCTCCTGCACAGGAGGCCGGCATGCGGGACGGCGACACCCTCTACAAGGTGGAGGGAGAAGAGGTGACAGGGGAGGACCTGTCCGACGTGGTGAGCAAAGTCAAGGGGGAGAAGGGTACCCAGGTGACCCTCACAGTCCTTAGGGCGGACACCGGCGAGGAGGAAGAGCTGACCATCACAAGAGACACCATCGAGGCCCAGACTGTCTCCTGTGAGATGAAAGAGGGGAACGTGGGCTACATCCGCATCACAGAATTCGACACCGTGACCTATGAGCAGTATAAGGAGGCACTGGAGGATTTAGAAAACCAGGGCATGGAGAGACTGATCGTGGATCTCAGGAGTAATCCCGGCGGCAATCTGGATACGGTCTGCGATATCCTGGACCTGATGCTGCCGGAGGGACTCATCGTCTACACGGAGGATAAGAACGGAGAGCGGGAGGAGTACACCTCTGACGAGGAAAATCAGTTCCACAAGCCTCTGGTTGTCATGATGAACGGCTACAGCGCCAGCGCCTCGGAGATCTTCGCGGGAGCTATCCAGGACTACGGCCTGGGGCAGGTCGTGGGGACCCAGTCCTACGGAAAGGGAGTTGTCCAGAGCGTCTTTGACCTGCAGGATGGAACAAGCGTGAAGCTGACCATTGCGGAGTACTTTACCCCCAATGGCCGCAGCATTGACGGGGAGGGGATCACCCCGGACGTGGAAGTGGAGTACCAGTACGATGAAAACAACCCGGACGCGGACAACCAGCTCGAGAAGGCCATGGAAGTAGTGGCGCAGCAGTAAACCGGCAGGATATTGTGAAAAAGTGGATACAGGCAGCGGCCGCTGCCGAAGAAATGGAACGGGAAATTCCCCGTTCCATTTCTTATATGGGTATGATAAAATATAACAGAGTATGTATGTAGAAAGGAATACAGGCTATGACGATTTTGATTAAAAACGGACATGTGCTTGACCCCGGGACAGGGCTGGATGATATATGTGACGTGCTGATCGACGGGGATCGGATCACAGAGGTGGAGAAGAATATTGAGACGGAGAGCGATCGGGTCATCGATGCGGACGGATGCTGGGTGATGCCGGGCTTTATCGACCTGCACGTGCATTTCCGGGATCCCGGACTGGAGTACAAGGAGACCCTGGCCACGGGCGGCCGGGCGGCTGTCCGGGGCGGCGTTACGACCGTGTGCGCCATGCCCAACACAAAGCCGGTCATTGACAACGGCGTGAAAGTGCGGGAGGTCATGGAGAGGGCCAAGAGAGAATCCCTCACAAATGTCATCCAGCTTGGAGCTGTGACAAGAGGCCAGAAGGGAGAAGAGCTGGCGGACATTAACGGGATGGCGGAGAACGGCTGCCGCGCCATCAGCGAGGACGGAAAGTCTGTCATGAATGCCTCTCTCTACCGGAAGGGGATGCAGGCGGCGAAAAAGGAAGGCGTGGCCGTGTTTGCCCACTGTGAGGACATTACCATGGTGGAGGGCGGCGTCATGAACGCGGATGAGAAAGCCAGGGAGCTGGGACTTCCGGGCATCACCAACGCAGTGGAGGACGTCATCGTGGCCAGAGACATCCTGCTGGCAAAAGAGACAGGCGTGCAGCTCCACCTGTGCCACTGCTCCACAGCGGACAGCGCAAAGATGCTGGCGCTGGCGAAGGAGGAGGGACTGCCTGTGACCGGGGAAGTGTGTCCCCATCACTTTATCCTTTCCACGGACGATATCTGTGAGGATGACGGCAACTTTAAGATGAACCCGCCCCTTCGCAGCAGAGCGGATGTGGAGGCTCTGAGGGAGGCGCTGAAAAATGACGTGGTGGACGTCATTGCCACAGACCACGCGCCCCACGCCGAGGCGGAGAAGAACCGCTCCATGAAGCTGGCGGCTTTCGGCATTGTAGGACTGGAGACGTCCGCAGCCCTGACTTACACGGAGCTGGTGGAAAAAGGCGTCCTCACTCCCATGCAGATGGCGGAGAAGATGAGCTATAACCCGGCCCGGATCCTGGGACTTTCAGACAAGGGATCTGTCAGCACGGGCAAGATCGCGGACGTGGTGATCTTTGATCCCCGGAAAGAGTACGTGATCGACAAGAATACATTTTTATCCAAAGGGAAAAACACACCTTTCCACGGCAGGAAGGTAAAAGGAGAAGTGCGCTGCACCATCGTGGGCGGACGGATCGTATACGAAGGAGGAAAAACCATTGATTGATCAGTTAGTAAGCAATATCAAAAAGACAGGAGCCCCCATTGTAGTGGGACTGGACCCCATGCTCAGCTACATTCCGGAGCATGTGCAGAAGAAGGCCTTTGCTGAGTTCGGCGAGACCCTGGAGGGGGCCGCTGAGGCCATCTGGCAGTTTAACAAAGAGATCGTGGACAAGACATACGATCTGATTCCGGCTGTGAAGCCCCAGATCGCCATGTACGAGCAGTTCGGCATCCCGGGACTTGCAGCTTTCAAAAAGACTGTGGACTACTGTAAAGAAAAAGGCCTGGTTGTGATCGGCGATATCAAGAGAGGAGACATCGGCTCCACTTCCGCCGCCTACGCCACAGGACACATCGGAAAAGTGCAGGTGGGAAGCAATACATTTGCTCCTTTTGATGAGGACTTTGTGACCGTGAATCCCTATCTTGGATCCGACGGTGTGAAACCCTTCATCGACGTGTGCAAGAAAGAGCAGAAGGGACTTTTCATCCTTGTGAAGACATCCAATCCTTCCAGCGGGGAGTTCCAGGATCAGCTCATCGACGGACGTCCGCTCTACGAGCTGGTAGGTGAGAAGGTAAATGAGTGGGGACAGGAGTGCATGGGATGCTCCTACAGCTACGTGGGCGCAGTTGTGGGCGCCACATACCCGGAGATGGGGAAAGTGCTGCGCAAGATCATGCCCAAGGCCTACATCCTTGTGCCGGGCTACGGCGCACAGGGTGGCCAGGGAAAAGATCTGGTGCACTTCTTCAATGAGGACGGCCTTGGCGCCATCGTAAACTCATCCAGAGGGATCATCGCTGCCTACAAGCAGGAGAAATATGCTTCCTTCGGAGCAGAGGCCTTTGGAGACGCTTCCAGGGCTGCGGTGGAAGATATGATCGCCGATATTGCCGGAGCACTGGAAAACCGGTAAAGGAGAAGGAAAAGATGACAAAGAAGAAAGAACAGGTACAGATCATCTCCCAGGTGCAGCTTGCGGAGGGGATCTTCAGCATGTGGATATGCACGGAGGCTGCAAAGACAGCAAAGCCGGGGCAGTTCCTGTCCATGTATACAAATGACGGGACAAAGCTGCTGCCCCGCCCCATCAGCATCTGTGAAATAGACAGAGAAGGCGGGGCGCTGCGGGTGGTGTACCGGGTGACAGGAGAGAACACCGGTACAGAGCAGTTTTCCCGGATGAAGGCGGGAGAGAGCCTCTTCATCGTCGGCCCCCTGGGAAATGGCTTCCCCCTGGAGGAGGCAAAAGGGAAAAAAGCATTCCTCATGGGCGGCGGCATCGGCGTGCCTCCCATCCTGGAGCTGGCAAAGGAGATGGACTGCGGGAAAAAGCAGATCATTGCCGGATACAGGGACAGGCAGACATTTCTGCGGGAGGAATTTGAGAAAAACGGAGAGCTCTTTATCTCCACAGAGGACGGAAGCGTGGGCGTAAAAGGAAATGTCCTGGACGCAGTGCGGGAGCTCGGCCTGGAGGCGGATATTATCTTTGCCTGCGGCCCCACACCTATGCTTCGGGCGATCAAACAGTACGCGGAAGAAAAGGGCATTACGTGCTACATTTCCCTGGAAGAGAGGATGGCCTGCGGCATCGGCGCCTGCCTCGGGTGCGTGTGCAAGACAAAGGAGAAGGATGCTCACAGCAATGTAAACAATAAACGGATCTGCAAGGACGGGCCGGTCTTCTTATCGACGGAGGTGGAGATCTGATGGACATGAAAGTAAATATAGCGGGCGTAGAGTGGAAGAACCCGGTGACTGTGGCTTCCGGCACATTTGGATCCGGTGAGGAATTTTCAGATTTTGTGGATCTGAACCGTCTGGGCGCCGTGACCACAAAGGGCGTGGCAAATGTACCCTGGAGCGGCAACCCGACGCCCCGCGTGGCGGAAGTGTACGGCGGCATGATGAATGCCATCGGCCTGCAGAACCCGGGCATTGAGCTGTTCTGCCAGAGGGATATCCCCTATCTGAAGCAGTTTGACACAAAGATCATTGTGAACGTGTGCGGTCATGCGCCGGAAGAATATCTGGCAGTGGTGGAGCGGCTGGCAGATGAGCCCATCGACATGATGGAGATCAACATCTCCTGCCCCAATGTGAACGCGGGCTTTCTGGCTTTCGGGCAGGACGCGGGACATGTGGAGGAGCTGACAGCGCAGATCAAGAAGATCGCAAAGCAGCCGGTGATCATGAAGCTGACCCCCAATGTGACGGATATCACAGAAATCGCAAAGGCGGCGGAGGCAGGCGGCGCGGACGCCATCTCCCTTATCAATACACTGACCGGCATGAAGATCGACATCAACCGCAGGACATTTGCCCTGGCAAATAAGACAGGCGGCGTGTCCGGACCGGCAGTCCACCCCATTGCCGTGCGCATGGTGTACCAGGCGGCGCAGGCAGTAAATATCCCCATTATCGGCATGGGAGGTATTGCCACGGCGGAGGACGCCATTGAGATGATCCTGGCCGGGGCCAGCGCTGTGTCCGTGGGAACGGCCAACTTCCACGATCCGGCCGTGACCCTGAAAGTCATTGATGGCATCGAGAAATATATGGAGAAGCAGGGATTTGAGACTGTGAAAGACATGGTGGGAGCTGTCAGGTAGAAGACGGCTGGCGAAACTGTGGATCCGGTCCCGTAGTTAAAAAACAAGGAGTGAAAAGAATTTGCTGGCAGATGCAGAGCATACAGGAATTAAGCAGGTAGTGCTGGATGAGATCCGGGAACTGGCCCGCCGGTACGGTGTAAAGCGGGTGGTCTTATTTGGTTCCCGGGCCAGAGGAGACTACTGGAGAGCGAGCGATATCGATCTTGCGGCGGAAGGCGGAAAAATTTCAGGATTTGCGCTGGATGTGCAGGATACTACATCTACGCTCCTGGAATTTGATATCGTGGATCTGTCGGAGCTGCCAGAGGGAGAATTTCTGGACACTATCAGGAGAGAAGGGGTCGTGATATATGAAGAAGTTTGAAAACTTTGTGGCAAATCTGGAAGTCCTGAAGCGTGCCAAGGATGAGGACCTGACAAATGAGTTTATCATCAGCGGAATTATTGATAAATTTTTCCTTCAGTTTGAACTTAGCTGGAAGGTCCTGAAGGAGCTGCTGAGCTATGAGGGGAGGAGCGTGGCGAAATCCGGCTCGCCCAGAGAAATCTTAAAAGCGGCCTATGCCACGTACGATTATATTGATGAGGATATCTGGCTTGAAATGCTCAGAGCCAGGAATGACATGACTCATATTTACAATGGCGAGGCAGCCCGGCAAATGGTAAAGGTGATCCTGGAGAAATATATTCCTGTATTTGTTGAGATGCGGGAGAGGATAGAGAAGGATTACGGGAAAATTGTTTCAGACCTTTGAGAATATGTACAGTGCACAGTGAGCACGGTGTAAAAAATAAAAACAGTTCCGTAATATGCGTATGATTGGGAGAGCATATTGCGGAGCTGTTTTATTGCACTAAAAAGAATACGGCATGAAGCTTAGATAAAAATAGGGCTGTAATTCTTAGTAAAGGATGTTAAAATTATTTTATTCATATGCAAAGTATTTTTTTGCATAAATTGGGACAATGCGAAGAGAATACGTATTTAGTAAAATATGGATGGCTGTTTACAGAGGAGAAAGCAGATATTATGGGAAAAAAGGAATATAAACGTAATGCGGAAAATGTCGGAGGATATATATTAAAAGTATTACAGACGCTTGGAGGGAGTGCGTCGCGGCAGTCAATAAAAGAAGGGATTGTTGACGATGATGAAATGAATATATCATATGAGGATGTGTTTGAACCAATAACCTCCAAAAATGGAACGAAATACGTTCCTTTTAATATGGACTTTAATTTTTCGCTTGTAAATTTGCTTAATTGTGGATATATTCAAGCATATGATCGAGGGGGCGATATAGTTTTAACAGAAAAAGGGCGTTCTGTTGAGACAAATTCATACCCCACTGAGGATGATTTGCGGATCCAAAATGAATATTGGGGAAAAAAGCATAGAGAACAGTATTTGCGCAGAAAGGAAAAAAGTAAGGCTGCCAAGGCGGAAAGTGAAGATGTCCAGCTTGAAGATATGGAAGATGAAAGTGATATGGCCGAAAGCTGGAAGATTGATGTGTTGGATCAGATAAAACTTTTTTCTCCGAAAAAGTTTGAGAGCTTTTCAAGGCTTCTGTTTTCGCATATGGGCATAAAATTTGACCGTGAAAAAGGAGTAAAAATGTCAGGTGACCATGGTATTGATGGTTACGGATATTTTGAATCCGATGAGTTTAGGACTGCAAAGGTTGTAGTACAGTGTAAACGCTATACCGATAATCCGGTATCTGAACCTGAAATAGATAAATTTAAGGGTGTTATGATGAGCTTTAATGCGGATTATGGTATTTTTATTACGACCAGTTATTTTACCAAACAGGCACAGGCAAAAGCTGTGCAGGGCGGAAATACAGTAACCCTGATTGATGGTCAGCGATTAGTAGAGCTAATTGAAAAATATCAGCTCCACATAACCCCGGTGCAAACATATATGTTGGATGATCATTATTTTCAGGAGGACTGACAGCGGAATTGATACGCTGCTTTGGATTTGCCCTGAGGGGATAGCTCTGCGGAAACCCAAGACCGATATCCCCTCAACAGACCGATTGAAAATACATCCCACCTATGTTAAAATTGAAAAGAAAAATTCATGTTAAATACTCACAGATCACAGGAGGCTTTATAGATATGGAAGGATACAAGCAGGAATTTATCCGTTTTATGGTGGACAGCGACGTGCTGAAATTTGGAGATTTTACTTTGAAGAGCGGGAGGAAATCTCCATTTTTCATGAACGCCGGCGCCTATGTGACAGGCTCCCAGTTAAAGAAGCTGGGAGAGTACTACGCAAAGGCCATACACGACAGGTACGGGGATGATTTTGACGTGCTCTTCGGGCCTGCCTACAAGGGGATACCCCTGGCAGTGGTGACAGCCATCGCCTACAGCGAGCTCTACGGAAAGGAGATCCGCTACTGCTCAGACCGCAAGGAGGAGAAAGACCACGGAGCTGACAAGGGGAGCTTCCTGGGCAGCAGCCTGAGGGACGGCGACCGGGTCATCATGATCGAGGATGTGACTACCTCCGGCAAATCCATGGAGGAGACCGTGCCCAAGGTGAGGGGCGCGGCGGATGTGACCATCGTGGGCCTCATGGTGTCCCTGGACCGGATGGAGGTCGGAAAGGGCGGCGTGAAGAAGGCCCTGGACGAGGTGAAGGAGCTGTACGGATTTGACACGGCGGCCATCGTCACCATGGAAGAGGTGGTGGAGTGCCTCTGGAACAAAGAATGTGAGGGAAAGGTTGTCATCGACGATACATTAAAGGCGGCCATCGACGCATACTATGAACAGTACGGAGCAAAATAGGAGGATGTTGCTATGAATGAGAAAGCATACAGATCTATGGCGTTTGCAGGGACCGGAAATATAGCCATTGGCATTGTGATGATCGTGGTGGGCACGGCGGCGGGCATCCTGGCCATCATAAGCGGAGCAAGGCTCCTGAAAGAGAAAAACGGCCTGATGTTTTAGAAAGGGCGGTCTGGATGACAGCCTGAATGGAGGAGTAGAAGACAGATCTTGAGTTATAAAAAAGGCAGGGGAATACGTATACTGGGGAAGATACTCTTTATCCTGTATATGGCATTTATCGTGTATTTTCTGCTGTTTTCCGACCTGT
Source organism: Lachnoclostridium sp. An118 (assembly GCF_002160985.1). Classification (GTDB taxonomy): domain Bacteria; phylum Bacillota; class Clostridia; order Lachnospirales; family Lachnospiraceae; genus Claveliimonas; species Claveliimonas stercoravium. The sequence continues at coordinate 22,103 of NZ_NFLQ01000003.1, read as the reverse complement.
ACGGGAGGACCGGACCGGCCAGCGAGTACCACTATAACCTGGTCCTGTTCCGGGAAATAAAGAGGTTCTGGACGTACAGGCATCAGCTTGGCACCTACGCCGTGTTTACCAATCTTTTCGGCAATGTGCTGATCTTTATGCCTTTTGGCTTTTTCCTGCCTATGGCGAGCCGGTACAGGAGCTTTGCCGCAGCCGTGCTGTACAGCTTTTCGCTGAGTCTGATGGTGGAGACATTTCAGCTCTTGACGAAGGTGGGCAGCTTTGACGTGGACGACCTGCTCCTGAACACCATAGGAGGGGCGGCAGGATACATCATATTTATCATATGCGCAGCGATAAGGAGACACCATGCTTCTAAGAAGACTAAGAGAAGCCATTGAGGAGATGGCGGAGGGAAGAAGAAAGAAAAAAATTGAAAAAGAGAAGATGAAAAGGCGCAGCCGGAAATACGGACAGGCGCAGCTGAAGCACTCCAGAAGGGGAATAAGAGCCACCTTTCTGGCCGTGTGCTGCCTGTTCCTTCTGGTGCTGGCTTTTTCTGCATCATACATAACCAGAGGAGATGTGGGGCTCCTGATCGGCGTTGTAGGCCTCTTTGCCCTGGTCCTGGCTGTCGTCGGCCTGAAGGACGCTGTCCAGGGCTTTAAGGAGCGGGAGAAGAACTACGTGACCTGCAGGGTGGGTGCGGCGCTGAACGGCCTTCTTCTTCTCGGGCTGATCGCAATATTTTTAAGGGGGCTGTTTTAAATGACAGAGCTGACAGAAGAAAGATATGAACTTGCAATGGAAAGAATTTCGCAGATCCCGGATGAGAGGGCGGCAGGAGAGAGGTTCCGGCCCTGGTTCCGGCGGACTGCGGAATTTATTCTTTTATTGGACAGATTTTACAGATGCGTCCGGTCCGGGGAATACCGGACTTCCTCTCTGGAGGAGCTGAAGGAGTGGAACAGGAGGCTCTACGAGGACATCCTGCCGGAAAATTACGGGACAAGTTTTGGAGATCCGGCCTGGGCAGTGGACCAGCTGGGAGAGGAGTACGGGCAGATATTAAGCTTTCTCTACGCCGAGATAAGGGGCGGCATTCCCTATGCGGCGGAGGGGAGGACGGAGTACCTGGATATCCTGTACGAGCTCTTCATAGAAATCTACAACTGCTTTGAAGAGGAAGAGGAGCCGTCCGTACACACGCTGCGGGACATCATCTACTGGTATGCCAGCGACTACTGCGATGTGTTCGTGGCGGACAGAGTGGGGGACCAGATCGATCCGGGGAAGACGTTTGCCCTGGACATCCTGGAGGGCAGCGACCTGTCGGACCCCAGATACCTCTATTTCTTCGGGGAATATATAAGCGAAAATGAGCTGGGGACGGCCGCCTATCTGTCCTCCCTGCCGGAGGAGACTGTCCGCAGGATGGCGGACGTGTACACGGAGGGCTACCGGGTGGGCTTTGTCAACACGGGAAAGGACCTGTCAAAGAAGAGCGCGGTCAATATCCGCTACACCCTGGGCTTTGAGCGAGTGGTGAGGGAAGCTGTGAAAAATTTCAGGCAGATGGGCCTTGAGCCTGTTATATACCGGGCGGCATCCAGCGCCCTGACAAAGCGGGGAGCCGGGCGGGTGGGCTACCACGGCGGTATCCCCAACATGCAGTACGACTATGACCACAGGAATGACCAGGGCCTTTTCTTCAACAAGCGCTTCATGGAGAGGAAGCTGGAGGTCATGCACACCTTCTATGAGAGAAATAAAAAGCTGGCCCTGGGACTTGCCGGGCCGGCCGTCATGGAGACCTTTGGGGAGAAGCCCTTTGCGCCGGAGCCAAAGCAGGAGGCAGTGGCGCTGACGGCAAAGCAGGAGGAGCTGATGCTCCTCTATGACAGCCGCTCCTCCCAGATGACCAACCAGTACATCCCGGGAGACGAGAGGAGCTTCACCATCATTGCCTGGCCGGTCCCCGAGATAGGGGAGAAGTACCCGGAGATTTTTGACGAGGTGATCCGGATCAACACCCTGGACGCGGAGCTCTACGGAAAGGTCCAGCAGAATCTCATCGACGCCCTGGACCAGGGAGCGTATGTGCGCATCCTCGGCAGAGGCGGCAACAGGACGGACATGACCGTGCAGCTCTTCCGCCTTAAGGACCCTGCGAAGGAGACCATCTTTGAAAACTGCGTGGCGGATGTGAACATCCCTGTAGGGGAGGTCTTCACCTCTCCTGTGCTGGAGGGCACCCGGGGCACGCTCCACGTCAGCCAGGTGTACCTGAACGGCCTGCAGTTCAAGGACCTGGAGCTGACCTTTGAGGATGGCATGGTCACCGGCTACCGGTGCGGGAGCTTTTCGGACGAGGAGGAGGGGAAGAAGTACATCTATGACAACATCCTCTTCCGGCACGAGACCCTGCCCCTGGGAGAGTTCGCCATCGGGACCAACACCACAGCCTATGTGACGGCCAGGAAATACGGCATCGGGGATAAGATGCCCATTCTCATCGCCGAGAAGACAGGCCCCCACTTTGCAGTGGGAGACACCTGCTACAGCTGGGCTGAGGACATCAAAGTGTACAACCCGGACGGGAAGGAGATCGTGGCCAGGGACAATTCGGTGTCTGCCCTGCGCAGGGAGGATATCTCAAGGGCCTACTTCCACTGCCATACAGATATCACCATCCCCTATGAGGAGCTGGGCCGGATCGCGGTAGTCACCGGGGATGGGCAGGAGATCCCTCTCATCGAAAACGGAGAATTTGTGCTGCCCGGCACAGAGATTTTAAATGAACCATTGAAAAGTACAAATAAATAAGCTATGATTTATCTGCAATACTTATAAGTAAGCGATGAGCAGAAATCATACAAGCGGAAAGGATGGAAACTATGCCAAAAGTAGGAATCGTAATGGGCAGTGACTCTGATATGAAGGTCATGAGCAAGGCTGCCGACATGCTGGAAAAACTGGGGATCGAGTATGAGATGACGATCATCTCCGCTCACAGGGAGCCGGATGTGTTCTTTGAGTACGCAAAGAGCGCGGAGGAGAAGGATTTTAAGGTGATTATCGCGGGAGCAGGCATGGCTGCCCATCTGCCGGGTATGTGCGCTGCCATTTTCCCCATGCCGGTCATCGGCGTGCCCATGTCAGGAAAGAACCTGGCCGGAGAGGACGCGCTTTTTTCAATCGTACAGATGCCGCCCGGAATCCCGGTGGCCACAGTGGCCATTGACGGCGGCATGAACGCGGCTATCCTGGCGGCGAAGATCCTGGCCACCTCTGACGCGGCCCTCCTTGACAGGCTGAAGGCCTACACAGAGGAGATGAAGGCGACTGTGCAGGCAAAGGCGGCGAAGCTGGACGAGCTGGGATATAAAGAGTATCTCAAGCAGATGTAGATACGGGAGTATCATAGAAACGATCATAAGGAGAAGAGTATGGATTACAAGAATGCTGGTGTAGATATTGAGGCGGGTTACAGATCCGTGGAACTGATGAAGGAGCATGTAAAGAAGACCATGCGCCCCGAGGTGCTGGGGGGTCTGGGAGGATTTTCCGGCGCCTTCTCACTTAGCAAGATCAAGGAGATGGAGGACCCGGTCCTCCTGTCCGGAACAGACGGCTGCGGCACAAAAGTGAAGCTGGCCATGATCCTGGACAAGCATGACACCATCGGCATCGATGCGGTGGCCATGTGTGTCAACGACATTGCCTGTGCAGGCGGGGAGCCCCTGTTCTTCCTGGACTATATAGCCTGCGGAAAGAACTATCCGGAAAAGATCGCTGACATTGTAAAAGGAGTGGCGGAAGGCTGCATCCAGTCTGAGGCGGCTCTCATCGGCGGCGAGACGGCGGAGCATCCCGGACTTATGCCGGAAGATGATTATGATCTGGCCGGATTTGCAGTGGGCGTCTGTGACAGAAAAGATATGATCACTGGGGAGAACCTGGCAGAGGGAGATGTGCTCATCGGCATGGCTTCTTCCGGCGTGCACAGCAACGGATTTTCCCTGGTGCGCAAGGTGTTTGACATGACAAGGGAGTCTCTGGATACATACTATGACGAGCTTGGGAAGACCCTGGGGGAGGCTCTCCTGGCCCCTACGAGGATTTATGTAAAAGCTCTCAAGAGCGTGAAAAACGCAGGAGTTAAGGTGAAGGCCTGCAGCCACATCACAGGGGGCGGCTTCTACGAGAACGTGCCCCGTATGCTGAAGGAAGGCACCCACGCAGTGATCGAGAAAGACAGCTATCCGGTGCCGCCCATTTTTGACATGCTGGCAAAGCAGGGCCATGTGGAAGAGCAGATGATGTACAACACATTCAACATGGGTATCGGCATGGTCGTGGCAGTGGATCCGAAGGATGTGGACGCAGCCATGGAAGCCATGAAAGCGGCAGGAGATACGCCTTATGTGATCGGCCATATCAAAGCCGGAGATAAAGGAGTCACATTATGCTAAGAGTACTGGTTCTTGTGTCCGGGGGCGGCACTAACCTGCAGGCTATCCTGGATGCGGTGGACGAAGGGAGCATCACCAACACAGAGATCGTGGGCGTGATCAGCAACAATAAAAATGCCTACGCCCTGACAAGAGCCAGGGAGCACGGGGTAGCGGCTCAGTGCATCTCACCGAAGGATTTTGCCACGAGAGAGGAATTTAATGAGAAATTCCTGGAGGCAGTGGATGAGATCGGGCCGGACCTCATCGTGCTGGCCGGATTTCTTGTGGTCATCCCGGCTGAGATGATCGCAAGATACAGGAACAGGATCATCAACATCCATCCATCCCTCATCCCGGCTTTCTGCGGGACAGGCTTCTACGGGCTGAAAGTTCATGAAGCGGCCCTTAAAAGAGGGGTGAAAGTGGTGGGAGCTACCGTGCACTTTGTGGATGAAGGTACGGACACAGGCCCCATCATTTTACAGAAAGCTGTGGAAGTGGAGGAGGGGGATACCCCCGAGATCCTTCAGAGGCGCGTGATGGAGCAGGCAGAGTGGAAGATCCTGCCACAGGCCATTGACCTTATAGCAGGCGGCAGGGTGACAGTGGAAGACGGAAAAGTCAGGATCCGGTAAAGCCGGGAAGACAGGAGGAAGACCAATGAATGTATTGATTGTAGGAAGCGGCGGAAGGGAGCACGCCATCGCGTACTGCGTGGCGAAAAGTCCCAAAGCGGAGAAGATATACTGCACACCGGGCAATGCGGGCATCGCTGAGTACGCACAGTGCGAGCCCATCGGCGCCATGGAGTTTGACAAGATCGTGGCTTTTGCAAAGGAGAAAGCCATTGACCTTGTCATTGTGGGCATGGACGATCCTCTGGTAGGCGGCCTGGTGGATGAGCTGGAGGCGGCAGGCATCCGCACCTTCGGCCCCAGGAAAAATGCAGCCATCCTGGAAGGTTCCAAGGCATTTTCCAAGGATCTGATGAAAAAATACCATATCCCCACAGCGGCCTATGAGAATTTTGATGATCCGGACAAGGCCATCCAGTATCTGAAGACAGAGGCGAAATTCCCCATCGTCCTCAAGGCGGACGGCCTGGCTCTGGGCAAGGGGGTTCTCATCTGCAACACCCTGGAGGAGGCGGAGGAAGGCGTGAAGACCATCATGCTGGACAAGAAATTCGGAGCTTCCGGCAACACCATGGTCATTGAGGAGTTCATGACCGGCAGGGAAGTGTCTGTCCTCTCCTTTGTGGACGGCAATATTGTAAAGACCATGACAAGCGCCCAGGACCACAAGCGGGCCGGGGACGGAGACACTGGCCTTAACACAGGCGGTATGGGTACATTTTCTCCGAGTCCGTTCTACACAGAAGAGGTGGATGCGTTCTGCCAGAAATATATTTTCCAGCCCACGGTTGACGCCATGAAAGCGGAGGGGCGCCCCTTCAAAGGCGTGATCTTCTTCGGCCTGATGCTGACAGAGGAAGGGCCGAAAGTGCTGGAGTACAATGCCCGTTTCGGCGATCCGGAGGCCCAGGTGGTCCTGCCCCGGATGAAGAACGACATCATCGACGTGGCGGAGGCCTGCATCGACGGCACCCTGGATCAGATCGATCTGCAGTTTGAGGACAATGCGGCTGTCTGCGTGGTGCTGGCATCGGAAGGGTATCCTGTCTCCTACGAGAAGGGACTTCCCATCACAGGGCTGGATGAATTTAAGAAACACGAGGGTTACTACTGCTTCCACGCAGGGACAAAAGAGGCGGACGGACAGATCGTCACAAACGGCGGACGGGTGCTGGGCATCACAGCCAAGGGAAAAGATCTGAAGGAGGCCAGGGCCAACGCCTACGCGGCCACAGAGTGGGTGCAGTTTGACAACAAGTACATGCGCCACGACATTGGAAAAGCCATTGACGAAGCATAGAGAAGGGCGCAGTCTGACAAAGAGCAGATGAAAAGCGAAAGAGAAGCTCTCTCTGGAGGGAAATTCCAGGGAGGGCTTTTTGACTTCCGGGACAGACTTTTAAGGAAAGGGGATGGGGGAACATGCAGACAGCGGTTGTGCTTCTTGTGGAGGACGATCCCTCCATCGTGGAACATCTGACGGAATTTCTGGCAGGAGAAGGTTTTGCGGTGAAAAGTGCGCCGGGGCAGGAGGCGGCACTGGATATACTGGATGAGAACAAGGTGGATCTTGTGCTTCTTGATATTACCCTGGCCCAGGGAAACGGGTTTTCGGTCTGCGCCAGGATCAAGGAGGAGTACCAGATCCCGGTGATCTTTCTGACGGCTATGGACGACGAGTATTCGGTGGTGGCCGGCCTGGACATGGGTGCGGACGACTATATCAGCAAGCCTTTCCGGCCCCGGGAGCTTGTGTCCCGCATGAGAAATGTGCTGCGAAGGAGCGGCCGGGCGGAGCGGGCGGCGGTGATCGGGGATCTTACGGTGGACACAGATCGGGGCGTGGTCCTGCGTGAGGGCCGGGAGCTGTACCTGTCTGCGCTGGAATACCGGCTGCTGCTTGTGTTTTTAAATCACCGGGGACAGATTTTAAGCCGGGATGTGCTGATGGAGGAGCTCTGGGATATCTCGGGAGAGTTTGTCAATGACAATACGCTGACGGTCTATATCAAGCGGCTCCGGGAGAAGATAGAGCTGGATCCGGGGAACCCTGTCATCCTGCGGACGGTCCGGGGGCTGGGCTACCGCATGGAGTAACCGGAAGAGAGAAGGAGGAAAGAGATGGAGTTTTTCAGAAACAGGGATGTCCGGCAGCAGTGCCTGCTCTTTGCTGTGGTTCTTCTGGCGGCCACCGGGGCGGCGTTTTCTGTCTCCCGGCAGGCGGCGATTCCGGTCTTTCTGACAGGGGCAGTTTTTGCGGCCATTTCCCTTTTGTTTACATGGAGGAGGACCAGGGATGTGCAGCGCCTGGCAGAGGAGCTGGATAGTTTTCTCCACATGGAGACAAAAGGCTCCTCCTCCGGCAGAGGTGACATGCAGATGCAGCATTTCCGGGAGGGGGATCTGGAAGTGCTGCGGGATGAGATCGAGAAGCTGCTTGTCCGCCTAAGCCAGCAGTCGGCTCTTCTTATGACGGACAAGCGTCAGCTCTCGGAAGCGCTGGCAGATATCTCTCACCAGATCCGCACGCCTCTTACGTCTCTTAATCTGCAGGCGGAGCGGCTCCGCAGTTCCGCCCTTACAGAGGACGAAAGGCGGGCCCTGCTCCGGGAGATGACGGGCATGCTGTCACGCATCGGCTGGCTGGTGGAGACGCTCCTTAAGCTGTCAAAGCTGGAGGCAGGGACAGTGGTGATGAGAAAAGAGGAATTTCCGGCCGGAGAGCTGGCAAGGAAGGCACTTAAGCCCTTTGAGATTTCCATGGAGATCCACGGGCAGGAATGCATCTTCGACCTGTCCGGGGAGCCTGCCATACGGGGAGACTATACCTGGACGCTGGAGGCGGTGCAGAATGTGATCAAAAATGCCCTGGAACACACGCCGGAAGGGGGACGCATCTGGATCAGCCTGCGGGAGACCCCGCTTTTTGCGGAGATTGTCATTACCGACTCCGGGGAGGGGATAGCGGATAAGGACCTGCCCCATGTGTTTGAGCGGTTTTACAGAGGGCAGAACGCGGCTGCCGGGAACTTCGGCATCGGCCTGGCACTGGCCAGGTCCATCCTGGCCGGAGAAAACGGGGTGATCCTGGCCGGGAACAGCAAGGGCCGGGGCGGACAGTTTACCATGCGGTTTTACAGGTGACGGATTTTGCGGATGACGGGTCTGAAAGTGACAGATCCGTCATTTTTCTGTCACGGTCCTGTCATGTGGGCAGGCTATACTGACAGTAAAAGAAAAACCATGCAGGAGGAACAGTGACATGAAAAAGACAGGGGAGATCCTTCGTGTTGAAAATCTGACAAAAATATACGGGGAGGGGGAAAACGCCGTGCGGGCTTTGGACGGCGTGTCCTTCTCTGTGCAGAAAGGAGAGTTTGTGGCGGTGATGGGTGCCTCCGGCTCCGGCAAATCCACCCTGCTCCATCTGCTGGGCGGCGTGGACCGGCCCACGGCGGGGAAAGTCTATGTGGGCGGTGTGGATGTGTACGCCCAGAAGGAGGAGGAGCTGGCCGTGTTCCGCAGAAGAAAGGTGGGGCTCATCTACCAGTTTTACAATCTGATCCCGGTGCTGACAGTGGAGGAGAATATTGCCCTGCCGGTGCTTATGGACGGGAGAAAGGTGAATAAAGAGCGGATGGAAAATCTGCTGAAGATCCTGAAGATGGAAAAGCGGCGTACCCATCTGCCGGGGCAGTTGTCCGGCGGACAGCAGCAGCGGGTGTCCATAGGCAGGGCTCTCATGAACGCCCCGGCGGTGGTGCTGGCGGATGAGCCCACCGGCAATCTGGACTCGGAGAACAGCCGGCAGATTGTGGAGCTTCTGAAATACTCCAACCGAACCTACGACCAGACCATGGTGGTCATTACCCACGACGAGGATATCGCTCTCCAGGCGGACCGGGTCATCGCCCTGGCGGACGGGCGGATCGTGAAAGACGAGGTGATTCGGTAATGAGAAATATTTTTTCAGAGATCACAAGAAGGACCATGGGACAGAACCGGACCCGCACAGTGGTCACCATCATCGGCGTCATCCTCTCCACGGCCATGGTGACGGCGCTGGCGGTATTTGCAGGGAGCATGCAGCATTTTCTTGTGCAGCATACTATTGCCATGGAAGGAGCGTGGCATGTGGATATAAGCGGGATGACCAGGGAGGAGCTGGCTGAGGTCCTGGCGGATGACCGGGTGGAGAAGGCCTCTGTGCTGTATGAGCTGGGGTATGTCCCGGCCCGGGAAGAGGACGGGATCTGTCATCTGGTGGCCAGCCGGGATGAGACGGCCTGGGAGGAGCTGCCGGTGGAACTTGACGCGGGGCGTCTGCCGGAAACGGAAGACGAGATCCTGATCCCCTACGACGGGATCTGGATCGCCGGGCAGGAAGCCCATGTGGGGGATGTGCTTGCCATCCCCATGGGCAGATATGTCTCGGAAACCGGGGAGGCGCAGAAATCCTGGGAACTCGTCCGGGAAACCTCCGAGGAGGCAGGCAGGGCCGGGAAGTATGTGGAAGGGCAGACCCAGAGCTTTACGGTGACAGGCGTTTACAAAGAGATGGCGGAGATGGATTTTGGCAGCGCCAGGTTTGACGCCGGGTACATGCTTCTGACAGGGGGGCGGGATATCCCGGATCAGGACGAAAACGGGCTGTACTGCCGCGCTTTTCTGGAGATGAAAAAGCCGAGCCAGGCAGACGGATTTATCGCGGACTGGGTGGATCCTTCCGACGGCAGAAACAGGCTGGAAGGGGTGTCCTGGTCCCGGCACGACAGTCTCCTCAGATGGCAGGGCGTGTTCCGCAGTGAACGCTATATCCAGTTTATCGTGGGAATGCTGGGGACACTGCTGGCGGTGATCATGGTGGGGTCAGTCTCTTTGATCTACAACTCATTTTCCATTTCCCTGCGGGAGCGGACGGCTCAGTTCGGGCTTCTTGCTTCTGTGGGAGCCACCCGAAAGCAGCTGAGAAAATCCCTGCGATTTGAGGCGTTTCTTGTAAGCGGCGCGGGGATCCCTCTGGGACTTCTGGCCGGGGTGGCCGGGAGCGCGGTCACGCTGCATTTTATCGGAGGCGGGCTGACGGCATTTATGTACGGGTATGAGGGAGAGATACCGGTGCAGATCTATCCGGCTGCGCTTCTTCTGGCGGCGGCTTTTGCCTTTCTTATCGTGCTGGTGTCCGTGTGGATACCCTCCCGGCGGATCCGGAAGATTTCTCCCATGGATGCCATCCGTTCCACAAAGGACATCCGCATCCGTCCCCGGGATGTAAAAAGCGGGAGACTGACAGGGAAAATGCTGGGGCTTCCGGGGATGCTGGCCTCCAAGAATTACAGGAGGGACCGGAAGAAATATAAGAGCACGGTGGTTTCCCTTACGGTCAGCATGGTACTCCTTATGACAGCGGCGCTGTTTACCATTTATCTGACCCGTGCAGGCGGCACGATCCTGGATCCGCCTAAGTATGAACTGAAGTACACGCTGTTCCTGTCCGGCGGCCAGGAAGATGAGCAGACCACCGGGGATGTCCGGAAACTTCTGGAAAATGAGCCGGGTGTGGAAGGGGTGTGGATGTATAAAAGCATCTATCTTTCCATTCCTGTGGAAGAGAACATGCTGAATGAGGAGTACAACCGGGTAAATTCCTGGAGCGGGGATGATCATCCGGACGGGAAAGTGCCCTTTACCTGCCCCGCAATTGTGCTGTCAGATGATGAGTACCAGGAGTTCCTTAAGGAGCGGGGGCTGGAAGAGCCGGATGCGGGTGCTGCAGCAGACGGCGCGGACGGCACAGACGATACAGTTCTCAAGGCGGTTTATTATGACCAGATGCAGGTGTATGATGAAGAAAATGAGACCTACAGTCAGGTCCCGGTTCTGTCAGACGAGGTGAAGAAAAGACCCCTGGCGGCTGGGATATACCGGGCGGAGGAGACGCCGGACGGTGGACAGGAAATGACGTTTGAAGAAAAGCTCCAGGTGGAGTTTGATCAGGAGACGATGCAGCTCCCCGAAAAATATGACGCCCAGGGAAGAGTGGATCCTATCATGATCCTGTCGGAGAGACAGTTTGAACAGTACAGGAGCCTGATGAGTGACGGGACGGAAGGGGAGTCCTATTTTGCAGAGTTCAACATCCGGGCCTCGGATTACCGGACGGTAGGGGCAGACCTGCAAGAGAAACTGGAAGAAAAAGAAGAGTGGGACGGCATTTTCTACACGCCGGCTGCGGATGCAGAGATGAACAGGCAGGCGGTGGCGGCCATCCAGGTTCTGTGCTATGGATTTATCACCCTCATCTCCCTTATTGCACTGGTAAATGTGTTCAACACCATGTCCACAAACCTCATGCTGAGACGGCGGGAGTTTGCCATGCTCCGTTCCGTGGGGATGACAGGCAGGTCCTTCCGGCTTATGCTGGGATACGAGTGCGTCATCTATGGCCTGCGCTCCCTTGTGTACGGCACCATTTTGTCCCTGCTTATCAGCTTTGCCTTCTGGCATTTTACTTCCCGGGCCGGAGGCGGAAATGAATTCATCTTCCCCTGGCCCTGGTTTGCGGCGGCTGTGGCAGGCGTGCTCCTCATCGTAGGCATCACCATGGCGTACAGCATAGGCAAGATCCGCAGGATGAACATCATCGATGAATTGCGCAAAGAGTAGAATACAAAATACACAATAACGCACCAGATATGTTAATTCCGGACGTAATACTTTTTAAAAGTATTACGTCCGGAATTAACTTTTCGCGATCAATAATTACCCAATTCGCCGAGATATCTGTCGATTTTCTTGAGCCTTTTCTCAATCCCTTTGGCCTTATGGCTCAGTGTCTCCAGAATGCCCTCTGCGATGAACTGCGGACCCACCATGCAGTTGAAGAAAGCGTTGCTGTCTACCGGGACTGTGAAGAGGACAGTAGCGTACTCGGCCAGGAGGGCGCTTGGTTTGTCGGTCACAACGATGATCTTTGCGCCGGACTCTTTCGCCATCTGGGCGCAGATCTTATCCTCGGAGGAGTACCGCGGGAAGCTGAACATGATGAGGCAGTCATCCTTTGAAATGTTGCACAGGTGGTCCACCGGACTGATGGCCGAGGAGCTGGTGGTCTCCACGTTGGGGACCATGTGCTTCAGATAGAGGAGAAAATAGTCCCCCAGGGAGGAGTTGCCTCTGGAGGCGGTGATGTACTTGTGCCTGCTGGCGAGGATGATATCGGCGGCCTCCTCGAAGGCGGCCGGATTGTTCGAGGTCAGTGCGCTCTCCAGGTTCTGGGCCGCGTTTTTGAAGTGGCGGTTGAGATAGTCGGAGGTGCTGGTGAGCTGGGCCCGTTTGGCGATCCTCTGAGATGGGATGGTGATGGAACTGGAAATGCTCAGCACCTTATCCTGGTAGTCCTTCCGAAGATTTTTCTGGAAATCCATAAAGCCTTCATAGCCCAGCGACCGGCTGAAGCGGATGACGGAGGATTCGCTGACTCCCAGCTTCAGAGCAATCTCTGTGGATGTCATGAAGCAGGCGTCGGCGAAGTTGTCCAGGATATATTTTGCAATGATCTTCTGAGTCTTTGTGAGTGGAGTCTTACTGATGAGCTCCCTTAAATCTTTCATAGTTTTCCCTCCGGGTGTTGCGATAGAATATTTGCTTGCTTTCTATGATATCAGTTCTATATCTTAGATTTAAGCATGGATTGAGAAAATATTCAAGTCAATTGTAAATACAAATGAAAGAAAAATACGAAAATAAAAAGTTTTGTGAAAAAAATAACTTTTATTGAACATTTAAGATGGGTGTGATAATATGATTTCAGAGACAAATGAATAATATTCTTCAAAAGAAAATCTCTTTGAAAAATATTTTTCATCAAAAAAGCAGAGAGCCGGCACGAAAGAGGCGGCAGACCGAGAATCTGACAGGAGGTAAGAAAGTTGAAAGTAGGATGCGTAAAAGAAATCAAAAACAATGAGTTCCGTGTAGGTATGACACCGGACAACGTAAAGAGCTATGTGGCAGCAGGCCATGAGGTGTATATTGAGAAAGGCGCTGGTGTCGGATCCGGGTTCCAGGATGCTGAGTACGAGGCAGCAGGCGCAAAGATGATCGACACTGCAAAAGAAGTGTGGGATACAGTAGAGATGATGATCAAGGTAAAAGAGCCTCTTCCGGAAGAGTATCCGCTGTTCCACGAAGGACTGATCCTCTATACATATCTTCATCTGGCAGCAGACAAACCGCAGACAGACGCTCTCTTAAATGGAAAAGTTAAAGGTGTTGCCTACGAGACACTGTATGATCCGAAGCAGGGCGGACTTCCCCTTCTTGCTCCTATGAGCCAGATCGCAGGACGCTTAAGTATCCAGGAAGGAGCAAAATACCTGGAGCAGACATTCGGCGGCGAGGGCGTTCTCCTGGCAGGCGTTCCGGGAACACCGAAGGCAAACATCGTAATCCTTGGAGGCGGAAATGTAGGAACAAACGCCTGCAAGATTGCTGTTGGAATGGGCGCAAATGTAACTATCCTGGATATCAGCCTTCCGAGACTTGCTTACCTGGACGACATTTTTGGAGCCCGCATCCAGACACTTGTATCCAATGATGCAAACATTGAGAAAGCTGTAAAAGAAGCAGACCTTGTGATCGGATCTGTCCTGATCCCAGGAAAAGCTGCTCCGAAGATCTTCAAAAAGAAATATCTCAAAGAGATGAAACCAGGCGCTGTATTTGTAGACGTTGCTGTTGACCAGGGCGGCTGCGGCGAGACCACAAAAGTGACATACCACGATGATCCGATCTTCATCGAGGATGGCGTTGTTCACTACTGTGTAGGAAATATGCCGGGTGCTGTTCCGAGAACATCCACCATCGCTCTGACAAACGCAACTCTCTCCTACGGTCTCCAGATCGCAAACAAGGGACTTGAGAAAGCATGCGCAGACAACGAGGTGATCTACTCAGCCATCAACACATACGATGGCAAGCTGACATGCAAGAACGTGGCAGACAGCTTTGACTGCTATGAGTACACAGACATCAGAGAAATCTGCAAATAAATTGGAAAGTCTATAAAAATTCACAGCTTTTATAAACGAAGGCATCCCCGACGGGCAGAGAAAGACAGTCCGGCGGCGGATGCCTCCGTCTTTTTAGTTTGCAGAAACCGGAAGCTGTGGTAATATATCAGATGTAAATACGGAAGAACTTATAAAGTTTTAAAGGATTATTTAAAGGATAAGGAGTGCGGATCATGGTTGAGATCAATAAAGATTTGTGTGTGGGATGCGGCGCCTGCGTCAGGGACTGTCCGGGAGAAGCGCTGCAGATCCAGGATAAAAAGGCGGAGTATGTGCGCAGATGTATCCAGTGCGGACACTGTGTGGCGGTCTGTCCCACGGGAGCTGTGTCCATACCGGAGTACGACATGGACGAGGTGGAGGAGTACGATAAAGACACATTCTGTGTGGATCCGGAACATTTTCTCCACGCGGTGAAATTCAGAAGGAGCATCCGGAACTTCAAGAGCACGCCCATAGAGCGGGAGAAGCTGGAGCGCATCCTGGCGGCAGGCCGGTACACGCCCACGGCGAAAAATACCCAGGGATGCAGGTTTGTCCTGGTGCGGGACGAGATGGAAGCGTTTAAAGATCTTTTCTGGAAGGAGCTGCCCGGCATCCTGGATGTCCTGAAGGAGGAGGCGCCTCTGTATGAGCGCGTTTTCCGCGGGTTCTATGAGAAATATAAAAAAGATCCAAAGGACGATACCTTTTTCTTTAACGCCACATCCTTCCTGGTGATCACCTCCAAAAATCCTCTGGACGGAGGATTGGCGGCGGCCAATATTGAAAACATGGCTGTGGCCGAGGGAGCCGGCGTGCTGTTCAGCGGCTACACCAAAGCGGTGGTGGAGAACAGCGATGTGCTCAGGGAGTGGCTGGGCATCGGAAAGCGCACCGTGGTCTGCTGTATGCTCATGGGGTACCCGGCTGTATCCTATAAAAGGACTGCGCCCCGGAAATCCGGCAATATCGTGATCCGGTAGAGTTGTTTTTCTTGCGGGAATTGTGTAGTATGTGCTAATGTATATATAACAAGAGAAAAGGCTCTTAGTGAGAAGGGGATACTATGTTGATAGAAATTGATTTTAACAGTGACGAAGCGATTTACATGCAGGTGCGCAACCAGATCATCCTGGGGATCGCTACCGCCGAGATCCGGGAGGGAGACCCGCTCCCCTCGGTCCGGCAGATGGCCCAGGCGGTGGGGATCAATATGCACACAGTGAACAAGGCCTACAGCCTGCTTAGGCAGGAAGGATTTATCCAGCTTGACAGGCGCAAGGGCGCTGTGGTGGCACTGGATATCGACAAGATCAAGGCAGTGGAGGAGATGAAGCAGCAGCTTCGGATCGTGCTGGCTCAGGGCCGGTGCAAGGCTATATCCAGGGAAGAAGTGCATGAGCTTGTGGATGAGATTTTCGACGAGTACGCTTAGGAAGAAAGATCCGGCAGAGACGGGAAAATGGAGAAAGGAGCGGGAAGAGGAGCAGATTCTTTTTCCCTGATAGGACATGAACTATACCGAACAGGCAAAGGAAGTATTGAAAATTGCAAAGACTGTGGCAAGAGAGCTCCGGCACCCCTACATCGGGACGGAGCATCTTCTTGTCGGGCTGAAAAAAGTTTACACCGGGGTGGCCGGACAGGTGCTGGCCCTGAACGGTGTCAGCGAGGAGAATATCCGGAAGATCATAGATGAGCTGGTATCCCCCGGGGAGGGGGCGACGGTCACAGGCAGTCCTCAGATGAGCCCCCGGCTTACGTACATCCTGGAGGAGTCCAAGGAGGAGGCGCTGCGCCTGCGCTCCGATGAGGCGGGGACGGAGCATATGCTCCTTGCTATCCTGCGGGATGTGGACTGTGTGGCAGCCAGGATCCTGCTCACGCTGAATGTGAATCTTCAGAAGCTGTGCCAGGATATTCTTGTCAGTGTGGGTGCGGATCCTAAAGAGTATATGGAGGAGATGCAGGAGGACGGGCGAAGGAAAAATTCTGTCCTGGAACAGTACGGCACAGACCTGACACTTCAGGCCGCAGAGGGGAAACTGGACCCGGTCATCGGTCGGGAGAAGGAGATCGAGCGGCTGATGCAGATCCTGAGCCGTCGGACGAAGAACAACCCCTGCCTTGTAGGAGAGCCGGGCGTCGGAAAGACGGCGGTGCTGGAGGGGCTTGCCCAGCGGATCGCCAGAGGCGTGGTGCCGGAGACAATGAAAAACCGGCGCATCGTTACTATGGATCTGGCGGGGATGATCGCCGGGTCCAAGTACAGAGGCGAATTTGAGGAGAGGATGAAGCGGCTGATCCAGGAGGTGAAGGCTGCCGGCAATGTGATCCTCTTCCTGGATGAGGTCCACACCATCATCGGCGCCGGCGGCGCGGAAGGCGCCATGGACGCATCCAATATACTGAAGCCTTCCCTGGCAAGAGGGGAGCTGCAGCTCATCGGAGCCACCACCATTGTGGAGTACAGGAAATATATAGAAAAGGATGCGGCCCTGGAGCGCCGATTCCAGCCGGTGACTGTGGAGGAACCGACCAGGGAGGAGTGTCTGGAGATCCTGAAAGGACTTCAGGAAAAATATGAGGAACATCACCGCGTGTCTGTCCGGGAGGAGGCGCTGGAGGCGGCGGTCTCCCTGTCGGAGCGCTATATCAGCGACCGCTTCCTGCCGGATAAAGCCATAGATGTGCTGGATGAAGCCTGCGCCAAGGTCAGCCTGAAGGGATTTAAAGTTCCGGAAAATATGGAAGAGCTGGAGAAAGTGATCGAACAGCTGGTCCGGGACAAGGAGGATGCCATCCGTGCCGGAGATATGAAGGAGGCCTCCCTTCTCCACCAGGAGCAGCAGGAGGCTCAGAAAAAGCTGGAGCAGCAGAAAAAGCGTTTCCAGAGAAACAATGCCCGCCGCCAGGTGTGCGTCACGGCCGATGACATAGCAGGCGTCGTGTCCGAGTGGACGAAGATCCCTGTGCAGAAACTGGCAGAGTCTGAGAGCGCCAGACTGAAAAGGCTGGAACAGACCCTTCACAAGAGAGTGGTGGGACAGGAGGAGGCTGTCACTGCTGTGGCGAAGGCGGTGCGCCGTGGAAGAGTGGGGCTGAAAGATCCGGCCCGCCCTATCGGCTCGTTTCTCTTTCTCGGTCCTACCGGTGTGGGAAAGACAGAGCTATCAAAGGCGCTGGCAGAGGCTCTCTTTGGCAATGAGGATTCTATGATCCGGGTGGATATGTCTGAGTACATGGAGAAGCACAGCGTCTCCAAGATGATCGGTTCGCCTCCGGGATACGTAGGTCACGAGGATGGAGGACAGCTCAGCGAACAGGTGCGCCGTCACCCTTACTCAGTGGTGCTGTTTGACGAGATCGAGAAGGCGCATCCGGATGTGTTCAACATCCTCCTGCAGGTGCTGGATGACGGCCATATCACAGACTCCCAGGGCAGGAAGGTGGATTTCCGCAACACGGTGATCATTATGACATCCAATGCGGGCGCCCAGGCGATCATAGACCCGAAGCGGCTGGGATTTGTGACAAAAGAAGACGAGGCCGGCGACTACAAGCGGATGAAGTCCAATGTGATGAATGAAGTGAAGTTGCTCTTCCGTCCGGAGTTCCTGAACCGTATTGACGAGATCCTTGTATTCCATGCACTGAATAATGCAGATATGAAGAAGATCGTGAGCATGATGTGCAAAGAGGTGTGTGCGCGGGCAAAGGAGCAGCTTGGCATCACGCTCCATGTCCGGGACTCTGTGAAAAAGCACATTGTGGAGACCGGCACGGATCAGAAGTATGGAGCCCGTCCGCTGCGCCGAGCGGTGCAGAATCTGCTGGAAGATAAGCTGGCTGAGGCGGTGCTGGACGGTACCATAAAGAGGGGCCAGACAGTGGAGGCCGGCATGTCTAAAAAAGAAATAAAATTTATTCCAAAGACTACAAATTGAAATTTTTTTGAGATATAATGTGGATACAAAAGAAGAACCACTAGGAGGACATGTAAAATGGCAGTAGTAAAAGAGCTGTTGCGGGCAGAAAACGATGGAACGCTGAGTTTTGGGGATTACACACTCGGCTCTAAGACAAAGCTGGAGGGCTTTGAGTTCCAGGGAGACATCTACAAGGTAAAGACATTTGCCGAGATCACCAAACTGGAGAAAAACGGCATGTTTGTATACGAGTCTGTTCCGGGGACAGCGGTGGAGAATTTTAAGACAGGAGACGGCATTGTTTCCTTTAAAGTATCTGCACCAAAAGATGCACAGTTTACACTTGAGCTGGAGGCGGACAGTGAGTACGCTGTCTATCTGGATGATATGAATATCGGTGATATGACGACAAACTTAAGCGGCAAGCTGAGCGTCAGTGCAGAGCTGGAAGAAGGAAAGAGCATAGAAGTAAAAATTGTAAAGAAATAATTCCGGGCTGCAGGGATTTCCCCTGCAGCTTGTTTTTTATTTATTGTTAATATCAGATGGATCGTCTACAGGAGCAGTTTTTCGAATGCAATTTTCTCACTGTTGTCAAAACAGATCGTACCGCAGTACACAAACCCCTGTTTTTCCAAAATATGCCGCATGATCAGGTTCTGGCTGTCTGTGTCCACTTTAAAACTGTGCACATCTTTTGAGCGAGCCATTTTTTCGGCGGCCTGGAAGACAGAGGCGGCAAGGCCCCGTCCCCGGAAGGAGGGGGAAAGGGCAAGGCGATGCAGGACTACATAGGGCTGGGAACTGAGCCAGGAGCCGCTTAAAGTATTGTAGGCGGGCTCACCGTTGAAGTCGATACATACATAACCAGCCGGGCGTCCGTCAAGCATACACAGGTATCCGATCTCTTTTTCTATGTCCTTTTCTAAGCAGTCCTTGTCCGGATAGCCGTTCTGCCACTGATCCACGCCCTGAGATCTCAAAAAACATTTTGCGTTGTCAATAAGTTCCATGATCTGCTCCAGATCTTCTCTTTTTGCTTTCCGCAGTTCCATTGTATCTGCTCCTCCCCTTGTGTGTTGACATTTTGTTCTTGTGCGATATAATGTACTAAAAATACATTATATTGTTAAAGAAAGTATATATCTTCAGAGTGAGAAATGTCAATCATATAATGGAAAAAAATCCGATATAACGGAAAGAGAGGCGAGATTTTGGACATATCAAAAACAACAGCCAGAAACATAAAAAGGATACGTGAAAACAAGAAGATGACATTGGATGCAGCGGCCGCCGCCACAGGAGTATCACGCAGCATGCTCTCCCAGATAGAGAGAGGGGATGCCAATCCTACGATCACTGTGCTGTGGAAGATCGCGAATGGATTTAAAGTTTCTTTTACAGCGCTCACAGAGACTTCTCTTGAGGATGCAGCTGTTATTCCCGCAGAGTCGGTGCATCCAGTTACAGAGGCGGATGGTCTGTATATCAACTATCCCGTCTTTCCCTTTGATGAGAAACGCCTTTTTGAGATGTACCGCATTGTCATTAAGCCGGGGGGAAAGCTGGATGCTCAGCCGCATATAGCTGGAACAGAGGAGTACATTACTGTGTTCGAGGGGGAGGCACAGATCATGGCTGACGGGAAAGTGTATCAGCTGAAGGCGGGGGACTCTATCCGTTTCAGGTCGGATGTGATCCACGGGTATAAGAATACAGGCAGTGAGACTGTGCAGATGAGTATGCTGATCTACTACGGAGAGAGTTAAAGGAAAAGGAGGAAAACAGTGGCAAAAGCAAAGAAAAGTATTTTTTTCTGCCAAAATTGCGGGCATGAGGAGAGCAAATGGCTGGGTCAGTGCCCGGTGTGCAGGCAGTGGAATACATTTGTGGAAGAAAAGGTGACTGTAGCAAAGACGGGGGGACAGACAAAAAGTCTGAAAGAGGCTGAGGTGGTCGCCCTGTCCAGCGTGCAGACAGATAGAGAAGAGCGGGTCTGCACCGGTATCGGCGAGCTGGACCGCGTGCTGGGAGGCGGGATCGTGCCTGGCTCACTTGTGCTGGTGGGTGGAGATCCGGGAATCGGGAAATCTACGCTTCTTCTGCAGGTGTGCCAGAGATTGACGGAGCGCAAACAGAAGCTCCTGTATATTTCCGGGGAGGAGTCCTTGAAACAGATCAAGTTGCGGGCAGACCGCATGGGAACCTTTACAGATGATCTGCTGCTTCTGTGTGAGACAAATATAGAGACTATTCGCAGTGTGATTGAAAAGGAGAGACCCTCCCTTGTAGTCATTGACTCGATACAGACCATGTACAGCGAAGAGGTGTCTTCTGCCCCCGGAAGCGTCTCACAGGTCCGGGAGGCCACCAACATATTCATGCAGATTGCCAAGGGTATGGGAATTTCCATCTTTATAGTAGGGCATGTGACAAAGGAGGGGACAGTGGCCGGTCCCAGGGTCCTGGAGCACATGGTGGACACGGTTTTGTATTTTGAGGGGGACCGCCATGCCTCCTACAGGATCCTGCGGGGCGTAAAGAACCGTTTTGGCTCCACCAACGAGATCGGGGTGTTTGAGATGAGACAGGACGGACTCCGGGAGGTGGAAAATCCTTCTGAGTTCATGCTCAACGGAAGACCGGAAAATGCCTCCGGATCCGTGGTGGCCTGTTCTATGGAGGGAACCCGCCCCATCCTTCTGGAGATCCAGGCGCTTGTATGCCGGAGCAATTTCGGCATGCCAAGGAGGACCGCTGCAGGAACAGACTACAATCGTGTGAATCTGCTGATGGCTGTGCTGGAAAAAAGGCTGGGCCTTCCTCTTTCAAACTATGACGCTTACGTCAATATTGCGGGCGGTATCCGCATCAATGAGCCTGCCGTGGATCTGGGGATCGTGCTGGCCCTTGTGTCCAGCTATAAAAACAGACCGGTGTCGGAAGATGTGCTTGTGTTTGGCGAAGTGGGTCTGAGCGGTGAAGTGCGGGCTGTCAACATGCCGGAGCAGAGAGTCTCTGAGGCGAAGAAGCTGGGATTTCAGACCTGTATCCTGCCGGCAGTATCCCTGGATGCGGTGAAAAATATTCAGGGGATCAAGCTGCTGGGAGTGAAATCCATCAATGAGGCGATCGATCTTATATAACTATATAAAATAAGAGAAAACAGATAGTCAATATGCCCTTGAAAAAGAGGTCGGGGGAAACTGAATTGTGTAAATTGTATAAATAAAATAAAAAATAAAAATAACATTGACAATTCGACTTCCCCCGTGCTATTATATCAAAGCTGTCGCGTGAGACAGCAACAACAACGAAACATCTTCTTTCAATCCGGGAGGATACAGAAAGAAAAAAGTCAAAAAAGTTGTTGACAAATCGAAAGCGACATGATAAGATATAGAAGTTGTCGCTGAGATGCGAAAACAAAACAAAGAACCTTGATAACTGAACAATAGACAACGACCCTGAAAATTTCTAAGAGAAATATTCAGAACGGAAATCAGATCGAGCGAAAGCGAAAATCTGATGCCAACAGTAAATAACGGGATAGGAAAGCTAGTAGTTTTCCTGACCGAGATTGAACGAGAGGAAGACGCTCTGACAGCAAGGCAGAGGATGCTCCGACAGCTCTAAGCTCGTGGGGGACCTCGCCAAGAGCTGCGGAGCGCATAAACGCTAAGGTCCGTGAAAGACCGGACCTAAGCTTTTTATGCGAGAGTTTGATCCTGGCTCAGGATGAACGCTGGCGGCGTGCTTAACACATGCAAGTCGAGCGAAGCACTTACTTTTGATTTCTTCGGAATGAGGAAGTCTGTGACTTAGCGGCGGACGGGTGAGTAACGCGTGGGCAACCTGCCTCACACAGGGGGATAACAGTTAGAAATGACTGCTAATACCGCATAAGACCACAGCACCGCATGGTGCGGGGGTAAAAACTCCGGTGGTGTGAGATGGGCCCGCGTCTGATTAGGTAGTTGGTGCGGTAACGGCGCACCAAGCCGACGATCAGTAGCCGACCTGAGAGGGCGACCGGCCACATTGGGA
>NZ_NFLQ01000029.1 GCF_002160985.1 Lachnoclostridium sp. An118 | reverse complement strand
TATGTCCCGTCTGCCTGCTTTTTGGCCGTATACCAATATACGGTCGCTGCCTGATCCCCTTCTTTCCATACAGGAAATTCTATCTTCTTTACTCCTGATGGACACTGAATATTGCTAGCTGTCAGTTCAAATGTACCACTCGCTTTATCATACGCACCAATACTCACATCTGCCATCGGGCTGGTTATATGAAATGTTTGAGAATCCAAATAAGTTGTAAATCCATTTTTTCTTATTACATACAAATCCGAATAATATGTTCCGTTCTCTCCATGATTCGAAATATCAAATGACACCTTCCACTCATTATTAGAGGTCTCTTTCAAATCATACCAACGAAGATCGTTTTGACCATTAACATTTCCCCAAACAGCTACAGAAAGTTTAGAAATATCTTCTTTTCCTTCCGTAACAAAAGCTGTTACTTCAGCTTTCTTTTCATTATCCGATACATTTACTTTTTCAGTGGCCCTAACATTAATTTTACTCAATCCATATGCGTTCGCTATTCCTGTAGCGTCAGCAATTCCTAACTGCCGAAGGAAACTATCCTGCGCCAGTTTCGCCGCATCACTCGGATTAGAAATAAACGCATGCTCTACGATAATCCCCGGAAAACCATGCTGTTTGCTGTAACGGATAATCCCATAGTAATCCTGCTTGGAACCGTCCGGATAAACATCATTGATCGTATCCCGCACTTTTATCCCTCTATCAGTTAAGCCAAGAGCAACCAACTGATTTTGGATCTGCTGAGCAAGATTTCTCCCCGGCTCATGTACAGATGGATTATAGTTGGCATTCGGATAGTAAACTTCAGCACCGTTTGCCGCTGCTGATGCGGAATTGATATGTATACTAACAAGTACATCTGCATGATAAGTATCAGCAGCTATATTGACACGCTCATCAATATCCAGGTACCGGTCATCATTTCTTGTCATATAGACGCTAACGCCGTTGTACTGCTCCAGTTCCACCTTGCAATACTGTGCAATCTTCAAAGTCAGATTTTTCTCAACAAGGCCATTAGCTGATGCTCCACCGTCATATCCGCCATGCCCCGGGTCCAGTACAACAACGAGATTATCCGATTTACTTGTAACTGCCGCGCGGCTGGCTCTGCTTACCTGTGTAGTGTCAACCTGCTCTTCTGTCGCTTCAATCGCCTCTTCCACATCTGCCGTTGCCGCTTCAACTTCACTTGTCGCCACATCAACAACAGACATTTCCAATTCTTGAGCCGTAACCTCCTCGGCGCTCTCTTCGGAATTCTCGCCATAACCTGGATATTCTTCATTAACGCCGAACATAGACTCTATACCTATGTCTGCAAGATTTATGGTTTGTTCCACCCCATCCTGAGTATAAATAAAGTCTGTCAATTTATATATACCAGACGCTGTTTCATCAAAGCTATATGTGAAAAGGAATAATTCACTTTCCTTTTTAGAAAGTGCCATCTCCAGAGTATTTCCATCATCTTTTTGGGCAACGAGTCTGGCATCGCTTACATTCTCACTCCCATCACCGTATGAAATGACAATGTTCTGATCAGCCGGCGTTTCCAGATATGGGTAGTCTACTCCCACATAATTGATGAGCCCCTGCTCCGCCGGAACGTTGTCCCCTACAGTTTCTGTTTGATTTTGTACAGATGAATCCTGAACAGTCTGATCTGCATCCTCTGCCGCTTCAGCTTGTTGACCCTGTTCAGTGTCACTGGGATTCTCCTGCGTCTCTATATTGCTATTCTCCTCAGGAATTGTTCCATTTTCATTCCCTGTATTCTGTTCCGCCTCTACATTGATATTATTCTGCGATGAATCTGTAGTTGCGTCATCTGCCGCATAAACATTTCCACTGAACAGAACACTTAAAAACATCACTATAGAAAGAAACCAAGCCGTTTTTCTTTTTCCTCTATTCATTCTCCTTTTCATCCTTCCTAAGCTATAATCCACTTTAAAAACATCGTCAGTATAGCAAATTTCTATTGTTTTTTCAATCTGTCTCCTTATTTTCCCTCTCGTGCAACGCCAGTTCCTGAGTTAAATTCTTGATTCGAATGGACATACGTGACACTGCAATCGTAAGCACAAAAATAATGATTAATGAAAAGCAAAACCCCATGAAAAACAGCATATTAACAGGGGAATAAATTCCCAGCGCAGTTGCCAATTTTTCCATAATTCCAGGGAAAATATCAAGTATCAGTACTCCTACTCCTACGAGCAGCCATGCCAGAGCATATCTCAGCTCCAGGGCTTTTTTACGTATCATATTTATGATCACAGCAAGAGCGATTATAATAATAACAGCAACTATAATTTGCAACCGTATATTCATCTTGACCTCCCATTTCTCGGACGTATCTTTTCAATTAGAATTGCCAGGGATACTTTCACCATATAGTAAACTGATTTTTTCAGAGAAATAGAAGACACTCCTCCACTTCTCTCCCTCATAATAACCGGTATTTCTTTTACTGTTCTTCCACTTCGAAGTACAGCCACCACGCTTTCAGGCTCCGGATAATCCTTCGGATAATCATGAGCAAAAAAACTCATCACATCCCGATTTACCATGCGAAGCCCGGAGGTTGGGTCTGTTATAGTTTTTCCTGTCAGCAATTTAATCAAAAAAGTGAAATATTTTATTCCCGCCCTTCTTGCGCCCGAAGACTGGAAACCTTCTTTCTTAATAAACCTGGAGCCAATAATCATATCCGCCCCTGTTTCCAGAAGATAGTCCGACATCTCCATAAGATACTTAGGGTCATGCTGCCCGTCACCATCTACCTGAACAGCAATATCATAACCATATTTCATCCCGTATTTGTACCCCGTCTGTACAGCCCCCCCTATACCAAGGTTAACCGGCAGATTGACAATATTATATCCGTTTTCTTCACAAATGTTTCTTGTCTGATCTGTTGAGCAGTCATTTATGACCACATAATCAAAACCCTTTGCATCTCTCTTAATTGCTTCGACAGTAGACTGTATACTGGCACTCTCATTATACGCAGGTATTATTATCAACTTCTTCATCTGTCTATTCCTTTTCTATTTCTCTTTCTGCACATTTTAGCGCCTCCTCAATGACATTGTGCATATCGAAATATTTATACATTCCTAATCTTCCGCCAAAAATAACATTACTTTCACGCATTGACAGTTCCTTATATCTTTCATATATTTTTGTATTCTTTTCATCATTCACAGGATAATAAGGTTCATCTCCCCTGTTCCAGTCTGCCGGATATTCTTTCGTAATGATTGTATGGTCGCACCTGTTATCACTCTGGCACATAAACTCAAAATGCTTATGCTCAATAATACGAGTATACGGAATATCGTACTCTGTATAATTAACCACCGCATTCCCCTGGTAGTTTTCCACATTCAGCTGTTCCGTTTCAAATTTCAGAGATCGATACTCAAGTTCACCGTAGCAATAGTCATAAAACTGATCTATCATTCCGGTAAACACTTTTTTCTCTGCCAACTCATCCCATTTCTCTTTGTCAGAGAAATAGTCAACTCCCAGCTTCACTTCTATCCCTTTTAACATTTTTTCTACTATCTGAGTATATCCTCCAATTGGGATTCCCTGATACTTATCGTTAAAGTAATTATTGTCATAGACAAATCTCACCGGCAGTCGCTTGATGATAAAAGCCGGAAGCTCTGTGGCTGATTTCCCCCATTGCTTTTCTGTATAACCTTTTACCAGTTTCTCATATATATCTCTTCCCACGAGAGAAATAGCCTGTTCCTCAAGATTTTGAGGAACACCCTCTATTTCCTTTTTCTGTGCCTCGATAATCTTTTTTGCCTCATCGGGAGTGCTGATTCCCCACATTTTTGAAAAGGTGTTCATATTGAATGGAAGATTATATAATTCATTCTTATATTTTGCAACCGGTGAATTCGTATATCTGTTAAACTCCGCAAACTGTTGTATATAATTCCATATTTTGAGATTATTTGTATGAAAAATATGCGCCCCATAGAGGTGTACATTAATCCCATTCATATTTTGGGTATAAATATTGCCACCAATATGGTCTCTCTTTTCAATCACAAGACAGCTTTTCCCTTTTTGAAACATTTCATTTGCGAAAACAGCCCCAAAAAGTCCGGCTCCAACTATAAGATAATCATATTTCTTCTTCATTATTAATACCTCTGCCTCTTTACCACTTAATATCAATTTTAAGTTTATTAATCATAAATTTATAAACCGCCAGAAAAACTCTGAACAAATGAACGCGATACACCCATCTGACTACCCAGAGTTTTAAATTATCAAAGCCATTCTTTCGCATATAGGATATCGTAAGATACTTGCAGCGCCTCCATCCTGAAAAGTACTTGTCCATGAATTTGATATTCCTATGAATTGCTTTACTCAAATCACAGTTTGGATCGTACGACAATCGGAACATTAAAGAAACCCCTAAATGCAGAAAGGCCATTGCGTCAATCAACGGAATCATCTTCGGATTACATCTTTTATAGACATCTTTAACCTCTATCATAGCTCTATATGTGGAATCTATCTGTTCCTCTTTAATTGTATTTATGATCGAATCAGAACGTATCATATAATAAACAAGACTTTCTGGAACAAACGCCACCCTTTTTGCATGGACATATGCCAGAAGAAGAAACATCATATCATCCAAGATTCTGGGCGGATGAGGCAAATCTTCCATTTCTTTTAAAAGATGCGCTTTATATATTTTGTTCCATGGCGCTCCATTCAAAGTCAGAATTTTTTCCGGATTCTTCCTGATATCAAAATTTTTATCCGGGCCCTTACACATTTCTCGCGAATATAGTTTTCCTGTTTCCAAATCTATTCTGTCAAAGCCACATACAGAGATATCTGCCTTATACTCATTCGCTGCTTTATATAACTTTTCGGCATAATCAAGAGCAACATAGTCATCCGAATCCACAAAACCTATATACTCTCCTGTTGCAATTTTAACACCGTCATGTCTGCCTCGCCATACACCTTCATTCTTTTTATCTATGATGACTATTTTATCACCATATTTTTCTTGATAACTGTGCAGAATATTAATGCAATTATCTGGCGAACCATCGTTAATACATATAATCTCTATATCATCTAAAGTCTGGTTAACAAGCGACTCCAGACACCTTGGCAAATACTGTTCCACCTTATAACAAGGTACGATAAAGCTAATTTTTTTCATACTCTCTCCCTGATTCACTTTCTTTTATAGTTCTATTTTCTTACATATGTAAGCATCATAACACCGACAATAACAAAAAACACTCCCAACACGCTTATCCAGTTAACCTGCTCATGAAAAACGACTGCACCAATAATAAGTATAATAATTTGAGTAAGCCCAGCGGTCAAAGGAACAATATAGGACAAATCATATGTTACCAGAAGTTTTTGCCACAAGATGAAACTCACCGCATAACATGCAAATCCTAAAAGCGTAATATAATTTATTTTAAATTCAATTCCCTTGGCAAAGGACAACTGAATAGAGTCTCCGCCTGACTTTAGCAGGAAAATTCCGCTCGTCGTAAAAAATAAATAAACTGCTGTCAGAATATATTTCAATGCCGTACCTCCAAAATCTTTTTTCTCGTAATAAAATTGTACACCATCACTACCGCTGTAGCCCCTATCTTGGATATCATATAGAAGATTCCCAATATATCCACACAGAACCACATCAGCACCTGATTAATCCCTAGCCCGATCACACTGAGCACTACAAAGATGATAAACTCCTTAATCCGATTTCCCTTTTCAGTCTCGAACACATATGTCAGGCTTAAGACATAGTTGACGATCACAGACACAGTGAAGGATATCCCTGATGAAAGGAGATAATGCACACCGGCAACTTCCGTCAGAAAAACCATGATGCCATAATCAATAAAAAAGCACAGGAAACCGACAAGGCCAAATTTTATGATCTGTGACAATAATTTCTTCATTACATCACTCTCTTCTGATAATGTCCCTGGCTGATCAGCTCTTTAATCGAACTCACAACCGTCTCTTTATCTTCCTTGTATGTAACACCGAACCATTTGTCCTTGGACTGCAGCACCTTCACATCCACCTTTTTCGCTTTCAGGAGTTCCCCTATAATTGTAGGCAAAAGGTATTCTGCCTTGAAATCCTCCGCTGCTGTTTTCTCTAGGAAATCAGCAAAGCCAGTTTCCAAAATCCCAAAAAATCTAGGAGTAAGGCCCCACATATTCATGGAGACCTCGGATTCAACATCTATATCTTGTCTTCCATCCGCTGTCTCAACAGCAGCTCCATCTTCAGTTTTGACTATATTGTGCGTTTCCACGATGTCTGTGAGCATATGAGCTTCATCCACTCTGCATATTCCTCTGGTCACGCCGCCGTTGTCACTGAGCGTATTTTTCAGGACAAACCCCACCATGCACACCGGAAGCTTATCAGACTCTGGGGCTTCTTTCATCTTCTTCAGATAGTCATACGCTTCTTTATATGCCTCTTTTCCATAGTAATCATCAGCATTGATGACAAGAAACGGCTCATGTACCAGGTCTTTGCAGCAAAGGATAGCCTGTCCGGTTCCCCAGGGCTTTGTTCTTCCCTGGAATTTCCCCTTATATTCCTCCGGTATATCATCCAACTCCTGAAAAGCGTAGGCAGTCTCCACCTGCTTTTCAATCCGTTCCCCAATGATCTCCCGGAAATCCTTCTCCAGATTCTTCCGGATCACAAACACAACTTTGTCAAATCCCGCTTCAAGCGCATCATATATGGAATAATCCATGATAATCTCTCCGTTTGGCCCTACCGGCTCCAGTTGCTTGATTCCACCACCAAAACGGCTTCCTATTCCAGCGGCCATAATGACCAGAGTAGCTTTTCCCATAGCATACTTCTCCTTATAATCTAAACTTGTAGTATTATAACGCAAAATATAGTTCTTTTCAAGACGTGGCAAACTATATACCTGTATAAACTTGTCGTTAAAAAGGGCTCAGTTCTTGTCTTCACGTGAAATTCATTGTATGATAATAGCATATAATTTATTTCACTCGGATGGAAAGGATGTCAAATTAACATGTCAGATCTGATTTCAGTCATTGTTCCTTGCTTTAATGAGCAGGAGGCTCTCCCCTTTTTTTATAGAGAAATATGCAAAGTAGCTTTGGAATTGAAAGAAAAACATTGTGTGGATTTTGAATTGCTTTTTGTCAACGATGGTTCAAGGGATCAGACTCTGTCGCTGCTCCGGGAACTCTCCACAAAGGATTCCCGGGTTAAATACATCTCCTTTTCCAGAAACTTCGGAAAAGAGAGCGCAATTTATGCTGGTCTGGAAAATGCCTCCGGCAACTACATTTCCATGATCGATGCCGATCTGCAGGATCCGCCTTCATTGCTTCTGGAGATGTACGAGCTGATAAAGAATGGCACGTATGACTGCATCGGCACAAGGCGAGTGACACGAAAGGGCGAACCTCCTATACGCTCTTTCTTTGCGAGATGCTTTTACCGGCTCATCAACAAGATCTCCAACGTTGATATTGTAGATGGGGCCAGGGATTTTCGGCTTATGAGCCGCCAAATGACAGATGCCATTCTTTCCCTTAGAGAATACAACCGGTTTTCAAAAGGAATCTTTGGCTGGGTCGGTTTCCGGACAAAATGGCTGGAGTATGAAAACGTAGAGCGGGTTGCAGGTTCCACAAAGTGGTCCTTCTGGAAATTATTCCTCTATTCCCTGGACGGGATCACGGCATTTTCCACCACGCCGCTCTCCATTGCATCGGCTTTTGGAATGCTATTTCTCTTTATAGCGTTTATTTTAATACTGATCATCATCTGGAAAACCCTTGTATTCGGGGAACCTGTCGCCGGATATCCGTCCACTATGTGCGTTCTCTTTTTTATAGGAGGGCTGCAGCTATTCAGCATAGGGATTTTAGGACAATATTTATCCAAAGCCTACCTCGAAGTCAAAAAACGGCCAATCTACATTGTGCAGGAAACCAACATTCCTTCAAAAGAAGATTATTAAAAAGCTGCGGGCAAACAAACTGCCCGCAGCCTTTTTCACTGCGCTCCTACGCACACATTACATAATTCAGTAAAATACTTGGCGCACACGCGAACAAAAGCGCCATACTCAAAATGATGTTGGCCTGCTTATTTTTAAAATCCCATTTGGAGAGGAGAACAGCCACACACCCCAAAAACAGCACATCCATAACCCACGAAGTGCGTTCCCCTGACGTGTAGATTGTCGGAGAAAATCCAATTACCGCTTTTGTGGCAAGCGCGGCAGCATATACACCTGACACAAGCAGGAATTGCGGACTCTTTCCCATTAAAATATAAAAATCCAGCAGAACAATCCCACATACCAGGATCAGCCCAATGCCCTCTATCGTGTTTAAATTCAAAAACGGATGATCACTGCCCAGAAGCTGCCTGATCTCAGTAAACACCAGCATGATGAACGCGGGTATCAGTGCCATGATCCGACACCCCCAATTCTTCCGATACTGCCAGATCAGGGCTGCCAGAAGGAATGTCATGACAAGAAATCCTATATTTTCCTGTACAAAGATTGATTTTATCGTAACCGTTACGCCCAGCTCTATCTTCTTTAAGAGGGAATAAGAAGCAAATTCCGGGAGCCAGGTCGCCGTCTCGGAAGCGCTTCTGATCGCGTTTCCCGGACAGGCCAGGATATAAACGAAGCATAATAATGTTAATGCTGTCTGCAGCAGATAATATTTGCATTGCTGCCAGATTCGTCTTCTCTCTTTGCCACACAGAAGATATACGCCGCAGCATCCGTAGGAAGCCAGCAGCACAAACGCCATCTGTTCCGAACTACCCGCAAAAATAAGGCAGACCGTGCAGAGAATACCTTCCGGCAGACGGATCCTTTCCCCTTCAATGTATTTCCTGACAGGGTAGATACCTATCAGCCCGAACGCCAGCGGCCACATATAGTTCAGAGACGTGGCGATCCATCCGGCAAGCGACATATAGCTGTACGGGAGCGCCAGGAACATGAGAGATATAAAAAAGCTGTAATATTCCCTGTACTCTCTCCTCTCCAGCAGTCTGGTCAGCGCCGCCGCACCGATGACCACCACAAAGGAATCTGCAATGCGCCAGACAACTGCCGGCAGATTGACCATCAGCATCAGCACTGCCTCTATGGCCGTGCGGGATGACCAGGTCATATATCGTTCCGCAAGCCAGGGAAGGAGTGAAAAGCCCTCCTCCTGCGAATAGGCGAGAAATACTGTATCATCTCCCCCCACTACATTCAGATCGATTTTCCAATGTATTATCAGCTCTGCCAGAAGCAGCAGAGCAAATGGAAGATAATACAGCATTTCCTTTTTCTTCTTCATATTTACTTACTCCCCCAGCCCGTCCTCTATCGCCTTCACCATGGCCGCCAGGGCCTCCTCCTCGTCAGAGCCCTCGCAGATGAGCTCGATCTCATCGCCCTTCTTGATGCAGGCGCCCAGGACGCTGAGCACGCTCTTGGCGTTGGCTGTTGTGGTGTCATGCTGGAATGTGACCTTGCAGTCAAACTGCACTGCCGTGTTGCAGAAGATGCCCGCCGGGCGAAGATGCAGCCCCGTTGGATTGTTGATGACCACCTTTTTACTTACCATGATACTTTAACCTCCTGATGATTCATTATCCGTATCTTCTTCGGCATTATCACTGTTGTCTGCCGCTGTCGTTCTCTTTTCCAGAGTGACCTTCACTGTCACTGAAGTCTCCACTGTACAGTCGGGAGCGTCTGACGGGAGGGTGATAGTCACCGGCACCTCGTATTCTCCTGCCTCCGTGCAGTTTTTCAGGTCAATGCTCACCGCCAGGTCGCTGAGCTCCAGGCTGTTCAGCTGCTCCTGGGGGCCGCCGATGTGGACCTCCAGGTCATCTCCGCTCCCGTATCCGGAAACAGTGAGCGCGTCGTCCAGATTGTTGACAGTGATCGAGCCCACGGGTATATCGAAGCTTTTCGTGCCCTCTCTCGCCACCCGGGCCGTCACAAGGATGTTGTTCCCGTTCTCATCCACCAGCCTCGTCCCCTCTGGCAGGTAAGGTGTAATGTCCACCGTCTTCTCTGTCCGCTGGGAGATGGAGGTAATGTCAATGGCGTCCGCAGGTATGCGGATTTCCTCCAGGGCGTCCAGCACCTCCTCTTCCCCGGCCAGCTGGATCTCCTCCGGCGTCCAGGTGACCTCGGAGATAGAATATCCGTCCGCTGCCGTCACTTCGGAGGTATCCGCGGTCAACGGGATGCGGGCCGTGTGATAGAGGGTCACATTGACTTTCACTCCCGTGGTCCCCAGGTTGTTTGCCAGCTGGTCCGCGCTGATCTCGTTGTTGTCCTCGTCATAGTAGGTCAGCACCGCGTCGATGGAGGAATCTGAAGAAAGGCCGGACACATTCACCTCCGCCACCACCTTGCTGATCTGGTCGATGACCGACTCAGGTCCGTTGACAGTGACTCTCTCCGGGTCTGCCTGCACGTTTCCGAGCACGTACCCGTCCCGCACCGTGCCTGTGGTGGTCACTGTTATGGGAAATGTATCGCTCTTATTCTGCTCGATCTTTACCTGCACGTTTCTCGGGCTCGCGGTGGCAGTCTCAAACTCATAGCCCGGAATGGTGATCTCTATGGGAATCTGGGATTCCAGGTACAGCTCACGCATATCCGCGGTGGCCACGATGTTCTCTGCGCTGATCTTCTCCAGGACCGACCTGGTGGCGGACACAGTCACGCTGACCGTATCGGTCCCGTCCAGCACCTGGTAGGACCTCTGGTCCTGGGTCACTACTTCTGTATATTCGATGGAAACAGGGATATCGTCAAAAGTCTTCGTGTCCACCGGATCGTCTATATTCACCACGAGCAGCCACAGCATAAAAGCGAAGATAAATGCAAGGAGCTTCAGGCCAATATTATTTGTCAGACTTTTTTTCATGGATCAGCCTTCCTTTCCATTTTGCTAATATGCTGCGTGATTCGCTCCGCTTGTTCTGGATATCCTCCAGGTATTCCCTGAGCTTTTCTCGGGAAATGTTGCGGTCCAGCACCCCTCCCTGGGCCACGGACACGTACCCGGTCTCCTCGGACACCACGATGACGAGGGCGTCGCTGACCTCGCTGAGGCCCACCGCCGCTCTGTGCCTTGTCCCCAGCTCCTTGCTCAGCCCCATATTGTCGGACAGGGGAAGATAGCAT
The DNA here is from genome assembly GCF_002160985.1 of Lachnoclostridium sp. An118. Classification (GTDB taxonomy): domain Bacteria; phylum Bacillota; class Clostridia; order Lachnospirales; family Lachnospiraceae; genus Claveliimonas; species Claveliimonas stercoravium. The sequence goes on along the minus strand of NZ_NFLQ01000029.1, from coordinate 14,524 downwards.
GTCGCGGAGACGATCCGGTCGTTCCGGATGATGATGGCACCGTCGTGAAGGGGTGTGTTGTGTTCAAATATATTGATGAGCACCTGGCTGGACACGATACAGTCCAGCTGGATGCCTGTGCTCTCGTACTCTGTCAGCTTGATGGCCTGCTCCACGACAATGAGGGCTCCTGTCTTTGCCCTTCCCATAACATAGGAGGCATCCACGATCCCATCGATCGTCTCCTCGCTGAAACGGCCTTTGTCCTTTGTGCTGTCAAAGGGCATGACCGCGCTGATATATTTTCTCTCTCCCAGCTTCTCCAGGGCGCGCCGCAGCTCCGGCTGGAACACCACGATCAGAGCCGTGGCAAGGACGGTCAGAGAGTTGCTCGCGATCCAAAGTATGGTGTGCATCTGGAAAAGAAAGGCCACAAAAATGAATACACCAAGGACCAGGATGCCCTTGAGCAGCATCCAGGCCTTCGTGTTCTTGATCCATATCATGATCTGGTACACCAGAAATGCAATGATCAGTATCTCGACGATGTCTGTCAGATGCATTTCCGGGAAATAGGCATTTCGTATATATCTCTCAAAGAATTGCGTAATCCTTGCTTCCATGCATTCACTTCCCGTCTTTAATCATTCCGCTCCTCTTCGTCCAGATGGAGCTCCTTCTGAAGGCTTCTGGTGAGAAGGAGCTGATCCATATTCCCGGTGATCTGGCTTGCCTTTTTGCGGGGAGAGCGAGGCTTTCCGGCAGCTCGTCCCTTCTGGGCTCTATTCCCGCTCTCTTTTCTGGCTTCGCCGCCCTCCGCACTCTTTCTGCGGATCTCATCCGTATCTATGATCTCCGTCTCCTGCTTTTCCTCGCGCCTGTTGATGCGCTTCACCGTCTTCTCCGGTGCGGCCACAACGATCTTCGGCACTGCCTTCACGTAGTAATAATATTCATCATCCTCGTACTGGACACTCTCCGCCCTGGAATAGTCCACAGCGAAGAACAAAAGTTCCAGCACCAGTCCCACGGCTACCGCGGCTGCGTTCCCCAGGATCAGCTCAGGGTAGGAAACGCCCGCATCCAGCACAGCGCTGCCGGCCGCCACGATAACGATGCCTGCCACGGCGCCTGCCGCGGACGCGCTCTTCCACGCATGGTTTACAGACATCCTGCGGACCTGGTATACAAGGAACAGGACGATCACAAAGGCAATGATCCGGATGATCATCTCTCTGTTCTGGAACACCTGCTGCAGATAGGTCATGAGCTGCCCGAGCATCCCCTCTGCCCCTCCGCTCTCCAGGGCAGCCGCGGATGTCTTCACATAGTCGATCATGTAGTACACGATTGTCCCGCAGATGATGGCCACCACACTGGCGGGCGTCCCCACCAGACCGAAGGCCACGGGGATCACATAGGGGATATGGCACAGGAACGCCAGCGGTGTCAGGAGAAGGATCACTGCCGTCCTCGGGCTGAACCTCACATAGAACACAAACATGATCACAAACACCGCCGCTGTCACAGCCATGATGCCCAGGGACACGGACGCCATCTGCACCAGGATCAGGACGGCCGCCGCAAGCACTGTGACGATCATCGGGAGGAAGGCGCAGATGACTGCCAGGCCCAGCGTGATCAGGGGATTGGACAGAAGGCTCATAAATCCAAGGTCATGGTTGATCATGTAGAATGCTGCCAGAGCCAGGACAAACTGGATACCCTTGTCTATGAATCTTGAATATTTCGCATACACCTGCTGGAGCTGGCCTTTTATGACATATAAATTATCCATGGTTATTTATTCTCCTTTTCGTACATTTTCATCAACTGAAGTAAGCCGTGGTTATATCTCTTCATCCGCATTCTCGCGTCTCTGTGTTTCCTGTTGGATATCCTGCTGGTGATGATAAATGTAATGATCAGGAGAGCCAGATACCCCAGGATGACCACCGCCGCCAGCATGAAGATGAGGGCCAGCGTCAGCTTCTCCATCCACCCGGTCATGCCCCAGGCAAGGACAAGCAGCATAGCGCACACGTACCCGATGGTAGTCCAGATAAAGGTGGCTATCATCTTCATACTCACATAGTCTTTTTTATAGTAGGCGCTGATCTTCATATCCTCCCTGCCCTCGTTCTGCTCGTAGAGGGCGAGTCTGGTCATCAGCCTGATCTTTCGTTTGTCTAACATAAAGCACCTCAAAGTGTATATTTTCTGGTTTTACTCATTATTTTCAGTATAGCAAATATCAGTACCCTTGTCCAATACTTATAGTTAAAAAGTAAACTTTTTCAGCCCCCGCCTTTTTCAGTGTCCGGGCCGCACTGTCCAGGGTGCTCCCGGTCGTGTATATGTCATCTACGAGGAGCACATTCCGCCCCTCCAGGGAGCATCCTGTCCAGGCAAATATCCCCCGCACATTCTCCCGCCTGGCAGCCGGGTCCAGACTCTTCTGGGGGACGGTGTCCCGCCGCCTCACCAGGTGGGCCGCGTCCACGGGAACCTGCAGCCTCCCGGACAGCTCCCCCGCCAGGACCTCCGCCTGGTTGAAGCCCCGTCTCCTCCTCTTCCTCCTGCCCAGGGGAATGGGGATGATGAGGCAAACGCGGCTGCGCCTCACATATGCGCCGTGGACCCGGGCCATCTCAGAGGCGTAAAACCCGGCGTAAATGCGGCGGTTGTGGAATTTAAACTGATAGACGGACCAGGCCGCCTGTCCCCGGTGGAGCCACAGCGCCCGCCCCTCGTCAAAATAGTGGCGGACGCGGCTGCAGTCCCGGCAGTACTCCGCCTGCTCATCTCTGACAGGCTTCCCGCATTTCTTGCAGATGGGCTCTCCTATAGGGCGGACGGCGTCGGCGCAGGCCGGGCACACCCGCTCTCTCGTCACCCTGCCGCACAGCGGACAGGTGTTGGGATACAGGAGGCGCAGCAGGGCCTCCAATGCCCTCTTCGCTGCTTTCCTAATGCTTCTTTCCATTTTCAGGCTTCTGCTTGTCTGCAGTCTTCTTTTCATTTATATATCGTCTTGGCAAAACTCCCGTATTCTCTCGTCCAGACTTGTGTTCCTGTCCTGCTGGCTGTCGTTCTGTATCATACTCTGAAATACCGTCTCACTCCCCACGATGGTCACACATTTTCTCGCCCTGGTCACCGCCGTGTACAGCAGGTTCCTGTTGTACAGCTGTCTGGGCCCTGACAGGAGGGGGATGACCGCCGCGGGGTACTCGCTCCCCTGGGATTTATGTATCGTGATGGCGTAGGCCAGTTCCAGCTCGTCCAGCAGCTGGAAGGGGTAGGTGACAACCCTGTGCTCGTCATACTCTACAGACAGGGTCTCCTCGTAGCTGTTGACAGCCTTCACGATCCCCATGTCCCCGTTGAAGATGCCCACTCCCTTGTCCACAGTCATACCGTACCTTGTGGAAATCTCCCACTCAAGCTGGTAGTTGTTCCGGATCTGCATGACCTTGTCGCCCACCCGGAACAGCTTTTCTCCGTACTCCTTTTCCGCCTTGGACGGATCTGGCGGGTTTAAGTACTCCTGCAGGATCCGGTTGAGCCGCTCCACACCCAGGAGCCCCTTCCTCATGGGCGTCAGCACCTGGATGTCGTAGGGGGTGGCCCCCACGTATTTGGGGAGCTTTTTCTGGATGAGAGTGAGGGTGACGCTGATGATAGTGTTGGCATCCTGGCGCTTGAGGAAGAAGAAATCCCGGCTCTTGTTGTCCAGCACCACCGGCTCTCCCCGGTTGATCCTGTGGGCGTTTACCACGATGTCGCTCTCTCCGGCCTGGCGGAAGATCCGGGTCAGCTCCACCACCGCAAAGGCCTGCGAGGCGATCATATCCTTCAGCACGCTGCCGGGGCCCACGGAGGGGAGCTGGTTCACGTCCCCCACCAGGATCAGCCTGGTGCCCGGGCACACAGCGCAGAGGAGGGCGTGCATGAGGGGCAGGTCCACCATGGACATCTCGTCAATGATGATGACATCTGCCTCCAGGGGATTTTCCATATTTCTCTGGAACCCGGTGCCGGCCCCCTCCTCCTCCGGATTTCCGTTCACCTCCAGCAGCCGGTGGATGGTCTGGGCCTCCCAGCCGGTGGCCTCTGTCATCCTCTTGGCTGCCCGCCCCGTGGGGGCTGCCAGCCGGATGTCCATCTGCTCGCTGTCAAAGTACCGGAGCATGGCGTTGATGGTGGTGGTCTTTCCGGTTCCCGGTCCGCCGGTGAGGATCATGACGCCTCTCCCCACCGCCTCCTCCACCGCCTGCCGCTGCCGCTCGTCCAGGGGCATATCCATGTGCTCCTCAATGGCAGCCAGCTTCCTCCTCACATCGCTCCGATCCACCTTTCCGGTGATGTTCAGGTCGTGGAGCAGCTTTGCCGTATTCAGCTCCAGGTAATAGTAGTTGGACGCATAGACTCTTTTCCCGTCCTCCCCCTCTTTGAGGACCACCTTTCTCTCCATGGCAAGGTCCATGAGATATTTCTCAATATGCCGGATCTCCACTCCCAGCAGGTCCCCTGTCCTGCGAAGGAGCGCCTCCACCAGGAGATAGACATGCCCCTCCCCCACGCTCTGGAGAAGGGTGTAGAAAATGCCGCTCCGTATCCGATAGTCCGAGTCTGCCCGGATGCCGATCCTCCGGGCGATCTCGTCCGCTGTCTTAAAGCCCACACCGCTGATATCGTCCGCCATCCGGTAGGGATTTTCCTCCATGACCTGGTAGAGCCTGTTCCCGTAATAGTCGTATATCCTGGCGGCAAGGGTGGTGCTGATGCCGTATTTCTGGAGATAGATCATGGCTCTGCGCATATCCTTCTTCTCCTCGATCTGCTCCGCGATCTCCCGGGCCTTCCGCTCGCTGATACCCTTGACCTCCGCCAGCCTCTCCGGCTCCTCCTCGATGATGCGGAAGGTGTCCTCCCTGAACCGACGGACAATGCGCCCCGCCAGGGCAGCCCCCAGCCCCTTGATGGCTCCCGAGCCCAGATACCTCTCTATGGAGACCAGGTCCTCCGGCTCGCACACCTCCGAGGTCTGGACCTGGAGCTGGACTCCGTAGAGGGCATGGGTCACGTACTCCCCGGTCAGCTTCAGCAGCTCCCCCTCGCTGATATAGTGGAAGGTCCCCACGCAGGTCAGCTCCCCGTCCTCGTTATTCAGATCAAATACCGTGTAGCCGTTGTCTTCATTGCGAAATACAATGTGCTCCACATACCCTTTTACTTCTTCCATGTAAGATACGTCCTCTTTGCAATGTAAAATTGCCGCCGGAAATCATTCCGGCGGCAGACTGTCTCTAAATCTCTTTCCGATTGCTCATGAACTCTACAAACTGTCCCGTTCCAATGGCAACCACCTTCATGGGGTCCTCGGCTGTCATCGTGTTGATGCCTGTCCTCTCCTCGATGAGCTCCTCCAGGCCCCGCAGCATGGCGCCGCCCCCGGTGAGCACGATCCCCCGGTCCAGGATGTCCGCGGAGAGCTCCGGCGGCGTTCTCTCGAGGACGCCGATGACGGCCTCCACGATCTGGCTGGTCGTCTCCCGGAGGGCCTCCTCCGTCTCGGAGGATGTGACCGTGACTGTCTTTGGCAGGCCGGTCACCAGGTTGCGGCCCCGCACCTCCATGGACTCCTCCTCCACAAGGGGGTAGGTGGTGCCGATCTTGATCTTGATGTCCTCCGCTGTCCGCTCTCCGATGAGCAGGTTGTGCTTCTTCCTCATATAGCGCACAATGGCCTCGTCAAAATCATCTCCCGCGATCTTGATGGACGTATTAACGACCGTTCCTCCCAGGGAGATGACCGCTATGTCAGAGGTACCTCCGCCGATATCCACGATCATGTTCCCGCAGGGCTTGGAAATGTCAATCCCCGCTCCGATAGCTGCTGCCACAGGCTCCTCGATGAGCAGCACCTCACGGGCGCCGGCCGCGTAGGTGGCCTCCTCAACAGCTTTCCTCTCCACCTCCGTCACGCCGCTGGGAACGCAGATGCTGATCCTTGGCTTCTTGAATGTGCGCCGGCCCATGGCCTTCTGCACAAAGTATTTGATCATCTTCTCTGTCACTGTATAGTCGGAGATAACTCCCTGGCGCAGAGGACGCACAGCCACAATATTCCCCGGGGTCCTGCCGAGCATGAGCCTTGCCTCCTCGCCGATAGCTTTGATGGCGTTGGTATCCCGGTCAAAAGCCACCACAGAGGGCTCCTTTAAAATAACGCCCTTCCCTTTGATGTACACAAGGACGCTTGCTGTACCCAAATCGATTCCGATATCTACTGACATGCGCAATGTCTCCTTTCACACGAGCTGTTTATGTCATTTATATGATCTGTCATCTTTCGTCAGATTTACCGTATTTTCGCGGTCCACACATGCTCCTGCATGCACATAACATTATAATAAACTTTCCTGAAAATGGAAAGCATTTTTTCTTAAAACTTTCTTATGTCCGCTCCCCTCTCCGCCGGCGCGCGGACACAGCGGTCTATTTTTTCAGCATCATGTCAATGTATTTTCCCGTGTAGGAGGCCGGGTTGGCCGCGATCTCCTCAGGGGTCCCGCAGGCCACTACCGTCCCGCCCCGGTCTCCCCCCTCGGGTCCGATGTCAATGATGTAGTCCGCCGTCTTGATCACGTCCAGATTATGCTCGATGACAAGGACCGTGTTCCCGTCAGAGGCGAGCCGCCGCAGGATTTCCGTCAGCTTGTGCACGTCGGCAAAATGAAGTCCTGTTGTGGGCTCATCCAGGATGTAGATGGTCTTTCCCGTGCTCCTCTTGCTCAGCTCCGTGGCCAGCTTGATCCTCTGGGCCTCCCCGCCGGAGAGGGTTGTGGAGGGCTGTCCGAGCCGGATATAGGAGAGCCCCACATCATATAGCGTCTCCATCTTCCTGCGGATGCTGGGCACCGGCTCGAAAAACTCCAGAGCCTCCTCCACCGTCATATCCAGCACATCGTAGATATTCTTTCCCTTATAGTGGACCTCCAGGGTCTCACGGTTATACCGCTTTCCTCCGCACACCTCGCAGGGCACGTACACGTCCGGGAGGAAATGCATCTCGATCTTTATGATACCGTCCCCGCTGCAGGCCTCGCAGCGTCCGCCCTTCACATTGAAGCTGAACCTGCCCTTCTTGTAGCCCCGGGCCTTGGCATCCGGAGTGGCAGCGAAGAGGTCACGGATCAGGTCAAACACGCCTGTGTAGGTTGCCGGATTGGACCGGGGCGTGCGTCCGATGGGCGACTGGTCGATGTCGATCACCTTGTCCAACTGCCCGATGCCAAGGATGTCCCTGTGCTTTCCAGGGATGGTCCGGGCGCGGTTCAGCTCCCTGGCCAGCCGCTTGTACACGATCTCGTTGACAAGGGAGCTCTTGCCGGAGCCGGACACGCCGGTGACGCAGGTCATGACCCCGAGGGGGATGTCCACATCTATATTTTTCAGGTTGTTCTCCTGTGCCCCCACCACTTTGATCCACCCTGTGGGCTTTTTTCTCTCCGCGGGGACCGGGATTCTCATCCTGCCACTTAAATATGCGCCGGTAATGGAGCTTTTATTCTTCATGATCTCCTCTGCCGTGCCCTGGGCCACCACTTCGCCGCCATGCTCCCCTGCACCGGGACCGATATCCACGATATGGTCTGCTTCCCGCATAGTGTCCTCGTCGTGCTCCACCACAATGACGGAATTGCCCAGGTCCCGCAGGTGCTTCAGGGTACCGAGCAGCTTGTCGTTGTCCCTCTGGTGGAGCCCGATGCTGGGCTCGTCCAGGATGTAGGCCACGCCCACCAGACCGGAGCCGATCTGGGTGGCCAGGCGTATCCTCTGGGCCTCCCCGCCGGAGAGAGAGCCGGTGGCTCTCGCCAGAGTCAGATAATCCAACCCCACATCCATGAGAAACTGGATCCTTGCCCGGATTTCCTTCAAGATCTGTCCGCCTATCAGCGTCTGTTGGTGCGTCAGCTCCAGATCCTGCAGGAATTCCTGCAGTTTTTCCACAGAGAGGGCCGTGATCTGGGCAATGTTCATGCCTCCCACCGTCACTGCGAGGGAGGACTTCTTCAGCCGCTGGCCGCCGCATTCATGGCAGGGCGTGATGCGCATAAACGTCTCGTACTCGGCCTTTGTCACTTCGGACCCGGTCTCTCTGTAGCGCCGCTCCACGCTCCGGATCAGCCCCTCAAAGGCCACGTCATAGACGCCCTCTCCACGCTGGCCCCGGTAATGCACCTTCACCTCTTTCCCGTTGGTGCCGTGGATGAGTATATCGTGTATCTTCTTCGGATAATCTTTAAAGGGTGTGCTCAGCGAAAATTTGTATTCTCTGGCCAGCGCCTCCAGGATAGCCCTGGTGTAGCTCCCCCTGTCCGCACAGGACTGCCAGCCCAGGACGACGATGGCCCCCTCGTCGATGCTCAGGGATTTGTCCGGGATCATCAGGTCCTCGTCAAACTCCATCTTGTAGCCCAGTCCGTAGCACTCCGGGCAGGCCCCGAAGGGGTTGTTGAAGGAAAAGCTCCTGGGCTCTATCTCGTCAATGCTGATGCCGCAGTCCGGGCAGGAAAAGCTCTGGCTGAAATTCATAGGCTCCCCGCCTATCACATCCACCACAAGAAGCCCCTCCGCCAGGTGGAGCACACTTTCCACGGAATCGGTAAGGCGCTGCTCAATGCCCGGCTTTACCACAAGCCGGTCCACGACAATCTCGATATTGTGCTTGATATTTTTGTCCAGCGCGATGTCCTCTGAGAGCTCGTACATGCTGCCATCCACCCGGACACGCACATAGCCGCTCTTTTTCGCCCTCTCAAACAGCTTGGCATGTGTCCCCTTTCGCCCCCGCACCACCGGAGCCAGAAGCTGGATCCTGGTCCTCTCCGGGAGCGCCATGATCTGATCCACCATCTGGTCCACTGTCTGCTTCCGTATCTCCCTGCCGCACCTGGGACAGTGGGGAATGCCTACTCTGGCGTAGAGAAGCCGGAAATAATCGTATATCTCCGTCACTGTCCCAACCGTTGACCTGGGATTCCTGTTGGTAGATTTCTGGTCAATGGAAATAGCCGGGGGAAGCCCCTCTATGCTCTCCACATTGGGCTTTTCCATCTGTCCGAGGAACTGCCTTGCGTAGGAGGAGAGAGACTCCATATATCTTCTCTGCCCTTCCGCATAGATGGTGTCAAAGGCCAGGGACGATTTACCCGAGCCTGACAGGCCTGTCAGGACCACCAGCTCATCTCTGGGGATATCCAGATCTATATTTTTCAGATTGTGCTCATTGGCACCTCTGATCTTGATATATTTTGTGCCGCTTTTTGCTGCCATTTTTCCTCGTCTCCTTATCTTATGCTTTGCCTGCGGGCTCTGTTTTATACATGTCTTTTTATCCCTGCTGCTATTCCTCGTCCATATCCTGAAGCTGCTTTTTCAGCTCTGTCATCTTGTCACGCAGCTCTGCAGCCGCCTCGAAATTCAGGTCCGCAGCCGCCCGCCTCATCTGCTTGTCCAGCTCCTTTACCAGCTTTTCCAGCTCTTTTCTGCTCATGGACTCTGGGTCCTTCTCCATCCGCAGCTCCTCGGCAGCCACCTTTTTCGAAATACTGATCAGGTCCCGGACCGATTTCTGGATGGTAGTGGGCGTGATTCCGTGCTCCTCATTGTAGGCCATCTGGATTTCCCGTCTTCTCTGTGTCTCGTCCATGGCCTGGCGCATGGAGTCTGTGATGGTGTCCGCATACATGATCACATGGCCCTGCGCATTTCTGGCCGCGCGCCCGATGGTCTGTATAAGCGATGTCTCAGACCTGAGGAAGCCCTCCTTGTCCGCATCCAGGATAGCCACCAGAGTGATCTCCGGTATATCCAGGCCCTCCCGCAGGAGATTGATGCCCACCAGCACATCAAAGACGTCCAGGCGCATATCACGGACAATCTCCGTCCTCTCCAGGGTGTCGATGTCCGAGTGGAGGTATCTCACCCGAATGCCCAGCTCCTTCATGTAATCAGTCAGGTCCTCCGCCATCCGCTTGGTCAGGGTAGTTATCAAGATCTTGTTTTTCTTTTCAATCTCTTTTTTGACCTCAGCCACCAGGTCGTCGATCTGTCCCTCGACAGGGCGCACCTCCACCTCCGGGTCCAGAAGTCCTGTGGGACGTATCACCTGCTCTGCCCGCAGGAGCTCATGCTCCGCCTCGTAGTCTCCCGGTGTGGCGGACACAAACAGGATCTGGTCTATCCTCTCCTCAAACTCCCGGAAGCTCAGGGGCCTGTTGTCCAGCGCCGAGGGCAGGCGGAAGCCGTAATCCACCAGCGTCCGCTTCCTGGACTGGTCCCCGTGGTACATGGCCCCGATCTGGGGAATGGTCTTGTGGGACTCGTCGATGATAATGAGGAAATCATCCTTAAAAAAGTCCATCAGCGTGTAGGGGGGCTGCCCCGGCTCCAGCCCGGACAGATGCCTGGAATAGTTCTCGATCCCTGAGCAGAAGCCTGTCTCCTTGAGCATCTCCACATCAAAGTTGGTCCTCTCCGCAATCCTCTGCGCCTCCAAGAGCTTGTCCTCTCTCTTGAAATACCGGATCCTCTCCTCCAGCTCCTCCTCGATGGCGTCCGCGGCACGGCGTATCTGCTCCGCCGGCACTACGTAATGGGAAGCCGGAAAGATGGCCACATGCTCCAGCTCTCCCTTGATCTCCCCAGTGAGCACGTCGATCTGTGTGATCCTGTCGATCTCATCTCCGAAAAACTCCACCCGGATGGCTGTCTCCGCCTCATTGGCCGGGATGATCTCCAGCACGTCTCCCCGCACGCGGAAGGTGCCTCTCTTAAAGTCCATATCATTTCTCTCGTACTGGATGTCAATGAGCTGACGCAGCACCTCATCCCTGTCCTTCTCCATCCCGGGCCGCAGGGAGACCATCATCTTCTCAAAATTCTTGGGCTCGCCCAGACCGTAGATACAGGACACGCTGGCCACCACGATCACGTCTTTTCTCTCCACCAGGGAGGCTGTGGCCGACAGCCGCAGCTTGTCTATCTCCTCGTTGATGGAGGAGTCCTTGGCGATGTAGGTGTCCGAGGAGGGGACGTAGGCCTCCGGCTGGTAATAGTCGTAGTAGGAGACAAAGTACTCTACGGCATTGTTCGGGAAAAATTCCTTGAACTCGCCGTAGAGCTGCGCTGCCAGAGTCTTGTTGTGCGCGATGATCAGCGTCGGCTTATTCAGCTGCTGGATGACATTCGCCATCGTGAAGGTTTTTCCCGAGCCGGTGACGCCCAGGAGGGTCTCGCACTGATTGCCCTCCTTAAAGCCCCTGACAAGGTCGGCGATCGCCTGAGGCTGGTCACCGGTTGGTTTATATTCTGATACTAATTCAAAATGATCCATGATAAACTCTCTCCTGGTGAAAGTATTTTTTATTCTTAGCCTTTAGGGAATCCTACTTTAAATACTTCCTTCACTATATCTTCGTCAAAATAAGCTACAACTTTTTTCTTCTTTATTTTTTCCCATACCTGTTTTTTCTTTAAACCACTCATAGTTACAATATCATCTAATGTAACATAATTATTTTCTTCAAAAGGACAAATAGGCGTATCTTGTTGTTCAGTTTTTTCCTTTTCGCCTTGATTATTATTGTCTAAATAAAATTCATGTTTAAGCCGTCGATTATCACTTATATACTTATATAAGTGTTGATATATAAACGATACAGACTTCGAATAATCCTTATCAGGATTATACTGTTCAGCATAATATTCAATTTGGCTTTCATCGTCTGACTCAACATTCCCTATCACAATTTCATTTTTCAATTTATCAAACGCTAAAGAAATACTCTCTTCATCTGATATATTTTTATTAGATCTTATTTGCATAATTCCTGTTGTCGCTGTAAAGCCGAAATGAATTTTGATTTTTTCAATTATTCTAATAATACTACCTCTATTATAATTTTCAAAAATCATAATAGAGAAAACTAAAATCCACAATCTATTATCATCTTTGGTAATGTATAGATTATCTTTATATTTCCGATAAAATTTCTTAAACTTATTTCGAATATATTCGTCTAACATATTTTCATTTACAACTGTGTTCTGCCGAAAAATTTTATCGAAAATTAATATTACAAATTTAAACACAAGAACTATAATCACTAACCAAAATTCATTAACCAATTCAGATATTGGAATAAAAACTTGCTCTGGAATTGTCAAAAATTTTTTTACCAAAAAAAGTGCAACTAATATTCCCAATATAAGATTAGTAAATTCATAATGAATCGATAATAATTCCTTTCTCCTTAATATAAAACAAATCAAAATTATTCTATATGTATAATAAAAACAAACATAGTAGAATAATTGATCTGATGAAACGTCAATTTTTTCTTTATAACAGAACATGTGCATAAAAATCAATACAATATTCGGAAATAAAATATTCATTAGAATGTTAGTTGACATTGATCTATCTTGATCACCACGAAACGTAAAAACTGCATATCCACTTGCTCCTCCATTTGGCACACTATGTAATACATTTCCTACCCAGGAGACTAAATGAACTGTAACTATCGCTATAACAAATAATAATGCATATATATACCACTCCATTGTTCTCTTCCTCTTTTGTATAACATCAAAAAATTTGTATACTTGTATTTTCAGACCAAATTCCGACACTTTTCTCCAGCCAATTTTTAAATCATGATACTATTCTTTCGAATCAATTTTCTCTTCCAATAATACTCGGTCAAAATCACTCTGATACAATCTATCCTGTTTTACACGGTATTTTTCAAACTCACTTAACGCATGCTCTTCCGCTATTTGAGCCGATATACTTCCCGCATGCGTTAAAATTTCTTTCTTCGATAATCTTAAAATACCCTCAAATTGCTCTGCCCAATCTTCCATCGTCATAGGAATATGTTCTTCCGCACGCATTTCCGCCAAATCTAAATAAGCATTAACAATTCGAGCCATAGCCGAAAGCTCCTGTTCGGTCAAGTAGTTTTTCGCAACTGTAACATCAAATCTTTGTATTTTACCATTAGGAGCATCCTTCCATGTCTGTAAACCCATGTGTTCTTTTTCGCTATCCGCTCTATGATAGATTACCTCTGCCGCTGTTTCCCCATGAATCGCCCAGTGCAACTGGTTTTGAACCTTTGCAAAAAACAGTCTCGTTGTTTTTGCCTTGGGATCATAATCTATACTAGTTGCATAAATATCTGTGATCTTCTGATAAAATCTCCTTTCAGATAATCGAATCTCGCGGATTCTTTGCAGCTGCTCTTCGAAATAGTCCTTTGTCAGTACAGTTCCAAAGTTTTTTAGTCGTTCATCATCCATAGTATAGCCTTTTATCGTGAATTCTTCTATAATTCCATTCGCCCATTTTCGAAACTGAACTGCTCTCGGAGAGTCAACCTTATTTCCCACAGCAATAATCGCTTTTAAATTATAATGATTTGTGTTATAGCTTTTCCCATCTGAAGCAGTTATTCGAAATTTTCGAATAACTGAATTCTCATCTAATTCTCCATCAGCAAATATCTTCTTTAAGTGATAATTAATCGTATGAGTCTCCACATTGTAAAGAAGCCCCATCATTTTCTGGGTCAGCCAAACATTTTCGTCAAAATATATAGCATTAACATCACTTTCTCCTGTAGCAGTAATAAACGTCAAATACTCTGCTGCCGAAGAGCGCACTATAGATATTTCTTTTTTCTTTTTCATAATCTTCACCGTTAAATTCAATAGCTTTTTATCATTACAAATTTTTCCTGCAAAAAGTCACAAAATCATTTTGTCCGCCTGGTATCATCCAGTCCGTTTCGTCCTATTCCGTCCACAAAATCTGGACGAAACATCACGAAAAAGCACCAGATATCCCCCATTTCACGGCCCCGGCACACTAGGACACAAAGTACTCTACGGCATTGTTCGGGAAAAATTCCTTGAACTCGCCGTAGAGCTGCGCTGCCAGAGTCTTGTTGTGCGCGATGATCAGCGTCGGCTTATTCAGCTGCTGGATGACATTCGCCATCGTGAAGGTTTTTCCCGAGCCGGTGAGGCCCAGGAGGGTCTCGCACTGATTGCCCTCCTTAAAGCCCCTGACAAGGTCGGCGATCGCCTGAGGCTGGTCACCGGTGGGCTTGTATTGTGATACTAGTTCAAAATGATCCATATAAAATCTTCTCCTTAGCTTTGCCCGTCTTTTCAGGGCATACTTGTATGCACGAAAGGTGCTCCCTGGTTATTTTTGATAAGTCCAAAATAAGCCATGCTCAAAAATGTATAGCATTCACATCACTTTCTTCTGTATCATTAATAAATGTGAAATACGCTGCTGCCCCGGATCCACATCTGCCTTTTTCGGACATTATACCAAATATAGGGATAAAAGTATATAGGCCGGGACGCAAAAAAAGTACAAATGTTCGATTTCACATCTGTACTCTTTTCACAGCTGTATGATAGTTTTTCCCTTACTCTCCCGTATACCACACCG
>NZ_NFLQ01000028.1 GCF_002160985.1 Lachnoclostridium sp. An118 | reverse complement strand
CAAGTAAGAAAATGATGTTGCGATTGGCGAACCAAATCGATGAGTCTTTAGACTCCAGTGCCGGTAAAAGACCCTTATAGGGTCAAAGCAAGCCACCGGCTAAGCCGGTGGTCTTGACTGTGCCTTTTTTCAGGAAGAAGGGAAGTCTTATGGTATTGAATGAAATGGAAAAACGGCAGCTCTTTCAGGTGGAGGGAGATAGTCAGACAAAAGTATTGAATGAACTTTATCATACAGCCAGATATACAACTGATCCGGAACAGAGAAAATCGTCGTGCATGAGTGCAGCTACAGGCTGGTTCCCCGTGAGGACGAGCCGAGCGTATGCCTGATGCGTGACTGGCTCGAGCTGCCGAGTGCCTGAAAGAAAACAATAAATATATAATCTGTTGTGGTCAGTTTTCTATTCTAACCATAAAATGAAAAGAATGGTTAGAATATGTCACGTATAATCTATAAAATACGTGACAAAATCATGGTATATGGCTTGGGGCACAAGTTTTATCCTTTATTCGCCTATTCTAACCACTTTTCTAACCAATAATTGACAAGAATGGTTAGAAAGGTTAGAATGTGAGTAGAATAATTTGGAGGGAAATAAGATGGTTTTTAAGGAAAGCGAAACAGTGGAATTAAAATCTGTTGTGGCGGATGATATAAAAAAAGAAATTATAGCATTTGCAAATTGCGAAGGTGGGAAATTATATATTGGTGTTCAGGACGATGGAACGGTTATCGGACTGGATGATCCGGACGGAGCTGCCCTGCAGGTCAGCAATATGGTTCGGGATGCGATAAAGCCGGATCTGACGATGTTCTTACATTATGAGACGTTAAATGAGGACGGAAAGCAGATTGTTGCAGTCGATATCCAACAGGGAACGGAACGCCCTTATTATATTGCAAAAAAGGGGCTGCGTCCGGAAGGGGTTTATGTCCGGCAGGGGTATTCCTCAGTACCGGCGACTAATACGGCAATCCGCCGGATGATCAAGGAAACGGATGGAGATCATTTCGAGGATATGAGATCTTTAAATCAGGAGCTGACTTTTGAAGCGGCAAAAAAGCAATTTGCCAAAAAAGATCTTCCTCTGGGCGAAGCGCAGATGAAAACGCTGGGGATCATGACGCACGACGGAGTTTATACAAACCTGGGGCTGCTGCTGTCAGATCAGTGTGTGCATACGATCAAGGTGGCCGCTTTTGAAGGAACTACCCAGAGCCAGTTTAAAGACCGTAAAGAATTTTCCGGCTCCCTGTTTCAGCAGATGGACGAAGTGTATGATTACATTGATTTTCGCAATCAGATCCATTCTTCATACCAGAAGCTGTACCGGATCGATCAGAGAGACTACCCGGAGACAGCAGTCAGGGAGGCACTTTTGAATCTGCTTATCCATCGTGAATATTCCTACCGAGCCAGCAGCTTTGTCAGTCTTTATGCAGACCGGATCGAGTTTACTTCCATTGGAGGGCTTTTAAGCGGAGTTACCCTGAATGATGTGATGATGGGGATATCTGTGTGCCGAAATATAAAACTGGCCAATATATTTTATCGTCTGGAATTGATCGAAGCGTACGGAACCGGGATGCGGAAAATAAGGGAGGCTTATTCGGAAACAGGGAAAAATCCTGAGATTGAAACTTCTGAAAATGCTTTTAAGATCATTCTTCCGAATTTGAATGTCCAGATCGAGACGAAGAAGACGGACGTTAACAAGCCGGCAGATGACGATCAGGAGGAAGCAGTAATTTCTCTGGCAAAAAAGCAGGGTACATTTATAAGAAAAGATGTACAAAAAGAGTTGGGGATCAGTCAGACAACATGCGGACGGTTATTGAAGAAGATGGTTGAAAATGGACAGATCATTCAGGAGGGAAAAAGCCGGAACACACATTACCGGCTTCCTGAGTAACAATAGTGATCAGGGAAACGAGGTCTTAACTGCCTCGTTTTTTCTATGCATTTTGATAGGGAGGAAGGGGAGTTCCTGCAGTGTGCGCAAGCTCCGGAAAAGCGGCGGCTTTTCGCGGTATAATGAATTTGTCTTTACAGAGTATCTACAAAGAAACAGGTAGATAAGAACGAGAATGACATTCCTATGAAAAAGGCTATAGGATACATACAGGGAAAGAGTTCACAAGTACAAGAGTGAACTACATATTAAGAGATCCCTATTATTGTGGCTATCTGCCGGACGGATCGACCTCAGACGCATTGCAGGCGTTAAGGATTTGGAGTGATGAAACATATAACGAGATTCTTTATGCCTTATATCGGCTATCCACGTACCTTAAACGCCATGAATATCATCGATGAAGTCACCGGAAAAATGGCAGATCAGTAAAACCATCCGGCAGAGAAGGCGAAGAGAGGGCCTGTGAAAAAACAAAGTCACATTTTTTCACAGGCCCTTTTTGTGGTTGTCTTAATATACTGTACCTTAAAAACTGTGATAAGTCGGCCCCGAAAGTTACCGACAGGTAACTACGGCACAAAAAAGTGCGTACTTGTAGGCAGGCCGCTTCACTCATAAAATAAGCTCAGAAAATAAATCGGAGATGAGAAATGTATGAATAAGGCACAGTTTGTTGTGGATAAAAATAGGTGTACCGGCTGCGGCATGTGTGTGAAGGTCTGCCCGGGAGGCGTCTTGTCTATGGGAGAGGATGGCAGGGTACAGATAGAAGACTTTCAGGAGTTTGGATGGAGCGGCTGCTGGAAGTGCGAACACTGCCTGGCGGTCTGCCCGACGGGGGCGATCTCCATCTTTGGGCACTGCCCAAAGGACAGCATCCCTCCGGTGCAAGCGGATGAGGCGTCTCCCGTCATGGACGCTCTGATCGCAAACAGGCACTCCTGCAGGCGCTACCAGGACCGCAGCGTAGATCCGGGCATGATCTGGGATATGATCAGCAGGCTGGCTAATGCGCCCAATGGAGGCAATAAGCAGCAGGTGGAGTTCACCTTGATCGATGACAGAGAAAAGATGGAACGGTTTCGCCGGATAGCCTTTCAGGAGATGGAGATCCTTGCAGGAAAGGGGATTTACCCGGAAGGTTTTGACCGGGATTCCTACGAGGACATGAAGAGATGGCGCACCACCGTGCGTCCGGATATGCTTTTTTGCGGAGCTCCGCATCTTCTGATCCCACATGCGCCGCTGGGAAAGGGCGAACCGGTGCAGGATGTGCTGATAGCGGGAACATATTTTGAACTGCTCTGCGCCTCCGGAGGGCTGGGGGCTGTGATGCTGACCTTTCCCCTGGGTGCCCTGAAAAGGATGCCCCGGATCAGGGCCATGCTGGAGATCCCGGAAGATCACTATGTCGGGATGGTGATCGGATTCGGGTATCCGGAGATATCCTATCAAAGAGGGGTACAGAAGACCGTGGACCCGGGCCGGATACATCGGCCTGCATTTTAGATAGAATTTCAGAAGGCATTTCAGAATACATTTTGGAGGAGGATCTTATGGACGCACAGGAGTGTCTGCAGATTTTAAGAGATGTTAAGGATGTGACATTTGCTACCACAGATGAAAACGGAAGGCCCAGGGCTCGTATCATCGATGTCATGCTGGTGGAAGAGGGAAGGCTGTATTTCTGCACGGCCCGGGGGAAGGATTTCTACCGGGAGCTGACAGAAGGCGGCTATGTGGCTGTGACCGGGATGAACCGGGCCTTCCAGATGGTCCGGCTTGAGGGAAAAGCCCGGAAGCTGGGGGACTGCGAGTTCAGCGGCGCGGCAGGCGCAGTAAGGGGAGAAGACAGGTGAAAGCATAAAGCGGGGATGCCCCGGGCATTTGTGCCCGGAGCATCCCCGCTTATACTGTCTGTTCTTATATCATAACTTTTTTCATAAATCTCAGTAAGACCTTTCCCAGTGCCAGCACGAGCACGGCCGACGCGATGGCTTCCGGAATGCCGGATGCAGTGATGGTCCCCATGATCAGGCCCCATACGGCCGTGACGCCCACGTTCTGAGCCTGGGCGTACTGCTGGGCGAAGAGCAGGTAAATGCTGCCCATGACAGTCACGGTGTTGACCATGGCGCCCACAAAGCCGGTGATGGGAAGGGCTATAGTCTGGTTTAAGTGAACTTTCTCGAAGAGCTTCCAGAGCCAGCCGGATACCACGCCGATGAGGATGCGGCATCCCACGGAGATCCAGAGCGCTTTCAGAACGCCGGGAAGTCCGGTGGTGCTCATGAAGGGAGAGAAGGCGAAGGACAAAAGGGTCGGTGCCATGGTATTGCTTATGAGAGAGCAGATTCCAAAGACGCCGCCTAAGATGCCGCCTGCCAGTGGTCCTAAGAGCACAGCTCCGAGGATGACCGGAATGTGTACTGTTGTCGCCTTGATGACTGGAAGCTGGATCATGCCAAGCGGTGTGTTCGCGAGGACGATGACGATCGCTGCCATAAGTGCAACACAGACCATCCATCTGGTGTCACGTTTTTTTTCTTGCATTATTCAATTCCTCCTTGTTATCATTCCCGCTGTCGGGATATAATACAATTACGCGGAAAGTATAGCATGAAAGGAAGGATTTGACAATATGCTGAAAGGGAAGACAGTGATCCTGGGAGTGACTGGGGGGATCGCGGCATATAAGAGCGCCTGGCTGACCAGCCTTCTTGTAAAGGCGGGGGCGGACGTGCAGGTGATCATGACAGAACACGCCAGGGAGTTCATAGCGCCACTGACATTTGAGGCGCTGACAAACCAGCGGTGCCATACAGATACATTTGACAGGAACCACGAGTACAGCACAGAGCATGTCTCTCTGGCTTCCCGGGCGGACGCGGTGATCATCGCGCCGGCCACAGCCAATGTGATCGCCAAGCTGGCCTGCGGGATTGCGGACGACATGCTGACCACCACCGTGCTGGCCTGCGACTGCCCAAAGATCGTAGTGCCTGCCATGAACACCAGGATGTACGAAAATCCGGTGACCCAGGACAATCTGGAAAAGCTGAGAAAATACGGGGTGACTGTAGTGGAGCCGGCAGCAGGCCGGCTGGCCTGCGGAGATGTGGGAAAAGGTAAGATGCCGGAGCCGGATGTCCTGTTTCAGTATGTGCTCATGGCCTGCGCCTTTGAAAAGGACATGGCGGGGAAGAAAGTCCTTGTGACAGCAGGCCCTACCCAGGAGCGGATCGATCCGGTGCGCTACATCACCAACCACTCTACCGGGCGGATGGGCTATAGCATCGCGAAGATCTGTGCCCTGCGGGGAGCGGAGGTGACGCTGGTGACCGGGCAGACAGCCCTGGAGCCCCCTCTCTTTGTGGATGTGGTGCCGGTGGTGTCTGCCAGGGACATGTATGAGGCCGTGGTGGCAAGGAGCGGCGGCGTGGATGTGATCATCAAGGCCGCGGCGGTGGCGGACTATCGGCCTGCTGTGACAAGTGATGAGAAGATCAAAAAGTCCGACGGAGATATGGCTATCGATATGGAGAGGACCGACGATATCCTGGGGTATCTGGGGCAGCATAAGGAGCCGGGACAGTTCCTCTGCGGATTTTCCATGGAGACCCAGAACATGCTGGAAAATTCCCGCGCCAAGCTCAGGAAGAAGAACCTGGACATGATCGTGGCCAACAATCTGAAAGTCAAGGGAGCGGGATTTGGAACAGACACCAATGTGGTGACCATCATCACGGCGGACATGGAAAAGGAGCTGGAGCTCATGAGCAAGGATGAGGTGGCGGCAAGGCTGCTGGACGAGATCCTTGCCCGCATCTGAAAGGACAACAGGGAGCAGGTACACAGCGCGGCGGTTGTGCGCTATAATATATAGAAGATAATAAAAATAAAATGGAGGTAATACATATGGATCCGAACAGAAGAAAGAGAAATGAAATGGCAGCGCAGAGAGTGATCAAAGGGCTGGAGTCCCGGAACATGGAAGGCTATTACGCAGAGTCAAAAGAAGAAGCCCTGAAAAAGGCGCTGGAGCTGATCCCTGAGGGAAGCTCTGTGGGCTGGGGAGGTTCTATGTCCATCAAGGAGATGGGGCTTCTGGACGCTGTCTGTTCAGGAAATTATACGGTTTACAACCGGGATATCTGCAAGACGCCGGAGGAGAAGAGAAAGACTCAGCTCCAGATTTTTGACAGCGACTATTTCCTTTGCAGCACCAACGCCATCACAGAGGACGGAGTCCTTGTCAATGTAGACGGCACGGCCAACAGAGTGGCCTGCATCTCCTGGGGACCTGCCAATGTGGTCATGATCGTGGGCATGAACAAGCTGGTAAAGAGCGTGGAGGACGCCATCTCCAGAGCGCGCCATGAGGCAGCCCCCATCAATGCCCAGAGGTTTGGACTGGACACTCCCTGCTCAAAGACCGGCGTGTGCGCCAACTGCAAATCTCCGGATACGGTGTGCTGCCAGGTGTTGGTGACAAGGTATTCCAAGGAGAAAGGCCGCATCAAAGTTATTCTTGTGAACGATGAGATGGGATTTTAAGGGGACAGAGAAATGAAAAACAGACAAATTTGTAAATCTTTTCATTGACGAATGGGTTTTGGTTTGCTATAATATGAGTGTTCCGCAAAAACGGGACACTGCGGCGCAGTAGCCAAGTGGTAAGGCACAGGTCTGCAACACCTCGATTCACCGGTTCAAATCCGGTCTGCGCCTCTTATGAAGAAGAGAGAAATATCAGCAAAGAGCTGGTATTTCTCTTTTTCGTATACAAATATTTACCCAAGGGTTCATACTAAGAAACCAAAAAGAACTTCTGCGCGGCAGAGGGTGCGGCCCCGGAGGACAGGGTCTTTATGCTGGCGCTGTTTGCCCGTGCCGCGGAGCATGTGTACAGCTCCCTGGGGAGAGGCAGAAGGCTCCTGTTTAAATATGTGAAGTGCTGGATCTAGAAGGCATTTAAAATGCAGCCCCAAAAAACTATAGCCCAAAAAACAGGCTTGACTTCCATTGCCATACTATGGTATATTATTGTGGCGATGGAAGCAGGTCTTTTTTTTATGCCTAAATTTAGGGCGCCCGGTCCAAGACCGCCGGGGCAACACGTCAACATTAAGAAAATGAAGCGAGGTGGAAGTTGTGCGTACAAGAATTACATTAGAGTGTACAGAATGCAAGCATCGTAACTATAACATGACGAAGGATAAGAAAACACATCCGGAGCGCATGGAAACCAAGAAATACTGCAGATTCTGTAAATCACACACATTGCACAAAGAAACAAAATAGTCGCTGGCAAAAGGAGTGAATGTCGTGAGTAAGGAAAAAGCTCAGAAGAAAAACTGGTTCAAGGGTCTTAGCTCAGAATTCAAAAAGATCATCTGGCCAGACAAAGTGACACTTGCGAAACAGACAGCAGCGGTTGTTTCCGTATCCGTAGTGCTGGGGATCATCATCGCGATCATCGATTTCCTTGCACAGCACGGAGTAGATTTTTTGATAGGACTGTAAGACTGTAAGCAAGAAAGGTGATTATATGTCAGAGGCAAAATGGTACGTTGTTCATACTTATTCCGGGTATGAGAACAAAGTGAAGGCCAACATTGACAAGACAGTGGAGAACAGACATCTGGAGGAGCAGATCCTGGAGGTGCGGGTCCCACTGGAGGATGTTGTGGAGACGAAGAATGGGGTGCAGAAGGTTACACAGAAAAAAATGTTCCCCGGCTATGTGCTCATTCACATGATCATGAATGATGACACATGGTATGTGGTCCGCAATACGAGAGGTGTGACTGGTTTTGTGGGTCCCGGTTCCAAGCCGGTTCCCCTGACAGACGAGGAGATGGCGCCCCTTGGCATCCAGCGCGAGAACTACGTGGTGGATTACGAGGTGGGCGACGGCGTCAAGGTCATCGCCGGTGCATGGGCAGATACGGTGGGTGTTGTGCAGTCCATCAATGCCGCAAAGCAGAGCCTGACCATCAATGTTGAGCTGTTTGGCCGCGAAACGCCAGTAGAAATAAGTTTCGCTGAAGTGAAAAAATTGTAGTCAGTAGTGGGAGGGATATTTGTCCCGACAATACCACAAGGAGGTAATGAAAATGGCAAAAAAAGTAGAAGGTTATATCAAATTACAGATTCCTGCCGGCAAGGCAACTCCGGCTCCTCCGGTCGGACCTGCACTTGGACAGCACGGAGTTAACATTGTTGAGTTCACAAAGCAGTTCAATGCCAGAACAGCTGACCAGGGAGATCTGATCATCCCTGTAGTAATCACCGTTTACAACGACAGGAGCTTCAGCTTCGTTACAAAGACACCTCCGGCAGCAGTCCTGATCAAGAAGGCCTGCAATCTGAAATCCGGTTCCGGTGTGCCGAACAAACAGAAAGTAGCTAAGATCACAAAGGCTCAGCTCCAGGAGATCGCTGAGACAAAGATGCCTGACCTGAACGCGGCAAGCCTTGAGGCGGCTATGAGCATGATCGCGGGCACATGCAGGAGCATGGGTGTTACAGTAGAAGAGTAAGAGCGATTTGAGTCAACAGGAACAGTAAGTGGGAGGGTTATCCCGACATTACCACAAGGAGGTATTTTTTAAAATGAAAAGAGGAAAGAAATATACAGAAGCTGCAAAAGCGATCGAGAGAGGAACACTCTACGACAAAGAAGAGGCTATTTCTTTAGTGAAAAAGACAGCAGTGGCAAAATTCGATGAGACCATTGAGGCTCACATCAGAACAGGCTGTGACGGACGTCACGCTGATCAGCAGATCCGCGGTGCCGTTGTACTGCCTCACGGAACTGGCAAGAAGGTGCGCATCCTCGTGTTCGCAAAGGACGCAAAGGCTGAGGAGGCAAAGGCAGCAGGTGCTGACTATGTAGGCGGCGACGAGCTGATCCCGAAGATCCAGAACGAGAACTGGTTTGAGTTCGATGTAGTAGTTGCCACACCAGACATGATGGGTGTTGTTGGACGTCTCGGACGTGTACTTGGACCCAAGGGTCTGATGCCGAACCCGAAGGCCGGAACAGTAACAATGGATGTTACAAAGGCTATCCAGGACATCAAAGCTGGTAAGATCGAATACAGACTTGACAAGACAAACATTATCCACGTGCCGATCGGTAAGGCTTCCTTTACCGAGGAGCAGCTTGCAGACAACTTCCAGACGCTTATTGATGCAGTCAACAAGGCCAGACCGGCAGCTGTGAAGGGTCAGTTCTTAAAGAGCGTGACACTTACATCTACAATGGGACCTGGCGTAAAGCTTAATCCGGTCAAGCTGGTTTAATCAGAGAGCAGAGATTGACGCATATACACACCCTCGGAGACAATGCCATGTCGGCAGAAGCTCCGGGGGTGTTTTTCGATTCTGTAATGGTCTGGATGATCTGTGTAGTAGCTGACGAGCAGAGGCAGGTGTGAAAAAGTGCTGCGCCTCAGACGGATAAGCATAAAAAGCCGTAAAAAGTTGAAAAACACATTGACAAATACAGGTAAGTGTGCTAAATTACAGTAGTAACTGCCGAAGACAGCAGGTGCTGAAAAGCGTAAGTGTGAAAACGCCTGCCGAGGAAGAATAGATTTAGTACATTGCGTATGAATTTCTACCCCTCTGTGACTTTGGACGCAGAGGGGATTTTAATTCGGCCATAAATCTGTCGGCGGTGCAAGAACCAAAAATCTAACAAGGAGGTGCACCATTCGTGGCAAAAGTTGAGTTAAAACAGCCTATCGTTCAGGCGATCGTTGATGACATCACAGGCGCTGAGTCAGTCGTTCTGGTTGACTACCGCGGATTAACTGTTGCTCAGGATACAGAGCTTCGTAAACAGTTAAGAGAAGCTGGTATCATCTACAAAGTCTGCAAGAACACAATGATGAAGAGAGCTTTTGAGGGAACAGAGTTCGCAGCTCTGGAAGAGCATCTGGAAGGCCCCAGCGCTATCGCCATCTCAAAGGATGACGCTACTGCTCCGGCAACGATCCTGTGCAAATTCGCTAAGGATGCAAAGGCTCTTGAGTTAAAGGGCGGTGTTGTTGAGGGAACAGTCTATGACGTTGCCGGACTGACTGAGCTGGCTAAGATCCCGTCAAGAGAAGAACTTCTCTCCAGACTGCTTGGAAGCATGCAGTCACCGATCACAAACTTTGCTCGTGTTATCAAACAGATCGCAGAGCAGGGTGGAGAGGCTGCTCCTGCAGAGGAGAGCGCAGAGGCTCCGGCTGAGGAAGCTCCCGCAGCAGAGACAGCAGAGACTCCTGCTGAGTAAGCAGCCAGCCTGAGGGCGGCCGCAGGGCAGGAAAAAAACGAATCAAAATAAAACAAATTAAATGGAGGACAAAGAAATGGCTAAGTTAACAACAGCTGAAATGATCGAAGCGATCAAAGAGTTATCAGTATTAGAATTAAATGAGTTAGTTAAAGCATGCGAAGAAGAGTTCGGCGTATCTGCAGCAGCAGGCGTTGTAGTTGCAGCAGCAGCTGGAGACGGAGCTGCAGCAGCAGAGGAGAAAGATGAGTTCGATGTAGAGCTTGTAGCAGCAGGCGCATCCAAGGTTAAAGTCATCAAAGTTGTTCGCGAGATCACAGGTCTTGGACTGAAAGAGGCTAAAGAGCTCGTTGATGGCGCACCGAAGGTTGTTAAAGAGGGTGCTTCCAAGGCTGAGGCTGAGGAGATCAAAGCTAAACTTGAGGCTGAAGGCGCAGAGGTTAACCTTAAATAATTTAAGTGTTCAGACTATATATTATAAACTTGGACATGGCAAATTGTTTGTGAAAGATCAAAAGGACCGCTTGAGGGTTGTGCAGAATAAGACCCGCAGGCGGTTCTTTTTGCGCCTTTTTAGTAGAAAAAAGTTCTTGACACCCCTCTGGCGTTTGTTGTATTATATAGGGTGCATCATTATGAAAAACTGTGTCATGGATCATGGCACAATGTGCGAGAGTGTAATAAAAACGGGGGTTTGCTCGGTTAAACCTCACAAAAAATAAACGAGGAGTGAAACGTCATATGGAGAAAAACAGAATTCGTCCTATTAAAAGCGGAAAAAATTCGCGCATGAGTTATTCCAGGCAGAAAGAAGTGCTTCAGATGCCTAACCTGATCGAAGTCCAGAAAGACTCCTATCAGTGGTTCCTTGACGAGGGATTAAAAGAAGTATTTGATGACATTTCTCCGATCACAGACTACAGCGGAAAGCTCAGCCTGGAGTTTGTGGACTTCACCTTGTGCGAGAAAGACGTAAAGTACTCGATCGAGGAGTGTAAGGAGCGCGATGCCACCTATGCGGCTCCGCTGAAGGTGCGCGTAAGGCTTCACAACAAGGAGACAGATGAGATCAATGAGCATGAGATCTTCATGGGAGACCTGCCGCTGATGACAGCGACAGGAACTTTTGTGATCAATGGTGCAGAGCGAGTTATCGTTAGCCAGCTCGTGCGTTCGCCCGGTATCTACTACGGCATCGCGCACGACAAGCTTGGTAAAAGGCTGTTTTCCTCCACTGTCATTCCAAACCGGGGAGCATGGCTGGAATATGAGACAGATTCAAATGACGTTTTCTATGTACGTGTAGACAGAACAAGGAAGGTGCCGATCACTGTGCTGATCCGCGCCCTCGGCATCGGGACAAATCCTGAGATCGTCGAGCTGTTTGGTGAGGAACCGAAGATCATGGCGAGCTTTGAGAAGGACGCTGCCACGAATTACCAGGAAGGTCTTCTTGAACTGTACAAGAAGATCCGTCCGGGTGAGCCGCTTGCGGTGGACAGCGCCGAGAGCCTGATCACGAGCATGTTCTTTGACCCCAGACGCTATGACCTTGCAAAGGTCGGACGCTATAAATTCAATAAGAAGCTGATGCTGAGGAACCGCATCGCAGGCCATGTGCTGGCCGAGGACGCGGTGAGCCCCATCACCGGAGAGGTGATCGCCGAGGCGGGCACCAAGCTGACAAGAGAGATGGCGGATGCTATCCAGAACGCGGCCATTCCCTACGTGTGGATCGACAGACCGGAGGAGGAGAGGAAGGTAAAGGTCCTCTCCAACATGATGGTGGACCTGAAGTCCATCGTGGACATCGATCCCGGGGAAGTGGGCGTGACGGAGCTTGTCTACTATCCCGTGCTGTCTGGCCTTCTGGAGGAGACGGCAGGAGATATCGATGAGCTGAAAAGCGCCATCAAGCGGGATATCCATGACCTGATCCCGAAGCATATCACAAAGGAAGACATACTTGCTTCCATTAACTATAACATCCACCTGGAGTATGGCCTCGGAAACGACGACGATATCGACCACCTGGGCAACCGCCGTATCCGCGCCGTGGGCGAGCTGCTCCAGAACCAGTACAGGATCGGTCTGTCCCGTCTGGAGAGAGTGGTCCGCGAGAGGATGACCACACAGGACCTGGAGGGTATTTCTCCCCAGTCCCTGATCAACATCAAACCCGTGACCGCGGCGGTGAAGGAGTTCTTTGGCTCCTCCCAGCTGTCCCAGTTCATGGACCAGAACAACCCTCTGGGCGAGCTGACCCACAAGAGACGTCTGTCCGCCCTTGGACCGGGCGGTCTGTCCAGGGACCGTGCGGGATTTGAGGTCCGCGACGTACATTACTCCCACTATGGAAGGATGTGCCCCATCGAGACGCCTGAGGGACCCAACATCGGTCTGATCAACTCCCTTGCGTGCTACGCGAGGATCAACCAGTACGGGTTTGTTGAGGCTCCGTACAGAAAGATTGATAAATCCGACCCGAAAAATCCGAGAGTCACAGATGAGGTTGTCTACATGACAGCAGATGAAGAGGACAACTATCATGTGGCGCAGGCGAACACGCCCCTGGATGAGGAAGGTCATTTCGTACACAAAAATGTATCCGGTCGTTACCGGGAGGAGACGCAGGAGTACGAGCGCTCCATGTTCGACTACATGGACGTGTCCCCGAAGATGGTGTTCTCCGTGGCTACGGCCCTGATCCCCTTCCTGCAGAACGACGACGCCAACCGCGCCCTGATGGGCTCCAACATGCAGCGCCAGGCCGTGCCTCTTCTCATGACAGAGGCTCCGGTAGTCGGGACAGGTATGGAGGAGAAGGCGGCTGTCGACTCCGGCGTGTGCGTGCTGGCAGAGGAGGGCGGCGTTGTAGAGCGCTCCACCTCCAACGAAATCACGATCCGCCAGGATGACGGTGCGCTGAAGAAATACAGGCTGACCAAATTCCAGAGGAGCAATCAGAGCAACTGCTACAACCAGAGACCCATCGTGTTCAAGGGTGACAGGGTAGAGAAGGGCGAGGTCATCGCAGACGGCCCCTCCACCTCCAACGGCGAGATGGCTCTTGGAAAGAACCCCCTCATCGGATTCATGACATGGGAGGGATACAACTACGAGGATGCGGTCCTCCTGAGCGAGAGACTGGTACAGGATGACGTTTACACATCCATTCATATAGAAGAGTACGAGGCTGAGGCCCGCGACACCAAGCTGGGACCTGAGGAGATCACCAGGGATATCCCCGGCGTGGGTGACGACGCGCTGAAGAACCTGGATGAGAGAGGTATCATCCGCATCGGTGCGGAGGTGCGCGCGGGAGACATCCTGGTGGGCAAGGTGACTCCGAAGGGAGAGACCGAGCTGACCGCGGAGGAGAGACTGCTGCGGGCTATCTTCGGAGAGAAGGCGAGAGAGGTAAGAGACACTTCCCTGAAAGTGCCTCACGGCGAGTACGGTATCGTAGTCGATGCCAAGGTGTTCACGCGAGACAACGGCGATGAGCTCTCACCCGGTGTAAACCAGGCAGTCCGCATCTACATTGCCCAGAAGAGAAAGATCTCCGTGGGTGACAAGATGGCCGGACGTCACGGAAACAAGGGTGTTGTTTCCCGTGTGCTCCCCGTGGAGGATATGCCTTTCCTGCCAAACGGACGTCCCCTGGATATCGTGCTGAACCCGCTGGGCGTGCCTTCCCGTATGAACATCGGTCAGGTGCTGGAGATCCATCTGTCCCTGGCTGCCAGGGCCCTCGGCTTCAATATTGCCACACCGGTATTTGACGGTGCGGATGAGAACGACATCATGGATACACTGGACCTGGCAAACGACTACGTGAACTTAAGCTGGGAAGAGTTTGAGGCTAAACATAAAGAAGAGCTGCTGCCGGAGGTGCTCCAGTACCTGTCCGACAACAGAGAGCACAGAAAGCTGTGGAAGGGCGTGCCGATCTCCAGAGACGGAAAAGTGCGCCTGCGCGACGGACGTACCGGAGAGTTCTTTGACAGCCCGGTCACCATCGGACACATGCACTATCTGAAGCTGCACCACCTGGTAGACGACAAGATCCACGCCCGCTCCACGGGCCCCTACTCACTGGTGACACAGCAGCCTCTGGGCGGAAAAGCCCAGTTCGGCGGCCAGCGCTTCGGAGAGATGGAGGTGTGGGCTCTGGAGGCCTACGGCGCATCCTACACCCTGCAGGAGATCCTGACCGTGAAATCCGACGACGTGGTGGGACGTGTGAAGACCTACGAGGCCATCATCAAAGGGGAGAACATTCCGGAGCCCGGTATTCCGGAGGCCTTCAAGGTGCTCCTCAAGGAGCTGCAGTCGCTGGCCCTTGATGTGCGCGTGCTGCAGGGCGGCGAAGAGGTGGAGATCCTGGAGACTGTCGACATGGGCGAGACCGATTTCCGCTCCCTGATGAATGAGGACAGGAAATACCGCCATGAGGACGAGAACCTGGGTGATCACGGCTACACAGCACAGGAGTTCCAGGGAGAAGAGCTGGTGGATGTAGACGAGCCGGAGGAGGAAGACGACTACAGCGATGACCTGGGGATAGAGTTTAACGAAATATCTGACGACGAATTTTAGGAAGGGGTGCCAGTATGCCGGAAACAAAAAAGGAACAAACCTATCAGACAATGACCTTTGATGCCATCAAGATCGGGTTGGCGTCACCGGAGAAGATACTTGAGTGGTCCAGGGGCGAGGTTACCAAGCCGGAGACCATCAACTACAGGACACTGAAGCCGGAAAAGGACGGCCTGTTCTGCGAGCGCATCTTCGGACCCAGCAAGGACTGGGAGTGTCATTGTGGTAAATATAAAAAGATCCGTTACAAAGGCGTTGTCTGCGACCGCTGCGGCGTCGAAGTGACAAAATCCAGCGTGCGCCGCGAGCGTATGGGGCACATTGCCCTGGCAGCTCCGGTGTCACACATCTGGTACTTTAAGGGGATCCCGAGCCGTATGGGACTGATCCTGGATCTGTCCCCGCGGACTCTGGAGAAGGTACTGTACTTTGCCTCCTACATCGTGCTGGATAAAGGGGAGACAGACCTGATGTACAAGCAGGTGCTGTCCGAGCAGGAGTACCAGGAAGCCAGAGAGAAATGGGGAAGAGCCTTCCGCGTCGGAATGGGTGCGGAGGCTGTCAAGGAGCTCCTGGAATCCATTGACCTTGACAAGGAATACGAGGAGCTGACAGCAGGGCTGGAGGGAGCCAGCGGCCAGAAGCGGGCGAGGATCGTGAAGCGCCTGGAGGTAGTGGAAGCCTTCCGGGAGTCCGGCAACAAGCCGGAGTGGATGATCCTGACAGCCATCCCGGTCATCCCGCCGGACCTCCGTCCCATGGTACAGCTGGACGGCGGACGCTTCGCCACCAGCGACTTAAATGACCTTTACAGAAGGATCATCAACAGGAACAACCGTCTGAAGCGTCTGCTTGAGCTGGGCGCTCCGGACATTATCGTAAGAAATGAAAAGAGGATGCTGCAGGAGGCGGTGGACGCCCTCATCGACAACGGAAGAAGAGGACGTCCGGTCACAGGACCCGGAAACCGTGCCCTCAAGTCTCTGTCCGATATGATGAAAGGAAAATCCGGACGTTTCCGTCAGAACCTTCTGGGAAAACGTGTGGACTACTCCGGACGTTCCGTTATCGTCGTGGGACCGGAGCTGAAGATCTATCAGTGTGGTCTCCCGAAAGAAATGGCTATCGAGCTGTTCAAGCCCTTTGTTATGAAGGAGCTGGTACAGAACGGCACAGCCCACAACATCAAGAACGCAAAGAAAATGGTGGAGAGGCTCCAGCCCGAGGTGTGGGATGTGCTGGAGGACGTCATCAAGGAGCACCCGGTCATGCTGAACCGTGCCCCTACGCTGCACAGACTGGGTATCCAGGCATTTGAGCCCATCCTTGTAGAGGGTAAAGCAATCAAGCTCCACCCCCTTGTATGTACCGCCTACAACGCGGACTTTGACGGAGACCAGATGGCTGTCCATCTGCCCCTGTCCGTGGAGGCCCAGGCGGAGTGCCGTTTCCTCCTGCTGTCGCCGAACAACCTTCTGAAGCCGTCAGACGGCGGACCGGTGGCTGTTCCCTCGCAGGATATGGTCCTTGGTATCTACTATCTGACACAGGAGAGACCGGGAGCCATGGGAGAGGGCAAATTCTTCAAGAATGTAAATGAGGCTATCCTGGCCTATGAGAACCAGGCTCTGACACTCCACTCCAAGATCAAAGTGCGTGTGTCCAGGACCATGCCCGACGGGACTGTGAAGACAGGGACCATCGAATCCACCCTGGGAAGGATGCTCTTCAATGAGATCATCCCTCAGGACCTGGGCTTTGTAGACCGCGAGGTGGAGGGAAATGAGCTCCTGCCGGAGATTGATTTCCACGTGGGCAAGAAGCAGTTAAAGCAGATCCTTGAGAAGGTCATCAACACCCACGGCGCCACAGCTACCGCGGAGGTGCTGGACAATGTAAAGGCCATCGGCTACAAGTACTCCACAAGAGCGGCCATGACCGTGTCCATTTCCGATATGACCGTGCCGCCTCAGAAGCCTGAGATGATCGAGCAGGCCCAGGAGACGGTGGACCGCATCACAAAGAACTTCAAGCGCGGTCTGATCACAGAGGAGGAGCGCTACAAAGAAGTCGTGGAGACATGGAAGGCCACCGACGATGCCCTGACAGAGGCGCTGCTTTCCGGTCTGGATAAATACAACAACATCTTCATGATGGCGGACTCCGGAGCCCGCGGATCTGACAAGCAGATTAAACAGCTTGCCGGCATGCGCGGTCTGATGGCAGATACGACAGGACGTACCATCGAGCTGCCTATCAAGTCCAACTTCCGTGAAGGTCTGGACGTACTGGAGTACTTCATGTCCGCCCACGGAGCGCGTAAAGGTCTGTCCGATACGGCTCTTCGTACAGCTGACTCCGGTTACCTGACGAGACGTCTGGTAGACGTGTCCCAGGAGCTCATCATCCGGGAGGTAGACTGCCGCCAGGAGGGAGACGAGATCCCGGGCATGTACGTACATGCTTTCATGGAGGGCAACGAGGAGATCGAGAGCCTGCAGGAGCGTATCACAGGGCGGTACCTGTGCGAGAGCATCAAGGATAAGGACGGCAATGTGCTGGTGAAGGCCAACCACATGGTTACTCCGAAGCGTGCGGAGCTGATCATGAAGAAGGGCGTGGACGAGAACGGCGAGACGCCTAAGAAGATCAAGATCCGTACCATCCTGACCTGCCGCTGCCACAACGGCGTGTGCGCGAAGTGCTACGGCGCCAACATGGCCACAGGCGAGCCGGTCCAGGTGGGCGAGGCTGTCGGCATCATCGCCGCCCAGTCCATCGGTGAGCCGGGTACACAGCTTACCATGCGTACCTTCCACACCGGAGGTGTGGCCGGAGACGATATCACACAGGGTCTTCCCCGTGTGGAGGAGCTCTTCGAGGCGAGAAAGCCGAAGGGTCTTGCCATCATCACAGAGTTTGCAGGAAAAGCTGTCATCAACGACACAAAGAAAAAGCGTGAGGTCATCGTCACCAACGACGAGACAGGCGAGTCCAAGGCCTACCTCATCCCCTACGGATCGCGCATCAAGATCCAGGACGGACAGGAGCTTGAGGCCGGCGACGAGCTCACAGAGGGTAGCGTGAACCCCCATGATATCCTGAAGATCAAGGGACTGAGGGCTGTGCAGGATTACATGATCCAGGAGGTGCAGCGCGTATACCGTCTCCAGGGTGTTGATATCA
This sequence comes from Lachnoclostridium sp. An118, assembly GCF_002160985.1. Lineage (GTDB taxonomy): Bacteria > Bacillota > Clostridia > Lachnospirales > Lachnospiraceae > Claveliimonas > Claveliimonas stercoravium. Next base: position 9,383 of record NZ_NFLQ01000028.1, on the reverse strand, counting down.
ACGATAAGCACATCGAGGTCATCGTGCGCCAGATGCTGAAGAAGATCCGCGTGGAAGAGAGCGGAGACACAGGCTATCTGCCGGGCACCATGGTAGATGCGCTGGAGTTCGAGGACAAGAACAAAGAGCTCACGGCAGAGGGTAAAGAGCCGGCCACGGGCGAGCAGATCATGCTCGGTATCACAAAGGCATCCCTCGCCACCAACTCCTTCCTGTCAGCCGCCTCCTTCCAGGAGACGACCAAGGTGCTGACAGAGGCGGCCATCAAGGGCAAGATCGATCCGCTGGTCGGCCTTAAGGAGAACGTCATCATCGGTAAGCACATCCCGGCCGGTACTGGTATGAAAAAATACCGGGACGTAAGACTCAGCACAGAGCTGGGCATGGAGGAGGATGACGACGATATCCTGGCGGACGACATGGTATCCGCCGACGAGCTGCCGGATGCTCAGCTGACAGAGGAGACAGAGGTTTCCTTATCAGAGGAGCAGGAGACAGCGGCAGGAGAGACTGAGGAGGAGGCTGTGGCTGACGACTCGGACATCATCCTGCAGTAGACGGTATCTGTAATAAAAAATAAAGAGTAAGAGCAATGAGGCGGAAGACGAAGAAAGTCTTCCGCCTTTGACTGCTCATAAAGCAGATGAACGGACGGCAAAAGCTGAAAAAGAGTGTTATCATTTCACAGGGGATGTGCTAATATAGAACACAGGAGAAAGCTATAGAGGAGGAAAAGACAATGAACAGAGAGCAGGCACACGACATTCTCATGAAATACATGCAGGGAGAGAATTACATCACCCACTCCTATGCGGTGGAGGCGATCATGAAGGGACTTGCGAAGCGCCTTGCCCCGGATCAGGTAGAGTACTGGGGCATTGTAGGACTGCTTCATGATCTGGACGAGGAGCAGTGCGACTGGGAACACGATATGAGTGTTCATGGTCCCACATCGGTTGAAATCCTGAAAAAGGAAGGGGTTGATGATCCGGTGCTCTTTGACGCCATTAAAGCCCACAATCCCAAATGCGGCATGAAGGCAAAGACCAATCTGCAGTATGCTGTTCTGGCCGCAGATCCCATGAGTGGCTTTATCAAGGCTGTGGCACAGATTTATCCGGACAAGAGGATTGCCAGTGTAAAGCACAAATCAGTGATCAAGCGCTTTAACGAGTCGCGCTTTGCTAAGGGGGCCAACAGAGATTACATGGAGATGATCGAATTTACCGGCCTTTCCCTGGATGACCTGATCGATATTGCCCTGGAGGAAATGGGTGCCATTGCGGACGTGCTGGGGCTTTAAAAGGGCCTGGCTCCCGGAAAGTATGATATCGGGGAAATGAGGTATACTATCTGAAGACAGAAATATAAAGGAGATCTGACTGATGATGTGCAGCCGCAGATACCACGGATCGAAGAGGGGAGAACCGCTATTTCATAAAAAGGAGAAAAAGAAAATCCACCCAGCATGTATTGCTGTGGCTGGCATCCAGCTGGTCATTTCCGCACTTTTTTTCGTAGTGCTTTGGAGAGGTGGGCTGCTCCCGGCCGGCTACATGGCGGCGGCTGCCCTGGTCCTCCTCCTGCTGCAGACGGTGACAGTGGGGCTCCAGCTTGTGGGGAGCAGAGGCTGGCTTGCAGGCTGTGTCCTGGCCTTGTTTGTGAGCGCCGCCCTGGGGTTCGGAGCCGCCTATCTGTACAGAGCGGACCGCCTGCTGGCAGATGTAGGAGGAGCAGACTACAAGACGGACAGCATGGCTGTGGTTGTCAGGAGGGAGGATCCGGCTCAGATCCTGGCGGATGTGAAAAATTACCGCTTTGGGACCCAGAATGTTCTGGATCAGGAAAACACGTCCAGAATGCTGGAGGACGTGAAGGACAATATCGGCAGGGAACCCAATGTGACAGAGTACGGCTCAGTTCAGGAGATGGCCCGGGCACTTCTGGATGGAAGCGTCAATGCACTGATCTATAACCAGGCATTTGATACGGTGATCGGGGAGAGCATTGAGGGCTACAGTGACCAGGTGAGGGTGCTGTACCAGTATGGCATCAATACGCCTATTGAAAACGAGGAGGCAGATGTAAAGCAGCCCTTTAACATCTATATCAGCGGTATTGATGTCTCCGGAGATATTGCTACAAACAGCCGCAGTGACGTGAATATCATCATGACTGTCAACCCGGAGACAAAGGAGATCCTTCTTACCACGACACCCAGAGACTACTATGTGCAGCTGCCGGGAGTATCCGGTGAGTCTAGAGACAAGCTGACCCATGCAGGCATTTACGGGGTAGACGTCTCCATGGCTGCCCTGGAGGCTCTGTACGGCATAGACATCACCTACTATGCCAGAGTAAATTTCACCTCTCTCATTACTATTGTGGATGCCCTGGGAGGCATAGACGTGCAGTCGGAGCATGCCTTTGAGGCGGGTGGCTATCAGTTTGTCCGGGGGAGCAACCATCTGGACGGAGAACAGGCTCTGGTCTTTTCACGGGAGCGGTACAGCTTTGAGAGCGGTGACAATCAGAGAGGCAGGAATCAGGAGGCTGTGCTGACAGCCATTCTCCAGAAAGCCATGTCGCCGGCCATCCTGAAAAATGCGGATCAGATCCTGGCCAGGGTAAGCCAGTCTGTGCAGACCAATATGACCCGGGAGGAGATGGCAGAATTTATCCGTATGCAGATTGCGGACCCATCCGGCTGGAGTATTGAAGCTGTTGCAGCCGCAGGCACGGGGGATATGCAGAGCTGCTTTTCATCGGGAAGCCAGCTGCTCTATGTCATGCGGCCGGATGAAGCTTCCGTCAGCGGGATCACGGAGAGAATGCGGCAGGTGCTGGAGTAAACAGAGAGGAAAAGGAATGAAGAAAAATATATGGACGCTGGCAGTGCTCCTGTGGATGTGCATCATCTTCTGGTTTTCCGCAAAGCCGGCGGACGAGTCCGCCCACATGAGCCGGTCTGTGGGACATCTGGCGGGAGAGCTGCTGGTGAAGGACTTTCGGGAGTGGGCGCCGGAGGAACAGGATGCCTTTGCCGGAAGGATAGACCATTTTGTGCGAAAGAGTGCCCATGCTGCAGAGTATGCGGTGCTTGGGATCCTCCTGGGAGGAATGTACGCCTCCTGGAGTCTGTGCGGCAGGAGACACTTCCTCCTGGCGCTTGGAAGCGGAGTCCTCTATGCGGCCACAGATGAGTTCCATCAGCTTTTTGTTCCGGGAAGAAGCGGACAGCTCTCGGACGTGCTCCTGGACAGCGGCGGAGTGCTGGCAGGGACGCTTCTGTACATAGGCGCTGTATGGCTTGTCGGGCGTCTGCATAAGAGAGAGGAAAAAGAGAGTACTGTCTATTGAATGGATACCGCGCTTCAGGCGCGGTATTTCTGGATTAAAATCCTGACGAAAAATCTTACATTTTGTTCCCCTGTTTTTTACAAAAAGACAGTTGACATTATATTCTGTTTGTATATAATATATTGTTAGTTCCCGAATTGTTAGCTACCGAACAACACAGTGAAAGAGGAAAGGGATGGAACCATGGGAGAGGATGCGGGAAAGTGGATCAACCGAGTTTCCCATCAATTGAAAAGACAGATGTTCTGTGAGGAACAGCAGCAGGGGCAAAACGATCTCACCAACATGCAGAAGCATATTCTGCATTTTATTTTGCTTGAAACGATCCACAGAGATCTTTACCAGAGGGACCTGGAAAAGGAATTCAAGGTGCGCAGGTCCACTGCCACAGGAACACTCCAGCTTTTGGAGAAAAAGGGTTACCTTTACCGGGAGCCCGTGAAGGAGGACGCAAGGCTGAAGCGGATCGTCCCAACCCGGAGAGCGCTGGAGCTGCGGGGACAGCTGCTGGAAAATATCCGCAGGAGGGAAGCGCAGATAAGAAAGGGAATTCCCGAGGAGGATATGGAAATATTTGTCCGGGTGCTGATGCAGATATCCGCCAACCTCTCTAACGGGGAAAAGCAGAAGGAGATGGAACTAAGTATGGAAGGAAAGGGAGAGTCAGATGAATAGGAAACTACTGAAATCTGTGCGGGAGTACAAGAAGCAGGCATTCCTGGCGCCTGTCCTGGTGACGCTGGAGGTACTGCTGGAGGTGCTGATCCCGCTCCTGATGGCGAATATCATCGACATTGGGATCATGGAAGGAAATATGAATTACATTATAAAGATGGGCATCGTCCTTGTCATCATGGCTATGCTGTCTCTGGCCTTCGGCGCCAAGGCCGGGCAGGTGGCTGCCGTTGCTGCCGCCGGGTACGCCAAGAACCTGAGGCATGACATCTTTTACAAGATCCAGGAATTCTCGTTCGGAAACATAGATCATTTCTCTACGTCCAGTCTTGTGACGAGGCTGACGACAGATATCACCAACGTGCAGATGGCCTTTATGTTCTCGATCCGCATGCTGGCGAGGGCCCCCATCATGGTGGTGCTCTCCTGGATCATGACAGCAACGATCAGCCTGAAGATTGCCTTCCTCATGCTGGTCACGATCCCGATACTGGGGGGCGTGCTGATCTTTATTGCCAAGAAGGCACATCCCCACTTTATCGCTGTGTTTGACGAGTATGATGTGCTGAACAATACTGTGCAGGAGAATGTAAATGCGGCCAGGGTCGTGAAGGCATATGTGCGGGAGGAGCATGAGAACGGGAAGTTCCATAAGATTTCGCAGAAGGTGTTCGAGCTCTTCACAAAGGCGGAGATGCTCGTATCCTGGAACGCGCCGGTCATGAACTTTGTCATGTACACGGTCGTGCTGCTCATTGTGCTCCTGGGCGGCGAGGATATCGTGCTCGGCACGATGATGACAGGTGAGCTGACAAGTATCATGGTGTATGCCATGCAGATACTCATGTCCCTGATGATGGTATCCTTCGTTTTTGTTATGATCATGATCGCCGAAGCGTCTTCAGACAGGATCAAAGAGGTGCTGGAGGAGGTGCCGGAGATGGTGGACAAGGAGGATGCCCTTACAGATGTGGCAAACGGGGACATTGACTTTGAGCATGTGGACTTCAGCTATGCGGGAGAGGACGGAAATCTGTCTCTGAAGGACGTGAACCTTCACATTAAGAGCGGACAGATCGTCGGCATCATCGGCGGGACCGGAAGCGCCAAATCCACCCTGGTGCAGCTCATTCCCCGTCTGTACGACGTGACCCGCGGCTGCGTGAAGGTGGGCGGGCAGGATGTCCGCAGATACAATCTGGAGAAGCTCCGGGATCAGGTATCCATGGTGCTCCAGAAGAACGTTCTCTTTACGGGAAGCATTTACGAAAATATCCGCTGGGGCGATGAGAACGCCACCAACGAGGAGGTGCGCAGAGTCTGCAGGCTTGCCCAGGCAGACGGCTTTATCAGTGAGTTCCCGGCCGGGTACAACACGATGATCGTGGAGGGAGGAAACAATGTGTCCGGCGGCCAGAAGCAGAGGCTCTGTATCGCCAGAGCTCTTCTCAAGAAGCCAAAGATCCTGATCCTCGACGACTCCACAAGCGCGGTAGACACAAGGACAGACGCCCTGATCCGCAAGGCGTTCAGGGAGGAGATCCCGGATACGACAAAGATCATCATCGCCCAGAGGATTTCCTCTGTGGAGGACGCGGACATGATCATTGTCATGGACAATGGACAGATCAACGGTATCGGAACCTCTGAGGAACTTCTGAAGACAAACGCGATCTACCGCGAGGTCTATGAATCACAGGTGAAAGGAGGAGCTGAAAATGAGCAATAACGGAAGCGCAAATGCCGCAGGCGCAAGGGGCGGAAAGCCCAAGGTTACAAAGAATACGATCAAGACAGCAAAGAGACTGCTGGGCTATGTGACAGGCACGTACAAGGCACAGTTCATACTGGTGCTGTTCTGCATCCTGATCAGCTCCATTGCAAGCATTTCCGTCTCCCTGTCACTCCGGTTCCTGCTGGATGATTTTATCATTCCGCTGATCGGCCACCAGGATCCGGATTTCTCGGAGCTCTACACGGCGCTGGCTGTGCTGGCCTGCATTTTTGCCCTTGGTGTTGTGGCCACCTTCCTCTACACGAGGACTATGGTCACGATCGGACAGGGCGTGCTCAAGCGCGTCCGCGACGAGATGTTTGAGCATATGCAGACGCTGCCGATCCGTTATTTTGACCAGAATACAAACGGCTCCATCATGAGCCTTTACACAAACGATACAGACACGCTGCGCCAGATGATCAACCAGTCCATCCCACAGGTGCTCATGTCGGCCCTGATGATCGTTGTCACCTTCATTGCCATGCTGGTGCTGAGCCCGATCCTGACGGTCCTGGCGATCCTGGTCATCATCCTGATGATCGCCGTGTCCCGCTTTATCGGTGGAAACAGCGGCAAGTATTTTATCCGTCAGCAGCTCGATTTGGCGAACATCACAGGGTTTGTAGAAGAGCGGATGAATGGACAGAGAGTGGTAAAGGTATTTAACCACGAGAAAAAATCCGAGGAAGAGTTTGATGCCCTGAATGAAAAGCTTTTTGAGAGCGCTGCAAATGCACACACCTTTGCCAGTATCATGGGCCCGATCATCGGAAATATCGGTAACCTGCAGTTTGTCCTGACAGCTGTTTTGGGCGGCTTCCTGTCCATCATGGGAATAGGGAACATTACCCTGGGAGTCATGGCGTCCTATCTGCAGTTCACCAAGAGCTTTACGCAGCCCTTCATGCAGGTGGCGCAGCAGTTTAACTCTATCATCATGGCTCTTGCCGGAGCGGAGCGCATCTTTAATATGATGGATGAGGCGCCGGAGGTGGACGAGGGATATGTTACCCTGGTCAACGCCCGGAGGAAGGCCGACGGGACTATTGAAGAGTGCCAGGAGCGCACGGGCCTGTGGGCCTGGAAGCACCCCCATCAGGCGGACGGCACAGTCACCTACACGGAGCTGAAGGGAGATGTGCGGTTCTTTGACATGTCCTTTGGCTATGAGCCGGAGCACATGGTTCTCCACGACCTGACTCTCTACGCAAAGCCGGGACAGAAGCTGGCCTTCGTCGGCTCCACGGGTGCGGGAAAGACCACCATCACCAATCTCATCAACCGGTTCTACGATGTGCAGGACGGCAAGATCCGATACGACGGCATCAACATCAACAAGATCAGGAAGGCGGACCTGCGCCACTCCCTCGGCATCGTGCTCCAGGATACGCACCTGTTCACAGGGACCATCATGGACAACATCCGCTACGGAAAGCTGGATGCCACGGACGAGGAGGTCTACAATGCAGCGAAGCTGGCCCATGCGGACGGATTTATCCGCATGCTGCCCCAGGGCTATGACACCATGCTGACCAGCGACGGGGAGGAGCTCTCCCAGGGACAGCGCCAGCTCCTCGCCATTGCGAGGGCAGCCGTGGCTGACCCGCCGGTCCTCATACTGGACGAGGCGACCTCCAGCATCGATACAAGGACCGAGAGCATCGTGCAGAAGGGTATGGATAACCTGATGAAGGGGCGCACCGTGTTCGTCATCGCCCACAGGCTCTCCACCATCCGCAACAGCGACGCCATCATGGTGCTGGAGCACGGCCGCATCATCGAGAGGGGCACCCACGAGGACCTGCTGGCCCAGAAGGGCACCTACTATCAGCTGTACACAGGAAAGCTGGAGCTGTCGTAGGAAGAGAAAAGAGAATGAGAAAACTCCACCGGTGTATTTGCCGGTGGAGTTTTTTGGTCCGGTATGCGATCGATAAACGGAGAGGACTTCTACACAGCTACAGAATAGCTGTCCAGATCCTGTCTGATCATACCGGAGTTGACCCAGCATTTCAGAAGTGAACGGATCTGTTTTGTTATGTGCTCTCTATCCATTACCTGGTATTGTGACATCTCATCAATGAGCTCCTCGGCAGAAAAATCTCTGGATTTTGCCAAAACCATATTATAAACGGCAAAATTCAAATTTTTTATTTATTCCCCTGCGGGATTGCAGGGCGCCAAATGAGCTTCCTCCAGGAGAATAGAATCCCGTCAAACCGTCCGATATAATTTTTACAAAAAAGAGAGGACGGTTGGATCAATGGAGAACAAAAGAGACATATCTGTGCTGCACCGGCAGGAGCTGGCTCACATAGCGGTCTTCTGGCTGGAAAGCGCCAGGAAGAGGATCAAGGAATCCTCCTACATCAAGTACGGGAACCTTCTGAAAAACCACATTCTCCCAGAGCTGGGTGAACTGTGTGTCACGGAGCTCTCCACGGAGCGGGTGGACCACTTTGTCCGGCGCAAGCTGTCGGAAGGACGCAGGGATCACAGGGGCGGTCTGGCGGAGAAGACGGTGAAGGATATACTGGCGGTCCTGAAGGAGGTGTGCAGCTTTGCCTCCCAGATGGGATGGGAGATCCCGTGCCGTTTTGAGCTGATACGGCTGCGGCGGCAGGAGCGGCAGATCCGGATCCTGAACAGGGAGGAGCAGAGAGCGCTGGGAGCCTTTCTCTTCCGTGATGGGGAGCTTTTAAAGACGGGTATACTGCTCAGCCTCTACATGGGACTGCGGATCGGGGAGGTCTGTGCCCTTAAGCGTGAGCATATCCGCTATGAGGAGGCGGTGCTGCAGGTGCGGCTCACCATGCAGCGCATCCAGGACCCGGAGGCGCCCGGAGGGAAAAGGACCAAGATCATTGTGACAGCCCCCAAGAGCAGCAAATCTCTGCGGGACATCCCTATCCCGCCGCCTCTCTTCAGGAGACTTCTCACTCTTGCAGAGGACGTGCCGGACAATGCCTATGTACTGACCGGGCGGCCGGACCGGTTCATAGAACCCAGGACAATGGAAAACGTGTTTAAGCGCTACCTGAGAGAATGCCACATGCCGGACATCAACTACCATGCACTCCGGCACACCTTTGCCACCCGCTGTATTGAGAACGGCTTTGACGTGAAGACGCTCAGCGAGATCCTGGGACATGCCAACGTAAATATCACCCTGAACAGATATGTCCACTCCTCCATGGAGCGAAAGCGGGAAAATATGGGCAGACTTCAGGTGCTGTACTAAATCAAAAAGCCATTGCCTGGCCGGTGAAGAGCGGTTCTTCATCTGTCAGGCAATGGCTTTTTTCGTAGAGTAATCAGCTCTACGAAACCACAGGGAATAAAAACGGAGATAAAATAAGATAAAAATGCAGAAATCAATTGATCATATTTACTCTAAACAGTGAAAAACCTGGGAACGCACTCTGTAATCTTACCCAAAGTTAACACGCCGGGCTAAATTGAAATTTTAAATTCCAGTGCGGGGGTAAATTCCACCATACTTTATATTTTGCAGATTTTATAGGAAATTTTTAAGCGAAATCTCCTGTTTTCTGCTATAATTAGCTAAACT
>NZ_NFLQ01000027.1 GCF_002160985.1 Lachnoclostridium sp. An118 | reverse complement strand
CTACTGCTGTCAGAAGGAGAGATAACCATACCATGGATGTATGAAAGAGTAAATATCAACTGTGCAGAAGTAAACGCTACTACCCGTAGGAGAGGTGGAATTTAAAATTTCATTTTTGGGGGGTAAAATTCAGGAAACGGCAATAGTGACAAGAAAAATTGATTGTGATAAAATTGGAGTAAACACAAGAAGGATGAAGAGGTTATGGGAGAGACAACCTGCAAAGTATTTACGCCTCCGGAAATTGTCAGCTACATGCTGGATAAAATTGGATATATACATGATTTATATGGGAAAAAGATTCTTGAAAACTCTTGCGGAACCGGACGCTTTTTAAGAGAAATCGCCAGGAGATATATAATAGATGCGCGAAAAAGCGGCAAAACGGACGAAGAGATCAAGAGAGGGTTGGAAAGAGATGTTCATGGCATTGAAAAAGAAAGAGATATATATGACAAATGCTTGAATAATCTGGATAATATGGCGGCTCAGCTCGGAATAAGAGATGTTAGGTGGAATGTCCGGTTAAGTGATGCATTAACACTGAAGACAGAGCCGATATATCAGTTTGTGGTTGGCAATCCTCCTTATATTACATACTATAATATGCCGGAGGAAGACAGAAAATTGATAAAAAGCAGATATGAGTCATGCAAAAGAGGAAAAGCAGACTATTATTATGCCTTTACAGAAGCTGCGCTTGAGGCTTTGGCTTCGGATGGAGTGATGGCATATTTGATTCCTAACAATTTTATGAAAAACAGATATTCTGAGGGATTGCGGAAATACATCTTGCCATATTTAATAGAACTGGAAGATTTTAAGTTTGAGAGAATCTTTGAAGGACGCCTGACGTCGTCTGCCATTATTGTATGTTCGAAAAGGCAGAATTCTCCCACCTTTTTGTATACAGACAGGGAAAAGGCAGGAGCTTTAGAGACAAATAATACGTATATATCCAAAAATAGTCTTAAGGGAAAATGGGTGCTGGATAGGGAGCTTGATCATATAGGAGAGAAAAAAAGATTTGGCGACTGCTTTAAGGTTTCGGCACCTGTTGCTACATTATTGAATCAGGTTTTTGTCATAAAAGATTTCAAAGAAAATGAAAAATGGATTGAGAAGGACGGGTTCAGACTGGAAAAGAGTGGGCTTCGTCCGGCGGCAAGTCCTAAGAGCATGCAGTATAAAGAAAAAAATTATATTATTTTTCCGTATTATTATGAAAGCAACAAACTTTGCCGTTATGAGGAAGGACAATTTGTGAAGCTTTATCCGCAGATTACCGGTTACCTGACGCAATATGCGCAGAAATTGTCCGAGAGAAAAGCGGATAAAAAAAGTAAGTGGTTTGAATTTGGCCGGTCACAGGCATTGGCTCATATTAACCAGGAAAAGTTGATGTTGTCTACTCTGATCACAGGTAAAGTTAAGTATTATCATCTTGATAAATATACAGTTCCGTATTCGGGAATGTATATTGTGCCGAAGGACGGGTACACCATTGAGCAGGCAGAACAGGTGCTGGACAGCGAGGAGTTTTATAGATATATCCAGGCGGTCGGGATACATGCAAATGGAAAAACATATCGTGTAAGTCCGCGGGATATTGCCAACTATGTCTTTGAAGAAAAGTGGTGAGGTAAATGCAAAAGGTAGAATTTCAGGTCGGTGCTAAAGCGGCAAGGCTGATTGGCCGTGAAAACATAGCAGATGTGGACGGGGCTTTAATCGAGTTGATAAAAAACTCCTATGATGCAGATGCCACCTGTGTTTATGTGGATTTTTATATGCCGTTTCCAGATGTTCCTGATAAAGCGAAAGTCACACATTTTGCGGAATATTTATCGGAAAAGGAACTGCGGTTTGTCAGAGAATGTTATGAGATAAAAGGAATTACCTGGATTAAAAAGCAGAATTTACCGGATAAGCTGCAAAACGGATTAAAAGATATCTTGTTCGCTCATAATAAAATTATAGTTGCAGATAATGGGACTGGAATGACGGAAGATGTCGTCAGATCTGCATGGATGTATATTGGTACGAGCAATAAAGAAAATAATATCATGTCTGCCAAGGGACGGGTCAAAACGGGGGCAAAAGGTATAGGAAGATTTGCTCTTGATAAATTGTCTATGAAATCGATTATGTATACGAAATCGACAGACAGCGCTGAAACTGTCCGATGGGGTATGGACTGGGAACAGTTTGCCGATGCGACGTTGATCAGTGATGTAAAAGCGGATCTGGAGACGGAATATACCGAATATAAAAGTATAGTAAGAGGGATCATGGGAGAGGATAATGCTCTTTTAGAGGAGCATGATTGGTCAACAGGTACTGTGATTATTTTGAGCCCGATCAGAGAGGCCTGGAGTGAGCGCCTTTTTAGGAAAGTAAATACGAATCTTAAGAGTATCAACCCTATCGGAAGTGCGGACAGATTTGAAGTAATTGTTAGAAATGTTCTTTTGCCGAAATTTAGTTTTAAAACAGAGAAGGTAGCTATAGATAATGATGATTATGACTACAGAATATATGGGGAATATGATGGGGATGAGCTGTTGAAGATTCGGCTTCTCCGTAATGAAATTGACTTGTCTGTAAAAAAAGTGACGGTGGAAAAATACGGGTCAGTAGCCACAAAATCGACAGATGAATTCTGGTCAAGAGAGAAGTTGCAGAAACAGCATTACCGGAAATCTGATTATGCGAAAGAGCTGTTGATTGAAAAGAGAGTGACGGATATTTTACCCTCTGACCGACTGGAAAAAATACAGAAAGTGGGCCCGTTTACTGCAGAGATGTATTTTCTTAGAAACGCAAACAATGACTATGCAATAATGAAGAAGGTGGCGGTCAGAAAAAGAAAGAGATTGCTGGAGCAGTTTTCAGGGATAAAATTGTATAGGGATGACTTTAAAGTCCGGCCATACGGTGATGATGGCGCAATGTATGACTGGCTGGAAATGGGGGCACGTGCGCAGAAGAGCCCGGCGTCTGTGGCACATCCAACAGGTTCGTGGCGTGTACAGCCTTATCAGATGATTGGTCTGGTGAAGATTGGACGTGAAACCAATCCGAATCTGGAGGATATGGCCAACCGTGAAGGGCTTGCGCTGACAGATACATACTATATTTTTATCAGTTTGTTGCAGGAATGTCTCAAGGAGTTTGAATTTGACAGACAGTATATATACAGAGAGTATACCAAATGGATCAAATCTATAGAAGATGAATTGTCAGACTACGCGGAGAAGATTAAAGAAGAGGCAATACGGCGCGAAACGGAACATGAAAAGAAGACTGACAGTGAATTTACGCAAGACGAGATGTTTGGAACGGTATACAAGCTGATGCAGGAAACTGAACAGGCGTTGAACGGTAAACAGATGCTTCAGATTCTGAGCGCATCAGGAATACTGATGAATACTTTTTTTCACGAGTTTAATGCGATCAACACTCAGTTTCATGTCCAGGCTTCCCAGATACGAAGCAGAGTAAACTATATATTAAAGGGGAAAGAATATGAAGGTCTTCCTGCATACAATCCATACAACAGAATTGATAGTCTGGAAAAGAATGATATGCTTATTGCCGCTTTCTTGGATGTGATTATGGAAGGATTGCAAAAAGACAGTTTAAAAGCGCAGGAAATTTCCCTGGAAAAGATGGTGACGACTATTCTGGAAAAGTGGAAAATAATTTTGGCGAAGAAGCATATTTCCGTTAGCGTAGAACCGTCGGGGGAGGAGTCGGATGATACAGTCTCGATTGCTCTGGTAGATATGTATATCATCCTGAATAATTTTATATTAAATGCGGCATGGTTCCTTGAACAGACACATAACCCTGAAAGGAAGGTGGCTTTTGAAATAGAAAGCACAACAGATAGGGTGGTTCTGACTATGGAAAATAATGGTCCGCCTCTTGCGGATATGTTTCGCGATAATCCGGATAAAATTTTTGAAATAGGAGAAACTTCAAAAAAGGGAAAAGGGACAGGGCTGGGCCTTTGGATTGTAAGAGAAACGGTAGAAAGAAATAACGGAATTATTTCTGTTATGGATAAAACAGATGGCTTCGGCTTGAAAATAGAATGGAGAAAGCCGGAAAGGAGGGTATAATGTATCGAATAGGGATTATAGACGATGAAAAAGACGAACGGGACGATATTCAGGTATCTATTTTGGACAATGCCGGATGGATCCTGGACAAACCGGAAATTGAGTTTAAAGAGTATGAGTTGGAAGGGCGTAAGAGGGAAGATATCTTACAGGAAATACAGGACGATATAGATGAAAAAAATATCCAGGCTTTGATAGTGGATTTCCGTCTTGATACGACGGCAGATGTCATTAAAGGCTGGCAGATTATTGAGTTTATGCACGACGAAATTCCCGAATTTCCTGTTGTTATTATGACAAATGCGCCGGAAGAGAGCAAACAGTCTGAGCACACTGATGCAGATAAGGTATATCCTAAAAAAATATTTTTGAATCCCGAACTTGAGGAGACCAAAGAACTTGTGAGAAATATAATTCTCAATATGCAGAAATATGTAACACGCCGAGAAACTCTGGAAGAAAACCTTGCCGTAGAACTTCAGAAGCTGGACAAGGACAGTGAAGACGAGAAGGCCCTGGAACGGATTATGGAAATTGAGACGGAACTGGGGCGATATAAACAGTTGTATCAGACGACAGTAGACACTGGTTTGGATATGGATGAAATTAAGGATGTTTTTCAACAGTTAAAAAAGTACGAAGAATTGTTAGGATGATTAAATGAAATATGCAGATTTTAAAGAGCATAAGATAACGAGAACCTGTACAGTACAGTTTGATAAACCAAGAAAATATGTAAAATACCTGAAACGAGACTTCCATTGCAGGTGTTGTTATTGTAATATGGATGAAAATCTTGTGGCAGTGCCATACCATGTGGAACACTTTATACCAGAGAAAATATTTAAGAACAAAAAGGACTATTTGAAAACGGATTACGAAAATCTTATGTGGTCCTGTCCTAAGTGCAATTTGTCCAAGGGAGATAAATATAAAGGAGATATAGAAAGCAGTTCCCGAATAGAAAATGAATTATTTTATAATCCAGTGTACACGGATTATAATACAATTTTTTATCGCAATGAGCTTGGCGGAATTGATTCGGATGATCCGAAGGGACGAGAGATGATCAAAATGCTGAAATTATACCGTCCTATACATAATCTCGGGTGGCTGCTTGAAAGACTGGAAAAAATGTGTGAGCGGCTTGAAACAGCAATTGAAAGAGAAAAAGATCCTGAACGTAAGAGATTGCTTGAGTTGGCGGCTGGCAAATTGGCCAGAGAATATGTGAAAAAGGTAAAAGTATTTCGCGCTGCATATAAAGGGAACAGAGTGCTTTCTCAAAGCGTAGATTCTGAATCCAATATTGAATAGAAAATATTGAATCGAAGGAGATTATCATTGCAATAGCTGTCCCAGGGGTGCTATAATAAAAATGGTTTTTCAATGGCAGGATAAAAGGCGTAGCTACGCCTTTTTATTCTGCCTTTTCTGTTTGCCTATAGCTGCATAGAGATGAGGTGAACAAAGGGATAAAATAGCGAGGCGAAAGGAGAGCACAACTCAATGGAAATTGGAATTCAACTGACAGTCAAGATGGATGAGAACACAAAATATAATATGGGACTGGAGATACCCACCAGCATCACACCTCAGAACCCTTTTGATTTCAGGGTAATTCAGGAGGCATCCTCCGGCACGGACGCGAAGGAGGAGGTAACCCGGGACGTGGTGATGCAAGTGACCTTCGGGGGCGGAGACGCTATTTACGCCAAGGTAGAGCCGCCTAAGAGTATTCTGGAGCTTGCTCATGTGGATGAGTATATTGACAGTTTCCAGGCAAGCGTAAAGGAAGGCGAGTATGATCCGGAGAAAAATCAGTTTGCAGTGACAACCAATACGTTGGAGGACAAGTCTGAAAAGGCGGAAGACAAGTAGGACCTGTCCGATAAATGTGGGAAGTAAATCTGTCAGTCTGCCTGCGGGCAGGCAGACTGGCAAAAGGGACAAAGGAGTGGCCGCTGGAGGTGGGGCTTCAGGGCAATACAGCCCGGCAGTCTTTTTATCTGAGACTTAGAGAAGACTCTGTCGATGCAGAGGCCTCTCTTACAAACCTTGCGGATGAGAGCGCCGGGGATTATTTTGCGGGCTGCTGTCTGGAAAGCGCCGGTCTCATCTGTTCCCACTGCAGTCAGGGGGAGACGGCCCCATCAGCGGGCGCCCTTTTCCCGGCGGATCCCGAGCTGCCCGGCGAGCTTTCCGGACTGCTGCGGGAGAAGCGGGGGTATATGGAGAAAGGGATCTGCTTGTGGATGGTTTCGGAGCTTAAGAAGCTAAGCGTATTTTCAGGGGCTCTGAAGATCGGATATCATGGGGCGCAGAGGCTGGTCATACTGGGCTGCCTGGAGAAGCGGGGATCGATATGGGATCAGCTTTACTATGCCGGGCTTCCTGAGATTGAACTTTTTTACGCAGTTGTTTTCCGGAATGTGCGGCTGCTGTATCAGATTGCAGAGAAGAAGAGCCGATTGGCTCTGTCCGGGGAGGTGGAGCTGTCTGTAGAGAACTTCAGTCTTGGATTTCAGGGAGAGATCCGGATGGACGAGAGGGGATACAGGGCGGAAATGTCAGCCCTGGAGAACGGGGATACCCCGGTTTTTGCGCTGGGAAGCGCCGGAAGTCTGCAGCTGGACCAATTGATCTTTCATCTGGAGTGTGCCTACGCGTCTGAAGGGCACCGGGAGGAGAAGCGCTGCTATCTGGAGGCCGAGGCTTGTCTGGCCGGACAGAAGTGGAAGGGAGGGCTCTCCTATGCCAGCGGAGAAAAGCAGACCTGTTGGCAGATGGAGCTGACGCTGGAAACGGACCTTTCTCTTGACAGTCTGTTAGCGCAGATTTTTGAGATTGGGCAGAGCGGGGAGCCCCTTTTTGACCTGGAGATTCTGAAGGGGAGCAGTCTGTCCTGTACTATGGCGGATGGATCGTCAGAAAACGGCGAAAGCGCAGAAAAGACGTACAGCCTGCGGCTGCATACCGTGCTGACTCTTGTAGTCAGCCTGGAGCTCTGGGGAGAAGTAGAGCTTTCCTCAGATACATTCCGTTTCTCTCTTCAGGCAGGAAGCGTGCTGGATCTGGAGATACTGCAGATTGCGGGGCGCCAGGGAGAGAAAGGACCTGCTTTCTCCTACCAGTACAAAAAGGGAGACAGGGCGCAGGGGAAGAGTATGGAGATAGAGGGAGAGCTTACCTTTTTCGTAGAGCGTCTGTTGGGAGGTAGCTTCTGGTACAGCGGGGGAAAGGAGGACTGGAGTGTCCGTGCGGAGCTTTGGCCGGAGGGAGTTTTGAGGACGGTGTTCGGCGAGCACCTGACGGTTATCTATGATAAGAAGACCGGCTTTCGGCTGGAGGATATAGATTCCCTGTCCTATGCAGGCGAGGCATTTGACTTCCTGAAAAGGATGCGGGAATATCTGGAGATTTTGGGAAAGGCCAATAGCTGCGAAAAGCTGCAGGAGACCGTGGACCAGATCGTGCAATCAGTGTTTGACAAAAATAATTTTCAGGAGCTGGAGGCAGTGCTGGCTGTTCTTGCCAGGGATGAGCTGGAGGCCTATGTATCCGGGCTGCTGTGCCGAAAGCTGGTCAGCCAGGAGGAAGCGGCCAGACTTCTTCCGGACGATCCCTCTGGCGGTGGCGGAGAAAGCGGCGGCGACAGTGGTACGGCTGGAGGCAGTGGCGGAGAAGGTGGAGGGGGAGAAAGCGGCGGCGGTGTGTCTGAGACTGGATTCTCCATCTTTGCCGCTGGCGGCGGTACAGCCTTTTCCTTCAGTGAGACCGGAGATTGGATGGCAGCCGGATTTGCTGGGATGGCAGCTGTCTTTATGGTTCTCTCAGGCGGCGGGAAAAATGATCCTGCTCAGCCCTTGCCCTGTCCGAAATTCAGAGGGAAGCTTGATGGAGCGAAACTGCGGATAGAGATTTGGCAGGTGGAAGGCGCCTCTGGTTATGAGCTGGACATTATGTGGAATGGACCGAGTCGGGCGGATCGTTTCCTGTCCTGGAAAGCGGAAGAAGAACCACCCCGAATCTCTTTCCTGGAAATCCTCGTAAAGGGTAAGGCGTATCTGGCGGTCCGAGCGCTTCATGAAAAGAAGGAGAGGAGCAGCCCCTGGAGTGAAGGGAATTATCTGGGTGAAGTTACTCATCAGGAGCTCATCTCCTGGAGCGTACAGAGCGGCCTTTGCGTTCGTGACTGTCTGCAGCTGCTTAGGGAGCATAAGATAGAGCTGGAGGAATCCGGCGCTATGAAAATGGTTCTGGAGAAGTATCTGCACCCGGCGGACAAGGAGGAAGTGGCCCGCGAACACTATATAAATCAGGACAGCGCCCGGGTTTGCCTGGAGCATTTGGACACTGCTTTTCCCCACCTTTCTTCCGGAGAGCTTTTGATCTGCATGTGGAGAAAGGGATATGGGGAGGAGGAGACTGTTCAGGCACTGCGGGAGAGGAGGCCTCAAATAACGATGGAGGATACCGAGGGGCTGCTGCTTAAAGCAATCCAAAAGGAGGAAAAGAGCATGGATTTAAAAATGCAGATTACACAGTTCGCAGAACAAAAGAAAAAAGGACAGCTGACAGAGCTGGAGTGGCGGAGAGCTCTGTCAGAGCTGCTCGTTGTTTATGACCCTGTAGATGTGGCTGCAATTTTGAAAGAGGCGGGAAGAACTGCGGCAGAGCTTGCTCTGGACCTGAAGGAGATTCTTGCCGATCACAGGGCTGTCACTGTGGGGGGGATCATTTTGAATGAGAGGATTTATCCAGGGACTACTAGGGAAGAAATGGCGGTCATTTTAAGCAAGGCGTTTCCGGAGGAGAATGTAGAAAAAGTACTGGGTATCCTGTATCCCACTACGGTTGAGGTGTCGGCCCGGGTAATCTGGAATGATACCGGAGTACAGATTGAAGAGGACGAGGTCGTGACGGCCCAATATGTGAGCGGGCTTTGGAACGTAAATCCTCCATGCCATAAGGCGAATTATGGACCGGAGGGCATAGGGATTATCGCAAAGCCAGGATACGCATGCCCGGGAGAATCGGAAGGCTGTCTGGTGGGGCGGATTGGCAATGGAGAAAGCTTCCGCATCGGAAGGAAGGCTGTGCTTCCAAAAGGAAGAGGACCTCTGTTTCTGACTGCCAATGATGATCTGTATGGTCTCTATGGGAGCGGATATAGTGACAACCGAGGGGAGGTTATGGTGGAGATTGGGAAAGAGATGCGTTGATGCTCAACGGTACTGGATCGAGTATCTGGCATTTATCCGGGATTTCCAGCAAAAAATGCGTTGCAGAGAGATTCGGCAAGTAACTTTGCTGACTTCACTATTAGCAAAAGGCAAACGGACATGCAGGCAGAGACACTTCGTTTTTTGAAGGATTCCCGGCTTTTTTCCAATTTGGCTATTGCCATGTCCGCTCCGGGAGATTAAAATTTAAATCAGACAGAAACAGTCATTTTCTGACTGAAATGCTGGAAAAGGAGGAGAGAGAAATGCTGATTTGTCCAAATTGCGGAACTGCCAACACAGACGACTCAAAATTCTGCGAGAACTGCGGGACAAAGCTGGAGGGTGAGGCACAGTACGTGCCGGAGGAAACCGGAGAGACAAAAGTGGAGCCTGCGGCTGAGCCGGAAAACGCGCCAAATATGGAGAGTGATGAAGAACCGACTGCCGAGCCGGAGCAGGCAGCGGAACCGGAAGAAGAACAGGTGGAAAGCGCAGAGCGGCCGGAAGAACAGGTGTCAGCCTTTGACCAGCCGGTAGAGCCGGAGGCACAGCCGGAGCCAGAGCAATGGCAGCAGGGCTCCTCGGACCAGGGCTTCGATCCGGGCATGGACCAGGGCTTCGATCCGGGCATGGACCAGGGCTTCGATCTGGGTGTGGACCAGAATTATGATCCGAACATGAACCAGGGATTTGACCAGGATTTTACCCAGAACATGGCTGCCGGAGGGGCGCCCCGAAAGAAAATGTCCAGGCTGCAGATTGCAGTCATACTGGAGGCGGTGTGCCTTGTGCTGCTGGTCGTGGCCTTCTTCGCCATCGGGAACAGCCGCAGCAGCGCCATCTCTGTGGCAGAGAAGTACTTTGAGGCCTACGCGGATCAGGACTGGGAGGAGGTCTACGGCATGCTGGAGCTTCCGGACGGAGACTTCATCCAGGAAGACCAGTACGAGAAGATCATGGATGCAAGCGAGCAGCCGGAGATCACCAACTTTCAGGTGCGGGAGCCGGTCGGCAATGTGGGAGACGGGATTACCCAGACCTTTGAGGTGAACTACTCTATAAACGGGCAGGGGCAGTCCAGCACAACGGTCACTGTGGTCAAGCAGAGCCGGAAGTCCATGCTGTTTTTCGATACATGGAAAGTTTCGGCGGATGGCCTGATCGCCCAGGATTACAGTATCTATGTGCCAAAGGGAGCGCAGACAGCGGTGGACGGCGTCCAGCTGACGGAGGATTATCTGGTCTCAGAGGAGGAGGGCCAGGCTTGCTATCAGATCTCCATTTTCAACGGAGTTCACAGTATACAGGCAGAGATACCCTGGTGTGAGACGTACGAGGCCCAGTTTGATACAACGGCTCAGGCAGAGTACGCGGTATCCGGTCTGGCGCTCTCGGAAGAGGGAACGCAGGCTGTGGAGACAAAGCTTCAGGAGGCTATGGAGACCTACTGCCAGGCTGCTCTGGCCGGCAGCTCCTTTGACGAGGTGAAGGAACTGTTTGCGGAGGGCGCTCCTGACAGCAATGAGGATTATTACGAGAATCTGAGGAACAGCCTGGAGGCTGACAGGTACTCCTCGGCGCAGCAGCTGCAGCTGAGCGGATTCGAGTGCGATGTGTCTGAAGTGGGAACATATAATGGAAGCCTTCAGGCTGAACTGAGCTATGACTATGATGTCAGCTACACCTATCAGGGAATGTTTGATGACGCGCCGGAGAGCCGGACAAAGGACGGATCCTCCTACGCAAGCGCACAGTTTGTCTATGACGGAGATACATATAAGCTGTGGTCATTTACTCCCGGCAGCATCTGGTATTAAGGAGGCGGAATTATAATATGGAAGAAAAGCAGACAAAGAGCGGATGGAAGATTGCGGCTATCGTGCTTGCGGTACTGATCGTGGCAGCCCTTGCGGCGGTCGTGGGCGTGTTCATCACCTCCTCCGCCAGCGGCGGCGCCGGGGGTGGAAAGAGCGATGGCAAAGAGGCGGAGCTGGAGCAGGTGCAGCCTTCAGATGAGGAGATCGATGTGAAGAGCACGATCCTGGTGACAGCGGATGGGAGCACCTCCGAGGACGCCGGTGACACGGCGGAGGCGGGGGACGAGAGCGCTTCTGCGGAGCACCGCTATGAGGTGGTCGCCCAGCGGATGAGCTGGGCTCAGGCGGATGCCTACTGCAAGGCCCAGGGCGGATATCTTGCCACTGTGGGAAGTCAGGCAGAGTACGACAAGATCGTGCAGCTGGCAGCCCAGTCCGGGAGGAAGGTCCTCTTCCTGGGGGGACAGCGCGGATCGGACGGCAATTTCCAGTGGACCAACGGGGAGGATTTCTCCTACACGGCCTGGATGTCGGGAGAGCCCAACAACGACGGGGGGAATGAGAACTGTCTGGTCATGTTCCTGGTGGACGGCCAGTGGGTATGGTCGGACGTTCCGGATGACCTGAGCTCCTACTACGGGGAGAGCACGGTCGGCTTCGTATGTGAGTGGGATTCGTAAAAAATATGTAAAAACAGGCGAAAAACAGGGGCCTGCGGGACAAAAAAATCCCGCAGGCCCTTGACTTTTGGGAATATCCATAATAAAATAGTCTGGCGTGCATAGGGATACGCAGTATTTCGCACGCCTTAAACTTGTATAAGTTTAAACCCGTAACTTATTTTTATCGTAGGAGGTGAAAAGAAATGCCAACATTTAACCAGTTAGTAAGAAAGGGACGTCAGACTTCTGTAAAGAAATCTACAGCTCCGGCACTTCAGAAAGGGTACAACTCCCTGAGAAAGAGGACAACAGACACATCTGCACCGCAGAAGAGAGGTGTCTGCACAGCTGTTAAGACAGCTACTCCGAAGAAGCCTAACTCAGCTCTTCGTAAGATCGCCAGGGTCCGTCTTTCCAACGGGATCGAGGTGACAAGCTACATTCCGGGCGAGGGACACAACCTGCAGGAGCACAGCGTTGTCCTGATCCGCGGAGGCCGTGTTAAGGACCTTCCTGGTACAAGGTATCACATCGTAAGAGGAACACTGGATACAGCAGGCGTTGCCAAGAGAAGACAGGCTCGTTCCAAGTACGGTGCCAAGAGACCGAAAGACGCTAAAAAGTAGACCTGAGCTCTTGATGAGTGCAAGCAAAAGCGCAGCACGAATTTAGTGCGAAGGCCGTTCTTCGGAGTAAAGCGGAGGAGAACTTCCTTGACCTGTTCGGAAGAGTTTCCTTAAGCCCGAAGGACCGACGATTTGTAGTCACAAACAGAACTATGATGAAGTAAGTTACAGGTGTTTACAGATAGAAGAGACTCTCTTCTTTCGTGTATGGCCTGTGCACTACACTGTATCATTAGAAAGACACATGTGAGTACCGATGAATTAATCAAAATGTTTAAGGAGGGAAGAACCGTGCCACGTAAAGGACATACGCAGAAAAGAGACGTATTAGCAGATCCGTTATACAACAGCAAGGTGGTTACAAAGCTTATCAATAACATCATGTTAGACGGTAAGAAGGGTATCGCGCAGAAGATTGTATACGGAGCATTTGACAGAGTCACAGCAAAGACTGACAGACCGGCTATCGAGGTATTCGAAGAGGCCATGAACAACATCATGCCCGTGCTTGAGGTAAAGGCAAGACGTATCGGTGGAGCCAACTACCAGGTGCCGATCGAGGTAAGAGCTGACAGAAGACAGACTCTGGCGCTTCGCTGGCTGACCAACTTCTCCCGCGCAAGAGGCGAGAAGACTATGGAGGAGAGACTGGCGAACGAGATCATGGACGCTGCAAACAACACAGGTGCAGCAGTGAAGAGAAAAGAAGACATGCACAAGATGGCGGAGGCAAACAAGGCGTTTGCTCACTATCGATTCTAATAGGAGGAGAAGACCTTGGCTGGAAGAGAATATCCATTGGAGAGAACCAGGAATATTGGTATCATGGCTCATATCGATGCCGGTAAAACGACACTGACAGAGCGTATCCTGTATTATACTGGTGTTAACTACAAAATTGGTGATACTCACGAGGGTACTGCGACCATGGACTGGATGGAGCAGGAGCAGGAGAGGGGTATCACGATCACTTCAGCCGCTACCACATGCCACTGGACTCTGGAAGAGTTCACAAAGCCGAAAAAGGGCGCTTTGGAGCATCGTATCAACATCATTGATACTCCGGGTCACGTAGACTTCACGGTAGAGGTTGAGCGTTCACTCCGTGTACTTGACGGTGCCGTGGGCGTGTTCTGTGCAAAGGGTGGTGTAGAGCCTCAGTCAGAGAACGTATGGCGTCAGGCTGACACATACAACGTGCCTCGTATGGCGTTCATCAACAAGATGGACATTTTAGGTGCTGACTTCTACAATGCCGTAGAGCAGATCAAGACAAGACTTGGCAAAAACGCCATCTGTCTCCAGCTGCCTATCGGCAAGGAAGATGAATTCAAGGGGATCATCGACCTGATGGAAATGAAGGCCTACATCTACAACGATGAGAAGGGCGATGACATTTCTGTCACAGATATCCCGGACGATATGAAGGACGACGCAGAGCTCTATCACACAGAGCTTGTTGAAAAGATCTGTGAGCTGGACGACGACCTGATGATGGAGTATCTGGAGGGCGATGAGCCGTCCATCGATGCCCTGAAGGCTGTCCTGCGGAAGGCAACATGCGAGTGTACAGCAGTTCCGGTATGCTGCGGTTCTGCTTACAGGAACAAGGGTGTTCAGAAGCTCCTGGATGCGATCCTTGAGTATATGCCTGCACCGACAGACATCCCCGCCATCAAGGGCGTGGATGAGGACGGAAACGAAGTGGAGAGACATTCCTCTGATGAAGAGCCGTTCTCCGCTCTCGTATTCAAGATCATGACAGACCCGTTCGTAGGTAAGCTCGCTTACTTCAGAGTTTACTCGGGAACTGTAAACTCCGGTTCCTATGTGCTGAATGCTACAAAGGATAAGAAGGAGCGTGTGGGACGTATCCTTCAGATGCACGCCAACAAGAGACAGGAGCTGGATAAGGTTTACTCCGGAGATATCGCGGCTGCTATCGGATTTAAGTTCTCCACAACAGGAGACACGATCTGTGACGAGCAGCACCCGGTCATCCTTGAGTCCATGGAGTTCCCGGAGCCGGTTATCGAGCTGGCTATCGAGCCCAAGACAAAGGCTTCCCAGGGCAAGCTCGGCGAGTCTCTCGCAAAGCTTGCGGAGGAGGACCCCACATTCCGCGCTCATACAGATTCCGAGACAGGACAGACGATCATCGCCGGTATGGGAGAGCTCCATCTGGAGATCATCGTAGACCGTCTGCTCCGCGAGTTCAAGGTTGAGGCCAATGTAGGCGCACCTCAGGTTGCTTACAAGGAGGCGTTTACAAAGGCTGTTGACGTGGACAGCAAGTACGCAAAGCAGTCTGGTGGACGTGGACAGTACGGACACTGTAAAGTGAAATTCGAGCCCATGGATGTCAACGGTGAGGAGACATACAAGTTCGAGTCCACTGTAGTCGGCGGAGCGATCCCGAAGGAATACATCCCGGCTGTAGGCGAGGGTATCGAGGAGGCCATGAAGTCCGGTATCCTTGGCGGATTCCCGGTTGTCGGCATCCATGCTACCGTGTACGACGGATCCTACCACGAGGTAGACTCCAGTGAGATGGCATTCCACATTGCAGGCTCTCTCGCATTCAAGGATGCTATGAAGAAGGCCGCTCCGGTACTTCTTGAGCCTATCATGAAGGTGGAAGTGACCATGCCCGAGGAGTACATGGGAGACATCATCGGTGACCTGAACTCACGCCGTGGCCAGATCGAGGGTATGGATGACCTGGGCGGAGGAAAGATCGTGCGCGCGCACGTGCCGCTTTCCGAGATGTTCGGATACTCTACGGACCTTCGTTCCAGAACACAGGGCCGTGGAAACTACTCCATGTTCTTTGAGAGCTACAAACCTGTTCCGAAATCAGTGCAGGAAAAAGTGTTATCCGGAAAGAATGATTAATTTCCGCCTGTTTTGAGCTAAAAAAGTGTGAAAAAGGCTTGAAAAACAAGGGGATATGAAATATAATCAGAAATAGCCGAGTAAACTGATAAAATTATGAAAAATGCCCAGAAGGGCGCTTGAATAAGGAGGATATTCAAAATGGCAAAAGCTAAATTTGAAAGAACAAAACCACATTGTAATATTGGTACCATCGGCCACGTTGACCATGGTAAAACAACACTTACAGCAGCTATCACAAAGGTTCTTTCCAAAAGAGTAGCTGGTAACGCAGAGGTTGCCTTCGACAACATCGACAAGGCACCCGAAGAGAGAGAGCGTGGAATCACGATCTCCACAGCTCACGTTGAGTATGAGACAGAGAAGCGTCACTACGCACACGTTGACTGCCCGGGACATGCTGACTACGTTAAGAACATGATCACTGGTGCAGCTCAGATGGACGGCGCTATCCTCGTAGTTGCTGCTACAGATGGTGTTATGGCTCAGACAAGAGAGCACATCCTTCTGTCCCGTCAGGTAGGCGTTCCTTACATCGTTGTATTCATGAACAAATGTGACATGGTTGACGATGAGGAGCTCCTTGAGCTGGTTGAGATGGAGATCCGTGAGCTGCTTGACGAGTACGAGTTCCCGGGAGATGACACACCGATCATCCAGGGTTCTGCTCTGAAGGCTCTGGAAGATCCGGACGGAGAGTGGGGCGACAAGGTTATGGAGCTGATGGATGCAGTAGATTCCTACATCCCGGATCCGCAGCGTGACACAGATAAGCCGTTCCTTATGCCTGTAGAGGACGTATTCTCCATCACAGGTCGTGGAACAGTTGCTACTGGTAGAGTAGAGCGTGGTACACTTCACGTATCTGACGAGGTTGAAATCGTTGGTATCCACGAGGATACAAAGAAGACAGTTGTAACTGGTGTTGAGATGTTCCGTAAGCTGCTTGACGAGGCTCAGGCTGGTGACAACATCGGTGCTCTTCTCCGTGGTGTTCAGAGAACAGAGATCGAGAGAGGTCAGGTTCTTTGCAAACCCGGTTCAGTTACATGCCATCACAAATTTACAGCTCAGGTATACGTTCTGACAAAGGACGAGGGTGGACGTCATACTCCGTTCTTCAACAACTATCGTCCTCAGTTCTACTTCAGAACAACAGACGTTACAGGTGTTTGCGAGCTTCCCGAGGGAACAGAGATGTGCATGCCTGGTGACAACGTAGAGATGACGATCGAGCTGATCCACCCGGTAGCTATGGAGCAGGGTCTTCGTTTCGCTATCCGTGAAGGCGGACGTACAGTAGGATCAGGCCGTGTTGCTACGATCATCGAGTAATCTTTGAATAATAGCTTTTATGCGAATGCAGCCGCAGTCCCCAAAGGGACTGCGGTTTTTTGAAACAGAAGTTCTGTCGGTTAACAATTGACAATGTGAGGGCGTGGATGTATTATGAATAAGAAACACTCTCCACGTATGGATAAAATGGAGAGGGCAAGAAGAGATGAAATGAAAAACAGGACTGAATAAGGATGGAAAAAATATGGAAGAATTAACACGGAGTAGCAGACAGGAAGAGATGGAGATAGATCTGCTGGAGCTTTTTCATGTGCTTCTGAGAAAGGTCTGGCTGATCCTCATATGCCTGGTAGCGGGAGCTGTAATCGTGGGCGGCTATACCAGATTTTTGATCACACCACAGTATTCGGCCAGCGCAACCATTTACATACTTTCGAATACTACAAGTATAACTTCTGTGGCAGATCTGCAGATCGGAACAGAGCTGACAGGAGATTTTGCCGAGATCGCGAGAACCCGGTCGGTAGTGAATGCTGTGATTGATGAGGTGGGACTGGATGAATCCTATGAAGGACTCTTGTCAAGGCTTTCCACAACGAATCCATCAGGGACGCATCTTTTAAAGCTGACCGCTACAGATCCGGATCCGCAGCGTGCGGCGGATATAGCAAATGCCTATGCGCAGGTCATGGCCAGCCAGATCGCGGATATTATGAACACCGACGAGCCGAATATTGCAGAGGAGGCAGTGAAGCCGTCAGCGCCGGCCAGCCCGAATCTGCTGAAAAACACAGCGCTGGGTGGTCTGGCGGGAGCTTTTCTTGCCTGCCTCGTGATCTTTATACAGTTTATGATGAACGATACGATCCAGACAGAGGAGGATGTTCGTAAATATCTGGATATAAACACGCTGGCAGCTATGCCCCTTGAGAAGAGGCGCAGGAAGTCATGAAAAAATACATCCGTACAATCCTGACAGCAGTGTTTATTGTCATTGCCGTCGGCTGTGCTGTCTGGCTTGTGAGATTCTATATGGATGAGGCTGAAGGAGCACAGGCCAATGAACGTGCGCTGACAGAAGCGGAAACAGAGGAGCCTCAGGAGGAGCCGGGGGAGTCTGTGGAGATTCCCATAGATTTTGCCTCCCTTCAGCAGACCAATCCTGATGTCTACGCATGGATCCGCATAGAGGGTACAAATATAGATTACCCTGTTGTGCAGAGCGGACAGGACAATACATTCTATCTTGATCATACATGGGAGGGAGCAGAGGCAGCGCAAGGGGCGATCTTTACCCAGACTTACAATCAGAAGAGCTTTGAGGATTACAATACGGTGATCTACGGACACCGGATGAGTGATTCGAATCCGGTCATGTTTCATGATCTTTTGAATTATATGGATAAGGAATATCTCCATTCCCATCAGAATGTCACTATATATACGGAACAGCATGTATTTACCTACAAAGTTTTTGCGGCAGTGGTCTATGATGACAGACTTCTCCCACTGTCCTTCAATTTTTCGGAGGAGAGCCAGCGGCAGGAATTCCTGGATTCTGTGTTTGCTTCCGCAGATCTGCGGAGCCAGTTTGCGGACAATGTAGAGGTGACTGCTCAGGATAAAATTCTGACGCTGAGTACATGTATAGCCGGAGAGGATCATCACAGATTTCTTGTGGAGGCGGTGCTGACAGATGAAAAATAAAAATCTCATACTGGGAATACTGGGGATCATATGCCTTGTATTGGCGGGCGCTGTTGTATATACGGCCTTTATACGTCAGCCGGAAGCGGAGGAGGCGGATGCTCAGCCGGCAGAGCAATCCGGGGGACGGTATATCACCTATAACGGAAAAGAGTACAGAAGAGACCAGAATGTACAGGCGATGCTCCTTATGGGGGTGGATGCAGAGTCCACGGCCCAGGTGGGAGTGCAGACAGGAGATGCGGGACAGGCGGACAGCCTGAACCTTCTGATCCTGAACAACGAAGAAAAGACAGCCAAGATCCTGCAGATATCCAGGGATTCAGCCGTAGATATAGATGTCTATGACGAGAGCGGCAGAAAGGTAATGTCTACGGAGGGACAGATCTGTCTCCAGTATGCCTTTGGGGACAGCCGGGAGAAGAGCTGCCGGCTGACTGTACAGAAGGTGGAGGAGCTTCTGGGAGGCATTGATATTGACAGCTATCTTGCGCTGACCCTGGATGGTATAAGAGCTGCCGTGGATGCGGCGGGGGGGATCCCTATCACTGTGCCGGAGGATTATACCTGGATCGATCCGGCTTTTCAGGAGGGTGCTTCCCTGACACTGAACGGGGAGCAGGCGGAAAAATATGTCAGGAGCAGGGACTCGGAGGCGCTGGACAGCAACCAGCAGAGAATGGAGCGGCAGTCCCAGTTTATGAGGGCACTTCTGTCCATGCTGGCGGGGGGAGGCTTCAGCACACAGGAGCTGACAGATCTCTACCAGCAGATGGAACCCTATATGACGACAAATCTTTCGGCTGAGGAGCTCACGGGGCTGGCGGACTATTCGTTCCAGGAAGAGACAGAAACAGTGCCCGGAGAGGTGACAGAGCGTGATGGACGGGCCTGGTATGTCACGGATACGGAAAAAGTTCAGGAATTGATCATAAAAGAGTTTTTTATTGAAAAATAATGTGGTATAATCTTGAACGTAATAGGAAATGGAAATACAAGCTATAAAGGATAAAAATACAGGAGGTTGGAGAAATGAAAACAAGATTCTTGAAAACAGCAGCAGCTGTGATGGCGGTGGTAATGTGTCTTGGTATGACTGTGTTTGCTGCACCCAGCCCGTCAGGCTCAGATTTTGTGGTTGGGGGGATTTCGAATGCAGTGGATGCAGACGGAAATGACGTCAGTGGTTTCCTCGAGGTGACAGAGCTTCCTGACAAGTATGCGGAAGCGGCGGCACAGCTCCGCACGGCAGAAGGGCTCCAGGCAGCCATGGGAGCTGATTACAATGAGAACATGATCGTGTTGGATATTGTGGAAGCAAGGGTAGTGGGAGATGCCTCCCAGGTGAAATTCCCTGTTACGATCACATTTCAGGTCAATGGTGTGACAGCTTCCACCAGGGGAACTATTCTTCACTATACAGGAAGCGAGTGGGAGAAGATCCCAACGACTATGGGAGAGGGGACAATGACAGGTACCTTCGCTTCTCTTTCCCCAGTAGCCTTTGTGGTGGACAAGACGACGCTCACAGGAGGAACTGTTTCTCCGAAGACAAGTGCACAGTCAGCTGCGGCAGTTGCGCTTCTGGGACTTCTGGCAGCGACAGCGGCCTGCGGAATGAAGAAGAGATCTATGGAGCGATAGAGCGGAACGATAAAAACTCTTCCATGGAGTAAGGCTCCTGGGAGAGTTTTTCTTCTGTGGGGATAGCCTCGGATTTTCTGTACTATGGAAAGGATTGTGACCATGCATCTGACCGATATACACTGTCACCTCCTGCCGGGGGTGGATGACGGACCCGGTACGATAAAAGAGGCAGGCAGGCTTCTCGACCTGATGAGAGAGGAGGGGGTGGACAGGATCATAGTGACGCCCCACTTTCACCCGGAGATGTTTGAACCCTCTGCGGAGAGGGTGGAGCGATTTTACTGGGGCCTGAAGGAGATGGCCCGCAGGCGGAGGATCAGGCTGTACCTGGGATGCGAGTTTTACAGATGCCCGGAGATGAGCCGGCTGCTGGCGGAGGGGAAAAGACCATCTCTGGCAGGTTCTTCACATGTGCTTGTGGAGTTCGCTCCGGACGATGTGTATCAGACGATCAGAAATTATATATACGAGCTTCGATCCCGGGGGTGGAGGCCGGTCATCGCCCATGTGGAGAGGTATGAATGCTGCCACAGGGACAGCCGGAGAGTCAGAGAGCTGACTGAGCTGGGAGCGGCGATACAGGTGAATGCATCTGCGGTTATGGGAAAGCGCGGGGGACGGATGAAAGGCTTCTGCAGGAATCTCATAGAGTCTGATCTGGTCAGCTTTATCGCTTCTGATGCTCATGATGACAGGGGGCGCAGGCCAAATCTGGGGAAATGTGCCCGGTATGTGACCAAAAAATACGGAGAGGATTATGCCCGCAGAATTTTCGAGGAAAATCCGGAAAAAATTTTGCATGACAGGAGAAAAAAATGAAGAGGATCAACATCGAATTACCAGAATTTGCATACGGTACACGGGAGGAGGTAAAGACGCTGCGCACGAATGTGCAGTTTTGCGGAGACGACAAGCAGGTGATCCTGTTTACCAGCAGCCTGCCGGGAGAGGGAAAGACGCGGAATGCCATTGCCCTTGCGGCTTCATTTGCGGAGCTGAACAAGAACGTGCTCCTCATTGATGCTGACATGAGAAAATCCGTGATGGTGTCCAGGCTTCAGGTCAGCGGGGCAGACAAGGGGCTGTCTCATTTCCTGTCAGGACAGTGCACCATTGCTGATGCGGTGGTGGCCACCAATGTGCCAAAGCTTCATCTGCTGCTGGCAGGCCCTCTTGTACCTAACCCGACGGAGCTTCTTTCCAGCGCCAGATTTTCAGGGATGCTGGAAAGCTTTCGAAAGGTTTACGACTATATCATTATAGACACGCCGCCCCTTGGGCTGGTAATAGACTCGGCTATTGTAGCCAGACAATGTGATGGAGCCATTCTCGTGGTGGAGTCTGCGAAGACAAAGTACCGTCTGGCACAGGAGGTCAAGGCGAAGCTGGAAGGGACGGGCTGCTCTATCCTGGGAGTGATCCTGACAAAGGTGGACCGAAAAAAACAGAGCGGATATTACACAAAGTATTACGGGAAAAACTATGGCAAGAAGGGATACGGAGAGTATTATTCAGCGGAGTGACCGCAGAGAAAGCATGCCGTTTCAGGGAAAGCAGACAGATACGTGCTGCTTTCTTTTTTTAGATAAATCTGCGGGGAAAACACGGCCGGGATTGACATGGAAGGAGCTGACGTGGTTGAGAGATAAAGTGAAAATAATCTTTCTGGGTGACAGCATTACAGATGCGGACCATAATCTTTATCCGGGAAATTCGGGAGACCCTTGTCTGGGGGACGGGTATGTGCGGCAGATCGCAGATATCCTTCGGATGCGGATGCCAGGGCGAACGGACATCCGCAATGGGGGGCATGACGGCTTTACCGTGCAGGGGCTTCTGCGGATGCTGGAGTATGACTGTCTGAGTCGCAGGCCGGATGTGGTCAGTATCCTGATAGGAAGCAATGATGCTGCTGTGTGCATGAGCACAGGGCGGACGCCGGAGGAGATATGCTTTGCGGAATATTACCGGGCGCTGCTTGGTCGGATCCAGCAGGAGACAGAGGCACGTCTTGTCTGTATGGGCCCTTTTATCTTTCCGCAGCCTCTGGAATATAGCAGGTGGATACCAGTCATACAGGAAATAGAGGAGACGGAGCGGAAAATAGCGGCGGAGCATCGAGCTCTTTTTATCCCTCTCCACAATCTGCTGAACCGGGAGGCGGAGAGGAGCGGCTATCAAAGGCTCACGGCGGATGGTATCCATCTGACCAGAGAGGGGGCAGAGATTGTTGCCCGGGCATGGATCCAAGAGACGGACAGGGCGGGGATGTTTATATGAAAAAGGTAAGCCTGTCTTTGACAGAGTCAAGAAGTGTGAAAGAAGCGAAGGCACATCAGTATGCCTTCGCTTCTTCTCTTGTCAGCCAGAAATGGATCCCTGTGGTGGAGTCCATCCACCGGTCCTCGTTAAAGTCCGGCACTTCTACCCACTGGCCCTTCCGATAGACGAAGTTCTCGTCCACAAGGGACCAGGCCTCGTCGTACTCCTCCTTGTAGTCAAAGCTCTTGATGGAGAGCACCTTTGCCTTGCTGCACCGGCAGGAGTTCATGGTGGCGGAGGTGCGCTTGGCGTCAGCCGGGATGAGGAGCTGGACGAGCCGATTGTTGAAGCATTTCTTGTAGCCAAGGAAAGCCCCCTTTTCCGGACAGTAGAGGCGGAAGAACTTTGTGTTCTCATCGGAGATGACGCCGGTCAGGTTGGCGTGCTCCAGCACGGCGCTGAACAGGTTGGCCCCGGAGATGTCCGCTCCGGACAGGTCGTCGTAGCGCATGGCGGCGCCCTTTAGATCAGCCTGGCGGAAATTGGTGCCCCGGAAGCTGCAGTCGTCAAAGAGAGCGTTTTCCACGGCGCAGCTGTGCATGTCCGCGTGGTCAAAGGAGACGCGGTGGAAGCTGGTCAGGGAGAAGTCCACCCAGGACAGGTCCCAGCCCGACAGGTCCGCGTCGGACAGCTCCATATCCCGCAGGTTCAAAAGCTCCCCCTCTTTTCGCTCTTTTAATTTTTCTCTCAGAGTCTCTGATGTCAGTGTGATCATGCGTTCTCACCCTCCTTCTCTTCCTCCTGGAAAAGCCTGGAATAATAGGATCTGGCGGTGTAGAGAGCGGCCGCCGGGTTGTCCCCCTTCAGACAGCTTTTTGCAGCACAGTCAATGCAGGACAGCTGTTTGCCTATCATATATCACCTCTTCTTCATGATCCATCTTTCTTTTATAACAATATACATGTCTTTGTATATCTGTATAGTCCAAGTATAGCACATCCGGGGCATATCCGGGAGAGGTTGCGATTGCAGTTTTTCACCATATGCTATATAATTTTCACATAGCGTAAGATCAAGAGCATGATCTTCCCGGGAAAGGCTGCTCAGGCCTTTTGAGGCGCGGGGAGAACAGGAGGATACAGGTGAACCAGGATTGGGAAAGATGGGGCCGGGACATCCGGGATATCGTGCAGGATGCAGTGGACTCCCAGGATTTTCAGAAGCTGAATGAAACAATTTCAAACACAGTCAATGATGCCATTTTTAATCTGCGGGAAAATATCCGCCGCGGGCCGGGGGGACCCGGCCCGGGACCGGGCATGGGGCCTGAGGGCCCTGGCAGTTTCGGGGATCCTGGCGGCTTTGGCGGTCCCCGGGGCTCCTGGGAAGGCCAGGGATATCAGACGGGCCAGGGGAACGGTGGATTTGCGGGAAGGCAGATGAGGCAGAGGCGGACGAAGCCGCCGGTCCTGTTTGCCAGAAAAGGGGGGACAGCCCTGGCAGGGGCGGTGCTGCTGGCAGTGGGAGTTTTCTTTACCTTCTCCTGCGTATGCACGGCTATCGCCGGCGCGGCGGCCACCCTTGTGACCGGCTTTGGAGGGGCTGAGGCGGGCGCCTTCTTCGTGCTGGCCTGCCTGGCGGCCGCCGGTATCTGGATGGCCTGCAAGGGAAAGGGCATGAGAGGCCGGGCAAAACGGTTCCGCGGATATGTGGAGGCGCTGCAGGGACGGGCCTACTGCAATATATCCGACATTGCCCAGAGGACCGGAGAGAAGCCCAAAAGGATCGTAAAGGACCTGCGGAGGATGATAGCGGACCGGTGGTTCCTCCAGGGGCACATGGACGAGCAGGGAGCCTGCCTCATGGTGACGGACGCGGCCTATGAGGAGTACAGAAGGATCCAGCAGCTCCGCCGGGAACAGCAGCAGATGGAGACAGAGCGGCAGAAGGAGGGACAGCAGAGCGGACGGCAGGACGGACAGGACAGCGGGGCCTCCGGACATACGCCGGAGGTGCAGCGGGTCATCGAGAAGGGAAGATGGTATGTGGATAAGATACGGGAGTGCAATGACGCCATTCCCGGTGTGGAGATTTCCCGGAAGATAGACCGCATCGAGCTTCTGGTGCGCCGCATTTTCGACCGGGTGGAGGCGGACCCGGACGCGGTGGACGACATCAAAAAGCTGATGGAGTACTATCTGCCCACCACGGTCAAGCTCCTGGAGGCCTATGAGCAGCTGGATGCCCAGCCTGAGGCGGGTGAGAACATCCGCCAGGCAAAGGAAGAGATCGAGAAGACACTGGACACGTTGAATATAGCATTTGAAAAGCTTCTGGACAGCCTCTTTGAGGATGTGGCCTGGGATATCAGCTCAGACATCTCCGTGCTGGAGACCATGCTGGCCCAGGAGGGTCTGACAGAAGACGGATGGAAGAGAAAGGAATAGACTATGAGCGACGGATTTACAATGACCACAGGACAGGGAATGGGGGCTCCGGAAGATCCCTTTGCAGGTGCGGGCCAGGGGGAGGTGCAGGGCAGTGCCCAGGATACGGTCCTCACAGAAGAGGAGAAAAAGATGGCGGCAGAGTATGCCCGGCAGATCGATCTGTACGACTCCGGGGCTGTGCTCCAGTACGGAGCCGGCGTGCAGAAGAAGATGGCGGATTTCTCCGAGAAGGCGCTGGAAAATGTGCGCACAAAGGACCTGGGAGAGATCGGAGACCTGCTGTCCGGCGTGGTGACAGAACTGCGGGATTTTGACGAGGAGGAGACAAAGGGCTTCTTCGGCTTTTTCAAGAAGAGCGCCAACAAGGTGACAGCGCTGAAGGCCAGGTACGAGAAGGCGGAGGCCAACATTTCCAGGATATGCGAGACGCTGGAGGGCTACCAGAGACAGCTTTTGAAGGACGCTGCCATACTGGACAAGATGTATGGACAGAACCTGGAGTATTTCAGAGAGCTGTCCATCTACATCGCGGCGGGAAAAAAGAAGCTGGAGGATACCAGGAACGTCCAGCTCCCGGCCCTTGTGCAGAAGGCCAACGCAACCGGGCTTGCGGAGGACATCCAGGCGGCCAGGGACCTGGAGTCCATGTGCGAGCGGTTTGAGAAGAAGGTCCACGACCTGGAGCTGACAAGGATGATAGCCATCCAGACAGCGCCCCAGATCCGCCTTGTCCAGAACAACGACACCCAGATGGTGGAGAAGATACAGTCCACCATTGTCAACACAGTGCCCCTCTGGAAGAGCCAGATGGTGCTGGCCCTGGGAGTGGAGCACTCCGCCCAGGCGGCCCAGGCCCAGCGGGAGGTGACGGACATGACGAACGAGCTGCTGAAGAAGAATGCGGAGCGGCTGAAGATGGCCACCATAGAGTCTGCCCGGGAGTCGGAGCGGGGTATTGTGGACATGGAGACGCTGAAGACGACCAACGAGGCCCTCATCTCCACCCTGGACGAGGTGATGAAGATACAGCAGGAGGGCCGGGAGAAGCGGCGCGCCGCGGAGGCGGAGATCGGACGCCTGGAGGGAGACCTGAAGGCCAAGCTTTTGGAAATCCGGAGCTAGAGCGGATGCAGTAGAAAAATAAATACAGGGCAGAAAATAGATAGAGAGCGAGAAGGAGCCGGGGAGCATATCGCAGCCCCCGGCTCTTTGTTTCCCCCGGCGCACTCTTTTTTCCCCGATTCCCGCTAATTTTACTTTTTCGCTTTACAGGGGCAAATTTTCGCTATATACTGGTGGGACAGGAAAAAAGAAAGGAAACAGAAAAATGGAATTTTTACATACAGCGGGCAGTGCGGTGGTGGATCTCATCGAGGCGGTCTACAGCCTGCTCTGGGGAGATATTGTCACGCTTCCCCTTCCCGGGGGCGGCACACTGGGGCTGTCGATCCTTGTCCTCATCCTTGTACCGGCGGGGGTCTATTTCACCCTCCGGACCCGGTTCATGCCCTTTCGCATGTTCCCGGAGATGATCCGGGTGACAGTGGAAAAGAGGAATGTATCTGAGGAGAAGGCTATATCGGGGGTGCAGGCCCTCATTGTGTCCACGGCGACGAGGGTGGGCATGGGCAACCTGGTGGGCGTGGTGGCGGCCATCTCGGCGGGAGGCGCGGGTGCTGTCTTCTGGATGTGGGTCATCGCTCTTTTGGGCTCCTCCACAGCTTTTGCGGAGGCCACCCTGGCTCAGCTCTACAAGGAAAAGGACCCTCTCTACGGGGGATACAGGGGAGGACCGGCCTACTATATACACAGCTTTTTTATCACGAGAAGGGGAAGTAAGAGAAGGAAATCCGTGGTGGCGGTGCTCTTTGCCCTCTCCGGCCTTCTGTGCTGGTGCGGCGTCAGCCAGGTGATAGGCAACTCCGTGTCCTCTGCCTTTGACAATGCCTTCGGCATCCCGCCCCTCTACTCCACCATTGTCCTTGTCATCCTGGCGGCTGTCATCGTGCTGCGCAAGCACGCCACCGTGAAGGTGCTGGATATCATGGTGCCGGTGATGGCGGGACTGTACCTGCTGATCACGGTCTATATCATACTGACTAACATAGGGGCTCTGCCGGGGGTATTCCAGAGGATATTCGCGGAGGCCTTCGGCTTTCGCCAGGTGGCGGCGGGCGGCTTTGGGGCTGTCCTCATGAACGGTGTGAAGAGGGGCCTCTTCTCCAATGAGGCGGGCTCCGGCTCCGCTCCCTGTGCCGCGGCTGCGGCTGACATCAGCCACCCGGCCAAGGAGGGGCTTCTGCAGGCACTGGGCGTGTTCATCGACACCCTGGTGATATGCAGCTGCACGGCCATGATCATGCTCCTGACGCCGGAGGCCATGACGGTCGGGCTGGAGGGAATGGACCTCCTGCAGACAGCCATGAGCTACCACCTGGGCGAGTTCGGCGTGGTCTTCACGGCGGTGATCCTGTGGCTGTTCAGCTTCTCCACCTTTATTGGCATCCTCTTTTACGCCAGGTCCAACATCGCCTACCTGTTCGGCGACAACTGGGCCTCCCAGACAGCCTACAAGCTCCTGGCTCTTGTCATGCTCTTTGTGGGAGGCCTGGCCGCCTACACCTTTGTGTGGGATATGGGGGACGTGGGCGTGGGCCTGATGACCATTTTCAACATGATTGCCCTCATCCCCATGGCCGGGGAGGCGGTCCGGTCCCTGAAGGACTACGAGTCCCGAAAAAAGAACCTATAAGATGACTTCCATTCCTACCTTCTGCTCATGAAGGCCGCAGGAACGGTAGAATTTCATGGCGCTCTCATTGCAGCTCCAGACGTTCAGGGTCACGTTGTAGCATCCGTGCTCCCTGGCAAAGTCGAGGACCGCATTGTAGAGCGTCTTTCCTATATGCTCGCCCCGCCGGGTCTCCTCCACGCAGAGGTCGTCGATGTAGAGGGTCCTGATGTCGGTCATGATATTGCTGTCCTTGTACTGCTGGAAGATGCAGAAGGCGTAGCCCTGGAGACAGTCGCTGTCGTCCACGGCGGCCAGGATGGGACGGTTTTTATCTTTTAAGATTTCCTTCAGCTCCTCATCCGTGTACTTGCTCTTGCCGTATTTGAAGAGGTCCGGCCGTCCCTTGTGGTGGACCATGGCCACCTGGGCCAGCAGGCTGTGGATCCTCTCTATATCTTTTTCTCCTGCCATACGTACTCTCATGGTGCATCTCTCCTTTTGCGTGATCTTTCTTACAGATAAAAGTGTAACACATTCACGCATATTTGTGTATGGCAGTCATTTATCTCACGGTGATCTGGTATTTCTGATATTTCCTTTTCCCTGCAAGGACAAGCAGAAGAACAGCCCGGCCTGCCCCTCCCGGGAAAATGCCGCCCGGGCATGGAAAAGGATACGGGAAAGGTATTAGACACCGGCGAGAGAGCGGAGCTAAAATATAGGTATCGAGAGAAAAAGAAAGGAGTCCTGCAAGGATGGAACGCACAGATAGAACAGAAAAGAACAACGAGAAATGGTTTAAGGGAGCCGCCTTTGAGGGAGCCATGGACCCGGAATTTACCGGCATCGCCAGAGGATTTCTCTGCGGGAACGTGCTGAGCCGGGGATGCCTCACAGACAGGCAGAGGGCCCTGGTCACGCTGACCGCTCTGACCACCTGCCAGACGCTGGACAACATGGCCGCCTACACGGAGGCCGCCCTGGGAGCCGGGGCCACCCCGGAGGAGATCAAAGAGACACTCTACCAGTGCACGCCCTACATCGGCATGGAGCGGGTGTGGGCTGCCCTGAAGGAGGTCAACAGGGCTTTTCAGGCAGCAGGCATAAAAGAGCCCTGCAAGGAGCAGGGGACGGTGACAGAGGAGACCCGCTTTGAGAAGGGACTGGCCGTGCAGCAGGAGATCTTCGGCGCGGACAACATCAACAATATGCGGGCTGCCGCGCCGGAGGAGCTGAAGCATATCCAGGATTATCTCTCCGCCTACTGCTTTGGCGATTTCTACACGAGGGGAACTCTGGACCTGAAAATGCGGGAGCTCATCACCTTCTGCGCTATCTGCTGTCTGGGCGGCTGCGAGCCCCAGGCCAAATCCCACGCAGGGGCCAACATCAGCGTGGGCAACACCCGGGAGATGCTCATCGATGCTGTGACCCAGTGCCTGCCTTTCATCGGCTTTCCGCGTACGCTGAACGCCATTTCCTGTATCAACGAAGTGACCCAGTAAGCGGCCTGCAAAGCGCTCAGGACAGGGTGCGGCGGTTCAGGAAGAAGACCAGGACAGCCGCCGGAACGCAGAGGAGGAGAAGCGGGTAGAAGAGCCGCACATCCACGCTGCCGTAGAGGAGTCCGCCAAGCACAGGGCCCAAGGTCATGCCCAGGTCCAGGCCGATATAGTAGGTGCTGTTGCCAAGGCCCGCGTGCTCCCGGCCCGCCACCACGATGGCCCGGGACTGGCAGACAGAACTCATGATGCCGTAGCCTCCCGCCATCAGGACGGCCGCGGCGCACATGGGCAGATTGCTTTGCATCAGCGCCAGCAGGAGGATGGCCAGGAAGGCGCAGACCGAGCTGCCGGCAAAGAACACCGGAAAGCGGAGCCTGTCAAACAGGTTCCTCATGGTGAGCCGCAGGAGCAGGAGGGCCGCCGCGTAGATGGGGAAGAACAGGCTGACCGTGACAGCCAGGCTCCGAGTCTCCGTGTACCGCACGATAAAGGACTGTGTGGCACAGTAAGGAATGGCAAACAGCATAATGATGAGCGCGATGGGGAGCACCTTCGGCTCCACGAGCGTAAGTCTCTTTGGGGAGTCTGTGACTTTGTTCCCTCTTTCTCCGGCTTCGGAGGAGACGGGGCGGGGAACAGGCTCCCCTCTGTCTGTCACAAACTGGATCAGGACCATGGCAAGGGCTGTGAAGACAGCGGCTATGACAAAGGAGACCCGGTAGCCCAACGTCTGGTAGAGGACCACGCCGATGGAGGGGGCGACGGCCATGGCAAGGGCGTTCATCATGCCGTAGATGCCCATGCCGGAGCCGATCCTGTCCGGGGGCAGGAGAAGAGAGACCCATGTGGACATGGAGCTGGAGCAGAGGGCAAAGCCGGCGCCGTTTACGATCCGGAAGAAGAGGACCATAAGGGGGCTGGCGGAGAACAGGTAACCCGCACAGGCGGCGGTCATGAGAAGGAGCCCGGCCATAGAGAGGCGGTATTTGCTTACCCTGTCGATAAAGCTCCCCACAGTCGGGCGGCAGAAGAGGGAGCACAGGTTCATCATGCCGCCCACCATGCCCATGAAGGCCGCGCCGGCTCCAAGGCTCTCGGAAAAGCCGGTGATGAGAGGCGTCACCAGCATGGGGCTCGCAAAATAAAAGAAGCCGGATATCAAAAGAAGCAGGATATTTTTTGACAGAATAGAATGTTTCATGGAATGTTCCTCCTTGTATCAGCCATTAATAAGCCTACTCCCTTTAGAAAGGATCTGTCAACAGGGGCTTGTCGGCGTCCTCTCTATAATAATATGCGGAGTTGAGGCCTGCAAAAAATCTAAAAAAAGTATAAAAAACCTCAAAAACATTGACGCTTCTATAGTTTTGGATTATATTATTAAAAACTTAACTATTAAGTTTTTTAAATATATGGATTTCAGACAGAGAGACAAAGAGGTGAGCTTTGATATGAAATGTCAGTTTTGCAATACAAATGAAGCGGATAAGATTTTCTATACCAATTATATGGGCGCTCTGTACCAGATTCCTGTCTGCGAGGGCTGCCTGCAGAGGATGTGGCAGCAGGCCGTGGCCGCCGGACAGGCGGAGGCCTTCCGCAATTACGCGGGATGGTGGCCCGGCAGGCCGGAGCCGAGAAGGCTGGGAGAGAGGGCTTTCCCTGACGAGGCGGCGGAGGACCTGAAGAGAAGGCGGCAGCTTGCAGTCCTCAAGGTCCGTCTCCGGGAGGCGGCGAAGAAGGAGAACTACGAGGAGGCTGCCCGCCTGCTGAAAGAGCACGGACTGGACGACAAGCTGGTGGAGGAGTACATACGAAGATATGACGGGAGTGCCGCGGGTGTCAAGGCCCGGGCCATCCAGATTTCCGGCGAGGCGGACGAGGTCCTGGGGCGGGCCCAGGATGAGGCAAAGGCCAGGGGACACGAGAAGACTGGGCCGGAGGATATCCTGGCGGGCGTCCTGTCGACGGCGGAGTGCGCGGCTGTGCAGCTTCTCCGGTCTCTGGGCGTCAACGCAGAAGAAATGAAGAGGGAAATCCCCGGCCGAGAGGAAGAGTACGCCGCCGAGGAGGAGACAGACCATACCCAGGAGGAGGAAGAGGAAGGAGAGTCCTATCTGGAGAAATACGGCTCAGACATGACAGAAAAAGCGGAGGAGGGAAGGTTCGACCCGGTCATCGGGCGGGACGACGTGGTGGAGCGCCTGGTGCAGGTGCTCTCCCGCAGGACCAAGAACAATCCGGTCCTCATCGGTGACCCGGGCGTGGGAAAGACCGCCGTGGTGGAGGGGCTTGCCCAGCGCATCGCCGGCGGCCGCATCCCCCTCAACCTGAAGCATAAGAAGATCATCGCCGTGGACCTGGTGGGGATGATATCCGGCACCCGGTTCCGGGGCGATTTCGAGGAGCGGATGAAGGCCTTCCTGGAGGAGGCCCAGGAGGATGAGGACATCATCCTTTTTATCGACGAGCTCCACACCATCATGGGAGCGGGGGCAGGCACCAGCGAGGCCATGGATGCGGCCAACATCTTAAAGCCTGTCCTGGCACGGGGCGACCTGCAGATCATCGGCGCCACCACAGGAAATGAGTACAGGCAGCACATAGAGAAGGACGCGGCCCTGGAGCGGCGGTTCCAGCCTGTCTCCGTGGAGGAGCCGGATATAGAGGACACGGTGGAGATACTGGAGGGGCTGAAGAAGCGCTACGAGGACTTCCACAGCCTCACCATCACGGACGAGGCGGTGGAGGCGGCTGCCCGGCTTTCCGCCAGGTACATCCAGGATCGTTTCCTGCCGGATAAGGCCATTGACCTGCTGGACGAGGCGGCCTCCCGGATACGCACCCGGAGCATGACGGAGCCGCGGGAGCTGCAGGAGCTGGACGACCAGATAGCCGCCACCCGGAAGGAGAAGAAGGCGGCGGCCCAGGCCCAGGCCTACGAGCGCGCGGCAGTGCTCCGGGACCGGCAGAATGAGCTGGAGCGCATCCTGAGAGAGCGCCAGGAGACGTGGCAGAAATCCCAGAAAAAGGCGGTGGACGCCCAGGATATCGCGGCGGTCGTGGCCGCCTGGACGGGCATACCGGTGACCATGCTGACCATGGATGAGAAGGAGCGGCTCCGCTCCCTGGAGGGCGTCCTCCATCAGAGGGTGGTGGGACAGGACGAGGCTGTCCGGGCGGTGGCTCAGGCCATCCGGCGGGGGCGGACAGGAGTGGCGGACCCCGGCAGGCCCATGGGTTCCTTCCTGTTCCTGGGCCCCACCGGCGTGGGGAAGACGGAGCTGTGCCGGGCGCTGGCCCAGGCCATGTTCCAGGATGAGAACGCCATGATCCGCCTGGACATGTCTGAGTACATGGAGTCCTACACCGTCTCCAAGCTGATAGGGTCTCCGCCGGGCTATGTGGGCCACGACCAGGGAGGCCAGCTGACCGAGCAGGTGAGAAAGCACCCCTACAGCATTGTCCTCTTTGACGAGATCGAGAAGGCCCACCCGGATGTGTGGAACGCCCTTCTGCAGATACTGGACGACGGCCGTCTGACCGACTCCCAGGGGCGGACCGTGAGCTTTAAGAACACGGTCATCGTCCTCACCTCAAACGTGGGGGCCAGAGATATCCTTGGAAAGAAATCCCTCGGGTTTGTGCGGACAGACCGGGATGAAAAGGCGCAGCGGGAGGAGAATATCCGAAGCCGCGTCATGGAGGAGGTGAAGCGCACCTTCCAGCCGGAGTTCCTGAACCGTCTGGACGAGATCATCGTGTTCCACCAGCTGGGGGAGAAGGATGTGCGCCAGATTGCCGGCCACATGACAGAGCAGTTTGCAAGGAGACTGGAGGGACAGGGCGTTCACTTGCGGATAACGGAGCAGGCTGTGGACGTTCTGGCACAGGAAGGATTTGACCCGGTGTACGGGGCAAGGCCGCTGCGCCGGGCTATCCAGTCCGCCCTGCAGAACAAGGTGGCGGATAAGCTGCTTAAGGAGGATTTTGACACAGACGAGGTCATCGTTGTGGACGCCAAGGAAGGCGAGCTTTGCCTGACTGTCTCCGGGAAGGAGGCGGACAAGGAGAGGGAAGCGGCCCTGGTTTCAGACTAAAAAAATGAGGACGGCAAAGCCGTCCTTATTTTTTGCCCTTCTGTCCCAGGCAGCAGGAGAGCTCGTTCAGGGAGGTGAGAAGCTCTACGAGCTGGCGCATATTGTCTTCCCCGAATTCCCGGAGGAGCTCCTCCCAGGCCTGGTCGCATTTTTCCATGGACCGGCGGGCGGCCTCCTCCCCCTCCGGGGTGGCGCTGATGGAGATCTTCCGGCGGTCCTTCGCGTCGATCTCCCGGACAATGTAGTTTTTCTTTTCCAGGGTGTTCAGTATATAGGAGACGGCCGGCTTGGAGATGCGGAGGCGCTCCTGCATCCTGGGCACGTTCAGGTTGGTGCAGGAGCTGCCGCTGACGCTGCAGCCTCCCAGGATATCCCGGAGGATGGCCATCTCGTTCATCTGCATCTCACATTCCAGAGAAAAGAGAGCCTCCAGCTTCTTAAAACACATCATTGAAGAAAAAAATCGCTCCTGCAGCCTGTCGTCCATATAAACTCCTTAAATAATAAACGTTTAACAATTTCACAAAAAGAGTATAGCGCAGTTTCCGGTGGATTTCAAGGAAATGCTAAATTGAAATTTTAAATTCCAGTGCGGGGGTAAATTCCACCATACTTTATATTTTGCAGATTTTATAGGAAATTTTTAAGCGAAATCTCCTGTTTTCTGCTATAATTAGCTAAACT
>NZ_NFLQ01000026.1 GCF_002160985.1 Lachnoclostridium sp. An118 | reverse complement strand
TCGCGAACGATACCAAGAGCTTCAAACTGTTTTCCATCTGGTTTTACGATATCACTTTCATCAATGAGGACCACTGGTTCAGAGGGAACGAGTCTCTTTACGGTGTGGAGATAAGAAGCAGCCGCAGAAGCCGGCGTTCCTTCTGAAAGATGATTGGAAAGCCGTTTTACAGTATTCGCCTTCTGTGTCGTTTCATGAAGCTGGTCGGAAATATCAGTGAGCAGGCAGCTTCTGGATGCCAGAATGCCATAAACCATATCTGCTGTGAACTTCCGGTCTGGTTTCGAAAGTCTGCGGGAAATTTTATTTGTAAAAGTCAAAATTTTTCTTTTCAAACGGTAAGTAATTGATGTAGAATTAGCCATAAGGAATCCCCTTTCTTTTTGTTTAGTAAGGTTTTTGTTTGACAGCTTAATTTTACATCAAAAAGGAACAGGATTCCTTATATTTTGGCCATTTTTTGAAAGTTGTGGATAACAAAACTCAGCTGATTTATCTTAGGGGGATAATTCGGCGGAAACTCAAGGGGATAAAGAATTGACAAATAGTTCATACAAAGATATAATTAGAAAGAAATTAAAAAATTATTCATAAATATAAGCGGGAGGATATGTTGAAATGAGGAAAAAACATTTCAGAAGGATACTTGCGTTTATGCTTTCATTTGTCATGATAATGGGGGCTGTGTTTACAATGACTCCAAACATGGCAAGAGCAGCAAGTGAGGCAACGTTTACGGTAACTGCGGACAAGCAGGAACTTCACAGGGGCGACCAGTTTACGGTTACTGTGTCCATGGCAGATAATGTAAATGCATATGGACTTCAGTATGAGCTGTTCTATGATTCGGCGAAAGTCGCTGTTGTAGGCGAGCCGCAAAGGGGGTCAGTGTTTGATGGATTAAGTATGGATAACTGGGATATCTATACACTGACATCAGATGTATCTGGAAGTTGTGTCGCAGCACTTATTGGGCGTACCAAGGCAGCGGTTTCTAATGGAACGGTGATGGAAATCACTTTTGAGGTACTGGAAGATGCGGCAGTCGGAGACTTGGGCTTTACGTATAATATTATGATTACGGACGGCAGTACAGCGGTGCTTGAGTATACAAATAATGATAATACATCCTTATCCGTTGTAGTCCCTGTGACAGGAATTTCTTTGAATAAAAACGAAACTACTATCGCCAGAGGAGCGACAGAACAGCTGACTGCAAATGTTGAGCCGGAAGGAGCCGGCAGCACAGTGGCATGGTCCAGCGATAATGAGGAAGTGGCAACGGTAGATCAGAGCGGTCTGGTAACGGCAGTTGGAAAGGGAACAGCAAATATTACAGCGACGGCAGGCGGACAGAGTGCATCCTGCAAGGTGACAGTAAATGCGCCTCTCCAGGGAATTCAGATTACCGGTGAGCAGTCAATTATCAAAAAAGGAACCAACACACAGTTAAGTGTTCTTTATGATCCGGAGGATACTACAGACGACACGACTGTAACATGGTCCAGTGATAATGAAGAAGTTGCGACGGTAGACCAGACAGGTCTGGTAACGGCAGTGGCAGACGGTACTGCAAATATTAAAGCTACCGTTGGCGGACTGGAAGATACATATGCAATTACAGTACAGGAAGTAAGACTGGAATCTATTGATATTAAGGAAACGACAACCGTCCATCGAGGAGAAAAGGAGACACTGGAGGTAACCTATAATCCGGATACTACCACAGATGATAGAACTGTCACATGGACAAGTTCTGATCCGAAGGTGGCAACGGTAGACGGAAGTGGAACAGTGGCAGCAGTA
Source organism: Lachnoclostridium sp. An118 (assembly GCF_002160985.1). GTDB lineage: Bacteria > Bacillota > Clostridia > Lachnospirales > Lachnospiraceae > Claveliimonas > Claveliimonas stercoravium. Next base: position 34,469 of record NZ_NFLQ01000026.1, on the reverse strand, counting down.
GGAGTAGGCAGCGCAATCATTACAGCGACAGTTGGAAATCACAGTGACAGCTGTACCGTGACAGTAGATGCTCCGCTGAAACAGATCATCCCGAAAAATGAAAGTATAGAAGTTGACAAGAATAAGACCGCATCAATTGAATATACATTAGACCCGGAAGACACCACGAGTGATAAAACTGTTACATTCACATCCTCGGATCCGGCTGTGGCAACAGTAGACGAGAATGGAACGGTAACTGGTGTGACTGCCGGCGAAGCGACTATTACTCTGACTGGAGCAGATAATGTGACAGCAACAGTAACAGTCACTGTAAACGAGATTCCCATTGATGCTGTGGTGCTGGATAAATATGAGGCAATTGTAGAAAAAGGACAGACGACAGAGCTGACAGCAACAGTTCAGCCTGATTCCACGACGGATGAAGATAAGACAATTAAGTGGAGCAGTTCCGATGAGACGGTAGCCACTGTCTCAACAGCTCAGACCGATAATGGAGCGGCGGTAACAGTCACGGCTACGGACAAGGGAGGAACCGCTGTCATTACAGCAGAAGCATGGAATGGAACAAAGGCAGAGTGCGTGATTACGGTTCCGGTTCATATTGAAAATGTATCCCTTCCACAGGATATAACGCTTAACAGAGGAAAAACAACAGTGCTGGATATTACATGTGATCCGGAAGAAAATGATGATACCATCACATCTGTGGAGTGGTCCAGTGACAATACTGAAGTATCTGCAGTGTCAGCAGATGGCATGATCACAGGTATTAAGGAAGGCACAGCAAACATTACAGCAAAAGTGAATGTTACAACACTCAGTGGAGAGACGAAAGAATATACAGCATCCACACAAGTGACAATCAATGAAAATCATCTGAGCGAGGAGCTGGGTGGCCAGATTGATTTTGAAGATATGGAAGAGGAGCTTCTCAAAGGTCAGTCTATTGATATGTACGACCTGTTGAATCTGTATGATATTCTGTCTGAAAATGAGATCACTGATACGGTGACTATTCAGTGGGCAAGTTCTGATGAAGGTGTTGCATCCATTGATCAGACGGGCAGACTGACTGGAGTAAAGGAAGGAACAACAAAGGTAACAGCTGTTGTAACAGCTAAAGACGGTGAAGGTCAGGTTGTAGGAGAGTACTCTGCCGAGACAGAAGTCAGAGTAAAAGAAATTCCTCTGGAATCCATTGCATTTGATAAGATCATCAAAGAAATGGTCGTAGGTTCCAGCGAAACACTGCATATTGTCTACAATCCGGAGAATACGACAGATCTGCGGGATGTAGAGTGGAGCAGTTCTGATGCCACTATCCTTTCTGTAGAAAATGGAAAAGTAACAGCATTAAAGCCAGGAACAGCTACTATCACAGCGCAGGTCGGTGAGCAGACAGTAAGCTGCGAGATCTTAGTAAAAGCAAATCAGTCTGGTGCAGGTACCGATGCCGGCCAGGCAGGCGGAAATCAGTCCGGTACAGATGGCGACAGCGACACTGTGCGTACAGGAGATACAGCTCCGATCGGAGTATGGACTTTAATCCTGTTATGTGCAGCGGCAGCAGTAGCTGCGGTGATGGCTTTGAGAAGAAGACTCAGATAAGCGGTTATAAGTGCCACAAATAATAATGACTGAAAATGACAGCGCGGTACATCATTGTACTGCGCTGTTTGAGAATAATCGTTAGATATGGAGAGGGAAAATGAGTGAAAAAATCTGTAGATGGAAGTTTTGTATACTATTAGCGGCTTTTTTACTTATAACAGCGTTTAGCCTGACGGTACAGGCTATTCAGGTTCATGCTGAGGGAGAAGGAAAAGTTCAAGTAGCCGTTGGCGGCTCCGTTATCACGAGCGGAGGGAGTAAATATCCGGGGATTACTTTTGACAAGGAGACATGTACATTGACATTTGACAATGTGAATTTTGTATCGCCCAGGTATGCTGATGGAGATAGTATGTTCCCATTGATCAGTGCCAGAAAGGTAAGTGAAGCAGGAGATAATCTGACCATACGTCTCATAGGAGAAAATACATTATCTTATGAAAATCCGACAGGGGATGTGAGATATTCTCAGGCAGCAGTTTTGTTCAGAGGATTTTCCAGTGTAACATTTACAGGTGGAGGAACCTTGAATATAAAGTGCGGCGGAAGTAATGATGCAGGTATTGAGTTTTTCCGGGCTACAGGCTACTTATATGATGATAATCTGAATATAGACGGTTGTACGATCAATATTGATGCCTCAAACTGCAGCGGACTTGCCCAGGAAGACTTAAAGGGGAGATACGCAGGAATTAATGATGTGGGAAATCTCGTCTTGAAAAATGGGGCGTCACTGAATATATCTGCAAAGGGGAATAATGAGATCACAGATTTTACGGGGATATACAACAGGGGCGCTAGTGCATCCCCACTGCAATATATCAATATTCTGGACAGTACTCTGACGATCAAAGAAACACCGATAAATGCAAATATGTCAAAAGGAGTATGTATATACAATGGATATTTATATGCAGGTAATTCGGTGGTAGATATCAATTTGACAGAATCAGTAAATGGATATGCAGTAAGGTTTCAAGAGCTAACATCCGGAGAAAACTTAAGCGAATTGAGAGTTTACTATTCCGATATATCTCTTCAGACTGCGATGAACAATTATTCCCGGGTTATCGAGGGGGGCACATTGGCTGAGGAAGGATCATCCATATATTGTGCGGGAGAAAGCATGGATGCGCTGCAGGAAATGGAACTGTCTGAGGTGATTAAGCCGGGGATTAAATACTGCAACTATGCGGCACTTAAGATTGTTCCAGATGGGAGTGGAGAAGATATAACAACAGGCGATATCAATCAGGACGGACAAATCAATCTTGTGGATCTGATGAAGTGCCTGAACCACGTAGGAAGAAAAGAACTCCTGGAAGGTGAGGCGCTGAAGGCGGCAGATATCAATGGAGACGGCTCAGTAAATCTTGTGGATTTAATGAGATTGCTAAATTATGTGGGGAGGAAAACTCCAACCCTTTAGGAAGAGATGAAGGGGTGAGGCTTTGTTTGTGTTGTGGTAAAGCAATATCATACCGTATAAAGCGCTGTTAATAAGAGCAAGGGCAGCCAGCAGGATTATCTGGAAAAAAGCGTGTTCAAAAGATAAGGGAGACGGAAAATGCGGACAGCGTGGTGTGGAAACCACGCTGTTTTGCTATAAGGAAGGTTTTGATTGAGAAAGGAAGAAGTGAGGGTGGATAATGAGGAAAAACGTTGTGGCATGGGTGTTAGTGTTTGTGATGGGAATTACAACTACGTTAACGGTTATGGGAGCGGAGCCGGAAGAAGGTGCGAGCGTACAGGAAGAAATCAGCGAAGATAATCCGGAGCAAGGGGAAGGGAAAGAGGAAGAAACAGAAGAAAAAGAAGAGGCGGAAAATGAGTCAGAGGAAGTTGTGACTGACGATACTTTAGAAAACGAATCGGACGAAGATGAAGAAAAAACGGCGGAAGAGAATAAAGCAGTGGGAGGAGCAGATGAGGGAAAAGAGGAAGAGATAGAAAGCGCGGAGAAACAACAGAATAAAAATCTGGAGATAGGGGCAGTAGTAGGAACGGGATCCTGTGGAGAACATCTCACATGGACGATTACGGTGAATGGGAAAGATGAGGAAGGAAATGACACTTATACCTTGGAGATAGAGGGGTATGGAGAGATGGATGATTATGGGCAATATAGCAATTGCAGCCCTTGGACTTCCAAACCAAAATATAATGATTTTACAACAGAAGTAATATTTCCGGAAGAACTTACAAGTATTGGAAACTATTCTTTTTATAATTTTAGCGGCATGACAGAGAATTTAAAAATTCCCGATAGTGTAACGGAAATAGGTTACGGGGCGTTTGAAGATTGCAGTGGTTTTAATGGTCAATTACATTTACCAAATAGGTTAGAGAAAATAAAGGAAAGAGCTTTTAGCGGTTGTACCGGCTTGATGGGAGATTTGTATATTCCTGATAGCGTAACGGAGATAGGTGACAGCGCATTTTATGGCTGTAGTGGCTTTGACGGTCAGTTACATCTATCAAATAGATTAGAGAAAATAGAGGGATTTGCATTTGACCATTGTAGTGGCTTGATAGGGGATTTGAAAATTCCCGATAGTGTAACGGAAATAGGTTACGAGGCATTTGATGGTTGCAGTGGCTTTGACGGTCAGTTACATTTGCCAAATGGATTAAAAGAAATGGAAACTTATGCCTTTTGGGATTGTAGTGGCTTGACGGGGGATTTGAAAATCCCCAATAGTGTAACGACGATAAGGAGGGGGACATTTAGTGGTTGCAGTGGTTTTAATGGTCAGTTACATTTACCAAATAGATTAGAGAAAATAGAGGAATTTGCATTTGCCTATTGCAGTGGTTTGACGGGGGATTTGAAAATTCCCGATAGTGTAACATCGATAAGTTATCAAGCATTTGATAATTGCAGTGGCTTTAATGGTCAGTTACATTTATCAAATAGGTTAGAAAAAATAGAGCAAGAAGTCTTTAGGGATTGTAGTGGCTTGACAGGGGATTTGAAAATTCCTGATAGTGTAAGGGTTATATTTTACCGGGCGTTTCCTAATTGTGCAAATCTAAAAACTATTAAATTTTACGGACAAGTTCCCAATATTTACAGCGATGCATTTGAAGATACTCCTAAATTAACTGCATATTATCCTGCCAACGATTCTACCTGGACTTCTGATATATTACAACAATTTGGCGGGGACATTACCTGGAAACGCTGGTTCCCTGATGAGAGCAAGACGACTGTATCTATTGCCGGTAAGGAGGAGCAGTATCTTTCCGCCAGTGACCGGTATGAGACCGGGAGCGGGAAGACAGAGACGATTGCCAGGGATAAGGTGATTAAGAATACCACATGGAATGTTGCGGGCACGGCAACGATGGAGGACGGGACGCTGTATATCCGTTCGGATGCTGTGGTAACCGTAAGCGGAACGCTGAACGCCAGGGATATTTTTATCGAAAAGGGCGGGAAATTAGTTCTGAAAGATGGCGGAAAAATTGATGCCCGAAGTGTGACCGCAAATGGTGGATGGATCGGGGACAGTGGCGGAAAACTGGAAGTTGCGGGAGGATTATTGGTTTCGGATAAGCTGAATTTTGAAGGACGCAGTACTCTTGCGGTAACCTCCGGCGGAAAGATTGTAGCAGGGCAGATGAGTATGACTACAGGTTCAAAAAACAGCGCCCTCAATGATGGCACGATTTTTATTAGCACGAAACTGGAATTAACAGGAAATAAGAATAATTTTGTTTCTACAAGCGGAAAGTTTAGCGTTGTATTTTACGGGAACGATGATGTTTCTTTGGAGGTAAATGGAAGTAAATTCTGTCTCGGGAAGGTGTATGTGGAAGAGGAAGAGGTATTTCATAGACTGGAACTGGAAAGCAGCAATTATATCAGTGTATCTACCTGTACTGTAAATACTTCAAAATGGACATTTGCGGCCAGACAAAATCTGTCCTCTACGACTGAGAGCGCCAAGTGGAGCGAGAATGTGGAGAGGGTTTTCCGCAGCGTGGCTGCACAGAGCGCTTTTCAGTCCAATAGCAGTCAGCTGACAGCGGAAGAAAATCAATTTGTAAACGCGCTGGCATCTGTATGGATCAACACACTGAATACACCTCTTTGCGAAGGATTTGTGGAATCGTCCAGTGTGCAGCAGGAATTACGATTTGAGATAAACGGGAAGGAGTGTGTCTTAAAAAGTAAAGGCGTTGCATTTGGATTTGGCGGAGTGAACGCTGTGTATCTAAATGTGGACGGGGCTTCTTATGACTCAACTGTAGGAATCGTATCAAATGCAAATGTAAAAGAGTTCTCAGAAAAGGCTAAAAAATATCTGGCTGAGAATATGAAGAGTGAGTTTATCGGATATGCCAGCGGCGGTATTGCGGGAGCCTTGCAAAGCGCGTTTGGATGGGGAGATATTACAACGTCCGTAGTAGAGAAATTTATAGAAAAAACAGTCAAAAATGTCTGCATAGATTCTTCGGTACTGAATACCAGTGACAGTAAGAGTGTTAAGGATTTAAAGAAGAGCTTTAAGGTATTGGATATACTTTCGGGCAGTGCGAAAACTATGTCTGCCAAAGCAACGGAGCATTCAGCGGAAAGTATAGATGTACCGGAAGAGGAGCAGGAGGAAATTGTGATACCCGCTTTATCGCCGACTGTAAAGGATGACTGGCTGCGGCAGGAACTGATAGATGTTTTGGGAGACGATGGATCGGGAGAACCGGATTTTAGTAAGGCTGATGAAATCACAAGTCTGGATCTTTCAAACGGATACATCAGAGATTTAAACGGGCTTCAGTATTTTGATAACCTGGAAGAACTGGATATAGCAAATAATGAGATTACTGATCTGTCGCCCATATTCGGGCTGCGGGATTTAAAAAAGTTAGACGCCAGCGGGCAGTACATCTCTAATCTGGGGGCGCTTGCTTCTTTACGAGAACTTACGGAACTGCAGCTTGCGAATAATGAACTGACCACCCTGTCTTCGCTGAAAAAACTGACTAAACTTGAATGGCTGGATGTCAGCGGAAATGAGATCCTGGTTTTTGGAACGGCAGGAACACTGCAGAACCTGCAGTATTTGAACATGGCGGATAATCCTATGAAAGAAATAGATTTGTCAGGTTTATCAGACCTTGTGAATTTGACAGAACTGAATATCAGCGGATGTGGCCTTGAATCATTGAATGGAATTAACACGGAAAAGCTCTCAGTACTGAATGCTTCAAATAATGAGATCAGCAGAGTGGAAGCATTGGCGAAAGCGGAGAGTTTGGTAAACCTTGATCTGTCTTACAATGCAATAACAGAAGCGGAGGAATTGAAGAACTGTATAAATCTCCAGCAGCTGTCTCTGGAAGGAAATCCTCTGGAGGGATTAGATTGGATGGAGACTTTAGCCAGTCTGCTTAGTGTCAATCTGTCATGTGCGAATCTGACAGAAGAAGATCTGGGGCCTATGCAGAACCTGAAGCAATTGCAGACGCTGGATCTGTCCGGGAATATGATTTTCGGATTGTCTGTACTGACAGATTTAGAGGGCCTGCAGGAGATCAATGTGTCCAATACTCCGCTGAATAATGCGGATATTCAGGCATTGAAGGAAAAGGAAATTGCGGTAATTAACGAAACCATTCTGCCGGCGGTTCAAAATATGTATTTTATAAATGATAATGTAGAAATTGATCAAGAGGGAAACTATTGGCAGGATCCCGTATGTTATCCTTCCGGCAGCGTTTTAGAAAATGCAGTGTGGACAAGCAGCAATGAAGAAATTGCCACGGTGGACTCATCTGGAATTGTAACGGCACAAAAAGCCGGGAGTGTCGAAATCAAAGTAACTACCGCCGATGGTGAATTGGCGGCATCTTATCAGATCCATATCGAGGGCGGAATAACGGGAGATATCAATGCGGACGGCAATATCAATCTTGTGGATCTGATGCAGTGCCTGAACCACGTGGGCAGAAAGGGACTCTTGGAAGGTGAGGCGCTTAAGGCGGCAGATATCAACGGAGATGGCTCGGTGAATCTTGTGGATTTAATGAGACTGCTAAATTATGTGGGAAGGAAAAGCAGTACTTTGTAGAGGAGTTGTGGAAGAATATCAGTGAGGAGGGATTGGGATGAAGAAGGCGATCAGCATATTACTATGCGGCATCCTGGCAGTATCTCTGGCGATACCGACAACAGGATTTGCGGAAGAAGAGAATGTGCCGACTGAACAAACGGAACCGGCAGCTCAGGAAGAGGACATAGAAAACAGTGAAGAGATTTCAGGCGAAGATACGGAGGACTATCAAGCGGAGACCTCTTCGGAGAATGTTTCTAGTGGAGATTATACATATACACAGTCAGATGGAGAAATAACAATTACAAAGTATGCAGGATCCGGAGAAACTGTTGAAATTCCGACACAGATTGAGGGAATGCCTGTAACGACAATAGGAAGGCGCGCTTTTCAGAATTGCAGTACGATCAGACAATTGACAATACCGGATGGCATAACATTTATCGATCGGGAAGCTTTTCGGAATTGCACCAATCTGGAGGAGATTTATTACAATTGTACCCTCGAAAAAATAGGGACAGATATCTTTTCGGGATGTTCAAAATTAAAAACAGCTTATCTGGGTGAAAATGTGGCATCTTTTGGATCCAATGAAAATAATACAACTTTTGGACCTGCGATGGAAACTTTTGTCGTTGATGAAAAGAACCAGAAGTTGTTTTCTATGGATGGAGTATTGTACTGGATCCAGGAGGATGGAAGTTATGCGGTAGCATTATATCCTGTTGCTAAAAAGCAAGAAAGCTTTCATATTTCGGATACAATATCGAGCATATCTGAGCATGCTTTATGCGGGAATCCATATTTAAAGGAAATTATTATAGATGGAGATGATCTTGCTGTTAAAGGGGATGCAATATGCAATTTGTCTTCGCTGGAAAGGCTCACTATTGGCGGCAGGATTGACTCAATGGATGATAATGCCATTATAGACTGTGATGCTTTACAGGAAATATATGTGGAAGCGAATGTGCCTTCTCCAAGGTATGGGATTGGATTTTTCAGCGGATGTGATAATTTATCATATGTCAGGATAGGTAAAAATGTGACTGAATTTTCTGTAGAAGATTTTGGCGATACCATTTCCTTTTATGATGTGGAACAAGGAAACACAAACTTTCTGAGTGATAATGGTGTTTTATATAACGTAAAAGACATAAAAACTCTTTTAAAATATCCATCCAATAAAGCGGAAAGTTCGTATGTAATCCCGGATGATACAGAGAAAATTGAAGCAAGTGCATTTGATGAGTGTATCTCGCTTAAAGAAATTACATTTTCACCAAAAGAAGAAGTTGAGATAGAAAGGTATACTTTTTACCGTTGTGAGAAGCTTGAACGTATAGAATTGACTGGAAATGTGACGAAGGTACAAGGAGACGCTATATGGGGGTGCAATAACCTGCATACTATCGTATGGGGAGCGGACCTTGTAGAATGGGAAGATATTCGTAGCCTGAGTGATTTTTTAAGTCTTCAATCGATACAAGTAGATTTTGAAAATGCAAAATATTCATCTGTAGATGGTGTTTTGTTCGATAGAGAACAGAAAATATTATACGTATATCCAGCAGCAAAAGAAGGTGAGAACTATGTGGTTCCACCTACTGTTACGGAAATATATGAAGATGCTTTTCAAGAATGTACTTATCTGACTGCAATTGAAATTCCGGAAAGTGTTACAGTTATAGGAAGTAATAGTATTAATTGTACTATAATCGGAGTAAAAGGGAGTGAAGCGGAAAAGTATGCTTTGGAAAAAGGACTTCCTTTTGTGGATAAAAATCAAGAGGAAACATCGGGTTATCCTGTCATTCCCGATGGTGAAAGCAGTGTATGGGAGGAGGGGAAAAAAGAAGAGATTAATCCAGAAGGGAATATGTATATTGTAAACAATGCAGCACAGTTGGCATGGATTGCAGAACAAACAGCAGGAGGGAATGATTTTTCTGGTAAAGAAATTGTTTTGGCTGCGGATATAGACTTAGGAGCTAACGAGTGGATACCTATTGGGGATAGCCAAAATCCTTTCAGGGGTAATTTTGACGGCAGAAATCATAAGATAAAAAATTTAAAAGTTACGGAAAGCACATATGCAGGCCTTTTTGGAGGCATAAGCTCTAAAACTGCTACCCGGACAATATGTATTCGTAATATCAATATAGTAAATGCTGAGATATCCGGCGCAGCAGCATCTGGAGCTCTTGCGGGATATGTCCGCTCATATAAAGGAGCAGGAGTGCGGATAGAAGCAATCACAGTGAGCGGTTCAATAGATGGAGAAGAAGCAGGCGGAGCGATTGGATTTGTTCAGGGTGGAGAAAATGGAGCTGAGATTACAATTGAAAATATCCGCTCTACATGTGATGTGCAAAGTTCAAAGCATGGGGCAGGGATCATAGGAAGGATCACTTCCGGGGATGATAAATATGAAAGCTACAATGGAATTGTTACAGTAGAAGACTGTAGGTTTAATGGAACAGTAACTGCTCCGCAGCGTAATGGAGACAGTGCAGGAATTGTTGCAGAAGCTAAGGCTATTTATAATGGAAAATTAGAGATACGTCATTGCAGAGCGGATGGGAAAATTGCCACGGAAAATACGGGATACGTAGGAGGAATTGCGGCGGAGCTTGCAGGAAACAATGCACTAATTATCAGTTGTGTAAATTACGCATATATTACAGATCATGGTTACTATGGAGGCGGAATTGCCGGCAGGTCGTCCGGGAAGATTGAGCAATGCTATAATGGTGGGAATGTTATTGCTGTGAACCAGGGAAGTGTGTATGGAGGAATTGTTGGCTACCATGATAAAGAAGGGATGATAAAAGACTCTTATAATCTGGGGAGTATTATAGGGATTTCAAACCGCTATACATATCCTGGAGGGATAACAGGAAACAATTATGGGACACTTGAAAATTGTTATCATGCAGGAAGTCTTCCTGAACAGGGATCGAGCATATTGACCCAGTGTTATCCAGGAGCTATGGGATCGGTAGTTGAGGGAGCGGCAGAATACTGTTATTATGATTCCATTGCATTTGATATTGGGCATTTATATGGAAAACCATCGAAAAATCCAGATATGCCGTTGGTTTACAATGATCCGTCAAAAGGGATTGTTCATAGCGGCGGGATGACAACTGGAGAGATGAAAAAAGCAGATTCATATGGCCCCTGGGATTTTATCAGTGTATGGGAATTTGATTATGAGTACAGCTGGGGATATCCGACCCTGATCAGTGTCAAGGATTTACTGGATAAACAGCCTGATTCGGACAAGAAGCAGGTTAAGGATAAAAATGGGAAATTTATTCTTACAGTTGTAGATGAAGAAAACAACAAAGTTGAAGGCGCTGTGATCACACTGGGAGATGAAACCCAGGAGACGGGAGAAAGCGGACAGGCAAAATTTGATTATACGGAAGAGGTGCTTACTTTAAATGCGGAAAAAGAGGGATATCTTCCGTATGGGCCCCGGACATATACGATGGATCCAAAAAGAGAGGATATGATAAGGATGATAAAAGAGGAAAATGCAGATGCTCATCCTCTGAATTCCGTCATCATGGATATGAGAGGGAACCGATATGAACTTTTGACCCTGACCAAGACTATTAATCGCAAATATGCAGGAGTAGAATTCAAGATTTATTGTGTGCCATCAAATCTTCAGACGGAGTATGTGAATTATGAAATTATGCAGGGTGATCAAGTTGTAGCTGAATCTCCAACAGGAGAATTTACGCTGACCCCGGAAATTTTCGAAACAACAGAACGGGATAAAGTTGTCCGGGAGACTAAGATAAGACTTACGGATACAGCCGGAAAGACCAGCGAAGAAAAAATTAATTTACTGGTAGTGGATGAACAGGAGATGGAAACGTCTCTGGAATTTGGACAGGGGATATCATTTGAGGTGGGGAAAAATGTGCCCGTTTTCGGGGGCAGTACCATCAAATTCGATACTTTCGAGCTGCCTGTGTCCGTAAAGATAAGTGAGGAAAAGTGGCGGGTCACATTAAATATGCTGGATGGAAACTGGGATGGCGGAGAAGAGGATGGAGTAAAGGTATTAAAAAGTGAGTTTTCCCTGAAAAAGAAATTGGAAAAGGTGAAAAAGTATTTAAGAAATGAATCGGTGCTATGCCGAAATCCCAAAATCTCATTTGAGTTAGTAGGATATGCGGAAGGCGATATGCCAATGGGATCAAATGATATCGATATGAAGATATATGGAAAATTATCTGCAAAGTTTGGAAAAGAAGCACAGGCATCCGTTTTTGTATTTGCAATTGATGTCAAGGGGGAGATTACGGCAACAGGAGAACTCATACTTAATAAAGAGACACTTCAAATAACTGATGGAAATCTTAAAGTTGGCACATCTTTTGGAGTAGGCGTATATGCCGGTGTAGGGATGGCAAATGTATTGTCGGTAGGAATTTATGGCGATCCTAAATTAGGAGTGGAATACTATTTACTTCCGACAAAAGAAGCAGGACTGGATGAATTTTATTTTTCGGGTAGTGTGAAACTTGCATTGCGTTTTCTGGGAACCAATGCTGCAACATATAAACTTTGGGGACCCGGGAAAGTCTGGATCTATTCGCGTGATCTCAATGAATACCAAATAGATGAAAAAGAAGGAGATTCAGAATATCAGACGGCAGAACAGTGGTTGGAAAGCCTGGGAGATAATCCAATAGAAATAGTGGAGGAAAAGTCGGCTGGCGAATGGACAGGCGGGAAAGCCGTCGTACAAGAAGAAGCGTATTCAGAAAGCAAACCTGTTTTTATGCAGGCGGGAGGCGATCTGATCATGCTTTTTACGAGTAATACGCTGACAGACCGCAGTGCGGCAGATGCATCGGTACTGATGTATTCTGTATATGACGCTTCTGAAAAACAATGGATGGAACCTCGACCTGTTGATGATGATGGTACGGCGGATTTTAACCCGGCAGCTGCAGGAAAATATATTGTCTGGAATAATTCAAAGTCTTCTCTGACAAATTGCACAACCCTGAACCAGAGGGGACAATTGCAGGAAGTAAATGTCGCTGTTTACGATTCGAGTACACAGTCCTTCACTGATGTGCAGACACTTACATCAAATCAGTCTTTTGAAAATGATTTAAATATCCAGGAGACAGATAATGGCGTGAGTATAAGCTGGAGCATAAATGCTCAGAATGATGTGTTTGGAATGGAGGGAGAAAATACACTATATTCATGTTCGCGGAAAGGAAACGAATGGATAACACAAGAGATTGAGCGCACAAATCATGTGGTTGTAGGAAAAACTGCGGGTGAACTGGATGGACGGCCATATTTTGCATATATTGTTGATGAAGATGATAATTTAACCAATCAAGAAGGACAGGCGGCCTATCTCGTGTTTGCTGATACAGGTGAAAAACAGAGATTGACGGAGAAAAACGTTAATGCAATTTATTCTGTGAACAGCCAAAACAAAATTATTATCATAGATACTGAAGGAAATATTTACACTAAGAGTGGAGCAGAAGGTGAGGTTCAGAAGGAAACAGACGAAGGTATCGTGACCGGAAGAGCGCAGCAGATTGTAGAAGATGGAAAAGGGAATTTGTCTATCCTATTTATACAGAATGATGAGAATAATGCAAATGCATATGTTGTACAGTATGATTCTGAAACAAGTCGGTGGTCTGATGCTCTTGAAGTTACTAACAGTGAAAATTATGTGGAAAACATTTCTGGCGGATATGTCGATGGAAAGTTAATATTGCTTTATAATCAACGGGAAGTTGACGTAGAAGCATCTGACCTGAATGGTAAAAACAGTCTTATGTGGAATTCGGTTGAAACAGGAGCGGCTCAGCTATCCGATGTTGAGGTAAATTTCTATAAACAAGATGTTGCAGGAGGAGAGGAATTGCCATTAGAAATTACGATGAAGAATACAGGATTCTCAACATGCAGAAATGTAGATATTGAAATTTCTGATGAGACAGGATTGATCATGAGTCAAACTATACAGACGGAGATTTTGCCTGGAGAGGAGAAAAATATTGAGCTTTCCATTACAGTTCCACAGTTAGATGATAAAAAAGAGTATCAGCTGACAATAAACCCGGCAGGCGATAAAGAAAATACGTTAAGTACTGGATTTGTTTTGGGAGAGGCCAATCTTGAGTTGGATAAGTCTCTATATTGTGTGGACGGAAAGTATACATTAGTAGCTACTGTTACTAACAAAGGCGCACAAAAGGGAAAGGGAACCATTGAAATATTTGATTATGATCATCCTGAAACAATATATGAATCTTTCACATTTGAAGAATTAGCCAACGATGAAGTGCTGCACTATGATACTACCATTGATAATTTAAACTGGGAAGAAGTATCTTATAAAAAGATAGGTATTCGCATTGTTGCGGATGGGGAACAGATTGGAGATATTCGAACAGTTGATATCTATACAGATTATCAGATTCCGGTTGAAGAAGTATATATAAATGCTACATCTGTTGAACTCGAAGGAATCGGACAAACGTATCGTTTGATTGCGAGCGTTTTACCAGAAGCCGCTGCATCTATGGGGGTTCTCTGGCAGAGCGGCAATGAAAGTGTAGTTACGGTTAATTCTTCAGGAGTTATTACAGCTGTAGGAGAAGGGGAGACTACAGTTTCTGCAACAATTGGTGATAAAACTGCAACATGTAAGATTGTCGTAAAGAAGGCCGTAGAGATAGTAGGTGATATCAACCAGGACGGCAATATCAATCTTGTGGATCTGATGCAGTGTCTGAACCACGTGGGCAGAAAGGAGCTTCTGGAGGGCAAAGCGCTGGAGGCGGCAGATATCAACGGAGATGGGATTGTGAATCTCGTAGACCTGATGAGACTGTTGAACTATGTGGGGAGAAAGACATCTGCACTATGATCCTTGGGTTAAGTCAGATAGTTAAGTGAAAAGAGGATACAAAATGAGGATAAAAGATAACTACAGAATAATTCGCGGATGGATAAGAAGTATTTTTTTTGTTATCTGTCTGATGTGGTTTACCGGAAATGTCTCTGAAGTGCATGCACAAGACTATATGTTGCGTGAAGCCACGGGAGATCTGGAAGCGTTGGTTGGGATTGAAGTATCTGATGAGCAGGCTGACGAATGGATTGCGGAAGAAAAGAGTCAGGACAGTCAGGATGCACGGGCAGGAGAGCAGTATCCATTTTTAGAATATGGATCGGATTACGGGTATCAGGATATGGTAAAAAGGGAGCATGGAGAACAAAGGCAGGCGCTTTATCGCAAATTACAAGAAGAATGCCGGGAGTTTACTGTAGATGGATCAGATGCATCAACAGTAACAGTCGGTGCAGATCAGTATGCGAAAGCATTTACGGTTAATCTGTCAGAACTTGGCCTGACTGATTTGACAGGCTATGAAAAGACAGAAGTTTATTTTACGTTTCGAAATGATAATCCCCAGTATTTCTGGTTGGCAAACAGTGTCTTGTACTCCAGCAATACGTTGGAGATTGTGACGTATGACGAATACGCTGATGGTGATATTCGCAGAAATACATTAGATGAAATCGTAAACACAGCAGAGACGGTATACCAGTCTGGAATTTCAGACCAGGATCATATCTATAATAAAGTGCTATATATTCATGATACTTTGATCGAGGATATTGAATATTCAGAAGATACTACAATACCAATTTCTCATTCTATTGCAGGCGCTATGACCGCCAGCCGTTCTGCGGTATGTGAAGGATATGCGAAAGTGATGCAGGTTATGATGAATTCTTATGATATTGAGAATATATATGTGACAGGATATGCAGGGGGCGGACATGCCTGGAATATGGTTGGCATGGATGACGGGAAATATTATTGGCTTGATGCGACCTGGGATGATCAGCCATACGAACAACTGCAGCATGATTATTTCCTTGTGGGAAATGAAAACTTTACAGATCATATTCCGGATTCGCCAGATAGTTCGGGTGCAAACTTCCTATATGAATTGCCGGAAGCCTCTGACACAGATTATGTATATGATTCTTCTTCTGGAGGAACAGGAGATGTGGAAAGGTTGAAGGGAGACATTAATGGAGATGGTCACATTAACTTGGTGGATCTTATGAAGTGTTTGAACCATGTCGGGAGGAAGGAACTTTTGGAAACAGAACCACTTAAAGCAGCGGATATTAACGGAGACGGCATTGTTAATTTGGTGGATTTAATGCGTTTGCTAAATTATGTTGGCCGGAAGAGCAGTGTTTTATAAGCGAATGATGAGAACCTGAAAAAGTTTGTGATTCAGGATGTTGTCACGGTAAAGAAGGGTGAGAAGTGAAAATGAATCTTCTCACCCTTTTGGTATACAGTTTTTGGTTTTTGATATACGAGCTTTGCGCAGATTTACAACAGATGTCAGGCATGTTAGAATATAAAAACAGTAAAATCAGATTTGCAGAGAAAGTAATTTCACAGCTGATTAGGAGGAAGCGATATGGAGCTGAGCCATTTTGAGGAGAGCGGACGGGCTGTCATGGTGGATGTGACTGAGAAGAAGGATACGGAGAGGGAGGCCGAGGCCACGGGGACAATCCTGGTGAACCGGCAGGTGTTTGACGCCATAAAGGCGGGAACGGTCGGCAAGGGGGACGTGCTGGCAGTAGCCCAGACAGCCGGTATCATGGGGGCCAAGCGGACCTTTGAGCTGATTCCCATGTGCCATATCCTCCCCATCACCGGGTGCCGCATCCGGTTTGACATGGACGAGGAGGCCTGTGCGGTCCACTGTACCTGCACGGTGAAGGTCACCGGAAAGACGGGGGTGGAGATGGAGGCCCTCACCGGCGTGACCACAGCCCTTCTCACCATCTACGACATGTGCAAGGCGTTGGATAAGAGCATGGAGATCACGGAGGTTTACCTGGTCCACAAGACAGGGGGCAAGAGCGGCGAGATACGCAACGAAAAGGCCAGAGCCCCCCAGCGGGCAGGGCAGACAGAAAGCAGAGAGCAGACAGGAAACGGGCTGAAGACATGGGATTAGAAAAGGGAATGAAGCTGATACGGACGAAGGACGCGGTGGGGACCGTGCTCTGCCATGATATCACACAGATCATACCGGGGAAGGTGAAGGGTGCCGTCTTTACCAAGGGTCACATTGTCCGGGAGGAGGACATTCCGGTCCTACTCTCTGTGGGAAAGGAGAACCTCTATGTGTGGGAGAAGCAGGAGGGGATGCTCCACGAAAATGAGGGAGCTGAGATCCTGCGCCAGGTCTGTCAGGGAGAGCATATGAGCCCCTCAGACGTGAAGGAGGGAAAGATCGAGCTGACAGCGGACACGGATGGCCTTTTAAAGGTAGACAGGGAAAAGCTTGACAGAGTCAACGGCCTGGGCCAGATTGTCATCGCCTCCCGCCACGGAAATTTTCCGGTGAAAAAGGGGGACAAGATTGCCGGCATGCGGGTGGTGCCCCTTGTCATTGAGGAGGAGAAGATGGAGCGGGTAAAGGAAATCTGCGGCCAGGAGAGCATTTTCTCCCTTCTTCCCTTCCGAAAGATGAAAGCAGGCATTGTGACCACGGGAAGCGAGGTCTATCACGGCCGGATCAGGGATCAGTTCACTCCTGTGGTGAAGGAGAAGCTGGAGGAGTACGGTATGGAGGTGCCGGGAAACATCCTCTGCAGCGATGACGCCTCCATGGTGGAGGATGCCATCAAGGAGTGGATCGGAAAAGGCATGGACCTGGTGGTGTGCACAGGGGGCATGAGCGTGGATCCGGACGACAGGACACCCCTTGCCATCCGAAACGCCTCAGATGAAGTCATTACCTACGGTGCGCCTGTCCTGCCCGGCGCCATGTTCATGCTTGGATATAAAAAGCGGGCGGAAGGCGAAGATATGCCTGATATCCCGGTGATGGGACTGCCCGGCTGCGTCATGTACGCGAAGCGGACCATCTTTGACCTGGTGCTTCCAAGGATCGCGGCCGGAGAGCGGCTGAGCCTGGAGGACTTCACAGGGATGGGAGAGGGCGGATTGTGCCTGTCCTGCCCGGTGTGTACATTTCCGAACTGTGGGTTTGGGAAATAGAAATGGAAAAGAAAACGATTGTCTGTTTGATGATGTTATATTACCATAAAGACAGGGAAACCGAAGCCAGGCGGCTTACCCTCTGATCCAGTTGTTGATTTTCATTGTTGCTCTTGTTGGTCTCTGTTATGAGATTTTCAGGGGAAAGAAATAGCCGCCACTACTGCAATAGTGACGGCTTGCCGCTTTTAGCGGTATAGCTTCATTGTTGAGGGTAAGCCGCTTTTGGTTTCCCTTTTCTGTTTACAATATAGCATATTCGTACCGAATATTCAAGAAAAAACCGTTTGACTTTAAAAATCTGATGGCTTTTGGAATGTTCATTCTGGCATTGCTGACATTCGTATTTACGTTTATCAAGTAATGTCATAGGCATAGAAGAACCACCCCGGAACTTTGGCGAGTTGGGGTGGTAATCCTATCAATTACCTTTTCAGCAAGGTCAACCACTTTAGCGGTTGTTCCTTTTTACATGTTTACTATAACATATCTGATAAAAATACGCAATGATGCAAGAAGATTTCACCGTTTTTAGCTGAGGGCTACAAGTGCCTTTTCTCCGTTTCCGTGCTTACAGCTTTCTGGTCGCGAAGCTGCCGCAGAGCCGCAAAGGCGGAGGCGGCCGCCGCGATCACGTGGCTTATAAGGACTGCGGTCCAGATGCCCTCAAGCCCAAAGCCCAGGTGTGAGAGGAGCCAGGCCAGCGGCATCCGCACGACCAGATAGTAGAGGACCATGCACAGCAGACTCTGGGCGGGCCTGCCCATGCCGTTCAGGCTTCCGAGGAAGCAGTTGGTGAGGGCGTTTAAGAGGTAGCCGGCCCCCACGATCCTGAAATACACGGCTACGATTTCTGCGGCCTGGGAGCTGTCCAAAAAGAGCAGGGCAAGGGGCCTTGCAAAACCAGTCACCAGGGCGGACAGCACCAGAAGGAGGGCTGTGCCGGAGAGAAGGGATGCCTTCATGTAGTCCCGGGCCCGGTCGTATCTTTCTGCCCCGGTGCACTGGCCGACGATGCTTGTGAGTGCCATGTTGAAGGCCATGGCCGGATAGAACAGGATGGTCTCCAGCTTTCCTGTGATCCCGTAGGCGGCCAGGGCGGAAATGCCGTAGCCGGTGACAAGGGAAGTGAGGAAGCTGGTGCTGATGGCCGGGATGCTCTGCTGGAAGGCAGAGGGGACGCCCTTTGCGATAAAGGGCAGGAGCAGGCTCCTGTCAAACTGCTGCAGCCGGAGGCGGAAGCATTTCTTCCTCGCAAGATAGACAAGCATGAAGACCAGGCAGAGCGCCTGGGACAGGACTGTGGCCACGGCCGCGCCCCGGAAGCCCATCAAATGGATGAAGACAGGGTCCAGGACCGCATTGAGGACCGTGCAGATCAGGATGGCAACGACCTGGAAGACGCTGTTGCCAAAGCTGCGGAGCACGGCGGTGAAGTAGCAGTACAGGAAGACGGCCAGATAGCCCGACAGGTAGATGGCCAGATACTGATAGGCCATGGGCATGAGCTCATCCGGCGTGCCAAGAAGGCCCAGGATGGGACGAAGGAGAAGCTCCAGCAGCAGGGTGAGGCCCAGGGAGAAGACGATAGCGGCGAGAAGAGAGGTGGTGATCATCTTTTCCGCCGTCTCTTTTTTTCCTGCCCCCACAGCCTGGGACAGAAGGATGGAAACGCCGTTTGAGGCGCCCATGGCGATGGAGTTCAGGATCAGGATGACAGGGGTCGCGTTTATCAGGGCGGCGTAGGCCCTCTCCCCCAGCAGGTTGCCGATCCAGAGACTGTCCACAAGGTTGTAGGCCATATTGAGGAACAGGGCTGCCATGAGTGGCAGCGCCATGGCGGCCAGGCACTTTTTGGTGTCTCCGTTGATGAAGTCAAGTTTCAGGTTCATTTTTCATTCCTCCTTAATGAGTGAATATCATTCACTTGTATTTTATAAAAAAACTGCCTGAGGCAGTTCTTTTTGTGTTTAAGCCTGAAAACGTCTGACCAGCTCCAAGAGGAAGCTGTGTATCCGCTCTGTCCGCTCGCTGGCGGGGATGCTCTGGTCCAGCAGGATGCCCAGCTGTCCGTACACGCAGAAGGAGGCGGCGGTGTCAGGGTTGTCTATCTGGAGCTCCCCCCGCTCGCCGGCCCGGGCCAGGAGCCGGGCTACCACTGGCTGGAGCTTTGCGCAGATTTTCAGGGAGAGCTGGTCATGAAATTTTGCGTTGCCCGCCTGGTGGCAGAGCTTCTGGGCATAGCTGTCGTCCAGCTCCACCTCTGGGAAGGAGGGCATGCTCTCGATGAGCTGCGCAATGGGCTGGTCCAGGTCTGTGGCGGCCAGGAGCCGGTCCACCTGCCGCTGGGTGTACTGGTCAAGGGCTGTGTCAAAGAGCTCCTCCTTGGAGGAGAAATATCGGTAGCAGAGCCCCTGGGCCACGTGCATTTCCCGGGCGATGTCCGCAATGGCGGTCTTCTCATATCCCTTCTCATAGAACACCTTCATGGCAGTGTCGATGATTTCCTGCCTGCGCTCCTCCGGGGCTTTTGTGATCCGTGTCATGGTCATCCCTTCTTTCCTTATCTGTGGATCATCATACCACAGGAAAACAGATTTGTCAATGAATATTATTCATTCATAATGAGAGGAATGTGAATGCAGGGAGAGCGCTTTGTGAGGTAAGCCTTGATTTTAGACGGGAGACATACTAAGATGAAAAAGAATAAAAGGAAGGAGCGCGGGACGGGACAGGAGATGAAGGGAAGAGACTTTTACCAGATGATCAAAGAGAGGCAGGAAGCCGGGGGACAGACCGCCGGAAGCCGGGAGGCCGGGATGTCAGAGCTGACGGCCGCCACCATCCTGGACGGGCCCCAGGCCGGTGGGAAATTCCTCCTTAAGGGGGAAAGAGAGGCACAGGCCTTTGCGGAGAGCCACGCCGGGACAGGCGTGTTCATGGAGCGGCTGGGGGGCAGCCCCGGGCTTCTCGTCTTCGGCGCGGGCCATGTGTCCATGCCCATCATAAAAATCGGGAAAATGCTCGGCTTCTCTGTGACCGTGCTGGAGGACCGGCCCAAATTTGCGGACCAGGCCAGGCGGACCGGGGCGGACCGGGTACTCTGCGAGCCCTTCTCCCGGGGGCTTGCCCAGGCTGAACTGGGGCCGGACACCTACGCGGTGATCGTGACGAGAGGCCACCGGTACGATGAGGATTGTCTCTACGGCATCCTGTCCCGGGAGCGGGAGCTGGGGACGGCCTGCGCCTATGTGGGGATGATGGGCAGCAGGCGGCGGACCGCCATGGTCCGGGAGCGGATGAGGGAGCTAGGGATTGCCGAGGAGGAGATACGGCGCCTCCACGCACCCATAGGGCTGGCTATCGGGGCAGAGACGCCGGAGGAGATTGCAGTCTCCATTTTTGCCCAGATCATCCAGGTGAAAAATGAAAAAGAGCGGACAGAAGGGTATCCCGAAGAGCTGCTGGAGGCCATCCTGGAAGGGTATGACAGCGGCCATGACGGCAAAGAAAGCGGGAGGAGGGCTGTCCTTGCCACCATCATATCCAGGCAGGGCTCTGCGCCCCGCAGCGTGGGCACTAAGATGCTCATACGGGAGGACGGGACTACCCTTGGCACCATCGGCGGAGGCTGCGCGGAGAGCAGGGTCATGCAGAAGGCTCTCCAGATGCTGAGGCTTCCGGAAAGTCCCCGGTTCCTCGTCACCGGGGTGGACATGACGGCCCAGGAGGCGGAGGAAGAAGGGATGGTCTGCGGGGGCCGCATCCAGGTCATGCTGGAGGTGACAGGAGATTGATCTTAAAGAAAGAAGAGGACTCATACAGAGCATTTCCCTCTATTATAGAAGCGCTGGGGCTGGAGGGGCGAAGGGACGTGCGGCTCTGCGCGGCGGGGGCCGGCGGGAAGACCACCCTGCTGAAGAGGCTTGCGGCGGAGTACAAAGAGCGGGGCATCCCGGTGGCGGTGACCACCACCACCCGCATGTACGCGGAGGAGGATCCCAGGTTCCTGCTGGAGCCCTCCCCGGTGAAGATGGAGGAAATCCTGGAGCGGGAGGGTGTGGTCTTTCTGGGCAGGAAGGACAGGGGAGGCAAGATGAAAGCACCGGAGAAGGAGTGGATGCAGGACATCCTGGCCCTGCCTTTCCCGGTCCTTGTGGAGGCCGACGGCTCCCGGAGGCTGCCCTTGAAGGTGCCGGGGGAGAGGGAACCTGTCTTCCCGGAGGAGACGACCCATGTGGTGTATGTGTACGGCATGAGCGCCCTGGGGCGCAGCCTGAGTGAGGTTTGCTTCCGCCCCGAGAGAGCGGCGGCCATCCTGGGACGGTCTGTGGAAGGCCCGGTGAGAGAGGAGGACATCGCCCTTCTGGCCGGCCATTCCCTGGGAGGAAGAAAGGGCGTCCGGAAGGCATGGAATTTTACTGTGGCGCTTAGCCAGGCGGACCTGCCGGGCGGGCTGGAGGCGGCCTGGCGAATCGGTCGGATGACAGAGGCGGAAGTGCTGATAGTAGGACAAATGAAGGTGAATGGAGACAGGAGAGAATGAAGATACTGATCAGGGGCGCGGGAGACCTGGCCACCGGCATTGCCGCCAGGCTGTACCGCTGCGGACATGAAATCCTTATGACAGAGACAGAGGAGCCGCTGACCGTGAGGCGGACAGTGGCCTTTTCAAGAGCTGTTTATGAGGGCCGGGCGCAGGTGGAGGACATGGAGGCCGTCCTTGCGGGCAATCTGGAGGAGGCCGGACAGATACTGAGCGAGGGAAATATCCCGGTGCTGGTGGACGAGAGGGCCGCTGTGCGGGAGTCCTTCAGGCCGGATGTGCTCATCGACGCCATCATCGCCAAGAAAAATCTGGGCACAAGGATCACAGACGCGTCCCTTGTCATCGGCACTGGCCCCGGATTTACAGCGGGAGTGGACTGCCACTGTGTCATCGAGACAAAGCGGGGGCACACTCTTGGCAGGCTCATCTGGGAGGGGACGGCTATCCCCAACACAGGGGTGCCCGGCAATGTGGGAGGCTACACCATAGAGCGGCTTCTGCGGGCCGCCGGGGACGGGCGGATGGAGCCCACGGTGTCCATTGGCAGCCGGGTGGAGAAGGGACAGATTGCCGCCTATACAGGAGGCGTGCCGGTATTTGCAGCCATGTCCGGCATTGTGCGGGGCATGCTCCAGGAGGGAGCCATGGTGAAAAAGGGCATGAAGATAGGGGACATTGACGCACGGTGCGAGCTCTCCCACTGCTACACCATCTCCGACAAGGCGCTGGCCGTGGGTGGAGCTGCCCTGGAGGCAGTGGAGCTGTACGGGAGGATGAAGGGAAAATACGGCCTTGTCATCCTGGCCGCAGGCCGGGGCTTGCGATTTGGCGGGGACAAGCTGTCCTGCCTTGTCCATGACAAGCCGGTCTACCAGTACATGCTGGAAAAGGCGGCTGCCTTTTCCGGAATGGAGAAAATGATCGTCACCGGGAATGAGAACATCATGGAGGCGGCCCGGCAGATGGGGGTGACGCCGGTGGAGAACCGGGAGCCGGAGAGGGGGATTTCCTGGTCCCTGAAGCTGGGGCTCCGGGCCATGCTGGAGGAAAAGCCGGAGCTGGAGGGCGTCCTGTTCTGCGTCTGCGACCAGCCCGGCCTCCAGGCGGCCACCATCCAGAAGATATGGAACCGGGCGGCAGTCAGGAGAGGAAGGATCATCTGCGCCGGCCATGAGGGCAGGCCGGGCAATCCGGTGCTGTGGCCGAAAGCATATTTCCCGGAGCTCATGGAGCTGGAGGGGGATGTGGGGGGCCGGGCTGTGATGGCCCGGTATCCGGACAGGATCGACATTGTGGAGTCCCGGGAGACGGAGTTGCGGGACATAGACCGGAGGGAAGACATGGAGGAAGTGTGGGAGAGAAGATGGGGGATATGAGGAGCTGACAGGCGCTGTCCGGGAAGAGAAATAGTTCCCGGGGCAGCGTTTTTTGCCAAAGCGAGTTGTTTTTAAAAATAACTTGATATATACTGGGAGTGCTTCAAATGAAAGTGACAGGATGAAACATAAAGACAGGGAGGTACATGAAAATGAAAAGAAACAAGATCAGCCGTCTGCTGGCAGTATCCATGAGCCTATGCCTGCTGGCAGCGGGACTGACAGGCTGCTCCTCTTCAGGGGAGGACAGCACAGAGCAGGAGAACACAGCAGAGGACAGCTCATCACAGGAGAGCGCAGAGACGACAGAAATCCTTGTGGCGGCGGCAGCCAGCCTGGAGTACGCCTACGAGGAGGAGCTGATCCCCATGTTTGAGGAGCAGAATCCGGGTGTGACTGTGAAGGGAACCTATGACAGCTCAGGAAAGCTACAGACGCAGATCGAGGAGGGGCTGGAGGCGGACGTGTTCATGTCAGCGGCCACCCAGCAGATGGACGCTCTCACAGAGGAGGGCTTTATTGACGGGGACAGCGTGAAGGACCTTCTGGAGAACCAGATCGTGCTCGTCACATCTGCGGAAAATGAGCTGGGCCTGGCGGAATTTACGGATATCACAAAGGCGGACACTATCGCCATCGGCGACCCGGCCAGCGTTCCCGCGGGACAGTATGCCCAGGAGGCTCTCACCAATCTGGGAATCTGGGATGAGGTATTGGCAAAAGCCAGCCTCGGGACAAATGTGACAGAGGTGCTGAACTGGGTGGCAGAGGGAAGCGCCCAGGCAGGTATCGTCTATGCCACAGACGCGGCTACCACAGACAATGTAAAGGTGATCGCCCAGGCGCCGGAGGGAAGTCTGGCGGAGCCGGCTATCTATCCGGTGGGACTTGTGGCGTCATCCGCGCATCAGGAGGAGGCCCAGGCATTTCTTGATTTCCTGCAGAGCGACGAGGCCATGGCTGTGTTTGAGGAGTATGGCTTTGTCAGCCACGCGGACGTCCAGTAGCAAGGAAAGGAGGGGAGAGGGTGGACCTTTCGCCTATTCTGATATCGGCAAAGACAGCGACAGTCTCCATTGTCTTTACATTTTTTCTTGGAACAGGGACGGCATTTTTAGTCTACCGGATGCGGCATGAGAGGTGGAAAATACTGTGGGATGGTCTTTTGACACTCCCTCTGGTCCTGCCTCCCACGGTGGCGGGATTTTTCCTCCTCTATATCTTCGGAGTCAGGAGGCCGGTGGGCGCCTTTTTCCTGGAATATTTCGGGGTGAAGATCGCGTTTTCCTGGGGGGCTACAGTGCTGGCGGCAGTGGCCATCTCCTTCCCCCTCATGTACCGGTCGGCCAGAGGCGCGTTTGAGCAGGTGGACCGAAATCTCATGGACGCGGGGAGGACCCTTGGCATGTCGGAGTGGCAGATTTTCCGCAGAGTCCTCATGCCGGGGGCTGTCCAGGGGCTTCTGTCCGGGGGCATCCTGGCCTTTGCCAGGGGACTGGGAGAGTTTGGCGCCACGGCCATGATCGCCGGGAACATTGCAGGGAAGACGAGGACCCTGCCCCTGGCCGTCTACTCTGACGTTTCGGCGGGGAACATGGAGTCAGCGGGCAGATATGTGCTGGTCCTGGTGCTCATCTCCTTTATCGTGGTCACCGGCATGGGCTATGCGACCTATGTATTTCAGAGATTTACACGGAGGGAGAACCGTTGAAGATGCTGGAAGCTGATATCTCAAAAAAGCTGAAAAATTTTGACCTGGACCTTCGCTTTGAGGCGGAGGACGGATGCCTGGGCATACTGGGGGCCTCCGGCTGTGGGAAGAGCATGACCCTCAAGGCTGTGGCCGGGCTTGTGCGGCCGGACCGGGGGAAGATACGAAGGGACGGCAGCGTCCTCTTTGACAGCGGCAGAGGGATCGACCTGCCGCCCCAGAAAAGGCAGGTCGGGTACCTGTTCCAGGATTACGCCCTGTTTCCCAATATGACAGTGGCGCAGAATATCGAGGCCGGACTGCTGAGGAGCCGGCAGGATAAAAGCGCCCGGCGGGAGCAGGTGAGGAGGCTGATATGCCAGTTCCGGCTGGAGGGGCTGGAAAATCAGTATCCTGCGCGCATCTCGGGCGGGCAGCAGCAGCGGACCGCCCTGGCAAGGATCTTTGCGTCGGACGCCAGGTGTATTCTCCTGGACGAGCCGTTTTCCGCCATGGACAGCTACCTCCGGGAGGAGATGCAGATGGAGCTGGCCCGGATGATACGGGAGTTTGGAGGGTGCATGGTCCTGGTGAGCCATGACCGGGATGAGATTTACCGCCTGTGCGGCAGGACTATGATCATGGAAAAAGGGAGAAATGTGATCTGCGGCCAGACGCAGGTGCTCTTTGACCAGCCCCGGAAGCTGGCTGCGGCCAGACTTACCGGATGCAAGAATATTTCCCGCATACAGAAGGCGGGAGATTACCAGATTTACGCAAATGACTGGAACGTGATGCTGTGCACCGGGACAAAGGTGCCAGACACGGCCACCCACGTGGGCATCAGAGCGCACGATATCCTGCCTGCGGCGAAGGGAGAGGACGTCCCCAATCGGATCCGGGTGCTCCCGGCAGAGCAGGTGACCTCGCCCTTTGAGTGGACGCTCATCTTTCAGAACCGGGAGCACCCCGGGGCGGGCATCTGGATGAAGAGCGACCGGAGTCAGGGCCAGATACCCGACGAGGTGACCATTGACCCATCCAGGCTTCTTCTTCTGGAAGAATAGGTGGTGGGCAGTGCAGACGGGAGAAAAGAAAAGCTGGGAGAGGGAATAAAAATGAGCGAGATGGTTCAGGACAAAAGAAAAGAGGAAAGGGAAACGCCGCGGGAAAAGAAAGACTTTCACCTGCGAGTGAAGCTGCAGATCAATACGGATGAACCGGTCCTGGGTCCGGGGGTGGCAGAGCTCCTGGAGCTTGTCGAGGAGACCGGCTCAATGAAGGAGGCCTGCGGGCGGATGGGCATGTCCTACAGCAAGGGCTGGAAGATCACGGGGCGGGCAGAGCAGGAGCTCGGATATCCTCTTATCCTCCGCAGCCACGGCGGGCGGACAGGAGGGAGCTGCTCCGTCACACAGGAGGGACTTTCTCTGATAAGGCGGTACAGAGCGCTGGAGGAGAAAGTGAAGGAATATGCCAGCGGAATTTTCAAAGATATATTTGAAGAATTGTAAATTCATGTAAGTTCGGACGTAATACTTTTTAAAAGTATTACGTCCGAACTTACATGAACTGGTGTGCAATTGTACGAAATGTGCGGTACATTTACATCAATAGCCCGGCTTCTGCAAGGCAGCCGGGCTATTGATGTTTTGGCATTTTGGATGATACTTTTGTCTCTGCTGTTATTCTGCCCTTACTGTCATCTCATCTTGGAGTTTGGATAGAGCTGTTTCATTGTCGCATCGTCAAAGTGTGTGTCTATGATATGCTCCCAGCCGGAGGAGGCGGCCGGGCCGCCGTCCCGCGCGCCGTAGCGGATGAGTGCCGCGGCGGAGACAAGGATGTTAGCAGCCATGAAGGCTACCAGGATCCAGGTGGCAATGTACCCGGCGGCCTTCGGTATCTTCTCGATCCAGTCCGCAAAGTGCGGGTACAGCCCCTTGATCCATACGACAGCGGCGATGCCCCAGAAAAAGCAGTACAGAAGATTGATGCGTCCTCCCAGGTTGAAGGGGATCGCGCTGTAGTCCCAGAAAACCTGGCCGAACACAAGCTCCGACAGGACGCTGCAGATGTACTCGTAGGCACCTCCCAGGAAGGTGCCGATGAGGAAAATGTGGCGGTCCGGCTTGTCCCGGTCCTTGTAGAGAAGAGCTGTTGCAAGAACGATGGCGAAGCCCCCATACTACGCTGAAAGGTCCCCAAACAAGACTGCTCCGGAACATCCATACGCCGGCGGTGAGCCGGCAGAAAAGAGTCTCTGTAATGTCCCCCAGCAGGGAACCGATAAGGAAGAGCCAGAACAGCTTGTAGAATCCGCAGCCCTCGGCAAATTTCCCCTCCCTTAGGATATCCTCAGCCTTTTCCTGGATGACAGGATAGGCATTGGCCATTCGTCGCTCTACGACGCGCATGAGGGGGATTTTTGACTGTCCTGCCTCGAAGGTCCGGAGATGCAGGGCTGCCGCCATGGACACCAGTGTGTCCAGGAGCACGTATCCCATCAGGACCCAGACGATGATGGTAGTGACAGGCTCGGGTATCCTGCTGTACAGGGAAAAAAGAAGGGAATTGCCGTATTTCAGACAGATGACACCCAGTATGCCCCAGAGGACTGTGTACTGGAGACAGATATATCCGTCAAAGTTCCACCTCTTATCAGAGTAATCCCACCACTTGTGCCTGTTCAGCCGCTCAAGGGTCTTTCCTGTGATCCACTCTACAGCAGTGGCCTGTATGGCGCAGCCGATAAAAAGGAGGAAAAGATTGTTCAGCAGCTCCTGCAGGGTGACGGACATGAGAGCGGCACCGGCTCCGTATACGAGACAGAAGGGGCCTGTCGAAAAGCCCCGGTTTGTAAAGCTCTTGTTCCTGATGGTTCCCACGGCCGCCTCTATGATCCATCCGATAAAGGAATAGATGAGGAACAGCCAGAAGATTTCTGTAAATGTATATTCCATGATGTTTATCCTTTGCTTTTGTCCGTGTATGTCTCAGTGTGCGGGGAAAATGCCACAAGAAAGGCATCCCGCATTTGTTCTGTATGCGTAAAGCCCCTATCCAGACGGAGAAGGCGCCTTAGGAACAGTTCCTTGTCCGCGTTGAGGTCAAGCTCGTCATACCAGGCTCCGCACCTCCTGCCGTGCCAGCCGGAATAGAGGAGATATAAAAGCACGTTGCCGAGGCAGGCGTAGTCCAGGTCATAGGCGGCGCCGTCTTCACCTCTGTACCTTGCAAGGCCAAAATCAAGAAGACCCGTCCGGTGCCCGTCATCTACGATGTTCGATATGGAGAGGTCCCCGTGGACGACACTGCGGCTGTGTATGTACACAAGGGCTTCCGAAAGCTGAGCGCCTATCCGGAAAATGTCTTCCTCCGTAAAAATGTGATGCTCCCGGAAAAGAAGCTGGCGGAGGGTGTGTCCGGGCATATATTTCAACACAAAAAAATATCCCTCCCGCTCATGGACCACGCCCAGCAGTTCCGGAATGGAGGGGTGGTCTAAGCCGGAGAGAATGACAGCCTCGTGGTGGCTGCCCGGCGGATTTTTCTGGAACAGGCGTCTTCGAAAGCGCTTCAGGACTACCTTTTCTCCGTGAGAGTCCCGGGCAAGGAAGCAGACGCCGTAGCGCCCGCTGCCAAGCTTTGTGTCAACAGTGTAGTCCCCGATCCTCTTTCCTGCGGTCATTTGCTTGTCGGTGTCCCACAGTCCGGACAGAACCTTGCTCCCGGCGGTACAGGCTTGCCGCAGTTCGGGCAGAAGGAGGCGCTGGCCATCCTTGCGCCGCAGGAGAGACAGAACTTGGAGCCCGCCGGGACAGAGGCGCCGCAGCTGGGGCAGATGCTCTGTCCCTGAGGGGAAGGCTGCTGGTTCGGATAGCCCTGTTGTCCCGGGGGAGCCTGCTGATACCCCTGCGGATATCCCTGGGTATAGTTCTGGCTATGGCCCTGTCCGTACCCCTGACCATAGCGCGGCCTGCTGCTGCCGGACATGGACGAGCCCATGAAATGCCCAAAAAGGCCGCTGCCCTGCTGATAGTAGGAGCCGCCCCTGTTCGGGTTCGGATAGCGCTTCTTTTTGCTGGAGCCTGAGAAAAAATCAAACATAGATAAGCCCTCCATAAAATTAGGTTGTTCATTGCTTCCATCATAATATGAGGGAAAAAGCAGGTCAAGCAAAGTCTGAAAACTTTAGAATTTCTTTATACAGATCGTGGGCTGTGTCAGAGCAGATAGAATGTGTCTATGACAATATAGAGAAAAACGATTTGAAGAAACATAATGCCAATGATACTATTTTGTAGATGTCGAAAGGAAGGGAAGCTATGCAGAAGATCATATTTGTCTCGCACTGTATTTTGAACAAAGCAGCCAAGGTGGAGCCGGAGGTGCTGGTGCTGGATGAGCCGACGGCGGGACTGGATCCCTGCTCTAAAAGACAGCTCTTTTCACTTTTAAAAGAAATGCAGGGAAGCGGGACGACCATAATCCTTGTATCCCACTCCATGGAGGAGATTTCCGAGTATGCGGACCGGGTGGTCGTATTTCTTGACGGGACTGTGTGCATGGACGGAAGCCCTGAATCGGTCTTTTCCCAAAAGGAGCTGCTGGACAGGGCGGGCCTGGAGATGCCGCAGATCATGGAGACTCTGTGGAAAGTACGGCAGAGAGGCGTCCCTGTCGTCAGGCTTGTGTGCGACGAGGAGAGGGCGGAGGACGAGATCTTGAGGACAGTGACAGACAGGAGAGGTGGAACAAATGCTCAGAGATATCACAATAGGCAAATATTATAACAGGACCTCTGTCATTCACCTGCTGGACTGCCGGACAAAGCTGGCAGGCACTCTGCTCTATATCATAGCTCTGTTTTTTGTGGAGGATCCAGCTGTGTACATTCCCTGCCTGGCCTATCTTCTGCTCCTTTACAGGCTTGCCGCTGTACCGTGGAGCTATATACTGAAGGGGCTGAGAGGATTTGCTCTTCTTTTGCTGTTTACCTTTGTGTTCCAGAGCCTGATCACGGACGGGACACCACTTTTCTCTATGGGTATTGTTACTGTTTCCCGGGAGGGGCTTCTGAAGGCGGTCCGGCTTGTGTCCAGGATCATCCTGATGGTCCTCATGGCCTCGCTCCTGGCCTACACGACCACGCCGACACAAATGGCGGCGGGACTGGAAAAAGGTCTGGGATTTCTTGAAAAGGTCAAAGTGCCGGTACACGAGATGGCCATGATGGTGTCCATTGCTTTTCGGTTTATTCCTGTGTTTATCGAGGAGGTCAATATTATCATGGATGCCCAGGCATCAAGGGGAGTGGATTTTCACAGTGGAAATGTATTTAAGAGGATGGGAAAGGTGATGCCTCTTGTGGTGCCCTTGTTTGTGTCTGCCATCCGCAGATCCGCGGATCTTGCCATGGCCATGGAGGCTAGGGGGTATACGGATGCAGGCAGCAGGACCAGATACAGAGAGCTGGTCTACACATCAAAGGACAGGATCGCCTACCTTGTGATCCTGCTTATGACGGTGGTGGTTATCGCTGCCGGACTGCTGATATAAAACGAACAGAG
The DNA here is from genome assembly GCF_002160985.1 of Lachnoclostridium sp. An118. Taxonomy (GTDB): domain Bacteria; phylum Bacillota; class Clostridia; order Lachnospirales; family Lachnospiraceae; genus Claveliimonas; species Claveliimonas stercoravium. Next base: position 3,494 of record NZ_NFLQ01000026.1, on the reverse strand, counting down.
AGCGAAAAAGCAGCGTGCGGTCAGCACGCTGCTTCTTTCTATGATCCAGAGATTGTGATAGAAATACAAATTCGGGGGGTTAAAATGTATTTTGTATTTCGAATACAATATAGCACAGGGTAAATCCTTTGAAAATATTTTTTTGGACCATATATTCATGAAATAATTGTGATCCGAGCACAAAAATGCTATCCTATGATAAAGGAGAGTTTGTTATGGCAGTTGAATTACAGTATCTGTATAAGGAAATCCGGCCGGAATACGAAGTGAAGCTTCACACGGCCTCCTGCTTTGACAGGAAGATCAGCTGGATCCACATGGTGGAGGGGAGCGAGTTTGCACGGTTCCTCTACGGGGACGAGCTGGTCTTTAACTCCGGCCTGAATTACAGGTCGGAGGAGTGGCTGAGAAAATTCCTGAGCGCTATGGACCGGGCCGGGGCCGGCGGGGTCATTATCGCGCTTCAGGAGGGAAAGTGTTTTCCGGGGGAGGTGATAGACTGGTGCAACGACAGGCGGCTTCCTCTTTTTTCCGCCTCATGGAAAACGCCCTACATAGACATCATGCGTAAGTTCTCGGAGATCCTCCTGAAGAACGAGCAGAGGGAGACCAATCTGGTCACGGCCATGAAAAATGCGATCTTTTACCCGGAGAACGAGGAGCTCTATATGAACCACATGGAGCGGAACGGCTTTCCCAGGGACCTCTCCTACACGGTCATCATCATGAGCTGCCATGCCTATGACACGGAGCAGGGCAACCAGCTTCTGGAGGATATCCAGAGAAAGCTTCATTTTTCCATGGAGAAGACCATCTTCTACGAGGAGGAGGGAAAGCTGATCATCCTGGCTGCGGGGTACCGGGGGGAGTGGCTGCGGGACCAGTTCCGGCGGCTGTCCGGGGAGGACCCGAACCTATACATCGGGGCGGGGACCACAGTAAACCGGATGAAGGACATCCACAGGTCCTATGAGAACGCCTACACAGCCTACCAGCTTACAAAAACGACCATTCCCAGGAACTTTCTGGCTTACGATGAGCTGGGAATCTACAAGATACTCACAGATGTGAAGGAGACGGCTATCTACCCGGACTTTGTGAGAGAGGTGCTGGGACGGCTGCAGGAGTATGACAGGGCACACAGGACAGAATACATGAAGCTCCTGAAGGCATATTTTGAAAATGACTGTAGTACGGTGCGCGCGGCGGAGGCGCTGTACTGCCACAAAAACACGCTCACTTATAAGCTGAATAAGATCAAAGAGGTGCTGGGATATGATATACTGAGTAATGAGAACCGGGTGAGGATCATGGTGGCTTTCTATATCCTTCAGCTGGGGACCGCTGATTTTTAACTGGTTGACAGACCTGGATGAACAGAAAGGAGACGGAATATGACGGAGGAAAAGGTATGCCTGCATATCGAACACCATGCCGTGCTGTTTGCACTTTTGGCAAAGCAGGCGGTGGAGTTGTGCGGGGAGAGAGGAAAAGAGTCCATCCTGCGGGGCATGACCGTTTACGGGATGGAGAGGGGAACGCGGATGGCGTGGAACGCCCGGAAAAGAGGAGACCAGATCAACACGATGACAAATCAGGCCTACGGTGAGTGGAAGCCGGACTTTGACGGGCAGATGGAGTTCGGGCAGATCCGCACCCAGCCCACCCTGCAGACCTATATTGCAAAATGCGCCTGGTGCGACGCCTGGGAAAAGCATGGCCTTACTGAGTACGGAAAGCTCTACTGCGTCAATGTGGACAACGCAGTGTACCAGGGCTACCAGGACAAATATGTCTGTACCCAGGTGACGGAGCCCATGAGCTGGGGCGGCCCGCGCTGCGAGTTTGACTGGGGATGCCCCCTGACGCCTGAGGAGAACGAGGCCCTGGCTGTAAAGAAAAAAGAGCTGGGCACCTCCTGCATGAAGGATTTTACCTTCCACACCGCCCATCTCAGGGCTGCCATCAGCCGGACCCTCATCGAGGATCTGGGAGATGACGGGCAGAGAGCTGTGGACAGGGCGCTGGCGGAATTTGCGGAGCTGTTCGGCCAGGAATGCCAGGATGTGCTGGCGACAGTCCCAGAGGAAGAAATCTACCCGAAGGAGGCATTTGTATGAGCGGCAGGGAGAAGGAAAATCTGATCGCAGACTGGCTGGAGGAGCACGAGGAGGAGGTGGTCCGGACGGCGGACTACATTTTCCGGCATCCGGAGACAGCCTACAAAGAAGAGCTCTCCAGCACGTATCTGGCTTCCTTCCTGCAGGAAAACGGCTTCCGGGTAGAGAAGAAGACTGCCGGGATCGACACGGCATTTACCGCTGCCTGGGGAGAGGGGCGGCCTGTCATCGGATTTCTGGCCGAGTACGATGCCCTGCCGGAGCTGGGGCATGCCTGCGGTCACAATCTGCTGGGCACGGGAGCGGCGGCAGCGGCCTGCGCCCTGAAGGAGGACATGGAAAGGAGTGGGATCCCGGGGACACTGCGCGTCTACGGGTGCCCGGCAGAGGAAATCATGTCAGGGAAGATCGTCATGAACCGGGCGGGAGTCTTTGACGACCTGGACATTGCGGTGACCTGGCACCCCTTCGACAGAAACCGGGTCAGCAATGACATATGGCAGGCCCAGGACATCAAGAATTATACCTTTCACGGAGTCAGCGCCCATGCCTCCCGCTCTCCGGAGGAGGGAAGGAGCGCCCTGGACGCGGCGGAGCTCATGAATGTGGGAGTCAACTATCTGCGGGAGCATGTACCCGGGGACGTGCGGATGCACTATGCCTACATAGACAACGGGCAGCCCGCCAACGTGGTGCCGGATCTAGCAAAGACAAATTACTTTATCCGTTCCAGTCTGCGTGAGAGGACAGAGGATGCCTCCAGGAGAGTGGATGACTGTGCCAGAGGAGCGGCTCTCATGACCGGGACCAGGGTGGAGATCGAGCTGGTGGCAAGCTGCAGGGAGATGAAGATCGACCGGGAGCTGACAGAACTATACTACGAGGCCATGACAAGGATACCCACCCCGGTATATACGGAGGAGGAGCTGGATCTTGCGGCTCAGATCAGCCGGGAAGCAGGGCTGGACAATGGGGGAGAATATTTTCGGGGACTGGAGCCCCTGGAGGATGAGCCGGTGCCCATCTCCATCGGCACGGATGCGGCGGAGGTGAGCCATACGGTCCCCCTCATTACTATCAGCGCCGCCACCATGTGCAGGGGTACGCCCCTGCACCACTGGGCGGCAGCCCGGCAGGCGGGCATGAGTATCGGACGGAAGGGCATGCTGTATGCGGCCCGGTGCATGGCTGAGGGCACGAAGCTGTGGATGGAGCGCCGCAGGACTAAAGAGCAGGCCGTTCAGATGAAGATAAAAAAGTCCAGCTAAGAAATGTCAAGAGGTGATATAAAAAAAGTTAAATTTGTTACAACAGAGCAAAAAAGGCAACCTTAACAGACCATTCCCCGATATAGGAGTGGTCAGGAACTAAATA
>NZ_NFLQ01000025.1 GCF_002160985.1 Lachnoclostridium sp. An118 | reverse complement strand
GATAACTGCTAATTATCCTCACTTACTCTCTGTTTCCACAAGTTTTTTTACATCTGTATCGAACTCATCCCCTGTTATTTCTGACACAGTATAGCGTTCATCAAACAGATCGATCAAATATTCCACATCTGCATATGTATTAAGATGTATTTTCCCCGCTTCAATCTGAAAGACATCTTTCCAACGATCTGTACCCTGTATCTTCTCCAGTAATTCTTCTGGTTTTTGATTTACGACATTATATTCATTTATACGCATCATTTTGCGCGCATACTGTGGTTTGGAGCGTTGAATATAGTCCTTCAGTTTTTCTCCATTAGAAACAAGATGGATTTGAATAATTGTTTCAACTGCTTTTTCAGCCGAAGACTTGATAAAATAATCGAATTTAAAATGTTTCTGCATCAATGTTGTATTATCTGTAATAATTTTATCATCAATTATCAATAGATCCACCTGTTGCGTGATCGTAAAAAGTTGATCTGGCATCTCAACAAAATAGTCCGCCTTTTCCGTTGATACGAATCTTGCCATAATATTTTGTTTCTTTCTATTCGGTATAGCTATTGGATATATTCTTTGATATGCCCATATAACCTTGTTTTCTCTCCTGAAGCGAAAAAGAATCCCATCTGCGTTGCCACACTCTGAAGCTGAGAATCCATCTATCATTTCTTCCGGCGTATTCAGGAAATCAAACGGATAATATTGTTCGGTCTGTGTTATGACATAAAACTTCTTCTGGTTATCTGCAAGTCTTACCGCATCAATATATTCCGTTTCCTCTCCAAGAAATTTATCTTTCACCGTCTGAACAATCGTGTCCTGTATTTTTCGTTTGAAATTCCCCTTTTCATTATCCCCATAAAACAATAGTCTCCTTACCGGAACTTCTCCTGTTTTTAACGCAACAAAAACTTCAAACCCTAAATCTTCATCCCGCAGCATTCCAGATATCTGCTCTTTTAATGTAGCCTCCGCATCCATTTAAATGCTCTCCCTCTTTTGAAATTCACTTTTTATTAACAACATAATATACATTATCTGATATATATTTTCTTGAGATCACGTGATCACAATCCAGATTGCCCCTTACTATACAAATTACCTCCTTGTTCTCATTTGTTTTCGTAATTGGATTTTTATATGTAACTTTATAAATATGGTAGCCTAAAATAACAAGCACCGGATTTTGATAGTATAAATTCGTTTTCCACATCAGCAGAAATAAGCAGATCATAATCATTGCAAAAATCAAGATTCCCCGAAACGATGCGATATCGTCAAAAAGCAGAGGAATAATAAATGTAATGAAAAATCCAAGACTGCTTTCTTCCATACTCTCTGCAGTTTTTATCTTTTCACCGGTATCATACAAACCACTCTTTTGCATATTTACGAACGTCGCAACTGCAAAAACTCCTCTGACAATACATATAAATAAATATAAACACAATAGAAAGCACCATATGCTGTCTATTCTGAACTCATTCTGAAACAATTCCCAGTCACTTTTTAGAATACCATATATAAAATATCTCGTTAATGAAAAGATACCAAAATCGAAATACTTTATAAAAAGCATTATATACAAAGGCAAAAATGACTGGAGTATAAGTCTTCTTTTTAAAATCAGATTCTCTTTTGGCATAATCCCCTCATCCCAGCAGCGCAAAACTTCTCAGATATTGATAACGAGGCATCTGTTATATCTACTCCCGTTCTCAGCCTTACCTATAACAAAAAGGCAGAGTTACCCCACTTCATTGAGAAACCCTGCCTTATAATAATTTAACACATTTTTCCAATTAATTCAATTTTTTGAGTATCAAAATTTAGCAAACCAAAAATTTAGCAAACCAAAATTTAGCATGTTGATGGATAAATTGATGACAATGCCCAATTTATACCATTCCCTAAAAAGCCCAGAACTTTCATAGTATATACATTTGTTATATTGTCTAAAGTGACGTGCCTTTACGCTTCCGAACCCTTCTCTTCTTCATTTTTTCGCAAAAATGTATTTCCCGGATATTCACTATTGCTTTGTAGAAAACACTTAACTACATCCCCCGCTTCCATCACAGTATACATTTCCTTTTCGTCACTTATCCGGTCAATAATATTTAACAATATCTCATATTCTGTTTTCAGATTGTTCCGGACTACTTCTGCATATTTGGAATATATCCTGTTGACATTGACTAATATCTGTTCCTCTTCATTGTACTTTGTTATTTCCGCCCTCGTCAGTGTCCTCTTTTTCATCCATACTGCCAATTCCGACATTTTAATTGTTATCCTCCTCTTTTATTAATCTTATGCACTCCACAAGATCCATTGGGAAATAGTGGAAAAATTTATTTATTTGCCTTCCTATAAATCTGTTAATCCGCAAATAATCGAGCATATATAAAATGTCCCGATCTTCATCCCTATATACGGTAATCCCAAACGTCAGTAAGGGCCTGGAAAAACTGATCTTTTCGCTCACCGCATCCTTTATCACATAATTATTTTGTTCAAACTGAGGAATAACTGTAATAAAATCCAACCATTTATGTTTTAAATCATCCTCTGTTTTGTCGTTATTGCTGTCCATACTCTCTTTACAAAAATCTGTGTTAACAGATGCAATCAATGGTTTCCCTTCAAAATATGCTTCTTTTATCAACTGCCCCCAATCCAACTCCGTTAATGAATGTTCCGGATAACCTTTCCCATATAAACTAAGCTGGACATATACATCATTTGACATATGTTTCTGAACAGTCTCCTGTTCTACCGACTTCCAATATCGAAAATGTATTCTCAATTCAGCATTTTCTTTCATCCTCTGTATTGATTTATATAATACCTTACATATCATAGTCAGATATCCTGAGAATTCTTTTGCTATTGACTTCTTTTGCTTTATGCTCCATTGAACAGGACTACTGAGCTTTTCTACTCCGCTCCACATTTTTTCAATTTCAAAAGGTAAATCATTTTTCTTTTCTTCACAAATAGCTAGGAAATCGTTCTTGATACTCTCCAACCGATCATGTAATTTATCTTCACATTCCAGATAAATCTGTATAAATCCCTCCAGTTCTGACATAGTATCTTCTGTGATATAATATGCTTTCGGCGATCTACTGTGTCCAGAGCCTAAATTAAAATATGCCTGCGTTTTACATGTATCAATTGGCATCACAATTTTTTTATTCTTCCTGTCGGTCTGATTTGTATATATCCTAAAATCAGGTGCGAATGCATATGCATCATCAGAACTTCTGACATACACATCCACAGAATTAGCATCCAGATTAAAGACATAACTCGAATATGTGTGCGCATATGGATGCTGTGTGCTGCCATCAGGCCAGCCCAGTCCTGATACTAATGTAGTCATTGATCTTCTATTGTTATGCCAGTTAATTACGTCGCGATTGTGAGTATGCCCGCATATATAAGTATTTACATTTAATCCTGTCGGATTAAGTATTTCCTCCCGGACCATATCTTCCTCTTTTCCCGTCAACCAGTTGAGTGGATGATGCGCCAGAGCAATCGTAAGATCTATATGCTTATTTTTCAGTTCATTATACTTATTAGCATAACTTTCCCTAATTTGTCGAAGCTGATATCTCCCAATCAACAAATTCCTCTGGTCATTTTCTCCCTCACTTGTCCACGCAGTGTTAAACTGTATAACACAAACATTTTTCCCATCAATTTCATCAATATGTACTCCATAAGTATCCTCAAACACCCTATCTGGTACTTGATCCGGCGAATAAAAGATTTCATATATCTGTCGAACTAAGGCAAGATGTTCTTCAAACGCAACTCTGACATATTTCCAGGTCTGCCCGCTTCCATAGTCTTCTCCCAACGCTTCAATCTCATCCAATATTTTCCGATCCATGTCTGATCTGACTTTGTCGTGGTTACCCGGTACAATATAAATATGTTTTACTTTGTCACCTAAAACGTCTCTCAATTGCTTAAAAAAATCAAGGATTTCGTTTTGATTTCTGTAATTTGCCCGATTTACCAGATCTCCCGTTACTGTAATAATAATATTATGGCTGTACTGCATCTCGCTCTCAATGTCTGTCAGCAAATTTTGAAGCAAGAGACTTTTCCGAATACCGGTATCATCAATATGTAAGTCCGACAAATGAAGCACTGTTAAATCATTCATTCTATCTCCTTTTTCTACTGTAGAAAACCTCTATTACAATTATTTCTTATATATCCGCTACTCATAAATAAGTATTTTCTGTTACTTTAAGCGCCCTATCCCATATTCGTGTCATGAATGTCTGTGCTATACCTAGTTCATCTATATATGCAAACCATATTGCCACGTATATTGCAAAACCATATATCTAATGAATACAATTGCTATATAACTGAATCAATTGCTACTGAAATGTCAGTTTCTATACTTTTCGATTTTTTCTGGTGTCTCCTCTCTTTTCACTGATTTTTCACTGATATTTCCTATAGTTTCACCAGTTCATTTTAAAACCCTCCCCCAAGATCCTCAAAGACTCCAGTACACCACAAACCGTCAGGCACCTATAAGTGTCTGGATTAGTGATCAATCACTTAATGGAAATATTCATTTTCTCAAAGACTTTTCTCTCAAATCGTTTATAACTATTTGACAATCTTTCTTCATGCTTATCCCACCAAGCTAAAAACGGACGTTCAACCAACTTTATCCTAACCAAGTCTATTACAGAACAAACAGCAAAAATCACTATAACGCTTCCCACGGCATGAACCGGAAGCCAGGCGGAATCAAAAAATCCCACATTGTTCAGGATATCATCCCATAACCATTTCCTCATCGCATCCGAATTTGCATGAATCAGTAAAACTCCAAAGGTTGTTGATGCAATTGTATTAATTAGCCAACTGTATCTTAATTTGATATTCTTAAAAAACAAAAAAGCACTCACTCCTGTAAGCACCGCAAGGAACGTATTTGAATCTGTAACAAAAAAATAAGCCATGTTTCTTCCTATAACTGTCCCAAGCCATGCACAGGCAATAACTGACACCGCCGCCAGCACCAAAGAAGCCACTGTCATCCATCCCCAGACTACCCGACTTTCAAAAATCTTTTTAGGGTATAAACGGATATAAGATGCTATAAAATAAAGCACTATATACCAAGAAACATAATTCATTGTCACTGGTAATACTTTCACCGTCCCGAAAAACACATAAATAAAGCAAGACAATAGCACTAGATAAACATGCTGCGTTTCCCTTAAATTATGAATCAATACATTTAGAAACGGGATGCACAGAAAGAATATCAGATATGTCCCAGTAAAATTCTGAGCAATTGCTGTCACAGGCAAAAATGCTTCAACCATCGTTGAAAGCGTAACAGGAGTATAGCCGGATATGTAAAAAATCATATATATCACAATACGATAAAACATCACTTCAAAGAGTAATTTTACAAATTTTTTTGCGGTGACATGTGATTTGCATAAAAAATATCCAGTAATAAAAACAAAACAATTAATGCCAATTTTTCCCCACGCACCAAACAAAAGCAGGAAAATCGATGGTATAGACAGTGGATTTGCATAAATCGGCCCGGCGGTCGCTGTCAATCCGGAATTAACTACATAATGGTGGGCCACAATAGCAAGCATTGTTATTATACGGAATAATTCAATATTAGAATCCCTGACCTCATTTTTACCCCCCCCCCTGTATATTCCTATCCTCAGACGTTAAATTACTTTCCATATTTCCAGTCCCTCTTATGATAATGTTTCTTCGTTAACATTTACATTGCAAAATAATCTCACAGATTCTATCTACATCTTCCAAATCAAGATCCGCATACAGAGGCAAGGTCAATACTCTCTTGCTGATATGCAACGCAACAGGAGTCTCCAGCACGTCAAACTGTCCATGAAAGGCTGAAAAAGTGTTTGTCAAAGGATAAAAATACTTCCTTGCTCCTATGCCATTTTCTGCCAAAGCATCAAACACTTCCGTACGGCTGGCTCCAAACTGTTCTTCCTCAAAAACGACTGGAAAATATGCATAGTTTGCTTTGACATCTTTTTGCTCTGCATTCAACTGAATTCCATCTACTTCTTTCAGATGGCTGCGATAGCGCTCTACCACATTCTTCCTCTTTGCAATTTCCTCATCTACATGGCGAAGATTACACAATCCCATGGCTGCACAGAATTCATTCATCTTTGCATTTGCACCCACAGCACTTACCTCCTCCGGGCCATGAATGCCAAAATTCTTTAATTCATACAGGCTCTCTCCCAGATGCTTATCCTTGAAACATACCGCCCCGCCTTCTATACTGTTAAATACCTTTGTTGCATGAAAACTAAAACATGAGGCATCCCCGAAAGATCCAACTCCCTGTCCTTTATATGTTTCTCCAAAAGTATGTGCCGCATCGTATATAACTTTTAATTCATACTTATGGGCAATCCGTTCTATCTCCTCTATATTGCAAATGTTACCATAGACATGTACTGGCAGTATTGCACATGTCCGATCTGTGACCAATTCTTCCAGCTTACTGGTATCCATAGTATATGTAATCGGATCAATGTCGCAAAAGACAGGTGTCAGGCCATTTCTAACAATTGCATGGGTCGTTGAGGCAAAAGTAAATGGCGTTGTAATCACTTCTCCTTGCAGATTCATTGCCTGGAGTGTCAATTCCAACGCCATATGGCCGTTTGTCAAAAGATCTATGTTTTCAACTCCCATATATTGTTTCAATTCTTCCTGGAAACGCTTATGTTTAGGTCCCATATTTGTCAGCCAGTGCGATTCCCACATATCGGAAATTTCATCCATATATTCTTCAATTTCTGGCATAGAGGACCGAGTAACAAGAATATCGTTCATAATGTACTTTTCCTCCTTTGAAACTAGATATTTATAGTTTCCATTCTTTGCATTTGGCAATCTCCAAAGGCTTTCCTGCTCGAAGATTCTCAATGTTTTTTTGTCGTAAATTCTCCATCGCAAGCCTATCTATTTTATAGAAATATCTTGCCATCCCCTTCTGTGGTTCTCCCAAATATCCACTTTCAACTAAATGTATTGCTTCTGGCAAAATTAACGCTGTCATTTCACAGATACGTCTATGAATAATTAAAGGTGACTCCTCTAAAAAAAGTTTTGCTCTTGCTTGGAGTATGATATTACCATCATCAAATCTACTATTCATATAATGGATTGTCACACCATAATGCGAAGAGAGATTTGCATAGTTATGCATATAAACATTGTTCCCTCTATAGTCAGGTAAAAGTCCTCCATGACAATTAATCGCATATCTAAATAATTTCAAAAAAGCTTCCGGTATAATTTTACTCCACCCTATGGAAATTAGAATTTCAGGATTAGTCTGATGAATTAGCTCCGTATCATTCACTAAGCAATCCATTTCTAACTTTAATACTGTGATATTGTGCTCTTGACAAAACTTTTCTGTTTTCCCATCATTTTGTTTTGTATCTGTAATAAAGTATATCTTTTTCCCTTCCAAACTTGTTTTATGTTGAAAAAGTTCTTCTAAAATATAAAACGGTTTTAATCCGTCTGAAACGCCGATAAAATGTATAGTATTCATTTTATGTATCCTCCTCATATAATGTTAGCTTTCAATACGCGTGACACATTCTTTGTACTTTCTTGCAATATATTGCAGAACAATATTCCCTTTTCTAGCAATTTCCTTCCCCTGAAAACAGCGAAGATGATTCAAAATACAATCATACCCTGACATACAGGTAAACATTACTCCCCCAGAAAATCTAGGATTACATTCCAAAAAATATTTTTTCTCGTCCGTTTCAATAAATTCAAAATTAACACAACCGTTAATATCTAACTGTTCTGCTATTTTTTCACATAGTGACTCCAACTCTGAATCTCTAATTATATGCACAGAAGTACCTGCTCCGTTTAATGTTCGTAATAATTCTCGTCTTGGGATTGCTACACAATTTTTTCTCTCCGCATCCCTGACTACATCTACAGTAAGAATATCTCCTTTTAAAAATGGCTGTATAACATACATATCCAACTCATTATTATCAATAAATAAGGAAAGTTCCTTGGCATCATTAATTTTTTTTAACCCTTGGCTACTTCTCCCATCTATCTTTTTACAAATAACAGGAAATTTTATTGATTCATTTTTTATATCTTCTTCTCGGTATTCGGGAATTACATGAATTCCTGGTATATCTTTCAATATATCACTAGCTTTGCGTTTATCTCTGCAAGTTATAATAGTCTCATAAGATGACATACACAAAACAACGCCAATATCCTCAAATACTTTTCTATATTTATTAAATACATCAATCTCTACATCAGTTAATGGGAATATATAACTAACACATTCTTTCTTACAAATATCAAGCATCGTATTAATATATTCTTTTTCTTCACTTGCTAATGGTACTTGATAGAAACAATCAACGACTATTGCATTTGCAATCCATTCCTTTGGATATATATTCGTGCCTATTACTTTATAATTATGTTGTTGTAATGTCGTTATTACAGCATCTGCCGAAAATGATCCTATTGCTGTTACTAAAATGTTACATCCTTGCATAATATATCCTTTCCATTTTTATATTTTAAAATAATTTTTACTCTAAAACTAAATACAATCGCTAAACAATATTAGAGTTGATTGTCAAGACCACCGGCTTAGCCGGTGGCTTGCTTTGACTCTATAAGGGTCTTTTACCGGCACTGGAGTCTAAAGACTCATCGATTTGGTTCCCAATCGCAACATCATTTCCTTACTTGAGCCCTAAAGGGCTCTTCTTATCTGTTTTGCTTTACTGGCTCACCCGTGAACGGGTCTATATACTCTTTCAGTATCATTTAATCATATTCCAGATCTTCCTGTAGCTGATTAGCTATATATTCCTCTATTTTCTTCGCATTTTCCCTACCGTATCTACGTAGTATCCTCTGCACCAGAAATGTCGGTTCCCATATTTATATTTCAAATTGGCATGCCGCTCGAATATCATTAGTGTACTTTTCCCTTTCAGATACCCTACCAAATACGATACACTCATGCTTGGCGGAATTTCTACCAGCATATGAACGTGATCTGGACATATCGGCTCTTCACTTTTTTCTGGTGTTTCTCCTCAAATCCCCGGTGTTTCTTACAGTTCCACCAGTTATCTTTGGAGCTTCCCATAACTTTTTGCTGTATTAGATGCCTCCATAGTTGCTCCAAACTTCCAGTGTTATGATTGGTCTGATACTAAAACATCATTTTAAAGGAGCTCTGAAACAACTATGAAAACATCCAACTATCTGGCAAAACTGCCACAGGAAGCAACTATCAAAAGCATCCAGGTCCTTAAGGGCTACGATCTCATCACTCTCGATGTACCACCTATAGCCAGTCAGAGACGGTGTTCTCATTGTGGTTCTAATGACTGTGTCATCAAAGACTCCGGTACCATACAGGCCGTCAGGCACATCTCCTGTGATCATCGCGGTACCGTTGTCTCCTTCCATAAGCGCAGGCTCCTGTGCAAGGACTGTCACTCCTCTTTCTATGAAACTCCCTACTGGATCTATCCTTCCCTACGTATGACGTAGGCTCTCTATGACTCCATTCTCCTGGATCTGATACAGCCTCTCTCTTTTTCTGAGGTTGCAAGGAGGAACCATGTCCCCCAGAGCACCATCCAGTCTGTCTTTCAGTCCATCCGCTTCGGCAGACCATCCAAACTCCCTGAGACCATCTATATTGACGAATTCAAGGGAAACAGCGGTATATGGAGTTCCACGCATCACCGCTGGTATCGCAACAAATATCACTGTACTCTGTCTGATGGTGACTCCTATTCCGTCATCGATGTCCTGGACCAGATCTCCGGCGTCTATCTGAACAAGTACTTCCACCAGTTCTCTTTAGATCAGAGGAAACGGGTGAAATACTTTTGCTGTGACATGAGCAACGGTTTTGTCTCTGTCTCCAGAAAGAACTTCCCTAACGCCAGGATCTATATCGATCCCTTCCACGTCGTCAAACGTCTGGGTGACATGGTGGATGATGTCCGGCTCCGCTATCGGCACCAGTTTCAGGACGCCGGGGACACAGAGAGCCTGAAAAAACTAAAAGGTATCATGCGCCTACTGAAGACCAGAGAAGATAACCAGGTAAAATAAATACTGGGTCACTCGTTTTAGCGAAAACACGCAGCGCCTCCAGGATGCCTTTGACGTAGCTCCTGATCTCCTGGAAGCCTATGACTCCCTCCAGTTCTTCCATGATATCCTTGCTTCCTGTCCCTACTTTGTCCAATACGAGGAGCTGACAGAATGGATCAAACAGTATACCGCTTCCGAGGTAGAGGAAATCCACTCCGCCGCCTGCACCATCCGCCACTGGCGGGGCTACATCCAGAACAACTGGAAGTACGGGAAATCCAACGGCCTCAGTGAGGGCCTGAACAACAAGGTCAAGGTCCTGAAGAGAGTGGCCTTTGGCCTGCACAGCTTCGAAGGCTTCCGCAAACGGATCCTTCTTACCTGCGGAAGGCTCAGGCTCTTCAAGGATCCTTTGTCTGTCCTTGAGGATGCCAAGAACGGAAAGGAGATACGCTTATGATCCCCAATAGAAATTTCCTGCGCCGCTGCGCACATAAGAATTATCTGTCTCTTCCTCGTGAACTGGAAGACTGGCTCCTCGTCCACTTTGAGGACGAACCCTATGAGGATTTCAACACGGCTTCCGTCCTGGAGGACATAGTCTGCATGTACTGCCAAGCCTATGCGGGCGGCTGACTGGATGTGACCATCCCAGATCCCATGACACGCTTAAGGGAGCGCTGTGAAGATCTGAAGAATCTGATCACGGATCTCCGTGTGGATATCAGTTATTTCTAGGGCCTGTGTAATGACTACGCGCGCATCCTGAAAGAGCATGACCTGCTCTGATCAGGGCTACCATAGTCTAAACTCTGGAGGTAATATATAAAAAATCCCACCAAAAAAAGGCCTGTTAAAGCCCCTTGTAATCCATCATTGCTAATTTATGCAGTTATTAATAGTCTCATTTCCGGTTCTTCACCTTTTTCTGGTGTTTCTCCTCAAATCCCCGGTGTTCTTTAAAGTTTCACCGGCTTATTTAGAAGAGCTTCTCTCTTTCCTGGTGTCACCCTAAAACTTCTCAGTTTCCTGGTGGTCACCAGCTTTTCCCGAAGCTCTTCTCAGTTTCCCGGTGTCGTCTATTCCTGTCACCAGTTTCCCTTAAAGCTTCACCAGTTAATTCCGTAGCCTTTCTCCAATATTACTTGCTCTTATAGCTGCTTTAAACTACATTTTGTTATTATCTTGTTGGACCAATAATACATTTCAAAGGAGGTAGCTAAAGCAGCTATGAAAACAAGTAATTATCTGGCAAAACTGCCACAGGAAGCAACTATCAAAAGCATCCAGGTCCTCAAGGACTACGATCTCATCACTCTCGATGTACCTATAGCCAGTCAGAGACTGTGTCCCCATTGCGGTTCTAATGACTGTGTCATCAAAGACTCCGGTACCATACAGACCGTCAGGCACATCCCCTGTAATCATCGCGGTACCGTCGTCTCCTTCCACAAGCGCAGGCTCCTGTGCAAGGACTGTCTCTCCTCTTTCTACGAGACTCCCTACTGGATCCATCCCTCTCTTCGCGTGACACAGGCTCTCTATGACTCCATTCTCCTGGACCTGATCCATCCTCTCTCTTTCTCCGAGATCGCAAGGCGGAACCGCGTCCCACAGAGCACTGTCCAGTCAGTCTTTGAGTGCGTCCACTTCGGCAGGCCATCCAAACTCCCTGAAACCCTCTGCATTGATGAATTCAAAGGCAACAGTGGTGTATGGAGCTCCAAGTCTCACCGGTGGTATCGCAATAAATACCACTGCGGCATCTCTGACGGCGACTCACACTCTGTCATCGACGTCCTGGACCAGATCTCCGGCGTCTATCTGAACAAGTACTTCCACCAGTTCTCTTTAGAGCAGAGGAAACGGGTGAAATACTTCTGCTGTGACATGAGCAACGGATTTGTCTCTGTCTCCAGGAAGAACTTCCCTGACGCCAGGATCTGTATCGATCCCTTCCACGTCGTCAAACGTCTGGGTGAAATGGTGGATGATGTCCGGCTCCGCTATCAGCGCCAGTTTCAGGATTCCGGGGACACGGAGAGCCTGAAAAAGCTAAAAGGTATCATGCGCCTACTGAAGACCAGAGAAGATAACCAGGTAAAATACTGGGGCACTCGTTTTAACGACAACAAGCAGCGCCTCCAGGATGCCTTTGACGTGGCTCCGGATCTTCTGGAAGCTTATGACGCCCTCCAGTTCTTCCATGATATCCTTGCTTCCTGGCCTTACTCTGTCCAGTACGAGGAGCTGACAGAATGGATCAAACAGTATACCGCCTCCAATGTGGAGGAGATCCACTCCGCCGCCTGCACCATCCGCCACTGGCGGGGTTACATCCAGAACAGCTGGAAGTACGGGAAATCCAACGGCCTCAGTGAAGGGCTGAACAACAAGGTCAAAGTCCTGAAGCGGGTGGCCTTCGGCCTGCACAGCTTTGAAGGCTTCCGCAAACGGATCCTTCTTACTTGCGGAAAGCTCAGGCTCTCCAAGGATCCTTTGTCTGTCCTTGAGGATGCCAGGAACGGAAAGGAGATACGCTTATGATCCCCGATAGAAATTTCCTGCGCCGCTGCGCACATAAGAATCAGCTATCTCTCCCTCGCGAACTGGAAGACTGGCTACTCGTCCACTTTGAGGACGAGCCCTATGAGGATTTCAACACGGCATCCGTCCTCGAGGACATGGTCTGCATGTACTGCCAATCCTATGCAAGCGGCAGACTGGATGTGACCATCCCGGAGCCTGTGACACGCCTAAAAGAACGCTGTGAAGATTTGAAAGATCTGATCACGGATCTCCGTGTGGATATCAGCTATCTCCAGGGCCTGTGTGATGACTACGAGCACATCCTGAAAGAGCATGGACTGCTCTGATCAGAGCCATTATAGTCCCGACTCTGGAGGTGATACATAAAAAATCCCACCAAAAAAAGGCCTGTTAGAGCCTCCTGTAGTCCATCTTTTGATAATCTATGCAGTTATGAATAGTCTCATTTTTGCCTGATTTTTGAGCGTATCTCCTGTCAGGTCTGTTTACTATACGCTTTTTTAAGAAGTATCCATCTCAAAATCCTCATTCTTTCAATATTTATAAGGCTTTTCGCCTCTTTGTCACCAGGTTATTTAGAAGAACCTCATTTCCACCTGATTTTTGAAGGTATCAACTGTCAGGTCTGTTTACTATACGCTTTTTAAGAAGTATCCATCTCAAAAATCTCAACCTTCCCGCATTTACACGGCTTTGCGCCCCTTTGTCACCAGTTTATTTAGAAGAACCATTATAATGTCAACGGCCAAAACAACACCGGCGAAAAGAGCCAATACTCTTGGATATTGCATTTTGTCTTCTCATCATTATTCTTTATTTTTATCAGATACATTGCTGATTACTAAATTTTGCTGTTACTAAAATATTTTGATTATTCATCATACAAGCTCTGCTTCTATACCTTTTTATTTTCCTTTCATAATAACATTAACAATATACGAGAAACATTCCAACTTTAGCAACTTAGAAAGACCCACATAAATAATGACTCCTATTACAATTTGCATTACTAATGTTACCACTACGTTTAATTGTAATAATTCTACCGCTAATACACTTATTCCCATAACTGCGGATATCCCAATTGATGGCGTAAGATCTTTGATTTGTTCCCAATAAGAATAATCTAATAATTTTCTGTTAGGAAATGCATTGATAAATGTAGAGATCAAACTTGATAAACCTTTTAGCCAAACCATAGCATATACTCCAAAAGGTATACCCACAATTAATAACGTCAAGCCAACTATCTTTTTAATTATCTCTAACTTTAGAAATATATCACTTCTTCCCAATGCGTTAATTGCCTGAAGGTTTGCTGTATGAATTGGATAAACGGCTAATGTAATACAGCTAATCTGCAAAAATGGGACACAGGCCACCCATTTTTCTGTAAGAAGTAAAATAACCATTGGTCTGGCAACAGCAGCCATTCCAATCATTAATGGAAAGATTAAATATGTACTGGTTTTAATCGAACGCCTCACCATTTCCTTTATACGTTTCGTATTATTCTGTTCATAAGACATTGCCGGCAGAAGTACACTTTGAATAGGTCCGTTTACATTATTTATGATAAGATTAGGAAATTGAACGCCCTTATTATATAATCCCAAAGTATTCGCATCATAAAACTTTCCTATTACTAGACTATATATATTATTATAAACTGTATCAATCAAACTAGAAAATAACAGTTTCCATCCAAAACTATATAAAACTTTTAAACGAAATAAAGAAAAGGCTTTTATAGGACGCCATTTCACAGTAATCCATAATATGGCGGTATTAGCTATTTGATTTACCAACTGCTGTACGACAATAGCCCATGTGCCAAACCCTTTATATGCAAAAACAACACCAACAATGCCAGAAAACACAGTACCGATAAGCGTACTAAAGAAAAAGCGACGAAATTGCATTGTTTTTGATACATAAGACTGCTGTACATTATTCACAGCCGACACTACAATTGTTGTCCCTAATACTCTAATAATCGGAACAAGTGACATATCATTATAAAATCTTCCTATAAAGGGGGCACATAAAAATAATAGCGCATATAATGCCAGCGAAAATAATATATTAAAGTAAAACACGGTAGAAAAGTCTGTATCATCTGCATTTTTTTTCTGAATTAATGCAGTCCCAATTCCACTGGTGGCAAATGTATTAAGAATAGTAATAAAAACTGTTATAAGTGCAACCTGTCCATAATCTTCAGGTGTAAGCAGCCTGGCAAGAATAAGAGAAACTATAAAAGAAACCCCTTGAGCACCTATCCGCTCCATGAATCTCCATATAAATCCGGTAAATACCTTTTGTCTCATATTTTCCATTTATGTTTGCCTAAACCCTTTCTAAAAAGTATTTTTGTAAAATTAACGGGAATCGAAAGCAAATCTTTAAAACTAATAAGCGGAAGTATTTGTTTATGAAAAAAATTGAATGCTTTAATATCTTTTTCTCTGCGCAAAACCAACAGCAAACATAACCCCATCAATTTTTGATGTATTATAGGACTAAAGTTATATGTGTTTCCAAAATAATTTCTATAATTGCAATACATTTTTAATATATTAAACTGAGTGTATACTGGATGTTTTACGGCTACTGACTGAAAATTACTTCCACTATTTTCTACTAAATACCTCCACGCGCTCATTGCCTGATTAAATATATATATATCTGATTTTGAAACAAGATAATAAATAAGTAGACTATGACCGCCAATCGTTTTCAGCTGCTCTAGCTGTTCTGCCTCCTGAGGTACATCTTTATAAAAATTTCTATGTAAAATGGAAGAAGGATGAAATAATTCTGATTGCAGTTTTAATGCGTCTGATTTATTAAAGTACCGATCCAGTTCAAGCTTCTCATGACTTTTTCCTATTACATTATTATCTTTATCTACTATTAAATTTCTATGTGCTACAGAATAAATTTCTGGGTGATCCTCTAAAAAGTCCACCTGTTTCTGGAGTTTGTAATCATCAATCCAATAATCATCGCCTTCCAATATAGCAATGTACTTTCCACTCGCACGTTTTTTTATATCATAAGAATTTTTTGTTGCGCCTAAATTCTTATTTCTCAAAACCGGAATAATAAGATCTGGATATTGTTCTGCTATCTCTTTTATAATGTTTTGAGTATTATCGGTAGAACAATCATCTCCAATAATGATTTCAAACTGAAATGTAGTTTTTTGATTACATACACTCTCAAGAGCCTGTCTGATAAATCTTTCATGATTGTAACTGATCATACATACACTAACTGTGATTGAATCATCCATATCTATTTCCTTCCCTATAAAACAGCTCTTAACAGAAGCCCCCATTTCAAATTTATTTCTTTATAGAAGCAAATAACCGCCATATTTTTATTTTTACCATTAGAAAAACTGGAATTTTACAATAATTCTTTATGGTTCTGGCAAAATTATCATTGACCTCTTTTATAAACTTTTCTCTATTTTGAGGCTTTTCTGCTGATTCGATAATAGCTTTATTATATTGTTCCACTTTAGAGAACTCTACTTCTTTAAATAAAGCATACTCTTTTATACTATTAAATAATTCCATGCCTTTTTTCGAATGAATTATCACTAAAGAACAGCCATTATCATCATCCAACTCCGGCATGATTTTATTAACACCCCAAAAATCGCCTAACGTTATGTCGCTCTCTCTTTTTTCTCCTTTACATGGGCATTCATAACAACTTGGACGTAAATACAATTTTGACAAAAAAGATCTCATATATAAGTCATCACTGGCACGCTTTAAATAAGACTTCCCATTGGTAAACAATATCTTTACAGAATAATTTTTCCATCCGGTACTTTTATCTCTAAATGAAATACTGCGAACTTCTGATTTATACTTTTTTTTGAGAAGTTCCAAATATTTTTTCAATAACCTGGGAGGTGTCACTCCATGACAAACTATATCTTGGCAAATGAGGTTCTCATAATCCTTCCCTAAAAAAGATTTAAGCCCTTTAATCTGGCATCCTGTACCAGTAAATAATACCGTTTTACCTAACTCAAGAAATTGTTTTACCTCTCTATATGTATATCGAGTATCACTTTGTACGTATTTAGATCCTCTTAACTTATCAATATCATTTTTTGTATTCACATAACCGTGTTCTACACTCCATTTGTTATTAAAATATGCGCCAAAAACGATCCCGTCATTATCTAAAATAAAGTCAGCCAGTAAACTAAATACGCCGCCGGAAGAACTCCGTTTACGAATGTTTTCCCGACTGCTTATTACTCCAAAAGCACGATCTGAATAATCAGTAATTATTTTACCTGGCTTATCGCAAACCTTTTCACAAAGACGGCAATTAATGCAATATTCATTCCGCACTTTGGGATACAAAAACCCTTCTTCATCTGCAAGCATTTCTACACAATTCTTCGGACAAATATTTTGACAAGCTCCACAACCTGTACATTTCGATTTTTCCGAAATTTCAATCATCAACATTACCTCACCTTATAGCGCTAAAAATTTCCCTTTTTAAAATACTATAAATCCTGAAGCACCTTACGGGCATCCCATACTCTTTCACAATACTGTGGCATAAAATCTCTTAAATAATTTGCTATTTCATCACGCTTATCCCAAAGTTTCTGAAAAGCAGTTGTTAAATCAGCAGCACTGTTCATTGACTGTACCGGCAAAACATAGCCCTCCTCCTGACCAAAAATATCTTTAGCAATCCCTCTGGCTTTTATAGAATATCCGATAACTAGCGTTGGAACACAGCTTGAATATGCAGCTATCGTAGCATGTGTTCTCGCCCCGATAAAGAAACAGCATTGTGAAATTATTCCTTTCATTTCTTGTGCTGGCCGATCTTCAATCAAAACAACTCTTCCTGAATTTTGAAAGCGATGATACAAGGTTTGAAGAGGAATTCTGTCATCTGTGTCACTCCAGACAACATGCGGTATCAGAGCAACGGAACAAGTTGTATTCTTCAATATATAAGAAATAAGATTTTCATAATTTTTAAAAATGATTTCTTTATTTTCTCCGTATTTTTGAATCATGGGACTTATATTAATACCTATAGTATTCTCTTTACTTAGGTTTTCCGGTAACTCTACATTTTCCGTTGGCAATTGAAATGCCACATCCGGAATTAAAACAACATTTTTATCAATTCCGATATCCATAAGATTTTGATATGTAATAGATTCCCGGGCAGTTATCAAGTCATATTTCTTCAAACTTTGGATTGTATGTTTATCTAAATCTTTACTTTCTATTGAACAACTCCATAAAACTGATTTGCTTCCCTTGCTTTTTATAGTATTACTTAGGAAATCATATATATGATTTGAATAACTGCCATAACAATAATGATCTCCACCTACTGATAAATATATTTTTCCCTCCGTAATGCTATCTAGGAATGGCTTGTATAAATATTTATATCTAATCATAGAATTACTAAAAATCCTACAATAAACGGCATAAAAATATCTGCGCAAACTATTTGGGTTAATCCTTAAAGAGTAATTTTTTATATCTCCAATTAATCCATATTTTTTATCCTGGTCTGGATTACTGCTATATACCACACAATCGCACCCAAGAACTTTTAAAGTTGATCGTATAATCGCTTCACAGCCATGATTTCCACTGCCGCTATGTCCATATAAAATAATATCTTTCATTTCTCTATTTACTCCACCAAACTAAGATAAAGCTGCTGCATTTGTTGAGCAACAGAAAAAATATCATAACCTTTATCTTTAATCTTTTCAATTGTATTCCTTTTTTTATAACCCGAACTTAATTTTACTATTTGTTCAGCCCAAAATCTCGGTGATTCCTTTAGTGAAATATAGTGTATGCATTCAGTTACTTGTGTCTCCTTGGGGACAACATCAGAGGCAATTGTCAGCACACCGGCTGCCTGTGCTTCTATATAAACAATACCCAAGCCTTCCCATCTGGATGGTAATACAAATACATCAAAAGTCTGCATAATCTTTTCAATATCTTCTCTTATTCCGAGCAATTCTACCGAATCCCAAATGTCTAAAGCTTTAAATTTTTCTATAACTGTTTCCAGCATTCCCCCTTCTCCGCCAACACAAACTAAAACAGCATTACTTTTAATTTTCTTTATTTCAGAAAAAACTTCTGCCAAAAACTCGTAATTTTTTTGATATGCAAACCTTCCAATGCAACCAATTACAAATTTCCCATTAAGCTGTAATTTCGATTTATAATCCGCTGAGATTTCTTCATCATATTTAAACTTATCTATTTCTATCGCATTATGTACAATTTGTACTTTTCCTAACTTTGTAATACGTTTTCCATGTATCCACATTGCAGCCTTTTCAGAGCAGGCCAAACGTACAATGTTTTTATTAGATAGCCATAAACGATTATATCTATGCAAAACTTCAGACTTAAAATGACGTAGTTTCATATCTTGATGACTGTGAATAATTACTTTTGTTTTACCACTTTTATATGCAATCTTTGCTACATCAATATTAGCGTCTGATAAACAATTACAATGGACAGCCGTATACACTCCCGAATTAATAAGTTTTTTTAAAATCCGATGGTATTCTAAATAGTTCTGTCTCCTGGTTGGGATCCTAATAATATTTCCACCCATCTTCTCAATTTCCTCTTGAAAATATATTCCATTGCAATCATCAAGGAAATCAAATTGTATTTTCTTCCTGTCGATATTCCTATAAATATTCATGATAATAGTTTCAATTCCACCAAGATTTTGAGTGAAATTTGTCTGCAAGATACGAATTGGCTCTTTCATTATCTTAATCCTCAATTCTCCACACAATTTATGTAATATTTTTCCAAAAATTTTGCAGATTCTGGGATGTCATAACCTGCTTTAATAATCTGTTCTCTTGTATCTTCCCGGACAGTATTTTCATTTTTCAACTTTTCTATCATGTCCGTCCAAGGAATCGGTCCTTTATCAATGGGTAATGCATATGCTAAACTTGTGATAAAGGCTTCTATAGGTACTTTATCTGATAAGAGGGTATTTAAACCGGATGCCTGCGCTTCAATAGCAACTATACCCAATCCTTCAAATAGAGACGGCAAAACAAAAATATCCATGGCCTGAAGATAATCATGTACATTTTCTACAATGCCTGTATAAATGACTCTATCAATCAACTTTTCTTTTTTAAAGAACTCATCCATTTCTTCATGTAAGCCCCCCTCTCCAACCAATAGTAACATAATGTCATCATATCTAGCACATAATATTTTAAAGATTTCACAAATAAACAGCATATTTTTTTGCTCTGCAAATCGTCCAACATATCCTAAAACAAATGCATTGTCAACACCAAGCATTTTCCTCATTTTAATACGTTTTTGTAAATCAAAGGAATACAAGGCGCTCTCTATGCCATTCGCCAAAACTTTACCTTTTTTCCAACTTTTCGAAGGGAACATCCATTCCCCAGCCGCATTTGAGCACGCAAAAAAATCTGTTGCGCAAGAACGTAGCCGTTGCTTATTAAAAAAATGAGTTATATTTCTGAATATTCCTGCGCATCGGGTATTATGGCTATGCGCAATACGGACTTTTACCCCAGCCTTTTTTGCAATAAATAATGGCGCAATATAAGAACACGAACTCAAATGTAAATGTAAAACTTTTATCTCTGGGTATTTAATTAAAATGTTATAAATATCTTGTTTGTTCTTCTTTATATTTTCTCTTCTGGAGACTGCATAAAAAATCCTCCCCCCCAATTCGTAGATTTCTTTATCATAATATCCTTCTTCTCTTGTAAAACATAAAAAATCAAACTGAATTTTATCACGATCAAGCCGTCTATATACATTCATAAGGAAAGTCTCAATTCCTCCACGGTGCATTTTCCCTACTACATGTAACACTCTTATTGCTTCCATCTTTTCCTCACTTCTTTAAAACATTCAACAACCTGCTGGTATTTCGGCATCCTATTATTTGGGAAGACAAATAAATTCCCTTAGGAATATATCCATGTATAAAACTCAACATCTCTTTTTCCTTCATGATTTCGTTTGCCACTATTTGATAATCAATATCTTTTAACTTATCCATTATTTTTAATAAATACATATTTGCATTAGCAAAGCGTCGCATAACTACCTGTTTGTCTTTTTGATCCCAGTTAGTATTTTTCACATAATAAAACCATGTTTTATTTACCCTTATATTACTTAACAGGTGCTCTTTCTTAGGATTTCTTGTCATGGCATTCTGATTATCTTTTCTGTAATAATAAAATGTATAATCAAAAAAACCTATATTTGGGGTAGAAAAGAAAATTCTAAAAAAATTGTCCGCATCTTCAGACCATGTTAAATTTGCATTTAAATAATAATTATTATCTTTTATAAAGCTTGTCTTATATATATTATGGCAGATCCCGGATGGCATATAGTTCATACCGGAAAAGAACAAATTTAATAATTCACTATATGTCTTTCCTTGTGCATTTTCCATTTGATACAGTACCACTTGTTGACATGAAGTCTCTGTATAATCATATCGGCTATTTCCTAAATAAACATCTTTTTTTTCTTTTTCAATAATTGGCTGAACTTTCTCTAAATAATTAACATCCCAGAAATCATCACCATCTAAATGCATAAGATAATCTCCTGATGCTTTTTTTATTCCAGCATTTCGTGCAGCTGGCAACCCTTTGTTTTTTTGATGGATTACTATTATTCTGTCATCCATTTCTGCATATTCATCACACAGTGCCGGACACTTGTCTAAAGACCCATCATCGACTAAAATCAGCTCTAAATTTCTATATGTTTGTCCCAATACACTTTCAATGCACTGTCGCAGATATTTTTCAACATTATATATTGGAACAATAATACTAAATTTTATCATACACCAACACACCTCCTAAAGACAGAAATTTAATTGATGGATTAAGGGGACTCGTCCCAAAAAATTTAATATCCCATAATAAACTATAATCCCTGCCAAAAATATTGTTGTCTGTGATTTGAAATAGTATTTTTTAAATAAAGATCTAAATATTTCAGGTAACAACAATATAGAAAAAATAGAAAAATATACTGCCAGTCTCTGAACGATCAGCATTCCAAATATGGATATCATTGTTAAAATAAGCGTAACCAAACTCGCATTAATTAAATAAGTGTTTTTTACATCTCTTGCAATGATTTCTCTTCTATATATCCAAGCCGACAAACATAAAAACAGCGGTACAACAATCCCAAATATGCTTGCTGATGTCGTTCCATATGTGCCATCAATACCATATATGTCATATACGAAAGAATAGCCATAAGAAATAAGTATAGATAATAAAACATATATTATTACACACTTAAAAATTCCTGTACTTGTTTGTTGAATATTTTTCAGTCTCAATATAAAAATACCAAATATCATAATAAGAGCGGAATTATGAAACAATGAAGCTAAAACAATCAATAAAACTATTTTTAAATAGTCAATAAATTTTAACTTCTCCTTAAGCACAGTATCATATGCTATTAAAATAATTGCAACAGCCATATATTGACGAACAATGTTTATAGATGTGTTCCAATATAACAGCCCCCAAAATGCAGTAACACTTATATAAATATTACTGGAATATTTTAAAACAAACCGTAAAATTACAGCTGCTATAAAACAACCTGTAATAACAAAAAACATCTGCGGTTCCTCGGTGAAATAATTTGCAATTTTACTGACTGCAAACATAGCAGGAGATTTTGATTCCCAAACCTCTTCCCATGTCATTCTATTTGCTCTTATGTATTCTGCTGCATAATTCCCATAATCGGCATATTCGGGGGTATATCGAAATGCAGCTAGTCCTCCTATGATAATAAAACAAATAATAATATATATCCTTCTTGTAGACTTATTTTCTTTTGTATGTGAAAAAAAGAATGACAAAATGACAAGAATATAGAACGAAATATTAACTATATTAAAGATTCTCATATACTTTTTTAAACCTCAGCCTCCAAATTACAAGCCCCAAAGGATACGATAGAATAGCCAATCCTAAATTGCCTGATTTTTTAACAAGATTTGTTTCGTGGATGGTTAGCCCCATTGCTATAAACCCAGCCATATGTTTAATTCTATATCTCAAATATAACGATATCTCCGCTTGCTGCTTTTTTAAAATCATGTAACTATGCGGATTCTTTACTAACAATTGCACGGTATTCCGTGTATATCCGTCTTCAAAATATTGGCATATATATATAATCTTATTTAATACATACATTTTGTAGTTTAAATCAATCTGATTATACACGAAATTCTCTCCAATAAATTTTTCCCCTTCTGCTAAAACAAATGGATATTTTTTTAGAATTTCCGTCCTATATATTAAAGCGGTATCTCCTTTAAAATGATATTTTTGATACAATTCCAACATTGTAAGATTGCTTACTTTCGGCATGGACGTCCCAAGGGTAATGGTCTCATCCTTTCCACGTAGCGCTACAATACCTGCAATATTTTCCTGCTTTGCTATTCCCCAGTTTTCTATAATTATTTTTACAGCATCATCTACTAAACTGTCATCTGAATCCACACAAAAAAATAATTCTGTTTCACACATCTGTACACCTACATTATGTGCTCTTTGTTTACCCCCATTAGATTGTCTGGTATAGTTAATAACAAATTCCTTATTTTCCTTTTTCCATTGTTTTACTAACTTTCCTGTATCATCTGTTGAGCCATCATCAACTATGTGCCATAAAAAATTTTTATTTGTCTGTCTACACAATGAATCGTACAGATTCTGTAACAAGTGTGCTCTGTTAAATGTAGGTGTAAAAATCGTCACCATAGGTTTCACTGGGCTTCTCCCTCCATAGCTATTCTTTTTCTCATAAAAAACTTATCTGTTATTTTTGAACTTAAAAAATGTAATACTACAGCAAAACTTACAGCTAATATTACAAATATAAGCGTATTAACAATAAGATTATCTGATATTTTACTTGCATTAAACACTCCTGTTAAAAACATATAATGTACGATATATATTTCATAAGAATATCGACTAAATATATTAAATAGAGACCCACAATTTTTTCGCATCATTCCCATTAAAACAATAGTAAAAATTATCCAAACTGCTAATATACTTTGAGTATATTGTACAACTACCCTCTCATATAGCACTTCCCATGTTCCCCCAGAATTATCAGCTAATAACTTAATGCCTAATCTTATACCAACTGCAATTATCATCACAAAGCTTAATGTAACATAATGGACTGGTTTGATTTTCTTTTTCCATAAAGCCGCAAAATAATATGCCCCTATATAAAGAATTACACCTTGAATATTAACTAAAAAAGCACGCGGCGTTATAGTCAAAATCATCGCTATTTCTAGAATACTTAACATAGAGAGCAAAAAGAAAAGCTTTTTCCATGATATAGCATTTTTAGCTTGTTCTAAAGCAGGTGTAATTAAATAGCAAATTAATATATAAGTGATAAACCACAAATGTCCCGTTGTTATATTCCCCGCTGATCCCCCTGCTATTCCCTGCAAATTAAGCATAAGTTTGCAAAAAGAAATCAGGTTAATATCACCTAATTTTCCTAAAAGAAGTAATAAAGAACCCGCTATTGCATAATAAATATATAATGGCAATACTATTTTTCTAAATTGTTTACAAAACCAACGTTTATATGATGGCCCAATATTTTTTTGTCCATATAAATATCCAGAAATAATGAAAAAAATGGGTACTCCCACATTAAAAATCTGACCGGCAACACTAAATTGAGGAAACCAAGACAAGTAATGGCATATGACAATAAATATCATTGCAATACCTCGTATAGTTCCTATAATATTACTCTCTTTTTTACTCATGTACTTATTCATAATTTATACAAAATTATCCCTATTTTATACTTTTAGTCCCAAAATCTAGTAATATTGTTTTAAATTTTTATTTACAAATTGTGTATTTTATTTATATGCATTCTGCAGAGCCCAGCGGACTTCGATGCGTTTCAGAGCGGACGCTGTGCGGAGCATAACGGACGCCCTGAAACGCCTATTATAGTCAGTTAGTTTCTGGGCTGGATCACTACGGTATAGTGTTTCGTTGCCCGTTTCAGTATCGCATTGGCTGATACTTCATCATTGAGGATCATCGAAGCCCAGCTGTTTGGCTCTCTTTGAGAGCACACAATCGTGCACCTTGACAGTTCACTGCGTTTTTCCATGACTTCAAAGAGGACTTTGATCTCGCGCTCATCCGTTATCGTGTGAAGCAGGAAATCATCCAGGATCAACAGATCCAGCTTCAGGTAAAAGCGTATCTTCTTCTGATATTTTGAGTAATCAGCCTGCTTCAGAGCGACCATGGTTTCAAGGAATTCTTCACAATGATGATACATAGCTCTGTAATTCAGGCAGGCCTGTATTCCCAATGCTTTGGCCAGATATGATTTTCCGCTGTCAGACGGTCCAAGAATACAAACATTCAAACCTTCTCGGATAAAATCCAGTGATGACAGTGTAGCGTTGATATCGGAAGGCAGATAAACCCGCTCCACAGAATCTTTACACTTATCCACCGATTGAGGACCTCCGGAAAGATGGCTCTAAAGCTTTTTCTGGTGTTTCTCCTCCAATCCCCGGTGTTCTTTATAGTTTCACCAGCTTATTTAGAAGAACTCCTTACTTTCCTGGTGTCTCCTTAAATCTTCTCGTTTTCCTGGTGTTCACCAGATTTTACTGGAGCTCTCCTCTGTTTGCTGGTGTCCCTTATCTCAATCACCAGATTTTCTTCAAGCTTCACCAGTTATTTTTGAAGCTCCCCATAACTTTTATTGCCATGTTAGATGCTTCCATGGTTGCTCCATACTTCCAGTGTTATGATTAATTTGAACTAAAAACACCACTTTAAAGGAGGTATGAAACAACCATGAAAACATCTAACTATCTGGCAAAACTGCCACAGGAAGCAACTATCAAAAGCATCCAGGTCCTCAAGGACTACGATCTCATCACTCTTGATGTACCTACAGCCAGTCAGAGGCTATGTCCCCATTGTGGCTCTAACGACTGTGTCATCAAAGACTCCGGGACCATACAGACCATCAGGCACATCCCATGTAATCATCGCGGTACCGTCGTCTCCTTCCACAAACGCAGGCTCCTGTGCAAGGACTGCCACTCCTCATTCTATGAGACTCCCTACTGGATCCATCCCTCTCTTCGCATGACACAGGCTCTCTATGACTCCATCCTCCTGGACCTGATGCAGCCTCTCGCCTTCTCCGAGGTTGCAAGGAGAAACCATGTCCCCCAGAGCACCGTCCAGTCTGTCTTTCAGACCATCCACTTTGGCAGGCCAGCCAAACTCCCTGAAACCATCTGTATTGATGAATTCAAAGGCAACAGCGGTGTGTGGAACTCTAAACATCGCCGCTGGTATCGCAACAAATATCACTGTAGCATCTCTGACGGTGACTCCCACTCTGTCATCGACGTCCTGGATCAGATCTCCGGCGTCTATCTGAACAAGTACTTCCACCAGTTCTCTTTAGAGCAGAGGAAACGGGTGAAATACTTCTGCTGCGACATGAGCAACGGCTTTGTCTCTGTCTCCAGGAAGAACTTTCCAAACGCCAGGATCTGCATTGATCCATTCCACGTTGTCAAGCGTCTTAATGAAATGGTGGACCATGTGAGGCTCCGCTATCAGCACCAGTTTCAGGACGCCGGGGATACAGAGAGCCTGAAAAAGGTAAAAAGCATCGCCCGTCTCCTGAAAACGAAAGAGTACAATCAGGTCGCTTACTGGGGCTCACGCTTTCATGACAACAAGCAGCGCCTCCAGGAGGCCTTTGACGTGGCCCCGGATCTTCTGGAAGCTTATGAAGCCCTCCAGTTCTTCCATGATATCCTTGCTTCTTTCCCTTATTCTGTCCAGTACGAGGAGCTGACAGAGTGGATCAGACAGTATACCGCCTCCGAGGTGGAGGAAATCCACTCCGCCGCCTGCACCATCCGCCACTGGCGGGGCTACATCCAGAACAGCTGGAAATACGGCAAATCCAATGGTCTCAGCGAAGGCCTGAACAACAAGGTCAAGATCCTGAAACGGGTGGCCTTCGGCCTGCACAGCTTCGAAGGTTTCCGCAAACGGATCCTTCTTACCTGTGGAAAACTCAGGCTTTCTAATGACCCGCTGTCCATTCTGGAAAAAGCCAGGGACGGAAAGGAGATACGCTTATGATCCCCGACAGAAATTTCCTGCGCCGCTGCGCACATAAGAACAATCTCAATCTTCCACAAGAACTTGAGGACTGGCTCCTCGTCCACTTTGAGGACGAACCCTATGAGGATTTCAACACGGCTTCCGCCCTTGAGGACATGATCCATATGTACTGTCAATCCTATGCGAATGGCAGGCTGGACGTGGCCATCCCGGATCCCGTGACACGCCTAAAGGAACGCTGTGAAGATCTGAAGGATCTGATCACGGACCTTCGTGTGGATATCAGTTATCTTCAGGGCCTGTGTGACGACTACGAGCGCATCCTGAAAGAGCATGGCCTGCTCTGAGACCAGGGCCGCCATAGCCTCAGCTCTGGAGGTGATATATTAAAAACTCCACGAAAAAAAGGCCTGTTAAAGCCTCTTGCAATCCGTTATTGATGGTTTATGCAGTTATTAATAGTCTCATTTCAACCTGATTTTTGAAGGTATCAACTGTCAGGTCTGGTTATTATACACTTTTTTAAGAAGTATCCATCTCAAAATCCTCATTCTTTCAGTATTTACAGGGCCTTGCGTCTCTTTGTCACCAGGTTATTTAGAAGAACCGGAAAGATGGGCACGTTTCAGCCTGTTCTGGAATCTTTGTGATGTTTTATTCTGGTATTCCGGTCCGATCACCTGTTCAAGCAGCGATACGGCATCCAGTTCATCAAATGTTTCTGAATGATACAGTGCGTCAAGTGATGCTGCCATGCATCCAAGTTTCAGTTCATTGAGTTCATCTACAAGTTCATTGATCCGATCAAGCTTTTTCATCACGCACCTCCCCGGCAAGTTTACTGCTCTTGGAGAGAAGCCGTTCAATGTCTCCGGCATGCGGGCTCATGACAAACGCCCCTTTATTACGTTCTTCGTTGAGCTTCGTATTGAAACCGGCGCTTCCGATCTCTTCAGCGACAGCGGCAATTGAATTCTTAATAAAAGAGTACGAGATATGATTCGTATCAATTGCCAGTTTGCAGCAGTCCTCCAGGGCAAGCTTGCTATACTTCTTTGTATAGTTGAGGATACCGATACACAGGCGATATGTCTGAACCTCATGCTCACGGCTTCGCAGTATGTGTTCTATGACTTTGACCGTATTCGGGCCTACTGTCATTGCTTTCCTGGTAAAGTAAGTAGCATTCCACTCTGACATCTGTTTATAGCTTTCAGGCAAATGCGCTGGGTCTGTCAGCCATTCTCCCCTGCGGGAAGCCCTTCTCCAACTGACGATAAGCTCCCCTTTCATGGAATAGATGTTGACTGTTGTCGCAGAAGCAGCGATCATAACGCTCTTATGCAGATATGCTTTATCTACACTGTAATAAGCGTTATCAAAGCGTACATGGAAATCAGCAGATACCTTTGCAGTCCGCCTCTCCATGTATTCGTAAGGAACAGCCGGAAGAGGAAGCAGTTCCTGCCGCTCCTCCATCCACTGGTCGTATCTGCTATAGTTTTTCTTTTTGAAGTTTTCATGGTTCAAAGCATCCAGTTTTGACCAGAGATCCCTGTTGAACTGTTCCAGTGAGAAGTAACGGTTTTCTTCTAAATCGTGAAAGAACCCCTTCTCAAGGATGCCTACAGCATTTTCAACGCTGCTTTTCCATTTAGGTTTGCGTACCTTGGCGGGTAATATAACGGTATGGTTATGATCAGCCCATGCTGCATAATCCTTATTCAGGTCAGGATCGATCCAATCTTTGTTGGCAGTAACGGCCTGTTTGCAGTTATCGCATACGACAATGGTCGGAACACCGTCAAAATAGTCCAGTGCATGGTTGTTGACCTCAATCCACTGGGGTTCACAGGTGGAGACCATCCCTTCTGCATAGATATACTGCGAATAGGGCAGAACTGCTACAAACACAACAATGGTCGTGATTTCGCCAGTAAGTTTGTCGATCAGCTCAAAAGTTTTGCCTGCAAAGTCAACTTCCATCTTCTGAGCGATCACCGCCTGGATATGCAGTGTCTCGTAGTTCTCGTTGCACCAGCGGGCATACAGTTCGCAAAACTGTCGGTATTGATAAGGTTTGACCTCTCTGGCTGTACAATCCTTTTGGTAACGGCTCCACAGATAGACGAGTGTCATGTTTTTACGCTCATTCATCTGTCTAAAGATTGCGGCGAAATCAGGCTGTTCGTAGCCGGCATTTCGTCTGTTGGTACCTGGCTCATGGCCGTATACCAGTTCGTAGATCGCATAGTTCGTGATTCCTTCCGGAAGCGGATACGACAGCTTTTCGCACCTTTCAAAAGCGCGGATGAAGTCGTTGATTCCAGACTTACTTGCACTGAACTCTTCAGCCAGTTCCTTGTAGCTCAGGCCCAGTGCATACCGTTTGATAATGATGCTCTTGTAATCTAACATAAGGCATCCTCCTTAAATGATTCGTACCATTTTTTAATGGCCTCAATCATTATAAGGTATCTGCAGATTTCAATAGATATAGATTAAGTCCGCTCGCTCCGCATCGCGTCCGTTTTGCTCCGCAAAACCGTCTGTTGGAGCCCGCTGATTGCATTATATAAAAATTCTGTAGCCATTTTGCATTTTCATTAATATCAATATTTTGTTTCAATAAAATATTACTTCGAGGTTTCTTCTCATTGGCTAATCTGATAATGGAATCTCCCCATATTTGAGCATTTTCATTTAGAGACAGTGTAGTTACTAAATTTGTCACTTGACACTCCGCAGGTATCTTATCTGATAGCAAACAGGGTGCTCCTGATACCTGAGCTTCTATAGCAGCGATTCCCAGACCCTCATATAACGACGGAAATACAAAGACATCCATCGCCTGCAGTAATTCAGGTACATCCTCCCTCAGCCCCAAGAATAGTACCGCCTCATTCAAATTCCTTTTTTTTACCTTTTCTTTTATTTTTTCCTCTAGCTCCCCAATCCCAACTAACATTAATATAGAATCTCTTCTCTTCTTCCAAACTTTTTCAAAAATATCTATTAAAAATTCGTGATTTTTAGGGTAATTAAAACTTCCTACATGCCCAATTACAAAGCGCTCCGAAATCCCCAATTCTTTCCTCTTGATTCTTGCTATATCTTCATTGTAAATATATTTTTTTGTATCAATTGCATTTTTTATAACTATAAATTTTTCTTTTCCAAACATCCACCTGCCCGCATTTTCACTACAGGCAAATAAATCTGTTGCATACTCCGGTATCATCCGCTTGGAATATAATTTTATCCAATATTTTATATCTTTCTTTTGACTTGTAGTATGGCTATGGGCAATCCTCACTGGAACCCCATATTTTTTAGCTGCCTTCAACGGATACGCACTCATACAATCCAAATGTGAATGTACAATTTTATATTCTCTATGCTGATCAAAAAATTGATCCAGTTGATTTAAATAATTTTTACTAAAAGGGTTTAATGGGGGAAGATGATAAATTCTTCCCCCATACTTTTCAATTTCACCGTCATAATCTTTTTCTCCATCACGATGCGTTAAGAAATCAAACTGAACCTTATTCCTATCTATATGTCGATAGTAATTCATTATCATGGTTTCTAATCCGCCACGATTCATATGTGTTACGACATGTAATACTCTTATTGGTGTTGTCATTTCAATGCTCCTATTGTATCATTTACAATTTCAACCTTATCGAAAAACTGTTCTATATATTTTCTTGATTTCCGCCCCATATTTTCCTGTTCATCTCTTTCAAGTTCAAAAAAATTATGAAATTTTTGGATTAAGCTTTCTTCATTTCCTTTTTCCGCTAAATACCCACTCTCTCCATCAACCACAGCCTCCATACACCCATGTATCCTACTTGTGATCAGCGGTCTTCCCATTGCCCCTGCTTCCAGCAATGTATTCGCCATTCCCTCATGCCAGGACGGCAGTACAAAGCAATGACATCTTGCAATAAAAGGCCTCACATCCTTCTGATACCCGTAGTATGTAATAATTCCATCTTCCTCTAATTTTGTTATAACAGAACTGTACTCATCTTCCATCGGCCCCACTATATCAAAGAGCACATCCGGGTATTCTTTCTTGATCCTTCTTGCAGCTTCAAATAATTCATCTACTCCTTTCTCTTTCATAACACGCCCGATGAAGAGAAATCTGATTGGTTCGTTTTCGCCAGGATATTCCATATACGGATATTCATCCAGATTGACTCCTGCTCCATTCAGTCTGCAGGCCTGCTCTTCTCTGATCAGATGATTGTCAAGAAATATTTGTTTATTTTCTTCATTTTCAAAGAAAACTACCTTTGCGCATTTACTGCTTACTTTATAAAGGAAGCACACCAGCTTCTTGACAAGGTTTTCTGTCTGGAATGTCGTTCCAAGACCGGTAATATTTTCTGCATATGGGATATGCAAAAAGCGGCTGACCATCCCACCATATACGTTTGGTTTGATCGTATAGGTAATAACCAGATTCGGCTTCAGGGTCACCGCCATACGGAAATATCGCATCAGGAGCTTCAAATCTGTCAACGGATTGATGCCTCTACGGTCAACATCAGTTAATATGACCTTAACGCCAAGCTTTCGGATATCTGGTATCAGTTCCCCATCCGGGAGTGATACAATGACTCTATTTCCCTGGCGTATCAATTCCTGTATCAGCTCTTTTCTAAATTTGTATAATCCCACATCATTATTCGCTAATATCAATATCCTCATCTTATTTTCCTCGCAGGAACTCCCACATACGTTCCCGGCTCTTCTATATCTCTTATAACGACCGCTCCTGCCCCGATCATCACATTGTCACATATACACAGATTGTTGCTCACGACGGCTCCTGCTCCGATCCATGTGGATTGACCTACTGTAACAGTACCGGATATATGGGCACCCACTGAAATATGGGCATAATCGCCAATCACATCATCATGATCTACCGTAGCGCCGGTATTAATAATGACTCCTTTTCCTATCGCAGCATCCGGATTGATGACAGCTCCCGCCATGATTGCCGTTCCTTTGCCAATCCTGACATTTGTTCCAATTACAGCTTGCGGATGGATCAGGGTTGCAAGTTTCAATCCACTTTCTTCATACTGCTCCTGTAATCGCTGCCGTATACTCGGATTTCCGATAGCAACAATCACTTCATCTTCAGGTCTAATATCCTCATATGTACTGCTTCCTGCCACGGAAATTCCCATACAGCTGTCTGATTTTGGATTGTCATCCAGAAACAATATTTCTTTATATTTGTTCTGCTTAAGCGCAATGTCCGCTACCACTTTTCCATGTCCGCTGCAGCCGACAATAAACAATCTGCCCATTTATGCGTTCCCCTTAAATTCTTCCATCGTCGCCGCCGTCTCCGAACTGATTCCTTCTCTCTTCAGCACCGTCCTCACTGTCTGGAAAATAATCCTCCAGTCTCCAAGGAAGGTTACATGATCCACATATTCCACATCCAGATCAAACTTCTCTTCCCAGGAGATCGCGTTACGGCCATGCACCTGCGCATACCCGGTAAACCCCGGCCGCACCTCATGGCGTCTTGCCTGATGTTCGTTATACAGAGGCAGATATTTGACCAGCAGCGGCCTTGGTCCTACTACTGACATATCTCCGTTCAGGATATTGAACAGCTCCGGCAGCTCATCCAGACTGGTAGATCTCAGCAGTTTTCCGAATGACGTAAGCCTTACCTCGTCCGGGAGGAGGTTCCCTTCGCTGTCCTTTTCATCCGTCATTGTGCGGAACTTATATAATGTAAATACTTTTCCGTTCAGTCCTGGCCGTTCCTGCTTGAACAGAATCGGAGTGCCAAGCTTTATTCGCACGAGAAGTGCCGTAATCGCCATGACTGGTGACAGAACGATTATTGCAGCCAGAGCACAGCAAAAGTCCTGCGGCCTTTTAATATATCTCTCATAAATCCCCTGCTTATGTACCTGCGCCTCTGCCTGATATGCGGAAGACTTCTTTTCCGCCGTTCCATATTTTTTTCTGACAGCGAATATCGCTGCCCCGCCAGCTACGGCAGTCATTATGGCAGACAGTACTTTTTTCCATTTACTCATCTTTATCGGAAACATCCCTTCACAATCTCAATCACTTTCTCCTGCTCCTCCGCCGTCATCTTATTGTCACTGGGCAGACACAGCCCTCTCTGGAAGATATCCATTCCCACGTCCAGCGGCCTGCCGTCTTTTCCAAGAGCACCGCCTGCAATATACGCATTGGTCACCGCTCTTCCATTGCCCTCTCTTGTGACAAATCCATTCATCCTGTAAATCGGCTGCATATGCATTGGCTTCCATATGGGTCTTCCTTCGGCATTATATTCTGCAAGTGTTTCCAGGATCTCTGTCGGACAGGATTTCCCCGGTTCGCTTATATAGAT
Source organism: Lachnoclostridium sp. An118 (assembly GCF_002160985.1). Taxonomy (GTDB): domain Bacteria; phylum Bacillota; class Clostridia; order Lachnospirales; family Lachnospiraceae; genus Claveliimonas; species Claveliimonas stercoravium. The sequence continues at coordinate 5,370 of NZ_NFLQ01000025.1, read as the reverse complement.
TGCCTCCTGCTCTCCCCTTATCTGCCGGCACATTCCCTCCGGCTCGATCAGCATGCAGCTGAGCCAGAAGTTAGGCTCGCTGTTCTCAATATCATAGGGATTCATCACAACCGGAAGGTCTTTAAATCCCTCTCGATATCTCTCATAGATGGCTTTTTTCTGCGCGATATGCTCCTCAAGATAGGGGAACTGTCCTCTTACAACCCCGGCAATTACATTGCTCATCCTATAGTTATAGCCCAGCTCCTCGTGCTGATACCAGGGCGCGTTTTCCCGGGACTGCGTAGACCACTTTCTCACTTTGTCCGCCGCTTCTTTGTCATCTGTCAATAACATTCCGCCGGAAGATCCTGTAATAATTTTGTTGCCGTTGAAGGAAATACAATTATACCGTCCGAAGCTCCCGGTCTGTTTTCCTTTATATTCCGCTCCCAGCGACTCAGCCGCGTCTTCGATGATCACCGCTCCGTTTCTGTCGCATATTTCCTTCAGCTCATCAATTTTTCCCGGTGTTCCATAGAGGTGGGCAATAACTACAACCTTCACTTCCGGATAAAGCTCAAATGCCTTCTCCAAAGCCGTGGGATCCATATTCCAGGTATCGTATTCTGTGTCAATGAATACAGGGATACCTCCTTCATATGCAACCGGGTTCACCGTGGCGTCAAATGTCATATCAGAGCAGAACACCCTGTCTCCCGGCTTTACCCCTGCAAGCTTTACCGCCATATGTAGGGCAGCTGTTCCGGCAGAGAGCCCGACTGCATATCCACATCCGATTTTTTCACATGCAAGTCTCTCGACCTCATTTATATTCTCACCCACCGTGGACATCCAGTTTGTCTCATATGCCTCTGTCACATATTCCAGCTCCGGACCGTGCATGGTCGGGCTGGAAAGCCATATTTTCTTTTCAAATGGACTAATCCCTGTGCTCTCTGTTTGAAATGCCATTGTTTTGTTCCTCTCACCTTTTTTTGTAAAATTCATATAAGGGCTATGCATTTCCCCACAAAAATAAGAGCCCCTGAAGGCTCTCATTTCTTCTCCTATTACTTGTCATCCCTACGTCTTCGCCACGATCTCCAGCCCCACCTGCACCCTCTGCAGCCTGCCGAACATCTCAATCTCCAGCCAGGCCTTGCGCTTGTGCCGGTCGATCTTCCGGATGTAGCCCTCCTTGCCCTTGAGGGGGCCTGAGTAGACGTGCACTTTGGAGTCCTCTATGATCCCCTCGGACATGGCGACCATCTGCTCCTCGCCGCCAAACTCCAGGAGGAAGTGCTTCTCCTGGTCTGTCAGGGGGACGATATCCTGACCGGTGCCGATCAGCTTTGTGAGGCCGATGACGGTCCGCAGGGACTCGTAGAGCTGATCCAGTTTGTCTGTAACGACAAAAACATACCCGGGAAACAGGACCTTTTTCTGTGTGATCCATGTACCCCGGATATGTTTTCTCTCTTCATAATAAGGGATAAAGCATCTCTCCAGCACGCCGGCAGGTATATTGCTCTGGCACTGGACGCGGATACTCTCTTCGGTGCCTGTGCGCACCTGCATGACGTACCACATAGTCTGGTATTTCTCCTTGTTCAGTTATCCCTTGCCTTATGATCATTTATGAAATTGCCTGTTAAACAGGTAAAAAAGAGTAGGCTCCGCCATTTCTGCCCTGAAAAAGGCAGAAAATGCGGAGACACTATATCATCCAACGAAGCCAGACGCGGCAAGGCGACGATCTGGCTTCCTTTGGAATCCTGAACAAGCTTACTCTATGTTTATCTGATCTGAAGCAGCTGATCTATGAAGCCTTCTGCGGCTCCGGCTCCTCCAGGTCAGAGGGCTTTGGGTGATAGGTCGGCACGATCTCTGCCACCAGCTCTTTGATATGGCCGTTCTCTATCTTGCTCTCCCGGTCCAGCTTCTTGAGCTGCACCTCAAACCACTCATCATCCATCTCTATGGGCTTTCCAATGTGGATCAGCTCATTTTCTGTATCCTGCAGCCCTTCCTCGTCCATGAGCAGTTCCTCAAAGAGCTTCTCCCCGGGACGCAGGCCGGTGTACTCGATCATGATATCCACATCCGGCTCGTAGCCTGACAGGCGGATCAGATTCCGCGCCATGTCATCAATCCGGACAGGGGCCCCCATGTCCAGGACGAAGATCTCACCGCCCTTTGCGTAGTAGGACGCCTGGAGCACCAGTGAGACCGCCTCGGGAATGGTCATAAAATAGCGGATGATATTTTTATCAGTGACCGTGACCGGTCCGCCCGCTGCGATCTGCTTCTTAAAGAGCGGGATGACGCTTCCGTTGCTTCCCAGCACATTTCCAAACCGGACGGCCACAAAGTCTGTATCCGGGCATTTCCGGTTCATCATCTGTACCACCATCTCACAGAGGCGCTTGGACGCTCCCATGATGTTGGTGGGGTTGACAGCCTTGTCCGTAGAGATGAGGACAAATTTCCTTACCCCAGCCCTGGCCGCCGCCTTGGCTGTCTTGTAGGTGCCAAGGACATTGTTCTTGATGGCCTCATTGGGGCTGTCCTCCATCAGCGGGACATGCTTGTGGGCTGCCGCATGGAATACCACGTCAGGCTTGTATTGATCCATCACCCAGCCGATCCGGTTTGTATTTCTGACCGATCCGATGAGCACTACCAGGTCCAGCTTGTCGCCGTATTTGCGAAGCAGCTCCTGCTGGATCTCGTAGGCGTTATTTTCATATATATCAAAGATGATCAGCCTCTTGGGCTGCGCCTGGGCGATCTGGCGGCAAAGCTCTGACCCAATAGAACCTCCGCCACCTGTTACCAGTACGTTCAAACCCTTGATCGCGGCAAAAATTTCTTCATTGTTTACCCTGACCTGGGCCCGGCCCAGCAGGTCCGTAATCTCCACATTTCGCAGCGTGCTGACGCTGACCTCCCCGTTGACCAGCTGATAGACGCCCGGCACTGTCTGCATCCGGCATTTGGTCTCCTTGCAGAGATTCAGGATATCCTTCCTGTTTTTTCCTGTGGTGGCGGGAATAGCGTAGATAATGCGGTTGATGTTATATTTTTTCACCATCTCCACAATATCGTACCGGTTTCCCACAATGGGGATCCCCTCCAGTGTCCTGCCCAGCTTGTTGGGGTTGTCGTCAATCACACAGCACACCTGTACACGAGTCTTCTCCGAGCTCAGCAGCTCCTTGATCAGGACCTGGCCCGCACTGCCCGCACCGATGATCATCACTCTGTCCCGGATCTTGTCTGCCGCGGCGGCATTTTCCGCACTGACTGCATACATCCGCAGGATCCTGTAGGAAAAGCGTACCCCCGTTGTCAGACAGAAGCTTATAATGTATCCCATGAAATAGTAGGATCTGGGCATATGGAGCCCCATAAAGATCATGCCTGCCACGTAGACGATCAGCAATATCACATAGGCAGCCAGTATCCTCCTGAACTCAGCCACACTGGCCAGACTCCAGATACTGTGATACAGCCTGCAGCCGTAGAACACGACCAGTGTCGCGATCACCCAGAAGGGCATGGACCAAAGATAGCCCCGGATGTATTCCTCCGGGATATTCATGAATACAAAATCGAACCGCATCAGCAGTGCTGTCAGGTAGGACAGCAGTATGATCACTACGTCCGCCGCGGCAATGATCAGCGCTTTATGCATCCACATTAGTTGTTTTCTCTGTTTTTCCTCTTTCATCTTCCTGTTCCTTTTTTATAGCCCGCCAGACCTATCATGATACATGAAAAAAACTGATCTGTCCGTATAGCCAGCCAGTTTTTGTTCTAGTTTCCAGTGTGCCGCTTGAGGAAAACAACCACGCCGGCAGCCAGAGCGATCCCTGCGGTGATCACCGCCCGAAGGGGTTCTACCGCCTCTGTCACCACAGTCCCCGCCCCGATATACATGACAACGCCCGCACCGCACAGCATCAGGCAGCAGAGCACCAGCATCTTCAAAGCTGTCCTGGCATGTTTCATGATCGTTTCCTCCTTTTTCACCGTTTTAAGACTGCTCTTATTATAATGGTTTACCGCATTTTTTTCAATCTCTCACCAGAACATCCCTCTTTTTTGTATATTTTTATTATTTTTTCAATAAGATAATATCATTTTTTATAAAATTGCATATGTGTCATTATGTTATTGATACTTTTTATCTTTTGTTTTTCGAAAATCTTTACAGGGATTTTACACTTATAGCCTCTCTGTTCAGCTCTTCCCCTATCGGAGCGAAGCTGTGCTCATCAAATATTCATTTTGTTTCTCGGATGCCTTTCTCTCAAAAGCTCCGCCTGCTTTTTGGACGCCACATGAACATAGATCTGTGTCGTCTTAATGGAGCTGTGTCCCAGCAGCTTTTGGATATAGGCAATATCCACCTCTTCCTCCAACAGGTAGGTGGCCACTGAATGCCGGAACATGTGAGGCGTGATATTTCCCGGTAAATGAGCTCTCTCCTGATAACTGTGCAGCATATTTCTTATAGACTGCTCGGACATAGCTCCGCCTCTCCGGTTCACGAAGAAATTACCACATTCCGTGATCTCACTCTGATTTGCCCCATAATATCTCTGCAAGATCTCCAGCACTTCCTGACTGCCAACCTGCACCACACGCTCCCGTGCGCCTTTTCCCATAATGCGCACAATTCCCTCTTTGGTATCCACATCCTTTTCCTTAAGTCCGGCTATCTCGCACACTCTGGCCCCGGTGGCAAACAGCATCTCAACCACCGCTATATCTCTCAGCACCTGTCCATACTCTCTCCCGTCCGCTCTCCGTCCCGTTCGTTCTAATTCCTGGTACATAAATATGAGCAGTCCCTCAATGTTTTGTCGGGGAATCACCCGGGGCAGAGTAAGTGTTTCCTGAAATCGCACTTTAATCTTCTCAAAGGGATTTCTTTCAATCTGCTCCTCCTCTTCAAGGTAACTGAAAAATGCCTTCATGCTGGCTATTTTCCGCTTAATGGTCTTTTTCCTGAACTGCTTGTGGAGGTGTGTTACGTATTTCTCCAGGTTCTGCCGTGTACATTCACGCCCGCCCAGATACTCTGCCATCTGCCGCAGGTCGATCCGGTACGCCTTTATCGTCTTCACATCCAGCTCCTTCCGGTATCTGCAAAATTCAAGGTAATCTCTGAGTGCCGTCGTAAGATCCATCTCTTTTTCATCCTCCTTGTTGTTTGGTATGAGGGTAGTGTAACACAGGGAGGGGGAAGGGGGGTGGATGGGAGGATAATACCTTATTATCCATATATCTTTTATGAGGTGAATATGAAAAAAATTAGAGTACTTATTTGTAATGTTTCTTATCAGGCTTCAGCTGGAAGCTTTATTAAATTGTTGAGGA
>NZ_NFLQ01000024.1 GCF_002160985.1 Lachnoclostridium sp. An118 | reverse complement strand
ATCACGCCAGAGGAGCACTGCAGGCGTTTTGCCGAAGAGTATCCTGACAAGGGAAGAAAGGCTGCATAAGTAACACGGTACTCTGGATATTTAGTTCCTGACCACTCCTATATCGGGGATGGTCTGTTAAGGTTGCCTTTTTTGCTCTGTTGTAACAAATTTAACTTTTTTATATCACCTCTTGACATTTCTTAGCTGGACTTTATGCCTTCCATCTGGTTGATCCTGCTGGCCAGATAGCCGGCTCCAAATCCATTGTCAATATTCACCACGCTGCACCCGGACGCGCAGGAGTTCAGCATGGACAGAAGGGCTGACAGTCCTCCAAAGCTGGCTCCGTACCCCACACTGGTGGGCACGGCGATCACGGGGCAGTCCACCAGGCCGCCCACCACCGAGGCCAGGGCCCCCTCCATACCGGCCACCGCCACCACGCAGCGGGCGCTCATGAGCACATCCAGGTTGGAGAGGAGCCGGTGAAGGCCTGCCACGCCCACGTCATAGAGCCGGGTCACCTGATTTCCCATGGCCTCCGCCGTGAGGGCCGCCTCCTCAGCCACAGCCATGTCGCTGGTCCCCCCTGTGGCCACTACGATATTGCCTCTCCCGGGCCGCTCTTCCGGAAAGGCGATGGCCAGTCCGGGAATGGGGTGATAGTCCACCGGGACCACTGCCGCCAGCTCGTCTGCCGCCTCCTGTCCGACCCTTGTGACGAGGATGTTGCGGCATCCTCTCTCTCCCATGGTCTTCACAATGCCGATGATCTGCTCCGGCGTCTTCCCGGCACCGTAGATGACCTCCGCCGCCCCCTGCCGGACGCTGCGGTGGAAATCAATCTTGGCGTAGTCCAAATCCTCAAAGGGCTCCTCCTTCAGAGACAGAAGGGCGTCCTCCGGGGAAGTCTCCCCCTGGGCCACGCTCCGGAGCAGCGCAAGTATATCCTGTTTATTATCCATTTTTGTCTACCTCCTCTGCACAGACGGACTCCGCTCTTCCAGGTCAAGGAACACAGCCGGGAAAAGGGGCTTCAGCGCCTGCATGATGTCATTTCTTCTCTCCACGGCCAGGGACATCTGATCCCCGGTCATCTGAAGCCGGGCCCCCTCGCGGGAGAGTCTCACCCGGAAGTCTTGAAATCCCAGCGCCATGAGAGCCATCTCCGCCTGCTCTGCCCTCTGGAGGTCCCCCCGGGTGATCTTTGTCCCTGTCGGGATCCTGGTAGCCAGACAGGCGTAGGCCGGCTTCTCCCAGGTGAAAAGTCCTGCCTCCCTGGAAAGGCTGCGCACCCTATCCTTTGTGATGCCGCACTCCCGCAGGGGGGAGCGCACCTGCAGCTCCCGCAGGGCCCGCATGCCCGGCCGGTCCCCGGCGTCGTCGGAGGCGTTGGTGCCGTCCAGCAGGACCGTATACCCGTCCTCTGCCGCCTGCTCCTTCAGCCTCGTAAAAAGAGCCCTTTTACAGTAGTAGCACCGCCTGGGGCCGTTTTCTGCCGCCTGCTGCACGCCCAGGATATCCATGTCTATCACCTGCATGGGGATATCCAGCTCTCCTGCCAGCCTCCTGGCATCCTCCAGCTCAAACTCGGGCTGGAAGGCAGTATGTATATAGTAGGCCTGTATCTGGCAGCCGTATTTTTTTGCCGCCCACAGGAGGAAGGCTGAGTCCGTTCCCCCCGAGAAGGCCACGGCCGCCCGGGGCACTTCCCTGAAAAATGTTTCCAAAGTCATATCATCTCTCCTGTCTTTTTGAAAAATAGCAAAATAAAAAGGCACCTGCCTCTCTTCTGAGTGCAGATACCTTCCTGGTATCCATTTCAAATCTGTCTCATCTTACGCTGGATTTATTTCACACTGGCTGCAGGCAGGCGCTTTCCTGTGCGCTGTGCCTCTGATACCTCCGGGGCTTCTGCCGCCGCATCCCGGCTTCCTGCCGGATGTCATCTGTCTAGTCCATCAGATCAGCCAACGCATCCACTGCGCTCTCCACTCTTTTTGCCATGGTCAGATCTGCCACGCCCACTACGATGTTGTCGCACAGATTGACCGGTATCAGTATCCTTTTTGCCGGGCTCTGCCCGATGGACACCGCCATCCGGGGGGTGATCTCGCCGAGCATGGAGTCAGCGATCACAATCCCTACAGGTCCCATGATCGCGTCCGCCTTCCTGCATGCCACGGCCACGGAGTTCTCCCCTGTGGCCGCCTGGTCCGCCCCTGCCTTCAGCATGGCGTTTGTGGCAGCGCTGTTGGTCCCCACCGCCAGGACCTCCGCCTCGGGATACCGGGCTTTCACAGCCGTCACGAGCTGACGTCCCAGCCCGCCGCCCTGGCCGTCTATAACGAGAACCTTCATACATCCACCTCCGCTGCTCTTCCTCCAGGATTTCCCTGTACAGGCATATTTATGCAGTAAAACAGTCTTTCTATAGTTTACAGAAAAGTATTTTAGCTGTCAAGCAACAAAACATCTGTTTCCATTACAGTCTGTTTCTATTACAGTTTACCGCCGGACGGGCGCAATGGCAAATACCTGTTCGGCATATGCCTGTATACCCGAAAGGCAGAGTACGGTCCGGAAAATGCTATCGCCTCAATCCTGTTGACCTTTACATTCAATTATCTGATTTTCCAAAACATCTTTTTAATGTACGATAATTTCTGTATTCTTTTGTCACCATATTGTTGGAATACTTTTCTTTCTGCATGCTATACGCCTTGTAAGAACCTTGTAGCACCTTGTAATTACCTTTTATTTTAATGAATAAGTATGTGCTGCATCATATTTATTACTATAGCAGGCATCTTCAAGAGACAAAAACAGCCGCCACTACTGCAATAGTGACGGCTGGTGCTGTAAAGCATTAAGTTCGTTCATTGTCAAGGGTAGACTGCTTCTGTGGTTTTTCCTTTTCTATTATCAACATAGCATATCTGACAGCCGGGTTCAAGCCCAATTCTCCGCCGATAAATGCCTTATACCTTAGTTCTGCTGACTCTGCTGGTTCTGCTGCGCCTCGCTGGCGGAGCCAAGGGTGACGCTCACAGTCTGCTCCTGGTACTGTCCCTGGTCAGATCTCTGGACCGTTATGTCCACAGTCTCGCCTGAAGCATAGTACTGGAGTGTATCCTGGAGCTGTGACATGCTGCTGATAGAGCGCCCGTCAAATCCTGTGATGACATCGCCGGCAAGGATACCCGCCTGGTCCGCAGGACCGTTTTCCACAACTGCGGAGACAGCCACACCAGTGGGCATGCCGTACATCTGGGCGGCCTCCTCGGAGACATCTGCTCCCTGGATGCCGAGATAGGATGCCTGGCTCTCGTCCACCTTCTCACGGGTCGTCTGGTTCATCAGATTCTGCAGGCTCTCCTCTGCCTTGTTGATGGGGATGGCAAATCCGATGCCGTCCACGGTGGTTCCGGACTGGGTCGTGGAGCTCTTGGCCTCGTTGATGCCGATGAGCTCACCGCTCATGTTCAGCAGAGCGCCTCCGCTGTTGCCGGAGTTGATGGGAGCGTCTGTCTGGATCAGTCCTGTGGAGTTGATGGTATTGCCGCTGTTGTCTGTGAGCTGGAGATCACGGTCCAGCGCGCTCACGTAGCCGCTTGTCACGGACTGGCCGTAGCCAAGGGCATTTCCGATGGCCACGACCTGCTCGCCCAGGACGAGGTCATCTGAGTTGCCGATGGTGGCTATCTTGATCTGGCTCATGGTATCGCTGGAGATATCGGACAGCTTCACGGCCACGACCGCCAGGTCATTGTCTGCATCTGTACCCTTGATCTGTCCTTCCACTGCCGACTCGTCTACAAATCCCACGGACAGGCTGTCCGCCCCTTCTATCACATGGTTGTTCGTGGCGATGAGGAGCTCTGTGTCGTTCTTTCCCACGATGACACCGGTCCCGGCTCCCTCCACCTCATACTCCTGGGTGCCGCCAAAGAAGCTCTGCATCTCCTCGACGGACATGGTGGAGATGGTCACAAGGGAGGGCATGGCGTTCTGGGCCACCTGGGCCACTGTACCCTTGTCCTCAGTACTTTCCGAGCTGGACACGGTCTCCGTGTTTGACAGGTTATTCTCCGCATTTTGCCTGTCGTAGATGCTGCTGGCCGCCACATTGACTCCAAAGGCCGTTCCCCCGGCCACAGCGCCGAAGACCAGGGCCATGGAGACCAGAACAGCCCATCTCTTCTTCATGCTCATGGGACCCCCGGATGCTTTCCTTGCTTTTTTAGCTTTTTTCATCTTCTTTTCCGGAGCAGCTCCCCCGGCCTCTGCGTATTCCATATACCCGGCAGCATCTGTCTGCCAACCGTTCTCCTGACCAGACTGCTGGCCTGCCTCCTGGTTCGCCTCCTGACCAGCGCTCTCCAGCAGTTCGTGCTGCTGCTCCGTCTGTCCGCCGGTCTCCCGCGTCTCCCTGTTTTCTCCTGTATATCCTTCTGTATATCTTTCATCCATCATATGCTCCTGCCTCTCTTCTTCTGCGAATAGTCTTTTTCTTTTTACAAGACCGATTATAGGCTGGTTCTGTGATGGAATTGTGAAGAACTTTTTATGTTTTTGTGTTTTTTAGGATGCCTCTTCCTTCTGCTGGTTCACATTCATGACAAGCATCTGGAGGCGGTTCTCAATGTTAGCGAAGCTGACATCCGGGTCATAGTCCAGAGGCAGGATCTGCACATCCGGGTACATTTCCTTCAGCTTCTTGGCAATGCCCCTTCCCACCACGTGGTTGGGCAGGCAGCCGAAGGGCTGCAGGATGACAAAGGCCCGGCAGCCCTTTTTGGCGTGGTGCAGGATTTCCCCTGATATCAGCACGCCCTCCCCCGCGTCAAAGGTGTGATGGATAACTGCATCGCTGTCCTTCACCATATCCTCCATCCGCAGGGCCGGCTCGTAGAGAGGATGCCTCTTCGCGATCCGGTCTGTCATGTCGTGGGCAATGTCAAAGGCTTTGTTTGCCACATGATACCAGATCTTCTGGATGAGAGGACGCTTCAGGTGGTACTCCCTGTTCTGGCTGTCGTGGTAAAAATAGGTCTTTCGGATGACGTCCGTCATGCGGGCCTCAATGATCTCAAACCCGTTCTTTTCCAGATAGGCCTCGATGTCGTGGTTGGCGCCGGGATGGAAGTTCAGCAGGTACTCTCCAACGATCAGCACGCCCGGCCTGGGGCTGGTTCGGTCGTACTCTATCTGGTTCATAATATCCACGGCCTTCTTAAAGCCCCTCCTGGCGCCCGGGATGCCCTTTGTCTCCAGCCCTTCCACCACCGCGTCCATGGCTTTCTCAAAGGCCTTATCCGCGCTTCCTTTTACCTTCTCGTAGGGCCGTATCTTCCGCAGGAGCTCCTCCAGCACATCGATCATGGGCAGAGAGAAGGCGATCTTCAGGGAGGTGAAAAGATTCATCTTAAATCCAGGATGCAGGTTGTGGGAGTCCGCATCATCATTGGTAAGGATGGGCACCTGGGAAAATCCCGCGTCATCCAGCGCTTTCCGAAGAAGGGCGCTGTAGTGGGTCAGACGGCAGTCTCCCACGTATTTGCCCATGGCGATCGCCGTGTGGTCCGGGTCGTACTTTCCGCTGCGGAGGGCCTCCAGGGCCTCACCGATAACGATCTGGGCCGGGAAACAGATGTCGTTGTGGACATACTGCTTTCCAAGCCGGATGGCCTCCCCTCTTCCAATCTCCAGGGGCACGGTCTTCACGCCCTGCCCCGCAAAAGAGGCGGCCATGATCCGGCTGAAGGCGTGGGACGTGTTGGGCACCAGCACCACTTTGTCCGCCCTGTCCTTCTTTTCAAATTTCACTGGATAGGGGTCCTTAAGCTCCCTCGTCTTCAATCTTTTCTTTTTCTCTCTTCCCATGGCCACTGTCTCCAGGAAGGACCGGACGCGGATACGCAAGGGGCCCTGGATGTCGCTCTCGTCCAGCTTCAGGACAAGAGGGATTTTCCCGGATATCTCGTGCATCAGCCGGATGATCTCATCCGACAGGTAGGCGTCATGGCCGCAGCCAAAGCTCACCACCTGCACGTACTCCAGGCAATCGCTCTGAGCCGTCAGGATGGCGGAGGAGAGCATCCTTGCGTGGAAGTTGTTGACAATGTCGATCCTGCTTTTACTGAGATCCACATCCTCGATACCCGGAACCGAGTCCGCTGTCAGCACGGGAATTCCCATGGTGACAAACATCTCCGGCAGGTCGTGATTAACAAGGGCGTCGTTCTGATAAGGCCTGGACGCCAGGACAACAGCAAACTTCCCTTTCTCTTTCACTCTCTCAATGATGGCGGCTCCCTGCCTTTTCAGCTCTGCCCGGAAGCTCTTCTGGGCCTGCTCTCCCGCTGCAATAGCTTTCTTTGTCTCCGCCTCCGGTATCTGGAAATGCTCTTTCATATAGATGGTAAGCTGCCGGTCCCGGTCCTCTTTTGAGGGCCAGTGGAACAGCGGTTCGTCAAAGGGGATGCCGAACTGTCTCTTGGGGTTGTCCGAGTTTTTCACCACAATGGGATAGCCCTTCACCACAGCGCACATGGACTCGCTTGTCTTCTCCCTGTTCTCTGTGGGAATAGTGGTCACAGCGGGCATGAAGATGCGGTCCACCTTCTTCGCCGCCAGGTTCCGGAGATGTCCGTGTACCAGCTTGGCCGGGAAGCAGACGGTGTCCGAGGTGACAGCGGAAAGTCCCGACTCGTACATTTTTCTCGTGCTCATGTCCGAGAGCTGTACCTTGTACCCAAGGGCTTTCCAAAAGGTGCTCCAAAAAGGCATGAACTCCCAATTGGAGAGGACTCTGGGAAGGCCGATGGTGAGATCCCTCTTTACAGCCGGTTCCGGACAGGGATAGTCTTTGAAGAGAAGTTCTTCCCTTCTTCTGTACATATTGGGCACTCTGTTGACTTTCTGGGTCTTCTCCCTGAGCTGTTTTCTTGCCTGGGCGTCCTCCGGTCTGCCCAGCACCTCTCCCCTCTCGCAGCGATTGTTTGTCACCCAGGAATTGCCGTTTGAGAAAGTGACAATGGTCCTGCGGCAGTGGTTGGTGCAGAAGGGACAGGGGGCGTTGGACTCCTGTGTGTAGGAGAAGTCGTCCAGGCTGTCCAGGTCGATGAAGGTGCGTTTTTCGGGCTCTCCTGCATGCCGCTCTTTGGCGATGAGGGCCACGCCCACTGCACCCATAAGACCTGGATAGGGGGCTCGGACAACCTGGCGGCCTGTGTACTCTTCCATGGCCCGCACAACGGCGTCATTTTCAAAGGTACCTCCCTGGACCACAATGCGCTCTCCCAGAGAGTCCAGGTTGGAGATACGGACCACCTTTGTAAATACATTCTCTATGATGGAGCGGCAAAGTCCCGCCATGATGTCCTCCGGCAGGCGGCCGTTTCTCTGCTCGGTGATGATGCTGCTGTTCATAAAGACCGTACAGCGGCTTCCCAGCTTTGCCGGGTGCTTTGAGGCAAAGGCTGCCTCCGCGATCTTTCTGGCCGGGATATGCAGGGAGGCGGCAAAGTTCTCAAGGAAGGAACCGCAGCCCGAGGAGCAGGCCTCATTGACCAGGATATTGGTGATGATGCCGTTGTCCAGCCAGATGGCTTTCATGTCCTGTCCGCCGATATCCAGAATGAAGGTGGCGTCTTTTACGTACTTTTCTGCCGCCCGGGCGTGGGCCACCGTCTCCACGGTGTGGTACTCCGCCTGGAAGGCTTTGGCAAAGAGCTGCTCCCCGTAGCCGGTGGTGCCCACTGCCAGTATATTCAGATCAATGTTTTCCTTTTTATAGCGGTCCCGCATCTGGATCATGGCTTTCTTGGCCACAAGAAGGGGCTCTCCCTCGTTGGGAGCGTAGAAGGAGTCCAGGATCTCCTCTTTTTCATCCATCAGCACAAACTTGGTGGTGGTGCTGCCGGAGTCAATGCCAAGGTACACGTTGACCTTCTCTCCCGGCCGGGGCTTCTTCCACTGTCTGGAGGCCTTCTCATGCCGTTTCTCAAAGGCAGCCTTCTCCTCCTCCGAGGCGAAGAAGGGACGGGCCTCCTCCCCCTGGCCGCTCTTTGCTTGAAAGGAAGGGCTGCGCAGTGTTTCCAGAAGCTCCCCGGTATCCAGGATCCGCTTCCTGTTTTCAAACATGGTCTCCAGGGAGATAGCCGCCCCGTAAGCCACCATCAGCTCGGGCCTCTCCGGAATGATCACATCCTCTCCGGACAGCTTCAGTCTCTTTGCAAACACCTGTATAAGGGTGGGATTGAAGGTGAGGGGGCCTCCCTCAAAAGCCACCGGCTTTCTGATCTCCAGTCCCTGGGCCAGCCCGCCTATGGTCTGCTTGGCAATGGCGTGAAAAGAAGACAGGGCCAGATCCGCCCTGGCCACGCCCTGGTTCAGAAGAGGCTGGATGTCTGTCTTTGCGTAGACGCCGCACCGGCCGGAGATATCGTATGTAAATCCTCCCTTTTCCGCAAGGGCGTTCAGTTCCTCCACCGGCACCTTTAATATAGAAGCAACTTCATCAATGAAAGCTCCGGTGCCTCCCGCGCAGCTTCCGTTCATCCGCATGTCCGCCACATTCAGATCGCCTGTCTTCTCGTCTTTTCTAAAGAAGATGATCTTGGCGTCCTGGCCTCCCAGCTCAATGGCTGTCCGCACAGAAGGGTACTTCTTTCTCAGCGCCAACGCATTGGCCGCCACCTCCTGTATAAAAGGGATTTTCAGCTTCTCCGCAATGGGCTTTGCACCCGATCCTGTCAGCGCAGGCTCGATCTTCACCCCCGGGAATTTCTCCTGGAAGCCCTCCAGCACACGAATGATGCTCTGCACCTGGTTGGCATGATGTCTTCTGTAATCCGAGTAGACCACTTCCCCGTTTTCCGGGTCCACGGCCGCAATCTTAGTCGTCGTTGATCCAACATCAATCCCGGCAAGAAACACCTTGCCGGGTTGGATCTCCACAAGTTCCTGATCCATCCATCTTCCCTGCCTTCTCTTTAGTTCTTAGTGATGTCATGGCTTCTCTATTTTCAGTTTTTTGCAATTTTAGGGCGGCTGCCGCGTAAAGATTCACGCTGCGCAGCCGCCGGGTATATGTCATGACTAACTCTTTATGAAAGAGTTTATATCACAAACCAGGACAGATGTCAATAATTTTGCAGCACAGCCGCCGGCTAGCGCCTCACATGCCGGATCATCCCCTGCACAGAAGCATTCGCATTGACCACGGTCAGCGTAATATCCGGGTGACGGTTCTGAAACACGCGGAACACCTCGTCCGCAAAGCCCTGCCCCATAAAGTCTATCCCTCTGAAGTCAAAGACAACCTCCTTGAATTCATCCAGCCTGCGCAGGATACGCCTGGCCTGGGATCTGGCCACCGGATCTCCCAGCGGGCACATCTCCCGCAGAAGGATCTCCGTCTTCACGAACCCCTCCTCCAGAGGCGCATATGTGTCAAATACTTCCCTGGATGTGCGCTTTGTATCATTGTCCAGTTTCATCACTGCCATAGTTCCTATCCCCTCCAGTCTTGTATAATAGGAAATCAGATGGGACTGCACAAATCTGTGTCTGTCGCCGCACCGGTAGGCATAGACCGTATTTTCTGACCATATAGCGAACTGCGCCAGCATTTTTGACACAAAAAAGATGCCCTCCCCGGAGTGCCCTTCCGGGTTCGTTGTCAGCTTTCCCTTGTACAGCTCCAGAGCCGCCTGGGCGCTGTCCAGAGTGATGCCTTCCCTCTCCCGCATGTACCTTTGTATGTTCCGGAAGATCCCTGTCCCGTTATCTGTAATAGAAATCTCTGTATACAGAGGGTCCTGCCGCAGGGCGAAAAGGATCCTGCTGCCCCCGGAATGTTCAATGGCGTTATTCATGATCTCTGTAAACGCATAGTACCAGATATCCTTTGCGTTGTCAGACAGCCCGTCCAGGTGCGGGTGGATGTACTCCCAGAAAATGCTGTCCTCTTCAAGCTCTCCGTCATTTTTCAGTTCCCAGTTCTCCGAGACCGTGCGCAGCTTCCAGCCTGCAGGCAAGCTCTCATCTTCCTCCAGAATGCCCTGCTTTGCGCACTCCTTGACGTACCGGCGCACCGATGTCTCGGAAATACCAAAATTCTCCGCCGTCCTCTTGAGGAAATCACTGCAGCCGTCCCGGATCTTGTCCATCATATACCTTCTTATAGCGTCTCTTTTTGCTTCTGTAAACGACATGTCTTCAACCTTATTTTATAAATTCAAAACTATAATTTCTATTTATAATACCATAACACATTTCCGGGTGCGGGACAAGCGGCTGCCTTATTTATCTGTCTCATTTATCCATTTTATTTACCCGGCTGTTTCCTCTGCCATCTCCAGATAGATGCGGCAGTTCTGGTGACTGTGATCCAGCCCAAGGGCTTTCTCAAAGGCCCCGCAGGCCTCCTCCCCTCTTCCGTAGCCCAGATGGAACAGCCCCATCAGATAGTGGCAGTGAACCCGATCAGCTAAGGTCCGGTCCTCTTCAAAGACAAGGAAGTCCGGCAGGGACACAGCAAAGTAGTCCACCTGGGGCCGGTCTTCCAGATGCCGCTCCCCGTAGTCCAGAAGGCTGTTGAAGCAGGCGCAGGCTCCCCTCTCATCTCCCAGTTCCCGCAGGGCCAGCCCCTGGTAGAGGACCATGTCCGCCGGCTGGTCGTAGTAGAACATGGCGCTTCCGATCTCCCGGCTGCCCTCTGTGGCCTTCTCAAAGCAGCGGCGGGCTTCCTCCTCATGCCCCTGTTCCTTTTCTGCCAGGCCCAGGTGATACCAGAGGTGATTGTCCCTGGTTCCTTCCAGGCGCCCCTCTCCTAAATTCTCCGGATAGGTCAGCGCCTGGCGGATACAGGGTAAATCTGGCCATGCCTTTTGTGCCGTACATCTGGTCCACGTCGCTGACCAGGACGGAAGCGCTGCCGTCCGCCTGCTTCTCCATCTTCCAGTCCACCGGAAGATAGGTGGTGGGCCTGTGGTGCTGGGGCCAGTTAAATTCAATGCCTCCGGAGATCCAGGGTCCGGTAAGCCCCACAAGGGCCGGTTTGATGACATGATTGTAATAGACGAAATCATAGCCGTTTGTCTTGTCGTAAGCCCGCTGGATGCGTCCTCCCAGCTCCGGCAGCACCATGACTTTCAGATACTGGTTTTCCAGAAAGACCGCCCGGTACACGTGGTCCGTCTTCTCGTAGCTGATCTTTTCTGTCACCGGGTAGGGATAGACTTTTCCACTGCTTCCCTGGTACACCCTCCCCTCCAGGAACATGGGATTTCTCTGTGGCTCTCCCGGCTCATAGGTGGGGATGTGCATGTCCTCCTGCCAGACTTTTACTTCTTCCATCTTCTTGTCCTTTCCGCAGCCCGGACTGGTCCCGGCTGCCCGTTTATTTTTAAATATTTCTCTTCTGTCTTTCATTTTACCGCCGGAAGTCCACGCATTTCATTATTTTATCTTGCCACTATATTTAAAAAAATTGCTTTCATGGTTGTGCCTTCCCGGAAAAATGATCACAATACAGACAAAGACAAAGAAAGCAGGCGCCAGGGCGCCGGAAAGGAGTCCCCCATGCAGACCCAGGAAGCAAAGATCTCTCCCCGCTCTTCCTACTATATCTACAGCCCCGGCCTTCCGGCCAGGAAACTGTACCTGTACCCGCTGTCCATCGGCCATTTTTATTATGAGCCGGGGTACTTCATACAGCGCAGCCACTTTGACAGTTACCTTGTCCTGTACGTTGCCCGCGGCACATGCCAGGTATCCTCCGGGGATTTCTCCGGGGAAGTCCGGGAGGGGCAGTTCCTCCTTCTGGACTGCTACCAGCCTCACAGCTACGGGGACAGCTCCGGTTTCGAGGCACTGTGGATGCACTTTGACGGCCCCCTTGCAGCCGCCTATTTTGAGGAGATCACCCGCAGGAGCGGCTCCATCTTTCCCGCCGATCCCCAGGCAGTGCTGACGCTGGAACAGCTTTTCCAGACCTTTCACAATGCCCTGCCCATCCGGGAGGCTGCCTTGTCGCGGCAGATCACAGAGCTTCTGGATCTTTTTCTGGCCGCCGGGGAGGCTCCCGCTGCCGGCAGCTCCTACAGCCCCGCTGTGACGGAGACCATCTCCTACATCAGCTATCATTTTTCCGAGGATATCAGCCTTCCCTTCCTGGCGGAGCGGGTCAGCTTAAGCCCCTACTACTTTATCCGCCTCTTCTCCCGGGAAACCGGCTTTACGCCTTACCAGTATCTGATGAACACCCGCCTCTCAGCCGCCAGGTTCCTTCTGCGATCCCCGGATATCTGCATCAAGGACATTTCCCTGCGCACCGGGTTCCACAGCGAGAGCAGCTTCTGCACCTGCTTTAAGAAAGCGGAAAAAATGACTCCCGGACAGTACCGCTCCTCCATTCTTTCGAGGCAGCCCTAGGTCTGTCCGGGAGCCTTTGTGCGCTCCGCCTTCTTTACTTTTTCTTATACTCCCTGCATGCCTCCACGTAGGCCAGGATGTTGGCCCAGGGCACTTCCGGCTCCAACAGGTGGGTGGGGGCCACCATAAGGCCTCCCTTCTCTCCGGCAATGTCCAGGTTTCCCCACACGTTTTCCTTCACTTCTTCCGGCGTCCCGAAAGGCATGACTGTCTGTGTGCCGATGGTGCCGTGGAAGGAGATCCTGTCCCCGTATTTTTCATAGATCTCTTTAAACTCCATGCACTCCGCCTGGATAGGATTGAGCACGTCAATGCCTGCGTCAATAAGGTAATTGATAAAGGGCTCAATGTAGCCGCAGGAGTGGTAAATGACGATGATGTCCGGCCGCACCTCCTTCACTTTTGCGATAAGCCGCTTCAGCCTGGGATAGAGCCACTGGCTGTACATCTCCTCGCTCATCATGATGCTGTGCTGCATGCCGATATCGTCTCCCAGATAGAGGATATCCACCCCCGCCTTTGCGTAGATCAGCGCCCGGTCTGTGGACATCTTCTCCACCATGTCAAAGACTGCCTCCGCCAGCTCCTCGTCGCTTAACATGTCCATCATGAGATTTTCCATGCCCCGGATATACCAGGCGGTCTCCCAGATGGTGCACTGCATGTTTCCCACAGAGGCCAGCCCCTTTTCATGGAGCTCCTTCACTCTGTCCTTCACCCATGCATTTTTCTCCTCCGTGTAGACCGGGATGGGGTAGCTTTCTATCTCCTCCACCTCTTCTGCGTCCTCCAGCGGGTGGAGCATCTTTGTCATATGCATGGAGGTGGGACTGGACTCGTGGCCCACTCCCCACTCGTCGATCTCCATATTGTCCTTGATCTCATCATAGTAGGGGTAAAACCTGGTGATATCCGTGTCCTCCGGGATCAGCTCACCTACCCGGCGCCAGGGCATCCCGAAATACTCCATATAGTCGGCGCCCGGCCCTCCGATCTCCTCCTGGAAACTCTTTTCCAGGCTGGGGCAGAGCATGAACTCCACAGGCACGGTCTCGTAGCCTTCCCTTCTCAGCAAATGAAGCAGATTTTCTCTTGGCGTCATTCTTTTCACCTTTCCTTCTTTTTTATTCTTCGTCTTCCCCGAAGTACATATATTCCATATAAAGCTGCTGGAAGTTCCGGTCTGTGGACAGCGCGATCTCCCGGACCTTGCCGGCAATCTCATCCACAGCGGCCCCTCCGTCCGCCTCTCTCAGATACCGCAGCGCCCCTTCAAGGGACGTATTTCCCGCAGGGCGGGCTTTTCCCACACAGTCCTGGGGCAGAAGTCCGATGCCTGCTGCCTTCTCTATATCAAGCTGGCAGCCAAATCCCCCGGCAATGTAGAACGTATCCACATCCCGGGCCTCCACGCCGTATGCGGCAAGGAGAGTCTCAAGTCCGGCCCGCACCGCCGCCTTGGCAAGCTGGATCTCCCGGATATCTTTCTGGAAGATCCGTATCTTTCCCTCCCCATCCAGGGGAAATCCCTCCTCATCCCAGGGCTCTTCCAGCCGCCCGGTCTCATCCAAGATCCCGGCTTCCATCATCTCGTACACAGCCTCGATGATCCCGGTGCCGCAGATCCCCACAGGTGCTCCGCCGCCGATGGTCTGAAGCTCCATCTGCTGTCCGTTCCACCGGGCGCCGCAGATGGCCCCCGGTATGCTTCCGGTGCCGCAGATGATATTGCCTCCCTCAAAGGCTGGGCCCGCGGCTGCGGAGGCTGCCAGGATCCGGTCCTTATTTCCAACCGCCATCTCCCCGTTGGTCCCCAGGTCCACAAGAACGCTGACTTCCTCTTTTCTGTGGAAATCCAGGGCATAGAGGCCGGCAGTGATGTCCCCTCCGATGTAGGCCGACACCCCCGGGAAAACGGACACGTCAAAGTCCTCCGCCGCCTCCCCCAGCAGCGCCTGCCCGTCTGTGTCTATCCGCTCTGTGGAGCAGGGCGTAAAGGGATAGACTCCCAGGGAATGACAGGGGTATCCCATCAGCAGATGGACCATGGTGGTGTTGGCTCCGATGACCATCCGGTCTATATGTTCCTTCCCGCCATCCGTGAGACGGGCCAGTCCTTCCCGCAGGACATCCCGGATACAGGTCTGTATCTCCTTTGCCTTTCCCTCGTCCGCCGCCTGGATCCGGCTGATAACGTCCGCCCCGTACTGCCGCTGGGTGTTAAGAGACGTGTAGATCCGGGGCCTCTCCCCCGTCTCCAGGTCCGCCAGCTCCATGGCCACAGTGGTGGTTCCGATATCGACAGTCACGCCTTTCCTGCCGGCCTTTCCTGCGCTCTTAAGTTCCAGACTTTCCTCCCCGGCTTTTTCCCGGCTGCCGGGAATATAGAAGGCATCCTCCCGGGCTTCCTTAAGCCGGATCACGCAATCTCCCGCAGGGTGGGCCCTGCAGGCCAGGCGCATACCATTTTTCAGCTCTTCTTCAGAGAAATGGCTCCGGTCCGCCTCTGTCACGGCCAGCTCACCCTTTACAAGGCGGATCCGGCACTTCCCGCAGGTGCCTCTCCCGCCGCAGGGGACATCCAGATAAATCCCCCACGCCCGCAGCGTCTCCAGAATACTCTGTCCTGCCTGCACATGGCCTCTGATCCGTCTTCTCTTTTGTCCGTCCCTGTCCACTGTCTCCACCTCAAGAACAGGGGGACGGCCCTTTCGCATCCGACAGGAAGTGTCGGGACATCCGCTGCAGTCATGTTCCCAGAAAAACTGATCCCTGTCTCTTGTAAGGAGAAAGACCTGGCAGGCGCTTTTTACCGGCCGGTACATAAGACCTTCCGTGATCTCCATGCCCCCCTCTCCGGCGCCGGAGACCTGGAGAGCTTTCCTCTGGATCACCATGGGAGCGTCCTGGGGCGCCTCCAGCCGCCGTCTGATCCCCAGGCCCTGCTGCCTGCACAGCCCCAGGATAGGCTCCCGAAGCTGCCGGTCCATCTGAAAGAGACAGTGATCCGCAATGGCATCTGCCAGCATGGCCTTCACACAGTCGCCCTCTCTGAAAAGCTCCCCGGACCAGCCGCTGAGCGCTTCCCCCACTGTGGTGATGACGTACAGGGCCTCCTGGCCTTCTTCTGCCTCTTCCTCATAAAGGACGCCTTCCGTGTCCCCCACCCCCAGAAACGCCTGCGGCTCCAACCGCTCAAAGGCTTCCGGGAGCATCTCTTCCAGCTCTTCTGCCAGTTCCCCGCCAAGAGTGCTTTTGTGCCCGTCCAGCAGACGGCAGACCTCCTCAGCTGAAATACTGATGTGAAAATCCGTGTACCGCATTACGCACTCTTCTTTTCCAGGACCACGCTTCTGGCTGTCTCTGCCGCAGAAGCCGCATCCGGCGTGTAGTAGTCCGCCCCGATCTGCCGGGCAAAGTCATCTGTGACAGGGGCGCCGCCGATCATGACAATATACTTTTCCCGAAGTCCCCGCTCTTTCAGACGGTCAATGCAGGCCTGCATCTGACACATGGTGGTACTTAAAAGGGCTGACATACCGATGACGTCCGCGTACATCTCCTCCGCCTTGTCAATAAAGGCGTCTGAGCTGACGTCCACGCCCAGATCACAGACTTCAAATCCGGCCCCCTTGAACATCATGCAGACCAGATTTTTGCCGATATCGTGCAGATCTCCCTGGACAGTTCCAATGACAGCCCGGCCTACCGGTTCATTTCCGACCTCCACCAGCTTTGGCTCCAGGATGGAGAGCCCGGCGTTCATGGCACGGGCAGCCACCAGCACCTCCGGCACGAACACCTCGTTGTTCTTAAATTTTCCCCCAATGATCATCATGCCCGAGAGCAGTCCCTCGTTTAAGATCTCTTTCGGGTCCACTCCCTCGTCCAGTGCCTGCTGCACCAGCGCCTTCACTTTCTTGGCCTTTCCTTTCTGCAGAAGTTCCGACATTTCCTGTAAAAGTTCCATCTCTTTATTCTCCTCTCTGTTCTATACCCTCTTACGCTTTCCCATAAAATGTTTCTGCCGCATCAAAAAATGCCTGCAGGTTCTCAAGGGGTGTCACCGGCGGGATATCACATCCGCTGGAGAGCAGGAAGTTGTCATATTTCCCACAGGTTTCCAGAAGCTCTGTCACGGCATGTTTTACTGCCTCCGGTGTGCCGCTGCGCAGGATCCCCACCGGATCGATGTTTCCAAGCACCAGCCTGTCTGCCGGCATCTGCTTCAGCACCGTCTCCATATTCACCGCGTTCCCGAAACTGTATCCGTGTGCCGGGATATCTGCGATGTCCCCAAGAAGGGGTTCCACCATGCCGCAGTTGTGATAGATCATCACAAGCCCTGCCTCCTCTGCCGCCTGGCAGATCCTTTTCACATACGGCACAGAGAACTCTCTGAAAAGCCCCGGGGAGAGAAGTCCGGCTGCCGGTTCTGCCATGACAATGCCGTGGGCTCCTGCCTCCTTAAAAGCTCTGGCGTAATCGCAGAGAAATCCTGTCACCTTCTCCAGCACCGTCTCCACCATCTCCGGCTCCTCGTAGCAGAGGATCATGATCTCTGTCATGTCCAGAAGCCGTCCGGCCAGGGAGTAGGGGCCGATCATGCCTGCAAATACAGGCCTGTCCTCTGTCACTTCTGCAATCTTCCGGATGCCTTCCAGGCACTCCCCGGTCCTGCCTGCCCCCACTTCCGGCACCTGCAGTGCCTCCGCCTCTTCTTCCTCCTGGATGATGGCTGCCGTCACAGTAGGTACCTCCTGGCTGCTGTAGCGCACCGGACTTCCGAAAGCCTCCGCCTCCACGGACAGGTCCATCAGCCCCAGCACGGCTGCCATGTCAAATCTGTCCGCAACCGCCTTCATGCACTCCGCCTGCAGATTTCCGCTCCTTACTGTCTCCTCCACCGTGTGTCCCGTAATCTGGATGCCCGGAAAGGAAAGCACCGGAAGAGGCCTTTTCCTGCCCTGGCAGATCATATCCTGCACCCATCTTGTCCTGTCAAGATCCATCTTTGTTTCCCGCTCCTTTTCTTTTTTATCACTATTTACATTTTATCCGCCGGATGCTATGATCTACATGTCTGTTATGGTAGAAAAAATGTCATATCTGGTAAAAGAAGGGAGGATTTTCATTGCTCCACATCCCAAAGGAACTTTTCGTCACCAGGTCCGTCCACAGAACGCTGGGACTGGACCCCAACAACTCCATCCTAAGCTGTGGATTTATCCACCACACCCGCCATCTCCCCCAGAACGAAAATCTGGTTTTTAAGTACTATGGCGCCCTTCTTCTCCTGAGCGGGGAGGGCACCTACATGGACAGGGACGGAAAAAGCACCCGGATCTATCCCGGATGCTTTATACAGCGTATTCCCTATGTCCGCCATTCCACCATCACAAAGGAGGACGGGAAATGGCTGGAGTTTTTTGTCTGTTTTGGGTATGAGACCTACCGGGCCCTCACCCACATGGGGCTCCTCCAGGACCAGCCGGTCCTCTGCCCGGGTCTTAACCAGTCCCTTCTGGACCGGTGCCTTTTGTTCTACGACCACCTGGAGCACTCCTCCCCGGAGCAGCTCCCCTATCTGCTCCTGGAGGCTCAGCAGCTCGTCTTCGGCATCTATGACATGCACAGGAAGCAGAGTCTCCACCCCTCTGTGCGCAGTCTCCTGTACCAGGCAAGAGACCTCCTTGGAAGCGGACAGATCCCGGATGACAGCTGCCGGGGCACGGCAGAGTATCTGGGGCTTGGATATGAGAATTTCCGGAAGCTGTTCCGCCAGGAATTCCAGATCCCTCCTCACACCTACCTCATACAGAAGCGTCTGAACAACGCCAAGGAGTTTCTCCTGCAGGACGATCTGTCCGTGCAGGAGATCGCCGCACGGACAGGGTATCCGGACAGCTTCTCCTTCTCCAAGCAGTTCAAAAAGTATACCACCCTGACGCCCCGCCAGTTCCGGGCCCTGCACCAGGTGCCCGGAACTGGCAAAGGGAGCAGCTAGACCGTGTAGATACCCTCCCGCTTCAACTGACGTATGCACTGCTTCCGCACGATCCAGAAGCACACTGCCTGCATGGCGATGGTAAATATCCAGGACCCCGGGTAGGAGATGAACAGGAAGCGCAGTGTCCTGTTATGGGGGAAGAACCCGTATATCCACACGATCCTGGTCCCCACTGTCCCGATCACGGACAGGATCATGGGGACAGCGGAGCGCCCCATGCCGCGCAGAGCCCCCGGGAAAAGGTCCATGATGCCGCAGAGGAAATAGGGGACTGTTGTGATGGACAGGATTTCCAGACCGCACTGCACCACCTCCGCGTCCGAGGTGTATATCCCAAGGAGGCGGGAACCGAACACATAGGCGCCCACGCCCAGCACCAGGGCCGCACCTGCCGACAGGATCATGCAGTCTGTCAGGACCCGGTCCATCCGCTTCTGCTTGCCCACACTGTAGTTCTGGCTGGTAAAGCTCATGCAGGCCTGGGTCACTGCGTTCACAGACACATAGAGGAAGCCCAGGATATTGTTGGCGGCCGTGTAGCCTGCCATGGCGATGGAGCCGAAAGAGTTGACCGAGGACTGGAGCATGGCGTTGGAAAAATTGATGACCGTGCTCTGGATGCCCGCCGGTATGCCCACCTGGAAGATCCGTTTCAGGTAGACAGCTCTGATCCTAAGCTTTGAAAAGCGGAGCTGATAGCTCCCCTCCGTCCTGTGGAGGCACCGGAGCACCAGGATGCAGGAGACCATCTGGGAGGCCACCGTACCAATGGCCACGCCGGCCACGTCCAGGGGGATGACGATGACTAGCAGGAGGTCCAGCGCCACATTTGCCAGGCCTGCCGCACAGAGGAACATCAGGGGCCGCTTCGTGTCACCCACTGCCCGCAGGATGGCTGCCCCGTAGTTGTAGAGCATAAAGAAGGGCATGCCCAGGAAGTAGATGCGCATGTACGTGGTGGACTGACCGATCACATCCCCGGGCGTGTCCATCAGCTCCAGGGCAAAGCGGGACATGGCAAAGCCCACAAAGGCCATGATGACGCCGCTGACCAGAGCCAGGGCGATGGCTGTATGTACCGACTCTGACATCTCCTGATCCCGCCCGGCCGCATAGTACCTTGCCGCCAGCACGTTCGCCCCAAGGGATATCCCAATAAAGAGATTGGTGAAAATGTTGATCAGAGCCGTGGTGGAGCCTACGGCAGCAAGCGCGTCGCTCCCGCTGAAGCGCCCCACCACGATGATATCCACCGCGTTGAACATGAGCTGAAGGATACTGGTCAGCATCAGGGGAAGCGAAAATGAGATCAGCTTATCCATAATGGTTCCGTTGCACATATCTATTTCATATTTATTCCTTTTCAAGGTCCGGTCCCTCCATTTTACTTTCTGCCATGGCTATCTTACTGCTTTCTCCCGTTTTCGTCAATAGACGCCGGCTGCAGTTATCCGGGGCTCCTTATCTCACAGCCACTCCCCGTACCTGCGCATATAGAGCTTCTTCACAGCGGTGGCCAGCGCCATGTACCCGGCCACGATGGCGGCGAGCCAGGCAAAGTACGCAGCCGGCAGCGGCGCAAGGCCCAGAGCGCCTCCCAGAGGTGTGAAAGGGAGACAGGTGGCGGCCGCAATGCCCGCCAGAGACAGGAGGGTGACCGGGGCGGAAGCCCGGCCCTCCTGTCCGGAAATCCGGGAAAACAGCTGGCCGCCTGTACACGCGGGGCAGATCACAAAATACAGCACCCCGAAGGTGACAATGTCGAACACTGAGCTCACCGGACCGTTCCAGAGCATAAATCTGCTTATCCCGGAGGCGTCCCATTTTCTCGGCACCCGCAGCCAGTCCTCATCTACATTGTCCCAGGACATGGCCGTGCAGGAAATATCGTATGTCGCTGTCATGCTTCTGGTCATTTTTTTCATGCTTCTGTACCTCCCGACGTTTTATTTTTGTTCAGTGCGCTGGTAAGAGTACAGCGGTCATCTGCCGGGGGACTTTTATATGCCAGGAGCCTGTCATCTCCGGAAAATAAAAAAACCACCGCCTGTAAGATTTTCTCACAAAACGGTGGAAAAGCATGCAGAAATAAAGCTACGGACCGGCACACCCATGCCTCCGCAGCAGAGATCCACGCTCTGCCCGACACCGCTTTGCACTTCCGCTGCTGCTACTGTGATACATAAGTGTGCCCACCTTCCTTTCGTCCTCCGCATTTTCTTTCATGCACCTTTTCTCCCGCCCGGCTCCTCCAAAAGCCTCCGGCAGAATAAAAAACCCTGTATGTCCGGTGAACATACAGGGAAAGCATACCTTTCGCATATTCGTATGAGCTTTAACTCTGCAGGGCGGTGAAACTGTATTATGGTACACCTTGCTGTCGATGCACCCTGTTCAAACCCTCTCATAGTGTCTCCACTATTTCGCGGCAACAGTCCATATCCCTTGCAGTAGCCTTACCTACCGAACAGCTAAAAAATAACATGTTTCAAAAAATCTGTCAACCATTAAAATCTCTTTATCTTTCTCGTCGTGGTCTTCTCAAATTCCTTGTCCCGGACGACGAGGCTGTAGATCTTCTTCTGGGAAGCCGCCGTCCTGTTGTACTCATCGATGACCTCCTGGAGGGCCGCCCTCACGTCCTTCACCCTCTTCTTTTTCACGTAGTCCTGGTCCGGATAGATCTCTGCCTCGATGACGCCGCCCTTCTCACGGACGAGCACCTCACCCACAAGGCGGTTCCCGCTGAGGGCATTTTCCAGTTCCTCCGGGGACACGTTCTCCCCGTTCTTTGTGATGATGAGGTTTTTCTTGCGGCCTGTCAGGTAGACAAAGCCCTCCTCGTCCACATAGCCCAGATCGCCGGTCTTCAGCCAGCCGTCCTCCAGGGTCTCCGCCGTCTCCTGGGGCATCTTGTAGTAGCCCTGCATGACGCTGCTGCCCTTCACCCAGAGCTCTCCGTCCACTGTCTTCGCCTGGCAGTTGGGCACAAGCTGTCCCACGGAGTCGCTGCGGATGTTCCACCTCTGGGAGATGCTGATGACAGGGGAGCACTCGGTCATACCGTAGCCCTGCTGGATGACAATGTCATACTTCTTGAACATGTCGATGTATTTGGGGTCCAGGTAGGCGCCGCCGCTGCAGATGGTGTGGAACTGCTTTCCGAACACCTGGTTCTTCACGATCTTCGCCGGCAGTAGGGAGGCCTCCTCCAGCTTCTTTGCCATGGTCTCGATCATCAGGGGGACCATCAGGATCATCTCCGGCTTAAAGAGCTTGATGTTCTTGGCCACCCGCATGAGGGAGTCATTGATGCAGATCACCGCCGCCAGGGACACGCCCTTCAGGATATCCATGCTGAGACAGTAGGCGTGGTGGATGGGGAGCACGGTCATGATGACGATCCGCTCCGGGATCTTCATGTCCAGGCAGGTGGCGTTCTCCGCCACATTCCTGTGGGTCAGCATGACACCCTTGCTCTTTCCCGTGGTGCCTGAGGTGAACATGATGGTGCAGAGCTGGTCCGGCCGGGGCTCATAGTCAAAGCTCCCCCTGTGCTCCTCAAGCAGCTTCCAGAAGGCGGAGGCCTGCTCGTCGTGATCCTCCTTCTGCATGGAGATAATGCTGCGAAGCTGAGGGCATTTCTCCTTCGCCATGGCGGCCACGTCTTTTCTCACCTCATCGCAGACGAGCACCGTGGAGTCCGACCGGCTGATCAGGTCGCACACGTCCTCCGCCGGCAGGTTCACGTCCAGGGGCACCACCACGCTGCCGCTGTCCACAGTGCCAAAGTAGGCCACCAGCCACTCGTAGGAGGTCATGCCGATGACCGCGATGTGGCTTCCCTGCTCTCCCAGGTCTCTGAGGGCGCAGGAGAAGCTCTCGCTGTCCTCCTTTAGCTGTGTGTAGGTTTTCGATACAATTTCATTTTTACTCACTTTATAGCGTATCGCGTCCTTTGGCCCGTACTTTTCTTCCGTACCTGCCAGTATCTCACGGACAGTACTGCAAAGCATATCTTCCCACCCTTTCTTCTGCTTTCAGATCAATTTTCAGCGGTCAGCTTTTCCAGATAGTCCACAGCCTCCTGCACGGTGCGGATGTTTGCGGCCTCTGTCTGCTCCACTTCCACGTCGAACTCGTCCTCTATCTCGCCCAGCATGCTCATGAAGTCAAAGGACGTAAAGCCAAGGTCCTCCATAAAGCGTGATCCCGGATGGATGTCCTTTGGCTCCACCTCCACATAGTTACAGATGATATCAACTAATTTCTCAAACATGGTCCTTCTCCTTTTTCTACACTAAACTAATTTGATGATCTCGCCGATGGTCAGGTCCGGGTTCTCCGCTCCCTTGAACATGATACGGCACAGATAGTAGTACAGGTACTCCAGCTCCTCCTTTGACACTGCCTTGATCTGGTGTTCAAAGTTGAAGTCCAGCCCGTTGTCCTCCGGACGGTGCATGACAGTCAGGTACATGCCCTGGGGACAGATGCCGTTGGGGTACCATTTCGTCTTGTACCGGATGTCTCCCAGCTGGTCCAGTCCCTTCTCCTTCAGGGTCAGCGGCTGGTAGGTCAGGGAGATGGGCTCGTAGCCCAGTCCCGCCTGGGGCTGGGGATAGGTCTTGGCCCGGTAGGCAAAGTAGGCTGTGGGGTCGTAATTCGCGTGGCGGAAGTACTCGTTCTGTTTGTCCCGGATGGCGTATACGCCGTCGATAAATTTCATGTCCTCCGGGAAAATGGTCCGGAAGGGGAAGGAGTGGATCCTGGTGCCGCCGGACTTCTTCTCCTTCAGGGTGGCCCTCCTTGCGATAGTGGTGGTCAGGGACACATCCTCAGATCCGTTCATTTTCTGGTAGTAGGTGCGAAGTCCCATGAGGAGCAGGCATGCCAGGGACACGTGGTATTTCTCGCAGAAATCCATCAGCCTCTTTGTGGGCTCTGCCTCCAGGTGGAAGATATCCAGGGCGGAGGTTGTGTCGTCGGTGACGCAGAAGGCGGACCGAAGCTCTGGATTTTTAAACCTCTCCCTCATGGACTCCAGCTTGGCCGTGCCGTGGAGGTCATTGTAGATGGGCTCGGACTTCTCGATCTCCTTCTGGAAATACTCGCTGTCTCTTTGCTGCGCCCTGCTGCCCGCCTCGTAGGCGAAATCCCTCTCGATCTGCTCAATGTAGGAGGCCATATCCTTAGGGTAGGGAACGCCCTCGTACTTGGCGCTGCAGTACAGCTCGATGATATCCTTCAGGAAGCAGATGAGGGACTGGGCGTCCACGATCATGTGGTTACCAAGGAAGTACACGCCGTTAAATCCGTCCGGCATCCTGATCATGACGATCCTTGTCAGGGGAGAGTCAAACATCTTGAAGGGCACGGTGGTCCACTGCTGCATCTGGGCCTCCGCCTCCTCCACAGTCCCGCCGGAGAAATCCGCGAACTCGATATCCATCTCCTCCGGGTCCGTCACATACTGATACCAGGTCCCCTCTTTATCCCTGGCAAAGCGGACGCGCATGGCCTCGCTCCTTGCGTAGGCCTCGTTGATGGACTTCTTCAGCTGTTCCCAGTCAAGCTCCACCTCGATGGTCAGGCTTGTCCCGATATTCAGCACCGCCATGCTGGGGCAGTGGGGCGCATAGTACATGTGGAATTTCTGGGCTACAGTCAGCGGATACACTTTGTGACCTTTTCTTGTTCTCATCATTTCATTATTCCTCCGATAAATACATCCAGGGCCTCCTCGTACGCCTTGGTATCTTTATAGTAGCTCTCTCCGTGGCCCGCACCCTTGACGATCAGCTTTGTCTTGGGCGACGCGCAGTTCTTATAGATTTCCTCGCACATCCAGCAGGGTACGAAGATATCCTCATCCCCGTGGATGAAGAGGAAGGGCACCTTTGCCTTTCTCACTTCCCTGGCCGCATTGCAGTCGTCCAGGCCGTAGCCCGCCTTTTTCCGGTTTACCCTGTCCGCGATCTGAATCATGGGAAACGCCGGCAGGTGGTACATGCTGTGGAGCACATGAGTAAACACGTCCCTGGCGGATGTGAAGGCGCAGTCGGACACGATACCCTTCACCTGCCGCGGAAGGTCCATGCCGCCCATCATGCAGACGGTGGCGCCTCCCATGGAGTTTCCGTGGAGCAGGATCTGGGCGTCATCGCCGGTCTTTTCGATCATCCATCTGACCCATTCCAGTCCGTCCAGCCGGTCCATGGTGCCAAATCCGATGTAGGTGCCTTCGCTGTCGCCGTGGGCTCTCTCATCGATGAGGAGCATCCGGAAGCCGTGATCCAGATAGTAATAAGAAAGACTTCCATAGTCGTTCAGCCCCTTGCTGGTGTACCCGTGGAAACAGATGACAGCCTTTGTCCCCCCGTTCCCCGGAAAATATGTACCGTGCAGCTTCAGCCCGTCCTTGGACCGGATCCACACGTCCTCGTGGGGCTGCGCCATCATCCAGTCGCTGCGCTCATGCATGAAGGGAAAATGGCTCTCCCAGTCCACGCCGGACATCTTTATGGTGCGCTCCACCTTTGCGTTGTATCTCTTCATGGTCCTTCTGTAGAAGTAAGCTGTCCCGCCGGCTTCCGCCGCGGCCGCGGCCCCCAGGAGCAGGGCCGCCCCTTTCAGTAATCTGCCCATTCTTCTCACCTGCTTTTCTTCTTGCTGTTGATCAGATCCTTCAGTTTTATAGCTTTATCGATATTGCCTTCCACCTTCAGTTTTCCAAGCGTCACCGCAAGGATGGGGTCCGTCTTTCTGTCCGCGATCTTGAACAGTGTCTCCGCGGAGCAGGTAAACATGGCGTCCCTGTCAAAATACTCGTAGGGCTCCACATAGAGCTGCCCGTCCTTCACCTCCGCGTAAAAGATCCCTTCCGCCTCACCGGTGATGTTGAACTGGTATGCCAGATGCTCGTGGATATCGCTGACATCCGCATCCATCAGCATGCCCTTTACCTTTGAAAACATATCTGCGTAGGTCATAGCATCCTCCTTCTCGACCGTTTTCTCTCTTTTTCGACCAACGGTCATATCCTTTTCCCTGTTAGAGTAACATCTTTTCGGCCAGTGGTCAACTATCGTTACCCTCAAAATACAGCCATGTTTTTTCTGTTTTTTGTGCGTTTTTACAGTTGGCCCGCACCCCCGTTCTGTGGTATATTGTATGTTGAATTCATGCAGGCGGATACCAGCGGGAAGGACCGGAAGGAAAGGTGACACACATGCCAAATCAACTGAAATATAACAGGATCCTGGACGCTCTCCAGGAGCTTTTGAAAAATCAGAAAATGCAGACCATCTCTGTCAGCGACATCGCCCAGACCGCAGGCATCGGCAAGGGGAGCATCTACTACTATTTCCCCTCCAAGGACGCTATCCTGGACGCCCTTGTGGAGCGGAATTACGAGAAGCCTCTCCGGACCGCGAAGGACCTGGCAGACCAGACGGAAATCTCGCCCTTCACCAGGATGGCTATGATCTTCCAGGCCTGCCGCAGCTCCTCCTCCGAGTTCCTCAAGTCTGAGGAGCGGGCTGGCTCCGACACCCAGGAGAAGGTCTTCCTCCGCCAGAAGTACGTCAATCACATCATCACAGAGCTAAAGCCCGTCCTGGCGGAGATCATCCGGCAGGGTGTGGAGACAGGAGATATCCACTTCAGCGATCCCGATGGCCTGGCCGAGATCGTGCTGATCGTCCTGGCAGTCAAGTTCGACAACTCCCTTGTCCCCTCCTCAAAGGAGGACATCGAGCGGACCATCAACGCCCTCATCCTGCTGCTGGAGAAGGGGACGGAAAATCCGGCGGGCTCGTTGAACTTTTTGAGGAGCCCTCTGTCATGAAAGTTTCCCCGGTTTAAAGAGACTGCTGTCACAGGAAAGAAGCCTCCATATTTTCCATGATGTGTCAATTTTCAGAAAGGAGCTGTCCTGCCATGTATTATAAAGAGTTTAGAGGAAACAAGATCTCCGCACTGGGTCTGGGAAGCCTGCGGCTCCCCACCGTGCCCGGAAACGCAGCCTCCATTGACCGCACAGGGGCAATGGAAGTGATCGACCAGGCCTTCATCGAAGGGATCAACTTTTTCGATACTGCCTTCACCTACCACAATACTGACTCCGAGAGATTTCTCGGCGAAGCGCTGTCCCGCCATCCCCGCGACAGCTACTATCTGTCCTCCAAGTTTTATGTGGGAGCCCGGACTGATCTGGACCATGTCTTTGAGGAGCAGCTTGCGCGCTGCCGGACAGAGTATTTTGACTTTTACATGCTGCACAGCGTGCAGGAACAGTTTTTCGACGACTATATGGATCCGGAGCGGGATTATATAGGCTACCTGCTCAAACAGAAGGAGGCCGGCCGGATCCGCTATCTCGGCTTTTCTTCCCATGCGGCGCCGGATGGGCTGGAAAAATTCCTTCAGTGGCACCCCGGCTTTGACATGGCTTTGATCCAGCTCAATTACCTGGACTGGACAATGCTGGACGGCAGACGTCAGTACGAGATCCTGGCTGAACACAATATCCCGGTCTGGGTCATGGAGCCTCTGAAGGGCGGCCGCCTCGTACACTTAAGCCAGGAGGCGGAGGACATCCTGCATGCCGCCGCACCGGGACAGTCAATCCCCTCCTGGTCCTTCCGCTATCTGATGGGGCTGGACAATGTGCAGTGCGTCCTCAGCGGCATGTCCTCTCCCCAGGAGGTCCGTGCGAATGCAGAGGTATTCAGGGAGTCCAACGCACTCTCCGCAGCAGAACGTACAGCGCTGGAAAGGGCAGTAAATGCTTTCCGGGATTCCTTTGGCGTCCCCTGTTCCTCCTGCCGCTACTGCTGTCCCGTCTGCCCGGCGGATCTGGATATCCCGGCTCTGATCCAGGGCTACAATGAACTTACTGTCGGCGGGGAGCCGTGGAAGCTGTTCCAGCTGACTCAGATAAAGGGCCCGGAGGCCTGTCTCCAGTGCGGAGCTTGTGTGAGGAGGTGCCCCCAGAGGATCAACATTCCTGCTGTCATGAAAAAATATGCAGAGCTTCGCTGATCTGCGGAATTTGACCGGTCTTTTTACTCTGTTTTCCGCAGCACGTTGTCATCGCAGAACAGAACACCCGAGTGCGCCGGAGTGATATATCATAAGCAGCATCCGAAAAGGGAGAGGCCGGAATTGGTCTCTCCTCTCTCATTTTTACTCACGGTATAACAGATTGGCATTCCCCAAAAGAGAAAAAGAAAAAAATTCAAAAAAGTGCTTGCATTTTTGGAAAAGCCTGCTATAATAATATTTGTTCGCTGAACAAAACGAACACAGAAGCTTAGTAATGCGGATTGGTGTAATGGCAGCACAGCAGACTCTGACTCTGTTAGTAGAGGTTCGAGTCCTCTATCCGTAGTTCCTTGGCAGGGGCACCGGAACTTCTGTAAAAGGAAGTTTCGGTCAATATCAACGGAGTGTGGCTCAGCTTGGTAGAGCGCTACGTTCGGGACGTAGAGGTCGCAGGTTCAAATCCTGTCACTCCGACTTATCCCTCGTTTTCACGGGGGATTTTCTTTTTCTAAAATCAGAAAGCCGGTTGCTTTTTCATTTTCAGTTTTGTGGATACAACCGCCGTACATCCGTTTTCAAAGGTATGCAGTGACAGGAAATCTGCATATCTTTTTATTGTACGATCAAGAAGACAGAATCATACTGTGGACAGCAGTTACTGAGCAAAAGATAAATGATCGAAAACATTTGAACATTCAGACGGAGGAAATGCACGGCAGATACTTTGTACAATGTACTCAGCGAAGAAAATCAGGGGGAGATTGACGATAGCGAGGACGGATATTCTTATGGGTTTCTAAATATCAGCGTTGGAATATATCGCCCCTCTGTCCCCGAAGATGTGGAGGATATGATAGCGGAAGCCACTGCGGACGGAAAGCCGATGGATGAAGCCGAAATCGAAGACGAGATGAAAAAAGCAAACTATTGGGCCACTATCGGCATCGGCGTCAGGGACTATTACAGGCAGCCTCTATTTTGAGTGTCCACTTTTTTCTCAATTGTCAAAGCTGTGTCTCCCCGTATTGGCTGACCACTCCTCTATATTCCAGCAAAACCAATGCGAAAGTGTGTCCCTCCCGGTCACAATTCACACAATTCCCCACCACAAAAGATAATCGGGGACGTGATCCTTTTTAAAAGGATCACGTCCCCGATTACGATTACATTTTCTTTATCCTATCAATGGCCGCCACTGTGTTCTCATAGGAGCCGAAAGCGGTCAGCCGGAAGTAGCCTTCTCCGCTGGGGCCAAAGCCTGAGCCCGGCGTACCCACAACACCGGCGTTCTCCAGCAGGTGGTCGAAAAACTGCCAGGATGTCATGCCGGCCGGTGTCTCCAGCCAGATGTACGGGGCGTTGACGCCGCCGGATACGTTGTAGCCCGCATCCTTCAGTCCCTGATAGATGACTTTTGCATTGTTCATATAGTAAGCCACCTGCTCTTTCAGCTGTGCTTTTCCTGCCTCAGAGTAGACAGCCTCACCGGCCTTCTGCACGATGTAGGGCGCGCCGTTGTACTTTGTGCCATGGCGTCTTGCCCACAGAGAGTGGAGCATCACATCGCCGGACTTAATGTCTTTCGGGACAATGGTGGCTCCCAGGCGCACGCCTGTAAATCCTGCGTTCTTGGAGAAGCTGCGCAGCTCGATGGCACAGGTCCTTGCCCCCTCACACTCGTAGATAGTGTGTGGAACACCCTCCTCGGAAATATATGCCTCATAGGCCGCATCGTAGATGATGACAGCGCCCACCCTGTTGGCGTAGTCCACCCACTCCTGGAGCTGTGCCTTTGTGATGGTGGAGCCTGTGGGGTTGTTGGGGAAGCACAGATAAATGATGTCCGGTGTCTCCTTCGGAAGCTCCGGAGCAAAATTTGTCTCCTTTGTGCAGGGCATGTAGATCACATCGCTCCATGTCTCTGTCTTCGGGTCATAGGTGCCTGTGCGGCCCGCCATGACATTTGTGTCCACGTACACCGGGTACACAGGGTCACACACAGCGATCCTATTGTCCTTTGCAAAAATCTCCTGGATATTTCCGGAGTCACACTTTGCGCCGTCGGAGATAAATATCTCGTCCGCCTTAATGTCGCAGCCCCTGTCCTGGTAGTCATTTTTCGCCATGGCACTGCGCAGGAACTCGTAGCCAAGGTCCGGCGCATAGCCGTGAAAGGTCTCCGCGTGAGCCATCTCGTCAACCGCGCCGTGGAGCGCGTCGATGATGGCCGGAGCCAGCGGCTGGGTCACATCGCCTATACCCAGGCGGATGATGGATTTCTCCGGATTCGCCTCCTGGTAAGCTGACACCTTCTTTCCGATGGTTGAAAAAAGGTAACTGCCGGGCAGTTTCAGATAATCTTCATTTACTTTGAACATCTCTTGTATTCTCCTTATCTTTTACTATCTTTTATACCTCACCGTCAAACACATGGACAGCGGGCCCTGTCAGCAGAATCTCACCGGTTTCCTCCCTCCACTCCGCCAGCAGGTCTCCTCCTATTAATTTTACCGTAACCTGGCGGTCTGTCAAGTCATTTAATACACCAGCCACAAGAACCGCGCAGGCCCCGGTGCCGCAGGAAAGGGTCTCCCCGCTCCCCCTCTCCCACACCCGCACCCTGGCAGTCCGCCGGTCCTCCACCTGGGCGAACTCCACATTCACCCGCCTGGGAAAGCGGCCGTGGTACTCTATAGACGGCCCCAGCCGCTGCAGGTCGATCCCCCTCACATGGCCCGTGAAAATGACCGCATGAGGATTTCCCATGGAGACTGCCGTCATCGGGTACTCCACACCGCCAACCCGCACGGGCTCATGTACCATGCAGGTGTGCTCCGAGATGGCGGGCACCTGGTCCGCCTCCAGGACAGGCTTCCCCATATTCACCTCCACCATGCGGATCTCGCCGCCTGCCCCGTCCCCCTCCCCCGGGAAAAGCCGAAGATGCCGGGTGCCGGACCCGGTCTGTATATCCAGCTCTCTCTTATCTGTGAGTCCCCTGTCGTACACATATTTTCCGAGACAGCGGATGCCGTTCCCGCACATCTCTCCCCGGGAACCGTCCGCATTGTACATCTCCATAGCAAAATCCGCTCTTCCGGAAGGGCGGATCAAGACGAGGCCGTCCGCACCCACGCCGAAATGCCGGTCGCTCAGGCGCCTGGCAAGGATATCCGGCTCGTTGACCACCTCCTCCAGACAGTTCACATAGATATAGTCATTCCCCGTGCCCTGCATTTTCGCAAACCTCATAGCACGCCTCTGCCTCCTGGCCTGTAGTCCTTCTTGTTTCATATATACGGCCGCAGCCACCTGTTTTAGAAGTGCGCCTTCCACGAAAAAAAACGGAAGCCCGCCGGGCCGTCCCGGGAAATCATCCCGGAGACAGCCTGGAGAGCTCCCGTCATTGGGAACCAGCCATATCCTCGCGCCAGTATTTATACCTTTGCCGTCAGCGTCTTTGCCGTCACACCGGGCTGCATGCCAAGCTTGCCGGAGAGCGCGCTGGCCACCTCTCCCGGCGCGTCCATCACCACACTGATGATAGACACATTTCTCTGTCGGTAGGGAATGCCCATCCTGCCCACGATGTACTGTCTGTACTCGTGGAGCAGATCATTCACCGCCGCAGCGGCCTCCTCGTCCCTGACAATGATGCTGACCACCACTACTTTACTCTCCATCCTGCATCTCCTCCACGATCTGCTGCGCAAATGCGTCCAGCTCAGTCTCTCTTCCGTTCTGGAGTGCAGACCTGATGGAAATCTTTGTGTCCAGGAGAGTGATATTCTTCATCTCTTCCAGCTTTGCCGTGATAAGCCGGCCGGATGCGGCCGCCCAGGTGCCGTTTTCCATGAGAGCCACAGTCCTGTTCTGCGCGGAGAGTGCCTTCATATCCTCAAGCAGGTCGGCCATGGGCGGGTAGATGCCCCCGTTGTATGTGGAGCACGCCAGCACCACATGGCTGCACCGGAATATCTCCGCAATGAGCTCTGACACATGAGTCCGGGACACATCGTACATCTTCACATCCTTCACGCCCTTGTCCGTCAGTCGGGAGGCAAGTGCGTCCGCCGCATTCTCCGTATTTCCGTAGATGGAGCCGTAGATGATGGCCACAGCCTTATCCTCGGGCTCATACCGGCTCCACTTGTCATACTTGTCCATGAACCAGGACAGACCGCTCCTCCACACCGGTCCGTGAAGGGGGCAGATCATCTGGATATCCACAGCTGCCGCCTTCTTCAGGAGAGCCTGCACCTGGACACCATATTTGCCCACGATATTTGCGTAATATCTCCTGGCATCCGGCAGCCACTCCCCCTCAAAGTCCACCTCATCGCTGAAAAGCTTTCCGTTCAGCGCACCGAAGGTGCCAAAGGCATCCGCCGAAAAGAGGGCCTTGTCCTTCTCGTCATAGGTGACCATGACCTCCGGCCAGTGTACCATGGGCGCCATGAGAAAATGGAGGGTGTGCGCCCCTGTGGCCAATGTATCGCCCTCCTTTACAGCCATCATCCGCTCTTCAGCGTCGAAACCGCTGACATCGTAAAACTGGCCGATCATCTGGAGTGCCTTGACACTGCCCACCACCTTTGCCTGGGGATAAGTCCTCATGACCTCCACGATCGTCCCGCAGTGGTCCGGCTCCATGTGCTGCACGATAAGGTAATCGAGGTCTCGCCCCTTCAGGGCATAGGCCACATTCTCAAGGAACTGCTGGGATGCGCTGCTGTCAACTGTATCCAACAGGACAGTCTTCTCATCCTGGATGAGATAAGAATTGTAGGAGACTCCGCGTGGAATGGGAAACAGGTTCTCAAAGAGAGCCAGTCTTCTGTCATTGCAGCCAACCCATGTAATGTCGTCTGTTACCTTTCTTGTGATCTGCATATACTAAACCTCCTGTTTATCTATCCGTTTTTTTGCCACCTTATTATACCATGGCCGCACGGCGGCCATGGGCCTCCGGCAGATGCGCGGCGGATTTCTGCGGTTCCGCAGAAACCGCTCTATGCGCAGGTATAATAACCACGCTGTGGTTATTATACCATACTTATCCTTCTGTGTATGCTGAATTTTTGACGTATTTTTCGCAGCATAGCGGCAATTTACACAAAAAGGGACAGGCCTTTCCCTGTCCCTCGTACTTTTCCGGCTGTTCAGAATGTAAGCTCCATCCTGGTACCCTTTCCCAGGCTGCTGTCCACATGGATGGAGGCATTGTGGAGAATAGCTCCGTGCTTAACAATGGAAAGCCCCAGTCCCGTGCCTCCGGTCTCCTTGGAGTGGCTCTTGTCCACCCTGTAGAAGCGCTCGAATATCCGTTCCTGCTGGTCCTCCGGTATGCCTATACCAGTGTCAGTGACGATCACCTTCACTCCCTTCAGAGTGCTCCCCACCCAGACGTCCACCTTTCCGCCGGGTTTATTGTACTTGATCGCGTTCTCACAGATATTGTAGATCATCTCGTTGAGAACCTGACGGATGCCCAGGATGCTGACCGGCTCCCCGGACACCTCCACATGTACACTGTGCTTCTCCGCCTTGTGGGCCAGACGCGAGCACACCTCTCTTGTGAGGGCATAGAGATCAACCTCTTCCTTCTCGACCTCACCGCCGCCTTCATCCAGCTTGGAGAGCCGGATGATATCCTCAATGAGCACGATAAGGCGGCTGGCCTCATTGTAGATCCTCTCGGAAAATCCGCGCACATCCTCGGGCCTGACAAGCCCGTTCATCATGATCTCCGCATATCCGGAAATGGACGTGAGCGGCGTTTTCAGCTCATGAGAAACATTTGCCGAAAACTCCTTTCTCATATTTGCAATTGCTTCTTTTTCCTTATTTTGCTTGTCCATACTTTCTAACAATGGAGTCAATTCCTCATAAACATCATTTTCCAGGGGATGTTCCAGATTCAGTTTATTGATAGGTTCTATCAGCTTTGACACCTGCCATTTTGACAGCATCCAGGCCAGGCCTACCATCAGCACTGCTATCACTGCCATTCCCGGCAGGATCTGCAGCGCCGAGCCAAGAGCGCTGGAGATTGTTTTTGAGACCCGGAGGACCGAGCCGTCCGAGAGACGCTGCGCATAGTAAAACATCTGTCTGCCCAGTGTATCGGACTCACGTATATCCTGTCCCGCTCCGCTTTGGAACGCCTCCCGCACCTCCGGCCGGTCCGCGTGGTTCTCCATATCCTCCTGTCCCTCCGAGGAATCATACAGGACATCTCCGTCACTGCCGATCCAGGTGACCCTGGTCTCCTCCTGCTGGGCATCCATCTCCTCCAGATATGCGGACCCGGACGCCTCTATCGCCGCACAGATATACCCTGCCTCCTGCCTTGCTTCCTCCTCCATCAGCCCCACGTTCTGCCTGTACACGACAAACGTCAGGAGGGCCATGGAGACCAGGAGCGTGGCCGCAATAACAAGGATCATGCTCCGCTGTATTTTTCGTCTCATAAAATCTCCTATTCGCTCATGCGGTAGCCCACACCGCGGACAGTCTGTATCTGTTCTCCCGCACTTCCAAGCTTCTGCCTGAGAGTCCGGACGTGGACATCCACCGTCCTTGTCTCCCCGTCAAAATCATACCCCCAGATATCCTCCAGCAGCTGATCCCTTGTCAGCACGATATCCGGGTTTTTCATCATCCGCTTCAGG
The DNA here is from genome assembly GCF_002160985.1 of Lachnoclostridium sp. An118. Lineage (GTDB taxonomy): Bacteria > Bacillota > Clostridia > Lachnospirales > Lachnospiraceae > Claveliimonas > Claveliimonas stercoravium. Next base: position 7,348 of record NZ_NFLQ01000024.1, on the reverse strand, counting down.
AGCTCAAACTCCTTCAGGGTCAGTGTGACTACTTGTCCGTCCGCCTGGACCTCATGCTTTTTCACATCCATGACAATGTGGCCCAGGGCAATCTTGTCTTCAATCTTCACAGAATTCTTTTTACTCCTGCGCAGCACCGCCTTGATCCGGGAGATCAGCTCCATCATGCCAAAGGGCTTTGTCACGTAGTCGTCAGCCCCCAGGTCCAGTCCCATCACCTTGTCGTACTCTGTCCCCTTTGCGGTCATCATGATCACAGGGATGTCCTGGGTCTTCACCGACGCCTTCAGCTGCTTGAGCAGGGAGATGCCGTCCTCTCCCGGGAGCATGATATCAAGAAGAATAAGCTCTGGCGTTTCCAGCGCCAGAGCCTCAAGAAAACTGCTCCCGTCCTCAAATCCGCGGGCTTTGAATCCTGTTGTCTCCAATGTATATACAACCAGTTCTCGGATGTTGCTGTCATCCTCCACACAAAAAATCATCAGTTTTCTCCCTCGTTATCCTTTATGCCTCGACCGCCTGCGCTCCTTTATGGACACCTGTGATGGAGAACTCCACCCACTCGGCGATGTTGGTGGCATGATCGCCGATACGCTCCAGATACTTGGCGATCATGATCAGGTCGACGCCCTGCTCTCCTCTGTTGCCCTCCGCGATCAGATTGATGATGCTGCCGCGGATGTCGTCAAAGAGCCTGTCGATATTGTCGTCTGCCTCCATGACCTTTCTGGCCAGCTCAAGGTCGCGCTCCACGTAGGCAGTCACGCTGTCATTTACCATCCTTGCCACACCTGCGGACATCTCCTCGATCTTCTTGACATCTCCCGCCTCGGACATGCCTGCGGAGATGATGATCTCGGCAATGTCGGCTGTCTGGTCGCCGATACGCTCCATATCCGTGATCATCTTAAGAGCTGCGGAAATCTGGCGCAGGTCCTTTGCCACCGGCTGCTGCTGAAGAAGAAGCTTCAGGCAGAGACGCTCAATATCCTTCTCCATCTGATCGATCTCCTCATCTGCGGCCATGACCTTCTTTGCCTGTTCCAGGTTTCCCTCCACAAGGGCCTTTGTCACCCGGTTGATGGCCAGTTCGCAGAGCTCTCCCATACGTGTCAGTTGTTCGTTGAGCAGCTCAAGCTGCATATCAAATTTATTACGCATATCCTAACCAAACCTCCCTGTGATATAATCTTCTGTTCTCTTGTCTGAGGGGATGGAGAACAGTTTCTCTGTATCATTGTACTCAATGACCTCACCCAGCAGGAAAAATGCTGTATTGTCAGACACACGCACGGCCTGCTGCATGTTGTGTGTGACCATGACAATAGTATAGTCCTTTTTCAGCTCCATCGCAAGGTCTTCGATCTTGGAGGTGGAGATGGGGTCCAGGGCGGATGTGGGCTCATCCATGAGGAGCACCTCAGGCTCCACAGCCAGGGCTCTGGCGATACACAGCCTCTGCTGCTGTCCGCCGGACATGCCAAGGGCACTGGTCTTGAGACGGTCCTTGCACTCATCCCAGATTGCTGCATTCCGCAGGGATTTCTCCACGATGTCATCCAGCTTTGACTTGGAGTGCACGCCGTGGGTCCTGGGACCGTAGGCGATGTTGTCGTAAATGCTCATGGGGAAGGGATTGGGCTTCTGGAACACCATTCCCACACGCTTTCTCAGCAGATTGACATCCATCCCTTTGAAGATGTTCTGTCCGTCCAGCTCGATGCTCCCTTCGATCCGGCAGCCCTCCACCAGGTCGTTCATGCGGTTGATAGATTTTAACAGGGTAGATTTCCCGCATCCGGAAGGTCCGATAAAAGCGGTAATCTTATTGGCTTCTATTTCAAGATTTACATTTTTCAGAGCCTTGAAGTCACTGTAGTACAAGTCAAGGTTCTTAATACTTATCTTCGACATTTCCTTTACCTTTCCTATGCTTTAGTCAGTTTTCTTGCGATCACGCTTGACAGCGCGTTGATGCCTACAACGAGGACGAGCAGGATGACTGCCGTCGCGTACGCCTGGTCCATGTAGAGACCTTCACTGGACAGATTGTACATGTGCACAGCCAGTGTACGTCCGGAACCGAACACGCTGGTGGGCACCTGTGCCACTGTACCGGCAGTGTAGATCAGAGCGGCTGTCTCGCCTACGATACGTCCGATGGCCAGGATGATACCTGCCAGGATACCGGGGATAGCAGACGGAAGCACGATGCGGAACACGGTCCGCAGCTTACCTGCCCCCAGCCCGAAGCTTCCCTCACGGTAGGAGTCCGGAACTGCCTTTAACGCCTCCTCCGTGGTCCTCATGATAAGCGGAAGGATCATGATGGACAGGGTAAACGCACCGGCCAGGAGTGAGAAGCCCCACCCCAGCGTGTTTACGAAGAAGAGCATACCAAACAGGCCGTACACGATGGAGGGAATACCGGAAAGTGTTTCTGTTGTAAGACGTATGACCTCCACGAACTTGTTGCCCTTGCCGGCATATTCCACAAGGAAGATAGCGGAAAAGATACCAAAGGGGATGGCAATGATCAGGGAGAGCAGCGTCATGATCACTGTGTTGATGAGGGCCGGCACTACCGACGCGTTCTCAGAGGAATATTCCAGCGAGAACAGGGACGGGGTGATGTGGGGCAGCCCGTTTACAAGGATGTATACGATCAGGAAGATCAGCACCGCAAAGGTAATGACCGCCGCGAGCATAACAAGAAGGAATACCACGAAGGAGCCCGGATGCTTCAGATAGGTATTGAACTTATCTTTTATTGTCATTTTGTTACTCATGGTCCGCCCCCCTCTTAAGTAATGCCACGCTGAAGTTGATGATCAGGATGAACACAAAGAGCACAACGCCTGTAGCGATCAGCGCTTCTCTGTGCAGCCCTGTAGCATAGCCCATCTCCAGGACGATGTTTCCTGTCAGGGTACGGATACCCTGGAGGATGCTGGCTGTCAGACGGGGCTGGTTGCCCACGATCATGATGACTGCCATGGTCTCGCCGATAGCCCGGCCGATGCCCAGGACAATGCCTGCGATCACACCTGATTTTGCCGCCGGGATGATGACCCGGAAGATACTTCTCTCCTTTGTCGCTCCCAGAGCGAGAGAGCCCTCATAGTAGTGGGCGGGCACCGCTCTCATGGCGCTCTCTGTTGTGCCGATGATGGTCGGGAGGATCATCATGCCGAGGATAAGGGAGGTAGTCAGGATGCTGTTTCCGTCTCCCGCACGGTCCACCAGTCCCAGGCTCTTTAATGTCCGTCCGAACTCGCGGATGAGCGGCACAACGACCACCAGGCCGAAAAAGCCGTACACAACGGACGGGATGCCTGCCAGCAGCTCCGTGGCAGCCTTCAGCGGTTTATAGATCTGCTTCGGACAGTACATAGCCATGAAGACAGAGGTGAGTATACCGATGGGCACACCGAAGATGATGGCCCCCGCTGTCACATAGAGACTTCCGATGATCATCGGGAAGATGCCGAACAGCTCATTGTTCGGGCGCCAGATATCACCCGTAATAAACTTTACAAATCCGATTTCACCAATTGCAGGGATACCATTTGCAAAAAGAAAGATACAAATGAGTGCTACCGCCAGCACCGAAGCGCAGGCGGCAACTAAGAACACTCCCTGCATGAATTTTTCAGTCCATGCTTTAGATTTCATTTTTTACTTTTTCCTCTTATCTTATAGTAGGATTACTCAGCAATCTCATCCCAGGAGAATACTTCGCCTGTGTAGATCTGTTTTACCTGGTCAGATGTCATCTCGTCTGTCGGGTTGTTGTTGTTTACGATGACTGCAATACCGTCTGTAGCGATCACGGTCGGTGTAAGCTCAGCAGCCTCATCCTCCTTCAGCTCTCTGGATGCCATACCGATGTCGTAGCTTCCCTCGATAGTGGATGTCATACCTGTTGTGGAGTCAGATGTCTGGAGCTCGATGTTAGCGTTGGGGTTCACTTCTTTGTAAGCCTCTACCAGCTTCTCCATCAGAGGAGATACAGAAGAGGAACCACCTACTACACAGTCGCCTGCCGGCGCTGTTCCTGCATATGCCTCAACGTCTGCCACCGGGATGTAACCCTCGTCAGATACAACCTGCTGTCCCTCTGTGCTCATGATGAAGCTCATGAAGTCTGCGGCAACCTCGTTTGTGCTGTCAGGCTTTACTGCTACATTGAAAGGTCTGGATACCTTGTAGGATCCGTTCTCGATGTTCTCTGCTGTGGCCTCTGCTCCGTCAATGGAGAGAGCCTTTACGCTGTCATCCAGAGAGCCAAGAGAGATGTATCCGATCGCGTACTCGTTCTCAGCAACTGTTGTCATCATAACGGAGGTGTTGTTTGTGATCTGAGCGTCTGCTGTTGTCATGTCAACATCCTCGCCATCTACCTCCTCAACAACGCCGAACAGCTCTGTGAAGGCGCCTCTTGTACCGGACCCGTCCTCACGGGATACGATGGTGATATCGTTGGAGGCATCCCACTCACTTGCTGTGTCTGTGCTGCCGCTGTCTGAGGATGTGTCATCAGATGAGCTGCCGCATCCTGCGAGCATGCCTGTCATCATTCCTGCTACTGCCAATACTGCCATAAACTTTTTCATTTTCATGGTTTTGATCTCCTTTTGTTTTCCTGCGAAATTTTGTTATGTATTTTCTTGACAGTAGCTATCTTATAAGAGCAATGTTAAATCTGAAATCACCCGAATGTTAAATCTACGTAAAATCCTGAAGACTTGTAGAAATCTTACTGCCAAAAAAATACCCTTCCCACACAGGGCACACCTGGTGTCCCCATATGGAAAGGATATCCATTTTTCTGCAAATTACACATTTTCATCTGTTTTAGATGCCCGGCATCCCCGGCAGGTCAGAGTCTCTTCTCAAAGTTTCCATCCACCGCGCATCCCTCTGTAAATATCATGAAGGCATGGGGGTCGATACTGTGCACGATCTGCTTGATCTGCCCCATCTCATATTTGGATATCATGACAAACAGGATGTAGGAGGTCTTGTTTGTGTAGGCACCCTCCCCGTCCCAGTTGGTGACGCCCCGGCCGAGCTGTTCCATGATGGCCCGGGAAATGCCCGTCTTTTTTGTAAAGATCATAACGCTCATATTGATATTCTGCACATGGACACGGTCAATGGCAATAGACAGGATGGTCGTGTAGATGAGCGAGTAGATGACGATCTCTATGTTGAACATGAACAGACAGATTGCGTAGACGAGCACGTTCATCATGATATTGACCCTGCCCACACTAAAGCCGGGGTATTTCTTTGTGCAGCACAGGCCGATGATGTCCTGTCCGCCGCCGGAGCTGCGCCCCCTGAGGATCAGGCCGGTACCGGTACCCGCCACGATGCCGCCGATGATGCAGGAGGTGAGGTAATCGTCTACCAGGGGGGCTGCCGGAATGGGCACGATGGTCAGGAACACACTCTGGATGCCTACGGTCACCAGCGTCTTCACCGCAAAGCCCTTCCCCAGGACCCGGTAGCCCATGTAAAAGAGGGGGATGTTCATGATAAAGTAGATGATACCAGACAGGTCCACCCCCGCCGGCACCGGTACGTGTATCACCTGGACAATGAAGGTCCGGATCAACTGGGCGATACCCATGAAGCCCCCGTTGTAGAGTCCCAGGGGCGTGATCAGCACGTTGACGCCGAAGGCGAACAGAAAACTGCCTCCCACCGCATACACCACCTGGATCACGGCCTCTCTTTTTTTTGCGTCTGTCATTTTCTCTCTCATTCCCTTTTTTCCTCCTGTATCTTCATACTCGTCCGCCGTGCGGTCATCCCCCCGCACGCTTCCTCCCGCTTTAGAAAAAGGACCTAAGCTTCTGCTTAAGTCCCTGACTGCTGTTCTTCCAGACACGCCTGTATCGCCTCGTTCAGCGACAGCATCTTCTCGTCCAGTGTGGAGACCATCTCCGCACATTCCCGGAGATCGCGGCTGATATATTCCGGCGCGTTTCCCTCGAATTTATAATAAATCTTGTGCTCAAGACTGGCCCAGAAATCCATCGCGATGGTCCGGATCTGGATCTCCACCTTCGTGTCCACCACGCTGTCCGAGAGGAAGATGGGGACGGACACCAGCATGTGGTAGCTCTTGTACCCGCTGGGCTTTGGATTTTTGATGTAGTCCTTGATGGAGAGCACCTTCAGGTCGCTCTGATTGCCGATCATCTCAGCCAGCTTGTAGATGTCTGACGTAAATGAGCAGATCAGGCGGACCCCCGCGATGTCATTGACATACTTTACCATATTCTCAATGGATGTCTCGTATCCGTACCTTTTCAGCTTCTTGACAATGCTCTCCGCTGTCTTGATCCTGGTCTTGATATGTTCGATGGGATTGTATTGATGGACATGCTGGAATTCATCATTGAGGATCTCCAGCTTTGTCCCTACCTCCTTCAGCGCTGAAGAATAGAGGAACATGATCGTCTTCCAGCTGTCTACATCCTCATAAATCTTAAGTGGTGTTTCCATAGCTGCTATCTGTACTCCTTACTATGCCGCAGGCTGTATGTATATCCTTTTTATCTCCTGCAGCAGACTGCTTACATAATAGTATATCACACTCCGGAAACAATGTCATAGACTTCACACTTATTTAAGAAAGTAGTTATATTCGCTCCATACAGGGAGACGGCTTAAAATTCTATCCCCTCCCTGGCGCTCCTCCCCTCATCGTAGGGGTGCTTCACCTTCCGCATCTCTGTGGCGTAATTGGCCATCTGCATCAGCTCGTCCGACACGTGATGTCCTGTCATGACAACCTCCAGCCCCCTGGGCTTGTGCTGCAGGAAGTGGATCAGCTTCTCCTCGCTCAGGAGCCCCAGGTCCGCCGCGCAGACTGCCTCGTCCAGGATCAGCACGTCAAAATTGATGCAGAATTTAGCGATCTCATCCAGTGCCTTTGTGTTGTAATGTCTGTATTCTGCCTTCTCTTCCCTGTTCATCTGGTTGTAGAACTTCACGTGGCGTTTTCCCGGCAGACAGGTCACATTGGGGATCTGCTCCAGGATCTTTCTCTCGTTTGAAGTATTATTTTTCATAAACTGGAAGACAAGGACCTTCAGCCCGCTGCCCGCCGCCCGGATCGCCTGGCCCATGGCCGCTGTCGTCTTCCCTTTTCCGTCTCCGTAATAAATGTGTATCAGTCCGGTACCTTTCATTCCTATACCCCCTTGCTGCTTCAGGTAGTGTCAAATACTACCTGTTTTTTTGTATCTAAATTCTATAGAAACCTTGATTTTTAGGGAAATCTTCAATAAAAAGAGCATTGACCTCCCTTTTCTGGTATAATGTCTATCGC
>NZ_NFLQ01000023.1 GCF_002160985.1 Lachnoclostridium sp. An118 | reverse complement strand
TACTGCTGTCAGAAGGAGAGATAACCATACCATGGATGTATGAAAGAGTAAATATCAACTGTGCAGAAGTAAACGCTACTACCCGTAGGAGAGGTGGAATTTAAAATTTCATTTTTGGAACTTTGTTAGAGATGTAAAATAATCCGTCCAAATGAATACTAATATGTTATAATATATACGTGGTGAAGGGTTCTTAAGTATTGGTGATTAAAGGACCTTTTTTATATTTAAAGGAGCAGACTGTTTTTGTTCGCTTGAAGAACAAGGGCTAATTTACCTTAAGAAGGAGTACGAGTGTTGAAAGAATACAATGAGATAAGATGGCTACATATATCAGATTTGCATATTGGAAACCCTGATAGTTTGTGGCTTGATCCGACTTTACGTGACAGACTGAAGGGATTATTGAGGATTATTGGATCGATTGATTTTGTCCTAATTACCGGTGATGTGATACATCAAGGGAAATATCAGGATAGAGATATGGTTCAACAGGCTGAAAAATTAATTAGTGAAATAAAGAAATTCTGCCCACATATTATATTTTGTATAGGAAATCACGATTATGTGCGTGATGATGCAAGGTTTACTCTGTTGAAGGATTGGGAGCAAAAATCTTTAGATGAAAAAATAAAACAGCAAGAGAATTATGCGTCTAAATTACGGCCTGATTTTGAAAAATTTGAAAAATTTTGTAAAGGTGTTGCAGGGCAAGATAATTCGATCACAACAAAATCTTATATATATGATAAAGTGTCGGGGATAAATATTGTTGTTTTAAATACTAGTACTTTTGCTGGACAACCGGTTTTGGATGAGAAAGGTAATATTATTAAGAACGATGGAATAGTTGAGGTAAATGATCAGGGGAAAATGTGGATGTGTGTACATGATTTCCCTGATGTTTCGAATCTTGATAGTAGGAATCCAACAATCGTAATTGGCCATCATCCATTGCAGATGTTTGAAAAATATTCCCGAGAGAAGACATTAGAATTTTTGAAAAATTTACCGGCTAAGTATTACTTCTGTGGCCATATACATAAAAAAGAAGATAGAGAGATAGAAGGTATCACGCAATTAGCAAGTGCAGGATTATTTAAAGATGGTTACAATATCCCTACGGTTACTTTGTATCAGATAAAGAAAAATCAAAATGAACATATCGATATAGTAGACATATATAGTTTCGGTGATGGAGAATGGAACAAAAATACCAATAAAGATTCCGGAGCAAAAAATGAGAGAAATCAGAGTGAGTTGTATCAAAAGGAGAAAGAAACTGATGTGGATGATACTAAAGGTCAGATTGTATTCCCGGTTACTGACACATCTATAAGCGATGGAGCTGTTCGGATTCCATATAATGGGGGCATTTTTAATCTTTATCTTTCTAAATCGGCAGGGATGGATATGGTTGTACCTCATATGCATAAGGATATGGATGAAGTGACATATGTTGTAAAAGGAAATATATATGGTTATATAGGTAAACAATACATTGAAGCTTCTGCAGGAGCGGTTATACTGATGCCTAAAGGGGAATTTCATTCCTTTATCCCAAATGAGTATCCGTGTGAGCTTATTACAATGGGAGTGGAAACAGGTAACTATAGAAAATATGAAGCTCAGTGGAACGAAGAAATCGAACAGATTGAGCGGTTGAATCAAGAACTGGCGGACGGTGAAGGGGAAAAAGCTGGAGCAATCTATGACGAGCTAGTTAAGTATTTAGAGTCAACTATACTTGAGGTACGGTGGAAAGCGATAGATGTATTGAAGAAGCACCGTTCTCGAGAAGATGAAGACGGATATATAGAGGCTATCGTAAAAAGAATAGTTATTGAGTCATTGAAGAGTTCAAATACTGAAAGGAAATTATTCGGTATTAATATGGCTTATGAATTCAGGATTAGTATTGTTGCAAAAGTAATACATAGCCTTATGACAGATTTGAATCATTTTATGTATGCATGGAACTGTGCATATTACCTTATCGGCGTTAGACCGAATATTGACTACGATAATCTATATAACAAATTATTGGAGCTGGACTCAAAAGAGTTGTCTGAACATCAGAAAATAAGCCTTTATTACGATAAAATAATTATTGTGCTGATGCAATTGATAATAAAACACAATAGCAGACATTTCGATGCAGTATATGAACAAGAAAAGAACAGATTACAATCTGGCGTGATTCCGATTGATGACATTATAATTCATTTTGTTCTATGGTATACATCGTTTAACAAGCTTGGGGGTGACGTGTTGAATTATGAAGAGGCGGTTAGGCAGTTACCGGAAATTGAAGGACTAAAAAAAGATGATATTTTACGTGGAATGTTGAGCTTCAATAATTCAGAAGAGAGATTTAAAGTTTTAAAAGCATGTAAAGAAAAAGGTGTGCTTGCCGAAATAGTTAAAGCATATTTTGGTTCTATGAGGATAGAACAGGAAAATAAGCCGGAGGAAAACTCAACTAAGGAAAATGTAAAAAAATACCTACGCATTATTATATCTGAAAAATGTAATTTGAATTGCCTTTACTGCCATCACGAAGGACGTATTGATTCGCTTATCGGTTCTTCTATTAAATCTAATCCGGAGTTTAAATTAGAAGAATTTCTTGAGCAAGCTAGGAAAAACGGGTTTTCAAAAATAAAAATAAGCGGTGGAGAACCTTTGCTTTATCCAAATATCATCGAGATATGCAATAAATTCCAGAAAGATTTTGAAGACATTGGATTTACAACAAATGGAACTCAAATTACCAGACTAAAGTCGGAATTGGATAAAATCAAAGGTAGCAGTTTGTCATTTAATGTTACATTAAATACATGTAACAGCGAGAAATATAAGGTTATCACTGGAGGGGGAGAGTGCCTAGAAGATGTAAAAGCAGGGATAGAGTATCTTGTCAGCAATAAATTTCAGGTAAAATTAAATTCCGTTATCACAAAATACAATATCGAAGATATAGAGCATCTTGTAGCATACGCTGCAAGGCTGAAAATAAATATAAAGTTTTTGGATTTGTTTCCGGTAGGAAAACTGCCAAATGAGTTTCAGCATGTATCTATAGTTGAGATTAAGAATCGGTTAAAGCAGCTTTACGGAGTTAATGATGATGACTTTTATCTGCAAAAAGATTATCTGTGCATGAAAGCAATGGGAATAGAGATTATGATTCCTAAAAGAATATATTCTTCGGACTGCATATATAATTGCGAAATGTATCCCTGTGCAGAGGGAATTTTCGGTATGCGTGTATATGAAGATTATTCCTGTGCGCGTTGTTTTAATGGAGAGGTATTCGGGGGTGGATTAGAAAAATTCTCTGAAAATGTTGATAAAATACGAAGAGAACTTGATTTGATGAAGTTTTCATTTTAAAAAATGTTAAATAGAAAGTGGAATAAATGGAAGTTCAAAAATATATAGTTCTTTTATCATGTATTTTACGTAATCGGCATCCAGACCGGAGAAACAGAGGACTTGAAAAATTCAAGCCCTCAGTGTATAATCTGGGTAGAAAGGTAATCAGATGCAAGATCTGATGCCCTCAGTTATATCTATCAAAAAAGCGATAGCATCTCGAACTTTAGGCGGTTATGGGATGCTATTTCTTTTTGTCGTTATGATGATCTATGTAAGATAAAGCCGCAAAGATTACAAGCACTAATGTCATTACTTCCATAGCGTTCATTGGCATCACCCTCCTTTGTATCTTAGAGGGCTGACAGAAATCGCATCCGTTTCTCTCCCAGATTATACCAGACAAATATACCATGGCCGGCTTCTATTAGCAATAAGATCGGGGTCTAAGGCGATACCTTATTCTGCCACCTTATTCATAGGGAAATATTGAAATTCTGAGCTTTCTAAGCGGATGCCAGCTACATTTTGCAAAGGTAAAACAAGGTGGCACAGTGAAATGTTGAGTGCTATAATTTTTATAAAAACGGTGTAGATAAAGAGGTTAAAATGACAAGAATAAAATATGGCTATTTGCATTGGACTGATACTGATATATTTATACAGAAGATAGAAAATATTAGTCAAGCGGTTTCACAAGAAAATGTAAACGATTTTTCTATTAATGATGTCCTTGAAATATATAATATACTTCGTTGGATGCAATCTGATAAAATGATATATCAGAAACAAGAAGAATTAAATCAGCTTTCGTTACAATATGAAAAAATATTAGAAAAGTACCTTGGCAGATATATGAATCATATCATTGATGAGAATTTTCAAAACCTATATGATGAAATAGAGTGGGAATATAAAGAAGATTTTTGGACACTATTTGAAAGGTATAAAATATATAAAAAAGTAAGCAGTGGCACATTTAAAAAAGTTATATATAAGTCTAGAGTGCTGATAACGCAGATATTGGAGCATTCCCAGATAGTAAAATTTTATACTGAAGTTTTAAGAGAATGGTTTTTAAACACCCCCGACGCAGCGAAAATACTATTAGATAAATATGAAATTCATCCTTTAAATACGAAACACTCTATCTGCTTACCAGAGCTCTCAGAGGATGATATTAATGAGATATTTATGAATTATATTAATTCACCTTTAGCTCATATCAATTATTTGGAAATTATATATGGTGTACGCAGTAATGCTCAACTGCCAATTAGTGATAAGGTGAAACTGAATGCTGCAAGAAAACGAAAAGAAATTATTACTGACATGGAGAGAGAAAACAAGGGAGTAAAAATAGATCATGAGATTTGTGTATCTTTTCGCGACTGTACAATCCCATTAGAGGAGGAACAGGAGAGCCAATGCCAGTATTATATATATGATCGCAAGTGGATTGCCAATAATAAAGATTATCCCACATTACTAAATAATTTTATTTATTTGTTTGGGTTTGCCGATCGTGAGATGCGGATACCGCTCGTAAGTAAGAAATCTGAGATACCAATCTTAATGGAAAAAATAATTATTAGATCTCAAAATGATTATTTAGCTGGAAGTATATTTTATATGAAAATGGCATTGGCGTTACTTCAGGTAAAAGGGTATTATCAGGAGTTGGCAAGGCAAGGTGTATTATTAGAAGATGTCATACAGTGGTTCTTTAACGAGTATCTTAGAGATGAATTTGGCATCTCTGGATTTACGATTAAATTGCCATCGGCAAGTAGTTCATATTTAGAAAAATGTAGGCATATGTTACCAGAAATGGAGTCCGTGTTAAAGCAATTTAAATTATATGTTGAAGATGGTGAGATAGATCATGAATTATTGCAAATGACATCAGGTACAGTGGGGGTATCACAAATCCCCAGTCTACTTAAAAATAAATATATTTATGGTACAGGTTCAGAATTTGAACATATACAATATTTGCTTTTTTCAGATCAATGTTTGTTACACTGGGTTTCCCGGATAAATAAAAACTATAAAAGTTTTTCCGAGTTAATAACACATGAAAATGTTAAAAAGGAAGATTTTAGCGAGGCGTCTTTAGATGATTTGGAATGGCTCGCGAAAAATGGTTGGATTCTGTATGACAAAGATGGATATGTGAAAATAAAAGATTGGTATCTGTTTTCTATTATGTTGGATTTGCATAAAAATGAAGTGATAAATTCCTATTATTATTCCCCAAAGTTTAGGAGATTATTTGACTTACTTTATGATAAAAGAATAATTAAGATGGAAAGCACACTTTTTTCACTTCCAGAGCAGAATTGGATAGACTATTTACTCAATAAATCAAAATATAATAATGGGCTTGATATCCGAAATAAATATATGCATGGTACACAATCAGACAGTAATGATGAAGGAGTACATTATCAATACTATTTTTACATATTGCTATTACTCATCGAGTATATGATAAAAATAAATGATGAGTTTTGCACATTTTTTGATAATAATAATGAATTAAAATAGGAAAGGGGGGCAAAGTTGCCCCCTAGATTGTTATAGATTTTGCCGGATAATCCTTGTAATAATCCCAAGTGCCACATTACGCTCAGAGTCTATGTGAGTAACAACAAAAGAAACATCATCCTTTTTTCCTACAGTCCGGCTGTCATAGCAGGTATGGGCAATGGCATTGACACCGATCTGAAGCCTGACGAATACTGTTCCGTTATGGATATCTTCAACCGTGCCGGCATATTTTCCCTGTACCTTACAAAGTGCCAGATTTGCCTTGCTGGTATCCCCTTCTACACTTTTTACATCTGCCCGGACGGAAATGTGCTCCGGATCTTCTGCTTTTACTTCCTGAATCCGGACAAGGATATGATCCCCGACGTGAAAACGCTCTCTGGCATCACCCAGCCAGTCAAATGATAGATCCTTTGCGGGAATGGATGTCTCCACACCGAATATCTCCGCGCGAACGACCTTTTCCGCAACAGAGATCACCCGGGCCTGCACCACCCGATCCGGATAGACTTTCGGAGTTCCGGATGAATCCTGATCAAAATAGAAGATCTGCCGTTTCTTGAGCATGGCATCTTTCCGGCTTGCGACAATGCTTCGTTCTTTACTGTCCAGACCCTTGATGATGAAGTTAATCTCGCAGCCGAGCATTGTGTTTACGATCTTATTCTGCCGCAGAGACAGCTCCCCATAATTGTGCGTCTCATCTTCAATCAGATTGATCATCATTTCTGTTATGGGGATGACAACACGGAAGTTTTTGTAGTAAACGATCGTGATTGTAGCTCCGCCCTCCAGCTTTTCAATTCCGCCAAGCATCCCGGTCAGTATCCGGCGGGTGCGGTAAGCGTTGGTTATCTCGTGCCATATCAGATCTTCCTTAGATTTTTGTGTTTCAACTGCAGCGTCATTTTCCAGAGTTAAAATATTGTTCATTTCATTTGGCATAGTTTGTATCCTTTCTTTAAGACATAATTGAATTTTTATCTATGGGTGTCAGAAAATCATCCTCTTCAGAAAGCAGGTCATCAAACTCTGTTTCTTGAGAAAAATCGGGTTCCGGCTCCTGCACATTCATATCTTCTGAAGGTACAGGAGGGAAATCCGGGCGCTTCTTTTTCCGGCCGGGGCGCTTAGGCTTTGGTACAGCCGGAGCATAGTCGGATTCTTCCGTCTGCAGCTCCCGCCATTTGGGAATATGACTGGCGGCTTTCCGTTTCACTAGCTTCTTTGATTCGGGATGCCTTGTATAATCATATTTCTTCGCTTTCAGCACTTTCTGCCCTCGCAAGATAATGAGTTCTTCATCCAGAGACAGCCTCAGCACTTCATCCGGAGTCAGTACAGCTCTCTTGCCGATAGACTCCGTGCGGCGATATTCCGGAGTATAATCAGAAACACGCCAGCTATTGAGCTGTTTGGCCTCCGAAGAAACATTGACGGAGGCAATGCCCGTGCGCTCGGATATAAAAGTGGCAGTAATTGGATCTGTACAGCCTAAAAAGACTGTGGAATCGCAATTTCCTAAAATTTCCTGCCATGCATTATACGGATAGCGGTTTTGCATCTGGGGCAGATTTTGGAAGATGCAGCTAATGCTGATACGGCGGCTGCGGATTACAGAGATCTTCGTCTGAAGATCCAGGATTGTTCCGGAAGCCGCGCCCAGTTCATCTGCAAGGATATGGACCGGCACAGGGAGCTGCCCATTTTCACCGTGGATATCCGCAAAGCGTACTAATTTGATGAAAATAAAGGATAAAAAAAGTGAGGACAGGAAATCAAAACTATGATCCTGATCGCTCACAATACAAAAATAAGCGCATTTTTTCTGGCCGGGCAGCGTAAGGTCAATCTCATCATATGAGGTGATCTGCCGGATAATTTTGTTCTGGAAGATCTGGAGTCGTGATCCAAGACCGATGATTACGCCGCTTCGCACGGTTTCGGATGCCTGCTTATAAATACAGTATGGCACCTTTGCCGGATGACTGACCGGAAGGAGGTCAAAAAGAGCATTCAGCTCCTTTTCGGAACTCATGGTCAGAAGTTTGTATACCTGCCCGATATTTTTTGCTTCAGGCGGGTAGCCCTGCTCCACATAAAGGATCAGCGCCTTTAAAAGATTGAGCTCCGCGTTATCCCAGAATCGATCCCCTTTGCCGGTTCCGGTGTTTTGGATGACCACATCCGCAAATATCTGGGCCATTGTTTCAGAACCATCAATTTCCATGAGACAGTTCCAACTGTCGGAGTTTTCAGGGCTTACCAGGTTAAAGACTTTTACGATATATCCCTTATTTTCCAGATAGACTGCAAGATCCTCATAAAGTTCTGATTTTGGATCGGTGCATATCAGGCTTTCTCCGCGGGCAACGCATTGAAAGGCTGCATTTCGTACATAGGCGCGGGATTTCATTGATCCGGATGCGCCGTATACCGCAACATTGCGGTTCATTCTGGTTTCTTCCGGAAGACAGACTGCTTTGTTCCCGAGCCTGCCGAGAATCTGTCCTTTCGTATGCTTTACATTGTCAACAAGTTCCAGAACCTGGTGCATCTCCTGCGGTGTCATAAAGCCGGAGGTGCCATAGGTCCCCTTATTGGAATAGCTTAGATTCCGTTCTCGGTCTGATACGCCTCCGTTTCTGTCAAGGCCCATCCGCATAAGCAGGAAAGCCAGCAGAGCAAAGGCTGCCAGACAAATAAAATCATCGCCAATCGGTATGACAGTTGCCTGGACGATGTGGAGGAGAAGGTGTACACAAGAGATTTGTTCAGGAGAGATTAGAGAGGTTCTCAAATAATCTGATTAGATTAAAGGCCAGAAGAATTTTTATTAAGAGAAAAAACTTATGGAAACTGCCAGGAATATGTGCTACTATAGTTACAAAGCATTATATTTCTGGCAGTTTTTTTCTTTTGCGGCGTCTGCCGTGTCTGCAAGTCTGATAAGAAGATCTAAAAGAAATCTCAATGCTTTTTAATCCCATTGACAAAGCAGAGAGGTTTCCTGGAGATCATGATATCTTGTCCTACTTTTACGGGCTGCCTCCTGCGATTCTTGAAAAAGGAGGTACCTATGAGCAGAAAACCAAAGAAGCAGAACCGGAAGAAGCAAGACGGGGAAACGAAGGTGTATCCCGTTCCTGACCGGAACTACAAATCTTCGCTTTTTACTATGCTGTTCAGCGACAGGAAGGAGCTGCTGGGACTCTATAATGCGATAAGCGGAAAACAGTATAAGGATCCCGGGGCGCTGAACGTCAACACGCTGGAGAACGCCATCTACATGGCCATCAAAAATGACCTGTCCTTTGTGATCGACTCCCGGCTCTCCCTGTATGAGCACCAGTCCACCTACAGTCCCAACCTTCCGCTGCGGATGCTCCTGTATCTGGCAGATCTTTACGCGGACCTGACGAAAAATGAAAACCTGTACGGAAGGAAAAAGGTGAAGCTTCCGCCGCCCCAGTTTATCATCTTCTACAACGGAGAGGAGAAACAGCCTGACAGGCGGATACTGAAGCTGTCGGATCTGTACGAGGTGGAGGAAGAAGAGCATAAGCTGGAGCTGGAGGCAGTGATGCTGAATATCAACGCAGGCCACAATCCGGAGCTTATGAGGGCGTGCAAGACCCTGGCGGACTATGCCGAGTACACGGCCCGTATAAGAAGGTATGCCGCAAAGATGCCCATAGAAGAGGCGGTGGAGCGCACGATCACGGAATGTATCCGGGAGGGGATCCTTGAAGAGTTTTTGAGGAAATATCGAGCGGAGGCAAAGAGGATGAGTATATACGAGTATGATCAGGCAAGGCATATAAGGCAGGAGAGAGAAGAGGCCTGGGAAGAGGGCAAACAGGAAGGTAGACAAGAAGGCAGGGAGGAGGAAAAGAAAAACATAGCGGTCAATCTCGCTAAAATGGACATGACAGCGGAGCAGATCGGGAAGATAGTGGAAGAGGAGACTGCTGTGGTGGAGGAGTGGCTGGCTGATACTGACAGATGAATGCGTGAGAAGTGAAGAAAATCTCAGAGAGGATTGCTCAAGTCTTAGAAGGAAGCCAAATGGAAGAGTCTGTATGGTTTATGGAAATACTGAAGGCGTTTGTGCACAGGCAGACGCTGGAAGCATTTCCTGCGATTTCTGCGGAAGAGATACTAAAAATAGCAAAAATGCATAATGTGACCGGCAGCGTAATCACGTACTCAGAAATGTTTTGGCTGAAGAGGAGGCGGATGCGGTACAGCAGGCTATGAAGGATCAGTATCTGCTCACCATTTATCAGTCAGTACAGAAGGACGGAGAGGTTAATCTTTTCATAGAGGCGCTGGAGCGGGAGCGGATTCCCTATGCCTTTTTCAAGGGATATGAGCTGAAGGAGCTGTATCCGGTTCCGGAGCTTCGCACAATGGGCGATGTGGATCTGCTTGTGGAGGGGAAGGATATGGAGCGGGTCTCTGAGCTCTTGAAAGATCTGGGATACGAAAGAAAGGGAGAAGGAAACACTGTCTGGACCTTTCAAAAAGGGATCCTGTCTTTTGAAGTCCACAGGAAGCTGGCTGCGGGAAATTACTGGAACGGAGTTGATTATGAGTCCTATTTTGAAAAGGCCTTTGACAGGCTGCAGACATCAGGGGGCGGGAGTAGAAGATATTTTTCGGTAGAGGATCATTTTATTTTTCTCTGTTTCCACCTGGCCAAGCATCTGAACAGCAGCGGAGCGGGCATCCGCATGGTCATGGATATCGCCCTCTATCTCCAGCGGTATCAAAAAGAAATGAACTGGCAGTATATTCAGAAGGAATGTAAGGAGATCCACCTGGATGTGTTTGTCAGGAAGTTGGTCTATATTTGCAGAGTGTGGTTTGGGGTAGACACGGCTCCGGAGGTAGAAGCCGAACCAGTGGAGGATGAGGCGCTGAAGCAGCTGCGGGAATATATCCTGTCAGGCGGGACATTTGGCTTTGAGCGGGAGGACAGCATACGGCGCCTGCGAAAGGGAATGGAGAAGGGGACAGGAAAGGGAAACCTTCTGATTCAGAGCAGGGCCCTTTTGCGAATCGCCTTTCCGGACAGAAAGCATATGGAGTATTTTATTCCGGCTCTGGAAAAATATCCAATCCTGCTTCCGGTAGCCTGGGTGAAAAGGTGGAAGATTGGACTGGAAAATCGGTGGAAGCTAAAGGCTGCGATCCATGGACTGGGGAAAAATGTTGATGAGGCGAAGGCGCAGTATCAGATGCTGAAGAAAGTCGGGCTTTAGATCGGTCAGGGAATCTTTTGTGAATTAAATTAATGTTTTTTATGGAAACTGCCAGGAATATGTGCTACTATAGTTACAAAGCATTATATTTCTGGCAGTTTTTTTCTTTTGCGGCGTCTGCCGTGTCTGCAAGTCTGATAAGAAGATCTAAAAGAAATCTCGATGCTTTTTATCCCCATCGACAAAGCAGAGAGGTTTCCTGGAGATTATGTTTTGGAGCTTATGTTTTCGTCTTTACAGGCTGCCTCCTGCGATTTTTGAAAAAGGAGGTACCTATGAGCAGAAAACAAAAGAAACAGAACCGGAAGAAGCAAGGCGGGGAAAAGAAGATGTATCCCGTTTCTGACCGGAACTACAAATCTTCGCTTTTTACTATGTTGTTCAGCGACAGGAAAGAGCTGCTGGGACTCTATAATGCGGTAAGCGGAAAACAGTATAAGGATCCCGGGGCGCTGAGCGTCAACACGCTGGAGAACGCCATCTACTTGGCCATCAAAAATGACCTGTCCTTTGTGATCGACTCCCGGCTCTCCCTGTATGAGCACCAGTCTACCTACAGTCCCAACCTTCCACTGCGGATGCTCCTGTATCTGGCAGACCTTTACGCGGACCTGACGAAAAACGAAAACCTGTACGGAAGGAAAAAGGTAATGCTTCCGCCGCCCCAGTTTATCATCTTCTACAACGGAGAGGAGAAACAGCCTGACAGGCGGATACTGAAGCTGTCGGATCTGTACGAGGTGGAGGAAGAGGAGCATAAGCTGGAGCTGGAGGCGGTGGAGCGCACGATCACGGAATGTATCCGGGAGGGGATCCTTGAGGAGTTTTTAAGGAAATATCGAGCGGAGGCAAAGAGGATAGTGAAATCCTTAGACTGATAAAAGAATTTGACAGGCCAGTATGAGAATGAGATTTGTTGAGAGGGATTAGAAGGAAGCCAGATAGCCTGTATGGCTTGTGGAATTACTGCAGGCCTGCGGAAAGGGTGAGTGATATGAAGATCGCGCAGATACAGTCGCATGTGTACAGTGACAAAATGAAGAACGCGGAGCAGATGGAAAGACGGCTGGAGGAGCTGGCCTGGCAGAAGCCGGACCTTGTCATGCTGGGAGAGATGTTCTGCTGCCCCTATGAGACGAAGCTGTTTCCCGTCTATGCGGAGCCGGAGGAGGGACCTGTGTGGAGGGAGCTGAGCCGTCTGGCGAAAAAGCACGGCATCTATTTGGCGGCCGGGTCTGTGCCGGAGCGGGACGGAGAAGGAAGAGTCTACAACACAGCCTACGTGTTTGACCGGGCGGGCAGACAGATCGGAAAGCACCGGAAGGTCCACATGTTTGACATCCAGGTGGAGGGAGGACAGCATTTTAAAGAGTCGGAGACGCTGACGCCGGGGGATAAGTGCACGGTATTTGACACGGAGTTTGGGAAGGTGGGGCTGTGCATCTGCTTTGACTTCCGGTTTCCGGAGCTTGCAAGGAAAATGGTCCTCGACGGGGCAAGGCTGATCCTTGTGCCGGCGGCCTTCAATATGACCACAGGTCCGGCCCACTGGGAGCTGATGTTCCGGGGCAGGGCGGTGGACAACCAGTGCTTTGTGGCCGGGACCTCCTGCGCCCGGGACCGGGAGGCGGGCTACGTGGCCTGGGGACATACACTCCTCGTCTCCCCCTGGGGCGATGTGATAGAGGAGATGGATGAGAGGGAGGGCGTGATGGTCCATGACATTGACCTCTCCTATGCGGACAAGGTGCGCGCAGAGCTGCCCCTTCTGTCCGCCAGGCGGGAGGAAGTATACCGCTAAACAGGGTAGATGACATCAAACAGGTGTCAGTGAACGGGAGCATGAACGGGAGCAGTGAGCAGATAGTAACGGACAGATGACGAGGGAGCCTGAGAGAGGGCGCCCTCTTTTTATATGTAGAAATAAATTTCATTGTTTGATTAAAAATGAAAATTAACTTACATTTTACGGTGCCGTGATCTTATATTTAACCTACTCTTGATATGATACACAGCGTAGAAGATGAGAAACAGTGATCATCAAAAAGAACGTTATCAGGAGGTAAGAAAAAATGGCAAAGCGAGAGAATGCGACGCAGTCACAGAAGCTTATGGTGTTTGTGCTCACAATGTCCCTTTACGGACTGGCAACTTTATTTACAGAACTCATCCCATCTATCCAGGTGGGCATCGTGGAATTTTCAGTGGAGTATTTCCTGTTCATCCCCCTGGTGCTGGCCATGCTGTTTGATCCTATGTCAGCAGCCCTTGGCGCGGCTACCGGCGAGCTTGTCTTCAGCGAGATCATGCTGGGACAGTTCGGAGGACTGGGAGAGCTGGAGAAATTCATCACAGTGACCATCGGCGTGTACATTGCGGGGAGAATGGTGAGAGACCCCAGGAACCGGAAAATGGTGGGCATCGCGGCCATCAGCGGCGTCATCATCCAGCAGGTGCTGGGCATGATCGTGGACATCCTGAAGGTACAGTTTGCGGTGCAGGATTTTGAGGCGGTTCCGGGACTTCCTCAGAGCGTGTTCGCCACAGAGGGCTTTGCCTGTCTCAACGACGTGGTCTTCTCAGGCATCCTGTTCTGCATGCTCCCGACGCTGTTCCTTGTGCCCAGGCTTTACGGGAAGATCGAGCCTCTGATCGGCATGAGGCCCAGGACAAAGGAGACGGCCCTGGGCGCGGTAAACGCGAAGGTAGTCCTCGGTTCGCTGGTGGCATTTGCGGTGGCTGTCTGTGCGGAGATGCTGGCAGAGAGCGGAATGGCGCTGATCGACTGGGAAGCGGACTGGGCCGGAAGCGGTACAGCTCTGGCTGCCGGGATGATCGTGGCTGCTGTGGTGGCTGTCATCGTGCTGGCTGTTATGAAGAAGAGGGCAGAGGCATCCAAAGCCACGCAGGGAGTGTAGAGGCATGAATGTCATTGAGATCAAAGACCTGAAATTTTCTTATCCGGGGGCCAAGGCCCCTGTTTTGAAAGGCGTGGACCTGGAGATAGAGAAGGGAGATTTTGTGGCCATCATCGGAAATAACGGCTGCGGAAAGTCCACACTCTGCAAGGTCATGAACGGCCTGATCCCCCACTTTATCACAGGAGATTTCGAGGGGAGCGTGCAGGCGGCCGGCGTGGAGACGAGAGAGTCGGATATCGGGACACTGGCCCGGAAGGTGGGCTATGTGTACCAGGATTTTGAAAACCAGATCGTCCGCCCCACCGTGCTGGACGACGCCTCCTACGCCTGCATGAACTATGCGATGAAGGACTACAGGGAGAGAGGCATAGAGGCCCTGGAAAAATGCGGTCTCTCCGGAAAGGAACAGGACTATATCTGGCAGCTCTCCGGCGGCCAGACCCATCTCCTGGCTCTGGCCGGAGCCCTGTCCTTAAGTCCTGAGGTGCTGATCCTGGACGAGCCCATCGCCCAGCTGGACCCGCATCACGCGGATACCATTTACGAGATATTAAAAGAGCTGAATGAACAGCACGGCAAGACGATCATCGTGATCGAGCATCACACGGAATACATCGGCAACTACTGCAAACACGCAGTGCTCATGAAGGATGGGAAAATAAAATGGAAGCTGCCCGTGGTCGAGGCGCTCCAGAGGGTGGAGGAGCTGGAGGAGAGCGATATTTTTCCGCCCCAGGTGACCCGGGCTGCCTACAGGCTGAGAACAGAGGGCCGGCTGGCAGAGGGAGGAAAGCTGCCTTCCACTGTGGAAGAGGGCAGGAAGACATTTGCAGATTTCATTTATACCGGCAGAAAAGAGAACTGTGGGGAGCCTTCCCCCGCTGGAGAGAGGAAGGAGACGGTTTCCTGCGAAAACGTGTCTGTCTCCTACCGCTCCGTGAAGGGGGAGCCGAAGCAGATCTTCAGCGGCCTTGACCTGAAGCTGTACAAGGGCGAGAAGATCGCCCTCATCGGCTCCAACGGCGCGGGAAAATCCACTCTGATGAAGCTGATGGTGGGACTCTTAAAGCCCTCGGATGGAAAGGTCATGCTGAAGGGACAGAGCGTGGGAGACACCAGGCCGGAGAAGCTCTCCCGGTATGTCTCCTTAGTCTACCAGAACCCGGAGGACATGTTTATCAAGGACTCCATAGAGGCGGACATAGCCTACGCCATGAAGGTGAGAAATGAGGAGGGCTGGCAGGAGCGGACCGAAGAACTCCTTCGGCGGTTCCGGCTGACAGAGCTGAAGGACAGGGACGGGCGTCTCCTCTCAGGGGGCCAGATGCGCCGGGCCAGCCTTGCCATCGGCGTGGCGCTGCAGCCGGAGATCCTGCTCCTGGACGAGCCCACGGCCAATCTGGACATTGCGACGAGAAAAGAGATCATGAAGACGCTCAGAGACATGAAGGAGATCACGGACACGGTCATGATCGCCACCCACGATATGCAGCTTGTCTGCGAGTGGGCGGAGCGGATCATCGTCCTTAGCGGCGGCAGAGTCCTTGCGGACGGTGCCAGGGACGAGGTCTTCGGGAACCGGGACGTGGTGGAACAGGTGGGCATCCGCCCGCCGGAGATCTTCCAGATGGGGAAGGCGCTGGACGAGAGGGCCTTCTGCTACACCATTGATGAGTTTGTGCAGGGATTTGAAAGGGTGAAGTAAAATGCAAAGTATAAAGAAGAAACTGTCGGAAAACATACTGGACAAGCTGTCCATGGATTTTCTCAGGAACCAGGTGCTGAAAAATGCCTACGGCAATGACGACACATTTATCGCAAAGAGAGACCCCAGGATCCTCCTTGTGTGGTACGTGTTCTTTGCCCTGGCGCCCTGGTTTGTGGACGACCTGCCCTTTCTGCTGGGCTGCTTCGTCCTTGTGGCAGTTACCACAGTCATGGCAAAGGTGGCGCCCCTGGTGCTGGTCCTGTTCTGTCTGGGAGTATTTTCCCAGACCGGCTACCTTTTTGTGGTGTCCCTCCTCTTTGGGGGAAACGCACAGACCGTGGTGCCCCTTCTGGTGCTGACGCTGAAGGTGGCCAGCGTGTCCCTGGCGTCCATCACCGTGTTCTCAGGGCTGGATCCGGACCGGCTCTCCAACGGCCTGATGTGGTTCGGGTGCCCGGAGAAATTGTCCTTTTCCATCTCCTACGCATACCGGATGCTGCCCATGCTGATGGAGGAATTCCAGAATGTGCTCCTGTCCTACCGCCTGCGGGGAAACGCGCCGGAGCATGACACCCTTGCGGGAAAGGTGCGGTATCTGATCTACCAGATACAAGTGATCATCCACTCCTTTTACCCCCTTATGCTGAACACGGCAAAGCGCTCCCGGACTACGGTGGAGGCGCTGGAGATCAAGGGCTACCGGTATGCGGCGGTGAATAAAGAGGTGAAGAAAATGAAGCTGGCCACCCTGAAGGTCACCTACGATGACCTGCTGTTCCTGGCAGTGTCATTTCTCTGGATGGCTGTCGTCATCTTTGCGGGCACCCTCGTATAGGCCTGTATGGACCTGCATGAATGAAAGCGGAAGAAAGAAGGAAGAAAGATGTATATAGATTTTCACACCCACGGGAAACTGGCAAAAAAGCTGCCGTTTTCCACTGTTTACACAGACTGGCTCTTCGGGGAGGCCCGCAGGGCAGGGCTTGACGCCCTCTGCCTCACCGAACATTTTAACACGCTGCAGTTTGACGAGCTCTACGGCTACCTGATGTCTGTCTGTGACCGGCAGGGGGACACCCTGGTGACCGGGAACGGGCTCCGCATCTTCGCGGGCATGGAGACGGACATTGCGGAGGGCGGACATGTCCTGTCCATCGGAAAGCCGGAGGATATCCTGGAGCTGAACCGGCGGCTGGAGCCCTACAAGGAGAAGGGGCGCTTCCTTCCCTTTGCAAAGCTGCGGGATCTCTTCGACGAGTACCCGGTGATCGTGGGGGCAGGGCACCCCTTCCGGGAGGGAGGGCATATACCGGAGCTCCCTGCTGAGCAGCTTCGCCGCTTTGACTTCCTGGACCTCAACGGGAAGGACATTGCCCAGGACGAGGAAGGCACCAGGAGGAAGACAGGAGCCCTGGCGGGGGAGCTGGGCATCCCCATGGTGGGCGGCAGCGACACCCACCAGGCAGTGCAGTACGGCTGTATCCGAACAGGATTTGAAAAAGAAGTCCGGACGGTGTATGATCTCTATGAGGAGATGAAGGCGGGCAGGTACGAGATCAGCGTCTCGGACTACGCGGCCTTCCAGGTGAGGACGGCAGGGCTGCTGAAGAAGGCCCTGAAGGAGATACACGCCATCGGCGGCAACTATGTGTCCGTGCTGGTGGATGAGCCCTGCGCGGTGTAAGACCGGCAGGCTGTATGAGGCAGAAAACGGAGGAGAGACAGATGGAATTCCACAGAGAGGCCCTGGAGATCGTGCTGGCAGCGGGAAGAGAGCTGACCGGCCGCAGGGGGGCGGACCATATAAAAGAAAAAGGGCACACCGACTATGTGACGGAGGTGGACGTGCGGGTGCAGCAGTTCATTTTCCGGGAGCTCTCCAGGATAGACCCGGGCGCCCAGTTCCTGGGGGAGGAGAAGGATAACAGCGGCGTGGACATGAACGGCCGGGTGTGGATCCTGGACCCGGTGGACGGCACCACTAATTTCATCCACGATTTCCAGCACAGTGTCGTCTCCCTGGCCTGCTCGGAGCGGGGAAGGATTACCTCCGGCATTGTCTATGACCCCTACAGAAGAGAGTGCTTTGAGGCACAGGAGGGGCGGGGTGCCTTTCTCAATAAGAAGCCTGTCTCTGTGAGCAAAGCGGCGGAGCTCTCCCAGTGCCTGATCGCTGTAGGCACCTCCCCGGGGCACAGGGAGAGGGCGGACGAGAGCTTTCGGAAAATGCGGGCTGTGTATGACCGGTGCCAGGATATCCGGCGGGTGGGCTCCGCCGCGCTGGAGCTGTGCTACGTGGCCTGCGGCAGGCTGGACGGGTTCTTTGAGGAGAGGCTTAAGCTCTGGGACTACGGGGCGGCCGGCCTGATCCTCCGGGAGGCAGGCGGCTGGATACAGGCGGATGAGCGGCAGGTGGCAGCAGGCACGCCCGGCATCCGGGAGGAGCTCCTGGGGCTTGTCTGGGATGAGACGGATAAAAAGCTGTACAACGGTGACAGGGAAGGGATGTAATATGGGATCTTCAGTGCAGGAACCGGAAGGAAAATACACAAAATCAGACCGGCGTATCATGGATTTTGTGGAGGACTACACAGATGAGTTCCTTTTTATGAGCATCGGGCAGCTGGCTGGCCGGCTGGGCATGTCCGAGGCCACGGTGTCCAGGTGCGCCAGACATCTGGGATACCGGGATTTCAAGGAGATGAAAAACGACCTGATCCAGAAAAAAGCCGGGAAGGGCGCGGCCGGAAAGCTGGCAGGCACCCTGATGAAGGACCAGGGCTTTGACGTGGAGAACTGGTTTGACTTCCAGCGGGAGTGCCTCGCGAGGACGAGAGAGAACCTGGACATGGGGCAGTTCCAGGAGGCGGTGCAGCGCATTGGCAGCGCCCGGAATATCTATATCCATGCCAAGAACGCCTCCCTGGCGGCGGCCAGGCTCCTTTTTTTCCGGCTGCGGCGCCTGGGTTTCCAGGCATCCCTCATCCCCTCCGGCGGTTCCGAGGTGCTGGAGGGCATCGCCCATGCGGGGGAGGGGGACCTGGCTATCCTCTTCAGCTTTTCCAAGGTGTCGGAGGAAGGGCGGATGATCCTGGACTATGCCCGGGAGGCGGGCTGCTCCACCCTGGCCTTTACGAGCCGTCTCTACGCTCCCCAGGAGCAGAGGGCGGATGTGAACCTGTATGTATACCGGGGGGAGAAGGAGGAGTTCCACACCATGTCCTCCGCGGTGGCGGTCATAGACGCCCTTGTGCTGGCCCTTTCGGACAGCATGCAGCCCAAGGCCGCGGAGAAACTGATGCGGCTGCAGAAACTGAAGAAAAAATATGGCAGGAGGCTGTACGGAAAAGAAGACGGAAAATCCGGGCAGGAGTAGTCCTGCCCTTTTCTTTTTGTGCGCAGATATGCTATACTTTATACTTAGCTGCTGTGCCGTATCTGCCTGCCAGGCCTGCGGCGGACAGCGGCGAAACAGACGAGGTGAGAAAGACATGCAGATCGTAGATAAATACATTGAACACGTAAGGGGGGAGGCCATCCGGCGCCCGGAGAAGAGCTGGGACAAGATCCTCCTCGGCTTTAAGGCCAACAAGTGGAGGATGAAGCTCCTCCCCAACAAAAATATATCCGAGGGCTACCACCGGCTGGAGACCATGATGATGAGCCTGGTGGCGGACTCGCTGTGCAGGGAGGGAAGCTACGTGTGGGGCAATATCTTCGCCCCCTGCGAGCTGATGCAGTGCTTCGGCCTGAACACCCTGTCCATCGAGTGTCTCTCCTGCTATATGAGCGGGTACCACCTGGAGGACTATTTTATCGACTACGCCCAGAACATGGGCATCGCCCCCACGCTGTGCTCCTACCACAAGACCTTTGTGGGGGGCGTGGAGAGCGGCGTGGTGCAAAGGCCCGAGTACGCGGTGACCACCTCCCTCTCCTGCGACGGCAACCTGAATACCTTCCGCTATCTGGAGAAGAAGGCAAAGGTGCCCTTTACCTTTCTGGACGTACCCTACGCCGCTGATGAGGAGTCTGTACAATACCTGGCGGACCAGCTGCGGGAATTTGCCCGGGAGCTGGAGTCCCGGACAGGCCGCAGGTTTGACGAGGAGGAACTGAAAGACATCCTGCGCACGGAGAACGAGACGAGGAAAGAACTGAAGCGTTTCTTTGGCTATCAGAAGATCTACTATTATCCGGGAGAGCTGATCAGCCATCTCTACATGATGATGGGCATGCATCTGCTCATCGGCACGAAGGAGTTCCTGGAGCTGCTGCGATTCATGAACGAGGAGATACAAAAAGGGCCGGTGTTCCAGGGGAAAAAGATCCTGTGGATCCACCTCCTGCCCTTTTACCAGGAGAGCCTGAAGGAGTATTTCAACAGCAGTCAGGAGTATCAGATCATTGCCAGCGACATCATCCTGGACTACATGGATGAGCTGGATGCGGAACACCCCTTTGAGGCCCTCGCGGGCAAGATCATCAGGAACCTGTACAACGGCTCCTACGCCCACAAGGCGGAGATGATCGGCCAGCTGGCGGACGAACTCCATCCTGACGCGGTCATCCACTTCTGTCACTGGGGCTGCAAGCAGGCATCGGGCGGGAGCATCCTTCTGAAGGAGAAGATGCAGGAGAAGGGGATCCCCATGCTGATCCTTGACGGGGACGGCATAGACAAGCGGAACAGCCACGACGGCCAGATCAAGACAAGGCTGGAGGCGTTTCTGGAGATGATCGGGACAGGAGGCAGAGAGGCATGTTAGGATATATCTGTAAATACGCGCCTATAGAGGTGTTCCGGTCTATGGGCGTGGAGATGAAGCGGATCGAGCCGGAGGTGACCAACTTCACCCAGGCGGACATGAAGATGCACCCCAATATATGCAGCTTCGCCAAGGGCGTGCTGGAGGATGTGCTGGCGGGGGACTACGAGGGCGTCATCCTGACCACCTGCTGCGACAGCATCCGCAGGCTCTACGATGTGCTGACAGAGGAGCTGCCGGACAAATTTATCTACATCCTGGACACCCCCAGGATCACAAAGGACGCCGGGGTCACGCTCTATGAGAAGCGGATATGGAAGATGATCCGGGCGTACGAGGCATTTTCAGGGAAACATTTTGAGGAGGAGAAGCTGGCGGAGCTTTTAAAGACCAGACAGAAAGAGCAGGCCATCTCTCTGAAAGAACATGCGCTCAATATCGGTATCGTGGGGGCCAGGGCCAATGAAAATATCGCCCGTATCCTGGAGGAGAAGGGGGCGAATGTGGCCTTTGATATCACCTGCACAGGACTTCGGAGAAAATACCTCCTGGAGCCGGACCAGGTGATGACCGGCTACACGAGAGGGCTTTTAAGCCAGTTCCCCTGCATGCGCATGGAGGCGGCAGCGGGAAGGGATGAGCTGATCGAGAAATATGCCCGGAGCGTGGACGGCATTATCTACCATACTGTCCAGTTCTGCGACAACTACTCCTACGAGTACGCCTGGCTGAAAAAGGTGCTGGACGCGCCCATGCTCCAGCTTGAGACAGACTATACAAAACAGAGCTACGGCCAGGTGCTGACAAGGATCGAGGCTTTTCTGGAGTCGCTGGATTCCGGAAAGGAAAAGAGGCGTCCGGCCCCCAAAGGAGAGAAGAAAGACATGTATGTAATGGGAATAGACAGCGGTTCCACGTCCACCAACGCGGTGATCATGGACGGGGAGAGAAACATTGTGGCGTCATCGGTGGTGCGCACAGGCGCCAAGTCAGGCGAGAGCGCCCGGAGGATTTTGGGCGAGATACTGGAGAAGGCAGGGCTTAAAAGGGAGGACATCTCCTGGATCGTGTCCACGGGATACGGCCGGGTCAGCATTGATTTCGCTGATGAGAATGTGACCGAGATCAGCTGTCACGGCCGGGGCGCCCACTATTTCAACCCCAGCGTGCGCACTATCCTGGACATCGGCGGCCAGGACAGCAAGGCCATCCATTTGAACGAGGCCGGGGAGGTGACGGACTTTGTCATGAACGACAAGTGCGCGGCCGGCACCGGGCGTTTCCTGGAGATGATCGCCCGCACACTGGAGGTCGATGTGGACGACCTGGGACCTGAGGCCCTCCGGTCCACGGAGGACATTGAGATCACCAGCATGTGCTCTGTGTTTGCCGAGTCGGAGGTCATCTCCCTGATCGCCAACAACAAGGAGAAAGCGGATATCGCCTGGGGCGTCTGCCGCGCTATTGCGGGGAAAGCCTACTCTCTTATGAAGAGAGTGGGCCTGGAGGAGACCTTTATGATGACCGGCGGCGTGGCCAAGAACCCGGGCGTGGTCCGGGCGGTGGAGGAGAAGATCCAGTCCAGGCTTTACATCTGCCCGGAGCCGGAGATCGTGGGCGCCGCCGGAGCGGCCCTCTACGCCCTGGACAAAATGCAGGCGTAAGCGGGAGGTTCCCCTTTTCCTCTGAGTGATAGAATGGTATAATAACCACATCTTGGAACAATGAGGAGGAAAAGGAATGGAAGGAAGAAAGATCATACAGGTGGAGGACAAAGTCCCCCTTAAATTACTGGTACCCTTAAGCATCCAGCACATGTTCGCCATGTTCGGCGCCTCTGTGCTGGTGCCCTTCATGTTTGGCATCAGCCCGGCCATTGTGCTGTTCATGAACGGAGTGGGTACCCTTTTATTTATTGCCATCACAAAGGGGAAGGCGCCGGCCTATCTGGGCTCCAGCTTTGCCTTTCTGGCTCCCGGCGGCATCATCATCGACCAGATGGGCTACGAGTATGCCCTGGGCGGCTTTGTGGTGGTCGGATTCTGCGGCTGTATCCTGGCTTTTATCATCTACAGGTTCGGGTGTGACTGGATCGACATCGTGCTGCCCCCGGCGGCCATGGGGCCTGTGGTGGCCCTCATAGGACTGGAGCTCTCCAGCTCTGCGGCCAGCAATGCGGGACTTCTGGATGAGACCATTGATCCAAAGAATGTCATTGTCTTTGCGGTCACACTGGGCGTGGCTGTCTTTGGCAATATCCTGTTCCGAAAGTTCCTCGCGGTCATCCCCATCCTGATCGCCGTGATCGCCGGGTACGTGGCGGCCATCCTGTGCGGCATCGTGGATTTCGCCCCGGTGGCAGAGGCGTCTGTCTTTGCCCTGCCCCATTTCATGCTGCCTAAATTCAGCGTGGAGGCCATTGTCACCATCCTGCCGGTGCTCCTTGTCATCACCTCGGAGCACATCGGACACCAGGTGGTCACCAGCAAGATCGTGGGAAGGGACCTGCTCCGCGATCCGGGACTCCACCGCTCCCTTCTGGGGGACAACCTGTCCACCATGATCTCCGGTCTTATCGGGTCCGTGCCCACCACCACCTACGGGGAGAACATCGGCGTCATGGCAGTGACCAAAGTGTACAGCGTGCGGGTCATCGCGGGAGCCGCCGTGCTGTCTATCATCTGCTCCTTTGTGGGCAAGCTGTCCATGCTGATCCAGACCATACCGGGGCCTGTTATAGGGGGAATTTCCTTCCTTCTGTACGGCATGATCGGGGCATCCGGCATCCGCATCCTGGTGGACTCCAGAGTGGATTATGGACGCTCCAGGAACCTGACCCTGACCAGCGTGGTCTTTGTCACCGGCCTTTCGGGCATTGCGGTCAATATCGGAAATATCCAGCTCACCGGCATGGTGCTGGCCTGCATCACCGGCATGGCTTTAAGCCTTGTGTTCTACGTCCTTGACCGGCTGAAGCTGACCAATGACCAGGACGGGGAGGACTGAGGATTACAGGGTCTGCCTTATCCGGGAAATATCAATTTCTAAATCGTCAAAAATGCGGACCGGAACCCGGTCGTCAAATGTGAACCGTGTCAGCGTGTCCGGCTCTCTGTCTTCGGAGAAGCAGTATACGCTGACCCGGTTCACTTTATAGTCCAGGGCCAGTATTCACGGACACCTGCACTTCTGTATTTCTCCAGTTTTAAAATATGATCTCTTCCAGAATAGCCTGGTGCTTGCTGTACGGAGGGGGGAGTGCCTGGCGGTGCTGCCGTACAAAGGTGCGCTTTCCTTCGGCATGCCGCATCCTTATCGACAGAATAAAATATGCAGATCTATATATTATTGTAAATCAAACCTGCAAAAAATCAGCGGGATATGTTCATGCTATGGAAATACTGTATAAGCCAGACGGGAAAAAACAAAATAGAGAATGACAAAAAAGTAGTTGTAAATACAAATTAAGTGAGATATATTGTACTTATAATGACAAATTATAAAGCAAGGAGGGTACAACTTATGGAACAGAAACAGTACAAGTTCTGGTTTTGCACAGGCTCTCAGGATCTGTACGGAGACGAGTGTCTGGCCCATGTGGCAGAGCATTCCCGGAAAATGGTGGAGGTGCTGAACGCATCGGGCAATCTCCCCTACGAGCTTGTGTGGAAGCCGACGCTCATCACAAATGAGCTGATCAGAAGGACGTTCAACGAGGCGAACATGGACGACACATGTGCGGGCGTCATCACTTGGATGCACACGTTCTCGCCGGCCAAATCCTGGATACTGGGGCTCCAGGAGTTCCGGAAGCCGCTGCTCCACTTCCACACCCAGTTTAACAGGGAGATCCCCTACGACACCATTGATATGGACTTTATGAACGAGAACCAGGCGGCCCACGGAGACAGGGAGTACGGACACATTTTCAGCCGCCTTGGGATGGAGCGCAAGGTGATCATGGGCTACTGGGAGGACGCAGATGTCCAGAAGCGGATCGGAGCCTGGATGCGCACGGCGGTTGGCGTGCTGGAGAGCAGCCACATCCGCGTCATGAGGATCGCGGACAACATGAGGAACGTGGCCGTGACAGAGGGCGACAAGGTGGAGGCCCAGATCCAGTTCGGCTGGGAGGTGGACGCCTATCCGGTGAACGAGATCGCGGAGGCTGTGGCGGCTGTATCCAAGGCAGATATTGACACACTGGTGGAAGAGTACTACGATAAATATGACATTCTGCTGGAAGGAAGAGACGAGAAGGAGTTCCGTGAGCACGTGGCGGTGCAGGCGGGGATCGAGATCGGATTTGAGAGATTTCTCAGGGAGAAGGATTACCAGGCTATCGTGACCCACTTCGGTGACCTGGGATCGCTGAAGCAGCTTCCCGGACTTGCCATTCAGCGCCTGATGGAAAAGGGCTACGGCTTCGGCGGCGAGGGAGACTGGAAGACAGCGGCCATGGTGCGCCTTATGAAGATCATGACCCAGGGGATGAAGGACGCTAAGGGAACCTCCTTTATGGAGGATTACACCTACAACCTTGTTCCCGGCAAAGAGGGAGTTCTGGAGGCACACATGCTGGAGGTTTGCCCCACCATCGCCGAGGGGCCCATCGGCATCAAGGTGCAGCCCCTCTCCATGGGAGACAGGGAGGATCCGGCAAGGCTTGTATTTACCTCCAAGACAGGACCGGCTATCGCCACCTCGCTGATCGACCTGGGAGACCGATTCCGCCTGATCATCAACAGCGTGAACTGCAAGAAGACGGAAAAGCCTATGCCCAAGCTTCCGGTAGCAACCGCTTTCTGGACACCGGAGCCCAATCTGCAGACAGGATCAGAGGCCTGGATCCTGGCGGGCGGCGCACACCACACTGCCTTCTCCTACGACCTGACCGCAGAGCAGATGGGCGACTGGGCTGCCTATATGGGGATCGAGGCCGTGTATATCGACAAGGACACGACCATCCGCCAGTTCCAGAACGAGCTGAAATGGAATTCCCTGGTGTACAGAAAATAGTGTAGAAGAGGAGGAAGACGCATGTTAGAGGAACTGAAAAAAGAGGTGTATGAGGCCAATATGCTCCTGCCAAAATATGAGCTGGTGACCTTTACCTGGGGCAATGTGAGTGGTATTGACCGTGAGAAGGGACTGTTTGTCATCAAGCCAAGCGGCGTGGACTACGACAAGCTGACACCCGATGATATGGTCGTGGTGGACCTGGATGGAAACAAGGTGGAGGGCAGGTACAATCCCTCCTCTGACACGGCCACCCATGTGGTCCTGTACAACCGCTTCCCGAATATCGGGGGCATCGTGCATACCCACTCACCCTGGGCTACAAGCTGGGCTCAGGCGGGAAGGGACATTCCCTGCTATGGCACCACCCATGCGGATTACATCTACGGTGAGGTGCCCTGCGTACGCAACCTGACAAAGGAGGAGATCGAGGAGGCCTACGAGAAGAACACGGGCGTTCTCATTGCGGATGAATTTGAGAAGAGGGGAAAGGATTACATTGCGGTTCCGGCGGTGCTGTGTAAGAACCATGGTCCCTTTACCTGGGGGAAGGACGCCCACGAGGCGGTGCACAACGCGGTGGTACTGGAGGAGGTTGCCAAGATGGCGGCCCGGTGCGAGATGATCAACCCTGAGAACGGGCCGGCTCCCCAGGAGCTGCAGGACAAGCACTACTACCGGAAGCACGGAGCGAACGCCTACTATGGACAGAAGTAGTACGGCTGAAGCAATATAAAAGCAGAAGTTGTATGTAGACCCTTGCGGAAGCAGTTGACTGCTTTTGCAGGGGCTTTTTTTGTTCCTGAAAATAGCCGGAATAATTACTGAAAACATGCTGCTGAAATACTAAATTTTAACCATACAACTTTCAAATAAACGGCAAAATTGGCGAAATTTATACGTATAAATAGTAATTTTATACAAAAACGTATATGTACATTTGTGATTTATTCAGTATTGCCAAGACACCGGGGGGAGGGTAAAATGAATATAACAAAGGGCAATTAAAGAGAAAAATTGTCTAAAATTCACAAAAAAGGAGGATGTATATGAAAAGAAAACTTGTGAGCAGTCTTTTATGTGTTGCAATGGTTGCGACAATGCTGGCAGGCTGCGGAGGCAGCAGTGATTCCGGAAGCTCAGACAGCGGAAGTGCGGAAGACACTTCATCCAGCGACGGAGAGACTCAGGGCACGAACACCTTTGTAGACGGAGGTACAGAGCTTTCCCTCTGGACATTCCAGGAGCTGCACGTAGGATTCTGGACAGAGATGGCAGATAAGTGGAATGAGGAGAACCCGGACAACCCGATCAACCTGACAGTTACTACAGGAGAGTCTCACTCCGTTCAGCAGAAGCTTCTGGTTGCATGTCAGGCAGGCGAGGGAACGCCGGATATTGCTGATATCGAGATCGGCTACTATGGCTCCTTCCTGAAGGATGACTATCTTCTTCCTCTGAATGATGTGGTTGAGCCTTATCAGAACGATGTTGTTATGTCCCGTATCGAGATGTACGGCGACCAGGAGGACAACTGGTACGGCATCGACTTCCATCTGGGAGCTTCCGTATGCTACTACAATATGGACATCATGAACGAGGCCGGTGTTGATCCCTCTACCATCGTTACATGGGATGATTACTACAATGCCGGACTTACAGTTCTTGAGAAGACAGGTAAACCGATGTGTGCAGTTGAGACAGCAGACCTCTTCCTTCCGCAGCTGATGATGCTTGAGAAGGGCGCACAGTATGTGGATGAAGACGGACAGCCCAATATTGCGACACAGGATCATGCGGACGTTATCGATTTCATCAGAAAGATGATCGATGCCGGCATCTGCGAGATCGCTCCCGGTGGCGGCTTCCACACAGAAGAGTGGTATGGCCATCTGAACGACGGCGGAGTTGCTTCTATCGCAATGCCTCTGTGGTACATGGGACGTTTCACAGACTACTGCCCGGACCTGAACGGCAAGATGGCGATCTATGAGATCCCTGTATGGAACGAGGGTGATACACGTGAGGTTCTCCAGGGCGGTACAGGTACATCTGTTCTGAAGTTTACAGAGCATGAGGACCTCGCAAAGGAATTCCTGGCATTTGCTAAGCTGTCAGAGGAAGGAAACCGCTACGAGTGGGAAGAGCTTGGATTTGACCCGATCCGCTCCTCTCTGTGGACAGATACTTCCATTACAGAGAACCAGGACAACAAGTTCCTCAGCTACTTCCAGACCAATCCGTTTGATATCCTTGTAAAGAACGGAACAGAAGGGCTGACAGCTCCGAATATCTCCGGTTCCTACTCAGCAACCTACAACGTTCTGGTATCCACGACCTATGCGAATGCATTTGAATTGTCGACAGATCAGGATGCTATGGAGCTGCTCGAGTCAGAACAATCGACCATTGTGTATGATGAATAGAGACTGAATGAGAGTTTAGAGGAGGAAAAGGCGTATTGGCGTATTGTTCTAATACGCCTTTTCTTTTAGAAAGTGCAGATGCTTGAAAGGAGTCAACTATATGGAAAAGAAAAGTGTTTTCAGGAAATTTCTTTATTCCCAGAAAGCGGCGCCGTATGTATTTGTTCTTCCCTTTGTTCTGACATTCCTCATCTTCTTTGCGTATCCTATCGTGGACACGATCGTGATGAGCTTTCAGAAGGTTTCCGGCGGCGGAAATGAGTGGGTGGGGCTTAAGAACTACCAGACGCTTCTGAATCCGGTTTTCTATAAAGCTTTGAAGAACAGTATCTTATATATGATCCTGAGCTGTGCCCTGATGATTCCGATCCCCATGTTCCTGGCTACCATGCTGAACAGCAAGGCTATGAAGGCAAAGGGATTTTTCAGAAGCATCATGTTCATCCCGGCCCTTACTTCAGTCGTTGTGGCGGGTGTCATTTTCCGACTGATGTTTGGTGAGCTGGAAGGATCCTTCATGAACCAGGTGATCTCCTTCTTTGGTATGGAGCCTATGGTATGGCTGAGAAGAACAGTTCCGGTGTGGATCGCCCTGCTTCTTCTGTGTCTGTGGAGGTGGACCGGTGTTAACATGATGTACTATCTGTCCGGTCTGCAGCAGATCCCGGGAGATCTCTACGAGTCGGCGGATATTGACGGGGCCAGCTCCATCCAGAAGTTCCGCTATATCACTCTGCCCCTCCTGAAGCCTACCACGGTCTATGTGCTCACTATTTCCATATTCGGAGGCATGGCCATGTTCACCGAGTCGTATCTGTTGTTTAACGGAAACAACTCGCCGAACAACGTGGGACTTACAGTGGTGGGATACCTGTACCGTATGGGACTGACCCAGAACAATATCGGTCTGGGATCCGCTATCGGCGTCGTGCTGCTGATCATTGTGCTGATCCTCAATGTGATACAGCTTATCCTGAACGGTACATTCAGCAAGAAAGGAGACTAGATCATGAAAAAGAAAAATACAGTTTTGTCTGTTCTCCTCATTATATTTTTTGTTATTGTAGCTCTTATTACCATTCTGCCGCTGCTGCTTTTGTTCGTGTCATCCTTCCGCCCGGGCTCGGATCTGATGCGGTATGGCCTGAACTTTGATGTCAACTGGGCGACGGCAAACCTGGATAATTACCAGCTTCTTTTCAGCGGCCAGAACAACTACTTTACATGGTATAAGAACAGTCTTGTGATCACAGTGGTCCAGGTGGTGCTTGCCCTGTTCCTCAGCGCGTGCGTAGGCTATGGCTTTGCCATGTACAATTTCAAATTTAAAAATGCACTGTTTGCATGCGTGCTGGTTGTCATGATGATCCCGACAGAGGTGATCATACTTCCTCTGTACCAGCTGGTGATCAAGCTGGGGATCATGGACAGCATGTGGGGAATTATCCTGCCCTATGTTGTCGTCCCGATGCTGATCTTTTTCTTCCGACAATACCTGTCGGGCATTCCGAAGGATTTCCTGGATGCGGCCCGTGTGGACGGCTGTACCGAGTATGGTATTTTCGCCCGGATCATGGTTCCGCTGATGAAGCCATCCTTTGCGGCTATGGGCATCTACCAGGGCATGTCAAGCTGGAACAATTTCCTGTGGCCTATGATCGTTGTCCGTTCACAGACAAAGATCACGCTTCCTGTCGGCCTGCAGAGCCTGATGTCCCCGTACGGCAACAACTACGATATCCTGATCGCCGGCTCCTGCTTTGCCATTGTGCCGATCCTGATCCTGTTTATCTGCTTCCAGTCCTACTTTATCGAAGGTATGACTGCCGGCGGTGTAAAGGGCTAGCCTATGAGTACGAATCGAGAGCTTACATACAACAGCGTATGGATCCCCCAGAGAGCGGATCCATACGTATACAGACACACAGACGGCATGTACTATTTTACGGCGTCGGTGCCGGCCTATGACCGGATCGTGCTGCGCCGGGCTGACAGCCTGGCGGCGCTCCCGGAGGCGGAGGAGCACACCATCTGGACAAAGCATGAGAGCGGTCCCATGAGCGAGCACATCTGGGCCCCTGAGCTTCATTATCTGGACGGGAAATGGTACGTGTACTATGCGGGGGGAGAGAAGGAGGACGTGTGGAGGATCCGCCCCTATGTCTTGGAGTGCGGGGACGCAGATCCCATCACCGGGACCTGGACAGAAAAAGGGAAGATGCAGCGGTCAGATGACGACGAGTTCTCCTTTGAGGCCTTTTCCCTGGATGCCACGGTTTTTGAAAATAAAGGTGAACATTACTATGTGTGGGCGGAAAAGGTGAGTGTTGGAAAGCAGATTTCCAATCTGTATATTGCCAAAATGGAATCTCCCTGTAAGCTGGCTACAGCCCAGGTGCTCCTGACAACGCCCGACTACGACTGGGAGAGAGTGGGCTTCTGGGTCAACGAGGGCCCCTTTGTCCTGAAAAACGGGGAGGGGAAGCTCTTCCTCACCTACTCGGCCAGCGAGACCGGTGCCTGCTACTGCGTGGGCATGCTGGAGGCTGACGAGGAGTCGGATCTCCTTGATCCGCTGTCCTGGAGGAAGAGCAGATATCCTGTTCTTGCGACGGACGAGGAGAAGGGGATCTACGGTCCCGGGCACAACTGCTTCACAAAGGCGGAGGACAGGACGGATATTATGGTGTATCACGCAAGAACAGAGAAGGAGATCACGGGCAATCCTCTCTACAATCCGAACCGGCACGCTATGCTGATGCGGGTAAAATGGAACAGGGGAGAGGACGGAGTAAAGAGGCCTGTATTCAATTATGATTAATCGACAGGAGGGCTGCGCATGATACTGCACGTCAACAGGAAGAGAAGGCTGGGACAGAGAAATCCCATGATATACGGGCATTTTATCGAGCATTTCCACAGGCAGATCTACGGCGGCATCTATGACCCGGGAAATCCCCTCTCCGACGAGGACGGACTGCGGACCGACGTGCTGGACGCCATGAGGCATATCAGGGTGCCGGTGCTGCGGTGGCCCGGCGGCTGCTTCGTCTCCTCCTACCACTGGAAGGACGCGGTGGGAGAAAAACGGACGCCCTTTTTTGACAAAGCCTGGCGGGTGGAGGACCCGAACACCTTCGGCACCGACGAGTATGTGAATATGTGCCGGAAGCTTGGCTGTGAGCCCTATATCTGCACAAATGCGGGAACCGGGACCGCGGAGGAGATGAGCGACTGGGTGGAGTACTGCAACCTGGAAAACGAGGGGCAGTACGCAAGGTGGCGCATCGCCAACGGCTATGAGAAGCCCCACAGGGTAAAATACTGGAGCGTGGGCAATGAGAACTACGGTGCCTGGGAGATCGGTGCCAAGTCCGCGCAGGAGTGGGGGCGCCTTGTGGCGGAGGCCTCCAAGATGATCAAGCACGTGGACCCGGAGACGGAGCTGACAGCGGCTGCTCTCACAGATCTTGACTGGAATATCAATCTGCTGAGGATGAGCGGTCAGTTCCTGGACTGGATCTCCATCCACCGCTACTGGGATGATGTCCATGAGCACAATGATCTGGCGGATTATGAGACGGTCATGGCCTTTACCAACCACACGGGGGACTCCATCAGACAGGTGAGGGGGCTTCTGGAGGCCATGGGGCTTGAGAAGAAGATAAAGATCGCCTTTGACGAGTGGAACCTGCGGGGCTGGTGTCATCCCAAGGCGCACACAGTCAGCCAGGGCGTGACTAAGGAGGACTATCTCTACCCGAGAGACCTGAATGATGACAACAGCAAGTACACCATGGCGGACGCGGTATTTTCTGCCTGCTTCCTCAATGAGTGCAACCGGAACTGTGACATTGTGGGCATGGCAAACTTTGCCCCTATTGTCAACACCCGGGGATGCATTTATACTTATAAAGAGGGAATTGTACTGCGAAGTACCTATCACGTGTTTGATCTGTACGTAAATTACCTGGGAGATGTGATCCTGGATGCCTGGAGCGAGGGGATGAAGTCCATGGAGGCAAGAAATTCCGCCTCCGGACAGACGGAGACCACAGAGCTTATAGATGTGCTGGCCACAGAGTTCTCCGACAGAGAGGGAGCTGCTCTGGCCGTCGTGAACAAGCATCCCGGCGAAGCGCAAGAGGTCACCCTTGACCTGGAGGCGGAGGGCGTGGCTGTCCTGTACTACATCGCGGGCAGCAGCACAGAGAGCTACAACGATGTGGACAGGGAAGAGGTCCGCATCCAGCGGGAGGATCTGGGTGTGTACACTCCCGGCATGAAGGTGAGCGTGAAGCCCCACAGCGTGGGTGTCATCCAGATCGGCGTAAAATAGACTGACAGACAGGAGGAGAAGAATGAATCCGGACAGCAGGATCATGAGTTTCCTGGCAAAGCTGGGAGATATGTTCATATTGAATGTTCTATACCTGGTATGCTGTATCCCCGTTATTACGATCGGAGCGGCGACCACGGCACTGTACTACAATACACTGAAGATGGCGGAGAACAGGGAGTCTTACGTGTGGAGGGAGTTCCTTCGGACCTTTAAGGAGAATTTTAAGCAGGCCACCATCATCTGGATGATCATCCTTGTGATCGGGGCGGTCCTTGTCGGTGACTTCCTTGTGATGGGGGGGATCGGCAGTCAGGCGCTGGCCTCCGTGACGGCTATCGTGGTCATCGTGGTGGGCGTGTTCCTGATACTGACAGCGGTGTATGTGTTCCCGGTGCTTGCAAGGTTTGACAATTCAGTGCTCAATATCATGAAGTATGCCCTGCTCATGGCGATCCGGCATCTTCCCTCCACGGTTGTTATCCTCGCCATACACAGCGTCCCGATGCTGCTGGCATTTGCCTCCCTTGAGGCTTTTATAAGAGGCCTGCTGCCGGTCCTTCTGTTTACGGTTTCCATTCTGGCATACTTTGAATCGAAGCTGTTCAGCAGGATCTTCAGCAACTACTATCCAAAGACAGAGGACTATGATTTTGCACATTATAATAAGAAGAACAGAGGAGGATTTCTGACATGGCAAAACAGACAAAAATGATCATCGACAAGGATTTTAAAATTGCGGAAGTTGACAAGAGGATCTACGGTTCTTTTATTGAGCATCTTGGGAGAGCTGTCTATGACGGCCTGTATCAGCCGGGGAATCCGCTGTCCGATGAGGACGGATTTCGCAAAGATGTCATTGACCTTGTGAAGGAGCTGGATGTGCCCATCATCCGGTATCCGGGCGGCAACTTTGTCTCCAGCTTTGTGTGGGAGGACAGCGTGGGTCCTGTGGATCAGAGACCGGCCAGGCTGGAGCTTGCATGGCGCAGCCTGGAGAAGAACGAGGTGGGCATCAACGAGTTCGCAAAATGGGCAAAGAAGGTTAATTCTGAGGTCATGATGGCGGTCAATCTGGGGACAAGAGGCATTGCAGATGCCTGCAATCTTCTGGAGTACTGCAACCATCCCGGCGGAACAAAGTACAGCGACATGCGTATCGCTCACGGCGTGAAGGAGCCCCACAACATCAAGGTGTGGTGCCTTGGAAACGAGATGGACGGCTCCTGGCAGCTGGGCCACAAGACCATGGAGGAGTACGGCCGCTTGGCTGAGGAGACGGCCAAGGCTATGAAGCTTATTGATCCTACGATCGAGCTTGTGTCCTGCGGAAGCTCCAACAGGGAGATGCCTACATTCCCCCAGTGGGAGGCCACCACTCTGGAGCGCACCTACGACTACGTGGACTATGTTTCCCTTCACCAGTATTATGGAAATGAGGCAAATGACACGGCAGACTTTCTGGCTAAATCCAACGACATGGAGGAGTTCATCAAGACGGTCATCGCCACCTGCGACTATGTAAAGGCGAAAAAGCGGGGAACGAAGGACATCAATCTGAGCTTTGACGAGTGGAACGTGTGGTTCCATTCCAAGGCGGAGGAGCTGGACATCACACAGAACAAGCCCTGGCAGGTAGCCCCCTCGCTTCTGGAGGATATCTATACCTTTGAGGATGCGCTTCTGGTAGGCCTGATGCTGATCACCTTCATGAAGCATGCGGACAGAGTGAAGATGGCGTGCCTGGCGCAGCTTGTCAATGTTATCGCTCCTATCATGACAGAGAAGGACGGCGGACCGGCCTGGAAGCAGACGATCTTCTATCCCTTTATGCACGCCTCCAAATACGGCCGCGGCGTTGTGCTTCAGCCTGTCATCAGCACAGGCGTGCACGATACGGCACAGCATGAGAACGTGACAGATGTTGAGAGCATTGCCGTCTACAACGAGGAAAAAGAAGAGTTGACTATTTTTGCAGTTAATCGTAATATTAATGAAGATGTTGAAATGGTTACGGATGTGCGTGGAATGGGAGGCTACAGGCTCCTTGAACACATCGTGCTGGAGAACAGTGACATGAAGCTCGTGAACGCGGCGGGAAAGGAGAATGTATATCCAAAGTCCGTACAGCAGTCAGCTCTGGACGGAGGCATTATGACCAGTACACTGCATAAGGCTTCCTGGAATGTGATCCGTCTGGGAAAATAAGATGAAATGGAAGGTGGACGGGACAGGAGAGTATGGAGCAAAAGCCAAAATATATAGAAATCTGTGACTGGATCAAGCAGCAGATAGACAGGCGGGAGCTGAGTCCCGGAGAGAAGATATATTCTGAAAATGAACTGATGCAGATATTTTCCGTCAGCCGTCAGACGGTAAGGCACGCTATTTCCTGCCTGGAATTTGACCACCTGGTGATCCGGAAGAGGGGGAGCGGAACCTATATCAGCGGTCCCAGGAGCTACGGTGACCGGAGTGTCCACAGCAGGCAGATCGCCATCGTGACAACCTATATTGACGAGTATATCTTTCCTAAGATCATCAAGTCCATAGAGAAGGCGGTTTTTGAGGAGGATTATTCCATGCAGGTCGCCTCCACCCACAACTCTGTTGAGATGGAGAGGAAGATCCTCTCCAAGCTGGTGGGGGAGAACATGGTGAGCGGGCTGATCATCGAGCCCACAAGGAGCGCTCTGCCGAACCCCAATATACATTTGTACAGGGATCTGATCAGTCAGGATATACCTATCGTTCTTCTGAACTCCTACTATCCGGATCTGAAGGTGCC
Source organism: Lachnoclostridium sp. An118 (assembly GCF_002160985.1). GTDB lineage: Bacteria > Bacillota > Clostridia > Lachnospirales > Lachnospiraceae > Claveliimonas > Claveliimonas stercoravium. The sequence continues at coordinate 8,275 of NZ_NFLQ01000023.1, read as the reverse complement.
ACATGTCTCCATGAATGATAAGCAGGCCGGCAGGCAGGCGACAAAATTCCTGATCGAAAAGGGGCACAGAAGGATCGGAGCTATTTTTAAGGCGGACGATGGGCAGGGACATCGCAGATACCTGGGATATATCGAAGCCCTGATGGAAGCCGGGATCGAGATTGAGGAAGAAAATGTACTCTGGATCACTACTGGCGATGTGGAGCAGATGAAGGACGAAAGAAACCGGTATCTCAGGCGTATGAGAGAGGTGACTGCCTGTCTGTGCTACAACGATACAGTGGCCGGAGAGCTGATGAGCATATGTCTGGAAAGCGGCATCCGTGTCCCGGAGGAGCTGTCCATTATGGGGATCGACGATGCGGACATGTCAAAGGATCTTCCTGTTCCTCTCACCACTGTGCACAATCCTCTTCAGAGGCTGGGGAAGCTCAGCGCCGAGGTTGTGATGAAGATGATCGCGCAGGGGGATGTGGAGGAGGCCTATGAGCTGAAGGCGTCCGTGGTGGAGCGCAGCTCTGTGAGAGCGTATATGGAGTGACAGATCGAGCTGATACATCTCCGGGATGGCCACATTCCGGAGATTTCTGTTTTTTGGTCCTATGAGAGAAAACAGAGGACAGGCAGTGTTGACAGAAAAGTGAGCCTGTCCATATAATGATTGTAATGAGAGAAATACAATAAAAGGAGGATAACAAGATGAGTGCGGATGCTGTAAAGCAGACAATTGAAGCTGGAAAAGCGATTGCGGGGATTGAACTGGGCTCGACCAGGATCAAGACCGTGCTGATCGATGAAGATCATGTGCCGATAGCGTCAGGAAGCTATGACTGGGAAAATAAGCTGGACGGTCATATATGGACCTACTCCCTGGAGGATATCTGGAAGGGACTTCAGGGCAGCTACCAGGATATGGTCCGCGATGTAAAGGAAAAGTATGGCGCGGAGGTGAAAAAGCTGGCTGCCATCGGTTTCAGCGCCATGATGCACGGATATATGGCCTTTGACAGCCAGGACCAGCTTCTGGTGCCCTTCCGGACCTGGAGAAATACCATCACCGGACAGGCGGCAGACGAGCTGACAAAGCTGTTCCAGTACAATATTCCCCAGCGCTGGAGCATTGCTCATCTGTACCAGGCTATTCTGAACGGAGAGGAGCATGTAAAGGATGTGGCTTACTTTACGACGCTGTCGGGCTACATCCACTGGCAGCTTACCGGACAGAGGGTACTGGGTATCGGAGATGCTTCAGGCATGTTTCCCATCAATATCCAGGATAAGGATTTTGACAGCGGAATGATCGAAAAGTTCGATGAGCTTGTAAAGGATAAGGGCTATCCCTGGAAGCTGCGCCAGATCATGCCCAGGGTGCTGACCGCCGGCGAGGACGCGGGTGTTCTGACAGAGGAGGGGGCTAAGCGGCTGGATCCTTCAGGAGCGCTGGAGGCCGGCATTCCTGTGTGCCCGCCTGAAGGAGACGCGGGAACAGGTATGGCAGCTACCAACAGTGTGGCTGTTCGGACAGGAAATGTTTCTGCGGGAACCTCCGTGTTTGCCATGATCGTGTTGGAGAAGGAGCTCTCAAAGGTACACACGGAGATTGATATGGTCACCACCCCCAGCGGCAGCCTTGTGGCCATGGCGCATGCCAACAACTGTACGTCCGATCTGAATGCCTGGGTGTCTCTTTTCCGGGAGTTCTCGGAGGCTATGGGTATGAAGCCGGATATGGATCAGCTTTTTGGAACACTGTATAATAAGGCCCTGGAGGGAGATCCGGACTGCGGCGGACTTCTCTCGTACGGCTACTATTCCGGGGAGAATATCATTCCTGTGGACGAGGGACGGCCTGTCTTTGTGCGCACGCCGGAGAGCAGATTCAACCTGGCAAACTTCATGCGCACGCATCTCTATGCTGCGCTGGGAGCTCTGAAGATCGGTATGGATATCCTTGTGAAGGAGGAGAAGATCCAGATTGACAAGATCCTGGGACATGGCGGCCTTTTCAAGACGCCGGGTGTGGGTCAGAGGATCATGGCAGCAGCCATGCAGGCGCCTGTGTCTGTTATGGAGACGGCAGGAGAGGGAGGCGCCTGGGGCATTGCCCTGCTGGCTGCCTACGAGGTGCTTCGGGAAGAGGATGAAACCCTGGAGTCCTATCTGGCTGACAAGGTATTTGCAGGCAACGAGGGTGTGAGGATGGAGCCGGACGCTGGCGATGTGGCGGGCTTTGAAAAATTTATCGAGAGATTTAAGAACGGACTTTCCATTGAGCAGGAGGCCATCAGGAAGATGAGGTAAACTGCAGGGAAGAGGACCTGGAGAGAATTTTCCCCCGGCAGAACGAAAGGGGCTGCCGGGGGAAATTATTGTCTGTGGACGTCAGAGCCCCACGGAGGAGATGATGTCATCCAGCACCTCGGGCACGGAGTCTGTCACATAGGTGGAGTAGAAGGAGATGCCCGGCGCCGCGTTTGACATGGCGTAGCTTGTCCCGGCAAGCTGCAGCATCTCAACGTCGTTGTACTGGTCTCCGAAGGCTGCGCAGTCCTCCGGGGCAATGTGGAGGTGGTCCAGGAGTGTCTGGAGAGCATTTCCCTTGCTGGCGCCCGGAGCAATGAAGTCCACCCAGATATTTCCGGAGGTCACCACCTTGATCTCCTGTGAAAAAAGCTCCTGAAAATAGGCGAGACAATCCTTTGTTCCGCCGAAGCTGCAGACAGCGATCTTGAGGAAGGGTTCCTGGATCTCGCTTATGCTGTCTACAAATCTCATGTCGTTTTTTACTACATTTACCATATGATCCCGGAAGGCTTCATTCCGGGAATCGCTGTAGCATACCTCCTCGCCTGAGATGATGCACTCACATCCGCTGCAGTGGTGAATGGCGTCCACAATACGGTTCCCCAGTTCCCTGGGGATCAGTCCTCTTGAGAGAGTTTTGCCTTCATGGATACACAGAGAGCCGTTCTCGGCTATATAGGAAATGTCATCCTGGACAGGGGCGAAGAGACGCCGCAGATTCGGGTACTGACGCCCGCTGGCAGCCACAAAGCGGATGCCGTTCTCTGCGAGCGCGCGGATCTGGTCAAAGATTACAGGGTCCAGTTCCTGGGCCCCGTTCTGCAGCAGCGTGCCGTCCAGGTCACTGGCGATCAATTTGATCATAGGTTATGCTCCTTTGCTTTTGTGTCGGATTATATTGACTGGTACCTGATAAGATCAGTGTGGAACAGCTGTGAGACCGCTCCGCAGGTTATTATAGTATAATCCCGGTAAATAGGGAAGGGGAAATATTTAGAGCCTTTGTGTGAAAAATTGGTGAAAGCACCGGGGCGGGGGTGCATTTTTCAGAAAAAAGAGGTATAATAGGCGTATATTTGAAAAAAAGGCCGGATAGTGCCGGTCAGAAACGGAGTGCGGAAATCATGAAGAGAAGATATGCTATGGCGGCGCTGCTTCTGGCTGCCGCGGCAGGGCTTACGTCCTGCTCGGGGGGAAGTGCGTCCAATGATTACATCAAAATTTCAAAATATAAGGGAGTGGAGGTCCCGGCTGTAGAGGGCCTGCCGGATATTACGGACGAGTCTGTGGAGAACAATATCCAGACTGTGCTGGAAGGCTTTGCCGAGGTCACGGAGGTGACAGACCGTCCGGCGCAGGAAGGAGACATTGCTGTCCTGGACTACACGGCTTCGGCAGATGGTCAGGAAATCGAGAACGGAGGAAACAGCGAGTACGAGCTGGAGCTGGGATCCAACACCTTTTTTGCGGAATTTGAGGAGGCTGTTGTGGGCCACAGTATCGGTGACACTTTTGAACTCCAGCATTCATTTGATGCCAGCTATACCAATCAGAATTATGCGGGAAAGGATGTGACCTTCCGCATTACTCTCACGGGGATCAAGGAGAAGGAGCTGCCTGATCTGACGGATGAATTTGTGCAGACCATCTCCCAGGAGTCTGAGACAGTGGACGAGTACAGGGAGGAAATCCGAAGGCTTCTGGAAAAAAATAATGAGGAGTATATCCAGTCTGAGCTCCAGGACACGGTGTGGCAGGAGGTCCTTGACAACACAGAGGTGATCGAGTACCCGGAGGACAGACTGGAGGAAGAAAAGCAGCATTTTTACGACTATTACCAGGCAGGCGCAGACTACTATGAGATGGAGTTTGCGGACTTCCTCGAAGGTATGGAGGTGACCGAGGAGGAGTTTGAGGAGCAGGTGACCGAGGCGGCCAGATCTAATCTGAAGGAGGACCTGACAGCAGAGCTCATTGCGGAGAAGGAGAACATCAGCATGACGGATGAGGAATACGAGAAAGCCAAGGAAGACCTGGCGGAGGAGATGTCCTATACCGATGTGGAGCAGATGGAGGAGGAAGTGGATGAGAAGAACATCAGAAGCTATATTCTCAGGGATCAGGTAAAAGCCTGGACTGCGGAAAACTGCATTCAGGTGAAGGAATAGAAGGGCGTTTTTTGGTGAAAACCACGGGATTGATAAAAAAGTAACAATAAAATCCCCCGTTTTACCGGAAAAATTGGCGCTTTTCATTATTTACCTTTGTGAGTCAAGGTGTTATCATACTATCAGAAACAAGATAAACAAAAAATTAACAATCTATGAGGTGGTAAGTATGATGACAATATTAGCAACAATTGCGGCGATTGCTTTCGTAGCAGCAGGATGCTTTATTATTTTAAGAGACTTATACAATATTGTTGAGGCGCTGGCATCTGGAATCCAGAGAAGCTACAGGGCAGAGACAGGTAAGCAGGGCAGCGTGCAGCTGAAGAACGCATATGCGGCAAGATAAACAGGCGGTCTGGATGTAACGGCGGACAGGAGCCTTTAAAGCCTTCGGAAGAGATAAATTTTCCGAAGGCTTTATTGTGTTTTCCGGGAAAAAATTCCAGTAAAAAACCAGGTACAAAAGTAAGGAAAGAAGAAAAATGTCATTGCCTTATCTGACTGAAAATTATATAATAAGACCTAGAACGGAGTAATTGAATATACAATTTAATGAGGAGGTGTTTCCGCATGGGACAATATGTAATGGGTCTGGATAATGGTGGGACTTCTACAAAGGCCGCTATCTTTGACCTGCAGGGCAGAGAGATCGCGACAGCGGGGAAGCAGACCAGCATGATCACCCCGAGATCAGGCTACACAGAGAGAGATATGGAAGAGCTCTGGCTGGCCAACTGCGACTGCATTAAAAGAGCCCTGGAAAAAGCAGGGATAGACGGGAAGGATGTCCTGGGTATCGCTGTGTGCGGACACGGCAAGGGGCTGTATCCCTGGGGAAAGGACGGGAAGCCGGCCTATAACGGCATTATTTCCACAGACAGCCGGGCCTGGAAATATCCGGAGAAGTGGCACGAGAGCGGTGTGTACGACGAGGTCCACGACCGGCTGTGCCAGGAATTCATGGCCTGTCAGCAGGTTTCCCTTCTGGCATGGCTCAAGGATCATGAGAGGGCGGTGTACGACAATATCCGGTACGCCTTTTCCGTGAAGGACTATGTACGCTTCCGGCTGACAGGAGAGGCGTACAGTGAGGCGACCGATATTTCCGGCTCCGGCCTTATGAATGTAAGAGACGCGAGCTTTGACAGGGATATCCTGGAGAAGCTGGGGATAGGAGAGGCATATGACATGCTGCCTCCGCTGCGCTACTCCTATGATCTGTGCGGTACTATCTCGGAGGAGGCGGCGAAGCTGACAGGACTTCCGGCCGGTACCCCGGTGGCGGGCGGGATGTTCGACATTGACGCCTGTGCCGTGGCGGTGGACATCACTTCTCCCGAGAAAATGTGTACCATTGCAGGTACATGGAGCATCAACGAATACATAGCAGAGAAGCCGGTTATGGACGGGAGCATTGCCATGAACTCGCTGTTCGCCATGCCGGGCTATTACCTGGTGGAGGAGTGCAGCGCCACTTCCTCGGGAAATCTGGAGTGGTTCCTTGAGAACTGCATGGACCATGAGCCCATACCGGAGGGGGAAAATATCTACAGCGTTGTAAATGAAAAGGTAGCCTCTGTGAAGCCGGAGGAGTGCGACGTGTATTTCCTTCCCTTCCTCTACGGATCCAACGCCCATCCCCTTGGGAAGGGAGCCTTTGTGGGGCTGACGACCTACCACAATAAGGCGCACATGCTGCGGGCTGTCTACGAGGGAGTGGTATTTTCCCACAAGACCCACATAGAGAGGCTTCTGTCCTCCAGAAAGTCCCCCGAGGCGATCCGGATGGCAGGAGGCGCCTGCAATTCAGAGGTGTGGGTGCAGATGTTTGCGGACGTCCTCGGATTTCCGATAGAGACTGTGGACGCAAAGGAGCTGGGAGCTCTCGGGTGCGGCATGGCGGCGGCCATCGCAGCCGGCGTGTACAGGGATTACAGGGATGCGGCGGAGCATATGGTGCACGTGTCCGGAAGAGTGGAGCCAAATCCGGAAATGCGTGAGATCTATGAGAAAAAGTATCAGAAATACAGAGCTGTCAGCAGAGCGCTTGATACTGTCTGGGGACAGTTCGAGGTATAAAGAAATATAAAAAGTAAAAGAGAAAGGTGGAAAGAATTATGGCACACAGAGGAAGTACTCCGAAAACAATGAAGGCACTGGTAGCGTACGCGAAGGATGATTACCGCTTTGAACCGGAATATCCCGCTCCGGTGTGCGGCCCGGACGATATCATCATCAAGACCGAGGCCTGCGGCATCTGTGCCGGCGATCTGAAGTGCAATCACGGCGCGGCCATGTTCTGGGGAGACGACGTGCAGCCAGCATGGGTAAAGCCGCCCTTTATCCCGGGCCACGAGTTTTTCGGGAGAATTGTGGAGATCGGAGAGAATGTAGAAGGCTATGAGCTGGGAGACCGCATTATTGCAGACCAGATCGTTCCCTGTGGAAAATGCCGTTTCTGCAAGGATGGGCACTACTGGATGTGCCAGCCCCACGACATGCTGGGCTTCCAGTCTTACAACAACGGCGGAATGGCCGAGTATGTGAGATACCCCAAGAACTGCGTGATCAGCCGCGTGCCCGAGGACATGACCATCGAGCAGGCCCTCCTCGTTGAGCCCTACGGCTGCTCCAAACATGCCGTGGACCGCGGAAGCATCACGAACGAGGACGTGGTTGTCATCTCCGGAGCTGGAACACTGGGACTTGGGATGATCACCTACGCCAGAATGAAAAATCCGAAGCTCCTGATCGTGCTGGATATGAAGGACGAGCGTCTGGCAAAGGCGAAGGAATTCGGGGCTGACCTGGTATTCAATCCGGGCAAATGCGACGTGGACAAGGAGATCAAGGCGCTGACAGAAGACTATGGCTGCGACGTCTATATTGAGGCTACGGGGCATCCATCCAGCGTGATCCAGGGACTGACCATCACCCGGAAGCTGGGCCGATTTGTGGAGTTCAGCGTGTTCGGATCAGAGACGAGCGTTGACTGGTCCATCATCGGCGACCGGAAGGAGCTGGATATCCTGGGCTCCCACCTGAGCCCCTACGCATATCCCTTTGTGATCGAGAACATGATGAAGGGCAACCTGAAGACGGACGGAGTTGTGTCCAGCATGTTTAAGATCGAGGAGTGGGAGAAGGCGTTTGACTACGCTTCCGGAAAATACGGAGATTTCAAAGTGGCGTTTAAGTTTGAGTAGTGCAGAATGTATAAACAGAGCTTCATCACCTCCAAAAACAGGAGAGTTGATGAAGCTCCTTTTTTTGTTAGGCCAAGGGCCTGTTTTCTGGCCCGGAGTTTTTCGGGTTCCGAAAAACGGAGGGTTAGAAAACCAAAAAACCACTTGCTATGCAAGTGGATAAGGATGCTTCAGCTTACAGAAAAACCTCCAATGTTATAATTAATGCAGGTTCGCCAACCGCATTAAAAACAAAGGAGGTATCCATATGGATAGTAATAGTCTATCACATACCAGATGGAATTGTAAGTATCATATAGTTTTTGCACCGAAGTATAGAAGAAAAGTAGCATATGGAAAAATAAAACAGGATATAGCCAATATCCTAAGTATGTTATGCAAGAGGAAAGGCGTAAAAATTATAGAAGCAGAGATATGTCCAGATCACGTCCATATGCTGGTAGAAATTCCGCCAAGCATGAGTGTATCGTATTTTGTAGGGTATCTGAAAGGGAAAAGTACACTAATGATATTCGAGCGGCATGCCAATTTGAAATATAAATATGGGAACCGACATTTCTGGTGCAGAGGATACTACGTAGATACGGTAGGGAA
>NZ_NFLQ01000022.1 GCF_002160985.1 Lachnoclostridium sp. An118 | reverse complement strand
GGTCGATGACATTATACACGAAAAGGGAGGTCAATGCTCTTTTTATTTGCAAACCTCCAAAAGATCAAGGTAAAACGTAACTTTAAACAATAAAAAGCATGGTAGTTTTTGACACTACCCAGACAAGGCGGGAGGACAGGATATGGACAGCAGATGTGTATCTGAAAAGACAAAGACAATTCTATGGCCCGATTTTGCAGCCCACTTTAAGAGCGCCGCGAGCCGGGCCTCCTACTGGAGCGATCTTTGCGAGTTCACACGGCTCACCGGGAAGGACATCACGGAGGCCGGAGCGGCGGATGTGCAGAGATACTACGGCATCATGACGGAGAAGACAAAGAGGGGAGAGCTGCAGCCCGGGACACCGGCAAAGAAGTTCCGGGAGCTCCATTCCTTTGCGGATTTCCTGTGCAGGGAGAGGGAGAGATACGGCCTGCCGGATACCTTTCAGGACAATTTTTACCCTTATCTGCCGCGCCTTGCCAGGCAGGAGAAATACGCCCGGGTCATCCCCGTGGAGGACGTGGATAAGCTCCTTAAGGCCGCTGAGGAGGACCGGATGGCGTACACCATCCTTGTGCTCATGTATCGGGCGGGCCTTTCCTCCACAGAGATATGCGCGCTCTGCCCGGAGGACATAGGGGTCTATGAGAACGGGACATTCGCTGTACCGGAGGGCAGACAGGCCGGCGTCTATGTCCCGGACGACGCCCTGGCCGTGCTGGAGAGCTATATGGGGCAGAGGGAGGAGAGGCCCACACTGTTCTACAACAGGAGGGGCGGCCCGCTGAACACGATGTATATTTCCAGGATGATGAAAAAGTACACTGCCCTTGCGGGCATACCTGGCTACAGCAGCCAGATGCTCCGCAATACCTGCGCCTACAATCTCTTTTCCTACGAGGCCACCCCGGGGCAGGTGGCGGCCCAGATGGGGATCACAGACACCCACGTGAAGCGGTACAGGAAGCTGGCCTACAAGGAGGAGCTGTCAAGAGCGGCCGGGAGCCTTGTGAAGATCAGGGTGGAAAAGCCGCTGTAGGTGTTTTTCCCTTCCGGAAAACAAATTATTGATTTTTGGGATAATGTCTAGTAGAATATTTCTAGTAGTTATGGAGGAAAGAAAAATGGCAGAACTTACAAAAATAGCCCTTGACGCCATGGGCGGCGACAACGCCCCGGCGGAGATGGTCAAGGGTGCGGTTGATGCGGTCTCCAGGGAGAAGAGCATCAAGGTGTATGTTGTAGGACGGGAAGAGGTTGTCAGGAAAGAGCTGGAAAAGTATACGTATGACAGCGACAGGATAGAGATCGTGAACGCCACGGAGGTCATCGAGACAGCGGAGCCTCCGGTCAATGCCATCCGCAGGAAGAAGGATTCTTCCATCGTGGTGGGCATGAAGATGGTCAGAGCCGGGGAGGCGGATGCCTTCGTATCTGCCGGAAGCTCAGGAGCTATCCTCGTGGGAGGACAGACCATCGTTGGCAGGATCAAGGGAGTGGAGAGGCCGCCCCTTGCCCCGCTTATCCCTACAGAGAAGGGGGTATCCCTGCTGATCGACTGCGGCGCCAATGTGGATGCACGCCCCTCTCATCTGGTCCAGTTTGCCAAGATGGGGTCCATCTATATGGAGCATGTGATGGGAGTGAAAAATCCCAAAGTGGCGATCGTCAATATAGGAGCCGAGGAGGAGAAAGGCAACGCTCTTGTGAAGGAGACGTTTCCCCTCCTGAAAGAGGCGAAGGGCATCAACTTTACCGGGAGCATAGAGGCACGGGAGATCCCCCACGGGCAGGCGGACGTCATCGTCTGTGAGGCGTTTGCGGGAAATATCATCCTGAAGCTCTTCGAGGGCGTGGGCGCAGTGCTGATAAGCAAGGTGAAGGAGGGAATGATGAGCAGCCTCCGCAGCAAGATAGGGGCCCTTCTTGTAAAGCCCGCACTCAAGGAGACTTTGAAAAGCTTTGACACGAGCGAGTACGGCGGAGCTCCGCTGCTGGGACTGAAGGGGCTTGTGGTAAAGACACACGGGAGCTCCAGGGCAAGAGAGGTATCCAACTCTATCCTCCAGTGCCTGACCTTCCGGGAGCAGAGGATCAATGAGAAGATACAGGAGTGTATTCAGGCGGATGACTCGTCCGATGAATAGATACAAAGCAATATAAAGGAGATGAAGAAAATGGAATTCGAAAAATTGCAGGAAATTATAGCTGACGTGCTGAATGTAAACGCAGATGAGATCACAATGGAGACAAAGTTCGTGGATGACCTGGGAGCGGACTCCCTGGATATTTTCCAGATCATCATGGGCATCGAGGAAGCGTTTGACATTGAGATCGACAATGATGACGCAGAGAAGATCGTGACAGTGGGCGACGCTGTAGAGCAGATCAAAAACGCAACAAACTAGGCAGAAAGGAGAAAAAGCCCGGATGCGGGCTTTTTCTTTTATGAGGGTTTATATGAGTCGGAAATTAAAAGAACTGGAGGAACAGATCGGATACACCTTTCAGGATCCCAGACTGCTCCGAAGGGCCATGATGCACAGCTCCTATGTGAACGAAAAGCATCTGCCCAAGTACGAGTGCAATGAGAGGCTGGAATTTCTTGGCGACGCCGTCCTTGAACTGGTGTCCAGTGAGTTCCTGTTCCACGAAAATGAGAAAATGCCTGAGGGAGAACTGACAAAGACAAGGGCGTCCATGGTCTGCGAGCAGGCGCTGGCCTACTGTGCCCGCCAGATCCGCCTGGGCGAGTATCTTCTCCTGGGGAAGGGCGAGGACCTGACAGGCGGAAGAGAGAGGGACTCCGTCACATCGGATGCCATGGAGGCGCTGATCGGGGCTATATATTCAGATGGTGGTTTTGCTAATGCAAAAGAGTTTATACACAGGTTTGTGCTGAACGACCTGGAACACAAAAAGCTCTTTTACGATAGCAAGACTATCCTGCAGGAGCTGGTGCAGGCCGCTTTTGAAGAGCCGGTGGCCTATGAGCTCACCGGGGAGGAGGGGCCTGACCACGACAAGACCTTCCATGTGGAGGTACACATCGGAGGAGATGTATACGGTGCAGGGAGCGGAAGGACAAAGAAGGCTGCCGAGCAGGAGGCGGCCTACAGGACCATCCTGCTCCTGCACGAGAGGAATATAAAGTAGGTGTTACATGTATTTAAAAAGTATAGAGATACAGGGCTTTAAATCTTTTGCAAATAAGATCGTGTTTGATTTTCACAATGGTATCACCGGGATCGTGGGTCCCAACGGGAGCGGTAAGAGCAATGTGGCGGACGCTGTGCGCTGGGTCCTGGGGGAGCAGCGGGTCAAGCAGCTGCGGGGCGGAAGCATGCAGGATGTCATCTTCTCCGGCACGGAGAACAGGCGGCCTCTGAGCTACGCCTCTGTGGCCATCACCCTGGACAACTCTGACCATCAGCTCTCTGTGGATTACGAGGAGGTCACTGTCACAAGAAAACTGTACCGCTCAGGAGAGAGTGAGTATCTCCTGAACGGCAGCCCCTGCCGTCTGAAGGACATCAACGAGCTGTTCTACGACACTGGTATCGGCAAGGAGGGCTACTCTATCATCGGCCAGGGGCAGATCGATAAAATATTGAGCGGCAAGCCGGAGGAGAAACGGGAGCTCTTTGACGAGGCGGCGGGCATCGTGAAATTTAAGCGGAGAAAAAACATGTCTGTCAAAAAGCTGGAGGATGAGAGGCAGAACCTCCTGCGGGTGAACGATATCCTGTCCGAGCTGGAGAGACAGATCGGACCTTTAAAGAAGCAGGCTGAGGTGGCCAGGGAGTATCTGCAGAAGAAGGAGCAGCTGAAGACCTTTGACATCAATATGTTCCTTCTGGAGACCGAGAGGCTGAAGGAGCAGGCCGGCGAGATCGAGGACAGGCTGAATGTCTCCAGGGAGGAGCTCAGGGAGGCGGACACCGCCTATGGCTCCATGAAGGAGGAGTATGAGTCCATCGAGGCACAGGTGGATGAAATTGACGACTCTATCGAGAGGGCCAAAAGCCAGTTGAATGAGACCAATCTCCTGAAGCAGCAGCTTGAGAACCAGATAGAGCTCCTGAAGGAGCAGATCAACAGTGCCCGGATGACAGATGAGCATTTCGGGCAGCGGTATCAGACCATCCAAAGCGAAATCCGGGAGAGGAAGGAGCAGCTCCTCCAGTTTCAGAAGGAGAAGGAGGAGATCGCCGGGGAGCTGCGGGAGAAATCCGCTGCCAGGGAGAAGGCCAGGGAGCGTCTCATCGAGGTGCAGAGCCGCATCGCCGCTCTGACAGACCAGGTGGAAAAGAGCAAGAACGACATCATTGATATCCTCAACAACAGGGCCTCCACCCAGGCTAAGATCCAGCGCTACGATACCATGATGGAGCAGATCCAGGTGCGGAAATCCCAGATGAACCAGCGGCTCATCAAGGCCAGGAGCGAGGCCGAGGAGGAGCAGAGGAGCGCCCTGGAGCACAGGGAGCGGCTGGAGGAGATATCGGAGAAGATACGCAGCCTGACCGATGAGAACAAAGCCTGCGAGCAGAGGATAGAGCGCCTCCAAAGGGAGCTTTCCGGGCAGACAGAAAAGCTGCGGGTAGGGCAGACTGCCTACCACAGGGAGGAATCCCGTCTGGAGTCTCTGAAAAACATCACAGAGCGGTATGACGGCTACGGCGGCAGCATCCGCAGGGTCATGGAGCAGAGGGAGAAGGAGAAGGGTATCCTGGGCGTGGTGGCGGATATCGTCAAGGTGGACAAAGAGTATGAGATCGCCATTGAGACCGCTCTTGGCGGCAGCATCCAGAACATTGTTACGGATACGGAGGAGACGGCCAAGAGGATGATCGATTTCCTCAAGAAGAATCGGTACGGAAGAGCCACCTTCCTCCCGCTCACCGGCATAGGCGGAGGACGGGGCATATCCAGACCGGAGGCGCTGAGAGAGAAGGGCGTCGTGGGCCTCGCCAACACTCTCGTGAAGGTGGAGGAGCAGTACCGGGAGCTGGCGGAGAACCTGCTGGGCAGGACGATCGTGGTGGACAACATCGACCACGGGATCGCCATTGCCCGCAAATACAGGCAGACCCTGCGTCTGGTGACTCTTGAGGGAGAGCTGCTGAACCCGGGAGGCTCCATGACAGGAGGAGCGTTCAAGAATTCCAGCAATCTTTTGAGCCGGCGCAGAGAGATCGAAGAATTTGAAAGGACCGTCCGCCATCTGAAAAAGGAGATGGAGGAGATGGAGGCCTCGGCAGACAGCCTCCGAAGAGAGAGGGCTGCCTGCTACGAGTCTATGGACGAGATCCAGCAGGAGCTGCAGAAGGCCTATATCATCCAAAACACGGCGAAGATGAACCTGGACCAGTGTCAGGAGAGGATACAGACCTCTCTGGAGACCGCCCGGTCCATCCAGAAGGAGAGCCAGGAGCTGGATCAGCAGATCACGGACATCAGCAATAACCAGGAGTCCATCACAGTGGAGCTGGATACCTCCACAGCCCTGGAGCAGGAGATCACGCGGAGGACTGAGGAGGACCAGAGGCTCCTGGAGGGGGAAAAGGAAGAGGAACTTCGCTGCCAGAAGGCCTCCGAGGAGGCACAGCTTGCCTTTGCGGGACTGGAACAGAGACATACCTTCATCCTGGAGAATGAAGAGCGTATCCAGGAGGAGATCTCCAAATTTGAGGAAGAGCAGCAGGAGCTGGGCGAGAGCAAAGAGGATGCCTCCCGGGAAATCCAGGAGAAGGAGGAGCAGATACGCGGGATACGCCAGACGATAGAGGACTCGAAGGAGCTGTTCCAGGAGATAGAGGAACAGATACAGGAGAGCGTGGAGCAGAGGGAGGAGCTGAGCCAGAGACACAGAGCCTTCCTCGGGAAGAGGGAAGAGCTGTCCAGACACATGGCTGACCTCGATAAGGAAATCTTCCGGCTGGAGAGCAGGAAAGAGAGCTGCGAGGAGGCATCGGAAAAGCAGATCAACTACATGTGGGAGGAGTATGAGATCACCTACAGCCACGCTCTGGAGCTGCGGGACAAAAATCTCACAGACCTGGCCTACATGCGCAGGCAGATACAGACACTGAAGAGCGATATCAGGGGCCTTGGCTCTGTCAATGTGAACGCCATTGAGGACTACAAAGATGTGTCCGAGCGGTACGAGTTCCTGAAGGGGCAGCACGAGGACCTGGTGGAGGCGGAGGCCACCCTGGAGAAGATCATCGCGGAGCTGGACGAGGCTATGCGCAGGCAGTTCACCGAGCAGTTCGCAAGGATTGCCGGGGAGTTTGACAAAGTGTTCAAGGAGCTCTTCGGCGGCGGAAAGGGAACGCTGGAGCTGATGGAGGACGAGGATATCCTGGAGGCGGGCATCCGCATCATCGCCCAGCCGCCGGGAAAGAAGCTGCAGAATATGATGCAGCTCTCCGGTGGAGAGAAGGCGCTGACCGCTATTTCCCTCCTGTTTGCTATCCAGAACCTGAAGCCCTCCCCATTCTGCCTGCTGGATGAGATCGAGGCGGCCCTGGACGACTCCAACGTGACCCGGTTCGCACAGTATCTCCACAAGCTGACAAAGAACACCCAGTTCATTGTCATCACCCACAGGCGGGGGACTATGACAGCGGCAGACAGGCTGTACGGTATCACCATGCAGGAGAAGGGAGTCTCCACTATGGTTTCTGTCAGCCTCCTGGAAAATGAGCTGGATGAGATGGAGAAGCAGCACCAAAAATAAAAAGGAGCAGGATTATGGCAGAGGAAAAAGGATTTTTCAGAAGGCTCGTCTCGGGCCTTACAAAGACAAGGGACAATATCGTGTCCGGCATGGACAGCATTTTTCACGGCTTTTCCCGCATTGACGAGGACTTTTACGAGGAGCTGGAGGAGGTCCTCATCATGGGAGATCTGGGCGTTCAGGCCACGGAGGACATCCTGGACGACCTGCGGGCGAAGGTGAAGGAGAGGCATATCAAGGAGCCTGCCGACTGCCGGCAGATCCTCATAGACAGCATCAAGGAGCAGATGGATGTGGGAGAGACGGCCTACGAGTTTGAGGAGCGGACTTCAGTGGTCATGGTAGTGGGCGTCAACGGAGTGGGAAAGACGACTACCATCGGAAAGCTGGCAGGCAAGCTGCGGGCCCAGAATAAGAAGGTCATCCTGGCGGCTGCGGACACCTTCCGGGCGGCTGCGGGAGAACAGCTCAGGGAGTGGGCCAACAGAGCCCAGGCAGAGCTCATCGGCGGGCAGGAAGGGTCCGACCCGGCTGCCGTGGTGTACGATGCAGTGCAGGCTGCGAAGGCCCGCCATGCAGATGTGCTGCTGTGTGACACAGCCGGCAGACTTCACAATAAAAAGAACCTGATGGAGGAGCTGCGGAAGATGAACCGGATCATCGACCGGGAGTACCCGGAGGCATTCCGGGAGACGCTGGTGGTGCTGGACGCCACTACCGGGCAGAACGCTCTCCAGCAGGCAAAGGAATTCAAAGATGTGGCTGACATTACAGGCATCATCCTGACAAAGATGGACGGTACAGCCAAGGGAGGCATTGCGGTAGCCATACAGGCCGAGCTTGGTATCCCGGTGAAATATATCGGCGTGGGAGAGACGATCGACGATCTGCAGAAGTTTGATGCGGATACGTTTGTAGATGCACTTTTTGCAGTTCCGGAGGAAAAAGAAGAATAAAATGAAGAAAAAGAAAGGCAGGAGATCATGATGGACAAACTGACACTGGAAAATTTTGAACAGGCAAGCGAACTTGTAAAGAAGGTGACTCTTCCCACAGATCTTGTTTACAGTGAGTACTTCAGCTCCCAGACAGGGGGCAAGGTATACCTGAAGCCGGAGAACATGCAGTACACAGGCGCCTACAAGGTGAGAGGAGCCTACTACAAGATCAGCACCATGACAGAGGAAGAGCGGGAGAAGGGGCTCATCACGGCTTCTGCCGGCAACCATGCCCAGGGCGTCGCTTTTGCGGCCCAGAAGTTCGGCTGCAAGGCCACCATCGTCATGCCCACAGTCACCCCTCTTATCAAAGTGAACCGCACAAAGAGCTATGGAGCGAACGTGATCCTCCACGGAGATGTGTACGATGATGCCTGCGCCTATGCGCTGAAGCTGGCTGAGGAGCAGGGGATGACCTTCGTCCACCCCTTTGACGACCTGGATGTGGCGACCGGGCAGGGTACGATTGCCATGGAGATTGTGCAGGAGCTCCCCACAGTGGATTACATCCTTGCACCTATCGGCGGAGGCGGCCTGATCACAGGCGTAGCCACACTGGCTAAGATGCTGAATCCCAAGATCAAGGTGATCGGCGTGGAGCCGGCAGCGGCTGCCAGCATGAAGGCAGCTCTCGAGGCAGGAGAGCCCGTTACGCTTCCCAGCGCCAATACCATTGCGGACGGTACGGCTGTGAAGAGGGTGGGAGACAAGGTGTTCCCCTATGTGAAGGAAAATGTGGACGACATCATCACCGTGGAGGACGACGACCTGGTAGGCGCCTTCCTTGATATGGTAGAGAATCACAAGATGGTGGTGGAGAACTCGGGCCTTCTCACTGTGGCGGCGCTCAAGCAGCTGGATGTAAAGAAGAAAAAAGTAGTCTGCATCCTGAGCGGCGGGAATATGGACGTGATCACCATGTCCTCCATCGTGCAGCATGGCCTTATCCAGAGAGACCGTATCTTCTCCCTCTCTGTGCTCATGCCCGACAAGCCGGGCGAGCTTGTCCGCGTGGCGTCAGCCGTGGCGAACGCCCAGGGCAATGTCATCAAGCTGGAGCACAACCAGTTTGTAAGCACCAACCGCAATGCGGCAGTGGAGCTTCGCATCACGCTGGAGGCCTTCGGCACGGAGCACAAGCACCAGATCATGCAGGCCCTGCGGGATGTTGGATATGAGCCCAGGGAGATTGGGGCGAAGCTGTACTAAAACATTGGAGCGAAGCTACCTAAAACAGACAGGGGGAGAAGATATGAAGCGAAAAACATGGGTCTGCACCCTTCTGACAGCAGGAACTGCGGTCCTGCTCGCCGGCTGTCAGGCCTCCGGCCTATCGGCCGGGGACGCGCCGGCGCTCATCTTTCAGGATACCCTCTCGTCCCGGATGAACGGGGAACGCGTGGAGCCCTCTGCCCGTGAGGTGGACCAGTGGGAGGAGCCGCTCTCCGGGCCGGAGTTCACCACCCTGAAGCTGCAGGATTATCAGCAGGACAGTGTGCCGTACCGGATATCGGCCGGAGAGGGAGAGGAGGATTTCCCGGATCAGGTCACTGTCTGCGAGTGGAATGCCCCTCGGGAGGGCGGCTTTGACAGTCGGCAGGAGGCGGACCGCCTCTTTGTGCAGGAGTGCGGCGGCCCAAGCCGGCTTGTCCAGCTGAGAAAGGACAGATATTATGAAGTGCAGTCTGTCTGGCTGGGAGAGGACGGCAGGCAGGAGAAAAGCGCCGTCTACTATATCGCAACAGAATAGAAAGGGATCTTCCCGGGATTTTTCGGGCCGTCTTGTGCAGACGGTCCGTTTTTCATATATATGCAACCTGCATCTGGAGTTTTTTCCGGTTTTTGGTCAAATTTCATGTTGACACATTTTGTATGATTGTATACAATTATACAAGAATATTCTAAAGGAGAGATGACACATGCAGGACCGGAAGGTTTACCTTGATGAACACACAAATCTGCTTCAGCTGGAGGAGCACATGTATCCTCTTGTGGATGTAAGTGAGCCGAATGTATTCAGGAATCTTTTCCACTATGACGAGATACCGAAGATTGCCTTTAACGACAGGATCGTGCCCCACAGCATGCCGGACGAGATATGGATAACAGACACCACATTCCGGGACGGACAGCAGTCCAGGGCGCCCTACAGCACAAAGCAGATCGTGGATATTTACGACTATTTCCACAGGCTGGGCGGCCCAAAGGGCAAGATACGCCAGTGCGAATTTTTCCTGTACAGCAAAAAGGACAGGGACGCTGTGTACCAGTGCATGGAGAAGGGATACCAGTTCCCGGAGATCACAAGCTGGATACGGGCCAGCAAGAAAGACTTTGAGCTTGTGAAGGAGATTGGCATGAAGGAGACGGGCATCCTTGTGAGCTGCTCGGACTACCATATCTTTTATAAGCTGAAAATGACGAGAAAGCAGGCCATGGAGCATTACCTCTCTGTCATAAGGGAGTGCCTTGAGACCGGCGTCAGCCCCAGGTGTCATCTGGAGGACATCACCAGGTCGGACATTTACGGGTTTGTCATTCCTTTCTGCCTGGAGCTCATGAACCTGATGAAGGAATATCAGATACCGGTGAAGATCCGCGTGTGCGACACTATGGGATACGGGGTCAACTATCCGGGAGCCGTGATACCCAGGTCCATCCCGGGCATCATTTACGGGCTAAGAGTCCATGCAGGTGTGCCCAGCGAGCTCATCGAGTTCCACGGACACAATGATTTTTACAAGGCGGTCAGCAACTCCTCCACAGCCTGGCTCTACGGGGCCAGCGGCGTGAACTGCTCCATTTTCGGCATCGGGGAGAGGACGGGGAATACGCCCCTGGAGGCCATGGTCTTTGAGTACGCCCAGCTGAGAGGTACCCTGGACGGCATGGACACCACAGTGATCACAGAGCTGGCGGAGTACTATGAGAGGGAGATCGGATACCACATCCCATCCAGGACGCCCTTTGTGGGAAAGAACTTCAACGTCACAAGAGCCGGCATCCACGCGGACGGGCTTTTGAAGAATGAGGAGATATACAACATATTTGACACGGATAAATTCCTCAACAGACCGCCCCTTGTGGCTGTGTCCAACACATCCGGGCTGGCGGGCATCGCCCACTGGATCAACACCTACTTCCATCTGCCGGAGGGAAGGCAGGTGGATAAAAACACAGAGCTAGTGTCTATCGTCAAGGACTGGGTGGACCAGGAGTACGAGAGCGGGCGCGTCACCGTGCTGACGGACGAGGAGCTCCTGAAGGTCATTGACGACGCATGCCGCAGGACAGGTGTGACACTGACTGCACAGGAGGACTAAAGACAATGGAAGAGTACCAGGACCAATCTCTCCGGGGAAGGGTGTTCCGCAGGCTGCGGGAGGACATACTCTCCGGTGTCTATAAGGAAAATGACGAGCTGCGGGAGGCAGGCATAGGGGAGGAGCTGGGGGTCAGCAGGACCCCGGTGCGGGAGGCTCTCCGCCAGCTGGAGCTGGAGGGACTTGTGACCATCATCCCCAACAAGGGAGCCTACGTGACCGGCATTTCCCTGAAGGACGTGCACGATATCTACATGATCCGGTCCATGCTGGAGGGGCTCTGCGCCAGGTGGGCAACCAGGTATATCACGGAGGAGCAGATCGAGGAGCTGGAGGAGGTGATCCTTCTCTCCGAGTTCCACCTGAAGAGAAAGAGCGCGGACAAAAAGGGCGCCGAGAAGGCCCAGCAGGTGTCGGAGCTGGACGGAAAATTTCACAAAGTCTTGTATCACGCCTCCAATAGTCGTATACTGGAACATGTACTGTCGGATTTTCACAAGTATGTGAAGACGGCAAGGACTATGTCCGTGGAGGAGGAGCACCGGGCAGAGCGATCCATCGGGGAGCACCGGGCCATCCTGGAGGCCATCAAGGCCAGAGATGAAGAGCTGGCAGAGCGGCTGGCCAATGAGCATATCATGAAAGTCATGGAAAATCTTCATATAGAAGAGTAGGAAAGCTGATAATAACATTTTATAAAAGAAAAGGAGAATACGAACATGGAAAAGATCAAGATGACCACCCCGATCGTAGAGATGGACGGAGACGAGATGACAAGGATCCTCTGGAAGATGATCAAAGAGCACCTTCTGGAGCCGTTTATCGAACTCAACACAGAGTACTACGACCTGGGACTGGAGCACCGCAATGAGACAAACGACCAGGTGACTATTGACTCCGCAAACGCTACAAAGAAATACAAGGTGGCTGTAAAATGTGCCACGATCACGCCCAACGCGGCCCGCATGACCGAGTATGATTTAAAGGAAATGTGGAAGAGCCCCAACGGGACCATCCGTGCCATCCTGGACGGAACCGTGTTCCGGGCTCCCATCGTTGTGAAGGGGATCGAGCCCTGCGTGAAGAACTGGAAGAAGCCCATCACCATCGCAAGGCACGCCTACGGGGATGTGTACAAGGGAACCGAGATGAAGATTCCGGGAGCCGGCAAGGTGGAGCTTGTCTACACGGCAGAGGACGGACACGAGGAGAGAGAGCTTGTGCATGATTTCACAGGAGCAGGCATCGTGCAGGGCATGCACAATGTGAACGACTCCATCGCAAGCTTTGCAAGGAGCTGCTTCAATTATGCCCTGGACACAAAGCAGGACCTGTGGTTTGCCACAAAGGACACTATCTCCAAAAAGTATGACCACACATTCAAGGATATTTTCCAGGAGATCTACGATAAAGAGTACGCTGAGAGATTTGAGAAGGCGGGCATCGTGTACTTCTACACCCTCATCGACGACGCGGTGGCCCGGGTCATGAAATCCGAGGGCGGCTACATCTGGGCCTGCAAGAACTATGACGGGGATGTCATGAGCGATATGGTATCTTCCGCCTTCGGCTCCCTGGCCATGATGACTTCCGTGCTCGTCTCCCCGGAGGGGTATTACGAGTACGAGGCGGCCCACGGAACGGTGCAGCGCCACTACTACAAGCACCTGAAGGGCGAGGAGACATCCACCAACTCCGTGGCCACTATCTTTGCATGGACCGGCGCACTGAGAAAGCGCGGCGAGCTGGACGGTAACAAGGAGCTTATGGAATTTGCTGATAAGCTGGAGAAGGCTACCATCGACACCATCGAGGAGGGCAAGATGACGAAGGACCTGGCGCTGATCACCACGCTGGAGAACCCCACTGTGCTCAACAGCGAAGAGTTTATTCTGGCAATTGCAGAAAAGCTGGCGTAGTTTAATTGGGGACGTAATACTTTGCAGAAGTATTACGTCCCCAATTAATGTAACTGGTGCAAAATTGTGTCAGCATACACGAACAATTACCGGCTGCTGCGCCTCCGGCGCATGCAGCCGGTAACACTATTTAGGCAATAAGTTTTATTTTAGGGGAAGCGGATACAATTGAAACGACCAGAGAGGATTTTATGTAGCTGGAATTGATTTTACATAGATTTAACATAAATTCGGATTACAAATTCATCAAAACCATTTATAATAGGGAAGAATATGTATTATAAAAAGGACAGGAATGTATGCGAATGAAAAAGTGGAAATGTTTTGCGGCGGCAGCGGGGGCGGCCTGCCTCCTTATGGCCTGCGGCGGCAGTGAGCCGGCGGGCGATGGGATGGATGAGGAGCTGGAAGCCCTGGGAGAGATCAAGGTGATCACGAGAGAGAGCGGGTCCGGCACCCGGAGCAGCTTTGCCCAGACGCTGGGTCTTAGCGAGGAGGGCGTGGACGATCAGGACTACATTTCGGAGGCTGCGGAGACAGTGACCTCCGGCGAGGAGGTGGTCTCAGCGGTGGCCGGTGATAAGAGCGCTGTCGGCTATGTGAGCTGGGGAACAGATATTTCCGGAAATGAGGATGTGAAGGAGCTGTCCGTGGACGGAGTGCAGGCGGACGAGCAGACGATCGGGAGCGGACAGTATCCGCTGGACCGCACGCTCTACCTTGCCAGCCAGGATGACCAGAATGCCCTGAAGGAGGATTTCCTGACCTATGTGACAGGAAAGGGGCAGGAAATCGTGGGAGAGTTCTTTGTGCCGGCAGAGGAGGGAAAGGAAGTGTTCCTCTCGTCCCAGCCGTCGGGAACGCTTCGGATCCACGGCTCCACCAGCCTGGCTCCGGTGGTGGAGGCTCTGGCGGAGGCATACGAGGAGGCCAACCCCAATGCGGACATCCAGGTGACGGCCTCGGATTCCTCCCAGGGGATCACTGACACCCTGACAGGAGACTGTGATATGGCCATGGTTTCCCGGGAGCTGTACGACTACGAGAGAGATGTGCTGGAGCCGGTCCCGGTGGCAAAGGACGGTATCCGCATCATCGTGCAGGCATCCAATCCCCTTGAGGATGTGGCGGCTGGCACGCTGGCGGATATCTACAGAGGAGACACTGCCCGGTGGGCGGATGCAGAAGAAGATTGATCAAGGAGGATACTATGGAAAAAAATAAGGAAAAGAAACAGGTCTTTATGAACAGAGAGCTCTCCTGGCTGAAATTCAACGAGCGCGTGCTGGAGGAGGCCGAGGATGAGAGGGTGCCCCTGTGCGAACGGCTCAGCTTTGCGTCCATCTATCAGAGCAATCTGGATGAGTTTTTTATGGTCCGCGTAGGGTCCCTGCAGGACCAGATGCTGCTGGGGAAGAAGATACGGGACAATAAGACAAACATGACCCCCGGGGAGCAGATTACCGAGATCCTGAAAAAAGTGAGGGAGCTCAGCGGGAGAAGAGACAGGGCGTACAACACACTGATGGAAAAGCTGGAGCCCTATGGCGTGCGCCTGACAGACTTCGGACGCCTCTCTGACGAGGAGAAGGACAGCCTGTCCAGGTTTTTCCAGATGGAGATAGCTCCCTTGATCTCCCCCACAGTCGTAGGAAAGAGACAGCCTTTCCCCTTCCTGCGCAACAAGGAGATTTACGCGGTGGCTGTCCTTGAGACAAAAAACAGGAAGGAGAGACTTGGCATCATACCCTGTACCAATAATATGGTGGAGAGACTGATCCCCGTGCGGGGGCAGGAGGGAAGCTACATGCTGGCGGAGGAGCTCATACTCCACTACATCCCCCGTGTCTTCAACGGATATCAGATCAAGGCTAAATCTCTGATACGGGTGACAAGGAATGCGGATATCGACGCAGACGCCCTCTACGACGAGGACCTGGATTACCGCGAGTTCATGGCAGATTTGATCAAGAGGAGAAAGAAGCTCTCCCCCGTCCGACTGGAGCTCTCAAGGGAGATGGACGGCGATGTGGTAGAGACACTCTGCAAATACCTGGACCTTGATTCCACCCATGTGTTCCGCAGCCAGGCTCCTCTGGACCTGTCCTTTGTCTTCCAGATACAGGATATCCTGCGGAAAAACCCCGAGCTCTTCTACGAGAAGAGAGTGCCTCAGAAGTCACCTTCGCTCCAGGAAGGGAGGAGCCTCATAGAGCAGATAAAGGAGGAGGACAAAATGCTCTCCTACCCGTACGAGTCCATCCGCCCCTTCCTGCGCCTCCTCAGCGAGGCGTCCGAGGACGAGAACGTCATCTCCATCAAAATGACTCTTTACCGGCTGGCGAAACAGAGCAAGGTGGTGGAGGCCCTTATCGAGGCGGCTGAGAACGGCAAGGAGGTAGTGGTGCTTGTGGAGCTGCGGGCCCGCTTTGACGAGGAAAACAACATTGAGTGGTCCAGGCGCCTGGAGGCGGCCGGCTGCCAGGTGATATACGGACTGGAGGGATGCAAGGTCCACTCCAAGCTCTGCCTCATCACCAGAAAAGCGGAGGGCCGGGTGGAATACATCACCCAGATCGGGACCGGGAACTACAATGAGAAGACATCCCGGCTCTACACGGACCTGTCCCTGATGACGGCAAATGTGGACATCGGGCTGGAGGCCTCGGCCGTGTTCCAGGCTCTCTCAAAGGGAGAGGTAGTGGAGCGGTCAGACAAGCTCCTCGTAGCGCCCAAGTGCCTCCAGAACAGAGTGCTGGATATGATCGACGGGGAGATAAGCCGGGCGCAGAACGGGGAGGATGCCTACATCGGACTGAAGCTCAATTCCCTGACAGACAAGAAGATCATCGACAAGCTCATTGAGGCCTCCTGCGCGGGCGTGAAGGTCGACATGATCATCCGGGGCATTGCCTGCCTCATCCCGGGCGTGGAGGGACGCACGGAGAACATCCGTATCATCAGCATTGTGGGCAGGTTCCTGGAGCACTCCAGGATATACATCTTTGGCCGCGGCGAGAGGGCGAAGTACTACATCGCCTCCGCGGACTTTATGACAAGGAATACGGTCCGCAGGGTGGAGGTGGCTGCCCCTGTCCTGCAGGAGGATTTAAAGCAGCGGCTGCAGTCCATCTTTGATACTATGCTGGGGGACAACCAGAAGGCGAGAGAGGCCTGCAGCGACGGGGAGTACAGGCATGTATCCCCGGAGCCCGGTGCGGAGCCTTTGAACTCCCAGGAGTACTTTTACCAGGAGGCCTATGAGAAGGCGGGAAGAGCGTAGCGCAAAAGAGGGGAGAGCCCTGGCGCAGAAGGCGGAAAAAGCAGAGTATAGATAGAAAAGGTGTTGAGAAGCATGATATGGAAGATGGGAGAGAGGATGGAAAAGATGGACGAGGAAGCGTGGAGGCAGGAGCAGTGCCCCGCGGTCTTCCTCACCGACTCCCGGAATTCCAGGCGGGTTCTCGACATGGCGGGAATCCAGTATGAAAATGATATACAGCTTGGACAGATCGGCTTCTGCAAGCTGGAGACGCAGCAGGAGTGCCTGGCGGGCACTCTGTGCATCCCCAAGCTGCTGGACGTGCTGGGGAGCCGCTACCGGATATATTTTTTTATCAACCAGAACCATGTTGTCCTTGTGGATGACGAGGATTTCTCCATGCGCCTGATCCGCAGGATCAAGAGGAAAAAGACCCATCAGGGAGAGACAAAGGAGCGGTTTATCTACAACTACATAGCCGAGTTCATGAGCAGGGACCAGGAGCTCCTGCTGCAGTATGAGAAGACGCTGATGCACATGGAGGAGGACGCCATGCAGGGGAAGATCGAGAAATTCCAGCAGGAGCTGATGCCTATCAGGAGAAAGCTCCTGAACCTGCGCAGCTACTACGACGAGATGATGGACATGGGGCGGGAGCTGGAGGAGAATGAGAACGGCTTTTTCGCCAAGAAGCAGCTCAAATACTTCGGGACTCTTTCAGACCGGGCAGACCGGCTCATGAGCCGCACCTCCCACCTGCTGGAGTACGCCCAGCAGGTGCGGGACGTGTACCAGGCACAGGTGGATGCGAGACAGAACAGCAATATGCAGTTCCTCACAGTCCTGTCCACCATCTTTTTCCCGCTGACGCTGATCACCGGCTGGTATGGCATGAACTTTCAGAATATGCCGGAGCTGAAAAACGGTTATCCTGGTGTTATCGTGCTGAGCCTGGTCGTTATCATCGTCTGTATCCTGATATTCAAAAAGAAGAAAATATTGTGACAGTGACAGAAAAAGAGGGAGGAGCCTGCCTTACGCAAGCTCCTCCCATTTTTCATACAGTTCCTCCAGGCGGGAGGCTATGTCCGCCTTTTCTTTCGCCAGCTCCTGGCATTTCACCGAGTTGGTGTACACCTCCTCCGTGGCCATGAGCTCGTCAATCTGCGCATCCCGCTCCTCCAGGCTGGTGATGAGCTCCTCCGTCTTTTTCAGGTCGCTCTGTCTCTTGCGCTCCCTGGCCTGCGCCTCCTTCTGCTCCTGCCAGCTCAGCTTGGCCTCAGATACGGTCTCGGCTGCGGGCCGCTGGTCTTTGGCTGAGGCGGGAGAGGGGGCCGCGTAGGCGGCAGTCAGCTCCTCGCGTTTTTCCAGGTAGTAGTCGTAGTTGCCGATGTAGTTGACAAAGGTGCGGTTCACCAGCTCCAGGATGCGGGTGGCCGTCTGATTGATGAAATACCGGTCGTGTGACACGTAGAGGACCGTGCCGGTGTAATTGTTGAGAGCGTTTTCCAGTATCTCCTTTGAGGCGATATCCAGATGGTTGGTGGGCTCGTCAAGGATCAGAAAGTTGGCCTCCGAGAGCATCAGCTTTGCCAGTGACACACGTCCCCTCTCCCCGCCGCTCAAGTCTCCGATGCGCTTGAACACATCGTCCCCGGTAAAGAGGAAGGCGGCCAGCATGTTGCGTATCCGGGTGCCCGTCAGGTCGGGGTAGTCATCCGAGATTTCCTCAAATACAGTCTTGTCCATATGGAGCACATGGTGCTCCTGGTCGTAGTAGCCCACATGCACATTGGCCCCCAGAGTGAAGCAGCCGCTGTCCGCAGGGAGCACATCGTTCAGGATCTTGAGGAGTGTGGTCTTTCCCGTGCCGTTGTCCCCGATGACAGCCACGTGCTCGCCCCGGCGGATGTCAAAGCTCACGTCGGTAAAGAGAGTCTGGTCCGGGAAGGCTTTGCTCAGGTGCTCTACCGAGAGGACATCGTTCCCGCTGACGCAGGAGGGTTCCAGCGTCAGGTGGATATCCGTCTTCAGCTCAGCCGGCTTCTCGATCCGCTCCATCTTGTCCAGCAGCTTTTCCCTGCTCTCTGCCCGCTTGATGGATTTTTCCCGGTTGAAGGAGCGGAGCTTCTCGATGACTGCCTCCTGGTGGCGTATCTCCTGCTGCTGGTTCATGTACTCCTTCAGGCGGGCCTCCCGGACCTGCTTTTTCTTCTCTGCATAGGCAGTGTAATTTCCCAGATATGTGGTGAGCCGCCCCTGCTCGATCTCGATCACCTTTGTCACCACCCGGTTCAGGAAATACCGATCGTGGGACACGATGAGCACAGCGCCCGGATAGTTCAGGAGATATGTCTCCAGCCAGGAGATGGAGTTTAGGTCCAGATGGTTGGTGGGCTCGTCAAGGAGCAGCACGTCCGGTCTGGTGAGGAGCAGCTTTCCCAGAGAGACCCGGGTTTTCTGGCCTCCGGAGAGGGTGTCAACGGCCTTGGTGAAATCCTCCTCCCCGAAGCCCAGGCCCTTCAGTACGCCGGTGATCTCACTCTCATAGGCGTAGCCGTTCTCCCTCTCAAACTGCTCTGTGAGGCGGTGGTAGGTGTTCAGCCGCTCTGTCAGCGCCTCCCCCTGGAGAGTGGGGAGGTCCCTTTCTATCTGCCGTATCTCGCTCTCGATGGAAATGATCCGCGCCTTGGCGGTCTTCACCTCCTCGTATATGGTGTTCCCCCCTGTCAGGTCCTGGTGCTGTGCCAGATACCCCAGGGTGCGGCCCTTTGCCAGGGTGACCGAGCCGCTGTCCGCTGGGAGCTCCCCGACGATCATTTTTAAAATGGTGGATTTCCCGGCCCCGTTGATGCCAACAAGGGCCGCCTTTTCATGGTCTTCAATGTGGAAGGAGCCGTCACGCACGATGACCTCCTCCCCGAATGCCTTTTCTATATTGTGACATGCCAGTATCATGTTGTACCTCCTGCGCAAAACCGTGCATTTTACAGCCTTAACTATTATATCGGGGAACCTGCGGCATGTCAATTTCCAGAAAGGCCGCCCGGGTCGATTTGAGGAACTTTTGAGAACAATAAATTGACTTTGCTGTGACAATTCTATATAATAAATCTGAGAAACTGAAATGGAAGGTGGATAAAGTGGAAGGCAGAGAAATTTCGCAGGCAGTCATACGTAGACTTCCCAGATATTACCGCTATTTAGGAGAGCTGCTGGAAAATGGTGTGGAGCGCATTTCCTCCAACGATCTCAGCAAAAAAATGCATGTGACAGCATCCCAGATACGGCAGGACCTGAACAACTTCGGCGGCTTCGGCCAGCAGGGGTATGGATATAATGTAAAATATCTCTATACGGAGATAGGAAAGATACTTGGCCTTGAAGAGGACCATGACATGATCATCATCGGGGCCGGTAATCTCGGACACGCATTGGCGAATTACGCGGCGTTTGAAAAGCGGGGATTTGTACTCAAAGGAATCTTTGATGTCAATCCCACATTAAAAGGAATGACGATCCGGGGCGTTCCCATCCATATGATGGACGAGCTGGAGGACTTTGTTAAGAACAATGACATAGAGATCGGTATTCTGACAATCCCGAAGACAAAGGCGATTGAGGTTGCCAACCAGCTGGTGGCGTACGGAGTGAAGGCAATATGGAACTTTGCGCATACGGATCTTAATCTTCCGGATGATGTGATCGTTGAAAATGTCCACCTGTCAGAGAGCCTGATGCGGCTGTCCTACAATATCAGCCGATACAATGAGGAACAGAAAAAATCAGAGAAGTAACAGGACTTTGTGACGTGTAAAGCCGGCGTGTGTAAGGCAGGCCTTCTTTACACGTCTTTTGTGTTGCTGCGATGCGGCGACCGGCAGGTCCTGCTCACGCCCTGGGGAAGGAAGGTGATATTATGCTATTTTTACCGGATGGAAGACAGATGAAGGCGGCGGACAGCTATACGATACGGGAGAAAAAAATCCCGTCGCTGATACTGATGGAGCGGGCGGCCCGCACCTTTGTGGAGACAGTGCTGGACAGAGGCTTTGACCTGTCCCGTGTCTGCGTGGTGTGCGGATCCGGCAACAACGGGGGAGACGGCTTTGCCATCGCAAGGCTGCTGCTTGAGAAGGGGGCCCGCGTGACCGCGGTGATGGCGGGCAATCCGGAACACTGCACAGAGGAGACGCTGCGCCAGATCGAGCTTTTCAGAGAGGCCGGGGGCGTCGTGGGAAACTCTTTTGAAGAAGGAGAATATAGTATACTGATAGACGCTGTTTTTGGAGCCGGCTTGAGCCGCCGGGTGGAGGGAGGCTATCTCGCCTGCATCCAGGCCATGAACCGGTCCGGCGGCGTAAAGCTGGCGGTGGATGTGCCCTCAGGCGTCTCTACCACCACCGGGGAAGTGGCCACAAGTGCTTTTAAAGCGGACCTGACAGTGAGCTTCCAGTGCGCCAAGCTGGGATGTGTCCTCTATCCGGGACGGGATTACGCCGGAGAGGTGGTGGTCGCGGATATCGGCGTGGATGTATCGGGGCTGGAAGGTGACAGGGAGGTGGCCTACGCCCTGGAGGAGAAGGATGCAAGGGGCATGCTCCCCGGAAGACGCCCCAACTCCCACAAGGGGGATTACGGGAAGGCCCTTATCATTGCGGGGAGCCGGGGAATGGCGGGAGCCGCTTACCTGGCTGCCCTGGCTGCCTACAGGACAGGGGCGGGGCTTGTACAGATCTACACGCCGGAGGAAAACCGGACCATCCTGCAGACCCTGCTGCCGGAGGCCATCATCCGCTGCTACGACTTCTTTGACGAGCGGGAGCTCCTTCGTCTCCTCGACTGGGCGGACGTGGTCAGCATCGGGTCCGGCCTGGGGACCAGTGACAAGTCAAGGCGCATCCTGCAGACAACGCTGGAGAACGTGCATGTCCCCTGTGTGGTGGACGCGGACGGACTGAACCTGCTGGCGGAGCACAGCCGCTATCTTGACAGGCTGCCCCATGAAAATTTCGTCTTCACCCCCCACATGAAGGAGATGTCCAGGATCGTCCGGCGGACTGTGGAGGAGCTCCAGAGGGACAGGATGGAGATCCTGTCACAGTTCACGGGGGAGAACCGGGTCACCTGCGTGCTGAAGGATGCCAGGACCTGCGTGTGCAGGCAGGGGGAGCATCCCTTTGTGAATCTCTCAGGGAACGCGGCCATGGCAAAGGCCGGCAGCGGCGATGTGCTGGCGGGAGTCATTACAGGGCTCCTGGCGCAGGGAATGCCCTGCTTTGACGGCGCTGTGCTGGGCGTTTACCTGCACGGGCTTGCGGGGGACGCGGCCCGGGAGGAGAAGGGCGCATACAGTGTGCTGGCAAGAGACCTGACAGACGCGTTGGGAGCGGTATTGAAAAGACTGGAGGGATAGAGCATGAAGAAGTACACCAGGATATGTGCCAGGATAGACCTGGATGCAGTCGAATACAATCTGGAGATGATGCGTAGAAGGATCCCCTCTGACACGAAGATGATCGGCGTCATCAAGATGGACGGCTACGGTCACGGGGCAGCCCAGATCGCAAGGCTTGTGATGGAGGAGAAGGACTATATCTGGGGCTACGCCGCCGCCACTCCCGATGAGGCGGCTCTGCTCAGGAAAAAGGGGATACGAAAGCCCATCCTTGTGCTGGGATGCACGTTCCCGGAGCAGAGGGATGATATGATCATGCAGGAGATACGAATGACCTGTTATACCCGGGAGATGGCAAAGGACGTTTCCGAGAGGGCTCAGAGGCTTGGGAAGACCGCCTACATCCACGTCAAGCTGGACACAGGCATGTCCAGGCTTGGGTTTCTCATCAACGAGGCGAATGCGGACACTATTGCCCAGATCACCAGGCTTCCCGGTGTGGAGGCAGAGGGAATGTTCACCCATTTTTCCAAGGCTGACGAGACGGATAAATCATTTACCCGGGGGCAGATGGAAAAATATCTGTGGATGAGATCCCGGCTCGCGGACAGGGGCGTCACCTTCAGATTCTGTCACTGCTCCAACAGCGCCGGCATCATCGATATGCCGGAGGCTGCCATGGACCTTGTGCGGGCCGGCATTGCCATGTACGGGCTCTACCCCTCCGGGGAGGTGCAGAAGGACCTTGTGCCCTTAAGGCCGGCCCTGGAGCTCATAAGCCATGTATCCCACGTGAAATGGGTGGAGCCGGGGACCAGTGTCAGCTACGGCGGGACCTATGTCACAGACCGCAGGACAAAGATCGTCACAGTGCCCGTGGGATACGGCGACGGCTATCCGAGAAGCCTGTCAAACAAAGGGTATGTGCTGATACACGGGAAAAAGGCCCCCATACTGGGGCGTGTGTGCATGGACCAGTTCATGGTGGACGCAACGGACATAGAGGACGTACAGTTCGGGGACCGGATCATCCTGGCAGGGGAGGAGAGCGGTGCCGTGGTTTCAGTAGACACCCTGGCGAACCTGTCCGGCCGGTTCAATTACGAGTTTGTCTGTGATATCAACAAACGCGTGCCCAGGGAATACATCCGCGGCGGTCAGGTCGCAGAGCAGATGGACTATTTCGAATAGCATCCGCGCACTGTTTTGGAATACATCCGAGAAAGATGGAAATACTATCAGTATCTTGAGTAAATCGGAGTGTGACAAAAAGTGCAGGTAAAACGCGGTGATATATATTATGCAGATTTAAGCCCCGTTGTGGGGTCTGAGCAGGGCGGCGTCCGCCCGGTGCTGATCATACAGAACAATGTCGGGAACAGACACAGCCCCACAGTCATCTGTGCGGCTATCACATCCCGCATGAATAAGGCAAAGCTGCCCACCCATGTGGAGATTGACGCCCGCAGATACCGGATCGTAAAGAACTCGGTCATCCTGCTGGAGCAGATCCGCACTATCGACAAGCGGAGACTGAAGGATATGGTCTGTCACCTGGACAGAGAACTGATGGATAAGGTAGATGAAGCGCTCAGGATCAGCTTTGAGCTTCATACATAGACACGAAAAAGGAGCGATAGAGGAGAGATTATGGAAGAAGGAAGCTTGTTTCAGAGGATGAAGCAGATGTTTCAGGAGGATGAGGACCTGAGGGAAAAGCCTGAGCTTGGCCAGGAGGCCACGGAGCTCATCCGGAATATTTTCCGGTATATGGACAAGGATGCCAGGGACATCATGACCCACAGAAGAGACATCGTGGCCATTGACGGGGAGGAGACGCTGGAGGATGCGCTGAAGTTCATGCTGGAGGAGAACCACTCCCGCTTCCCCATTTACCATGAGGATATCGATGAGATCATCGGCACCATGCACCTTAGGGAGGCTATGGTCTGCTACATGAACGAGGAGCTGCGGGATAAGCCGGTCAGTGAGCTGAAGGAGTACATACGTCCGGTCACCTTTATACCGGAGTCCAAGAGCATCGACACTCTCTTTAAGGAGATGCAGGCGAAAAAGAAGCATGTGGTCATCGTGCTGGACGAGTACGGCCAGACATCAGGGCTGGTGGCCATGGAGGATATCCTGGAGGAGATCATGGGCAACATCCTGGACGAGTACGACGAGGAGGAGGAGACTATTGTCAGACAGGCGGACGGCTCGGTGACAGCAAGCGGCTTTGCGGACCTGGAGGACCTGGAGGACCTGCTGGGCATTTCTCTGGACACAGAGGAGTACGAGACCTTAAACGGCTTCCTGACCGGGCAGCTTGACCGGATCCCCGGGGAGGACGAGCACTGCGTGGTGGAGTCTGAGGGATACAGATTTACTGTGCTGAAGGTTGATAACAACGCCATCCAGTCAGTCAGGATTGAAAAAATAGACGGGGAGTGATAGAATAAAAAAAGTGTGAATATAGAAGATACAAGGAGAGAGAAAAATGTCAGGACATTCAAAGTTTGCCAATATCAAACATAAGAAAGAGAAAAATGACGCGGCAAAAGGAAAGATATTTACAAAGATAGGAAAGGAGCTCGTGGTTGCCATCAAGGAGGGCGGAAGCGCGGACCCGGCCAACAACAGCAGGCTGCGGGATGTGATCGCCAAGGCGAAGGCCAACAACATGCCCAACGACACCATTGAGAGAAATATAAAGAAGGCGGCAGGAGACGCGGACGCTTCCAACTATGAGCACATTACATACGAGGGCTACGGCCCCGGCGGCACGGCCATCATCGTGGAGACGCTGACGGACAACAAGAACCGTACCGCCTCCAACGTAAAGAGCGCATTTACAAAGGGCAGCGGAAACGTGGGGACCCCGGGGTGCGTGTCCTTCATGTTTGACAGAAAGGGACAGATCCTTGTGGCAAAAGAAGAGTACGAGGGAGACCCGGACGAGCTGATGATGCAGGCTCTGGATGCGGGCGCCGAGGACTTCGCCGAGGAGGAGGACAGCTATGAGATCATCACGGATCCGGATGACTTCAGCGGCGTGCGCCTCGCCCTGGAGGAGGCGGGAATCCCTATGGCCCAGGCAGAGGTGACCATGATCCCTCAGACATGGGTGGAGCTCTCTGACGAGAAGGACATCCAGAACATCCAGAAGACACTGGACCTGCTGGATGATGATGACGATGTGCAGGATGTCTACCACAACTGGGATATGTAGGCGGGATATACTATGGAACTGGAAGCATTACAGCAGAAGCTGATCGATTTTTTTGTGGAGATGCAGGACTACCGCCAGTTTTTTAAAAGAAAGCTCTATGCGGATGCCTTTGCGAAATGCTGGGAGAAGAACAGAGAGCTCGTGGCGGCCTTGAGCGAGGCCTGCAAGCAGGCTGAGGACGAGGAGCAGGCGGTGGAGGCGCTGGCAGGCGCCATCCCGGATTACGCTCACAGTCAGTTGGGGAGCGTGAAGAGCAAAAACAAGAGAGAGGGACTGATGATCGACTACAATATGGCTATGGTGACCTTTGTCATTCCCGTGCTGGGCTATGATAAAAATGAGTACTGCAGCAGGATCATCGACCGGATGGTGGAGAGGTGGAACGAGCCCCCGGTGACAATGAAGATAAGCCGCTCTGATTTTGAGAGCCTGAAAGACGGCTTTAAGTCCCATCCCTGTTACATTACTACTGCTGTCTGTGCCAGCAGGGACCAGGGGGACGACTGCTATGAGCTGAACCTCCTGCGGGACTACAGAGACCATTACCTGACTTCCTCGAAGGAGGGGGAGAGGATCGTGGAGGAGTACTACAATGTGGCTCCCACTATCGTTAACCGCATCAACAGGCAGGCTGATGCGGCACGGATATACGACGACATATACAGCTCCTATCTGAGGCGCTGCATCGAGCTGATCCAGGCGGACAGGCTGGAGGAGTGCAGAAGGGTGTACGCGTCCATGGTGGAGGACCTGGAGAAAAAATATCTGTTCTCATAGAGGAACGGGAAAGGAAGGAAACATGAGCGATTACAGGATAGAGACAAAGTGTATCCAGTCCGGATACACACCGAAGAACGGGGAGCCGAGAGTTCTTCCCATTTATCAGAGCACGACATTCAAATATGAGACAAGCGAGCAGATGGGGCGGCTTTTTGACCTGGAGGAATCAGGCTATTTCTACACACGCCTCCAGAACCCAACCAACGATGCCGTGGCGGCCAAGATCTGTGACCTGGAGGGAGGATACGCGGGCATGCTGACCTCCTCCGGACAGGCAGCCAGCTTCTACGCTGTCATGAACATTGCCCAGCAGGGCGACCACATCGTGTGCGCATCCGCCCTCTACGGAGGTACATACAACCTGTACGCCCACACGATCAGGAAGATGGGAGTGGAAGCCACCTTCGTGGACCCGGACTGTAGCGAGGAGGAGCTGAACGCAGCGTTCCAGGATAATACGAAGGCCGTCTTTGGAGAGACGATCGCCAACCCGGCTCTTGTTGTCCTTGACATTGAGAAGTTCGCAAAGGCGGCCCACGCCCACGGAGTTCCGCTCATTGTGGACAATACATTTGCGACTCCTATCAATTGCAGGCCCTTTGAGTGGGGAGCGGACATTGTGACACACTCTACCACAAAGTATATGGACGGACATGCTTCCTGCGTGGGCGGCGCCATCATTGACAGCGGAAACTTTGACTGGGAGGCCCATGCGGAGAAATTCCCGGGACTCACCACGCCGGACGAGACATACCACGGCATCGTGTATACGCAGAAATTCGGAAAGGGAGCCTACATCACAAAGGCGACGGCCCAGCTCATGAGGGACCTGGGCTCCATCCAGTCTCCCCAGAACGCGTTCCTCCTGAACATCGGACTGGAGACACTGCACCTGCGCATGCCCAGACACTGCGAGAACGCCCTGAAGGTGGCCCGCTACCTGCAGGGACACGAGAAGGTGGACTGGGTACACTGCCCCTCCCTGGACGGGGACCCCTACTATGAGCTGGCCCGGAAATATATGCCCGGCGGCACCTGCGGTGTCATCACGTTCGGACTGAAGGGCGGAAGGAGCGCGGCGGAGAAGATGATGGACCATCTGAAGCTGGCGGCCATCGTGACCCATGTGGCGGACGCAAGGACCTGTGTCCTTCACCCGGCAAGCCACACCCACAGGCAGATGAACGACCAAGAGCTTCGGGAGGCCGGCGTGCAGCCTGAGCTGATCCGCTTCAGTGTGGGGATCGAGAACGCGGATGACATCATTGCGGATATCGAGCAGGCTCTCGCACAGATTTAATGCATAAAAAACCAGAGGCACTTCCATACTAACACTATGGAGGTGCTTTTTTATGGAGATGAAGAGACAGGAAAGTGGACCGGGGAAGAGCCAGGAGGAGAAACAGGAAGAAATCAGGGAGATGGGCACGATGGACCTGGAGGAGGGGGGCGGGAAAGACGAAGATCCCCACAGGATCAAGCTCATCACCATCATAGGAGAGATAGAGGGGCATGAGTCGGTGTCGGGGAACACCAAGGCCACAAAATATGAGCATCTGCTTCCCATGCTGGCGGAGATAGAGGACAGTTCCTGCATCGACGGACTGCTCATCCTCCTGAACACACTGGGAGGAGATGTGGAGGCGGGACTCTCCATCGCGGAGGTGATCGCCTCCCTGAGCAAGCCCACCGTATCCCTGGTGCTGGGGGGAAGCCACTCCATCGGCGGGCCCCTGGCCGTGGCGGCGGACTACTCCTTTATCGTGCCCAGCGGCACCATGATCATCCATCCGGTAAGGTCCAACGGCATGTTCATCGGTGTCATGCAGAGCTTCCGGAACATGGAGAGGACCCAGGACCGCATCACAGGGTTTCTTGCCAGGCACTCCCACATGAGCCGGGAGAGGATTGAGGAGCTGATGCTCGATCCCACCCAGCTGGTGAAGGATGTGGGGACGCTCCTGGAGGGGGAGGAGGCAGTGAGAGAGGGGCTCATTGACCAGGTGGGAGGGCTCTCTGACGCCCTGGGAAAACTGCATGAGATGATAGATGAGAGACGCTCCGGCAGATGAAACCGTGAAAATTGCTGATGACAGTTTTTTGTGGAAATGATATACTAGTACTGTGTATGCTTATATAGTCGGCCGCCTGAAAGCGCGGCCCGGCTTTTTCTGCGGCGGGCCAGCGGCAGGGGGGACGGCCTGCGGCATTACTTACAGAGAAGAAACAACAATAAGGGGGAAATAAAATGGCATCTAGGTCAGGGACCGGAAGAAGAAAAAGAAAGTCGGGGAGAAAGAAGACCGGCGCTCAGCAGAGCTTTGTGGCAGATGAGATCGTCATCTGGCTGACGCTGGCGGTGAGCATCCTTCTCCTGCTCAGTGCCTTCGGGCTCGGAGGGGCAGCCGGAAACGCGGTGTCAGCCCTTCTGGCGGACCTTTTCGGGTACAGTACATATCTTGTCCCCTTCCTGCTGTTTGGAACGGTGACATTTCTCATATCCAACAGGGGCAACAGGGCGGCCTATGTTAAAGCGGGGGCGGCCATCCTGCTGTTTGTCCTTATCACTACCTTTCTCGAGCTCCTCCTGGAGGAGGGAGGACTGCTCGGGGGAGCGGTGACAGGAATCCTCGTGCCCTCCATAGGGACCGCGGGCACCTATGTGGTGGTTGTGATCCTGATGATCGTCTGCGCAGTCATCATCACCGGGAAATCCGCCATTAAGGGCGTGAGGGAGAGAGGCACGGAGGCATATGGAAGAGCCAGGGAGGACGCCGCCAGGCGCAGGGAGCTGGCCGAGACAAGGAGGCTCATCCGCCGGAAGGAGGCGGAAAAGGAGCTGGAAGAAGCGAAGAAGGAGGCGCAGGCTCTGGAAAAGGAAGAAAAAGCCAGAGGAAAGCGCAAAGACCGGCATGTGTCCGGCGTCTCCTTTGACACCACTCTGGGTGAGAGAGGAAAGTCACCGGATGTGCAGGAGCTCACCGCCCCTGGCGTGGAGGAGCTGTCCTCAGCCGGGGAGGACAGGGAGGACGGATCAGACGTGTCGGCTCCGGAGGAGCCCGGCTTTGTCATCAACCGGGCGCAGGTGCCGGAGGAGGAGCCGGAAGAGAGCGATGCCCCCGTGGAGGACGCGGAGGAGAAGAAGTCCCGCAAGACCAGGCTGGGGGCCGAGGCCGTGGCCATGGAGGCAGCCCAGGTGGGAGAGATGGCAGCCCGGGCGGAAGCGGTTCCCAGAAAGGAGTACAGGATACCTCCCCTCTCCCTTCTGACAAAGGGGAAAAAGGCGGGGGGAGACTCGGATGCCCATCTGCGGGAGACAGCCAGGAAGCTGCAGGAGACGCTCCACAATTTCGGCGTCAACGTGACCATCACAAATGTCAGTTGCGGCCCTGCCGTGACCCGGTATGAGCTGCAGCCCGAGCAGGGAGTGAAGGTCAGCAAGATCGTGGGGCTCACGGACGACATCAAGCTGAACCTGGCAGCGGCGGACATCCGCATCGAGGCCCCCATCCCGGGAAAGGCGGCTGTGGGCATCGAGGTGCCCAACAAGGAGAATGCGGTGGTCCACCTGCGGGACCTGCTGGAGTCAGGAGAATTTAAAAACAGCTCTTCAGCCATCGCCTTTGCGGCGGGCCGGGACATTGCCGGCAAGCCGGTAGTGGCGGACATCGCCAGGATGCCCCACCTTCTGGTGGCGGGAGCTACCGGGTCGGGAAAATCCGTCTGCATCAACACCATGATCATCAGCATCCTCTACAAGGCCTCGCCGGAGGATGTAAAGCTCATCATGATAGACCCCAAGGTGGTGGAGCTGAGCGTCTACAATGGTATCCCCCACCTTATGATCCCGGTGGTGACAGACCCGAAGAAGGCGGCCGGCGCCCTGAACTGGGCCGTGGCGGAGATGATGAAGCGGTACGAGCTGTTCGCCAAATACAACGTCAGGGACATCAAGGGCTTTAACGAGAAGACCGAGAGCATGACTCCCGGGGAGAGGGAGGGTAAGCCAGGGAAGATGCCCCAGATCGTCATCATCGTGGACGAGCTGGCGGACCTGATGATGGTGGCTCCCGGCGAGGTGGAGGAGGCTATCTGCCGTCTGGCCCAGCTTGCCAGAGCGGCTGGCATCCACCTGGTGGTGGCTACCCAGAGGCCGTCCGTGAACGTTATCACGGGCCTTATCAAGGCAAACATGCCCTCCAGGATTGCCTTTTCCGTCACCTCGGGTGTGGACTCGCGGACCATCATAGACATGAACGGAGCGGAGAAGCTGCTGGGCAAGGGAGATATGCTCTTTTATCCCTCCGGCTACCAGAAGCCGGCCCGTGTCCAGGGGGCTTTCGTCTCTGACAAGGAGGTCCAGGCTGTGGTGGAATACCTGAAGAAGCAGAACGGCGAGGCCTCCTACAGCGAGGAGATCGTCAGCGAGGTCAACTCCACCGCCTCCGGGCTTGGAAGCGGCACCGCCGGCGAGGCGTCCGGCGACAGCGGCGGAAGGGATGCCTACTTTGCCGAGGCAGGGAAATTCATCATAGAGAAGGAGAAGGCCTCCATCGGCATGCTGCAGCGCATGTTCCGGATCGGTTTCAACCGGGCAGCCCGCATTATGGACCAGCTCTGCGAGGCCGGAGTTGTGGGTCCTGAGGAGGGGACAAAGCCCAGGAAGGTGCTGATGACCATGGAGGAGTTCGAGAAGTACCTGGAAGAAAGCATGTGAGAGAAGACGCGGGAGCGTCTTTGAAAATAAAATACAAAAGGAAAGGAATGGACAGTATGAAATCAGATATTCAGATCGCACAGGAAGCAGAAATGATGCACATCAGGGACGTGGCCGCCTCCATCGGCATCCCGGAGGAGGACCTGGAATTCTACGGAAAGTACAAGGCAAAGCTCTCCGATGAGCTCTGGGAGGACATCAAGGACAGAGAGGACGGGAAGCTGGTCCTTGTGACAGCCATCAACCCCACTCCCGCCGGAGAGGGGAAGACGACTACCACCGTGGGGCTGGGGCAGGCCATGGCAAAGCTGGGGCGGAAGGCTATCATCGCCCTCAGGGAGCCCTCCCTTGGCCCCTGCTTCGGCATCAAAGGGGGAGCGGCCGGGGGCGGCTATGCCCAGGTAGTCCCCATGGAGGACCTGAACCTGCACTTTACGGGGGATTTCCATGCCATCACCTCCGCCAACAATCTGCTGGCAGCCCTTCTGGACAACCATATCCAGCAGGGAAATGAGCTGGGCATCGATCCGAGACAGGTTGTCTGGAAGCGGTGCCTGGACATGAACGACAGGAGCCTTCGGAACATCGTCATCGGGCTTGGCAGAAAGGCCGACGGCATGGTCAGAGAGGACCACTTTGTC
The DNA here is from genome assembly GCF_002160985.1 of Lachnoclostridium sp. An118. Classification (GTDB taxonomy): domain Bacteria; phylum Bacillota; class Clostridia; order Lachnospirales; family Lachnospiraceae; genus Claveliimonas; species Claveliimonas stercoravium. Next base: position 19,915 of record NZ_NFLQ01000022.1, on the reverse strand, counting down.
ATCACTGTTGCCTCCGAGATCATGGCGATCCTCTGTCTGGCGGACGATATCAGAGACCTGAAGGAGAGACTGGGCAGGATCATCGTGGCCTACAATTTCAAGGGTGAGCCGGTGACCGCAGATGACCTTCACGCCACGGGAGCCATGGCAGCCCTCCTGAAGGACGCTATCAAGCCCAACCTCATCCAGACGCTGGAGCACACACCGGCTCTGGTGCACGGCGGCCCCTTCGCCAACATTGCCCACGGATGCAACAGCGTGCGGGCTACAAGGATGGCCCTGAAGCTGAGCGATATCACGATCACAGAGGCGGGCTTCGGCGCGGACCTGGGAGCTGAAAAATTCATGGATATCAAGTGCCGCATGGCAGGTTTTAAGCCGGATGCAGTAGTTTTAGTTGCAACCGTCCGCGCTTTGAAGTATAATGGAGGAGTTGCGAAGGATCAGCTCTCCCAGGAGAACGTGGAAGCCCTCGCAAAAGGAATTGTAAATCTTGAGAAGCATATAGAAAATGTACAGAAATATGATGTACCTGTCATAGTGACGCTCAACTCCTTTGTCACAGACACAGAGGCGGAGATTGCCTATGTCCGCAGCTTCTGCGAGGAGAGAGGATGCGAGTTCGCCCTGTCAGAGGTCTGGGAGAAGGGCGGTGAGGGCGGCATTGCCCTGGCCGAGAAGGTCCTTGACACTCTGGAGAGCAGGGAGAGCCATTTCCATACACTGTACGAAGATGACCTCTGCCTGAAAGCCAAGATCGAGGCCATCTCAAAAGAAATATACGGCGCGAGAGGCGTGGTCTACGAGCCGGCGGCGGAAAAGCAGCTGGCCAAGATAGAGGGCATGGGCTTTGGCAATCTGCCTGTCTGCATGGCGAAGAACCAGTACTCCCTGTCTGACGACGCCACAAGGCTGGGCCGCCCTGCGGATTTTGACATCCACATCAGGGAAGTGTATGTAAATGCGGGCGCCGGATTTGTGGTTGCGCTCACAGGCGCTGTCATGACCATGCCGGGGCTTCCGAGGGTACCTGCGGCCAACGGGATCGACGTCTCAGAGGACGGGCACATCACAGGATTGTTTTAAGGAGAGATAGAAAATGCCCCAGAGGGAAAGCGGCATGATAATAGGGGGTATCGGACGATGAGATGCACGAACTGCGGATGCGAGATACCAGACGGCCAGTTATACTGTAAGAGGTGCGGGAACGAGATACGCATCGTGCCTGACTATAATCCTCTCGACGATGTCCTGGCAGCCCAGGTAAAGGGAGGGATAGACGGAGGCGAAAGGCCTCTGGACGATTACGACTATGAGAAATCCTACACTTCGGATCTGCGCAGGGGAGAAGGGCAGAGAGCGGAGCGGAGGAAAGAGGAGACAAGGACCCTGAGAAATACATCCGCCGCGGGAGGAAGATCCTCCCGCGGGCAGGGGACCGGACATATATCCCGCGGGCAGGGGACCGGACGAGTTTCCCGCAGCACCGGGAGCGGCGGAAGGCGGGGCGGCACCTCCCGCATGACGGGGACGGTGGATCCTGAACGGGAGAGACGCCGCAGGATGGCAGAGAAAAAGAGAGAGAAAAAAAAGAAGCTGAGAAGGCGGCTCCTTCTCGGACTTATCATCCTGATCGCGGTCATAGCCGCTGCGGTCTTTTTCCTGTACCGGAATTCCTACGCAGGACAGATCAGTCAGGGAGACAGAGCTTATTCCGAGGGAAGCTATGACCGGGCCGCAGACTATTATAACAGAGCCATCCAGAAGGCGCCGAGGCGGGGAGAGGCATACACAGCCCTCGCTAAAGTGTACCTTGCCAGGGATGAGGAGGACAGTGCGGACCAGATGTTCCTGGATGCCCTGGAGTCCTATCCGGACGAGGTGCCCATCTACGAGGCCTGTATCGCGTTTTACCTGGATACAGAGCAGCCACAGGAGGTGTCCGCGATCCTGGAGGATGCCCCTGATGACGTGCGTGGTGAGTTGAGTGAGTACGTGTCGGAGGGGCCTGTCTTCAGCCTGGATGACAACGAGGTCTTCGAGGATGTGCAGCAGCTCTCTTTAGAGTCTGACGGGGAGGCCATCTATTACACCACGGACGGCAGCGAGCCGGATACGTCCAGCCAGAAGTACGCAGAGCCCATCCAGATCGGGGAGGGGACGACCACGGTCTCTGCCATCTCCGTGAATAAGGCCGGCATCCCCAGCCTCCCTGTGACAAAGGAGTACACGGTGGAGTTCCCGCTGGAGGATGCCCCCGCAGTGACTCCTTCCACGGGGCAGTACGACCAGCCCACACAGATCGTGATCCAGGTGCCGGAGGGGTATACGGCCTACTACACGACAGACAGGAGTGACCCGACGGAGGAGTCCACAAAGTATACGGGACCCATTGACATGCCGGAGGGGAATACCATCTTCAAGGCTGTGCTGGTCAACGGCAAGGGCAGGCTGACAGGGGTTACCACGAGAAACTATGAGCTTGTGCTGGAGTAGTGCATATGGACCGGCAGGTCCTCGGAAAGCTGACAGCGGTGACGGCGGGCAAGGCCGGAGCCGCTGTTTTTTCTGTCTGTCAGCCACTGTCCCGGTTTGTCAAAAACAGGCGAAACAGCATAAGATAAAGTGACGAGATAAAAAGAGAGCTGATCCTATGAGCATGAACGGCATCGATATCAGCAATCATCAGGCGGGTATTGACCTGGCCGGTGTTCCCTTTGACTTTGTCATCTGCAAGGCCACGGAGGGGACCGGCTTTGTGGACCGATACTGCGATGGATTTATCCGGACCGCGGCAGGTCTGGGAAAAAAGACAGGCGTATACCACTACGCTACAGGCAGGAGCTCCGGTAAGGCGGAGGCGGAGTACTTCTACGAGAATATCAAAGGATATGTGGGCACTTCCCTGCTTGCCCTGGACTGGGAGGGCGGCACCGTAGAGCAGGGGCCGGCCTATGCGCTGGCTTTTCTGGAGCGCTTGAGGGAGCTGACAGGGGTAAAGGCCCTGATCTACATGAGCAAGAGTGTGTGCAGGGCTTATGACTGGAGCCGCGTCGCCGCGGGGGACTATGGACTTTGGTGTGCCCAGTATGCAGACAGCAGCCCCACGGGCTATCAGTCCTCTCCCTGGACAGATGACGGCGGGACCGGAGATTTTCCTGCAATGGCCGTATACCAGTACAGCTCAACAGGTCGGCTGGCCGGCTATGGCGGCAATCTTGACCTGAATATCGCCTATATGGACAGGGCGGCCTGGGACCGGTATGCCAACCCGGGCGGCGGGGCAGAGGGCCCTTCCATCCCTGTGACAGTGCCTCCGGCGGCTCCGGAGAAGCTGGCTGTGGACGGTTCCTTCGGCCCGGCCACGGTCCGGAGGACACAGTCCTTTTTTGGCACAGTGGTGGACGGGACTGTCAGCTTCCAGCCGGAGTCCAACCGGAGGTATCTCTATGGGGCATACCCGGGCTGCTGGCAGTTCATGGAGACCGGGTACGGCCCCGGTTCAGATATGGTCCGGGCCATGCAGAGAAAATTCGGCGCAGCCGTGGACGGTTGGGCGGGGCGCGACACAGTCCTCCACATGCAGGCCTTTCTGGGTGTCACACAGGATGCCAGCATGGGACCGGAGACAGTCTCGGCCTGGCAGTCCTGGCTGAATTCCCACTGAGTGCGGCGGGGCGGGGGCGCGGGGGTTTCCGCCGCACCTGCCCGCCCTGTACGGGCTGAGTAGGAGAAAAGAGTTGACATATGGATAGGGCTATGGTATACTGAGTGTGAAATTCAGCCGGAGGTTCCTGCCGGCGGCAAGGCGAATTCTGAACAGGCAGTACAGTGCTGCCGCATCCGCGCTCGATCATGCGGCTCATATCCCCGGGACAGAAGACAGGAGAGGACTGGTACGGTACCAGAAAAGAAAAAGACAAAAGTTTATTGACATTTAAGGGCAACTATACTACTATATTGTACATAGGAGCGAACATCCGTTCGTATTTTGGTAAGGAGAAAGAGATTATGGCTAGTGAAGATAAGAAGAAGGCATTGGATGCGGCTATAGCGAAGCTGGAGAAGGATTTTGGAAAGGGCACGGTCATGAAGCTTGGCGACCCCAAGTCTCATGTCCACGTGGAGACCATCCCCACAGGTTCTCTGAGCCTGGATCTGGCGCTGGGACTGGGAGGCGTGCCCAGAGGCCGCGTTGTGGAGATTTACGGCCCGGAGTCCAGCGGTAAGACGACAGTGGCTCTGCATGTGATAGCGGAGGTGCAGAAGCGGGGCGGCATAGCGGGCTTTATCGATGCCGAGCATGCCCTCGACCCGGTGTACGCTAAGAATATCGGCGTGGATATTGATGAGCTCTACATTTCCCAGCCTGACAGCGGGGACCAGGCGCTTGAGATCGCAGAGACGATGGTGCGCTCCGGAGCGATGGATATCATCGTCATTGACTCTGTGGCGGCTCTTGTGCCCCGGCAGGAGATAGAGGGGGACATGGGGGACAGCCATGTGGGGCTGCAGGCCAGGCTGATGTCCCAGGCTCTGAGAAAGCTGACGCCTGTTATCAGCAAGTCCAACTGCGTCGTGATCTTTATCAACCAGCTCCGCGAGAAGGTGGGCGTTATGTTCGGAAATCCGGAGACCACCACGGGAGGACGTGCGCTGAAATTTTACGCTTCCGTGAGAATGGACGTGAGAAGGACAGAGACCCTGAAGCAGGGCGGAGAGATTGTCGGGAACCATGTGCGGGTGAAGATCGTGAAGAATAAGGTCGCCCCGCCCTTCAAGGAGGCGGAGTTCGATATCATGTTCGGAAAAGGCATCTCCCGTGAGGGCGATATACTGGACCTGGCGACGGGCATCAATCTCGTCAGCAAGAGCGGCGCATGGTATGCCTACAACGGGGATAAGATCGGCCAGGGAAGAGAGAATGCCAAGAGCTATCTGACCGAGCATCCCGAGGTCATGGAGGAGCTGGAGTCAAAGGTGAGAGCCTACTACCATATCGACGGGAGCGCAGATGAGGCGGAGGACGGCGCCGGGACAGAGGAGTAGAGGATGACAGTCACACAGGTAGAGGCCCTGTTCGGGTCAAAGTCCAAATACAGAGTGTACCTTGACGGACAGCCCGCCTTTGTACTATACAGGGGAGAGCTGTCCCGCTATCATATCCGGGAAGGCCGGGAGCTGGCAGAGAAGGACTACGGCGATATCCGGGAGATGCTCACAAAGAGGGCCAGGCTGCGGGCTATGAAGCTGCTGGAGATTTCCGACCGGTCAGAGGAGGCGCTGCGCAGGAAGCTCTCCGAGGGCGGGTATTCCCCGGGCATTGTGGAGAATGCCGTTGCCTATGTGAAGTCCTTTGGCTACCTGGACGACAGCCGCCTGGCAGAACATATCGTGTACAGCCGTAAAGGACAGAAGAGCAGGGCGGAGCTTCAGGCCTGCCTACTGAGGAAAGGGCTTTCCAGAGAACAGGCGGAGGAGGCGCTGGAAAAGGCCTACACCAGCGACGATGCGAAGGAGGCGATACGACGCCTGGCAGAAAAAAAACACTTCGATCCCGGGTGCGCCACGCCTGCGGAAAAGCAGAAATTATGCGCCTATTTCCTGCGAAAAGGCTACCGTTATGAGGACATCCGTCAAGTGATACAAGTTTCTGATAGGAATGCTTGACATCTTTGTGAAAACAGTATAAAATTTAACTGTTGTATTTGTACAATGAAAATTTAATAAGGAGGTGCTCCTGTGCCGAATGTTATAATCATTGCTGTGGCTGTGGTTCTCGTGGTAGCAGCAGCGATCATCAGTCATTTCGCGACAGTTTCCAATCTGAAGAAAAATGCGGAGTCAAAAATCGGAAGTGCGGAGACGAAGGCCCGCGAGATCATCGATGATGCGGTCAAGACAGCAGAGGCCAAGAAAAAGGAATCCCTCTTGGAAATTAAGGAAGAATCTATCAGAACAAAGAATGAGCTCGAGAAGGAAACAAAAGAGAGAAGAGCAGAGTTACAGCGTTATGAAAAGAGAGTCCTCTCCAAGGAGGAGGCGTTGGACAAACGATCCGATGCCATGGAAAAGCGAGAAGCAGGGTTTACGGCAAAGGAAGAACAGCTCAAAGCTCGTGAAGCAAAGGTGGATGAGCTGAGCAGACAAAGAGTACAGGAACTAGAAAGAATCTCAGGACTAACCTCCGAACAGGCAAAAGAATATCTGTTAAAAACTGTTGAAGAAGATGTTAAACATGACACTGCAAAAATGATCAAGGAGCTGGAGGCGCAGGCGAAGGAAGAGGCGGACAAGAAGGCAAAGGAATATGTTGTTACCGCTATCCAGAGATGCGCTGCTGATCACGTGGCAGAAACTACGATTTCAGTCGTTCAGCTTCCCAGTGACGAGATGAAAGGGCGGATCATCGGACGTGAAGGAAGAAATATCCGTACGCTGGAGACTCTCACAGGTGTGGAGCTGATCATCGACGATACCCCCGAAGCGGTCGTATTATCAGGGTTTGACCCCATCAGGCGTGAAGTCGCAAGGATCGCGCTGGAGAAGCTGATCGTGGATGGGCGTATCCATCCGGCAAGAATTGAGGAGATGGTGGAAAAGGCCCAGAAAGAAGTAGAGGCAGTGATACGCGAGGAAGGAGAGGCGGCGGCACTTGAGGTCGGCGTGCATGGGATCCATCCGGAGCTGATACGGCTTCTGGGAAGAATGAAATTCCGGACCAGCTATGGTCAGAATGCGCTGAAGCATTCAATCGAGGTGGCGCAGCTGTCGGGTCTCCTTGCAGGGGAGATCGGACTGGATGTCCGTCTCGCAAAACGGGCAGGCCTTTTACATGATATTGGTAAATCCATCGACCACGATGTGGAAGGGTCACATATCCAGATTGGTGTGGAGCTGTGCAGAAAGTACAAGGAAACGCCGATCGTCATCAATGCAGTGGAAGCACATCACGGGGATGTCGAGCCGGAATCCCTGATCGCATGTATCGTCCAGGCAGCGGATACGATTTCCGCGGCAAGGCCGGGTGCGAGAAGAGAGACGATCGAGACATACACAAACAGATTAAAACAATTAGAAGATATCAGCAACCAGTTCAAGGGTGTTGAGAAATCTTTTGCTATTCAGGCAGGTAGAGAGATTCGTATTATGGTAGTTCCAGAGCAAGTATCTGATGCAGATATGGTATTACTGGCAAGGGATATTTCCAAGCAGATCGAGTACGAGCTGGAATATCCGGGACAGATAAAGGTTAATGTTATCCGGGAATCCAGGGTGACAGACTATGCCAAATAAATGTAAACCGAAAGCAGAAGACCAGCCGTAAAAGGCTGGTCTTTTTTTGCAAAAATGGCGGCAGAGCGTGAGACCGCCGCTGTTTTCAGAGAGACACAAAAATCAAAAAGCATGTGAAAGGGGAAGGGAAAGCAAGATGAGCAACGAGATAAAGAGAATAGACAGGAAGCTGGCATATGAGGGGGCGGTGATCAATGTCTACCAGGATACGGTCCAGTTCCCGGACGGTCACACGGCAAAGTGGGATTACATCCATCACGATGGAGCGGCGGCGGTGATACCTGTACTCCCTGACGGCAGGATACTGATGGTTAAGCAGTACAGAAACGCGCTGGACAGATTTACGCTGGAGATTCCTGCCGGAAAGCTGGATGACCCGAAGGAGGAGGGGATCGTGTGCGCCTCCAGGGAGCTGGAGGAGGAGACAGGATATCGCTGTGAGCGGCTGGAGCCGCTCCTTGTACTTCGGACCACGGTCGCATTCTGCAATGAGAGGATAGAAGTATTTGCGGCCAGAGACCTGATCCCCTCCCGCCAGCATCTGGACGAGGACGAATTTATAGAGCTGCAGGCCTGCACGCTGGCAGAGTTAAAAGAGAAGATCTTCAGCGGGGAGATACAGGACTCCAAGACAGTGGCGGCAATCCTGGCCTATGCGGTAAAGTACGACAGGGAGTAAGACTGGGGGTATATTTCTTTCCGGGCGGCATATAATGAAATATCTTTGCGGCGGGAGGAAGAACAGATATGCGCAGTCACGGGAGGATTTTCCTGGCACTTTGCCTGGCAGGATTTATAGGCGGGATCCTGTATGCCAATACGGGAGCACGGGACCATATACTGGCGGCGGGGATCTTCAGCGACTATTTTCTGGAACAGTATACGCAGGCAGAGATACAGACGCAGGATTACTTCTGGTATATCCTTTGGGTCCGGGCCGGGATGCTGGCAGTCATTTCCCTCCTTGGCCAGATGAAGGGCGTGCGCAGATGGATCGTGGCCGCTGTGCTGGTCTGGACAGGCTTCCTGGGCGGACTCTTTTTTACGGCCTCTGTGATCAAGCTGGGGCCGGCAGGAATCCTGTTCTGTCTGGCCGCCGTTCTTCCGCAGGCGCTGTTTTATATCCCGGGATATGGGATCGTGCTCTGGTTTTTTTATTCCTATCCAAGGTCATCCTGGAATTATTCAAAAACGGTAGGTACTATTCTGACGATTGGGGTTGGAATTATATCGGAAAGTTATTTAAATCCAATTTTTCTGAAAATATTTCTAAAAACAATTTGATTTTTTCGTTATTTCTTCGTATAATTTAGAGTATACGATGGGAGATAAAAAGTATGGAAAAAATAGTGTTAGAATATGTAGAGTATTTAAAAGAAGTGAAGGGGATTTCTCTGAACACGGAGATGGCGTACAGACGGGACCTCATGAAGCTTGTCCGTTATCTTGACGCGCAGGGGATCCAGGAGGTGGCGCAGATCACGGCGACAAACCTGAATTCCTATATGCTTCATATGGAGAAACAGAAGCTGACTAATACGACCATATCCAGAAACGTGGCTTCGATCAAGGGATTTTTTAATTATCTCTTCAAAAAGAAATATATAAAAGAGGATGTGTCAGAGGGACTGACCAGTCCGAAGATTGAGCGCAGAGAGCCGAAGAGCGCCTCCAAGGAGGACGTGGAGAAGGTCCTGGCTATTCCCAGCGGGAAGACGCCGAAGCTGCTCCGGGACAAGGCCATGATCGAGCTTTTGTATTCTACGGGGATCATGGTCGAGGAGCTTGTCAGCCTCAAGATACAGGATGTCAATCTGGAGATAGGCTATCTCCAGTGTCATTTTCCGGGCAACCAGAATGCCTATCCGATCGATAAGCAGGCGCTGAAGGCCATGAAGGCATATCTGAAAAACGGGCGTGAACCTCTCCTCAAGGGGCATGGCTCGGATGTGCTCTTTCCCAATATCAGCGGCAGGAAGATGAGCAGGCAGGGCTTTTGGAAAATCCTGAAGGGCTACGCGGCCAAGGCGGGCATCGAGGGTACCATTACTCCCAGCATGCTGCGCCATTCCTAGTCATTCCTCCGTGCAAGAAGTGAAGACTTTATATGAATGAAACAAGACCGGCACTCTGATGCCGGTCTTATTATGTTTTTCTGAAAAAATCATGAAATTGCGGAAAAGCTGTTGCATGTACGAAAAAAGAGAGGTATAATTTTGATAAATAATTAACAAGGACGGGATTCCCCGGACTATATCACAAAAAGGAGATGCAGGAACAATGAGCAGATTTTGTTTACCAAGAGACATTTACCACGGAAAAGGGTGTCTGGAAGAGCTGAAAAACCTGAAGGGCAAAAAAGCTATCCTCGTTGTAGGCGGAGGCTCCATGAAGCGCCAGGGCTTTCTTGACAGGGCGGTCAATTACCTGAAGGAGGCTGGCATGGAGGTCCAGACCTTTGAGGGCGTGGAGCCGGACCCATCCGTTGAGACTGTCATGAGGGGAGCGGAGGCCATGAGGGCTTTTGAGCCGGACTGGATTGTTGCCATGGGCGGAGGCTCACCTATCGATGCGGCCAAGGCCATGTGGGCGTTCTATGAGTATCCGGACACCACGTTTGAGGACCTGTGCGTGCCCTTCAATTTCCCGGAGCTGAGGCAGAAGGCAAAATTTGCGGCCATCCCCTCCACATCGGGAACAGCCACAGAGGTGACGGCATTTTCCGTTATCACAAACTATGAGACAGGCGTGAAATACCCGCTGGCTGACTTCAACATCACACCGGATATCGCTATTGTTGATCCGGACCTTGTGGCGGGACTTCCGGTCAAGCAGGTTGCATACACCGGAATGGACGCGCTGACACACGCCATCGAGGCCTATGTGTCCACACTCCACGGACCATTTACGGATCCTCTTGCACTGCAGGCCATTGAGATGGTGCTGGATCATCTGCCTGCATCCTACAACTGCAACATGGAGGCGAGAGAGCAGATGCACTACGCACAGTGCCTGGCAGGAATGGCATTCTCCAATGCCCTTCTGGGAATCGTACACTCCATGGCCCACAAGACAGGCGCTGCCTTCTCAACAGGGCATATCCCGCACGGCTGCGCAAACGCCATCTATCTGCCCTATGTGATCAAATACAATGCCAAGGATGCCACAGCGGCCAAGAGATATGCCGAGATTGCCCGCAGGATGGGACTTCCGGGAACATCCGAGCAGGCTCTCATCAACAGCCTGTGCGAGAAGATCGACGAGTTCAATGTGAGACTGAACATTCCTAAGACACTGAAGGATTTCGGCATCAATGAGGATGAGTTCAAGGAGAAGGCTGCTAAGATCGCCGAGCTGGCGGTGGGAGACGCATGTACAGGCTCCAACCCGCGCGCCATCGACCCGGCCACAATGGAGAAGCTCCTCACCTGTACATACTATGGAACAGAAGTGGACTTCTAAAATCCTATAGAGTACTTTTTACCGGGCGGGCGCCTGTCAAAGGGCGTCTGTCCCGTTTTGTCTTATTTCAAATTTATCTGACTGAAATCATGGAGAAATTATTGCTATTTTTCTGTCTATGGATTATTATTAAATAAGTTTGATGATTAGGAGGATGCGATATGTATAAGATACGAAAGGCTGAGAAGCTGGCGGACAAGATCTATCTTATGGACGTGGAAGCGCCCCGTGTTGCAAAGCATTGTGAGCCGGGACAGTTTGTGATTGTTAAATTGGATGAAAAAGGCGAGAGGATCCCTCTGACAATCTGTGATTACGACAGGAAAGAGGGGACGATCACGATCGTGTTCCAGACAGTAGGAGCATCTACAGAGAAATTTGCAGCCCTGAAGGAGGGCGATTCCTTTCAGGATTTTACAGGGCCGCTCGGCCGTCCCTCTGAATTGGTGAATGAAGATATTGAGAGCCTGAAGCAGAAGAAGATCCTTTTTGTCGGCGGGGGCGTGGGCTCTGCTCCTGTGTATCCGCAGGTGAAATGGCTGAAGGAGCACGGCGTTGATGCGGATGTCATCATCGGGGCCAAGACAAAGGATATGCTGATCCTGGAGGATGAGATGAAGGCAGTGTCCGGAAATTACTATCCCTGTACAGATGACGGTACATACGGACATGCAGGCATGGTGACGAGCATGGTTGAGGAGCTTGTGAACGGCGGGCAGAAATATGACCTCTGCGTAGCTATCGGACCGGTGATCATGATGAAGTTCGTCTGTCTCCTCACTAAAAAGCTTGGCATTCCGACAGTAGTCAGCATGAATCCTATCATGGTGGACGGAACCGGCATGTGCGGCGCCTGCCGTCTGCATGTGGGCGATGAGATCAAGTTTGCCTGTGTGGATGGCCCGGAATTTGACGGACATCTTGTGAACTTTGATGAGGCGATGAAGAGACAGCAGATGTACAAGACCCAGGAGGGGCGTGCTCTCCTGAAATTACAGGAAGGCGATACACATCACGGCGGATGCGGCAACTGCGGAGGTGACGAATAATGGCAGATATGTTTAAGAGAGTTCCTGTCAGAGAGCAGGAGGCAAAGGTTAGAGCAACAAATTTCGACGAGGTTTGCTATGGATATAACAAAGAGGAGGCGATGGAGGAGGCTTCACGCTGTCTGAACTGTAAAAACGCAAAGTGTATCCAGGGATGCCCGGTGTCCATCAATATCCCCGGATTTATCTCCAGGATAAAGGACGGAGACATAGAGGGGGCCTACCAGGTGATCGGAGAGTCCTCCGCCCTGCCGGCTATCTGCGGGCGCGTATGTCCACAGGAGTCACAGTGCGAGTGCAAATGTGTGCGCGGGATCAAGGGTGAGCCGGTCTCCATCGGAAAGCTGGAGCGCTTTGTGGCTGACTATGCTCTTGAGCACGATATCAAACCTCTGAAGGCGGAGAAGATGAACGGCCACAAGGTGGCGGTCATCGGTTCCGGCCCGTCAGGTCTTACCTGCGCCGGAGACCTGGCAAAGCTCGGATATGAGGTGACTGTCTTTGAGGCCCTCCATGAACTGGGAGGCGTTCTTGTGTACGGTATCCCTGAATTCCGTCTTCCAAAGGAGAAGGTAGTAAAGAAAGAGATTGAGAAGGTAAAGGAACTGGGAGTTAAATTCGAGACAAATGTGGTGATCGGGAAATCCACGACAATCGACCAGCTGATGGAGGAGGAAGGATTCGAGGCAGTATTCATCGGCTCCGGAGCGGGTCTTCCCATGTTTATGGGCATTCCGGGAGAGACAGCCAACGGTGTCTTCTCCGCCAACGAGTATCTGACAAGGAGCAACCTGATGAAGGCCTTTGACGATTCCTACGATACCCCCATCGCGGCTGGCAAGAAAGTGGCTGTTGTGGGCGGTGGAAACGTGGCTATGGATGCAGCCAGGACTGCCCTTCGCCTGGGTGCTGAAGTACATGTCGTATACCGCAGGAGCGAGGCGGAGCTTCCCGCCAGAGTGGAGGAAGTCCACCACGCAAAAGAAGAGGGCGTTATCTTCAACCTGCTGACCAACCCGAAGGAAATCCTTGTGGACGAGAACGGATGGGTGAAGGGCATGCGCGTGATCAAGATGGAGCTTGGTGAGCCGGATGCATCTGGAAGACGCCGCCCCATCGAGATCCCGGGATCCGAATATGAGATTGAGGTAGATACAGTGATCATGTCTCTTGGAACATCCCCGAATCCGCTGATCGCTTCTACTACAGAGGGACTGGAGACAAACAGGAGAAAATGTATCGTGGCTGAGGAGGAGAACGGCCAGACATCGAAGGCCTGCGTATTTGCCGGCGGAGACGCGGTCACAGGAGCCGCCACAGTCATCCTCGCCATGGGTGCAGGAAAGGCAGGAGCCAAAGGTATCCACGAGCTGCTGTCACAGAAATAGACGCACAGGAGCAGACTGAAAAGTGAACTGATAGGGAGAGCAATTGGGGTTAGCCTGGTCCTCTCCCTTTTTTCTGTATTATTTTGAGTGGGTAAACAGGAGGAAACAGGACAGGTGAAGGTCACATTGATCACAGTGGGAAAGATAAAGGAAAAATATCTGAAGGATGCCATCGCCGAGTACAGCAAGCGGCTTGGCCGCTACTGTAAGCTGGACATCATAGAGGTGGCGGATGAGAAGACGCCGGACCAGGCCAGCGAGGCTGTGGAGGAGAGTATCCGCGCAAAAGAGGGGGAGCGTATCATGAGGCATATCAGGGAGGATATGTATGTGGTCACCCTGGAGATCGCAGGAAGTATGCTCTCCTCTGAGGAGCTGGCGGACAAGATAGATGCCCTTGGACTGTCCGGCAGGAGCAGCATCGCTTTTGTCATCGGCGGCTCCATAGGGCTTGGGAGAGAGGTGCTTAAAAGGTCTGACTTTGCCCTCAGCTTTTCGAAGATGACCTTTCCCCACCAGCTCATGCGGGTCATCCTGCTGGAGCAGGTGTACAGGAGCTACCGGATAATCAATGGGGAGCCATATCACAAGTAAGTGCGTATGGTATGAAGTATGTGGAGTATTTGAAAGGGAGTGGACAGATGATGTTCCGCTCTCTTTTCGTATGGGTAAGAAAGACAATGACAGGGAAATAAACGAATGGTATAATGAAGTAAAACTAGGTCGACAGATTGGGATTTGCGGAGGGGATATTGTATGTTGGATAGTAAAAGGATAAAGGAAATAATGTTTGCGTTAGGTGCAGATTTGTGTGGTATAGCAAGTATAGATAGGTTTGATAATGCACCGAAAGGCTATCATCCTTTAGATGCACTTCCGACTTGCAAATCGGTAATTTCTTTTGGTTGCAGATTTCCAGTAGGAACACTTAATTGCAAGTCTAATATTCCATATACAAGGGTAAGAAATTCTATCACGTCAAAAATGGATGCGATAGCTCTGGATTTTTGTATTGAAATGGAAAAGAACCAGATAGTATGTGTTCCTATTCCTACAAATGAAAGCCAATGGGATAAAAATACTAACAGATGGCGTTCTATTGTTTCGCAAAAACATATAGCTCAAGCGGCGGGCTTGGGAACAATAGGGAGGCATTCTTTGTTAATAACGCCAGAGTTTGGAAGTATGGTCTGGTTAGGAGCAGTGTTATGCGAACAGAATCTTGAGCCTGATAAAATGAAAGAACCTCTTTGTAATAATTGTAACTTATGTGTTGATATTTGTCCTGTAAATGCTTTAGAAAATCCAGAAATAAAACAGCAATCCTGTTGGGATTTTGCATTTGGAGATGATGAAGAAGAGCAGGTTTGGAGAATAGCTTGTCATAAGTGTAGAGATATTTGTCCGTATAATCTAGGCAGTCAAAATTCGATTTTAAGGAAGAATGACTAAAGAAAATTTATCGAGGAGTTGAGCGGTGCAAAATTGGAATTTGAAAGTGAGTTGATTTTAATGTTAATTCTAATGGAAGGTATAGTATTATGTTTTATACTTTTAATGTTTTGTGTTATTGGTATAGCAAATGGTCCTGAAAAATTTACTGTGTTTTACGAAAAGAATGTTCAAGAAAAAGCAATAAAATTAGGATATACTACTCAAAAAGAAATAAAGAAACAAACCATTATATCAATTATAGTTTTATACTTGCCTTGTTTTATTCTTGTGCCATTGATGGTTTGCTATATAAATGGTGCAAGAGAGTTTGGAGATATTTTTATTCAAAGTTTATTAATAATGTATATAATGGGACTATTTGATAGATTTTTTGTTGACTGGTATTGGGTAGAACATACAAAAGCGTGGGATATACCCAATACAGAAGAATTAAAACCTTATATTCCTACAAAAATGAAAATAGTTAAATGGCTGGGAACCATAGTTGGATTTGCAATAATTGCTTTAATTATTGCTTTAATAATGAGTAAGATGGTTTGAAAATCCTAAGTTGTAGATTGGAGTTAGTTATGAAAAATGTAATATATATATTAATTCAATGCACTTGGGGATTGCCACAAACATTGTTAGGATTTATAGTACTTTTAATTAATATAAAAAATAAACATTATTTTTATCACGGTGCAATTATTACTGAAAGAAATGTTCCTTCAAGTGTATCTTTGGGAATGTTCGTCTTTACAACAACTAATCCGATGAAAGATAAAAGAACAAAAAATAAAATACCAGATGAAGAATTAAGTAAAAGGCTTTTAGTTCACGAATATGGTCATACAATTCAATCCCTTATTTTTGGACCATTATATTTAATAGTAATGGGGATTCCATCAACACTATGGGGATTTTTGCCATATTTTCAAAATAAAAGAAACAACGGAGTATCTTACTTTAGCTTTTTTACAGAAAAGCTTGCTAATTATTTAGGTGAAAAAGTTACAAAAGAAAAATCAATGGAAAATGCTATTATATAAATTACAATTGGTAAGGGAGATGACTTTGTGAAAAAATTAAGTGAAGATGCTGAAAAAATAATGTCGGAACGATTTGGAAAAGATACCATTATTGCATTGGCAACAGTAGAAAGTGAGGTGCCTTTTGTACGTTATGTAAATGCATATTATGAGAATGGTGCATTTTATATTATTACATATGCACTTTCAAATAAAATGAGGCATATGGAAAGCAACTCTACTGTTGCAATAGCTGGTGAATGGTTCACGGCACATGGAAAGAGTATCAATTTGGGATATTTCGGGAAAGAGGAAAATTACTGGATTGCCGAGAAATTGAAAAATGTATTTTCTGAGTGGATCGACAATGGACATAATAATTTTGAAGATGAGAATACTATAATTTTATGTGTAGAATTAACCGATGGACTGTTGCTTTCACATGGAACAAAGTACGAGTTTTAGTTTTCGTTTTCCGGTTTGTATGGCAGATCCTAATTGAAAATATTCTTAATAGGATATAATAGAGCGTATAAGAAGCAGGGAGGAATGATGATATGATGTATCCATTTATGACATTGAATGATGAGACAGAAATTGTTCATTCTGATATGCAGAATGATGGAAGAGTAAAAGTGTATATTGAGAGACCAGATGAAAAATATGGATTTAAACATGCTGCATGTTGGCTCCCCGATTACACATGGGAAGATATTTACCATTTTTCAGAAGAAGAGATTAAGCAATTCGAAGAGATAATAAGGTCAACGGCACATCTTATTATCGAATTCTCTCAGGAAGGGGGCTTTGAGAATGCCTCAAATCTTTAGAATGGGAGAATACTGGATTTATTTCTGGACAAATGAGAATAAACCTGTTGAACCGATCCACGTACATATCGCAAAAGGAAAGCCATCTGAAAATGCGACAAAGGTATGGATTACCAGTGCGGGGAAATGTCTGCTCTGCAATAATAATTCAAGAATACCTTCACATACGTTGCGCAATATTATGAGAATGGTTGAGGCACGTAGTACTGATATTATTCAGAAATGGTTTGCATATTTTAGAGAGATAAGTTATTATTGTTGATTTTTATTGGACCGCACTTTGATACGTTATGGAGAGCCATATCATAAATAAATCTGGTTTGGAAGAGAGTGGGCAGATAGTGTTCCGCTCTCTTTTTTTGTATATACAAGAAAGAAAATGACAGGGGAATATGGGGGTGTTATAATAAACTTAAGCGACTTGGCAACTTTGGAATGTGGTTCGCTTTAATATCGATGCAATAATGCCGAGTTGTGCTTGTAGGGTGACATTGAAAAAGAAACAATATTTAATAGGTGTTTTGACACCGTTTGTAATATTAGGTTTAGGTAGGGTACTGTTTGTTTTTATATATCCGGGCACTATATTGTTGCTTACCATGATAGTTAATCTTGTTGCCGCAGGAGTAGATTTGATTATTGCTTTTAACGTATTAAAGGAACGCGATAGTCTAATTGTAGACCATCCGAAAGAAGCAGGATATATTATATTTTATAAATAGATTAATCCTAATATGTAGTAGAATAGGGCTGAAAAATAATAATGAAAAATAATAGTGTCATATTTAAAGAAACTATATTAAATCAAATAAAAGATTATCTTGATGGTAAAATTACAAAAGAGGAGTATTACGAAATAGCAGAGCCATTTTATTCTAAATATGCAGATACTTATCAGAATCCTTTGTTTCATGAATATTTTATAAATACAGTAGCAGATGCTTGTTTGTGCTATATTGATGAACCCGGTCTGACTCCTGAAATAAGAGAAAAAATATTTCATAAATCCTTAAGTGAAGCATATGTGATTTTGCGGAAATTTTGATTGTAGTTCATTTCAATAAACTAGAAAAGCTTAGTTTGCTAAGTGAAAGGGTGATATAAATGAAGAAATACACGACAATATTTAAGATTGCTTTAGTAATATGTTTTAGCTGTGATTAACGAAGTTACAGGATTTATAAATTCAACAATTTCATTTAGCGGAACAGTAATCTGTATCATCGGATTTTTTATAGCTATATTTGCGATTACAATATTAGAGAAGGAAAGAGCAAAAAGGAATGCTGATAAACCATAACTTTAAAGGAGTAAAAAGTATATGATTTTGTATCATGGAAGCAATGTCATAGTCCAGGAACCGCAAATCTTGGAAAATGGTTTCTACAAAGATTTTGGCTATGGATTTTATTGTACAATTTTAGAAAAGCAGGCAAAACGCTGGGCTTTGACAAAACGCAGAAAGCACATTGTAAATTTTTATGAGTATTCACCTGATAAGAATCTGAACATTAAAAATTTTAGCGAAATGACAGAGGAGTGGCTACAATTTGTCGTAAACTGCCGGCTTGGTTTAAAACATGATTATGATGTTGTCGAGGGACCAATGGCAGATGATACAATCTGGGACTATGTCGAGGACTATATGGCTGAACGAATTTCAAAAGAGGCGTTCTGGGAACTGGTTAAGTTTAAGTATCCGACGCATCAGATTGTATTCTGTACAGAGAAAGCATTACAGACTATCAAATTCGAAGGGGGTTATTCGCTATGACAAATAAATTTTTTCCGGAAGAACAAATATCCGAGAATGATCTTTATTTTTTGTGCTATATGGTAGAACGTGTCGCAAGAAAATTACATCAGAAGAATAAATATGTTGTTAATTCTATACCGAAAGATGAGTGGGTGCGTCTGATCAGCCTGGCCAATGTACTTCACTGTGAGAATCCTCTGAAAATTGAAGATCAATGGATTGAAGAGTATAAGTTGGCAAAGGGGAATTTTGACATAACGGATGTAGATTCAGAACTGGTAGATGAAATCCCATCAGAAACACAGATGGGAAAGGTGTATACAAGGCTGATTCTGTCAACGTTACAGTCGGAGGAAGACTATATTGATGGAATGATCCGAGTATATAACGATGAAATATGTGATACGATTGATAATTACAATAGCAGCGCCTATTATGAACCGTCTTATGTGATCACAAGAGCTTATAATAATGGAGGATTTTAAAAGGAACCGAAAACCGCACTTGGATATGTTATGGGGAACCATATCACAAGTAGGGCCGTTTGGGAGAGAGTGGACAGGAGATGTACTGCTCTCTTTTTACATAAGCGAGAAATCAAATGACAGGAATGGTATAATGATCGTGGGTGCGAATTAGACCCATTGTATAAAAGAACGTTGGAACTTCTTTGAGAATATTGCAAATCCTAAGTCGCTGACCGGAAAATCAGAAATTGACGATGCTGTTTCCGAAATAAATGCTTTGCTTAAAGGAAAGAACAAATATTACAGTTACTATATAGGTGAAAAAGAAACAAATTTATATTTTTCTGATGAATTCTTCTGATGGAATACCGATATCCAGGGTGACAGGACCATTTTTGTTTCATGCAGAAGACGATGATCGGAATTTGGAGGTGTGCGGAGAATGTTTGAAGGATTTGATCTTACAAGCTTTTGGGAAGACAGTGAGTATGCGCTGAAAGAATATGTCAGCGAATTGCCTTCTGATGAACTGATTGCCAGCGTTGAGCAGGAATTAGGCTATAAGTTGCCAGCTTCTTATATTTGGCTGATGAAGCAACATAACGGAGGGATTCCTGTCAACACCTGTTTCCCTACTGATCAAACTACCAGTTGGGCAGATGACCACGTAGCTATCACAGGTATTTTCGGTATTGGAAGAGAGAAAACCTATTCGTTATGTGGAGAGTTTGGGAGTCGGTTTATGATCGAAGAATGGGAGTACCCTGCTATCGGAGTGGCTGTTTGTGACTGTCCCAGTGCCGGACATGATATGATTTTTCTGGATTACCGGGAGTGCGGCCCGGACGGGGAACCCAAAGTAGTGCATGTGGACCAGGAGTGGGACTACAAGATCACTCCTTTGGCAGATAGCTTTGAGGAATTTATCCGTGGCCTTGTAAACGAAGATGATTTCGAGTTCGAGGATTGACAGGATGAAAAGGGGCTGTCGCATGAGGAAGTAAATTTCTCATGTGGCATGCCCCTCTTTTGTTGCTTATTTCAGAGAAATATCCAGATGATCTGCATATTTTTGCTTTTCTGGAGGGCATAAAATTTTCTGTGTCTATGGGAAAAATTCTTCTTTGATAAGAAACAGATATGTATAATTGTCTTGTCGGAACTTCTGCTTTTTGGCTGTCGAATTACTTATCTGTTTATAG
>NZ_NFLQ01000021.1 GCF_002160985.1 Lachnoclostridium sp. An118 | reverse complement strand
GATTTGGTCTTTTGCTACTGCCATAAATAAACTCCTTTTCGATAAGAATTGTCATATCTGTAATTCTTACCAAAAAGGAGCCATTTTTTACCAAAGCCACAAAGTTTTTTACACTACCTTCAAGGATATAGCTATTATTGATCCAAAAGCTTTGTGTAGTCATCCATTGCCCATCTGGCAGCGGGTTTGCATCTCGTTCTACATTGCCACGAATGATCCCGTTGTTAAGCCGATATGCAGATCTGGCTGCGTGGGGGCGTATATGTATGATGCGATTATCTTTTTTCCCGGGAAGATCATTGGAGATCCTGCCATCGGGATTCACTGTAAATCGAACTCCCTCTTTGATGATACGCTGGACTTCTTCCCAGCCTTCCCGCACAGTGCCGTCCAGATCCGCGGCAGGCATATTCCAAAGCCTGGCTCCCTTTAATACATATTCTTCTCCTTGACGTCTGTAAACGACAAAAAGAAACTTGGTCTCGGAAAAATACTCGTAAACATCAAAATCTTCCCATTTTTGATCAGCCAGCTCGATAAATTTAAAGGGAGGAAAGGACATGCTCTCACTCATAGCACCGTTTTCCTCAAGCCGGATAGATTTGACAACGATATTGGCTTTGACAAATTCTTCCGCATGATTTCCCTTGATGCCCAGCATGCGATAAGCCAGATCGCTCCATTGGGACTTATTGTTGTTATATTCTCTGTCAAACAGCATACAAAGCTGCCTGTCAGTTTTGCCGGCATAGTGAAAGATCTTCCCGGTGATGATATCTTCAAAGGTCCGGGTTTTTAAAGCCCCTCTGTCTGTGATGATCTTTTCGCAGGGTACAGCATCTCTTAAAACGTATTTGTGAAGGACGTAGTCCATGTAATTGCGTTTGAAACAAAAATTACGTTTCTTTGCGGGAGTATGATCACCGTAATATTGGGGGCGCATGCTTTTGGCGGCAGTTGAACCTTTCGTACAAGCGCCCAGGTATAAGGTGTCGCTTTCAGAGAGCTCGTGGGCTTTTCCGGCCTCTATCTTACCGATTATCTTCTTATAATCCTCGATGATGATAGAAAGGTCATCGGCAGGAGGCGTAAACAAATTTACGTACATGATCTTATACTGCATGCGCGGGATAGTCTTGTCCCTTAAATAATGGATGAGCAAGATACATCGGATCTTTTCCCATACATGACTTTTGTAGAAATCATGTTCAACAGGTTCCTCAAAAGAAATATTGGTAATGGATAGTCTTTCGCCAGCGGTGTACTCGCCGTTCTTTTTTAGATCGATGCAGGTTTGTTTTAGCTCAACGCCGGCTTCCCTGAAATCTGCCTCCTGAACACTGTTTGGTTCATACCCAAAGAAATTTTTTTCCAGGAAATTCCCCAACTGGCCTTTGGCATTTGTGTCTTCAGTCAGTGCCTCTTCGTCATCCGTTTCGGGGTCTGGGTTAAACTCTCTCTTTATCTCAAGGAAAGTCCTGCCTTCTAATTGCCTGGCATAATGTAAGATACTATCCGCAGATGATCTATCATAGTCAAATAACATACAGTCACCTCCATAAGGTCACTCGAAATGAATATCGAGTCTGTGGATCGTCAGAAAAAAACCTATATATGATTATACTTTAATGAGCGCTAAAAGTACATTGGTGTACTGGAAAAAGTAAAGTTGACATGATATCCTATAGAAAATAAAGGCTTTGGACCAAATATGACAGACTTTTAAGGAGACAAGAGAAGAATGGAAGCGGGATCTGGCAATAGATTTGGATCAATGAGTTTTGATGAAGGTGTAACATATATGAAATACTTATGGGCAAATAACACGGATGGACGGCAGAGAAGATTTTCTGTCTTCCCTAATCTCGAAGTCTGTTATCCGGGTGGGAAAAATCCGGGAGACTACCTTCTGTTGGTCTCGGGAAAAGCGTTAAGGCACAGTGTGGTGTGCGTCATTGTGGCAAGTTATGTCCTGAATGGGACGCTTGATGATCATGAAATGCTGGAACTGTTGGAAGAAGTATATGAAGAAGGCTGGCAGCACAAGGCAACAGATCTGCCCCAGATCTGGTTCCTGAAATGTATCCTCTATTGGACAACATTACAAGAGGAGATCAATTATCCACAAAGCAGAGGTCGTTATGAAGGCCGGAGAATGTCTTTTAAAAGATATGCAGAGGCCGTTTTGGCTACAAGGGCTGACTCGAGTGTAACTCTGGACGATGTGATGTGTCGGGCTGATGACTGGAAAAAGGGGCGAGAGTTATTGGATTTCCCTGGCGCACCATCATTTTATTATTAGGATTTAGCGAGGGTTAAAGATGACAAAGGAAACGATCGAGCAGGTATTACAATTCAGAGACGAGAGGAACTGGAAGCAATTTCACAATCCGAAGGATCTGGCGATCTCCATCAGTCTGGAGGCAGCAGAGCTGTTGGAAGTTTTTCAGTGGAGCGCAGAAGATGTCAGGTGTGAGGAGAAAAAAGACAAGATCAGGGAAGAGCTTGCGGATGTGTTGAATTACTGTATCCTGATGGCGGATACCTGTGGGCTGGATATGGATGAGATCATCCAGGAAAAGATAAAGAAGAATGCGGAGAAGTATCCGGTGGAAAAAGCGTACGGACATAAAGAAAAGTATACGGAACTGTGAGGATATGCAAGTAACGATAAAACGTGGGAGATCAATATGCAGTTACCCTATTCGGATATACTGGACATTGCCCATTTTTCCAGATTGTTTGACAACAAGAGCGAGTGCTATAAATTATTCTGGTTTCAGGCAATCGCAGGGAAAATAAAAGAGGGGTGTCATACAATTACATTTGAGGAACTGATCGACGAGATGATTGCAGATGCCTGGTATATGGTTTCAGAATATCGCCTGAATCTGGGACCAAATGATGCCCTGGAACGAGTGGTCCATCGGCTGAGTGAGATCAGTCATATGAAATCCAGTGAGAAGAAAGAGGCAATCCTGAAATATCTTGCGACTTGCGAGGATAAAGAAGTCATAGTTTTGAAACGGACTCTGGCCCAGAATGTTCCGTATCGTCTGCAGGCGCCCTTCATGGCGTCCATGAAGGGAAAGGAGTGGAACAGGAATGGGCGGATTATATTAAACAGAATTATGAAATCATACAGGGCTGGGTGGAATTAAATATGATCCAGTATCTTCAGAGAAGAAATCCCAGTGTTCCGGGGATTGTGGAAAAGCTCTATCCGCCAAGAGAGCGCAATCTGGAAAAAGTAAAAAAGTACTGGAAAATGATCGTTTCCATAAGACCTGTACATGAAATCTATGGAGAAAACCTGTTGAATGCGAAAAATATATCCATTGACCATTTTGTGCCTTGGTCCTATGTGGCTCACGATGAACTTTGGAATCTGACTCCTACCACCCGAAGCATCAACAGCAGCAAAAGCAACAGCCTTCCGGACTGGGACGCCTATTTTCCCGTGCTGTGCAAAAGTGAGTATGTATCCTATGAATTGCTATGGGAATATCCAGAAATACATGAAGCTTTTGAAATATGTGCCAGGGAACATCTGAATAACCCGGAGATCCGACACAGACTGTATCAAAAAGGTCTGTCTGAAAGAGAGTTTTCCGGGCGTCTGGAAGAGGTTATTTTTCCGGTGTATCAGTCGGCCAAGAGTATGGGATTTTCGAATTGGAGCCTGAAGGTATAAGGTTATGGATAAGTATTGTGAAGAAAATGCAAAGTGCTATGCGGAAGAAACCCTTTCTGCCAATCTGTCGGTGCAGTATCAAAGGGTTATTCCTTTGTTAAAAGAGGGTGTAAGGATACTTGATGTGGGGAGTGGCAGTGGGCTTGATGTATGTTATTTCCCGCAGCAGAGATATTAGGTGATCGAGCTGAAGTCGTCAAGAAACCTTTGCCTGGAAATCCGAAAAGTGTTCTCAGGAGAAGTCGTATGTTCTGATATTCAGAGTTATTAGCCAACATAGCGATTTGACGGCATCTGGTCGTGCGCGTCACTGATACATCTGTCGGAAGAGGAAGTGCTTTGCTTCTTTAGAAAGGTGGACCTGTATTTAAATGATAATGGAGTTGTATATATTTCCGGGAAAACCGGAATCCCCACAGGCAAGTCAGCGGATGGATGTTACTTTCTGGAGTTTACTGAACAGCTGGTGGAAAAGACACTGGCGGTCAATGCCAAGTTGAAGATGAAAGAATTGTAGTATGCAGAAGATGTGAGCGGGACAAAAGGGTTTCGGTGGATGAATGTGATTTTTAAGATGATGTAGCGTGATGATGCTCAGAGGTATTGAGTAATTGTGAGAATGTGTGGTATGAAGGCTGATGGGAAGTCTAGAGATTAGCACTCACCTCTTGGCTCGTTTGGGGTGGTTTTGTCCTGTGGCGTCAGAGCCCGTAAAGCCTTATTTTACAAGGTTTTTGCGGGTTCTTACTTTTTGTCTGGAGTCGTCAAAAATCGTCATTTTTTGCGAAAATGGTGTAGTAAATGGTGTAGTAAAACGAGGAGAATCTATAATAAGTTTTGTAAAACAAAAGTTTATAAAAGAACTCTTCAATCAAAATATTTACCAAAAGTTTTCATTTCTAAAATAGTAATTTATGTATGTGTATTCTTGCGTTTATCTTGCTTCCTAAGATGATAATTTGAGATATTATTTTTATGATATCGGAACACTTGTTTTTTTGATTTTTAAAATTAAAGTAGAAATATTTATGGTGTCAACAATCCTTTAAAATAGGAGTTTTTTTGAAATGCTTAAAAATAAAAACGAGTTCGGAACGATAAAGAAACGAATAAAGAGAAAAGAATAAACGATAATGTTTGACAAAAATAAAATGTTTTGATATTATAACAAGTGAGAAAGGAGATGGTTCGATGTTAGAAGGATTCAAACAATACAATATGGCAGTCGGAACTTCTTCTGTGTCAATAACAGACAATGGAATTGCATTCAGTAAAGCTGCAATTATACGAATGGGAAAACCAGAGTATGTTATCTTTATGATCGATGAAGAAGGGAAACGAATCGCAATACAGAAAGCAAAAAAGGACGATGACGGTGCAATTCCGTTCTACTCCGAAAAAAAAATAATTTCTGTGCGTTGGAACAATAAAGAACTGCTGAAAACGATAGCTACAATGATGAATTGGGAACTTTCTGGGAATGTTTATAAAGCTGAGGGGGATTACATTTCATCAGAAGAAGCAATAATTTTTGATTTGAATACAGCAACTCAATCACAATCTAAGTGATATTAGCACTCTTGTGTTGATATACAAAAAGCTTATGGTTGTACCCATAAGCTTTTAATGGAAATAGTGAAATTCATAATTGCTCACTAAAACCTAGACACTTTTAGTATACCATGAATTTCACTTTTTTCAATATTAAAGTGAAAGGGGTGATGATTTCATGGGTAAAATCTATACCGATGAAGACGGATCTAAGTATATCTTAGTGAGATATATCACACGTAATGGTGTACGTATCTATCCTAAGAATGCTAAGGTTTTCAAAATTAAAATTAAATAGAGCAACTAAGCAATAATCGGTTCCGGAAATGGGGAGAGCGATTCATTTCCACACATTTTAAGGAGGTGAAAAAATGGCAGTTCACCACGGTGGAAAAGTCGGCAAAGCAGGAAAAACTCTTGCAAGTAAGAATTCTTCAAAGAGTGCTAAATCTGCAGCTGGCAAGACATTAAATAATCATAAAAATAAATGCCACTAATTAATTGGCAGGAGATGTTACATAAGCTGCATCTCCTGCTTTTTTTGTATAACGATACTTAGCCATCTTGTAATTATGCATTAGCAGATAAAAAAATACAATCTGATATTTTAAACAAAAAATTTGAGAAATCAAATTTTTTGTTTGCACTAGTATTGTAATGTAACGAAAGTGTATGATATGATTATTTAGATTGGAAGAATTAAAAAGCAGAAGTTCACGACCAAATAATAGGAAATTTAGAAATACTATATTGAAGAGGTAAAAAATATGGCAGTTTCATACAATGGATTATGGAAGTTGTTGATTGACAAAAATATGAAAAAAATTGATTTGATAAACCGTATTGCGATCAGTAGTAGTACAGTTGCTAAGATGGCAAATGGGGAATTTGTATCTTTAAAAGTTCTGGAAAAAATTTGTGCGGAACTGGATTGTGATTTCGGAGATATTGTCCATTATGAAAGAGAATCAAAGGATGGTGGACAGTAATGGAATATAGTGCAGGACTTACTTCAAAATTATTTTGGCTACAAGAGTCCAGAAAAACAGCAGGTTATATTCTGGAAGGACTTAGCAAGACAGACATCCGAAAGATTGCCTGGGAGGAAAATATCTATCAAGTGAAAGCAGAATATCGTGCCTATGAGGTGTTGAATGGAACATACCGAAGGGTATCTGCCTTATCGGAGGCAGTATTGCAGACATTTATTACTTGTGATGTAGAAACCGCAAAGATTCTGAATCTGATTGCAATTCTGATGGACAGCAGATTATTTTTTGAGTTTTTACATGAAGTATACGACGAGAAGATCCGGTTAGGCGAAAAAGAGATCACAGACCGGGATCTGAATGTCTTTTTTGCAGATAAGGCAATGCAGAGTGATGTGGTTGCCGGCTGGACAGATACTGCAGTACGGAAGCTGAAACAGTGTTTTACCAGAATGATGTTTGAGGCAGGGTTACTGGAAAGCAGTGCAAAACCTAGGACAATCAAGCCAATTCATATTGATTACCGTATAGAAGAATTACTGACTGCAAATGGGCTTGGAGAATACTTAAAGGCAGTGAAGGGAGTCTAAGGATGGCGAGATTAAGTTTGGAAGAAAGACTGAACCAGATTGAAGATAAAATTTCTGAAAAGTCTTTCTGTGAAAATAAAGGACTTGGAAATGAAGTCGGATATTATGTGTTTGATTATGATCCGAGAGCAGAACTAGAAGTGCGGAATCATATCGCATATTTAAAAGACCGAATCAATAACGGCAATAAAGACTTTAAAATCATAGAATTTGACCTATTTCATACGATGATTCAGGTATTAGAGGAAGAAGGATATCTGGAAGCCTTCTTTGATCTGGAAAAAGATAATGGCTTTTTTGATATGGCTGACAGTCTGGTAGAGACATTAGGACTGGATGAAACGAACGAACTGAACCTGATTATCTCAAAGATTTTACAGGAAGATCTGACAGACAGCGTGATCTTTCTGACAGGAGTTGGAAAATGCCATCCAATCATTGCAAGCCATAATATTTTGAACAATTTACATCAGGTACTGGACAGTGTGCCGGTTGTGATGTTTTATCCTGGAGAATACAGCGGACAGGATCTGAAATTATTTGGAACGATGGATTCCAGAAATTATTACCGGGCATTCCGGCTTGGGTAAAACAAAGGAGAAGAAAAATGCAGATTAAAGAGATGTTTGAGAAACAGATTGACCGTGATATTAAGGGCGTAATCAAAGTAGGTCAGTCTGATGAAGAAAATGTATATCAGGAATTGGACGAATATGTAGTAACAAAAGAACTGTTAAAACATTTCCGTGATTTTTTCGATAACTATGAAAAGGGGATCAATAACAATACGGACAAGATGGGTGTCTGGATCTCCGGTTTCTTTGGAAGTGGTAAATCTCACTTCTTAAAGATTCTTTCTTATCTGTTAAAAAACAGTGTGGTAGAAGGAAAGAGAGCCATCGAGTACTTTACAGACGGAAAGAAAATCGATGATCCGATGCTGATTGCCAAGATGACCAATTCCGGAACCATTTCTTCTGATGTCATGCTCTTTAATATTGATTCCAAAGGATCTGCAAAGGTTGGATCAGGGAAAGAAGCTATCGTAGAAGTATTCATGAAGGTATTCAATGAAATGCAGGGATATTGCGGATCTATTCCATATCTTGCAGAATTTGAACGTCAGCTGGACAACGAAGGCAGATTTGAAGAGTTCAAAGAGAAATTTGAAGAGATTGCAGGGGCACCTTGGGAGAAAAAGAGACAGGCCTTTGCAGTTATTCAGGATAAAATCGTAAAAACAATCGTGGCTATGGATTTCATGAGTGAGGAGGCTGCCCGCAACTGGTGCAAAAATGCCAAGGGAAGCTACGACCTCAGTATTGAAAAGTTCGTATCTCTGGTAAAAGAGTATTGTGAGAAAAAAGGACCGAATCATCATGTAATATTTCTTGTAGATGAGATCGGACAGTACATTGCTGATGACACCCAGTTAATGCTGAATCTGCAGACCATCGTAGAAGATCTGGGAATTGCCTGTAGAGGAAAAGCATGGGTGATTGTTACCAGCCAGGAAGATATTGATTCTATTACAAAGACAAAGGGAAATGACTTCTCCAAGATTCAGGGACGTTTTGATACCAGATTATCCCTGTCTGCATCCAATGTAGATGAGGTTATCCGGAAACGTATTTTGGAGAAAAACGAGATTGCAGAGTCTGCATTGAAGCTGTTATATGAGCAGAAAGAATCTATTATTAAGAATCTGATTACATTTACAGCAGATACTGCAGACAAGAAATTATATACAGATAAAACAGATTTTGCAGATTGCTATCCGTTTATTCCATACCAGTTCAATTTACTTGGACAGGTGTTGACAGCTGTACGTATCCATGGGGCCAGCGGAAAGCATTTATCCGACCAGTCCCGCTCTATGTTAGCGCTGTTCCAGGAGTCTGCGATTCGTTTAAAAGACAGTCAGGAAGGTGTGCTGGTACCGTTCAGCTATTTTTATGATCCGTTACATAAATTCATTGACCATCAGCACAGCCAGGTTATTACCGATGCAGAAGACAATAGCAGACTGGACGAGTTCGATGTAGAACTGCTGAAAGTACTGTTTATGATCAAATACGTCAAAGAGATCAAAGCAAATGTAGATAACCTTACTACGCTGATGATCTCCAATATTGACGATGATCGTATTGAAATCCGTGGAAAGATTGAAGAATCCTTAAAGAAACTGATCCGAGAGACACTGGTACAGAAAAATGGAGAAATCTATATCTTCCTGACCAATGAAGAGCAGGAAATCAATAATGCCATCAATAACGAATCAGTAGAAATGGGTGAGATTATCGGAGAAGCATCTACTGTAATCTTCGAGGAAATCTTTACAGATAAGAAATATCGTTACAGCAGCCGTTATTTATTCCCATTCAACCAGAAGGTAGATGATCGTTATTTCAAGGGAAATCAGTCCAATGATATCGGAGTATCCATCATCACACCATATGGGGAAGATTATCCGGATTCTGCCCTGCGTATGCTTTCCGCACAGGAACATAGTGTGATTGTAAAATTACCGAACGATAGTACCTTCCTGGATGAGATTACCGACTCCATTAAAATCTATAAGTTTTTGAATAAAAATGCTTCTGGTGCAAGAGGAAGCTTTGACAGCATCCGTCGTGCAAAAGAAGATGAACGTATTGAAAAGAAAGATCGTATCCGTATCTTTATTGAGGATGCATTGAAACATGCAGATATCTATGTGAACGGAGATAAGGCAAATATCTCAGCCAAAGAACCGGCAAGCCGTATCAACGAAGCACTTAGCAAGCTGGTAGCCATGCAGTATAACAAGCTGACCTACATGGAGACAGCACCGGAACTCTCTGATATCGCTGCAGTATTCAATGGCAACGATGGACAGCTTTCTTTCCTTGGAACCAGTGATACAACACCGAATAAATTAGCATTGGAAGAAGTGATTCAGGTCATCTGTCTTAACAATGCAAGACATATGAAGACTTCTCTGAAATCTTTGCAGGATAAATTCGGGGCAGCTCCGTATGGTTTTGATTCGAAAGATGTGCAGTGGCTGGTTGCTATGCTCTTTAAGATGGGAAGAGTATCCCTGACCTATAATAGTCAGAGCTTATCTATGCTGTCCAATACAAAAGACGAACTGGTACGTTACCTGACAAAACGCGAATTTGTAGAGAAACTGCTGATTGACATCAGGGAAAGAGCAACAGACGGACAGATCCGTTCCGTAAAAGAAGTATTGAAAGATTATTTTGGTTTCTCCGTATCCAGTGATGATGACGATACTATTATAAGAAACTTTAAGAATAAAGCACAAGATAAGCTGGAAACATTTGGTGAAATCATGATTGAATATCGTGTAAATCCGAAGCTGCCATGCAAATCCTTAATGGAACAGGCGAAGAAGAATCTGGAAGAACTTCTGGCTATCAAAGAGCCGGTAGAGTTCTTTAAAACAGTAGATAAAAAGCGAGATGATCTGTTAGACGATGCAGATGATACTGCACCGGTGTTTGACTTCTTTAAAGGCGGTCAGAAAAAGATCTTCGAAAAAGCATTGGAACAGATCCAGATGTTTGAAAACAGTAAAATCTATGTCCGAGATCAGGAAGTGATTGATAATGTGGCTCAGATGGAAGCTATCGTGACAGCGAAGAATCCATTTGGACAGATTCAGAAACTGCCAGACATGTCTGTGAAATTCGTCCAGCAGTATGGAGCCTTACTGGAAAAAGAAGCAGAAGAAATGCGTCCGATTGTGGATGATGATTTGGAAAAAGTATTACATACGCTGGATGAGAAAGAGTTTGTATCCGTATTCAGGGACAAGTTCGTAAATGCTTTTGCAGAACTGAAACAGAAACTGGATACATCTCATGAGATTGCTGCAGTAAAAAATATCAGACTGGAAAGCGATACATTGAAGCTTCGCTGCATGGATGAGATCACAGAGTATGAAGAAGCACATCGTCCGAAACCGGTACAGCCGGCACCTCCGGTAACACCACCGACAGGTGGCGGTCATACAGAACCACCAAAGCCGGTAACAACGCCAGTGCAGCCAAAGCCAAAGAAACGTAAGAATGTATCCATTAGTAACGTGGCAGGTGCAAGAACTTATTCTATCGAAAATGAGCAGGATATTGACAAGTTCCTGGCAGAGATGAAGCGAAAATTATTACAAGAACTGGAAGAGAATACTATCATTACATTGAGTTAATTATTCCAGTGGGAGGAAATAGTACATGAACAAGAATGTGATAAAGAAATTTGCCATAGAAGCAAGAAAGAAACTGATTGATTCTGTTACAGATAAAGCCGGTATGCTCGGAATTACAGAAAAATCATGCAGTGAACCGATTACCAAGGGAGCAGACTTTGAAGTATACCAGACCGTTGCAGGAACAGAAGTGACATTGAATAAAAGACAGTGTGAGCAGAGAAGAAAACTGGTATCCCAGATTGAATCCCGAGGTTTTGAAGCAGTTGTAGAAGAAGTCGCTTATACCTGGTTCAACCGAATCTGTGCGATCCGTTTTATGGAAGTAAATGATTATCTTCCAAACAGAGTTCGTGTACTCTCCTCTGAAAAAGAAGGAAAGATGGAACCGGATCTTGTAACTCAGGCACCGGATGTAGATTTAGATTTGACTGAACAGGAAAAAGAAGAGGTCATCAATTGGAAAATGAGCGGTACATCTGAAGATACGGATAAAATGTTTGGTAAATTGTTCCTGAAACAGTGTCATCAGTTGCATGATATTCTGCCAGGACTGTTTGAGGCAGATTCGGATTATATGGAATTGCTGTTTGGTATTTCCTACACGAATAAAGATGATGTCATCTATATGTTAGTGAATCCAGAGACAGGTATTCCAGAAGCTGATTTTAATGTATCTACACTGGATGAAGAAGGCAATCCAACTGGACAGGTGGAAATCATTGGATGGCTATATCAGTATTACAATACAGAATTAAAAGATGATACTTTTGCAAAACTGAAAAAGAATGTGAAAATCACAAAAGAGCGAATTCCGGCAGCAACCCAGCTTTTTACACCAGACTGGATTGTTCGCTATATGGTTGAAAACTCTGTGGGAAGAATCTGGATCGAGCATTTGAGGGCAGTAGATCCAAGTACAGACGAGAAAGCAACTGCAGAAAGGTTCGGATGGAAATACTATCTTCCGGAAGCAGAGCAGGAAGATTCTGTTAATGTGAAGCTGGCAGAAATCCGTACTACATACAAGGATCTGAAACCGACAGAGATTACCTGTATTGATCCGTGTATGGGAAGTGGACATATCTTGATTGCTATGTTCGATGTGCTGATGGATATCTATGAAAGTGCCGGATATGACAAAAGAGAAGCAGCATTTAAAATCGTAGAGCATAATATTCATGGACTGGATATTGATCAAAGAGCATATCAGCTGGCGTATTTTGCAGTTATGATGAAAGGACGAGGATATAATAGACGATTCTTGCGTGGAAGAGATGGAAAGCCAGAGCCGAAAGTGTATGCGATTGTAGAGAGTAACGAAATCAATCGGAATCATCTGCAGTTCTTTGGAACACATTTGAGTGAGATGGAAAGAAATCTGGCGGTCATGCAGATAGAAAGATTACTGGATACTTTTAATGATGCTAAAGAGTATGGATCTATTTTGAATGTAGATGCATGTGATTGGGAGGTACTGGAAAGATTTGTAGATGATTTAGGTACAGGTGGACAAATTTCATTTGAAAGTGTGGGGAGTGAGGAGACACAAGAAAGCTTGCGAAAACTGGTAAGAGTGGCACGGAATCTTGGACAGAAATATGATGCTGTGGTGACGAATCCGCCGTATATGGGATCTTCTGGAATGGGAACTAAATTATCGAGATATGTGAAAGACAATTATAACGATAGTAGAAGTGATTTTTTCGCTGTCTTTATTGAAAAATGTAGAAAATTATCTGGAAATAATAGATATTATGCTATGATTACACAGCCGTCCTTTTTATTCTTGAACTCATATGAAAAATTAAGAAAGAAAATTTTAAATGAAGAAACTATATTGAATATGCTCCATATGGGTCGTGGAATATTTGGTATAGATTTTGGTTCTGTAGCATTCTGTATTAAGAATATTAAAATACCTTCTTATGTTGGAAAGTATTATAAATTATATGAAAGAACATTCCAATATATAGATCCTGAAGATATAAGAGATATATTTCTTAATGCAAAACATAATAGAAATTATAAATTTGATTTTTTAAACTATAATTCTAATGCTTCAATAGAAGGAAATTACTATTTGAAGCGGATTGAATATGAAAAAAAACAAGATGAATTTGAAATAATAGAAGGTGCCCCATATGCTTATTGGGCTGATAAAGGGATACAAAAAGCTTTTAAACAAGGTAAGCCATTAGGATGTTTAACAACTGTAA
Source organism: Lachnoclostridium sp. An118 (assembly GCF_002160985.1). Classification (GTDB taxonomy): domain Bacteria; phylum Bacillota; class Clostridia; order Lachnospirales; family Lachnospiraceae; genus Claveliimonas; species Claveliimonas stercoravium. Next base: position 41,384 of record NZ_NFLQ01000021.1, on the reverse strand, counting down.
GGAACGGTTTAAAAACAGGTGACAATAATGAATTTTTGCGCTATTGGTGGGAAATTAATTTCAATAATGCAATGATGGATGCTAATTCAGCAGAAGAAGCTATAAAATCAAACAAAAAGTGGTTTCCATACAATAAGGGTGGAGATGCAAGAAAATGGTATGGAAATGAAGAATATGTTATAAATTGGATGAACGGGGGAGAAAGAGTTATAGGAGCCGCAAAAAAGGAAAAGCGAAATGTACAAGACTATCCAGACAGTATGAAATTTGTTCCATCTGGTACATGGTCATTGATAAGTGCCGGAAAACCAACTTTCAGATTAAAAAAACATAACATTTCTGATATTGCGGGTATGTCATTTTATAATGGAAATGAGAATACAGAGTATTATCTTGGATTCTGTAATACAGAATTGGCATGTGAAATATTACAGATGTTAGCTCCAACAATAAATTATCAAGCAGGAGATATTGCAAGATTACCGATTATTATGTCAGAACAGTATTATGAAGAAATAACTAATCTTGTAAAAAAATGTGTTCAGGGAGCAAAAGCTGAATGGGATTCATATGAAACATCCTGGGAGTATGATAGGAATCCTTTGGTTTATCGTGCATTAAATAGTGATGGATTTATAGACAATGCATATAAGGTATGGGATAAAGATTGTACGGAACGAAATAAGTTAGTTCTTAATGCGGAAATAAGGATAAATGAGTTGTTTTCTATAATATATGATGTTGAAGAGAAAAACTTCAATGCGACTAATGTTGAGGTACTTTTAAGAAATGCCGATAAATATACGGATATAAGAAGCTTTGTTTCGTATGCGGTAGGAAATATGTTTGGAAGGTATTCTCTTGACAGAGAAGGATTAGTATATGCAGGCGGAGATATAGATAATATATATTGGAAATGTCAAGGCGTTTCACCATTGGCGAAAGATGGATCGCCTTTGGATGGTTATACCGGGGTAAGTTTGGCAGAGTATAATTATGGATATTTCCGAGATGATGAAGATTGGAGAAAAGCAACACGTTTGAGTTATAGTGTTGATTATGATAATGTGATTCCAATTACAGATGAAGAATATTTTTCAGATGATATCGTGGCACGTTTTGTAGAATTTGTCAAAATAGTATACGGTTCAGATACCTTGGAAGAGAACCTTGACTTTATCGCAAATGCATTAGGCAATAAAGGTGACACATCCAGAGAAGTCATCCGCAACTACTTTTTGAAGGATTTTTATACAGATCATCTGAAAGTATATCAGAAGAGACCGATTTACTGGTTATTTGACAGTGGAAAGCAAAATGGATTTAAAGCACTGATTTACATGCACCGTTATGATGCGGATACTGTTGGACGTGTAAGAACAGATTATTTACATCGAGCACAGAAATATGTAGAGACAGCTATGCATAGTGCTCAGTATACCATTGACAATGCATCATCAGCTTCAGAAAAATCTAAGGCAACCAAAGCAGTGACGAAATATACAAAGCAGCTTGCAGAAATGAAGATTTATGATGAAGCAATTGCTCATATTGCAAATAAGAGAATTCAGATTGATCTGGATGATGGCGTGAAAGTAAATTATGAGAAATTCCAGGGAGTGGAAGTTGCCCAAGAGGGGAAGAAAGCTTTAAAAGTGGATCTTCTGGCAAAACTAAAATAGAAAGTGGGAAGATATAGATGGATTTATTAAATATACAAGATCAGTTGAATACAGAGTTTTCCAAGGAAGAGACTCGTATTATATTTTGGTTTGATGATAAAGGAGAATATGAAGACGAAGTATCTGAGTTACAGTTGGATAATGCAAAATTACATATTCTGGATGGAAGTAACTGGTTGTATTCAAAATGGTTATTGAATGAATCAGATACAAAGAACAAATATCTTGTATATGCACCATTTCCAAAACCAAGTGATGCTGAGAATCCATTAGCTGATATGTATTATTACTCGGTTCCGTACTACACGGACCGAGTCTCCCAGATGTCACAGGAGATTGGAATTGATAACCGGTTTAAAGAACATCTGGCACAGTACAGCAACTTCTGGAAGAATAAGAAGCGTATTGAGAAGTTTAAAGAACTCGGCATAGACCATTTCAATGTAGAAACCATTGATATTGGTCTTATTGCTGTGCTTACAGATGTAAAGACTCCGAATTTTGAAGAAATTACAAGACAGTTATTATTAAACGATAGTGATGCATACATGAAAGCACTTGAGGATAACGGACTTTTGGAAAAGTTCTGGGAGTTAAGTGAGAAATATTTTGGATATCAGTCTGAAAATCCAAACGTAGATGATCTGGCAGCATGTATGCTCTTGACTTATGCATCAGTAGCGCTGAAAGATACATTGCCAGCTGTTCTGAAATCTTATGTATTGAAAAAGAAGAATGATGTGGTCGTATTTGTCCGAAATTTGATGGATAATGTACTTTATCAGGATGATTATGATGCATTATCAGAAAAAGTGGATAAGACATTGCGAGTAGTGAGCAAAATCCGAGATGAGCTGAAACAAGATGTAGGCAAAGTAAAAGATCAGTCTGCACAGCTTTTGGATATTGCAAATTGTGATGCGTTCAGAGAATTGGATAATATCTTAATTGACTGGGCACTGGATCAGTTGAATGATGAGATCCTGGATGCTCAGATTGATGGCATGAACCTTGCTCAGATTGCAGAGCAGAGAACAGTAAAGTCCTGCCATTTTGGAAATGTATATAAAAACGAATATCAGGCAATCAAATATGCTTATCAGATGATGAAAGCGGTATCTGTTTTGGAAGTAACCAGTGATATCAAGGCTATGGTGGCAGATTATCAGAAACAGATATATTTGATTGATTCTTATTATAGATGGTTTTACAGTGCCTATGATTGTATTGAAGATGCAGAGAGATTTTCAAAGGTAAGAGAGCGCATTGAGAATATGTATTCCTTTACTTATCTGCAGAAAGTAACACCGAAGTGGAATCAGGAACTGACAGATAATTTAATGGCAGATACCGGATTAAAACGTCAGGAAGACTTTTATCGGAACTATCTGAAGGAGTATGAAGGAAAGAACCGTGTTATCGTTATTATTTCTGATGCTTTTCGGTATGAATGTGCAAAAGAATTGATGGAACGATTGGAACTGGATGAAAAATGTACTCCTAAATTGGAGTGTACGATAAGTAGCCTTCCTTCTGTAACATCAGTGGGAATGGCAAGCCTTTTACCTCACAATGAGTTACGGGTAGATGATAAATTAAATGTTACAGTAGATGGACAGAGCTGTGTTGATTTGGTATCAAGGGATAAGATATTAAAGGCACAGAATAAAAATAATGTTGCTTTAGCATTTGATGAAGTGGCAAGTGCCAATAAAGAGAAAATCCGCGAGTTGTTGCAGAAGAAGAATATCGTATACATTTATCATAATCAGGTGGATGCTCGTGGGGATAAACCTGCCAGTGAAAATGAAGTATTTACAGCTTGCTCCGAAGCAATCGAAGAGATTCATAAGTTGATCAAGAAACTGACTGGCTATATATCAGCACCTAAATTCTTTATTACAGCAGATCATGGCTTCCTGTATAAGAGAGACAAGTTGCAAGAATTTGACAAAGTATCATATGACCGGGAGATCTGTGCATATTCCAACAAACGATTCTTGCTTACTACACAGGAAGTTAAAGAGCCAGGAATGAAGTCCAGATTGATGACATATATGAATAATTTATATGTGACAACACCGATTGGAGCAGACATTTTCAAGGTAGCCGGTGGAGGACAGAACTATGTACATGGAGGTTCTTCACTTCAGGAAATGCTGATTCCGGTTATTGAATTGACAACGAATACCAGAGCAGTTGCTTATGATTATGTAGATGTGATTCTGACTTCCGTGAATCGAAAGGTAACAAATCTAATCACTTACTTTGATTTCATTCAGACAGAGAAAGTGGCAGATACCATGAAGGCGAGAAGCTTGGTGGCATATTTTATGACAGAAGATGGAGAAAAGATATCTTTTGACGTACCGATTGTTGCGAACAGTAGAGATGACGCACCGGAGAAGCGAACATTCCATGAGAAATTCACATTGAAGTCCAGAGAATATAAGTATGGTGATAAGTATTATCTGGTGCTGGCAGATGCGAATGATGAGAAGAATATTCTGCAACAGTATGAATTTATGATCGATATTGCATTTGTGGATGATTTTGGTTTTTAAAACAATATAGGAAGGACGGTAGAAGTATATGGATAAGCTTTGGACATTGCATGTTGAAAATTTTGGAAAAATTGCTGAGGCAGATGTTAGTATTTCGCCATTAATGTGCTTTGTTGGGGATAATAATAGTGGAAAAAGTTATCTTATGAGTCTGCTATGGGGAGTATTAACATTAGGCAAGGATATTTTTCCGAAAATGCCATCAGAGGCAAAAACATATAAAAGATGTGAAAATTGGTTAAGAGAAAGCCTAAATAAGAATAGAGAACTTACAGAAGAAGACCTAGATATGTATGTATCTTGGTTTAATGAATTGCTTTTTAATAATAAAAAAAATCTATTAAAAAGAATATTTAGTTATAATGTGGAAGCTGAAAAAATTGAAATTAAGAATTATAAGCGAAACAACAAAATTGAAATTAAATGGGAAGATCATGCAGAAAGATACTCAGTTGCACAGACATATTTGAAATTTCCAAAACAGGAAACATATAGCAGAGAACAACTTCTTAGAATGAACGCTTATATCTGTTGGAACATTTTGATGTATGGAATAGCAGAGCCTTTATATACACCAGTTGTTAAAGGAAGACGTATGGGTGAACCAGTATATCTTCCTGCCTCACGCACTGGTTTTATGTTGACATATTCTCAGTTGATTGAAAATTCATTACAGGTAAGCTATGCACCTACTATGGAGGAAAACACTAGTATTTTAACGCTTCCATATATTGATTTCCTTCAATTGATTACTAAATTTGAAACAAAAAATAAGCTTACCAAGAAAAATGAAGCAATTGTTCAGTTTATCGAAGAATATATGACAAAAGGTAATGTTACTACTAAAAAAGACATAATGCCTGTTATAAAATATCGTCCAAATGGAATGACAAAAGAAATACCATTATATTTAGCATCTTCGATAGTAACAGAGATTTCACCATTATTATTATTATTTAAATCAGATATTAACTTTAAGACGCTTATAATCGAAGAACCAGAAGCACATTTACATCCGGAATTACAACAGACAATGGCGAGATTAATAATTAACATTGTTAATTCAGGTATACCAGTATGGCTGACAACGCATAGCGATACGATTTTACAACATGTTAATAATATGTTAAAGCTGAAAAAACATCCGCAATGCACTGAATTAATGAGTGAATATAATTATGATAAAAAAGATTTATTGGATAGCCAAGATGTTTCAATGTATCAGTTCGTTCATATGAAATCAAATAAGTCAAAACTTGAAAAACTGGAATGTACTAAATATGGATTTGTTGTTCCAACATTTAACAATGCGTTAGATAAAATAGTTCGAGAAGTTTATGCCTTCCAGGAGGATTAATATGTATACGAAAAGAGTACAATATGCCATTGATAATTTTATAATGGAACAATATTTTTGGGATATGCGGCATAATTATCATTTGAAAGAAGAGAAAGATTCCGGGAAGAGCGATTTAGATGTGACTATTAAAAATGATAATTTATGCATTTACAATTTTGATGATAAAAAGAAATGTAACTTTCTTAGACCAGATAAGAAAAGAGGCATGCAAAAGAGTGTAGATCATATTTTGTTTGAACAAGTGGATGACGGGTGGCGTCTTCATTTGATAGAAATGAAAAGCAGTGTTGGATATAATACATGGCTTGAGTCGATAAAACCTAAAGTACGAACAAGTTATTTGACTTCATTAGCAATTGCTGATTTTCTTGGTATTAAGATAATAGATATTGTAGCGTACACAACATATGATGAAGAAAAATTTTCAGCCAACAGTAACAAAACTAATCCAAGAGCTTTTGTTCCAAGCTTGGGAAAAAAGGCACGAGACCCTGTTAAAGATGAGTGGGAGAAGGATCAACTGTTTTTAGAACTTGGTGAAGAATTTAAAATTGTACATAAAAGAATTAAGATGAATAAGGACGAAAAAACTGGAGTATTATTGGGAAAATTGGTGATATCCTAATATGATAAGAGGTAGGTTATGGACGAATTCAGCAACACACAGGAAAATAAAACCGAAGATAAGAGAGAAGAAATAAAGCAAAAGCTCCGTCAATACTATGATGGTCGTATTGTCCGGAAGGATTTAACAAAGTCTATCCGTGAAGGAGCCAATGTTCCGGTCTATGTACTGGAATATCTCCTTGGACAGTACTGTAATTCTGATGATGACGAAATCATTGAAGAGGGAGTAGAAAATGTAAAGCGTATTTTGAGAGATAACTATGTGCGTCCGGATGAGGCGCAGAAGATTCTCTCTCTTTTGCGTGAAAGAGGAAGTTACACAGTGATTGACCGAATTACGGTTGTGTTAAATACAAAGGAAGACCGCTATGAGGCTATGTTCTCCAATCTGGGCGTAAAGGGAATTACAATTCATCCGGATTATGTGAAGGAGTATGACCGTCTGCTTTGTGGTGGTATTTGGTGTATATTGCAGATGGAGTATGAGTTTATCGAAGAAGATAAGAAGAATACACCGCCGATTCGTATCCGAAAGCTAACACCAATCCAGATGCCACATGTGGATATGGATGAAGTAAGAAATGGAAGAAAAGCCTTTACCAAAGAAGAATGGATGGATATTTTGCTTCGTTCTACAGGTCTGGAGCCGGATCGTTTCAGCGAGAGAGCGAAGTGGTTGCTGATTGCGCGTATGATTCCGCTAGTAGAGAATAACTTTAACCTTTGTGAGTTGGGACCACGTTCTACAGGTAAATCATACATATATGAGCAGATCTCACCGAACAGTATATTGGTTGCAGGTGGACAGACAACAGTTGCTAATCTTTTTTATAACATGTCCAATCATACAGTAGGTCTTGTTGGTATGTGGGATTGTGTTGCTTTTGACGAGGTTGCCGGTATTAAGTTCAAAGATAAAGACGGTATTCAGATTATGAAAGGATACATGGCATCCGGAGCATTTTCACGAGGAAAGGCAGAGATTCAGGCAAAGGCTTCTATGGTGTTCGTAGGAAATATCAACCAGAGTGTAGATACCCTTTTGAAGACTTCCAGTTTATTTGATCCATTTCCACCGGAAATGGGAACAGATACAGCGTTCCTGGATCGTATGCATTGCTATATTCCAGGTTGGGAGATTCCCAAATACAGACCAGATTCCTTTACCAACGATTATGGATTTATCACAGATTATCTGTCAGAGTTTATGCGTGAATTGCGTAAGGACAGCTATAGTGATCTGATGGACAAGTATTTCCGACTTGGAAATAATCTGAACCAGCGTGATACCATTGCTGTCCGTAAGATGATTTCTGGATTTACAAAGTTACTTTATCCGGACGGCGAGGTAACAAAAGAAGAGTTACGTGAGATTGTGGAGATTTCACTGGAACTCCGCCGCAGAGTAAAAGAACAGTTGAAAAAGATCGGTGGTATGGAGTTCTATGATGTGAATTTCTCTTATACAGATAATGACAGTTTTGAAGAGTATTATGTTTCTGTTCCAGAGCAGGGCGGCGGAAAGCTGATTCCAGAGGGAATGGGAAAACCAGGATCTGTCTATACCGTTTCGAAATCAAAGACAGGAATGCTCGGCTGTTATATGTTGGAAACACAGATGATGCCTGGAAATGGAAAGCTGATTTGTACTGGTATTGGATCAGGAAAAGAGCCGAAAGAAGCAACAAATACAGCATTTAATTACCTGAAAGCCAATGGGAACCGAATTTCCGGTCAGATTAGTACCACAACAAAGGATTATATTATCAACTATCAAGATATGCAGGGCATTGGAATGACAGGAAATCTGGCATTGCCGACACTGATTGCAATCTGTTCCGCAGCACTTGGAAAGACACCATTGAGTAGCCTTGCGATTCTTGGTGAAATCAGTATCGGAGGCACTCTGATTAAGGTGGATGAACTGGCAAGTACCCTGCAAGTATGCTTGGATAGTGGAGCGAAGAAAGTATTGCTTCCAATTACTTCTGCAGGAGATTTGGGAACTGTACCATCGGATTTAGTAGGTGCATTTAGCTTAATTTTCTATTCTTCGGCAGAAGAAGCAGTATTTAAGACACTTGGTGTGGAATAAGAATTGAGCGCAGTACAAAAGCAGATATGAAGGTGATGAATTGTTTTTGAACAGAATTTTGAAGAGATGTTGTGGTAACATCAGGCATCTCTGGATGATAGAAAGACATTTACTGCATTTGATAAAAGACTAATTTCCAGATCTGGCTAAGAATGTTAATTTATTGTTGATGGCATATAATATGGGTATTGCACAGGATATCCAAAGGGCATCCTATATCAATAACACCTTTGCTTTTCAATATGTGAAGTAGCTTATGGATGATTTTGGTATGAGCCGTGTTAATGCAGACGGCATTATATCGGTATGGTATTCCTGCTATGGAGGAAAAGTATGAGTAAATATGATGAATCAAATATAAACAATATAATAAAACCAATAAATATTTCAGGGGTAAGTGCAGCATTATCACAGTTTGCAGGAATATATGATTCAAAGATGATGAAAGAAATTTCAGGTATTGCAAGGAATCCTATATTGACAGAAACTCAGAAAATGCTTGGTAGCTATAATAAAATGCGTAAATTGCATATGGAATCATTTAGTATGATGGGAAACTTAATGGCAAATCAGACTGCATGGATGAAGGACTATGATTTTTCAGGACTCAAAAGTTTCACAGAGAATATGAGCAACTCATTAGGAGTAAACACTCATAATATTGATGGAGCTATTAGAGTACTGAATGAAATGATAGAACCATTAAAGATATCTGCGGACTTTTTGAAGATAAGTGGAATATCAGCAAGTATTTCAGGTTTATCGACAATACTGCAGGAAGCTGGTAGTAGCTCTCTTATTTCTCAAATTTTGAAAAACAATTCTACATTTTCTGCATTATCGCAAAAAGCATTGGAAGATGTAAATATAAATTTGTTGGGAAGAGTTACAGATCAAGTTTTTTCAGAGGTCGAGGAATGGGATATTGATACAGTGTCGGAAACTATTGCAACGGAATATGAAAAAGTAACAGACATTCCTTTAAATAAAGAAAATCAAGATTTACCAGTAACAGAAAAGCGAAAGATAGATGCAAAAGACATACGAGAATGGCTAGGTTTTATTATTATGCTCATATCTTTTTTTTGGGAAATTATGAATTCATCACCAACAACGATAAATAATTATAATTATACGCAACAGGTCAACAATTATTATGTTGTTGGTTTTGGATATGATGCAAAAGAGCTCAATGCGACGAAATATAGAATTGTTAATAGAGAATCTATTGTACGTCTGAAGCATGATTGTCATTCAATTGTAATTGAAAAACTTGAGGAAGGGCAAATCGTTAGAATTAGAGATAAATATAAAAAATGGAGACAGATTATTTGGGAGAATGAAGATGGTGAAGAATGTATGGGCTGGATTCAAAATTATAAATTAACTGAGTTTAAAATGCCAAGAAATAAATGACGATTATATATTAGTATGACGAAATAAAATCTATAAATGAAAAGGAAACTGCGAATAGCTGCCGGAAAATCTGGTGGCTATTTTTTATAACAGAAATCTATGAATTAAAATCTGGCATCCGGTCAAAAAAGACGGGATGTTTTTTTATGCACTTTATTAAAACTTTGTCTCCACACACTGTATAATTCACGAATTTCCTTTCTATAAGTGAGGGGAAATCTTTTTTGAAGCAGAAAATTAAAAGATTTTTCGAATCTCCTTGTATTTCTGCCTATGACGATTGGGTTAAGTGAGGGGATCTTTAAAGAATAAAAAGATAAGAGCGGATCTGATCGAAAAGAATGAAATGATTTCTTTTTGCCGTTGTATAATAGCCACTCCCGGTTACGTTAAGTGAGGGGGTAGATATTATAGAGCAAGATCCACCCCGTAATACACTATCGTGTTTTCCAGTGTAGGGCTCTTGCTTGGGATTTCGATTCCCCATACCCTCGATGATCTGCCGATCTGGCAGATATTGGCGTCCACTGGAAAGTGGGACGCAGCACAAAAGGTAGATTCCGGCAGGACTGCCGGTTCTCCCATTTGTGATGTTACTGAAGTAACAGAAAAGAGAAAAAAGGAGGAGCCATGAGAAAAAAGAGATTAGAACGGGAACTGAACTATCCGCATTTTGTCGGAGTCCGGCTGTCGGATATTGAACTGGAACTTCTGGACAGGAAGGCAGAGATCCTGGGGGTGTCCAGATCCGAATGCCTGCGGAAACTTTTGGTGGAAAAGGAAATCGTGCATCGGGTAGAAGTGGTCGCCGATATGGAAGAACTCCGAAGGTTGGTAGGCGAGTATGGAAAGATTGGTGTGAATCTGAATCAGATTACACGGTACTTCAATACGGGCGGGGATCGTTCGCTGGCTATGGAGGATGAAATCCGTCACTGTATCGCGGAATTATTTGCACTCAGGGAAGAAGTGTTGAAGATGGCAGGGGATTTTGAACGGGATTATCGGGGCGGTTAAAGTAGTCCAGATGAATTGTTCTAAAACGATACCGAAACACGACCAAACAGCGTTTTCTGCCGTCAGATAGGATAAACCCCAGGCAAATATATTTGAGGTCAAAAAAGCCTGTCGTAAAGGGCAAAAAATGCAAAAAATGATACCGAAACGCGACCATATTTCGCTGTCCTGTACCAAGTACTGGCAGGATGGCAGGAAGGAGGAATGTCTGTGCCGAGAATGAGCAAGAAAAGGAAACAGGAATTGGCCTTTTTTCTCAATGAAAGAGGGCGCATCGCCCACAATGACACCTGCAGGAAATGTGTCGGGGACTGCAAGCAGAGTTTCCGGACTGTGATTGTCTGTTGCCCCTGTTATGAATCCAAGCGAAGCCGCCGGCGGAAAATCAGACAGAAACAAAAGGATGGATGTGAAGAATAGAGACCAGATGGAATATTTGACAGAGCGGACCCTGATCAGGGATTTCATTCCTTACCCACGGTTTCTGTTGGATATGAACCTGACTCAGACAGCCAGGATTTTGTATGCCCTGTTGCTGGATTGGTCCAAGATTTCAAGGAATAACGGATGGAAGAATGAAAAAGGGTATATTTACGTGATTTACCCAATCATGGATTTGGCGCAAGTGTTGGTAAAGAGTCATATGACCATTAAGAAAGCTTTGAATGAACTGGAAGATGCCGGACTTTTAGAAAGACAAAAGCAGGGATTTTCAAAGCCCAATCTGCTGTATGTCAGAATCCCGGCAGAGGGAAAGAAAAGTGTCCCTGTGAAGGAAAGAAAATTATCCCCCATAGGGAAAGAAAAAGATACTTATGAGGGAAAGAAAACTGTCCCTGTGAGGGGTAGAAAAGTATCCCCTAATAAAACGAGTAATAGTCAAATGATATATAGTCAAATAAATAAAGAGAGAGAAGCGCACTCTGCCTATGGTAAATATCACAATGTGTTTCTCTCCGAAACAGAATATGGAGAATTGAAACAGGAGATCCGGGAATTAGACAGGCTGATCGAGGAACTGTCCAGTTATATGCGTTCCAGTGGAAAGCAATATGCTGATCATGCTGTTACCTTGAGAAGATGGGCAGAACGGTCAGCCCCGGTAAAAAACGTTCCGGATTATACCTGCAGTGAGGAGGAAAGTTTATGAACAAGATGGTAGAAGAAACAGTAAAGAACATGAGTCAGCAGGGAGAAAGAACCGGGAAGGATTACATCGGAGAAGACGGGCTCCTGTATTGTGGACAATGCCATGAACCGAAGGAGGCTTATTTCGATCAGGAGAAAATTGGAGTTTTGGGAATAAAAAACATCCGCGTGAATGTGAGTGCCGGAGGCAAAAGAGAAAAGAAGAGGAACAGTACAGGGAACAGCAGCGCCATGAAGCTGTCGTCAGAGAATTGAAGGAACATTGTTTCTCGGATAGATCCATGAAGGAATGGACATTTAAGAATGATAAGGGACTTTCCGAAAATACCGTGCTTGCAAAGCTTTATGTGAAAGACTGGGAAACAATGAAGGCGGAAAATACAGGCTACCTCTTCTGGGGAGCAGTGGGAACCGGGAAAAGTTTTCTGGCGGGCTGTATTGCCAATGCACTGTTGAAACAGGAGATAGAAGTACGTATGAACAATTTTGCGGAAGTGCTGAATGATCTGTCTGCTAATTTTTCAGAGAAGAATACATACATAAAAAATCTGTGCAGAGTTCCGTTGCTGATTCTGGATGATTTTGGAATGGAGCGGGGGACAGAGTACGGACTGGAACAGATCTATGCGGTGATTGACGGCAGATATCGGAGTGGGAAGCCCCTGATCGCGACGACCAATCTGACGCTGCAGGAGTTAAAGAATCCGCAGGATACAGCGCATGCCAGGATTTATGACCGGTTGCTGGAGATGTGCGTGCCGGTTCAGTTTAAAGGTGAGAGTCTTCGAAAACGTACGGCTCAGGAAAAGCTGGGGCGAATGCAGAAAAGAATAAAGGAGGAGATGAGGTAAATGAGACAGACAAAAGAAAGAGAGAGCAACTGCCGTCTGGCAGTGGATATTGAAGGTCTGGCCGCTATGCTTTCCTGCGGACAGATGACTGCAAGGAAGATTGCGGAAGATGCGGGAGCCCGGATCACCATCGGCCGCCGGGTATTGTACTCCGTACAGAAAGTGGAAAAATACCTGGAAGCAATAGCGGAATAGAGGAACACGGATGTGCGTGGGGTTGGTTTTGTGCTATACTTTTCATAGACAGGACAAGACCATTCCCCACAACAGGGAGGTGTGGAAATAGAGAAAGGAATGGTTTTGTGGCAAGAAAAGACAATAGAGGAAGAAATCTGAGGACAGGGGAATCCCAGCGCAAGGATGGACTCTATATGTACCGGTACAAAGATGAACGGACCGGCAGACGCCTGGCCGTTTATTCTCCGGATCTGGCTGAACTCAGGAAAAAAGAAAAAGAGATTGAGAAAGACCAGAGCGAAGGAATTCTGACCGATACCCAATGCAAGAACATGACTCTCAATGACCTGTTTGAAATCCACATGGATACCAGAAAGCTGGCAGAGAGTACACAGGCCAATTACAGAAGGATGTGGAACAGTCTTGTGAGGAATGAACTCGGACAGATGAAAGTGGTACAGGTAAGACCATCTCATGTACGCCTGTTTTATTCCCGACTGAGCAAACAGAAATATTCCCACAGTACCATCAAGTTTCTCCATAATATAATCTTACCGAGCTTTGAGGTGGCTGTAGATGACGATATCATCCGGAAGAATCCGGCCAAGAGAACGCTGGGAGATTATGGGGAACCGGAAAAGAAACGCACCGCCCTGTCCTTTGACCAGCAGAAAAATCTGCTGAACTATGTAAAGAACAGCGAGGTGTTCCATATCTATCTGCCACTTCTGCAGGTGATGATCGGAACCGGACTCCGCTGTGGAGAACTGATCGGACTCACCTGGAAGAATGTAGATCTGAAGACCAGGACCGTATACGTGAATCATCAGCTGATCTATAAGAACTATGGAGACGGGTGTGATTTCCATGTGACCATGCCGAAGACAGAAGCCGGGATCCGGGAGATACCCATGAGCAAGATGGTGGCAAAAGCCTTTGAGACCCAGAGACGGCTGAATTTTCAGATGGGAATTCCAAGGGATGTGAAAATCGAAGGGCTTTCGAATTTCGTATTCATGAGCAGGAGCGGGCGTCCTATGATGCCGACTACCGTGAACTTTATTCTCCGGGATATTGTGAAGGCGTATAACGAGGAAGAAAATGAGCGGGCAAAGCGGGAGAGGAGAAAGCCAGAAGAGCTACCTCATATTTCCGCCCACATTCTCCGACATACAGCCTGTACCCGAATGGCAGAGACGGATCTGGATATGAAGGTCGTTCAGTATGTGATGGGACATGCCAACATCAGTGTCACGATGGAAGTTTATAACCACATCACAGACCGATCCAGGATCGAAAGAGAGATTGCGAAGATGGATTTGGTTCAAATCATGTGACAGGATTTTCAGTTTACAAATCAGAGATTTTTGACTGCCTTAGAGTGAAAATCGCAAAAAAAACGGATTTTTCCGCGTTTGATGGTGTAGTAAATTAACTCAGATTTCCTTGAGAATGATTACAGATAGCTACTCGCCATGCCACCTCATGAACTGCGTTCATTCGGTCGCGGCTGTCGCCTTATAGGTCCAAAACCGGAGCTGCCTTTATGTGAGCAAGCTCCCAAAAGGCATCCCGATTTTGTCCCTGCATGGCTCGTAGTTTTCGCGCAAATTGGTGTAGAAATGGTGTAAAAATGGTGTAGTAAGCCATTTTTTGAAAAAATCGAAAATTTGGAAAGCCCGAAAAAGCCAGTAAAATCAAGCTTTTTTGAGGTTTTCCAAAAACCTTCCAAAAAAATTATTTAAAAAATTAGCACTCACCTCTTGACAGTGCTAACAATAAGTGTTATATTACATTTAGAACAAAGGAAAGGAAATAAAAAGATCCTCTTCCAACAGTTCAAAACCAACACTCCGATTACACGGAGTGCCAATATAAATGAATGATCAAAGGAGAGATGACTTATGATGATGCCTAGTATTTTTGGAGAAGATTTATTTAATGACTGGTTTGATTTTTCCTTCCCGGATGTTGACAGAAAGTATTACGGAAGACGCTCAGCAGATCAGATCATGCGGACAGACGTGAAAGAGAAGGACGACGCTTACGAAGTAGAGATTGACCTGCCGGGATTTAAGAAGGAGGAGATCAAGGCAGAGCTGAAGGAAGGCTACCTGACTATCAGCGCGGCCAAGAACGTGAACAACGACGAGAAGAAGGATGGCAAGTACATCAGGCAGGAGCGCTTCACAGGAAATGTGAGCAGAAGCTTCTATGTGGGCAAGAACCTGACGCAGGAAGATATCCACGCGAAGTTTGAAAATGGTATCCTCACTCTGGATATCCCGAAGAAGGACCAGAAGCAGGTAGAGGAGAACCGCTACGTGACCATCGAAGGATAATGAGATTTCTCCCCGGGCAGCCTGTCCCGGGGAGGTTTTATATGGTATTTGGAGTATAGAAAATATTCCGGCTTGAGGGCCGTTCATATAGATTTCAGATATAACATATAACAAATATATTAAAATAAATATAGAAATTTATATAGATCTTGACAGCTTACGGATGTGGATGATCGGGAGGTGATAGAGATGGAAGCAAAGAGAGACTACTATGAAGTGCTTGGTGTTGACAGAAACGCAGATCAAAATGCGATAAAGAAAGCGTACCGGAAGCTTGCAAAGAAATATCACCCGGATACAAATGCGGGAAATCCACAGGCAGAACAGAAGTTTAAAGAGGTAACAGAGGCCTACACGGTGCTCAGCGACCCGGAAAAGAAGAAGCTGTATGACCAGTTTGGGCATGCGGCCTTTGACGGGACCGGAGCCGGAGCGGGGGCAGGCGGGTACACCGGAGGCGCCTATAATACCGGCAACGGCGGCTACAGAGAATTCCATTTCGAAAACGGCAATATGGGCGATATATTTGATGACCTGTTCGGAGATATTTTCCACGGGAAAAACAAAGGAGGATTTTCCGGCAGCTTCCACACAGGAGACGGGAGCAGCTTTCGCCAGTCCTACTACGGAGGGACCGGCGGCTTTGGACGTGGAGGCTTCGGAGGCGGTTCCTTCCGGCAGAAGGGCTCTGACCTGCGGGCGCAGACCGAGGTGTCCTTTGACGAGGCGGCCTTTGGATGCGATAAGATCATTACCTTCCAGGACCCGTCCGGGTCGGGCAATGCCCAGACTCTGCAGGTCCACATTCCGGCCGGCATTGACAGCGGCAAGAGCATCCGCCTGAAGGGCAAGGGGATGCCGGGAACCGGCGGCGGTGAGCCGGGCGACCTTCTCCTTAAGGTACAGGTGGGGACAAAGCCGGGCTTTGAGCGGAAGGGAATGGATGTGTACACCACTGTGCAGATTCCCTTTACGATGGCTGTATTCGGTGGCGAGGCCCTTGTAAACACGCTCTACGGAAATGTCATGTGCAAGATCCATGAGGGCACCCAGTCCGGCACAAAAATCCGGCTGCGGGGCAAGGGGATTGTCTCTATGAAGGACCCGGCTGTACACGGAGACCACTATGTGACGGTCCAGATCCAGGTTCCCAGGAACTTAAGCCAGGAGGCCAGGCAGAAGCTGAGAGAATATGAGCGGGCAGCAGGCGGCTCTGGAAGACAGGGAAGCGGCGGCCACGGCACAAGTGCCCACGGAAGAAATGCGGCATAAGCCATTTTGACATAGATACAGATAGATATACAAATAAGGCGTCTGAGTTTTCAGGCGCCTTTTTTGTGCGATACGCCCGGAGGGCGACCGCGCACCTTGATTTTGGATTGCAAAAGCCTCCCTTTACCTGTAAAATCATAAAAAGACAAAAGAGCGATAAGAGAGGAAGACCATGATAACAGTTACAAAAGAGCATTTTTCCCCGGGGCAGATCCTCTCCTCCGGCCAGTGCTTCCGCATGGAGGAGGTAAAAGAAGGGGTCTGGGAGCTTGTGGCCGGGGACAGGTACCTGAAAATAGAAGAGACGGAAGAAGCGAACGCCTTCCGGTTTCACTGCGGGGAAGAGGAGCTGCGGGATTTCTGGGGCCCCTATTTTGACCTGGAGGAAGATTACGGGGCGTACAAGAAGAGGATAGACCCGGCGGACGCCTACCTTGTCCGGGCGGCGGATTTTGGATGGGGCATCCGCATCCTCAGGCAGGACCTGTGGGAGATGATCGTCACCTTCATCATCTCCCAGCAGAACAACATCCGGCGTATCAGAAGGAATGTGCAGTTCCTGGCAAAGAGGTATGGCAGGAGGTGCGTTTCCGATGAGGGGAAGGTCTACTATTCTTTCCCCGGCCCGGGGGAGCTGGCCCAGGCCACGGAGGCGGACCTGCGGGCCGGGGGCCTGGGCTACCGGAGCCGGTATATCCGAAAGACCGTGGAAATGGTCCTTGGAGATCAGGTGGACCTGGAGGCCCTGGAGGAGATGGACTATCCCCCTGCCAGGGCAGAGCTTATGAGGCTTTGCGGCGTGGGCGGCAAGGTGGCGGACTGCATCTGCCTCTTTGCCCTCCACCATCTGGAGGCCTTTCCGGTGGACACCCACATCAAAAAGGTGCTGGAGGAGCAGTACCCGGAGGGCTTTCCCTTTGAGCGGTATGCGGGCTTCCAGGGGGTGCTGCAGCAGTACATTTTTTACTACGACCTGCATGGGCGTCACTGAGACGGTATTGAGACAGCGCTGAGACGGCACCGGGATGCACTGGGACAGTACTGGGATGCGCTGGGACGGCGCCGAGACGGCGCTTAAGGCCGGGGCTGTCAGGAGAGCTCGAACATGCCGTGGTAGAGCTGGTAGTACATGCCCTTCTGGTCCAGCAGCTCCTGGTGGTCGCCCCGCTCGATGATGCGGCCGTGATCCAGCACCATGATGGCGTTGGCGTTGCGGACCGTGCTGAGGCGGTGGGCGATGACAAACACCGTGCGGCCCTCCATGAGCCGGTCCATGCCCTTCTCGATGAGGCTCTCTGTCCTTGTGTCGATGCTGCTGGTGGCCTCGTCCAGGATCAGCACCGGCGGGTCGGCCACAGCGGCCCTGGCGATGGCAAGGAGCTGGCGCTGCCCCTGGGAGAGGCGCTGCCCGTCCCCGGTGATCATGGTGCTGTAGCCGTCCGGGAGCCGGCGGATGAAGGAGTCGGCGCCGGCCAGGCGGGCAGCATTTTCCACCTCCTGGTCCGTGGCGTCCAGCTTCCCGAAGCGGATATTGTCGGCAATGGTGCCGGTAAAGAGATGGGTGTCCTGGAGCACAACGGCCATGGAGCTTCGCAGGGCGTCTTTTTTTATGTCTCTTATGTCGATGCCGTCGTAGGTGATGGCGCCTCCGCTGATGTCGTAAAAGCGGCTGATTAGGTTGATGATGGTGGTCTTCCCGGCGCCGGTGGAGCCCACGAAGGCAATCTTCTGGCCCGGCTTGGCGTAGAGGCTGACCTTGTCCAGTATCTTTTTGTCCTCCCTGTACCCGAAGGACACATCGTGAAAGCGGACGTCCCCGCGAAGGGGCGTGAGGGCGTGGGTGCGGGTGTCCTCCCAGGCCCATTTTCCTGTCCGCTGCGCGCTTTTTTCCAGGTTTCCCTGACTGTCCACCGTGACGTTTGCAAGGACTACGTGGCCTGCGTCCTCCTCCGGCGTCTCGTCCATCATGTCGAAGATCCGCTCTGCACCGGCCAGGGCGGCCAGCATGAAGTTGGACTGCTGGGTGAACTGGTTTACCGGCAGGGTGGACTGGCGCACAAAGATGAGGTAGCTTGCCAGGGTGCCGATGTCGATGCGGCCCCAGATGGCCATCAGGCCGCCCAGGACAGCCACCACCGCGTAGTTGATGTAGGAGATGCTGACCACCATGGGGATCATGGTGCTGGAGTAGGCGGTGGCCTTTGTCCCCGCCTCCCGCAGGAGGGCGTTTTTCTCGTGGAAGGCCCTCAGGCTGTCTGCCTCGTGGTTGAAGACCTTGACCACCTTCTGGCCCCGGATCATCTCCTCGATGTAGCCGTTCAGCTCGCCCAGGTACTGCTGCTGGTGATTGAAATAGTAGGTGCTCTTTTTCCCGCTGTAGCGGATGTAGAGGAACATGGAGGCGTACCCGAGGACAACCAGGAAACTGAGCTGCCAGTTCAGGATGAAGAGGATGGTCAGCGTCCCCACAACCTGGATAAAGCTCTGGATGATCATGGCAAAGCTGTTGTTGAGGGCATCGGAGATGGTGTCCACGTCGTTGGTGAAGCGGCTCATGGTGTCCCCGTCCGGGTGGGAGTCAAAGTATCCGAGAGGCAGCTTTTCCATGGTGTGGAAGAGGTCCCGGCGGATGTCGTAGATGATCTTCTGGGCGGCTTTTACCATGGTCTGGCTGTAGCCGAAGGCCGCGGCCGCCCCGGTCAGGTAGATGGCGGCGGTGACCGCCACGCCGAAGATGAGTCCCTTCACGTCCCCGGGCACGATATACTGGTTGATGATGGGCTTTACCATGTAGGTGCCAAGCAGGTTGGCTCCCGCGCTGACGGTGACAAGAAGGGCCACTGCCGCCAGCAGGAATTTATGCATGCCCATGTAGGAGAGGAGCTTCCCAAATGTGCGCCGCAGGTTTTTGGGGCGCTTTCTGTCCGCTGTTGCCATGGCCTATCTGCCTCCTTTCTGTGACTCGTAGATTTCCCGGTAAATGGGACTCTCTGCAAGGAGAGACTGGTGGGTCCCCACCGCGTGTATCCGTCCGTCGTCCAGTATCACGATCTTGTCCGCGTGCATGACGGACAGGATACGCTGGGCGATGACCAGCTTTGTCATGGAGGGGATGGCCTCCAGAGCCTCCCGTATCCGGCTCTCTGTGGCCGTGTCCACGGCGCTGGTGGAGTCGTCAAAGATGAGGATCTTCGGCTGCTTTAAGAGAGCCCGGGCGATGCACAGGCGCTGCCTCTGCCCTCCCGACAGGTTGACCCCTCCCTGGTCCAGCCGGGTGTCCAGCCCCTCCGGGAGGGTGCGGATGAACTCGTCGGCGCAGGCGGCGCGGCAGGCCGCCTGCAGTTCGTCTTCCGTGGCCCCCGGGCTGCCCCACAGGAGGTTTTCCCGGATGGTGCCGGAGAAGAGGACGTTTTTCTGGAGCACAATGCCTACCCCGTCCCGGAGGGACTCCAGGCTGTAGGAGCGCACATCCCGGCCGCCCACCCGGACAGAGCCTGCGGTGGCGTCGTAGAGCCTGGGGATGAGCTGCACAAGGGTGCTCTTGGAGGAGCCTGTGCCGCCGATGATGCCCACTGTCTCCCCGGCCTTAATGTGGAGGTCGATGTCAGAGAGGGTGTACTCCTTTGCTTCCTTTTTGTATTTGAAGGACACGTGGTCAAAGTCAATCTGTCCGTCCGGGATCACATGGCAGGGATTTTCCGGGTCAGACAGGGTGCTCGTCTCGTCGAAGACCTGGTTGATGCGCCGGGCGCTGGCCAGTGACCGGGTCAGCATGAGGAACACGTTGGATATCATCATGAGGGAGTTGACAATCTGGAGTACATAGCTCAAGAAGCCGGTCAGCTCCCCCACCTGCATGCTGCCGGTCTGGATGAAGCCGCCGCCGAACCAGAGGATGAGCACGATGGAGGTGTACATGGTGAGCTGGAAGGCGGGCAGGTTCAGCACCGCAAAGTGGAAGGTGGTGCGGCTTGTGTCCGCCAGCTCCCGGTTGGCCTTCTCGAAGACCTCCTCCTCGTACTCCTCCCGCACAAAGGCCTTGACAGCCCGGATGGCGGTGAGGTTTTCCTGGATGGCCGCGTTGACCCTGTCCATGCAGACCTGCAGCTTCCCGTACAGGGGCGCCACCCTGCGCACGATGAAAAACAGGATGCAGGCCAGGACAGGAGTGCAGATCACAAACACGAGGGCCAGGGCGGCGTTCATCCAGAAGGCCAGGAAGAGCCCCATGATGAGCATCACCGGTCCCCGGACCATGGGCCGCAGGCCTCCTGTGATGGCGTTCTGCATGACGGTGATGTCCGTGGTCATGCGGGTGATGAGGGAGGAGGTGCTGAAGTGGTCCAGGTTGGCAAAGGAGTAGGACTGGATCCTGGAAAACTCAGCCTCCCGCACGCCGGAGCCAAAGCCCAGGGCGGCTCTGGCGGCGTATCTGGCATAGAGGAGCCCTGTGATGAGGGAGAGGAGGGCGCAAAAGCCCATCTGCACGCCTTTTATACAGATGTAGTGGATGTCCCTTGTCTGGACGCCCACGTCGATGATGTCCGCCATGATCAGCGGTATGGTCAGCTCAAAGCCTGTCTCAGCGATGATGAACAGGATGCTGAGGATAAATTCCTTCTTAAATGGTCCAAGGTGTGTGAAAACGCGTTTCAGGTCCTGCAAGATAATCCCCCGTTTCGTGTAAAATTTCTGTTTCTGTAAAAATCAGACTGCTCTCATTATAGCACAGTCCCGGGCGAAAGGCAGAGGCGGATAGGCTTGATTTTTTTCGGGTCAAGTGTAAAAATGGTTTTTAAATGGATATAAGCTCTGGAAAGGAGAACCTGTATGCCGAAAAATAAAACAAAAGCATCTGCCGCAAATGCACCTGTCATCCTGCCTCCCGGCTGCCTGGAGAGCCGGGAGAAAATGCGGAAGTATCTGGAGAGCCTGGGGGAGGCCCGGCGGCTGATACGCTGGTTCCTGCCAAAGATCGACAACTGGTCTGTCTGCGACAGCTTCTGCAGCACCCTGAAGATTGCCGGCAGGCACCGGGCGCAGCTCTGGCCCTTTGTCCTTGACTGCCTCCGGAGCGGGGAGGAGTACACGGTCCGCTTCGGGGCGGTACTGCTGCTGGACTACTATGTGGACAGGGCGTATCTGGGGGAGGCCCTGGCGGAGCTGGAGCGGGTGGACCATGACTCCTACTATGTGAAGATGGCCGTGGCCTGGGCCCTGTCAATGTTTTATCTGGAGTTCCCCAAGGAGACGGGGGCCTTTCTTGCGGACTGCCGGCTGGACGACTTTACCTACCATAAGGCGCTGCAGAAGATCTGTGAGTCCGGGCGGGCGGACCGGGAGATGAAGGAGCGGGTCCGGACTATGAGGAGGAAAAGCGGGGAAGGCCAGGAAGGGAAAAGTTGATAAAAAATGATTGACAAGCCCCGGTCTTCTCCTTATAATGAACAGAAGCGATAAGGGAGTAGTTGGCGCCTGGGGCGCAGTACTGTCAACATACTGATGCCGCTCTGGCATCTGGCATTACTTGAAATAATGAGACTTATCCGCGGAGAGAGCATCTGCCGCGGATGGGTCTTTTTTTACGCACTGCCCGCGCTGCATCCGCCCTGCCTCTGGCAGGGGAGAGGGGCTTCTGGCCCCGGAAGGGACAAAGAGGGATATAAAAGAGAACAAAAGAAGACAAAAGGAGAAGGAAAATGGGACTGATCGAACTTTTTCTGATGGCGGTGGGGCTGTCCATGGACGCCTTTGCCGTGTCGGTCTGTAAGGGCCTCGCCATGAAGAAATGCACCTGGGCCAAGGCGGGGATCGTGGGACTTTATTTTGGAGTATTCCAGGCAGGGATGCCGGTCATCGGGTACCTCCTGGGGAGCCAGTTCAAGGAGGTCATCACCTCCATAGACCACTGGATTGCCTTCATCCTGCTGGGACTGATCGGAGCCAGCATGATAAAGGAGGCCTTTGGGGAGGAGGACTGCGAGGCGGACGACTCCCTGGATGTAAAGACCATGCTGACCCTGGCAGTGGCTACCAGCATTGACGCCTTGGCGGTGGGCATCACCTTTGCTTTCCTGCAGGTGGAGATCGTGCCTGCGGTGTCTTTCATCGGCGTGACTACCTTTATCCTTTCCGCGGCAGGCGTGAGGATCGGCAATGTGTTCGGCTCCCGCTGGCAGAAGGGGGCCCAGATAGCGGGAGGCTTGATCCTCATCTGTCTGGGTGTGAAAATCCTCGTTGAGCATTTGGGGCTCATATGATAAACTGATGTGGAAAGGAATGTCCCGCCGGGAAGAGGCGGAGACAGAGGTGAGACGGTATGAAATGGAATAAATTTCGCTTGAAGACAACGACCGCGGCGGAGGAGATCGTCAGCAGCTCCCTCATGGAGCTGGGCATCCAGGGAGTGGAGATAGAGGACAAGATCCCCCTTACCCAGTCGGACAAGGAGCAGATGTTTGTGGATATCCTGCCCCAGGCTGAGGAGGACGACGGCGTGGCCTACATTACCTTCTATCTGGAGGAGGAAGACGACAAGGAGGAGATGCTGAGGAAGGTGCGCACGGAGCTTGAGGAGCTCTCCGCCTTTGTGGATATCGGGGAGGCATCCATCGAGGAGTCCCAGACCGAGGATGTGGACTGGGTGAACAACTGGAAGCAGTATTTTCACCAGTTTACCGTGGACGATGTGCTCATCATCCCCTCCTGGGAGGACGTAAAACCGGAGGACGAGGACAAGCTGATCATCCACATCGACCCGGGCACAGCCTTCGGCACAGGCATGCACGAGACCACTCAGCTTTGCATACGGCAGCTGAAAAAATACGTGGAGCCGGGGATGAAGATCCTGGATGTGGGCTGCGGCAGCGGCATCCTGGGCATGCTGGCCCTGAAGTTCGGCGCGGGCTACTCTGTGGGCACGGACCTGGACCCCTGTGCCATTGACGCCACCCATGAAAATATGGCTGTCAACGGCATTGAGAAGGACCAGTACGAGGTCATGATCGGAAACATCATCGACGACAGGGAGGTCCAGGACAAGGTGGGCTACGGGCAGTACGACATTGTGGCCGCCAACATCCTGGCAGATGTGCTGGTGCCCCTGACGCCGGTGATACAGGCCCAGCTGAAAAGCGGCGGCATTTACATCACAAGCGGGATCATAGATGACAAGGAGGAGACCGTGGTGGAGGCGGTGAAGGAAGCCGGCATGGAGCTTCTGGAGGTACACCACCAGGGAGAGTGGGTCTCCGTCACAGCGAGGAAACGATAGATGCAGCATTTTTTTGTGACGCCGGATCAGGTGGAAAAGCCATACATTTATATAGAAGGCTCTGATGTGAACCACATGAAAAATGTGCTCCGCATGAAAACGGGCGAGAGGCTGGAGGTCAGCGACGGCAACAACCGCAAATATGTCTGCCAGGTCAGCGGCTATGAGGAGGGCCGGGCCCGGCTTGAGATAGAGGAGGAGAGAGAGCTGGATACAGAGCTTCCCTCCCCCATCTGGCTCTTCCAGGGGCTTCCCAAGAGCGATAAGATGGAGCTGGTGGTGCAGAAGGCGGTGGAACTTGGCGCCTACGCGGTGGTTCCCGTGGCGGCGAAGCGCTCCGTGGTAAAGCTGGACGGCCCCAAGGCGGAGAAAAAGGTAAAGCGGTGGAACGAGATCGCCAAAAGCGCGGCCAAGCAGGCGGGCCGGGGCATCATCCCGGAGGTGAAGGGGGTGTGCAGCTTTGACGAGGCCCTGGAGGCGGCCGGCAGTCTGGATGTGGTCCTCTTTCCCTACGAGCTGGCAGAGGGCATGGACTACACGAGAAAGGTCATAGAGGAGATACAGCCGGGCCAGTCTGTGGGCATCTTCATCGGGCCTGAGGGCGGCTTTGAGAGAGAGGAAGAGGAGAAGGCGCTGGAGGCCGGTGCCAGGGTCATCACCCTGGGAAGGCGTATCCTGCGCACCGAGACAGCGCCCCTCATGGTGCTGGCCATCCTGGGCTATCACCTGGAGCCCTGAGGCGCATAGATTAATAGTAAAAAGTACAGGAGTGATCTTTGATGGAAGTTTATCTTGACAATTCTGCCACCACCCGTGCCTACGACTGCGTGGGAGACCTTGTGCGCAGGGTCATGTGCCAGGACTACGGCAATCCCTCCTCCATGCACGCCAAGGGAGTGCAGGCGGAGCATTATATAAAAGAGACAAAGGAAATACTGGCAAAGCTTTTGAAGGTGAAGGACAAGGAGATCGTCTTCACGTCCGGCGGCACGGAGAGCGACAACCTGGCTCTCATCGGGGCGGCCAGGGCCAACAGGCGCCGGGGCAACCACCTGATCACCTCCTCCATCGAGCACCCGGCGATCTTAAACACCATGCGCTACCTGGAGGAGGAAGAGGATTTCCGCGTCACCTTCCTGCCGGTGGACCGGTACGGGAGAGTGAAGCTGGATGCCCTGCAGGAGGCCCTCTGTCCGGAGACCATCCTTGTGTCCATCATGTACGTGAACAACGAGGTGGGCTCTGTGCAGCCCATCCGGCAGGCGGCGGATATGGTGAAGGCATATAATAAGGATATCCTGTTCCACGTGGACGCAGTCCAGGGCTTTGGAAAATACAGGATTTACCCGAAGAAGGAGAAAATTGACATGCTCACCTTAAGCGGCCACAAGATACACGGGCCCAAGGGGACAGGAGCCCTCTACATCGGCGAGCAGGTGAAGATAAAGCCCATCGTCTTCGGCGGGGAGCAGCAGAAGAACATCCGCTCCGGGACGGAGAACGTGCCCGGCATCGCGGGCCTTGGCCTGGCGGCAAAGACCATCTACGACGGCCTGGAGGAGAAGGTGGAGCGGATGCGGGCGCTGAAGGCCCGGTTCATAGGCGGCGTGCAGAAGCTGGACGACATCACCATCCACGGCCTCTGCGACGAGACCAGCGCGCCCCACATCATCAGCGTGGGCTTTGCCGGGGTGAGGAGCGAGGTCCTGCTCCACGCTCTGGAGGAGAAGGGCATCTACGTGTCCTCAGGCTCCGCCTGCGCCTCCAACCACCCGGCCATCAGCGGGGTGCTGAAGGGAATCGGGGCCCAGAAGGAGTATCTGGACGCCACGCTGCGCTTCAGCATGTCAGAATTTACAACAGAAGAAGAGATTGACTACACGCTGGAAACCTTATATAATTTAGTACCAGTACTGCGCAGATACACGAGACGGTAACACCGGAGCCCGCGGGAGTGCCGGGACAGTCGGTCTGCACACCGGGAAGAAAAGAGGAAAGAACTATGACATTTCACACATTTTTGATCAAGTACGGTGAGATCGGGATAAAGGGAAAGAACCGCTACATGTTCGAGGACGCTCTGGTGCGTCAGATCCGCTATGCCCTGCGGGAGGCGGACGGCAGCTTTAAAGTCTACAAGACGAGAGGCCGCATCTATGTGGACTGTGACGGCCCCTACGACTATGACGAGGTGACGGAGGCCCTTCAGAGAGTTTTCGGCATCGTGGGCATCTGCCCTGTGGTGCGCCTTGAGGACCAGGGCTTTGAGCAGCTGAAAAAGGACGTGGTTGCCTACATGGATGAGCTGTACCCGGACAAAGACATCACCTTCAAGGTGGAGGCCAGGAGGAGCCGGAAGAATTATCCGAAGAACTCCATGGAGATCAACTGCGACATCGGGGAGGCCATCCTGGACGCATTTCCCGAAATCCGGGTGGATGTGCACCATCCGGATGTGATGCTGAACATCGAGGTCAGGGAGGACATCTACGTCTACTCCCGGATCATCCCGGGGCCGGGAGGCATGCCTGTGGGGACAAACGGGAAGGCCATGCTCCTTCTGTCCGGCGGCATCGACAGCCCGGTGGCAGGCTACATGATCGCCAAGAGGGGCGTTGCCCTGGAGGCCACCTACTTCCACGCGCCGCCCTACACAAGCGAGAGGGCCAAGGAGAAGGTGGTGGACCTGGCCAGGATCATCGCGGCCTACGCGGGGCCCATCCGTCTCCATGTGGTGAATTTTACAGACATCCAGCTCTACATCTACGACCAGTGCCCCCACGATGAGCTGACCATCATCATGAGAAGGTATATGATGAAGATTGCGGAGCACTTTGCCAGGGAGGACGGCTGTCTGGGCCTCATCACAGGGGAGAGCATCGGCCAGGTGGCAAGCCAGACCATGCAGAGCCTGGCGGCCACCAACGAGGTGTGTACCCTGCCGGTGTACCGGCCGTTGATTGGTTTTGACAAGAAGGAGATCGTGGAAGTGTCCGAGCGGATCGGCTCCTACGAGACATCCATACAGCCCTTTGAGGACTGCTGTACCATCTTTGTGGCAAAGCATCCGGTGACAAAGCCGAACATCAACATCATCCACAGGTCAGAGGAAAATCTGGCGGAGAAGATTGACGAGCTGGTACAGACGGCCATCGACACGGTGGAGATCATAGACGTGCAGGGGTAGCATTGTCCCCGGGGAGCCAGGGGGCATCCCGCAGAGCGTTTTTATCTGACAGGGAACAAAGTCCGTTCCCTGTCAAATAAAAAATACGCCGGAATGTCAGCACATTTCGGCGTATTAATATGTTCGCTTTAAACCTGTCCGATTATACAAGGTATGGCTTCAGAGTCTCAAGCACTTCATCGATGCCTGCGTCAGCGTGGATGTTCAGGTCGATCGGCTTGGAAAGGTCCAGGCTGAAGATACCCATGATGGATTTTGCATCGATGACATATCTTCCGGATACAAGATCAAAGTCATAGTCAAACTT
This sequence comes from Lachnoclostridium sp. An118, assembly GCF_002160985.1. Lineage (GTDB taxonomy): Bacteria > Bacillota > Clostridia > Lachnospirales > Lachnospiraceae > Claveliimonas > Claveliimonas stercoravium. Next base: position 14,065 of record NZ_NFLQ01000021.1, on the reverse strand, counting down.
TGTGATGTCGTTTACGAAAGATTTAACTTTGTCGATTGAGTTTAAAGAAATTTGTACTGTTTTCATTGGAATAACCTCCTTGATCTCTTAATCAGTTTCTATAATCATCTTAAGAGTTGAGGGATTAAAAGTCAAGGAACAATTTGCCAAAGAATTGGGGCAAATTTCGTTAAAGCATACAACAATTTACACGAGAGCAGAAGAAAAGAGAGGTTGGAAATGAAAAAGGCAGCACTTCACAATCTGGGATGCAAGGTAAACGCCTACGAGACGGAGGCTATGCAGGAAATACTGGAGCAGAGCGGCTACGAGATCGTACCCTTTGACGAGCGGGCCGACGTCTACGTCATCAACACATGCACGGTCACCAACATGGCGGACCGGAAATCCCGCCAGATGCTCCACCGGGCCAGGAAGATGAACCCGGAGGCCGTGGTGGTGGCGGCGGGCTGCTATGTCCAGGCCAAGGCCGGGGAAGTGGACGACTGCGTGGACATTGTCATCGGGAACAACAAAAAGCATGAGCTGGCCCGGATACTGGAGGAGTTTTTTCGGGAGAGACAGGCGAATGACACAGACGGGACGGGGACTGAGAAGACAGGCGCGGGCAGAAGAGACATCATCGATATCAGCCGCACGCCGGAGTACGAGGAGATGCGCCTGACCCGTACAGGCGAGCACACCCGGGCCTACATCAAAGTGCAGGACGGCTGCAACCAGTTCTGCTCCTACTGCATCATCCCCTACGCCAGGGGGAGGGTCCGCAGCAGGCGTATGGAGGATGTGGTGGACCAGGTGCGCGCACTGGCCGGGCAGGGCTACAAGGAGGTGGTGCTGACGGGCATCCACTTGAGCTCCTACGGGCTGGACCTGGACCAGGGGGAGGACCTTCTCTCCCTCATCTGCGCTGTCCATGAGGTGGAGGGCATCTGCCGTATCCGCCTGGGCTCCCTGGAGCCCCGTATCATCACGGAGGAATTTGCGCGGACCCTCTCCACGCTGCCTAAGATATGCCCCCATTTCCATCTCTCTTTGCAGAGCGGCTGCGACGAGACGCTGCGGCGCATGAACCGGCGGTACACGACAGAGGAGTATTATGAGAAATGCCAGCTCCTCCGGAAGTATTTTGACAACCCGGCCCTGACCACGGACGTGATCGTGGGCTTTCCCCAGGAGAGCGAGGAGGAGTTTGAAAGATCCATGGCCTTTGTGGATAAGGTGGACTTCTACGAGACCCACATTTTCAAGTACTCCCGCCGGGAGGGGACAAAGGCAGCCGCCATGGAGGGGCAGGTGCCGGAGCAGGTGAAGAACGCAAGGAGCGCTCAGCTCATCGCCCTCGGAAGGCGCAAGCAGCAGGCCTATGAGGACCGGCTCATAGGGAAATGCGTGGAGGTCCTGATGGAGGAGGCCGTGGAGAGAGAGGACGGCATTTACCAGGTGGGGCACACGAAGGAATATGTGAAAGTCGGACAAAAAACGACAGAGAATTTGGCAAATCAGTTGATAAATGTAGAAATTGAGAACCGTTTACAAATAATTCATTGAATTTCAGAATGGAATAGAGTAGAATAAATATGAAGTATTTTTGGAGGACGTGAGTATATGAAAGAATTAACCAACACCCAGTTTTTCCAGGTAGAAAGCGGTCCGCAGATCCAGGCAAAGGATATACTTGAAATCGTGTACAAGGCACTGAGCGAGAAAGGCTACAATCCGGTCAATCAGATCGTCGGCTACATCATGTCAGGGGACCCTACCTATATCACGAGCCACAACGGCGCCAGGAGCCTGATCATGAAGGTGGAGAGAGACGAGCTGGTAGAAGAGATGCTGAAAGCGTATATCAAGTATCACGGATGGGAATAATTTCGTATGAGAGTGATGGGACTGGACTACGGCTCTAAGACAGTGGGAGTGGCGGTGAGCGACCCCCTTGGTCTTACAGCACAGGGGATTGAGACCATCTGGCGCAAGGACGAGAACAAGCTGAGGAAGACGTGTGCCCGCATCGAGGAGCTGATACGGGAGTATGAGGTCGGGAGCATTGTACTCGGACTGCCGCGCCATATGAACAGCGACGTGGGAGATCGGGCGGAAAAATCTTTGGAATTCGGTGAGATGCTGCGCCGGCGTACCGGCCTTGAGGTCATTATGTGGGACGAGCGTCTGACCACGGTAGAAGCAGAGCGGACTTTAATTGAGAGCAACGTGAGAAGGGAAGACCGCAAGAAATACATTGACAAGATTGCGGCTGTTTTTATATTGCAGGGATATCTGGACTCGAAATACCATGAGGCGGCCATCAGAGAGGACCGTCTTTAAATACTGGATTTTTTTGAGGTGTATTGTAATGGAAAAGATCAAATTTCGGTCTGACGGGGCGGAGACGGCAGAGTTTTTTGTCCTGGAGCAGACGACCATCAATGGAACGTCCTACATTCTGGTCACAGACTCGGAGGAGGGAGACGCGGAGTGTCTCATCCTGAAGGACAGATCAGAGGCAGAAGATACAGAAAGCATTTACGAGATCGTAGAGGATGACACAGAGCTTTCCGCTGTGTCGAAGGTATTCGAAGAACTGCTCGAGGATATCGAGATAGAAAGGTAATGTACTATGTCTATAAGCCAGGAAAAATTCAAAGAGATGCTGAAGGAAAAGGGCCTGAAGGTGACCAATCAGAGGCTCCTTGTCCTGCAGGTGCTTGCGGAGCACGGAGATGAGCACATGACCGCGGAGGATATCTTTGAGCTGGTAAAGGAGGACTATCCGGAGATCGGTCTTGCGACTATTTACCGGACAGTCCAGCTTCTCCTGGACATGCAGCTTGTGGACCGGATCATGCTGGACGACGGATGCGTGCGGTATGAGATCGGGGATTTCCTGGATGAGCAGGAGGGACATCGGCATCACCATCACCATTTGATATGCACGGAGTGCGGGAGTGTCTCTGCGTTCAGAGACGATCTTCTTGAGGACCTGGAGGCTTATATTGAGAAGGAGACAGGCTTTCAGGTGACCGACCATGAACTGAAATTTTACGGCGTGTGCAAAAAATGCCGTGAAGAAAAAAGGATAACGGAAAAATAAACCTATGGAGGTGTAAGCTTGAAAAAAGAAAACAATGGAAAACTGCGCATCATTCCGCTCGGCGGTCTGGAAAAGATCGGAATGAACATCACTGCCTTTGAGTACGGAGACAGTATTGTTGTGGTGGACTGCGGTCTGGCCTTCCCGGAGGATGATATGCTGGGAATCGACCTGGTCATCCCGGATATCACCTATCTGAAGGACAATATCCAGAAGGTCAAAGGCTTTGTCATCACACATGGACACGAGGACCATATCGGGGCCCTCTCCTACGTGCTCAGGGAGATGAACCTGCCCATCTACGCCACAAAGCTGACAATGGGTATCATTGAGAAAAAGCTGACAGAGCACAATCTTTTGAGGAGCACAAGGAGAAAGGTGGTAAGGTTCGGACAGTCCATCAACCTGGGACAGTTCCGGATCGAGTTTATCAAGACAAACCACAGTATCCAGGATGCCTCGGCCCTTGCCATCTACTCGCCGGCGGGCATCGTGGTGCACACGGGAGACTTTAAGGTGGACTACACACCGGTCTTCGGCGACGCCATCGACCTGCAGAGATTTGGCGAGATCGGGAAAAAGGGCGTGCTGGCCCTCATGTCGGACAGCACTAACGCGGAGAGAAAAGGATTTACCCAGTCAGAGCGGACGGTGGGACATACCTTTGACCACCTTTTCGCGGAGTACAAGAACACAAGGATCATCATCGCCACCTTCGCGTCCAACGTGGACCGCGTGCAGCAGATCATCAACTCTGCCTACAAGTATGACAGGAAGGTGGTCGTGGAGGGCCGGAGCATGGTGAACATCATCTCCACAGCCCAGGAGCTGGGCTACCTGAATGTGCCCGACAAGACCCTTATCGAAATTGACCAGCTGAAGAACTATCCGCCGGAGAAGACAGTGCTCATCACCACAGGAAGCCAGGGAGAGTCCATGGCGGCCCTGTCCAGGATGGCGGCGGACATCCACAAGAAAGTGACTATCATGCCCGGAGACACGGTTATCTTCAGCTCCAATCCCATTCCGGGAAATGAGAAATCCGTCTCCAAGGTCATCAATGAGCTCTCCGAGAAGGGGGCCAACGTGATCTTCCAGGATGCCCACGTATCCGGACATGCCTGTCAGGAGGAGCTGAAGCTTATATACTCCCTTGTGAAACCGAAGTACGCCATCCCCATCCACGGCGAGTTCCGCCACAGAAAGGCCAACGCGGGCCTGGCGCTGTCCCTTGGCATTCCCAAGGAGAACGTGTTCATGCTGCAGTCCGGTGACGTGCTGGAGCTTGACAGCAAGGAGGCCAAGGTGGTGGACAAAGTCCACACCGGAGAAGTGCTGGTAGATGGACTTGGCGTCGGCGACGTGGGAAATATCGTTCTTCGCGACCGTCAGCACCTGGCAGAGGACGGTATCCTCATCGTGGTCATGACCCTGGAGAAGAAGACCAACCGTCTCCTGGCCGGACCGGACATCGTATCCCGCGGCTTCGTCTATGTGCGGGAGTCCGAGGGACTGATGGAGGACGCAAGGAAAGTCCTTGTGGACGCAGTGGACAACTGTCTCCACCGCCAGAGAGGCGCGGACTGGAGCAAGATCAAGCTGGTTGTCCGCGACACGATGAACGAGTTCATCTGGAAGAGGACCAAGAGAAGACCCATGATCTTACCGATAATTATGGATGTAGACAGATAATTTGAAAAAGTGTAAAAGGGGACGTAATACTTTTTAAAAGTATTACGTCCCAAATTAACGTAACTGGTGTGTAATTGTGTATAAACGGGTGTGCAGATATGATCATTGATGAGAGAATCACGACATTTATCCATTCCCTGGAGACGCCGGAAAGCCCGCTTTTGGAGGAAATCGAGGAGAGGGCGCTGGCGGACCATGTGCCTATCATCCGCAAGGAGACCCAGAGCTTTCTGAAGGTGCTGCTGCAGATCGAGAGGCCTGGCAGCATACTGGAGCTTGGGACGGCGGTGGGCTTCTCGGCTCTCCTGATGAGCGCCTACGCCCCGGAGGGGTGCCATATCACGACAATAGAGAACTATGAAAAGAGGATCCCCATTGCCAGGGAGAATTTCCGCCGGGCCGGGAAGGAGAAGGATATCACCCTCCTGGAGGGGGACGCCCTGGAGGTGATGCGGAACCTGGAGAGGCCCTTTGACCTCATCTTCATGGACGCGGCCAAGGCACAGTACATCCATTACCTGCCGGAGGCGCTGCGGCTCCTGGAGGAGGGCGGCGTCCTTGTGACGGACAATGTGCTCCAGGACGGGGACGTCATGGAGTCCCGCTTTGCGGTGGAGAGGCGCAACCGGACCATCCACAAGAGAATGAGGGAGTACCTCTACCAGCTGAAGCACGATGAACGGCTCCTGACCAGTATCCTCCCCCTGGGGGACGGGCTGGCAGTCAGCGTAAAGAAAGGAAAGACACTATGAACAGACATCCTGAACTGCTCATCCCGGCCAGCAGCCTGGAGGTGCTGAAGACCGCTGTGGTCTTCGGCGCGGACGCAGTGTATATAGGCGGCGAGGCCTTCGGCCTGCGGGCCAAGGCGAAAAATTTTTCCCGGGAGGACATGGCGGAGGGCATCCGCTTTGCCCACGACCACGGCGTGCGGGTCCATGTGACGGCCAACATCCTGGCCCACAACGGCGACCTTCCCGGTGTGCGGGAATATTTTGAGGAGCTGCGGGAAATGAAGCCGGACGCCCTCATCATCGCCGACCCGGCGGTCTTTGAGATCGCAAAGGAGGTGTGCCCGGAAATCGAGCGGCACATCAGCACCCAGGCCAACAACACCAATTACGGGACCTTTAATTTCTGGTGGAAGCAGGGGGCCAGGAGAGTTGTCACAGCCCGGGAGCTCTCCCTGAAAGAGATAAAGGAAATCCGCCGGAACATACCGGAGGAGATGGAGATTGAGAGCTTTATCCACGGAGCCATGTGCATCTCCTACTCCGGCAGATGCCTTTTGAGCAATTATTTTACCGGGCGGGACGCCAACCAGGGAGCCTGCACCCACCCCTGCCGCTGGAAATACTCCATCGTGGAGGAGACAAGGCCCGGGGAGTACATGCCTGTCTATGAAAATGAGAGGGGCACGTTTATCTTCAACTCTAAGGACCTGTGCATGATCGGACATATACCGGAGCTCATCGACGCGGGCATCGACAGCTTCAAGATAGAGGGCAGGATGAAGACAGCCCTCTATGTGGCCACAGTGGCCCGGACCTACCGCAAGGCCATAGACGATTACCTGGAGGACCCGGCTCTATACGAGGAAAATATGCCCTGGTATCTGGATCAGATATCAAACTGCACCTACCGGCAGTTCACCACCGGGTTTTACTTTGGAAAGCCGGATGAGAGCGCCCAGATCTACGACAACAATACCTACGCAAAGGACTACACCTATCTGGGTATCATCGGCGGGGAGAAGGACGGGCTCTACCGGATAGAGCAGAGAAATAAATTTTCCGTGGGCGAACAGATTGAGATCATGAAGCCGGACGGGAGAAATGTGGAAGTGACTGTCCGCCGCATCGTAAATGAGGACGGGCAGGAGCAGGAGAGCGCGCCCCACGCAAAGCAGACCATCTATGTGGACCTGGGAGCGGAGGCGGACCTCTATGATATCCTGAGAAGAAAAGAAGGATAAAGGGAAATGAAAAAGAAAGCTGCGGGTTTAAAAATAGTCCCGCAGCTTTTCTATTGCGCTCTTTTCTATCCTGGAGACATAAGAACGGGAGATCCCAAGCTTCTTGGCAATCTCCCGCTGTGTAAATTCATCTCCGTTGTAGAGACCGTAGCGCATTTTCAGAACAAGCCGTTCCCGGGGAGAGAGAACGGTTTCTATCCTGGAATAGAGAAGCCGGATATCGTCGCCAAGGGCGACCTTTTCATGGGCGTCGTCTGCGTCTGACTCGATGATGTCAAAAAGCTGTATCTCGTTCCCCTCCCGGTCCGTGCCGATGGGCTCGTAGAGGGATACGTCCCGGGCAGACTTCTTCCGGGTGCGCAGGTACATGAGGATTTCGTTTTCTATGCATCTTGCGGCGTAGGTACCAAGCCGTACGGCCTTGTCAGGGTTGAACGTCACGACGCCCTTGATAAGACCGATGGTCCCGATGGAGAGAAGGTCCTCCGTCTCCTCGTCCATGGACTGATATTTCCGGACAATATGCGCCACAAGGCGCATGTTCCGCTCGATCAGAATGTGCTTCGCTTCCTGGTCACCTTCCGTATATTTCTGCAGATAATACTGCTCCTCGGCCGCTGTCAGTGGTTGTGGAAAGGATTTCAAATGAAGCACCTCTCTGGCGTGGTTAATTACAGTCTATGTCAAAATGAGGAGTTTTGTGCTTTTCCAAAAGGAAGAAGAAATTATTGTTGGACTGCAGCGCCGGGGGAGACTATAATGGTAGAGAGAACGCAGGAGACGGGATGCTGCCTGTGACAGTTAAAAGACGATGGAGGGATGAGAATGAGCAGGATATGTCCGAAATGCGGAAAGGAAATGAGTGATACAGCGAAGTTCTGCAACCAGTGCGGGTACAGATTTGAGGAGCGGCAGCTTTTCTGTCTCTGGTGCGGGGCAAAGGTGGAGAGCGGGGACAGGTTCTGCCCCGAGTGCGGCAGGAGCCTGAGCCAGGGCGGACCCGGGCCTCAGCAGAACGCGGGGTGGCAGAACGCAGGTCAGCAAAATACAGGCCAGGCCGGCGGCGGATTTACGAAGGATGAGTTCATATCCATGTCCAAGAGCGGAGTGGGGAAATTCGTGGACGCCATCAATGATATGACAGGCCAGGAGGGAAAGACGGACATCCGCCTGCGGGAGCTGGTGAGCGAGGTGTTCAGGCGCCACACTGTGGAAGAGCGGGAGGAGCTCTTCATCAGCGGGACAAAAAAGACCACCCCGGCGCCGGAGAACATGACGGCGGACTGGCCCAATCCCTGGCTCTTCGCCAGGATCTTCCTCATGTTCCTCGTGGTGTTTGCAGGGCTCCTTGTGATGATACTGCAGTTTTCCAACACCAACGCCATACCCGGCGCCATGTTCATAGGGGCCCTGATCGTGCCCTTCTCCCTGGTGATATTTTTCTGGGAGACAAACATCCCGAGGAACATCAGCATTTTTGACGTGGTGAGCATTTTCTTCATTGGCGGCGTCATGTCACTGATCTTTACACTCATATTGTACGGCTACATCTATGTGGGAGAGTTGAACTACACCGGGGCCATCCTGGTGGGCATCGTGGAGGAGGTTGGAAAGATCGTGGTGGCGGGCCACTACGTGAAGAAGCGGAACACCTCCTACATCCTGAACGGACTGCTCCTGGGCGCCTGCGTGGGGGCCGGCTTTGCGGTGTTCGAGACCGCAGGCTACGCCTTCTCGGCCCTTCTGTACGGAGGCATCCCGAACATGATAGACGTGCTGATCTTGCGGGGAGCACTGGCCATAGGAGGACATACGCTGTGGGCGGCCATCTCCACGGCGGGCCTTGTCATCGCCAAGGGGGAGAGACCCTTTGACAGGAAAATGTATCTGGACCCCAAATTCCTGAAATTTTTGTTCCTTGTGATCGCCCTTCACGCTGTCTGGGATATGCCCATCACGCTGGGACAGTCCGTCCACCTTGTGCAATGGGTGCTCTGCGCCGTGGCAGTGGTCATCGTCCTGGTGCTTTTAAGCTCCGGCCTGCGGCAGGTGTCCGCGGTGTCAGAGCGGGCAAGAAGGCAGAAGAGAAATGCAAATATGTGACAGAGGAAAACAGGGGGATTTATGAAAAAGTGTCCTGTATGCACAGAGAGCCTGCCGGAGACGGCACATTTCTGCCCGAAATGCGGATATGTGTATCCGAAGGCTGAGAGTGTATTTGCAGCCGAAGAGAAAAAGCGGATCAAGAAGAAAACCATTCTTTTATCACTGCTCGTCCTGGCAGTCCTTTCGCTGGCCGGGGGAGGCATTTTTGCCGTGTATTCCCTCCGGAGGGAAATGCAGGCATATGAGGAAGAACAGGAACAGGCGAGACAGGAGTGGATGGACCGCATGTTCCGGACAGGAGAGGAATTGCCGTTTAACGAGGAGATTGCCTGTGATTTCCGGGACAGCCTGGTAGACTATGAGACCCTCTGCGGACAGATGGACCTGGGGGCGGAGACGCAGGAGGCGTATGAGGACGAGGGTTATATTGTCCATGTCTATGACCTGGTGAAGATATATACAACAGATTACGGAGAAGTGGTAAATATTGAGATTGATTATTCAAATGCGGATGAGGGGCAGAAGAAAAGCTACGGCGTGTTCGGCTATAATGCGGACACGCAAAAGGAACAGGTGAGGGAGGCGTTGGGAAGCCCGGACCAGAATTACGGTGAGGAAGAGTATTACTATCGCTTTGACGGCAGACAGGATGCTCCGGCTCTCTATATCACGTGGGACGAAAATGACAGGATTGCCAAAATCCAGTATTACAGGATCCTACAGAGTCGCTACGGAATGGTCGAACAGACACTCGTTGGTCCGGATGACATCCAGATGATGTAGGAGACTCCAGATGATAATGCTGTCCCGGTCGGATTTTGGATAGAGTGGTGAGAAGCCGGCGTATTTTAAAAGCTGCTGCGTCTCTTCAAGGGACAGCTCCATGCCGAAGGCAAGAGCGATCAGCTTGTCTCTGGACGGCATCCTTTTTCCCGCAAAGATCTGGTAGCCGTAAATCTCGTTGAGCTGCGCTTTTTTGATGACGGCTGATTTCTGGAGATTTTTCTCCTGAAGAAGGAAACCGAGCATTTCGCTGACAGACATGTCGATCAGGAATTCCTTCTCTTTATTCAGATAGCTGTCGATGGAGCTGTTCCGGGTCAGGGCATCCATCAGTTCATTGGTTGGCTTTTTGAGCATATATATCACCTCGGCAGAAAGTATAGCACGGCGCGGGGGAGATTTCAATCGGAGAAACAGGAGGAAATAAGTATGGATACGGTTCAGGATGCCTCGGGACAGCCCTTTGCCGGATGGCTGGAGGGAGAGCTGGCCCAGTATTATGAGCCTGCCGCAGTTCTGCGGCGCAGTGACAGAAAAGAAATCCTTCTCTACAGGCACAGGGAGAGCGGACAGCACATCGTGTACCGCCGGATACGAGGAAGACAGCCGGTGTACGACAGCCTCTGCCTTTTCCGCAGCAGAAATATCGCGGAAGTGTATGAGACGACCTTTGACGGCAGGGATACCCTGGTCATAGAAGAGTATGTGGACGGGGTTACCATAGCGGACGTCTTGGAGAAAAGGCTTTTTACGGTAAAAGAGATGTGCGGAACGATCATACAGCTCTGCGAGGGACTCCATGCCCTGCACGAGAGACATATCATACACAGGGATATTAAACCGGAAAATGTGATGATCCAAAATGACGGCGTTGTCAAGCTGATCGATTTTGACTCGTCGAAGATTTTCAAGCCCTCTGTGGAGAGAGACACAACAACGCTGGGCACAGTCGGATACGCGGCGCCGGAACAGTACGGGGAAGCCCAGTCCGACGAGCGGACAGACATCTACGCCCTGGGCATTTTAATGAACGTCATGCTGACAGGCGTGCATCCCGTGAAAATGCAGGCCAGGGGCAGGACGGGAAAGCTGATTGAAAAATGTATCATGGTAAATCCAGGAAAGCGATGCGAAAATGTGCTTGAAATCCGAAAGGCTCTGAAAAAAATAGCGGACTAAGCTGGCAGCTTAGTACAAGAGGACTGTCCTCTACTACAATAGTAGACGGGCAGTCCTTTTGTCGTGACCGGGGGATCATTTCTCCGAAGAGGAAGACCCGGAACGGGGATATGGCTTTTTTTCATCAGTCAGACCAGAGAGATAGTCCATGCTTGTGTTCAGCGCGAGAGCAATCTTCCGGCACTGCTCAAAGGTGTAATAGCGCTTGCCGTTCTCGATTTTCGAGTAATCGCTCTGGTCTATCCCGGTGAGGTGCTGCATTTTGATCTGAGTATAGCCAAGTTCTTTTCTGAGTTCTTTCAAACGCGACATAGAACTGCCTCCTTACTGAGAATAGGATATGCTTTTTTGCTTTTAATTATGGCAGTGAGACCTATTGACAATAGGGTGAAATTGACCTGTTATTGAGCATATAAACAAAGAGGAGGATAGCGAAATGGCAGTGTGGGGGATTGGAGCTTATTTTCCAGGTGGAGGGGAAGACAAGGCAAAACAATTTTTTAAAAGAGGTCGTGTAATTATTGGATATCCGGAAGAGGCACATCCGGAATATTATCAGATGCTGCGCTCAGTTCAGCCGGGAGATATTGTATTTATCAAAGCCAGGTTTATGTTAAATCAACCCATAAAAATCAAGGCAATTGGTATTGCAACCGACTGTAGGGTATGTTTGGAGAACGGAATGGAAGGCAGAGAGGGCATTATAATTAACTGGATTAAGGATATGACAGATCAGCCAGTTGATATAAAAAAAGACAGGAAGAATGATGGGTCCACTACGACAATGTATCAGGAACGAAGTGTGGAGATTATAAATCAGATCGCGGAGTTACTAAAAAGCTAACAGCACAGCAGAATATATTGATATCCTGCAATAGGAGGGGGATAGCAGCATGGGAAAAAATTGTCCAAAATGCGGAAAAGAGTTAAGAGAGACTGCTAGATTTTGTACTTCATGTGGCACAAAGCTGGAAGAAGGGATACCTGGCAATCCAGTGAATACTGTAAATGTCCAAAATGGCTCTATAAACACTGTGATGCCTAAACAGGAAAAGAAATGGTATCAAAAAACAGGATGGATTATTGCTTTACTGATCATTTTCTTCCCGGTTGGCCTGTATTTGATGTGGAAGTATACGGACTGGAGAAAGGTTTTAAAAATTGCAGTGAGTATAGTGTGTGCGGTTTGTTTGGTGATTGGGTTTTTTTCAATCAGCAGCCAGGATGGTAACGAAATCAGTCTGTCAAGTTTTGTTGAGAGTTATAATGAAATATCACAAAATAAATTTGCAGAAAATGGAATGAGTGAGTGGCAACCTATATCAATGGATGAGATGTTAAAGGATGATACACCAATGCCACTATTTAAGGGAGGATGTTATAAGATATATATATGTTTATCCTTATCAGAGTGTGGGAGGAACAGAGGAAATTCTGGGAGAGATTATTATAGATGTTGACATGAATGGAATGGTTGTAGGTGTAGAATTTGGAATGAGCACAAAGTATCTTTTCGACGGTGATGATTTTCAAAATGTGGTTTTAGATTCATTAATCCAGACTTTTGCGCCAACATTATCAGAAAATGATATAGATGCAATAAGAAGTATACTTTCTATAGAAAGAGAAACTCCTTTGATGGTTGCTGCGGAGAATGGAGTCGCGGGGAGATATGAATATGAAGGAATGAGTTACTATGTTACTAGCACAGACATTCTTTTAAATTTCGGAATGTTTTCTTCGGACAAGTTAGATATATAAGGAGTAGAAAGTGAGTAAATATTGTGAACAATGCGGAGCAGAGTTATCCGATGAAGAAAAATTTTGCCCTCAATGTGGAACAGATGTCATAGATGAAGAAGAACGCTATCAGATACAGAAAGATACAGACGAAGCAATAGAGGCAGAACAGAGTCCTGTGCCAGCGGAAGAGTCTACCACAGCTGCGGGACAGGCACCGGAGCAGGAGCAGTCCGTGCCTTCCCCGAAATCCGGAAAAAAGCTCTATATCATTCTTTCGGTGTGTATCTGCGTGATCGCAGCGGGTACAGCCGTTGGAACACTCGTCATATACCCTATGGTGACTCAGTATATGGAGCAAAAAGAGAACGAAGAAAAGGCACAGAGAGTGGTCAACCTGATCAATTCTGCTCTGGAAAATGAGATTACTCTGGACAGTGAAGACGACCTGAACGACATCCAGAAGGAATACAATGCGCTCAGCGCTGACCAGAAAAAGCTCGTCAAAAATTATGACAAGCTGGAGGAGGCTGCCGCTTCTCTGGAAAAACTAAAGAAAGAAGAGGAGGACAAGGAGAAGGCCCAGGAAATCATCGACAGACTGGACAGTGTCAACAAGGATGCCCTTGCATATGATGACACTTCCATCCAGGAAATCCGCAGCGCTTATGATAAGCTGACAGATGACCAGAAGAAGCTGGTGACCAATGCGGACCTTCTGTCAGAATATGAAGCTGTCGTCCAGGAGAAAAAGGACCAGAAGGCAAGAGAAGACCAGCAGGCTCAGGAGGAGCAGGCGAATAGGTCGCTTGTCTCGGAGACCTTTGCAAATCTTACCTATTATGAGGGGCTGTGGGACGATTTTGGGGCCCATGTAAATAAATACCAGGGGGCGGTGGAGGCTGCGATCAAATCAGCCATCCGCACTTCGGATTATTTTGACGATCCGTATAGTATCGTCATGTTCCTCACAAAACAGCACGAGTGCTACTTTGTCTCCTTTGAGGGCGTTCCTTCTGGAAATCCCAACAGCGGCGCCGTGAGGCTGGATCTGGTGGTCAATGCGCCGAATGGGATGAATTTTGTCTGCACGGTGGGAGACTATTATCAGCTTTAAAGATCGATGTGGTGTATGGGAATATCAGAGAAAAATGGCGTGCGCCCATTTTCTGATATTCCCATAAAATATTGAAAAAACGCTTGATAAGTCTACGTAACAAGCGTATACTGTAAATACTTTCTTACATTCAAATTATTTCATTAGTCAATTGTTATCAGATGATCATGTATTCCAGGGCAGTTCGCCCGGAGGATTTCATAAGGAAGCAGACAAAAAGAGCAAAAGCACGATAGGAGCGCAGTGTCAGTGCGATATGTGCGGTAAAGTCCAGCTAAGAAATGTCAAGAGGTGATATAAAAAAAGTTAAATTTGTTACAACAGAGCAAAAAAGGCAACCTTAACAGACCATTCCCCGATATAGGAGTGGTCAGGAACTAAA
>NZ_NFLQ01000020.1 GCF_002160985.1 Lachnoclostridium sp. An118 | reverse complement strand
CTTTTGTGTGCTGTCAAGGGTGGCGTGAGCTGCCATCAAACTTCATATCTGCGATTTTCAAGGTTCAATCGGAGCCTATTTTTTAGGCTTCGCTTTTTCATAACTTATTTGACACTACCAAAGTTTAAAAACCGATTTCTAGTTTCTTCCAACACACCTTCCTTTTTATCATAATAATCCATACTCAGCACAAGGGCCGCCGCATCGTCGATCCTGTGGACTGCCCGGCCCAGTTTTTTCAAAAGATGCTCCGAAATCCCCACCGAATACTGCTGCAGGATGCGCACCGCTTTCTTCTGTTCAGCCATAGGCGTAAACCGGTCTTCCAATGAGGCAATCGCCTTCTGCGCCGCTTCGTCATATGGTATGACAACCGTCACTTCTGCATTCTCGTCAATGACTTTATATTCTTTCCCGGCTGTTGCGAATGCCTGACACATACGGGGCATTCCGGCTTTTCCTTTATGTTTTCTCTCAAACTGTTTGCGGCCCGGCTCATTTCTTCCTAACAGCTCATCCAGGGTTGTCCCTAAGGACGGAATCGGATACTTTGTAGGAGCGGTCCCCGCATCGCGAAAAAATTCCTTATAGTATGCAGTCACGGATTTCTCGGAATCCAGAGAACCGTCAAACGCTGCAGGGTTCTCCTTAAAATAGTACAAAAACTTCCCTGCTGCCCCCTGCGCCCGGCTGATATCGTGAAGTTGCTTCAACTGTTCCACTTCATACGCCATTTTCACGATATAGACCTTTCCCATCTCTACTTCTTTATGGCGGTTGCAACGCCCCGCCGCCTGAACAATGCTGTCCAGCCCGGCCAGAGATCGGATCACACACCCAAAGGACACGTTCACCCCTGCCTCGATGAGCTGCGTGCTGACACAGATTACAGGTTCTTTATTTTGCAAATCCCGTTTCATCGCCTCCAACTCATCTTTTCTGTTTTTGGGACACATCCGGGTGCTTAGGTGATATAGTCTGCATGCTTCATCACAGGACCTGTTTAGCTCTTCGTAAATCTGTTTCGCACATCTGGTCGTATTGACAACGATCAGCACCGAACCGTATTTCCGAAAAGCCTTCAGCGCAAATCCGCTGATATCTTCTGGCTGCATACCGCCTTTTACCAAATCCGTCGCATCCTCGATTTCTACCCGTTTGAACGCAGCCGCGTATCTTTTGGACGAGCCCGCCATCTCCCCACAGCCGAACAGATTGTTTTCTTTCAATCGCGCAAGTGACGGCTGTGTCGCCGAGCACAGGACGACTGTTGTATGACAAAACGTAGTCAAGAAATTCACTGCCAAATGGAACAACTCCGTTCCTCTCACCGGAAATGCCTGCACCTCATCAAAAATAATCACGCTGTTGCACAGATTATACATTCTGCGGATACTGCTCTTTTGTCCAGAAAACAGAGTGTTCAACATCTGTACCGCCGTAGTGACGATCACAGGAGAATTCCAGTTTTCTGTCAGTTTCTTATAAACTATCTCCCTGTTTTCGTCTTCATAAAAGATATTGCAGTGATGCTCCAGCACAAACTCACTATTGCCCACCGCCTTTCGGATATCCTCTGCGTTCTGTTCCAGTATAGAATTGAATGGAGCTACATAAAAAATATGTTTCTTATGGTATTTCTGCGCATGGTAAAGGGCAAACCGAAGACTGCTGAATGTCTTTCCCGCTCCGGTGGGGACTGTCAGGCGGTACAGACTTTTCTCTTCATGTGCCGCCCGAAAGCATAGGTCCGATATCTCATCTCTATATACATTGAGCGGACTTTTCTTGCCTGATTCAGCTATCTCCTTCATGTGCGCTTCAAAATGCGCAATTGCCTCCTGCCAGATTTCCTGTGTCCTCTCCTCTGTGATCCGCTCCGGGTGGGACTCGTTCTGGCAGAAACATGCGGTGTCTGTCCAGTCACTGTCGATCAAAACAGACAATGTCAGTCTCTCAAACATTCCCAGATAGAAATCTTTGCTCCCACAGTCCTTCCCTCCAGCACTCTGCACAAAATCATCAATCTGTTTGCATATTTTTCTTAAATCTGCATGTGCTGCGGCAAGATATCTTACCAGACATTTTTTATCAATGATTTGAAAGTACCTCTGTCGTACCGTTTCAAAGTCAATCTCTTTCTCCCGCCTCTTTTCAAAAAGAGTGGTGCCTGTTTCCATCTCAATGCCATCCTGCAACCCGTGATGCGAATACACTGCCATCCCGATGAATTCAGATAGTGTCCCTCTACCTGTTATGTTCTCCAATACCCTTCCGCCGGCAGACGTATGGTCGATCATCTGTTTTCTTGCATTCTCGCCATTTTTCAGGACATCCTTCATATACGCATAGAATTCTTCACTCAGTTTTCCTGCATCATGGAGCAATGCTCCCGATATGACTATGTTTTTCAGGATTTCCAGGGGGCAGTTTCTTTCAGCCAACTCCTTTGTCCCCGAAAGATGCTCCTTTTCGCTTTGCGTTGCTCCGCTTTCCGAAACCACATGCGCAAGATATGGGTCATCCCCTAAAAAGACAGAATCTCTTAGTTCCTCGTAATCCATGATGATCACCCCCGTTTGCTTCCATAGCCAACAGCTAAATGGACATGCGAACATGTCCATTTAACGACTGCCTTGAATGTCTAATCCTCAATGCCTGCATTACTGCCAACTTGATGCCTTGTATGCTTGCATAGGAACTTTTATTTTTGTGCTTTTTATATATTTATTTCGTATATTTTTATATTTTTTATGCACTTTGTATAATTCTATCACATTATAAATCCACATACAAGAAGCTGATTAAAGCTAGGCGTAAATCCAGGTATAATATACTTCTGTCTAGCAACGAGGAAGCTTAAGGAGATTATCGTCCGGAGTAGAATTCGGTGTAGAACGAACATACTTCTCACCCTGCATACTGATAGCAGGCTGAAGAAACGGATAAGGGTAAATATTCACATAAATTGTTTTCGGGTGTTTCACGAGATGATCATGGATATCCTCTTTTGAGATAAATCTTTCCATCTCTTCCAGATAGATTGAATCGATCTCGCAAAGATCTTTAGAGTTGTTACATCCTGATTTCATTTTGATTTTACTAGCTTTCATTATAAAGCCCTCCTTTGATTAAATAAAATGTTAATAGGAATAGTGAGTTGAAAACTCGTTGGAAAATTTTGAAAGCTTGACAAATCAAGATGGAATGAACTAGAATAGTGGTGTTAGTTGTTTCTGTCAGTCCATCTGATTTGAAATAGCTTTTTCAAGTTCGAATGGACCGCCATCCATTCGAACTTGTTTTCTATTACGATAATATCACATCGTCTTTTCAAAATCAACATTAAATAAATATTTTTAAATAATTAAAAACATAAATTTATTTTATATTATTAATGATTTTTCTTGTAATCTTTTTTTCTATATGATATTTTTATAGCGTCGGGGTTTCTCCCGTGAGTTGAAAAATGTTTTTAATTATTTATTTTGCAGAAAAAGCGACAGGCTCATGCCTATCGCTTTTTCACATTCTCTCTATTTTTCCTTACACACCTGGAAAATATAAAACTTCAGATAATAGCTCTCATCCGCCGCCCACAGGATGGGGTGGTCCGGCGCCTGGGTCCGGAACTCCACCTGCCTGAGGCGCACATGGGCGCTTCTGGCCGCTTCCCGGATGGTCTTTGTGAACAGCTCAAAATCCATAAAATGGGAGCAGGAGCAGGTGGCCATAAAGCCACCTTCCTTCACCAGCTTCATGCCCCGGATGTTGATCTCCCGGTAGCCCTTCACCGCATTTTTGATGGAATTCCTGGACTTTGTGAAGGCCGGCGGATCCAGGATCACCACATCGTACTGCTCCTCTTTCTCCAGCAGGGAGGGGAGCAGGTCAAACACGTCTGCCTCCCGGAACTCCACCCGGTCTGAAAGCCCGTTGAGGGCTGCGTTCTCCCGGGCCTGGGCCACCGCAAGGCCGGAGGCGTCCACACCAAGGACGCTCTTTGCCCCGGCGACCCCCGCGTTCAGGGCAAAGGAGCCTGTGTGGGTGAAGCAGTCCAGCACCCGGGCGCCCCGGCACAGCTTCTGGATGGCCAGCCGATTGTATTTCTGATCCAGGAAAAATCCGGTCTTCTGCCCGTCCTTTACGTCCACGATGTATTTGACTCCATTCTCCTCAATATGGACAAAGGTGTCAAAGGGTTCACCGAGAAAGCCCTTTGTCTTCCTCATGCCCTCTTTTTCTCTCTCCTTTGCGTCGCTCCTCTCGTAGATGCCCCGGACCTCAACGCCGTCCTCTGCCAGGAGCTCCTTCAGCATAAAGAGAAGCTTTTCCTTGTACCTGTCCATCCCAAGAGCCAGACACTGGAAGACGAGCACGTCCGAAAACTTGTCCACCACCAGCCCCGGAAGGAAATCCGCCTCTCCGAAGACGATCCGGCAGCTTCCTGTGTCCACCGTCTTTTTCCGGTACTCCCAGGCATCCCGCAGGCGTTCCCGGAAAAACTCCTCATCGATCTCCTGGTCCGGGTTTCTCGTCAGCATCCGGATGCGTATTTTGGAGTGCATATTGATAAAGCCCCGTCCCATGGGATAGCCGTCAAAGTCATGGACCATCACAACATCCCCGTTCTCAAAGGCTCCTGTCACGCTGTCTATCTCATTGTCAAAAATCCAGGCGCCTCCCGCCTTCAGCGTGCGCCCTTCTCCCTTTTTCAGTACTGCTAATGCTAAACTCATATCTTTTCTCCTATACTCTCTGTCTTATACTTGGACCTGTACTCCTTTTTCTGTTTTCTGTCCATGTCATCATACCATATTTCCCCGCCTTTTTCACTCTGTATCAGAGGCGCGCATGTCAAAAATATGCCCGGGAGACAGGCATATCCGGGCTTGAGTTTTCCGACTGACAGAGCTATACTTATAGGCGGAAAATACAGCAGCTTCCCCTGCGGGAGATGCGGATACAAAAGGAGATGCGTTACATGTTAAACGAAAAAGTTGCAAAGCTGTTAAACGAGCAGGTAAACAAGGAATTCTATTCTGCCTACCTGTACCTGAGTTTTTCCAATTTCTATAAGGAGCTGGGGCTGGACGGATTTGCCAACTGGTACAATGTGCAGGCTCAGGAGGAGAGGGACCATGCCATGCTCTTCATCCAGTATATGCAGAACAATGACGTGCCCGTCACTCTGGAAGCCATCGACAAGCCGGACGCCGAGCTGAAGGAGAAAATGGACGCTCTCAAGGCGGGATACGCCCACGAGCAGTATGTGACCGGCCTCATCCACAATATCTATGAGGCTGCCTACGAGGTGAAGGACTTCCGCACCATGCAGTTCCTGGACTGGTTCGTCAAGGAGCAGGGCGAGGAGGAGACAAATGCAAGCGACCTGATCAAAAAGATGGAGCTCTTCGGGGACGATGCCAAGAGCCTCTATATGCTGGACCAGGAGCTGGGCGGACGCACCTACGCGGCTCCCTCACTGGTACTGTAATAAGTCCTGCGGCGGGAACCCAAGCCAGTGGCGGCACCTGCATACATGAGAGACAAGCCGTATAGAATGACAGACGGCGCAGCCTTTCCTTCCGGAAGGGTCTGCGCCGTCTGATTTTCTATTGTCTGCCGGGGCTATGTTCTTTCTCTTACTCTACTGCCCTTTTTACCATACATTCCTTCCTGTAGAACGCCACTCCGTATTTCAGGATATCCTGGTATCCCTCCTGGCGCAGTGACTCCTCATACTCCTGCTCCTCGATCTGCCTGAGAGCCTCGTCGCATTTTTCCTCAAGCCCGGAAAAGGTGTCGGCCACCTTGATTTCCAATATGACCGCCTTCCCTCTCACGCTTGGATACTTCAGCAGGATGTCCGGCCTTCCATTTCCCGACTCCCGGTTGGACAGGACAATATAGCTTCCGATATTTTTCAGCATTCCCGCAAGGAAGCCATGGTAATAGCTCTCCTGGTAGTCGTAGAAGCTGATCGTCTCCATCAGATTTTCGGACAGGATCCGGGACATCCTGTCTGTATCTCCCTCCAGGATGCTCTCATAGAGGGGCGTCAGCTCTTTTTTATCTGTCTTTTCCTCAAACCACCGCAGGACTGTCGTCTTGTAAATATAGCGGACCTCCCTGTTGGGAATGGCCATCTCAATGTAGATATTTTCCCCCTCCTGGTATTCGCTGATCTTCTTCAGGTAACCGGTAAAAAAGAGAAAATTCCACAGATTTTCCTGGGTAGAGTCTATGTCTTCATAGGTGATATCCTCATGGATGGGCTTGGTGATCGTCTTCCCTTCTATCAGCGCCTCTATCTCCTGCTTGACGGAGAGGTCCGCCCTCTCCACAAGGGAGCGCACAATGCTGTTGGAACTGGTGTTGGACCAGTAGGGCCTGGGGAGAGCCTGTCTGTCCCCGCAGCAGGACTTGACATAGCTGATCACACTCCACGGATTATACACCTCCGCATTGCCAAACTTGTAGCCGTCATACCACTGCTGCACGGTGTCCCGATTTTCCTCCAGCCCATAGAAGGACAAGAGCGCTTCCACCTCCGGCTGTGTGAAGCCAAAGTTTTCCCCGTAGAGGGCCGTCGTGATAGAATTGATCTCCAGGTTATTCAGCCCGGTAAAAATGCTTTCCCGGCTGATCCTCAGGCACCCCGTCACCACGGCAAACGCCAGATTGTCATTGGTCTTCAGGGCCGACTCGAACAGGGAGCGTATAATGCCGGTCATTTTCTCGTAAAATCCGGCAAAATAGGCATTTTCCAGAGGCACGTCGTACTCATCTATGAGAATGACCGTCCTCTCACCCTCTGAAATGCGCAGACACTCTGAGAGGAATTTAAGGGCGTCTGCATAATCGCTCTCCACCCCTCTCAAATCCCTTATGCGAAGGTATCTCTCCTTCTGAGCCTGTGTCAGCTTTCCGCTCTCCTCCACCTGCCGCCAGTGTCTGGCAAACTCGCTGCCCACTTCCTTTTTCAGCATCTCAAAGGACAGCTCACAGGACGGCTGCTTCATGGATTTAAGCGAAAGGCTGATGACCGGATATCTCCCCATGAAAGCCAGGTAGCGCTCCCCCGCCTCCATGATCTGAAGGCCGCGGAACAGCTCTGCCTGCCCCGGCATATCCTTTTCAAAGAAACACCGCAGCATACTCATGTTCAGCGTCTTCCCAAAGCGCCTCGGACGGGTAAAGAGATTGACCTCTCCCTTCATGTCCAGCAAATCCTTTATAAAAAGAGTTTTATCGATATAGTAATACTGTTCTTTTCTCAGCTTTTCAAAATCATCCACCCCGACAGGCAGCGGGCTCCATGTCATGACAAAACGCCTCCCTTCCGGATATAGTTCCATTCTACTACATCCAAAAGGGAGGCGCAATTCATAAAATACTTCCTCTACTGGGCTGTGCAGCTCACCGGCTCATATCCGGCTTCCTTCACCGCGTCCATCAGCACCTGGTCAGCCACGTCCTCTGCCATGGAGACAGTGGCTGTCTTCTTCTCCAGGTCCACCTGGGCGCTGTCCACACCTGCCACGCCCGCCAGGGCCTTCTCCACGTGCATCTTGCAGTGCTCACACATCATGCCTTCTACTACCAGTGTCTTTTTCATCGTTACCATTCCTTTCTCTTCTTGCTCTTCTTTTCTATCCACACCGGAGTCTCCCGGAATGTTCTCTGTCATAGAGTCTGTTTTCTCTGCGTCTTTCTCCGCTTTCTCCGGCCCGTCTGCCTGGTCTCCCAGGGCCGGCTTGAAGAACCGCAGCCGCAGCGCGTTGGTCACCACGCACACGGAGGAAAGACTCATGGCCGCGGAGCCGATCATAGGGCTTAAGCGCAGGCCAAAGGCCGGGAACAGGGCTCCCGCCGCCACCGGGATGCCGAGGATGTTGTAGAAAAATGCCCAGAACAGGTTCATGTGAATGTTCCTCACGACAGCTCTGCTCAGCTCAATGGCTGTCACCACATCCTGTAAGGAGTCCTTCATCAGCACCACGTCTGCCGAGTCAATGGCAATGTCCGTGCCGGCTCCGATGGCAATGCCAATATCCGCCCTTGTGAGGGCCGGGGCGTCGTTGATACCGTCTCCCACCATGGCCACCTTATGCCCCTTTTCCTGCCAGGAGCGGACGCAGGCCTCCTTCTCTGTAGGAAGCACGTCGGACACCGCCTCCGCAATGTCCAGCTCCTTTCGGATAGCCTCTGCCGTCACTTTGTTGTCACCTGTCAGCATGACCACGGTAAGGCCCATCTCTTTAAATTTCCGGATGGCCGCCCGGCTTGTTTCCCGGACCGTGTCAGCCACCGCGATGATACCCGCGGCCTGTCCGTCCCGCACAAAGAGGAGCGGCGTTTTCCCCTGGGAGGCATACTGCCCCATCTTCTCCCTCACCAAAGCCGTCTCCTGCTCAGGTCCCATTGCCTTTTCTTCTTCCATAAAGGCCAGGTTGCCGGCCAGCCAGGTCTTTCCGGAAATCCGGGCTGACACGCCCCGCCCCGTCCGGGCCTGGAAATCCTCTGCCTGAACTGAGGATACACCGTCTCCGTCTCCCTTCGCCTTCTCCACCACCGCCTGGGCCAGGGGATGTTCACTCCCCGCCTCCAGGGCAGCCGCCTGGGCCAGGAACTCCTCCGGGCTCATGGAGGGGTCCAGGACCTCTATGTCTGTCACCTCCGGGTGGCCGGAAGTGATGGTGCCGGTCTTATCCAGGATAACTGTGTCGATGGAGTGGAGATTTTCCAGGCTCTCCGCCGACTTGATGAGGATGCCGTACTCCGCCGCCTTTCCGGTACCCACCATGATAGCCACCGGGGTGGCAAGTCCCAGCGCGCAGGGGCAGGAGATGACGAGCACTGCAATGGCATTGGACAGGGCAAATTCAAAATCCTGTCCCGCCACGATCCACACGATGGCTGTCAGGATGGCGATGCCGATGACCACCGGCACGAAGATGCCGCTGACCTTGTCCGCCAGCCTGGCGATGGGCGCCTTTGAGTTTCCCGCCTCATCCACAAGCCGGATGATCTGGGAGAGGGTGGTGTCCTCCCCCACCTTGGACGCCCGGAAGCGGAAGGTGCCGTTCTTGTTGATGGTGGCCGAGATGACTGTGTCCCCGGGCATCTTTTCCACCGGGATACTCTCACCGGTGATGGCAGCCTGGTCCACATAGCCGGCTCCCTCTGTCACAACGCCGTCCACCGGGATGCTTTCTCCCGGCCGGATGACCACAATATCTCCGGCCGCCACCTGCTCGGCAGGCACGGTCATTTCCTGGCCGTTTTTGATGATAACCGCCGTCTTGGGGGCCAGGTCCACCAGCTTCCCGAGAGCGTCGGAGGTCTTTGACCTGGACCTTGCCTCCAGATATTTTCCCACTGTCACAAGGGTCAGGATCATAGCGGAGGACTCAAAGTACAGAGCATGGGCATACTCGTGGACCACCGCCATGTCCTGGTGTCCGAATCCCCAGGCCATGCGGTACATGGCAAAGAGGCCGTATACAAGAGAAGCCCCGGACCCGATGGCCACCAGGGAGTCCATATTGGGGGCCCGCTTTACCAGAGCTTTCAGTCCCACCTTGTAAAATTTACGGTTCAGCACCAGGATGGGCACGGTCAGGATGAGCTGCGTCAGGGCTGAGATCATGGCGTTCTCCATGCCGGTCAGGATCCCCGGCACAGGCAGGCCCATCATGGAGCCCATGGCCACATACATCAGGGGGAGCAACAGGGCGATGGAGGCCACAAGGCGCACCTTCATGCTATGCTGCTCCTCCCGGGCTCTGCTCTGGCGGACTTCCCACTCACTGCGGAAGCCTCCTCCTTTTGCGTCAGGCACGGCGTCCGCGGGGGAGGCTCCGTAGCCTATCCCCTCCACCGCCTGGGCGATGGCGGCGCTGTCCAGCTTCGTCTCATCGTAATCTACTGTCATCTGGCCTGACAGGAGGTTGACATTGACTTCCTCCACCCCATCCAGCTTCTGTACACACCGGGTTACATTGGCCTGGCAGGCTGCGCAGGTCATACCGGTGACGTTATATTTTTCTTTTTTCATTACCAGGGTCACCTACTTTCCTCGAACGATGTCTTTATACCCCCTATTGGTATTTCAGTGCTATTATATACCCCGGTACGGTGTATTGCAATATCTTTTCCGCATTTTTTCGAAAAACATTCTCATTTACCGTCTTCAGACTCCTTTTCTTCGGCAGGCCCGGCCGGCTCCGGTCGGCGCAGGCTCAGCACCCCATCCGCCAGAATCCTCACATCATCCAGTATATAATCAAAGGCACCTGCCTTATACAGGTTGACGACGAGAAGACCGATGGGCACGGCCAGGATCATCCACAGGATGCCTCCGGCCCGGTACCCCGCGTACAGGAGCACCAGGGTAAACAGAGGATTGAGCCCCATGCTGTCTCCTACCAGCTTGGGCTGGATCAGCTGCCGTACAAGCTGGGTCACTGCGTACAGTACCGCCAGAGCTACCACCCGCCTGTAGTCGCCGGTCAGGAGCTCATAGAGCGCCCACGGCAGGAGGGCGGTGCCTGTCCCGAAGAAGGGCAGGAAATCCAAAAAAGCGATGCCGATGGCCAGCAGGACGGAAAAATGCACGCCCATGATCCCAAAGCCCACCAGGAGTATTGCGAACACGACAGCCATGATCTTGAACTGAGCCTTAAAATACCCGCCCACCGCATACTTCAGGTTGTCTGTCACCATGGTCATCCTCTCCACGATAGGCTTGGGAAAAATCTTCTTGGCCCACAGGATGATATTTTCTCTGTCAGCAATGAAGAAATAGGCGGAGATGATGGTGACGATAAAGGAGATCAGGATAGAGGGGATGCGCTTGGCAAAATTCCCCGCCGCCGCCACCGTTGGCTCACTGATGCTGCTGATAATGCCGCTCATGGTCTCATCCAGATTGGCGGCAAAGGTATTCAGTCCCTCCTGCACATTTCCCGGAAGAAGCGCAAAAATCTGGGAGGTCCTCTCCCCGATCTGACGAAAGCCCTTCTCCAGGTCCCTGTACATGGACGGGAAATCCTGTATCAGAGAGCTGACCTCTCCCCATATCCTGCTGACTGCCAGGTAGATCAGCCCGATGCAGGCTGCCAGCACGGCTATGATGATGATGGCGGACCCCAGCTTTTTGATGATCTTCAGCCTCTTTTCAAGAAAGACCACCAGCGGGCTGGCAATAAAAGACAGGAACCAGCCTATCACAAAGGGCATGAAATAGAACAGCGCCTTCACGCCCACATAGATAAATAGGATTGTCCCGACCAGACTGAAGGCCAGGCTGACGATCACTTTCCAGTAGGGCCTGTTGTCCTTTGCGGCAGTCCCTTCATTTCTCCCCATTTTCTCCACCTCTCTTACCCTTTATTCTTCCTTTTCGCTGTCGAGAAGCTCTGTCTCCACAAGCTCCCATATCTCGTCCCTTCCCTGCTTTGTCACAGAAGAGAAGGGGATGATCCTTGTGCCTGGCACCAGCTTCAGCCCCTGCCGGAGCATCCTGACATGCTTGTCTATCTGGCTCCTCTTGAGCTTATCCTGCTTTGTGGCAATGATAATGGGATTGTAACCCTGGCTCACCACCCAGTCATACATCATCTTGTCATTTGCTGACGGCTCATGGCGGATGTCAATGAGGAGGAACACCGCCCGCAGCTGCTTTGAGCTGTGGAGATATCTCTCGATCATCTTTCCCCACTTTTCCTTCTCCTGCTGTGATACCTTTGCGTAGCCGTACCCCGGCAGGTCCACCAGATACAGCGCATCGTTGATATTGTAAAAATTGATGGTCTGGGTCTTTCCCGGTGTGGCCGAGATCCGGGCGAAGGACTTCCGGTTCATAAGCGCATTGATGAGGGAGGATTTCCCAACATTGGACTTCCCCGCAAATGCGATCTCCGGCTTGTCGTTCTCCGGGAGCGTACTGGTGATGCCGCACACTGTTTCCAGACTGATGTTTCTTATTACCATGATCTTCACCCTCTGCTTACTCTTTTACAAACGCTTCCTCGAGGACCTGCTCCATGCGGGACACGGGGATGATTTCCAATCCCTTTGTGATCTCCGGCGACAGCTCCTCCACATCCTTTTCATTTTCCTTTGGCACAAGCACGGTCTTCATGCCCGCGCTTCCCGCTGCCAGGAGTTTTTCCTTCAGGCCTCCGATGGGCAGGACCCTTCCCCGCAGGGTGATCTCCCCTGTCATGGCCACATCCGCCCGGACTTTCCGGCCAGTGACAGCGGAGAGCATGGCCGTGGCCATGGTGATGCCCGCCGAAGGTCCGTCCTTTGGAACAGCTCCCTCCGGAATGTGGATATGGAGGTCATGTTCCTCAAAGAAATCCTCCTCAATGCCGTATGTACTGCCGACAGAGCGGATATAGCTGATACCGGTGCGCGCGGACTCTTTCATCACGTCCCCAAGCTGTCCGGTGAGGATCAGCTCTCCTTTTCCGGGCATCACATTGACCTCGATCTGCAGGGTGTCGCCCCCCACGCTTGTCCAGGCAAGTCCCCGCACAATGCCCACCTCGTCTGTCAGATTGGCTTTCTGGTATGTATACTTCTCTTTTCCCAGATACTTGTGCAGATTTCCCTCTGTCACCCGGACCTTCTTCTTTTTCTCCTCCAGGATCTCCCTGGCCGCCTTCCTGCAGATGTTCCCTATTTCTCTCTCAAGCTGGCGAACGCCGGCCTCCTTTGTGTAATTCCGGGCTATCTTCCAGACAGCGCCCCTGCTGATGGTAAGCTGATCCTCTTTCAGGCCGTGCCTGCCGATCTGCTTGGGTATCAGATGCTCCATGGCGATGTGGAGCTTCTCGTTCTCTGTGTAGCTGGACACTTCAATGACTTCCATGCGGTCCAACAGAGGCCGCGGGATAGTCTGCAGAGTGTTGGCCGTGGTCACGAAAAGCACTTCCGAGAGATCCAGCGGCACTTCCAGATAGTGGTCCCGGAACCGGTAATTCTGCTCGCTGTCCAGCACCTCCAGAAGGGCGGAGAAGGTATCTCCCTTGTAGTCGTTGCTCACCTTGTCGATCTCGTCCAGCAGCATGAGGGGATTCTTCACCCCGGCGCTGCGGATGCCCGCCGCGATGCGCCCCGGCATGGCGCCCACGTATGTCTTCCTGTGGCCCCGGATCTCCGCCTCGTCCCGCACGCCTCCCAGTGAGATGCGAACATAAGGCTTCTTAAGCGCCCGGGCCAGGGACCTGGCGATGGAGGTCTTGCCGGTTCCCGGCGGTCCCACCAGGCAGAGGATGGGGCTCTCTCCCTTTCTTGTCAGAGCCCGCACAGCCAGAAATTCCAACACCCTCTCCTTCACCTGCTCCAGGCCGTAGTGATCCTCCTCCAGCACCTGCTTCGCGTAGGCAATGTCCCTGTGGTCCTCCGCAGCCTTGTCCCAGGGCATCTCCAGCATGGTCTCGATGTAGGTCCGTATCACACCGTTCTCTGCCGGGCTGTTCAGGGTGCTCTTGAAGCGGTTTATCTCCTTTTGCAGCTTCTCCTTCACCTCGTCGGGGGCCTGCAGCCTGTCTGCTGCCGCCTGGAACTCCTCTGCGTCGGAGATGGTGTTCTCCTCCCCCAGCTCCTCCCTGATGAGCTTCAGCTGCTCACGCAGGATATATTCCCTCTGGTTCTGGTCCACTCTCTCCCGCACCTTTGTCTGGATCTCCTCCTTGATGTTCATGATCTGCATCTCATTCACCAGTTTAAAGGCGAGCAGCTGGTACCGTTTCATGAGGTCCGTCTCCTCCAGGAGCTCCTGCAGGTCCCTCTGCTCCAGAGGCACATTGGCGGCGACCCAGTTCACCACCTTTGTCAGATCTGTGTACTCCTGCACCTGCTTCAGCATATCCTTGGGATATTTAGGCAGGCGGGCGGCATACTCCGCATAGATTTCTCTGAGTCCTCTGACCATGGCCTCCTGGCTCACCTGGTCCGCCGCAGCCTCCAGAGCCTCCTCCCCGCTGTCCGGGAGAGGGCTCACCAGGGCCCGCATGTAGGGCGTCTCAAATTCCACATTCTGGATGACCGCTCTCTCCTCCCCGGATATCAGGACCCGAAGAAGGTTCCTGGGCAGCTTGATGACCTGCCGGATGGCGGCGATGGTCCCCACCTGGTACAGGTCCTCCGCTGTCGGCTCCTCCACTTCTATATCTCTCTGGGCCGTCAGAAATATCTTCTGACCTTCCTCCTGCATGGCCTCCTCGATGGCCTCGATGGACCGCTCTCTGCTGACGTCAAAATGGGTCACCATCTCAGGCATCACCGTCATGCCCCGGAGCGCCACCATGGGGAGGCTCTTTATTTCTCTATCCGTCATTTTATCTTCTCCTGTCCTGTAGTTTTTCGAAGTCAAAAAAGCAGAAAGCGGGCGCAATCTCTCTTGCACCCGCCCCGCTCACGCGCCCTTACGCACTTTCAATTCTCAGGTCATCATGTCCGCAGATCGGCTTTCCTGTGCCGTTCACCACGGATTTGGTGATGCGGCATGTCTTCAGCGTCTCGTCAGATGGGGCATGATACATGGTATCCATCATGATATTTTCCATAATGGCACGGAGCCCTCTGGCTCCGGTCTTCCTCTTCAGGGAGGTATCCGCAATGGCCTCCAGGGCCTCCTGGTCAAAGGTCAGCTCCACCCCGTCCAGCTCCAGCATCTTCTGATACTGCTTGACAATGGCGCTCTTTGGCTCTGTCAGGATGCGGATCAGGGCATCACGGTCCAGCATCTCCAGGGATACCGTTACCGGGAGACGTCCCACCAGCTCGGGGATCAGTCCGAACTTCACCAGGTCCTGAGGAAGCACCTGCTTTAAGAGCCGGTCAATATCGTCCTCGTGGCCTGCGGCAATCTCCGCGTTAAAGCCGATGGACTTCTGGTCGATCCTCTTCTCGATGATCTTCTCCAGGCCCTCGAAGGCTCCCCCGCAGATAAACAGGATGTTGGTGGTGTCTATCTGTATCAGCTCCTGATGGGGATGTTTTCTCCCTCCCTGGGGCGGCACGTTTGCCACAGTGCCCTCGATGATCTTCAAAAGAGCCTGCTGCACGCCCTCTCCCGACACATCTCTCGTGATGGAGGGATTCTCCGATTTTCTTGTTATCTTGTCTATCTCGTCAATATAGATGATCCCGTACTCTGCCCTCTCGATATCTCCGTCAGCAGCCTGGATGATCTTCAGGAGGATATTCTCCACATCCTCGCCCACATAGCCCGCCTCTGTCAGGGCTGTGGCATCCGCAATGGCAAAGGGTACATTGAGGATCCTGGCCAGCGTCTGGGCCAGCAGCGTCTTGCCGCAGCCTGTGGGACCCAGCATGAGGATGTTGCTCTTCTTCAGCTCCACGCCCAGGTCCTTCTCGGCCATGATCCGTTTATAGTGATTATATACTGCAACAGACAATACCTTCTTTGCCTCCTCCTGGCCGATGACATACTCGTCCAGAAAGGCCTTTATCTCCTCCGGCTTCAACAGATTGATATCGTCAAAGGGATTGATATTTCTGGTGTTTTCATATTCAAATTCTTCTTCCATGATCTCGGCGCAAACATCAATGCACTCGTCGCAGATGTACACGCCGCTCGGTCCTGCGATCAGCTTGCGCACCTGTGACTGGGGCTTGTTGCAGAACGAGCATCTGATCTGGTCGTCATTTCTTCCTGCCATACTCTCACCTCATCTTATCGATTTTCAAAAGGCCGGAGGATACTCCCTGCGCTTCTCCGGTCCTTGAACACAAACGAAGGACCGGCATACCAGGAGGTTCTCTCCTGTGTATGCCCGCCCCCGGTCTTATTTACGGCTTACTATGATCTCATCTACTAATCCGTATGCCTTGGCCTCCTCAGCCGACATGAAATTATCGCGGTCCGTATCAGCACAGATGACCTCCAGCGGCTGCCCTGTGTTCTCCGCAAGGATCCTGTTCAGTGTATCCTTTGTCTTCTGGATATGCTGGGCTGCGATCTGGATCTCTGTCGCCTGACCCTGTGCTCCGCCGGAGGGCTGATGGATCATGATCTCCGAATGAGGCAGGGCAAAGCGCTTGCCCTTGGCTCCCCCGGCAAGGAGGAAGGAGCCCATGCTTGCCGCCATACCGATACAGTATGTGCACACATCGCATTTAATATACTGCATGGTATCGTAAATTGCCATTCCCGCTGTGACAGATCCCCCCGGGCTGTTGATGTAGAGATGGATGTCCTTCTCCGGGTCCTCAGCCTCCAGGAACATAAGCTGTGCCACGACCACACTGGCGGACACGTCTGTCACTTCCTCTCCAAGGAAGATGATCCTGTCTTTCAAAAGTCTGGAATAAATGTCGTAGGAGCGCTCTCCACGGCTGGTCTGTTCAATGACATAAGGTACTAAACTCATGCAAACTCCTCCTGTCTATATGCACGGCTGTCCGCTTACTCTGTAACTGCGTTCTCCACCAGGAAGGTCACTGCCTCCTGTACAGCCATGTCTTCTTTCATCTGTTTTTTCTCGTCTTCGCCCATGTACTCTTTCAGCTTGTCAGCCTCCATCTTGTACATCTCGGCCATCTTCTGGATCTCCTCATCCAGCTTCTCATCGCTGATCTCAATGTTCTCAGCCTTTGCAACAGCCTCCAGCACAAGGCGTGTCTGGATGCGGTCCACTGCCTGGGGCTTCAGGTCCTCAAGCATCTTGTCTGTTGTCTGTCCTGTGAACTGGCAGTACTGCTCCATAGTCAGACCCTGCTGCTGCATCCTTCTTGCGAAGTCGTCCAGCATCTGTCTTGCCTGTGTGTCGATCATGGCATCCGGGATCTCCATGGTTGCGTTGGCAACTGCCTGCTCTACAGCCTGGTTCTCCTGTTTTGTCTTTCCTTCAGACTCTTTCTGCTCTTTGATCTTTGCCTTGATGTCTGCCTTGTATTCATCCAATGTGTCAAACTCGGAAACTTCTGCCGCGAACTCATCGTCGATCTCCGGGAGCTCTTTTGCCTTGATCTCGTGGATCATGCATTTAAATACAGCTTCTTTGCCCTTCAGATCCTCTGCGTGATAGTCTTCCGGGAAAGTAACCTTCACTTCTTTCTCCTCGCCGGAGTTCACGCCAACAAGCTGCTCCTCAAATCCCGGGATAAAGGAACCGGAACCAATGGTCAGCGGATAGTTCTCTCCTTTTCCTCCCTCGAAGGCCTCGCCGTCAACAAATCCCTCGAAGTCGAGGATCACTTCGTCGCCATCCTGTACCGGACGGTCCTCAACTGTGATGGTCCTTGCGTTCTTCTCAGCCTCCTCCTGGAGCTTTGCGTCGATCTCCTTCTGTGTCACGCGGTTGGAAACCTTGTCAACCTTCAGTCCCTTGTACTCTCCAAGTGTCACCTCCGGTTTCACGGCAACTTCTGCTGTAAAGATAAACGGCTTGCCCTTCTCGATCTGCACGATATCGATCTTCGGCTGGGAAGCGATCTCCAGCTCGCACTCGTCGTAGGCGTCGGAATATGCCTTCGGGATCAGCGCGTTTGCAGCGTCATCATAAAAAATCTCAGCTCCGTACATTTTTTCGATCATCTGGCGCGGAACCTTGCCCTTACGGAAGCCCGGGATGCTGATCTTGGATTTCTGTTTATTGTAAGCAGTCTGAAGCGCTTTTTCCAGTTCTTCAGCAGAAACCTCGATGGTCAGCTTCGCCATGTTTTTCTCTAATTTCTCTACCTGTAAACTCATGAAAATATTCCTCCTGTTTCTAACCTGCCGTCGGCCCTCACAAAGCGCCCCTTCCAAAAAAGTATGCAAGGCAGGCACTTTTGCATACACTCATTTAAAGAGTATAACACAAACCCTGTAAAATAGCCAGCTTTATTTGAGATAAATAATCGACTCAGCCACTTCATCAGCCTTCAGCTTGTCGGACAGTACCTCCACCAGCTTCAGTCCGAAATCGATGGCCGTCCCCATCCCACGGCTGGTGATGATGTTCCCGTCCTGCACTACGGGCGCCTTGACAAGCACAGCCCCGGAGAGCTTCTCCTCAAAGGAGGGGTAGCATATGGCTCTCTTCCCTTTTAAGAGTCCCATATTTCCCAAAATACTGGGAGCCGCGCAGATAGCGCCCACATATTTTCCGCCTTCGCAGAAGGCTCTCACCACCTTCTTTACTCCCGGGTGCGCTTCCAGGTTCGCGGTGCCCGGCATGCCTCCCGGCAGGACTACCATGTCAAATTCTTCAAAATCCACTTCACCAAACAGGTCCTCTGTCTGCACGTTGATCCCGTGGGCGCCCGCCACCATATACTCATCCGATATGGAGACAGTGTCCACATATATCCTTGCGCGTCTGAGCAGGTCTACTGCCGTGAGCGCCTCAATCTCTTCAAAACCGTCCGCAAGTAACACTGCTGCTTTTTTCATTGCAATTCCTCCTCTTTTTTTCCATATTGTTATAGTAGCAGACTGCTTCTTAAAAAGCAATTCATTTACATTTTTCATTTCTTATGTTATCTTATTCATAGATTTACAGTAAGCGGCACCTCCGCCGGTGCCGCCTTGGAAAGGAGATCATATTTACTATGGAAATCGAGCGCAAATACCTCATCCCGGATATCCCCTCCGGCCTGGACATACAGAAGACCCGCCTCATCGAGCAGGGTTACCTGTGCACCTCTCCCGTGGTCCGCATACGGAGGGACAACGATGAATATTTCCTCACCTACAAATCCAAAGGTCTGATGGTGCGGGAGGAGTACAATCTCCCCCTGACCCGGGAGGCATATGAGCACCTGAAAGGGAAGATAGACGGGCGGCTCATCGAGAAGATCCGCCATGTCATCCCTCTGGAGGGAGGGCTGTCCATAGAGCTGGACATCTTCAAAGGAGACCTGGCCCCCCTCGTGCTGGCTGAGGTGGAATTCCCCACCAGAGAGATGGCTGAGGCATTCTGCCCGCCGGATTGGTTCGGAGAGGATGTGACTTTCTCTTCCCTCTACCACAACAGCACCTTAAGCCAGCTCTGACGAAAAGCAACAATCCGTTGCTTTTCGTCCGCAAAAAGTCACGATTAGTTGCATATAGAGCCATTGATCTGGTTACTTGCTATACTATGTGTTACAAAAAATCACGGAGGTACAGCAATGGCCGGCATCAATCATCTTGCAACCAATCTGAAATTTCTGCGGACCATGACCGGCAGGACCCAGGACGACCTGGCTGCCTGTCTGAGCATCTCCAGGCAGGCTTACTCCCATTATGAGACATCTAAAAGGACTCCTGACCTGGACGCCCTGCTGTGCCTTTCTGACCTGTATCATGTCTCTGTAGACGTACTCCTGGGAGTTGACCTGACTGCCCGCTCCGCGGAGTCCGCCGCAAAGGGCATGGTCATGGAGGATATCCCGTCTTACGGCGCAAAGGCTTCCGGAGAGGAGGCACGCCTTTTTCTGCTCACAAAAGAAGAAGCGGAATTTATCACTAAACTCCGCGTTCTCCCGTCATCGGAAAGGGAAAGGCTCCTTGCCCTCTCCGGTATCTTCTTTAAAAACCCCTGACCTGCCTTACTCAACAAGAGCGAGGGCGAAGCCTTCATGCACTGCGTTCATGGCCTCTTCTATGTCCTTCTCGTCAATCAGAACTGTGATGCGGATTTCTGATGTGGAGATCATGTTGATGTTGATGCGTGAATTGTAGAGCGACTCAAACATCTTCGCAGCCACACCCGGATTGCTCATCATACCTGCTCCCACAACGGAAATCTTCGCCACCTTGGCATTGTATGTGATCTCCTGGATGGTCAGGGCCTCCTTGTGCTCCTCCAGGACTTCCAGTGCGCGCTTCAGCTCGTCCTCAGCGACTGTGAAGGAGATATCTTTTGTCCCCTCTCTTCCGACAGACTGGAGGATGATATCCACATTGATATTGTTTGCGGCAAGTGTATTAAAGATCCTGAATGCGATGCCCGGCTTATCCTCCACGCCTATGACAGAGATCCTGGCTGTATTTTTGTCGGCTGCAACGCCTGTGATTAACATTTTTTCCATCTTTACTTTCTCCTTGATAATCGTTCCTTCACTGCGGTTCAGGCTGGACCTCACTACCAGCTCCACCCCGTATTTTTTCGCCATCTCCACGGACCGGTTGTGCAGCACCTTGGCTCCGAGTGTTGCCAGCTCCAGCATCTCATCGTAGGTGATGGCCTCCAGCTTTCTGGCTGTCTTCACGACTCTCGGGTCCGCAGTGTAAACCCCGTCCACATCTGTGTATATCTCACACTTGTCTGCGTGGAGGACAGCTGCCAGCGCCACTGCCGTGGTGTCGGATCCCCCTCTCCCCAGAGTGGTGATGTCCTCGTACTTGTTCACTCCCTGGAACCCGGTCACGATGACGATCTTGCGGGAGTCCAGCTCATGGCGGATCCGCTTTGTGTCAATGGATTTGAAACGGGCATTCCCGTAGCGGGATGTGGAGTTCATCTTCACCTGGAACGCGTTCAGGGAGACTGCCGGCACGTGCATGGCGTCCATGGCCATGGCCATCAGCGCCACTGACACCTGCTCCCCTGTCGTCATGAGCATATCCAGCTCCCTCTTTTTCGGCTCAGGATTGATGGTTTTCGCAAGGGAGATCAGGTCATCCGTGGTGTCTCCCATGGCGGACAGCACGACCACCACGTCGTGTCCCTCCCTGTAATCCTCAATGCAGCGCTGGGCCACATTGTAGATCCTGTCTTTATCAGCGACGGAAGTCCCGCCGAATTTCTTTACAATCAGCATCTTCTCTTCTCTCTTTCCTTTATCTTTCATCCAGCTCCAGCAGATGGTCTATCAGCCGGAAGCCCTTCGGCCAGACAAGGCCGCTGCGCCTGGCAGCGCTCTCCCCGTATGTATGGCCGCTGTTCCCCAGGAGGCGGCGGCTGTCATATATCATATAGGGGACCGGGTCCTTTGTGTGGGTCCTCACCCGGATGGGTGTGGGATGGTCCGGCAGCACCATGATCCGGTAATCCTCACCGGCCGCATCCAGCCTGCCTGTGATCCGCCCGATGACCCGGGCATCCAGATACTCGATAGCTTTTATCTTATCCCGGACGCTGCCCTGATGTCCCATCTCATCCGGCGCTTCCACATGGACGTAGGCAAAGTCATAGCCGTCCTCCAGCAGGGCCTTCACCGCCGCGTCCGCCTTCCCCTCATAGTTGGTGTCAAGCCCTCCGTTGGCTCCCTCCACGAGGATACGGTCCATCTGCGCACCTACAGCCAGCCCCTTCAGAAGGTCCACCGCCGAGATCATGACTCCCCTCTTCCCTGTCTTCCCCTCAAAGGAGGTGAGGGCAGGGCGGGTCCCTGCACCCCAGAACCAGGCGGAATTCGCCGGATGCAGTCCTCTCTTCTCCCTCTCCACATTGAGGGGATGGGAGGACAATATCTCATAGCTCTTCTCCATCATCTCACGCAGCACCGGATCCTGGGGCAGATAGTCACCTATCCGCTTTGTCAATATATCGTGGGGCGGCGTCAGCTCCATCACCTGTCCCTTGCTCCACACGAGGAGATGGCGGTAGCTGGTCCCCCTGTAAAAGGTGTAGCCCTCTCTGCCCAGCCCCTGACTCAGAGCCTCCAGGAGAACACCCGCATCCTCTGTAGATATCTCACTGGAGCTGTGATCCACCATATGTCTGTCCCCGTAGGAAGCCTCCTCACCGGACAGAGTCACCAGATTGCAGCGGAAGGACACGTCATCGTCCGCCATATCCACGCCTATGCTCAGGGCCTCCAGCGGAGAACGGCCCGTGTAGTATATCTTCGGGTCGTATCCCATGACGGACAGGTTGGCCGTGTCACTCCCCGGCGCCATGTCCTCCGGCACCATGGAGGCCGTCCCTATTTCCGCATCTGCGGCGAGCCGGTCCATCACAGGGGTGGAGGCCGCCTCCAGAGTTGTCTTTCCTCCCAGTTCCTCCAGCGGCCATCCCGCCATTCCATCTCCTAGAACAACTATATATTTCATCGCGTCTTCCTTTCTGATACAGGGAAACTACTCTTCCACGCGGATCATGCCAAGTATCTGCCCGTCAAACTGACCTGCCTTCTCCTCGTAGCTGCCCTCCGGCATCCTCTCTGTCACAAAGCCGAACTCGCCGGGCACACCCTCTGCCCGGACAAACTGCACCATGCCAAAGACTGATGCCACTCTATCCTGCAGCTCTTCCCGGCTGCCTTTCATACGGACAAAGAACCGGCGCTCCACATCCCTGCGGTCCTCGAGAGCCAGCTTCTCGCTGCTCCACATCACGCCCAGGTTCCGCTCCAGATTGCGGGCCTCCTCCACGATATCGCCCACCACAGCGCTGGCTGTGGGGAGCTTGCCGGCGCCGCTTCCGTAGAACATGGCGTCGCCCAGCATATTGCCGTGGACAAAGATGGAGTTGAAGACGCCGTTGATGGCAAAGAGAGGATGCTCCGCCCGCAGGAGGCAGGGCGCCACCATGGCGTTCAGCTTCTCTCCGTCTCTCTTGCATGTGGCCAGGAGCTTGATGGTCATGCCCATGGCTTTGGCGTACTTCATATCCTCCGCCGTGATCCTTGTGATGCCCTCACAGTAGATGTCCTCAAAATCCACCTGCTTTCCGGAGATGATGGAGGAGAGGATGGCGATCTTGCGGCAGGCGTCATAGCCCTCCACGTCCGCCTCCGGATTGCGCTCGGCGAACCCGTTGGCCTGAGCCTCCCTGAGCACCTCGTCATAGTCAGCACCCTCGTAGAACATCTTTGTCATCATATAGTTGGTCGTCCCGTTGAGGATACCTGTGATCTCCTCGATCACATCCCCGGTGAGGGAGGAGTGAAGGGGGCGCAGGATGGGTATCCCGCCGCCCACGCTGGCCTCAAAGAGGAAGTTCACATTCTTCTCCTTCGCGATCCTCAAAAGCTCCGCGCCGTGCTTTGCCACAAGGGCCTTGTTGGAAGTGGCCACGCTCTTTCCCGCCTCAAGGGAGCGCTTTACAAAGGTACAGGCAGGCTCAATGCCGCCCATGACCTCCACCACGATCCTCACTTCTTCGTCATTCACGATATCCTCAAAGTCGTGGGTGATAAGCTCCTGCACAGGGTCATCCGGGAAATCCCGCAGATCCAGCACATATTTGACGCGGAGCTCCTCGCCCAGCCGCTCATCGATGACTTTCTGATTGGTCCGGAGCACTTCCACTACGCCGGATCCCACTGTTCCATAACCAAGTACTGCTATCTTTACCATAATTCCTCCCTTTTACTGCTGTGCCTTTAAGTACGCGTTCATAAACGGATCCAGATCCCCGTCCAGGACGGCCGAGACATTGGCGCTCTCCTCCCCTGTCCGACGGTCCTTCACCAGTGTGTAGGGCTGCATGACATAGGACCGGATCTGATTCCCAAATCCTATTTCCTTCACCTCGCCCCGGATATCAGACACCTTCTCCGCCTGCTCCTGCTCCTTGAGGAGCTTGAGCTTGGCCTTCAGCATCTGCATCGCCTTCTCCTTATTGTGGTGCTGGGACCTCTCATTCTGGCACTGCACCACGATCCCCGTGGGCAGATGGGTGATGCGGATAGCCGACGATGTCTTGTTGACATGCTGGCCCCCTGCGCCGCTGGCGCGGTAGGTATCGATCTTCAGCTCATCGTCCGGGATCTCAATATCCCCCACATTGTCCTCCATGTCAGGTATGACATCGCAGGAGGCAAAAGAGGTCTGCCTCTTTCCCGCCGCATTAAAGGGGGAAATGCGCACAAGGCGGTGGACTCCCTTCTCTGACTTCAGATATCCGTAGGCATTCATGCCGTTCACCTCAAAGGTAACGTTCTTGATGCCCGCAATGTCTCCGTCCAGATAGTCCAGCACCTGGAGGCTGAATCCCTTCTTCTCCGCCCACCGGGTGTACATCCGGTAGAGCATGCCGGTCCAGTCGCAGGACTCCGTGCCCCCCTCCCCCGCGTGGAGGGTGACAATGGCGTTACACCCGTCATACTCTCCCGACAGCAGCGTCTGTATGCGCAGCTCCTCAAATCTTTCCGTAAACTGCTGCAGCTCCGAGGCGATCTCCGGGAGGACTGACTCGTCGCTCTCCTCCTCCGCCATCTCGATGAGCACCTCTATGTCCTCGTAGGCTCTCTGCAGCCCGTCCACAGTGTCCAGCAGGTCCTTCAGGTCCTTGAGCTCCTTCATCACATGCTGGGACTTCTCTGTGTCATCCCAGAATCCGGGCTCCTCGATCTTCCGTTCCAGCTCCTCTACCCGTTTCTCCTTGCCGGGGACGTCAAAGTGAATCCCTCATTCCGGCAAGAGGCTCCTCGTATGCACTCAGTTCGCTTTTATACTGATCCAGTACGACCACTTATCCTTCACCTCTTTCATTTCTATAATTCATCCGGCTGCCCTACGCGCTCTGTTTGCGCCCGCAGCACTGCTTATATTTCTTTCCGCTTCCGCAGGGGCAGGGATCGTTGGGATATATCTTCTTCTCCGCCCTCTTCTTGGGAGCTCTTGCGGACGTGTCGTCCTTGTTGGTCCCGGTCACCTTGGCCACCTGCTCTCTCTCCACCTTCTGCTCGATCTTGATGTGGAACAGCGTGCGGATGGTGTCCGCAGTGATGGCCTTCGTCATCTCGTCGAACATCTCGTAGCCAAGCATCTTGTACTCCACCTTCGGGTCACGCTGGCCATAGGCCTGCAGCCCGATTCCCTGACGGAGCTGGTCCATATCGTCGATGTGGTCCATCCACTTGGCGTCGATCACCTTCAGGAGGACAACCCGCTCCACTTCTCTTAAGTGCTCCGGCTCCGGGAACTCTGTCTCCTTCATCTCGTAGGCCTTGACAGCCTTCTCCTTCAGGAAATGCTTCAGCTTCTTCTGGTCCATCTTCTTCACATCTTCCAGGGTCACAGCCTCGATCATGGGGATGGTGTTCTTCAGCGTTACGTTCAGCTCGGTCAGATCCCAGTCCTCCGGTTCCTGGTCAGCAGAAATCTCCGTATCCACCATATTTTCCACATACTCGCTGATCATATGGTAGATGGAATCACGCATACTCTCCCCGTCCAGGACCTTGCGCCTCTCCTCATAGATGATCTCTCTCTGCTCGTTCATGACCTGGTCATAT
Source organism: Lachnoclostridium sp. An118 (assembly GCF_002160985.1). Classification (GTDB taxonomy): domain Bacteria; phylum Bacillota; class Clostridia; order Lachnospirales; family Lachnospiraceae; genus Claveliimonas; species Claveliimonas stercoravium. The sequence goes on along the minus strand of NZ_NFLQ01000020.1, from coordinate 29,799 downwards.
TCCAGCAGGTTTTTGCGGATACCGAAGTTGTTGCTCTCGATCTTCTCCTGGGCCTTCTCAATGGCGCTGGAGAGCATCTTGTGCTCGATCTGCTCTCCGTCCTCCACACCCAGGGCGTTGAACACGTTCATCAGACGCTCGGAGCCGAACAGCCGCATCAGATCATCTTCCAGAGAAATGTAGAATCTGGACTCGCCCGGGTCTCCCTGACGTCCGGAACGTCCCCTGAGCTGATTGTCGATACGGCGGGACTCATGCCGCTCTGTGCCGATGATCTTCAGCCCGCCGGCTGCCCTGGCCTCGTCGTCCAGCTTGATATCCGTACCACGGCCCGCCATGTTGGTAGCGATGGTGACCGCACCGTGCTGTCCTGCCTGGGCCACGATCTCCGCCTCCATCTCATGGAACTTGGCATTCAGCACATTGTGCTTGATGCCTCTCTTCTTCAGCATGCTGCTCAGATGCTCGGACACTTCGATGGTAATGGTTCCCACAAGGACAGGCTGCCCCTTTGCGTGGGCTCTCTCCACCTCGTCGCAGACAGCCCGGAATTTCTCCTTCTGGGTCTTGTAGACGGCATCCTCCATATCCACGCGGATCACCGGCATGTTGGTAGGTATCTCCACTACGTCCATGCCGTATATCTCGCGGAACTCTTTCTCCTCGGTCAGGGCAGTACCGGTCATACCGCTCTTCTTTGCGTATTTGTTGAACAGGTTCTGGAAGGTGATGGTGGCAAGTGTCTTGCTCTCCCGCTTCACCTTCACATGCTCCTTGGCCTCGATGGCCTGGTGGAGGCCATCAGAGTAGCGCCGTCCGGGCATGATACGGCCTGTGAACTCGTCCACGATGAGCACCTCATCATCCTTCACCACATAGTCCTGGTCGCGGAACATGAGGTTGTGGGCCCGCAGGGCCAGGATGATGTTGTGCTGGATCTCCAGGTTCTCCGGGTCTGCCAGGTTCTCGATGTGGAAGAATTTCTCCACCTTTTTGACGCCATCTTCCGTCAGATTGACGTTCTTTTCCTTCTCATTAACAATGAAGTCTCCGGTCTCCTCTATCTCCTCTCCCATGAGAGCGTTGATCTTGGAGAACTCTCCGCTGGCCTCTCCCTTTTCCAGCTGCCGGGCCAGGATATCGCAGGCCTCGTAGAGCTTTGTGGACTTTCCGCTCTGTCCGGAGATGATAAGAGGCGTCCTGGCCTCGTCGATGAGCACGGAGTCCACCTCGTCGATGATGGCAAACTTCAGCCCTCTCTGCACCAGCTGCTCCTTGTAGATCACCATGTTGTCGCGGAGGTAGTCAAAGCCCAGCTCGTTGTTTGTTACATAGGTGATGTCGCAGCCGTAGGCGGCCCGCCTCTCGTCGTTGTCCATGCCATTGAGGACAACTCCCACAGTCAGTCCCAGGAACTCGTGCACCTGTCCCATCCACTCCGCGTCACGCTTTGCCAGATAGTCGTTGACCGTCACGATGTGGACGCCCTCTCCCGTCAGTCCGTTCAGGTAGGCGGGCAGGGTGGAGACGAGGGTTTTTCCTTCACCTGTCTTCATCTCCGCGATACGTCCCTGGTGCAGGATGATACCGCCGATGAGCTGCACCCTGTAGTGGCGCATGCCCAGCACCCGGGCTGCGGCCTCTCTCACAACAGCAAAAGCCTCCGGAAGTATATCATCCAGAGTCTCTCCTTTTGAAAGACGCTCCTTAAATTCCCGCGTCTTGTCCTTCAGTTCACTGTCTGAGAGCTGCTTCATCTCCGGCTCCAGGGCCTCAATATGGTCAACAATGGGATAGATGCGCTTCAGCTCGTTCTGGCTGTGTGTACCGAATATTTTTTCTATTAAACCCATGGTATTGTATTACTCCTTATCCAAAAAATTACTCTATTCCACATTCTAACACTATCATCCGGTCAATTCAACATGTTTATAAAGTGTTCATAATGTTCACAGACCTGTCATATTTTCGCCTTTACCTGGCTTTGTCTGCCCCGCTGTAATTTTTCACTTCCTCGTAAGGGATGGTCCCGCCGTAGAGATCCAGGCCGCTGCCGATGGTAAAATCCAGTCTTCCTCCGCTCAGCTGCCGGAAACGCTCCAGCTCCTCCAGGCTGTTGATGCCGCCAGCATATGTAATCGGGATATTCTGGACAGATGCCAGCATCTCCACCAGAGCATCCTCCACACCTGATGCTTTTCCCTCCACGTCCACGCCGTGGACGAGGAATCCATCGCAGTACTCTCTCATCCAGTACAGGATTTCCTCCCCCAGCTGCACCTTTGTAAATCTCTGCCACCTGTCTGTCACGATATAGTACTTTCCGTCCTTCTTCCTGCAGCTCACATCCAGGACAACATGCCCGGCTCCCACTGCGGAAGCAAGCTTTTCCAGATTTTTCCACTGGACCTCACCGTCCTTGAACACATAGGATGTGACGATGACATGGCTGGCTCCCGCTTCTATATAAGAAGGGGCGTTCTCCGCAGTGACCCCGCCTCCGACCTGGAGTCCTCCCGGCCAGGCCTTAAGAGCATCCGCCGCCTGCCGCCTGTCCGCCTCGAAATAAGGGGAGGAGGGCGGATTGAGCAGGATCACATGTCCCCCCTTGAGATTGTCCCTGCGGAACAGGTCCGCATAGAAGGCCGCGGAGCGCTCGGAGACAAAATTTTCCTGCGCCCGGTCCCTCTCATCCTGCAGGCTCCCTCCTACGATCTGCTTCACTTTCCCATTATGTATATCGATGCACGGTCTGAATTTCATGGTCTTCCTCCTGCTATACTGCGTTCCATTCATCTGCCAAATGATAATACCACAGGCGGAAAGGAAATCCGCCTGTGGCTTCTTTCACTTTTTTTCATTAATTCTTGATATCTTCCATTCCGTCCCGGACTTCGTCAGCCATATCATCCGCCTCATCCCGGACCTCATCTCCCGCCTCGTCCAGGACTCCTTCCTCTCTTGTCCCGTCCGTGGCATCGTTCATGTTCTCATCCTCCTGCTTCACCGCTCCGTTGTCATTGCTGCCGCTCCCGCAGGCTGTCAGAGAGGCGAAGGACATCATGCATAAAAATAGAAGAAGGCCTCTTTTTAACTGTTTCATAGCAATCTCTCCCTTTCATTGTTTTCTCTAGATACTATCCGCAGTTAAAGCTGTTTTATGCGCGTCCCGGCAGGGGAATTTTTTCCTTTTTTCAGAGCTTTTCCGGGATCAGGCCGCTCCTGTAGGCAGCAAGGAGCTCGTTCAGGTCCCGTATCTGCGCCTTGAGCCCGCGCCCGATATCCGTGTCGCCCACCGTCTTCCTGGCCAGCGTCCTCTTCACCACAATGCTGTCAGAGTGGATGTCGCTCTCCTTCTCTATGGCTGCCTCCGTGGATTCAAAGGGCTCGTGGGCCGCCAGGATCAGGCCGTAGGAATTGTAGATGAGGGTGTAGCCGGCAATTCCCGTCTCCTTCTGGTAGGCTCTGGAAAATCCGCCGTCGATGACAAGCACCTTTCCCCCGCATTTGATGGGGCTCTCACCGGCCTTGGACTTGACCGGCACATGGCCGTTGATGATGTGGGACCCCTCCGACGGCAGTCCGAACTCCCGGAGGATCCGGTCCACTACCGCCTCGTCCTCCAGAAGCTCGTAGTAGGGATTTTTCTTCTCCCTGTGGGTCTCCTTCTCAGCCAGGAAATACCGCTCAAAGGTGGCCATCTTATCCTTGCCGAAGAGAGGGGAGTTCTCGTGGAGCCAAATATACCACATCATATCCTTCCCCCGCTCCCGCTCCTTTTTGTCCAGGGCAAAAAAGCCCTTTCTCACGTAGCTCTCCAGCACCTCGTAGAGCGCCTTCCCTTTATATGTCCGGCCGCAGACACGCACCGGCTTCAGAGTGCCGTCCTGGTTCAGGGGCACGCACCCGTGATAGAGCAGGTTCTGATTGTAGACCTTGTACAGCCCGCCCTTGCTCAGCAGAAAGCGCATGTGGGCCTGCAGCTTCTCACAGTGCAGGAAGGCCTTCTCCAGGCGGTCCATGATGTCCGCCTCCTCCGGCGAGAAGGCGTAGGGACGCGCGGGGTCCACTGTGGGAAAATTGCGGTCCAGGAGCTCATAGGTATGGCCGTCTATCTCGATGGTCCCGGCCTTGAAGTCAATATGGTGCAGGAGGTTTCTCTTCTCCAGCTTAAATCCGGGGTTCTTCCGGATGATCTGCCCCTCCGCCTTGAACTGGATGATGGAGATGGCCTTGTGCATCTTCATCTCCATCTCCTGCTCCCGGGCTGTGGCGCCGCCTCTTCCCTTCAGGGCAAAGCAGGAGCAGGGGTCGTCCCCGTAGGTGTCCATGGCAAAGGAGGCCAGGGGGAGCAGATTGATGCCGTAGCCGTCCTCCAGTATATCCAGGTTGCCGTACCTGGCGCAGATCCGGATCACATTGGCGATACAGCCTCTCTGTCCCGCCGCGGCTCCCATCCAGAGCACGTCATGGTTGCCCCACTGGATGTCCACCGAGTGATGCTCCATCAGCCGGTCCATGATAATGTGAGGGCCGGGTCCCCTGTCGTAGATATCCCCCACGATATGCAGATGATCCACCGTCAGCCGCTGTATGACACCGCTCAAAGCCACGATGAATTCCTCTGCTCTCTCCGTCTCGATGATACTGTTTATGATGGCGTTGTAGTAGAATTCCTTGTCCCGCAGGTCCGGCTTCTCCGTGATCAGCTCCTCTATCACGTAGGCAAAGTCCTCCGGCAGCGCCTTTCTCACCTTGGACCGGGTGTATTTGCTCATGGTACACTTGCACACCTCGATGAGGCGGTAGAGAGTGATCCTGTACCAGTCCTCCATGTTGGGCTCCGCTCTCCTTATGCGGTCCATCTTCTCCCTGGGGTAGTAGATGAGGGTGGCCAGGGACTGCTTGTCCCGGGCACTCAGGGTGTTGCCGAACACATCGCCTATCTTCCTCCGGATGGAGCCGGAGCCGTTTTTGAGGACGTGGGCAAATGCCTCGTACTCCCCGTGGATATCTGTCAGGAAATGCTCCGTGGCCTTGGGCAGGTTCAGGATGGCCTGCAGGTTGATGATCTCCGTGGACGCCTTGGCGATGGAGGGGTAAAGGTCTGAGAGTCTCTCCAGATATTTCAGCTTCAGTTCTTCCATATTCTATTTCCTCCGTAAGAGAGGGGAATCCCCCTGTTACAGCTGTATCACATCAGACATGTCGTAGCGTCCCGGTCCTTTGCCTGCCAGGAACTTGGCGGCGGCAACAGCCCCCTTGGCAAAGAGGGCCTTGGAGTAGGCTGTGTGTTTGAACTCGATGACCTCGTCCTCCCCGGCGAAGATCACCTCGTGCTCGCCCACGATAGTGCCTCCCCGGACGGCCGAGATGCCGATCTCATGGCTGTCTCTCTTCTTTCTCTGCCCGCTCCTGTCATAGACGTACTCGTAGTCCCCCTCCAGAGCTCCGTTCAGGGCGTCCGCAAGGGCAATGGCGGTGCCGCTGGGGGCGTCCACCTTCTGGTTGTGGTGCCGCTCTACGATCTCCATGTCAAACCCCTCCGGGGCCAGCACCTTCGCCGCATCCTGCAGCAGCTTCATGAGGAGGTTCACGCCCAGGGACATATTGGCGGACTTCAGGACCGCTGTTCTCCCTGCCGCCTCCTCCACTCTCTGGAGCTGTTCCCCGGAAAGGCCTGTGGTACACAGGACGACCGGCATCTGCTTTTCCTGGCACCAGTCAAGCAGATGGTCCACAGCCGCGGCATTTGAGAAGTCGATGACCACATCCGCCTCCACATCACACTCACTGATATCTCCGAAGACCGGATAATCATTCAGGGCCTGGGCCCTCGCATCCACGCCGGCCACGATCGCCAGCTCCGGGTCAGATTCGGCCAGCCTTGTGATGACCTGTCCCATTTTTCCATTGCATCCATGCATGATCACTTTTACCATAAGTTTTTCCTCCATGTTGTATATATGTCATTATTTACGCATATATATGCAGATATTATGCAAAAAGCAGAAAGGCCCCCTGCTCTTTTTCGCAGGAGACAGCCCTTCTGCCTCTGTCTGCCTTTTATGCAAGTTTGATACCGAAATCTCTCATAGCCTGTGCCAGACTCTTTTCGTGCTCCGGCGACAGCTCTGTCAGCGGCATGCGCAGTCCTCCGCACTCCATGCCCATCAGGTTGACAGCCTTCTTTACCGGGATGGGGTTCACTTCACAGAAGAGCTGCTCGATGAGCGGGATCGCCTTCAGCTGGAGCTCACAGGCGCCCTGCACATCCCCCGCAAAATACTTTGCACAGATATCATGCGTCTCCTTCGGAGCCACATTTGACAGGACTGAGATCACGCCTTTTCCGCCCAGGGACAGCAGGGGTACGATCTGGTCGTCATTGCCGGAATAGAGGTCGATATTCCCATCTGTCAGGCTCATGATCCTTGCCACCTGGCTGATATTGCCGGAGGCTTCCTTCACGCCCACGATATTGGGCACCTCCTTTACCAGAGTGGCCACTGTCTCCGGGGCAATGTTCAGTCCGGTCCGGCTGGCCACGCTGTACATGATGATGGGCGCCTTGGCCTCAGCGGCCACGGCCTTGTAGTGGGCGGTCAGTCCGCTCTGGGTAGCCTTGTTGTAGTAGGGGGTGACGATGAGCAGTCCGTCCACGCCATCCTCCACGGCCTCCTTTGACATATCGATGGTTGTATATGTAGCATTAGAGCCCGTGCCCGCGATCACAGGGAGGCGGTGCTTCGCCCGCTCCACCGCGAATTTGATACACTGCATATGCTCCTCTTCCGATAAAGTGGATGACTCCCCCGTCGTCCCGCAGATGATCAGGCTGTCCGTTCCATTCTCGCAATGGTAATCGATCAGCTCATCCAGTTTATCGAAATTCACGCTTCCGTCCTCATGAAACGGAGTAACCAGCGCTACTCCTGCACCTGTAAAAATAGCCATAGTCTTCCTCCTGCCCTTCAAAAAATTTATCTTTAAAAAGTGTATCATTATTCATTTCCAATGTCAATGGAACCCTGTCCTGTCCGCCATCCCGTTCCTCAGACATCCATGCATTCCAGCTTGCTCACAGACACCTCGTAGGCCGTCCTCTTCTCCGACTCGGTCTCCGACAGGCGCTTCACATACTCTCTGCTCTGGATCCGCCCCAGCACCTGCACATGTTCCCCCACCTCAAAAGAGGCCGCGAACCTGGCGTTCCTACCCCAGCAGATGCAGGGGATGTAATCAGACTTTCCGTAGGGACGGTTCACAGCCAGCAGAAGGTCCGCGATCTCCCTACCCAGGGGCGTCTTCCTGTAGACAGGCAGCTTACAGATATAGCCGTCCAGCAGGATGGTGTTGGTCTTGGCCCCGTCAGGCTCCTCGTCGATAAAGGACAGCTCCCGCACAAAGACAGACAGGATCAGCCGGTTCTTCTGCTCATCATGCCGGTTGTAGGACCGGAACTGGCCGCTGGCCATGATAAACTCTCCCGTGTAATCCCGGGTCACGTCCAACAGGCGCTCCGATATCATGAGCGGTATCCTGTCCTTGGAGCTGCTCAGGCGCCTCACCAGCACATCCACCATATAGAAGCCTTCCCCGAACACGGTGTGGCTGAACGTGAAGCCGGATGCGATCTGTCCCATAATGGTTACCTGGTTGTTTTCAATGATCTTATCTGACATGGTCTTAAATCTCCCTTCCTCTTGATCGTATTTTGATGCCTTTAGAGTCAATACCTAATCTATGCGGGAATTGCACATATTAGAACTATATTCCTTGTTTTTTTTTCGAAATATGGTACACTATTAAAGTTACAGAAAAAAAGTTTTAAATAAGAAGAGAAAAGGAAGATTTCATATGAAGACAAAACGCGAAGATGTGCGTAATATTGCGATCATCGCCCATGTTGACCATGGCAAGACAACACTTGTAGATGAACTTTTAAAGCAGAGCGGCGTGTTCCGCGAGAACCAGGAGGTGGCCGAGAGGGTCATGGACTCCAACGATATCGAGCGAGAACGTGGAATTACCATTCTCTCAAAAAATACAGCCGTCTTCTACAAGGGGACGAAGATCAATATCGTGGACACACCGGGACACGCGGACTTCGGAGGCGAGGTGGAGCGTGTCCTGAAAATGGTAAACGGAGTCATCCTTGTGGTAGATGCCTTTGAGGGGGCCATGCCCCAGACAAAATTCGTCCTGCGCAAGGCACTGGAACTGGACCTGCCGGTCATCGTCTGCATCAACAAGATCGACCGGCCGGAGGCCCGGCCCGCAGAGGTCATCGACGAGGTGCTGGAGCTTTTCATCGACCTGGACGCCTCCGAGGAACAGCTGGACTGCCCCTTCGTCTACGCCTCTGCAAGAGACGGCTACGCCATGCTGGACATGGAGGACAAGCCGGAGAACATGATACCTCTTTTCGAGACCATCCTGGACTACATCCCCGCCCCGGAGGGTGATCCTGAGGCCGAGACCCAGGTACTCATCAGCACCATCGATTACAACGAGTATGTGGGCCGTATCGGTATCGGCAAGGTGGACAACGGCACCATCCGCACGAACCAGGACGTGGTGGTGGTCAACCATCACGACCCGGAGCGCCGGGAGAAGGTGCGCATCAGCAGGCTCTATGAGTTTGACGGTCTCAGCCGGGTGGAGGTAAAAGAAGCCTCCATCGGCTCCATTGTGGCCATATCCGGCATCTCGGACCTGTCCATCGGGGATACTATCTGTTCACCGGAAAACCCCCGGGCCATCCCCTTCCAGAAGATCTCCGAGCCCACCATTGCCATGCAGTTCAAGGTCAATGACAGCCCCTTTGCAGGCAGGGAGGGAAAATACGTGACCTCCCGCCACATCCGCGACCGCCTGTTCCGGGAACTGAACACGGATGTCAGCCTCCGGGTGGAGGAGACCGAGGATATGGATACCCTCAAGGTTTCCGGAAGAGGCGAGCTCCATCTGTCGGTCCTCATCGAGAACATGCGGCGGGAGGGCTACGAGTTTGCTGTCAGCAAGGCGGAGGTCCTCTACAAGAAGGACGAGAACGGAAAGCTTCTGGAGCCCATGGAGCTGGCCTACATTGACGTGCCGGACGAGTTCACGGGCGTGGTCATCGAAAAGCTGGGGCAGAGAAAGGGAGAACTGCGCAGCATGGGCCCCATCGGCGGCAATTACACCAGGATGGAGTTCTCCATCCCCTCCAGGGGACTCATCGGATACCGGGGAGATTTCCTCACTGACACAAAGGGAAACGGGATCATGAACACGGCCTTTGACGGATACGCTCCCTACAAAGGGGACATCCAGTACAGGAAGCAGGGCTCTCTCATTGCCTACGAGACCGGAGAATCCGTCACCTACGGCCTGTACAGCGCCCAGGAGAGAGGCACCCTCTTTATCGGGCCGGGTGAGAAGGTGTACGCCGGGATGGTCATCGGCGAAAACGGCAAGACAGACGACATCGAGGTCAATGTCTGCAAGACAAAGCATCTCACCAACACCCGCTCCTCCAGCGCCGATGAGGCCCTGCGCCTGACACCGCCGCGGATACTCAGCCTGGAGCAGGCTCTGGATTTCATCGACACGGATGAGCTTCTCGAGGTGACTCCCGAGTCGCTGCGCATCCGCAAGAAGATCCTGGACCCCAAACTCCGCAAGAGGAGCAATAATAAATAATCATTCTGACCACAAGGAGCATTTATGGATTTTTTATGGTTTCTGGAGTCGCTGCGCACCCCTGCCGCAGACCGGATCATGCAGCTTATCACATGCCTGGGGGAGGAGACAGCCGTCATACTGGTGCTCTGTCTCCTCTACTGGTGCATCAGCAAGGAGCTGGCCCTTAAGATCAGCTTTGCCTACTTCCTGGCAGGGCTTGCCGTGCAGACGCTGAAGGTCACCTTTCGCATCCCCCGCCCCTGGGTGCTGGACCCTGCCTTTTCCCCTGTGGGGAGCGCGGTGCCGGCTGCCACGGGCTACTCCTTCCCCAGCGGCCACACCCAGAGCGCCGCCTGTCTCTATGGAACCCTGGGCCTGCGCTCCTCCCGAAAAGGCCTGCGATCCCTTTTCTTTGCCATGGTCCTGCTGGTGGGGCTTTCCCGCATGTACCTGGGCTGTCACACCCCCTGGGACGTGCTGGCCTCCCTGGCCGTCTCCGCCCTCTTTATCTGGCTGACAGACCGGCTCCTGCTCCGTCTCACATCCGGCCGCATAGCCCTGCGGCTCCTCTTTGCCCTTCTCCTGCTGGCCTGCCTGGGGGTCATCGTCTGTGCCCTTCTCCTGGTCAGGTGCGGCCTCCTTTCCCAGGCATACGCCGTGGACTGCTTTAAGGCCGCCGGGGCCGGCCTGGGATTTGCGGTGGGATGGTACCTGGAGACCACAAGGCTCCGTTTTCAGGTCACGGCTCCCCGCCTCTGGATGCAGGCCCTCAAATTTGCGGCGGGCATCTGCGGGATTTTTCTCCTGAACAGCTGCATTCCCCTCATCGCCGGCAAATGTGTGATTGCAAAAATCATAAAATACTTTATACTGGTATTATGGATCATGGTCATCTACCCTGCTCTGTTCAGCCGGGTGGTCCCGCCCTGTCCGAAAAAATAATACCCAAAGGAGAAGCCTATGAAAAAGTATTTTGCCGCCTTCCTCTCCCGCCTGGCCATGTTCATGGAATTTTTCATTTCCATCATGCTCGCAGTCGGCATCATCCTGCTGTGCCTGCGTCTGGCCAGCTCACTGATGTATATACCGGACCTGGACAAATATCCGAACTACGAGGATCTGCTCGAGGCCTGCTTCGAGCTCATCATCGGCGTGGAGCTGATACGGATGATGTACTACCACACGCCGGACACCGTATTTGAAGTGCTCCTCTTTGCCATCGCAAGGCAGATCATCATGGACCACTCTTCCGCCTTTTCCAGCCTGATCGGCGTGTGCGCCATCGCCGTCCTGTTCGCCACAAGGAAGTACCTCTTCTTCGGCTTCGATCTGGCGGACAAAAATCTGTTCCGGGGGTCGTCCCGGGTGCGGGTGGTAAACAAGCTCATGGGGTGCCAGATCCCACACGATACGGACGCCGAGACCCTGGAGGAGGTCCTCCGCGCCAGGTGCGCCGCCGAGGACATAGAGCCCAAGGAGGGTGCCTGCGTCTATTTTGAGGATACGGGGCTCCGGGTAGCCAAAATGCGTGACGGAAAAATTTCAAGAATTGAAGTAATACATGCTATACATTGACAGAAAAACATGCTATACTCGATATATCAGATAGAAATGAATTGTCCCACATTTTTGTCAGACATTATTTCTCCTGAAATCATATCGTAAAGGAGTTGGACAGCATGAAATTTATCATTAGTGGAAAAAACATCGAGATCACGCCCGGCTTAAAAGACACAGTCACACGCAAGCTCGGCAAGCTGGAGAGGTACTTTACTCCGGACACCGAGATCATCGTCACACTGAGTGTGGAAAAGGAACGCCAGAAGATTGAGGTGACCATCCCCGTAAAGGGAAACATTATCCGCTCCGAGCAGGTCAGCAGCGACATGTATGTATCTATTGATCTTGTGGAGGAAGTCATTGAGAGACAGCTCCGCAAATATAAAACCAAGCTCATCGCAAGGCATCAGGACGGAGGAAACTTCAAGCAGGAATTCTTCGATGAGGAAGACGCTCCCGAGAGCGACGAGGAAATCCAGATCGTCCGCACAAAACGCTTCGGCATCAAGCCCATGTACCCGGAGGACGCCTGCATCCAGATGGAGCTTCTGGGGCACGATTTCTTCGTGTTCTGCAATGCGGAGACCGACGAGGTAAATGTGGTATACAAAAGAAAGAACGGAACCTTCGGCCTGATCGAGCCGGAATTCCAGTAAATATCAGGTGAATATACAGGCAATCATACCGTTTCCTGCAGACAGGTCCTGGAATGCTCTCATTCCAGGACCTGTATTTTCCCCTCTATATCGCCGTAGAAGCACTTCCCTGCCTCCTCCAGCAGGGCTTTTCCATTTGTGCCGTCCGTCAGCTCCTCCTCAAGGGAGCCTCTCCTGTCCTCCGGCACCAGGGCTGTCAGCTCCACCTTCTCTGTGTAGGAGCTGTCCAGCACCGGTATCCCTCTTTCTCCCAGTATGTACTGTATTTTCCCCAATCCCGTGTAATCTGTTGTGATCTTCAGTTTAACCCCCTGTATCCTGGTTATGACCAGCGAGGAGGACAGTCCTTCCTTGGCCGCCCCCTGGTAGGCTCTCACAAGACCTCCTGTGCCGAGGAGAATGCCTCCAAAATATCGGGTCACCACCACCGCCGTGTCGTGGATGCCTTCTCCCAGGAGCACGTCCAGCATGGGCCTTCCCGCCGTGCCGCCGGGCTCCCCGTCATCGCTGTACCGCTGTATGTCCTGGTTGTCCCCTATGACGTAGGCGTAGCAGTTGTGCCTGGCGTCCCAGTACTTCTTTTTGACTGCCTCGATAAACTCCGCGGCCTCCTCCTCACTCTTTACCGGGCGTACCGTGGCGATAAATCTGGACTTTTTCTCAGTGATCTCACCTTCTCCGCCCCGGAATACCATTCTGTGCTCCAATTTGCCTTCCTCCACCTTCCTTGTTCGCTGTCACCTACTACTATAACGGATTTCTTAAGTTTTTCCTACCTAAATATGAACTTTTCATTTTTTTCTTTATTTCAATATGCATATTTGCTATAATGTCTAAAGTATGAAGGAGGCTGAATACATGAATTATGGAAAGAAAAAGGCTTCTAAAAGACAAAAGCAGATAACGTCGAAATCAACCATGCAGGGTAAGCGGGTCACTGTCCGGCTGCTGAAGGGTTTTATCCTGTGTGTTCTTGCTATATGTATCATCGGGATGATCGGCGGTCTGATCTTTGTCAAAAGGATCCTTGACAATTCACCGGATGTCACGCCGGATGATGTGCGGCCCAAGGGCTACACTACCATCGTCTACGCTGACGACGGCGCCACGGAGCTGGAGCGGTTCGTGGAAGCCGGCTCCAACCGCGAATACAAGTCTATCGACCAGATCCCCGTGGATCTGCAGCATGCGTTTGTAGCTATCGAGGACGAGCGCTTTTACGAGCACAACGGCATCGACCCCCAGGGTATCCTGCGTGCCGCCATTACGGGGATCACCTCCGGCGGCGACTTTTCACAGGGCGCCAGCACGCTGACCCAGCAGCTCATAAAGAACAACGTCTTTCCTGACTTTGTAAATGAGGAGACCTTTTATGACCGGCTGGAGAGAAAGATCCAGGAGCAGTTCCTGGCGCTGGACATTGAAAAGCAGATGTCCAAGGATGAGATCATGGAGGCATACCTGAACACCATCAACCTTGGACAGAACACCCTGGGCGTGCAGTCCGCCTCCAAGCGCTATTTCAACAAAGATGTGTCGGAGCTGACCCTCTCCGAGTGTGCGGTCCTTGCCAGCATCACCCAGAATCCGTCCCTGTACAACCCCATCACAAACCCCGAGGACAACGCCAGAAGGCGCACCGAGGTCCTGGACCGTATGCTGGACCAGGGGTACATCGACCAGGCGGCCTACGATGAGGCCGTGGCCGACGACGTGTACACAAGGATCCAGGCTGTCAATGCGGCCATCGGTGAGGATTCACCCTATTCCTATTTTGTAGACGCCCTCTCCGAGCAGGTCATCGATGACCTCATGTCCCGTCTGGGCTACACGGAGAGCCAGGCATACAACGCCCTCTACAGCGGCGGACTGACTATCATCTCTACCCAGAACACTACCATGCAGCAGATCTGCGACGAGGAGATGAACAATGACGCCAATTTCCCCTGGCTGAAGGAGTACGGCCTGTCCTACGCGCTGACCGTAACCCGGGCCGACGGCACCATCGAGAACTACGGCTCAGAGGCTGTGCAGAACTACCGGGCCAGCACCTACGGCGTGGATTCCGCTCTGACCTTCTCATCCGAGGAGCAGGCCAGAGCCATGGTGGAGGAGTGGAAGGCCACCATCGCCCGGGAGGGAGACACCTACGATGAGCGGATCACCATCACCCCACAGCCCCAGGCCTCTGTCACCATCATCGACCAGGCCACCGGGCAGATCAAGGCCATGGTTGGCGGCCGGGGTGCCAAGGAGACCAGCCAGAGCCTGAACAGAGCCTACCAGGGCTCACGCAGGCAGCCTGGCTCCTGCTTTAAGATCCTTGCCACCTACGCCCCCGCCCTGGACACGAACCAGATCACGCTGGCCTCTGTCTTTGACGACAAGCCCTGGCATTATTCCGACGGCACGGAATTCAAGAACGTGGGCAACAAATACTACGGCAATGTGACCGTCAGGGAGGCCATCGCGCAGTCCATGAACTCTGTGGCTGTGCAGACCATACAGCAGATCGGACCGCAGCTTGGCTATGAGTACGCAAAGAACAACTTTTCCATGAGCTCACTTGTGGAGAATGATATGTACGAGCCTATCGCTCTGGGCGGTCTTACCCACGGTGTGTACAACTATGAGCTGTGCGCCGCGTTCGCCTCCATCGCAAACGGCGGCGTGTACAACACACCTACCTTATACACAAAGATCCTGGACCACGACGGCAACGTGCTGATCGAGAACCCCACAGAGTCCCACCAGGCTGTCAAGGACAGCACGGCCGCTCTCCTCACAAGCGCCATGGAGAGCGTTGTGGAGGAGGGAAGCGGAAGCGCCGCAGCCCTGGGCAATATGCCGGTGGCCGGCAAGACCGGTACGGCGGACAACGACAAGGATATCTGGTTCTGCGGCTTTACCCCCTACTACACCTGTGCGGTGTGGGGCGGATATGACGATCCGAAATCCATGACCAACATTGACACCACTTTCCGTTTCCGCATCTGGAAATCCATCATGAGCCGCATCCATGCGGGTCTGGAGACCAAGCAGTTTGAGATGCCCACCTCCGTGGAGCAGAAGACCATCTGCACCGGGTCAGGAATGCTGGCAAGACCAGGTTGCCCCTCGAGAACAGAGTACTTTGCAACGGACAACGCGCCCACAGAGACCTGTACAGGGCACGCCTCTTCAGAACAGCCGGCAGACACTTCCGGAACAGATGGAAGCACAGATACCGGCACTACTACTGATCCCACGACACCTGGTGACGGCAGCACCACTACCGATCCAGGTACCGGTAACGGCGGTTCTACCACCGATCCGGGTACCGGCGGTGACGGCGGCAGCACTGATCCGGGTACCGGCGGCGATGACGGCGGCGGCAGCACTGATCCGGGTACCGGCGGCGAGAGCGGCGGTCAAGCTACCGGTTAAAAACAAAAAGCGAATCGAAAAAATCAGGTATGAATGTTTCGTTCATACCTGATTTTTTATTGCAGATCTGATATATAAAAACGTGATCAGAGGATCATCCTGGCAGCTCCGCAAATGCCTGCGTCGTTCCCCAGCGTAGCCAGCACGATCTTCGTGTCCTTGTTGGCAAAGAAGGTCTTCTCCTGGAAAGGTTTCTCTATAAAGGGCAGAAGGGCGGGGCCTGCATTGGAAACTCCTCCGCCGATAACGATCCTCTCCGGGTCTGTGATGACCGCCATATTGGCAAGGGCATGTCCCAGATAGGCGCCAAATTCTTCTGCGATCTCTGTTGCTATCCTGTCTCCTTTTTTTACTGCGTCAAAAACAGATTTTGCGCTCAGGTTCTTGCCCTCCAAAATGGTTTTCTCATGGGGCTTGGCAAGACGCAGTTTCGCAAGCCGGGCTATGCCTGTGGCGGACGCGTACTGCTCCAGACACCCGGTCTTGCCGCAGCCGCACTTTTCTGTCTCATTATAATTCACGCAGATATGTCCGATCTCTCCGCCTGCTCCATTGGCCCCCGCAATGATCTGTCCGTGGCAGATGACGCCGCCGCCCACGCCGGTTCCCAGGGTCACCATGATCATGTCGCTGCAGCCTTTTCCGGCCCCCAGCCACATCTCACCCAGGGCCGCCACATTGGCGTCGTTCCCTATCTCCGCCCGGATGCCCGGCAGCAGCTCCTCCATCTCTTTCTTGACATTCTTGTAGCCCCAGCCGATGTTGGCACTGTTCTTTACAACGCCCTCCCTGACCGGAGCCGGGACTCCTACGCCCACGCCCGCTGTCTCCACAGTGGAAATACCTTTTTCTTCCATCTTCCCGCGGATGGATGCCGCGATATCCGGGAGGACCTGCCTGCCCTCGTTCTCCGTGCGGGTCTTGATCTCCCACTTTTCATACAGGTCTCCCGTTGTGGAAAACAGTCCCATTTTCACTGTTGTCCCGCCAATGTCCACTCCAAAACAATACTTCATCTTCTGACTCCCTATTCCTTATATTTATTTCTTTGCAAGGTTTCTCTGCACCCGCTTGTACAGCTCTTCCGCCGCGTTGTAGCCCATCTTCTTCTGTCTGTAGTTGATGGCGGCTGTCTCCACGATGATGGAGAGATTCCGTCCCGGGCGGATGGGAAGCTGATGGCAGACAACCTTGTTGCCGAGGAACTCTGTGTACTGCTCCTCCATACCCAGCCTGTCGTACTTCTTCTCCCTGTCCCAGTCCTCCAGGGTGATGACAAGCTCGATATTCTGGGTCTCCCTGACGCTCTGCACGCCGTAGAGCATCTTGACATCCACGATACCAATACCCCGAAGCTCGATAAAATGCTTTGTCACATCCGGGGCAGTGCCTACCAGGGTGTCATCGCTGACCTTGCGGATCTCCACCACGTCATCGCTGACGAGACGATGCCCTCTTCTCACCAGCTCCAGCGCTGCCTCGCTCTTTCCGATGCCGCTCTCTCCCATGATCAGGACTCCCACGCCATACACGTCCACCAGCACACCGTGGATGGAGATACAGGGGGCCAGCTGCACGTTCAGCCAGCGGATCAGCTCCGCAGTGAAGGCGGATGTCTTCATCTCCGTGGAGAAGATAGGCACATCCAGCTCCAGCGCCTTCTCCAGCAGCTCCTTGTCCGGCTTCAGGTCCCGGCAGAAAATGATGCAGGGGATCTTGTAGGCAAGCAACGTCTCATAGACCCTGCGCTTTGTCTCCGGGTCCATCTGCTCCAAAAATGTATATTCCACATATCCGATGATCTGCACTCTCTCTGCGTCAAAATGGTCAAAAAAGCCCGTGAGCTGAAGAGCCGGTCTGTTGATATCCGGGACTTCCACATATTTGTCAGCCAGCCCCACGTCAGGAGTGAGATTTTTCAGGTCCATCTTCTCGACGACCTTCTGAATTTCTATTTTTGACATGTCTTATCTCCTTTTCTGTTTTTAGATACTACGACAAGTATAACACATCAGTGAAAAAACTTATACACCTCCTGTGCGGATTTTTCATTCATACTGGGCAGTTTTTTCAGCTCCTCCACATCAGCCCTCCGTATCTCGTCCAGGCTGGCAAAATGCTTCATCAGATCCCTGCGTCTCGCCGGGCCCACTCCGGGAATGTCGTCCAGTACCGAGTGGACCTGCTCCTTGTTGCGCAGCTTTCTGTGAAACTCTATGGCAAAACGGTGGGCCTCGTCCTGTATCCTTGTGATCAGCTTAAAGCCCTCCGAGCCCCGGTCGATGGAGAGCTCTTTTCCATTGTAGTACAGTCCCCTGGTGCGGTGATCATCGTCCTTCACCATGCCGCACACAGGTATGTGCAGATGGAGCTCCTCCAGCACCTGGAGGGCAATCCCCACCTGGCCTTTCCCGCCGTCCATGAGGATCAGGTCAGGGAAAGCGGTAAAGCTCCCCGCCTCCTTTCCCTCTTCCCTCTCCTCCAGGCCGTGGCGGAACCTCCTTGTCAGCACCTCTTTCATGCTGGCGTAGTCGTCAGGCCCCTGGACGCTCCTGATGCGGAACTTGCGGTAATCGTTTCTCTTGGGCTTTCCCTTCTCGTAGACGACCATGGAGCCCACGGAGGCAAAGCCGCTGATGTTGGAGATGTCGTAGGCCTCCATCCGGTTCAGGTCCTCCAGTCCCAGAAGGCGGGCGATCTCCTTCACAGCGCCGATGGTGCGGCCCTCCTCCCGCTTCAGCCTCTCCCTGTCCTTGCTCAGGACGAGTGCGGCGTTTTTTTCTGCCAGCTCCACCAGCTTCTCCTTGGTCCCCTTTTTGGGCACCCGGATATGCACTCTGTGTCCTCTCTTCTGGCTCAGCCACTCCTCCAGGACCTCGGCGTCCTCCACCTCGGTCTGTGTCATCAGCTCCGCCGGTATATAGGGTGTTCCGGCGTAAAACTGCTTGATAAAACTGGAGATGATATCCCCTGTGGTCTCGTCCCCGCTCAGTTTCAGATAGAAATGGTCCCTCCCTATCAGCCTGCCGCCCCGGATGAAAAAGACCTGCACCACCGCATCCTCCTTGTCCGTGGCCGCCGCCAGGATATCCCTGTCGTTTCCGGCCGTATCGGTGACCTTCTGCTTCTGGGCGATCTTCCTCACACTCCCCAGCAGCTCTCTGTACTCGATGGCCTTCTCAAACTCCAGCTCCTCGGAGGCCTTCATCATCTTCTCCTCCAGCTCCTTCAGGATAACGTCATAATTTCCTCCCAGGAACCGGAGCACTTCGTCTATGGAGCTTCTGTAGGCCTCCTGGGACACATACCCCTGACAGGGAGCGCCGCACTGATGGATATGGTAGTTCAGGCAGGGCCTCTCCTTCCCCGTATCTCTGGGGAGGCGCCTGTTGCAGCTCCTCACTTTGTAGAGCTTTCGTATCAGCTCGATAGTATCCTTGACAGCCCCGGCGCTTGTGTAGGGGCCAAAATATTTTGCCTTGTCCTTCACCATCCGCCTGGCCATCATGATCCGGGGGAAGGGCTCGTCCACCGTCACCTTTATAAAGGGATAGGCCTTGTCGTCCATGAGCATGGTATTGTATTTGGGCCTGTGCTCCTTAATGAGATTGCACTCCAGGACAAGGGCCTCCAGCTCCGAGTCTGTCACAATGTACTCAAAGCGGGTGATATGGGTCACCATCTGCTCGATCTTTACCCCCTTGCTCCGGCTGCTCTGGAAATACTGCCGTACACGGTTCTTCAGGCTGACAGCCTTCCCCACATAGATGATCTCGTCCTTCTCATCGTGCATCAGATACACGCCGGGCTTCCCCGGCAGCTTTTTCAGTTCTTCCTGTATATCAAAATTACTGTTTTCCATGGTCTCCATTATACTGTCCCGCACCAAAAAGGACAAGGGAAAATCTTCCCCTGTCCCAATGCTTTCATCTTATGCAAGCGTGTCCAGGATCGCTGTCATCTTCGAGACTGCAAAGTCCAGATCCTTCTCCCACTCCGGATTTCCCGTGTACCAGAGCTCTGTCACATACCGGCGGACCCCCAGCTCCCACGCCTTTTTAATGCCCGCCTCAAAGTCTACGTGACCGGTTCCATAGGGAATCTCGCGGAACTTGCCGGGTACGGTCTCCTTCAAATGCATGGACGTCAGACGTCCCCTCCCTGTCTCCAGATCCTCCAGGACATCCGTCCCGTATAAAACGGCCGCATTGGTGATATTGCCCAGATCCGGATAGACATTCAGATAAACCGAATCAACCCTTTTTACATAGTCCATCGCCTTACCCACCGTGTTCATGAGCTCGGTCTCCATAGTCTCAAAGCCCATA
Source organism: Lachnoclostridium sp. An118 (assembly GCF_002160985.1). Taxonomy (GTDB): domain Bacteria; phylum Bacillota; class Clostridia; order Lachnospirales; family Lachnospiraceae; genus Claveliimonas; species Claveliimonas stercoravium. Next base: position 10,160 of record NZ_NFLQ01000020.1, on the reverse strand, counting down.
AGAATTCCCTTCGCCGCCGCCATATCGGCCGCTTTCCTGAGATTTTCAAGGAACAATCCGCGGGTCACCTCGCTGCCCTCCTCATAATATACGTCATAGCCGGCCAGCTGGATCACGCGGATTCCCAGGTCATCCGCCAGATCCAGCGCCTTCTCCATGATCTCCATCCCCCGCTCCCTGACTTCCTGCACGCTGCTTCCTATCGGATATCTCCGGTGTCCGCTGAGGCACATAGTGCGAATCGGGATCCCTGTCTCATACATGAGGGAGACCAGCTCCAGTCTATCCTCTCTGCTCATATCAAGCCGGGCCAGCTTTTCATCCGTCTCGTCAATGCTGATCTCAATAAAGTCATATCCCGCCTTTCCGGCGGCAAGCATTTTCTCCTTCCATGTCAGAGTTCCAGGCAGCGCCTTCTCGTATACTCCCAGTGTGTACGGTTTCATCAACATCACCTCACATTATTTTTCTCAATCATATCATCTTCCCTGCATTTTGTCCATGAAACAGTCCTGACACAGACCTGAAAAAGGGCTCCGCAGTCATTTTGCGGAGCCCTTGCTCATTTATGAAAACACACTATTCCTTTTCACTCTCTGCTGTTCCCGTCTCTTCCTCCACCGGCTTCATGGCGATGCGCGCCTCCTTCGGCTCCCCGCTGTCCTGCTCCTCGTCCGTCTCGGGCGTCCCCTCCACTTCGCGCAGGATCTTCATGAACTCCTTGCCTGTGATGGTCTCCTTCTCGATCAGGAAGGCCGCGATCCTGTCAAGAGCCTCCCTGTGCTCGCTCAGCAGCCTCTTGGCCTCCTCGTAGGCCCCCTTGAGCATCTTCATGACCTCCTGGTCAATCTCGGAGGCTGTCTCCTGGCCGCAGTTCAGGACCGGCCTTCCGTCCAGGTAGCGGCTCTGTATGGACTCAAGGCCGATCAGGCCGAATCGCTCGCTCATACCGTACTGGGTGATCATAGCCCGCGCGATGCTTGTGGCCTTCTCTATATCGTTGGAGGCCCCGGTGGTGACTGTGTCAAAGACGATCTCCTCGGCGGCCCGTCCTGCCAGCATGCCCACCAGCATGGCCTCCAGCTCCTTCTTCGTGTTCAGGAACTTCTCCTCCTCAGGCGTCTGCATGACATAGCCGAGAGCTCCCATGGTCCTGGGAACGATCGTGATCTTCTGCACCGGCTCCGCATGCTTCTCGAGAGCGCTCACAAGGGCGTGTCCCACCTCGTGGTAGGATACGATCCTCCTCTCCTCCTGGCTCATGATGCGGTCTTTCTTCTCCTTACCTACCAGCACCACTTCCACCGCCTCAAACAGGTCGCTCTGGGAGACAGCATTTCTCCCGTGCTTGACAGCATTGATGGCCGCCTCATTGATCATGTTGGCCAGGTCAGATCCCACGGCTCCGGACGTGGCCAGGGCAATGGCCTCCAGATCCACGGTCTCGTCCATGCGCACGTCCTTCGCATGGACCTTCAGCACGTCGATACGCCCCTTCAGGTCCGGACGCTCCACAATGATCCGTCTGTCAAAGCGCCCCGGGCGCAGGAGCGCCGGGTCCAGGATCTCCGGGCGGTTGGTGGCCGCCAGAAGAAGCAGTCCCTTGTTTGTGTCAAATCCGTCCATCTCCGCAAGGAGCTGGTTCAGTGTCTGCTCACGCTCATCGTTTCCTCCAAGCTGTGTGTCACGGCTCTTTCCGATGGCATCGATCTCATCGATGAAAATGATGCAGGGGGCCATCTGCTGGGCCTGCTTGAAAAGGTCGCGGACCCTGGAAGCGCCCACGCCCACGTACATCTCCACAAAGGCGGAACCGGAAAGAGAGAAAAACGGCACTTTCGCCTCCCCCGCCACCGCCTTGGCAAGCAGCGTCTTTCCTGTTCCCGGAGGCCCTACCAGAAGAGCTCCCTTGGGAAGCTTGGCTCCCACGCCTGTGTACTTGCCCGGGTTGTGGAGGAAATCCACCACTTCCTGGAGCGACTCCTTGGCCTCGTCCTGACCGGCCACATCCTTGAAGGTGACACCCGTCTCCTTCTCCACATACATCTTTGCGTTGCTCTTTCCAATGCCCATCATGCCGCCGCCCTTGGACATCTTCCTCGTGAACCACACGAAAAATCCAACAATGCAGGCAATAGGCAGGAACGTGAGGATGATGCTCAGCAGCATGGAGGATGTAGTGTCAGGTATCTCCTGGTTTACCTCCACCCCCGCCTCCAGCAGGCGGTCCACCAACTGGTCGTCATTGACGATGCCTGTGTAGTACTCCCTCTGCACGGCGTCATCCTTGCCCTGCTTGGCTGTGATATTGATCTGGCTGGCTCCTATATCAACCTTCTCGACTTCTCCGTCCTCTACCATTTTGATAAACCTGTTGTAGGAAATCTCCTCAGCACTGTTTACCCCCTGGAACTGGAACAGGACCAGCACGAGTATGGTAGTGATCAGGGTCACGATCAGGACAAAGGAAACACCCTGCCGGTTGTTCCGGTCCGGATCCTGGTTATTATTTCTGTTCTGATTATTCTGGTTGTCCATAGTTCTCCTCCTGTATATGCGCAGCGCCGGCAAAGCCAACGTTACCATATTATTATAAGTATCCCCTGTTTCAAAATCAATAAAAACATTATGAAAAGATTGTAAACTCGGGCTTTCTTGTAGTATACTTGTGAAGGAAATGTGTATTTATATTTACATATATCATGCAGAAGCTCATGCAGAAAACAAATGAAAGGAACTGACAAATGAAAATTGGATTTGACAACGAAAAATATCTTCACATGCAGTCCTCCCACATCCGTGAGAGGATTGACAAGTTTGGCGGTAAACTCTATCTGGAGTTCGGGGGAAAGCTCTTTGACGACTATCATGCCTCCCGGGTGCTGCCCGGGTTCGCACCGGACAGCAAGCTTCGGCTGCTGAAGCAGCTGGCAGACCAGGCAGAGATCGTCATTGTCATCAGCGCGGGGGACATTGAGAAGAACAAGGTGCGGGGAGATCTGGGCATCACCTACGACTCGGATGTGCTCCGTCTGCGGGATGAATTTATCCGCGCCGGACTCTATGTAGGGAGCGTTGTCATCACCCAGTACAGCGGACAGAGCAGCGCAGATCTCTTCAAAGCCCGCCTGGAACGCCTGGGCATCCGGGTATATCTTCACTATATGATTCCCGGTTACCCGGGAAATGTACCTCTTATCGTCAGCGACGATGGCTACGGTAAAAACGATTACATTGAAACCTCCCGCCCCCTTGTGGTCATCACGGCACCGGGCCCGGGGAGCGGCAAGATGGCCACCTGCCTCTCCCAGCTCTACCACGAGCACAAGAGAGGGGTACAGGCCGGCTATGCGAAATTCGAGACCTTCCCCATCTGGAACATTCCTCTGAAGCATCCGGTCAATCTGGCCTACGAGGCTGCCACGGCAGACCTCAACGATGTAAACATGATCGACCCCTTCCACCTGGAGGCCTACGGCGAAACAACGGTCAACTACAACAGGGACATTGAAATCTTTCCGGTCCTGCGCACTACCTTTGAGCGCATTTACGGGACAAGCCCCTACAAGTCCCCCACGGACATGGGCGTGAACATGGCAGGCAACTGCATCTGTGATGACGGAGCATGCCGCCAGGCCTCGCTCCAGGAGATCATCCGCCGCTACTACGACACCATGGACCGGTTCATCTCCGGCTCCTGCTCCGAGGAGGAGGTGTTCAAGCTCGAGATGCTCATGAACCAGGCCGGGATCACCGTCCACGACCGCCCTGTGGTCGATGCCGCCCTGAACCGCGCAGAGCAGACCGGCGCGCCGGCCGCCGCCCTGGAGCTCCCGGACGGAAGGATCGTCACCGGGAAGACCAGTGATCTGCTGGGCGCTGCTGCCGCTCTCCTCCTGAATGCCCTGAAGGAGCTGGCGGGCATTGACCACGCATGCCACGTCATCTCCCCGGAAGCCATCGAGCCCATCCAGAAGCTGAAGGTCAACTACCTGGGCAGCCACAATCCCCGCCTCCACACAGATGAGGTGCTCATCGCCCTCTCTGTCAGCGCCGCCACAGACAGGAACGCCCAGCTGGCACTGGAACAGCTTCCGAAACTGAACGGCTGCCAGCTACACACCTCTGTCATGGTCAGTCCAGTGGACATCAACATTTTCAAAAAATTGTTTATACAGGCAACTTTCGAGCCAAAATATGAAAAAAAGACTGTTTTTCAGGAAGAAAAGGGTATATAATAATTTTTTTAAAAGGAAATGGACCACAAGACATCAGACAGACAAAAGGAGGAAACTATGGCAGTAAAATATGTATTTGTGACAGGCGGTGTAGTATCAGGACTTGGCAAGGGTATCACAGCAGCGTCTCTTGGCAGGCTCCTGAAGGCAAGAGGATATACGGTGACCATGCAGAAGTTTGACCCCTATATCAATATTGACCCGGGAACTATGAACCCGGTACAGCACGGAGAAGTCTTTGTCACAGACGACGGGGCAGAGACAGACCTGGATCTGGGCCACTATGAGCGCTTTATCGACGAGAGCCTCACAAAGAATTCCAATGTGACCACAGGCAAGATTTACTGGTCTGTCCTTCAGAAGGAAAGGCGGGGCGATTTCGGCGGAGGCACCGTACAGGTGATCCCCCACATCACAAACGAGATCAAGAGCCGCTTTTACCGGAACCCTGTCGCAAAGGATACAGAAATTGCCATTATCGAGGTGGGCGGTACAGTAGGCGACATTGAGAGCCAGCCCTTCCTGGAGGCCATCCGGCAGTTCCAGCACGAGAAGGGCCGGGAAAATGTCATCCTCATCCACGTCACCCTCATCCCCTACCTGCGCGCGTCCCAGGAGATGAAGACAAAGCCCACCCAGGCCAGCGTAAAGGACCTGCAGGGCATGGGCATCCAGCCGGATATCATCGTGTGCCGCTCCGAGCATCCTCTGGACCAGGGCATCAAGGACAAGATCGCCCTATTCTGCAACGTGCCGGCAGACCACGTACTCCAGAACCTGGACGTGGAATACCTCTACGAGGCTCCCCTTGCCATGGAAAAGGAGCATCTTGCGGAGGTTGTCTGCGAGTCCCTCCATCTGGACTGTCCCGCCCCTGACCTGAAGGACTGGACAGAGATGGTGGATTACTTAAAGAGCCCCAACACGGATGTCACTGTGGCTCTCGTAGGAAAATATATCCAGCTCCACGATGCCTACATCAGTGTGGTGGAGGCTCTGAAACACGGGGGCATCTTCTCCCGCGCCACAGTCAATATAAAATGGATCGACTCAGAGACTGTCACTGCCGACAATGTGGAGGAGCTCCTGGGGGATGTCAGCGGCGTTCTCGTGCCCGGCGGCTTTGGAAGCCGGGGTATCGACGGCAAAATACTGGCCATCCGCTACGCCCGTGAGCACGGGGTTCCTTTCCTGGGCCTGTGCCTTGGCATGCAGCTTGCCATTGTGGAGTTTGCAAGGGACGTGGTGGGCTTCCGGGACGCCCACAGCGCTGAGCTCAACCCGGACACCACCCACCCGGTGATACACATCATGCCGGACCAGATCGGCATCGAGGATATCGGCGGTACCCTGCGGCTTGGCTCCTACCCGTGCGTGCTGGATAAGAGCTCCAAGGCCTACGCCCTCTACGGCAAGGAGGAGATACACGAGCGCCACCGCCATCGCTACGAGGTGAACAACGACTACCGGGATGACCTTACCTCACACGGCATGCTGCTCTCCGGCCTGTCGCCGGACGGGCGCATCGTGGAGATGGTGGAGATCCCCTCCCACCCCTGGTTCATCGCCACCCAGGCCCACCCGGAGCTGAAATCAAGGCCCAACAGGCCTCACCCGCTTTTCAAGGGCTTCGTGGAGGCTGCTCTGAAATACCAGGACGAACACTAAGACTGAAGAAGAGGCCGGAAATTCCGGCCTCTTCTTCTGCCAGTATATCTCTCTGTCTTTTACTACCCATCCAGCAAAAACTCACTCATCACATAGTTGCTGACATCGATGCCTTTCCTGGTCAGACGCAGCCTGTCTCCGGCAGTCTCCAGCAGCCCCTGGCGGCACAGCTCCTCTATGACCGTCCCGTAGATCTCCTCCATCTCTGTCTGGAATTCTTCCCGGAAACGGCGGCGGGATATTCCCTCCATCTTCCGCAGTCCCAGGAACATAAATTCCTCCATGGCATCCTTTCTGGTGAGGGTCACCGGCTCCTCCTCGCCGGACCAGCGTTTTCCTTCAAAGAAGGAGGCAGCTCCGTCCCCGATGCCAAGATACTCCCGGCGGTCCCAGTAGCCCAGATTGTGCCTGCACTCATATCCGGGCAGGGCATAATTGGAGATCTCGTAGCGGTGGTAGCCGTACTCTGACAGGATTTCCTCCGTCCTCTCATACATGCGCCGCTCCGTATCCTCATCCGGCAGCTCCTCCGCGTGCCCCCCGCTCCCGTATCTCTCATAGAAGGGCGTCCCCTCCTCGATGATAAGGCTGTAGGCAGAAATGTGGGCTGGCGGCGGGGTCAGTCCGGCCACCGTGCGCAGGGTCCTCTCCCAGCTCTCCTCTGTCTGGAAAGGAATAGCGGACATAAGATCCACATTCAGATTGAAAAATCCTGCCGCCACAGCCGCCTGGTACGTTTCTTTAAATTCTGCAAAGGTGTGGATCCGCCCCAGGGCTTCCAGCTCCCGGTCCTCCGCCGACTGGAGCCCTATGCTCAGACGGTTGATCCCCGCCTGCTTCCAGGCCGCCAGCTTTTCTTCCGTGACAGAGGCAGGTCCGCCTCCGGTCACCGTTCCCGGGTTGGCCTCCAGGGTGATCTCTGCATCTTCGTCCACCAGAAAAGCTTCACGGATAGCCGCAAAAATCTGAAGGATCTGTTCCCCTTCCAGGATCGATGGCGTTCCGCCGCCAATGAAAATGCTGACAACGTGATAAGCCTTTGCAGAGTCCGCATAGGAACGGATCTTTCCGCAAAGGCTGTCCACATACACCTGCCGCTCCCGCTGCGAGGCAGGGGCGGACAGGAAGTCGCAGTATTTACATTTTCTGACGCAGAACGGAATATGGATATATAATTCCAGTTCTTTCATCTGTTTCTCCTTTTATTTGTCATCCAGCTTCAGCACGCTCATAAAGGCTTTCTGGGGGATCTCCACATTGCCTACCTGGCGCATCCGCTTCTTTCCTTCTTTCTGCTTCTCCAGCAGCTTTCTCTTACGGCTGATATCTCCGCCGTAGCACTTGGCAAGCACGTCCTTGCGCAGAGCCTTGACAGTCTCCCTGGCAATGATCTTGCTTCCGATGGCAGCCTGGATAGGGATCTCAAAGAGCTGGCGCGGAATCTCTTCTTTGAGCTTCTCGCACATCCTCCGTCCCCTCTCGTAGGCGGTTCCCGCATGGACGATAAAGGACAGAGCGTCCACCTCTTCCCTGTTGATCAGGATATCCAGCTTCACAAGCTCGGACTGCTGGTATCCCAGCATCTCGTAGTCAAAGGAAGCATATCCCCTTGACCGGGATTTGAGGGCGTCGAAAAAGTCGTAGATGATCTCGTTCAGCGGCAGGTGGTAATGAAGCACCGCACGCTTCTCCTCAATGTACTCCATGCCCTGGTACTCGCCTCTTCTCTCCTGGCAGAGCTCCATGATGGAGCCGATATACTCGGACGTGACCATGATCTCCGCCTTCACCATGGGTTCCTCCATGTACTCGATCTCAGAGGGATCCGGCAGGTTGGACGGGTTGGTCAGTTCAATGACTTCGCCGCTTGTCTTATGCACTTTATAGACAACGCCCGGAGCCGTGGTCACAAGATCCAGGTTGTACTCTCTCTCCAGTCTCTCCTGGATGATCTCCAGGTGAAGAAGCCCCAGGAAACCGCAGCGGAAACCAAACCCAAGGGCAATCGACGTCTCCGGCTCAAACTGCAGGGAGGCATCGTTGAGCTGGAGTTTTTCCAGCGCATCTCTGAGGTCCGGATATTTGGCTCCGTCAGCGGGGTACATGCCGCAGTACACCATGGGCTGCACTTTTTTGTAGCCGGGAAGGGGCTCGCTGCAGGGACGTTCCGCATTTGTCACCGTGTCACCCACCCGGGTATCCTTTACATTCTTGAGGCTGGCTGTAAAATAGCCCACCATGCCGGCTTCCAGTTCCTCGCAGGGGATGAACTGCCCTGCTCCGAAATAGCCCACTTCCACCACTTCTGCCTTGGCGCCTGTCGCCATCATAAGGATAGGTGTTCCCTTGCGGATGGTCCCCTCCATGATCCGGCAGAAGACAATGACGCCTTTGTAGGAGTCGTACAGGGAGTCAAAGATCAGCGCCTGCAGGGGCGCTTTTGCATCCCCCGATGGAGCCGGGATCTTCTCCACGATCTGCTCCAGCACCTGGTCCACGTTCAGACCTGTTTTGGCGGATATGAGGGGGGCATCGTGTGCCTCGATCCCGATCACGTCCTCGATCTCCTCCATGACCCTCTCCGGCTCCGCACTCGGCAGGTCCACTTTGTTGATGACCGGCATCACATCCAGGTCGTGGTCCAGGGCCAGGTACACATTTGCCAGCGTCTGGGCCTCCACGCCCTGGGCCGCATCCACTACAAGGATGGCTCCGTCACAGGCAGCCAGACTCCGGGATACCTCGTAGTTAAAATCCACATGCCCCGGGGTATCGATAAGGTTAAAAATGTATTCGTGGCCATCCTTTGCTTTGTAGACGGTACGGACAGCCTGGGATTTGATGGTGATCCCTCTCTCCCTTTCCAGATCCATATTGTCCAGCACCTGGGACTGCATCTCACGGCTGGTGAGCAGTCCGGTCATCTCGATGATCCGGTCCGCCAGGGTGGATTTACCGTGGTCAATATGGGCGATAATACAAAAATTACGAATTCTGCTCTGTTCTATTGCTCCCACTTCTATCGTTCCTTCCATAGTAAGTAATGTTCCTGTCCAGCACAATATCATAGCATGTCCGGACACTCCTTTGCAAGCGCTAAGACTGCACGTATGCGCTGTATTTTACAATAAAGATCTCCACGCACATGGTGCTGTCCAGCCTTCCTGTCTTGGCAGCTTCTTCCATGTCCGCAGCATCCTCCAGTATGTTCCGGATCTGCTGCCCTGAAAATCCTTTGCTCTGGTCCATACATTTTCCGGCCACATAGGGGTGCAGTCCCGCGCTCTGGGCGATCTGCTGCCTGCCAAGCCCCTTTCTCATCAGCTCCTTCACCTCCAGCAGGATGCGGAACTGTCTGGTCAGAAGAGCCAGTATCCGAAGTGGCGGCTCCTTCAGCGCCACCAGGTCATAGTAGTAATCCAGCGCCTTTTTCTGCTGCTTTTTGGCCACAGCATCCACCATGTCAAAGATCCGGTTGGTGATCTGCGTGGTGCAGATGTCCTCCACGTCCTGTATGGTGATCTCATCCTTAAACGCAGTGTAGGAAAACAGCTTCTCCAGCTCCTTTTCCAGGTTCTCCATATCTGTCCCGGCCTTTGATATCAGATACCGGGCCGTGGACTCCTGGATCCTCTTGTTCTCCCTCTTCACAGCCGAGGCGATCCAGAGCAGGAGCGTCTTCTCGTCCTGCATACCCATCTCCACGATGCGCCCCTTCTCCTTTACAGCCTTGTATAATTTCCCCCTCTTGTCCACCTCTGTCTCGACAAAGAGGAAGATTACCGTCTCCGGCATAGTCTTGATGTAATCCGCCAGCTCCGGGGACGCAGTCTTGAAAAACCCGGAGTTCTCCACTACGATGAGCCTGTGGTCCGCAAAAAAGGGCATGGTCTCCGCCAGGTCTATGATCTCCGGGACACTGCTGTTCTTCCCTTCATAATAGGAATAGTTCATGGTGTCCCCCTCGGGGATGATAGCCTTTGTGAGCCGGGTTTTGTACTGCTTCTTCAGATAGGCCTCCTCCCCGTAAAGGAGATATACTCTTTGAAAATGTCCTGTCTTTATATCTTCATTTAAATTCTTCATAATGACTATTATAAGCGATTGGGCCCGGTCTTGACAAGGGAAGATGCCCTCTTGAGTTTCCGCAGAATTATCCCCTTAGATAAATCTACCGTATTTCGTTATCCACAACTTTCAAAAAATGGCCAAAATATAAGGAATCCTAATCCTTTTTGATGTAAAATTAAGCTA
>NZ_NFLQ01000002.1 GCF_002160985.1 Lachnoclostridium sp. An118 | reverse complement strand
CTTTTGTGTGCTGTCAAGGGTGGCGTGAGCTGCCATCAAACTTCATATCTGCGATTTTCAAGGTTCAATCGGAGCCTATTTTTTAGGCTTCGCTTTTTCATAACTTATTTGACACTACCCTTGTCTGTAATTTCCGCGAAGCGGAACCATCCCAAAATGTTATTTGTATACTTCATACTATAACATTTTGATTACAAAACAGATTGCGCACAGGGCGCAATCTGTCAGGTTCTCTTGCTTTTTCTTTCTGCCACCTGCTCCTCTGGGCTCCTAGCAGGCAAATCCGGCAAAGCTCAGATCACACCCCCCGCCAATGCGCCGACAGATGTTGACTGCCCGGTTCATGACTTCAGGGAACAGACCGTTCTTTGTCTCAACCTTCAGCAATGACAGGTCCTCTGAAAAGCCCACATTTTTTACATTCTCAAGCTCCTTCAGCTCTTTCAGGATTTCCTGCGCCATCTCCTCCGAGATCTTTTTTGTTAACCGATAATATCTTCCCATGATGGAACCCTCTTTCTTTCTTGCTTTTGCTGTTGGTTAGAATTTTCACGTATTCTGATTTCATTATACACTACTTTCGCGGAATTTCAAACAATTTAGCAGTTTAACTCGCAAAAAAGAAAGAGGTTTTCACTTAGTCCAGATAATTTCCAACCGGGCTAGAATTGTACTGCTCTACTTCCTGCTTTACCTCTCTTTCTGAAAATGACGAGTGGCCCTCAGGCGCAACTGGAATTACGCCTGAAAGCCACTCGTTGTACTTATATTATAATGAAATTTTCCCGAATTTTCAAAAGGGTTTTTTTTAATTTTCCTGCAATGAGGCTACGCCTCCTCCTTCAGCGGCCTCTTCAGAAGCACGATGCCGATCATGGTGACGACGGCTCCGGCCACAAGAGCCACCAGGAACATGGGCGCGTTCTCGATGATGCCGATGACAAAGAGTCCGCCGTGGGGCGCCCTTGACCCGCAGCCAAAGGCCATGGACAGAGCTCCCGCCACCGCTGAGCCCACCACGCAGGGAGGGATGATCCTTAAGGGATCTGACGCGGCGAAGGGGATAGCTCCCTCTGTGATGAAGGAAAGTCCCATGATGTAGTTGGTCACTGTTGTCTGCCGCTCGCTCTTTGTAAACCGGTTCTTGAAGAAGGTGGTTGCCAGGGCGATGCCGATGGGCGGGGTCATGCCACCGATCATGACAGCCGCCATGATGTCAAACTGTCCTGACGCGATGGAGGCTGTTCCAAACACGTAGGCTGCCTTGTTGAAGGGGCCGCCAAAGTCGATGGACATCATGCCGCCCAGCACAAGCCCCAGCAGAATCTTGCTGGACTCTCCCATCCCCGCCAGGCTGTTGTTGAGCCAGGTGTTGAAGGCTCCAAGCGGCGGGTTGATGAGGAAGATCATAATGGCGCTGATGCCGAGAAGCCCAAGGAGCGGATAGAGAAGGACCGGCTTCGTCCCCTCCAGGGGTTTGGGCAGCTTCTCCAGCAGCTTTTTGATCAGGACCATCAGGTAGCCGGCGATGAAGCCGCCTGCCAGGGCCCCGAAAAATCCGGAGGCAATCCACTGGTCCTCAGGCAGGAAGACAGAGGTTCCGGCCTTTGCCAGAAGACCGGCCACGATACCCGGCATCAGAGCCGGCCTGTCTCCCACCGCCATGGCGATGAAGCCGGCAAGGATGGGGAACATCATGCTGAAGGAGGTGTTGCCCGCCAGGTTCAGGAAATGGGCCAGCGGGGTGCCGTTTCCGAAGTCCGCCGTGCCGGCGTTCGCCCCGTCCACCAGATAGGAGAGGGCAATGAGGATACCTCCGCCGATGACAAAGGGCAGCATGTGGGAGACGCCGTTCATCAGGCTCTTGTAGATCCGTCTTCCCAGGCTCTCACCCTCTACAGAGGAGGTCTCCTCCTCTCCCCCTTTGCTGTGGTACACCGGAACGGATCCGCTGAGAGCTCTGCTGATCAGTTCCTCCGGCTTGTTGATGCCGTCCGCCACCTTGGTCACAAGAACCGGCTTGCCGTCAAAGCGGGCCATCCGCACCTCCTTGTCCGCAGCCACGATGATGCACTGACAGGCAGCGATCTCCTCTGCTGTCAACACGTTCTTGTCGCCTCCGGAGCCGTTGGTCTCCACCTTGATGGTGCAGCCCATCTCCTTTGCCTTCTTCTCCAGGCTCTCCGCCGCCATGTAGGTGTGGGCGATGCCTGTGGGGCAGGCGGTGACAGCCAGGATCTGGAAGCCGGTGGTCCTTGCTGTCTCCTCCTCTTCCTTTGCCTTCCTCTCCTCCTCGGCGAACTTCTCCTTCTCCGCCTGGTCCACATAGCCCAGGAACTCCTCCGGCGTCTCTGCCTTTAAGAGATTTTCACGGAAGCCGTCGTCCATGAGGAGGGTGGACAGTCTGCTGAGCACATCCAGATGCACGTTGTCCTTTGTGTTGGGGGCGGCTATGAGAAAGATCAGGTGTACCGGCTCATCGTCCAGAGCCTCATAGTCCACGCCCTGCGGCACTACCATGGCGGCCAGGCCGGGAGCCTTCACCGCGTCCGACTTTGCGTGGGGAATGGCAATCCCCTCGCCGATGCCTGTGGTGCCCTCCTCCTCTCTCGCAAAGACGCCCTTCCGGTAGGTCTCCACGTCCTGGATGTTTCCACCCTTTACCATGAGGGATACCATCTGGTTGATGGCCTCCTCCTTTGTCTGCACGTTCCCGTTCAGCTCTATGCTCTCTTTTTTCAGTAAATCTGTAATCTTCATCTTCTCCACACTCCTCTACAGTCCATAGCTGTCCGCTGGTTCTCCCAAAAGGGACAGGATGCTGGCTCTGTCTGCCAGCCAGTAGTCAAAGGCTGTCGCGCTGCCCGCCGCCTGGCCCAGGCGGAAAGCCTTTTCGCAGCTTCCCGTGCCCAGATAGCCGGCCAGGAAGCCGGCCACCATGGAGTCCCCGGCCCCCACCGAGTTTTTCACCTCACCCTTTGGCGGCCACTCCCGGATCACCTCCCCGTCCTGGGGCACCAGGATGGCTCCGTCCCCCGCCATGGACACCAGCACATGGCGGGCCCCCATCTCCTGGAGGAGTCTGGCGTGGGCGATGATCTCCTCCTCCGTGGTCAGTGTCCTTCCGAACATGTCGCCCAGCTCGTGCTGGTTCGGCTTGATCAGGAAGGGGTGGTACTTCAGCACATTCAGAAGCAGGTCCTTTGTGGCGTCCACGATGTAGTGGATGCCCCTTCCCTCCAGGCGCTCCAGTATGCGCTCATACATGTCTGAGGGGAGACAGTCCGGAATACTTCCCGCCAGCACAAGGTAGTCCCCCGCCTGCAGCGCGTCCAGCTTTCCGTAGAGCTCCTCCACCGCCCTCTCCGGGATGGCGGGGCCCTGCCCGTTGATCTCTGTCTCCTCCCCCGCGTTGATCTTTACATTGATCCTTGTCATCCCCTCATCCAGGTGGATGAAATCCGTCTGGCACCCGAACTGGTCCAGCATCTCCCGCAGCGTCTTCCCGGTAAATCCCGCCTCAAAACCGAGGGCAACGCTGCTGTACCCCAGATTGGAGAGGATGACGGACACGTTGATGCCCTTTCCTCCCGGGTAAATATGCTCCTGCCTGGTCCGGTTGATCTGCCCCTTCTCAAGTCCGTCCAGGGAGATCACATAGTCCAGGGACGGGTTAAATGTGACTGTGTAGATCATAGTCTATTCCACCTCCATGATATTTTCTCTGCCTTCAAACTCCGTTCCCGTAGCGCTGGCCGTCAGGATGATCCCCTCATCCGCCTCCCCGAAGGTGACGCCGGATATCTGTCCTAGCTTGGAGCTATCCGCCAGCACGTAGCGCTCCTTGCACCTGCGGAAGGCCTCCGCCTTCACCAGGGCCTCCGTCAGGTCCGGGGTGGTCAGCCCCCTCTCCCGGTCTACCCCGTTGGCTCCGAAAAATCCCTTTGTAAAATTGTACTTTTTCAGGCACTCCACGGCCTCGGCTCCCACGATAGCCTCTGTCACCGCCTTCAGCTCCCCTCCGAGAAGGAAGACCCGGGCTCCCTGCTTCATCAGCTCTCTGGCGTGGCTGATGGCGTTGGTGACGCAGACCACGTCCCTGCCCCTGATCCTCCCCGCGAAGAGCTCCGTGGTGGTCCCGGCGTCCACGTAGATAAAATCTCCCGGCTCCACCAGCTGGGCGGCCCTGTCGGCGATCTTCTCCTTCTCCTCCCTGTGCAGCTCCTGCCGAAGGCTCAGGGATGGATCCTTTGTCATGCTCTTAAGCCCCACTGCGGCCGCTCCCCCGTGGACCTTCACCAGGCTGCCCCGCCTGTGGAGCTCCGTCAGGTCCCGGCGTATGGTGGACTCGGAGGTGTCAAGGATTCGGGTCAGCTCCTGCACGGTCACAGTTCCCCTGTCGCCCACAATGGCCAGTATCTCGTTCATTCTCTCTTCTGCCAGCATATGCTCTCCTCCCTCTCTGTCTCAGTCATTTTCGATCACATTTCAATCATTTTCATTCATCTTTATCTCCATAATACACTCACAACCAGTCATTGTCAATCATTTTCGGTCAAAAAGTGCAAAAAAATAAAGGAGACCATCTCTGATCTCCTTCATTTGCCTAAGCTCTTGATCAATCCTGAGCGATGATCTCCCTCTTGTTGTAAGAACCGCATGCCTTGCATACTCTGTGGGGCATCATCAGCTCGCCGCACTTGCTGCATCTTACCAGGTTCGGTGCGCTCATTTTCCAGTTAGCTCTTCTTTTATCTCTTCTGGCTTTTGATGTTTTATTCTTTGGACAGATGGACATACTTTACACCTCCTTAAACTTGCTGAATATATCTTGAAAGGCTGCCATCCTCGGGTCTAATACCTCTCTGTCACAGCCACATTCACCATGATTGAGATTAGCACCACAAATGCTGCACAGACCTTTGCAGTCTTTTTTGCACAGCACCCGAATCGGCCAGTTGACCAGGAGCTCGTTGCATATCAGCACATCCGTGTCAAGACAGTTTCCTTCCATGAAGTTGTACTCATCATCGGACTGTCTGCGCCCTTCCTCGTCGAGCTTCAGATCCACTTCCCGCTCAAAGTCGAGATCAAAGATCTGCTCCACGTCCTCCAGGCATCTGTCACACGGAATGACGGTCTTTATCTTAGCACATCCCTTCACCTGCACCTGCTTTTTCCCGAGATTGGTGATCTCGAACAGGGCCGGTTCCAGTTCCTCAAGCCGGTACTTTTTGCCGGATACTTCCATATCCTCCAGCTCAAGATGTGCTTCCTGCCGGATGACCTTGTCATCCTGCTCTAAAACCTTTGTCAGTTCAATCAGCATAACGCTCTCCTAACCACACTTTTTAAAGTATATCTTTTCAGTCACTATTTGTCAAGGTTTTTCTTTACCAGTTCCACTGTTTCTTCACAGATAGCGATCTCCTCGTTTGTGGGGATCACGCAGGCTGTGATCTTGGACTCAGGCTTTGTGATGATGACCTCTTTGCCACGGCTGTTGTTTGCCTCATCATCGAATACAAGACCCATGTATCCAAACGCCTCGCAGATTGTCTTTCTCAGCGGGATGGCGTTCTCGCCGAGACCTGCTGTGAAGGTGATCACGTCCACGCCGCCCATGGCTGCGATGTAGGAGCCGATGTACTTGATGATGCGGTACGCGTAGGCCTCCAGGCAGTTGATGGCATCCTGGTTGCCCGCCTCTGCTGCGGCAGACACATCACGGTAGTCGCTGGAGATGCCTGTCATTCCAAGCATACCGGACTTCTTGTTGAGGATGTTCAGCACCTCAGACACAGACAGATTCTCTTTGTTGCAGAGGTACTCCACAAAGGCCGGATCAATATCGCCGGATCTTGTGCCCATGATGACACCCTCAAGAGGTGTAAGTCCCATGGATGTGTCCACACATTTTCCGTCCTTCACTGCAGACAGGGAAGCACCGTTGCCCATGTGGCACACGATAATCTTCAGATCCTTGATATCTTTTCCGAGGAACGCTGCTGTCCTAGCAGATACATATTTGTGTGATGTGCCGTGGAAGCCATACTTGCGGATGGCGTATTTCTCGTAATACTCTTTCGGGATCCCGTACATGTAAGCCTTCGGAGGCATTGTCTGATGGAAAGCAGTGTCAAAGACAGCCACATTGGGAACGCCCGGCATCAGCTTCATGCAGGCGTTGATACCCATCAGGTTGGCCGGATTGTGAAGCGGTCCTAAGTCCGCACACTCCTCGATCACTTTGATGACCTCCTCATCGATGATAACGGAGTTAGTGATCTTCATGCCGCCGTGGAGTACACGGTGTCCGATAGCATCGATCTCCTCCAGGGATTTCACAACTCCTGTCTTCTCATTCACAAGAGCGTCCAGGACCATCTGGATAGCGGTTGTGTGATCCGGCATAGCAGCCTCTGTCACTTCCTTCTCCCCGCCCTTTGGCTCATACACGAGACGGCCGTCGATGCCGATACGCTCGCAGATACCTTTTGCCATGACATCTCTGTTATCGTAATTGATTAGCTGGAATTTCAGTGAAGAACTTCCGCAGTTTACTACTAATACATTCATCTTCTTTTCTCCTCCGGAATTTTCGTATACTTTTTTATCTGCCAGGATCTACTGATTCTGGGCCTGCACTGCTGTGATGGCTACCACGCCCACGATATCCTCTGCGGAGCATCCGCGGGACAGATCGTTGACCGGAGCTGCTATGCCCTGTGTCATCGGTCCGTAAGCCTCAGCTTTTGCCAGTCTCTGCACCAGTTTGTATCCGATATTTCCCGCATCCAGATCCGGGAATACAAGCACGTTGGCATGTCCTGCAACCGGGCTTCCGGGAGCCTTGGACTCTCCTACGCTCGGAACGATGGCTGCATCGAGCTGCAGTTCGCCGTCCACCATAAGGTCCGGATTAGCCTCTTTTGCGATCTTCACTGCCTCTGTCACTTTGTCTACGTCAGCATGCTTTGCGCTTCCCTTGGAGGAGTGGCTCAGGAAAGCAACCTTCGGCTCTGCTCCCACCAGCATGCGGAAGGACTCTGCAGAAGACTCTGCGATAGCTGCCAGCTCTTCCGGAGCCGGATTCTGGTTCAGTCCGCAGTCAGCAAATACGAACACACCGTTCTCGCCGTACTCGCAGTCCGGAACACACATTACGAAGAAGGCAGATACCAGCTTTGTGCCGGGCTTTGTCTTCAGGATCTGCAGGCAGGGACGAAGTGTGTCTGCCGTGGAGTGGCATGCTCCGGAAACCATTCCGTCTGCATCTTTCATCTTCACCATCATAACGCCATAGTACAGGTAGTTTGTCAGCAGGATCTCTCTTGCCTGCTCCTCTGTCATACCTTTCTTCTGGCGAAGTTCCACAAGTTTTGCGATGTAGGCTTCGGTCTTGTCGCTTGTGGCCGGGTCTACGATCTGTGCGCCGCTGATGTCGTAGCTTCCTTTGTTCTTTGCCACTTCTTCCTCGCTTCCGACGATGACTACGTTGGCAATCTCCTCTTTCAGGACAGCCTCAGCGGCTTTGTAGGTGCGCTCGTCCTCTGATTCAGGCAGAACGATCGTCTTTTTGTTTGCTCTTGCTTTTGCTTTCATCTCATCTATAAATCCCATGACTGAAAGACTCCTTTCCATTTTTTCTCACTGTTTTCATTATAATACAAAGAACCCTTGCAAACAAGGGCTCTTTTGTCGATCAGATGTCTCTTTTGGAGTACAATCCATGTTAATTTTCTATCAGATATTCCTCTTTGTTTTACAGGGAAAACACAGCGCTCACGATGGCGAAATATACACTGATCGTGCTGATGTCCACCAGTGTGGAGATCAGAGGCGTGGCCATGATAGCCGGGTCGAGGCCTATCTTCTCAGCCACAAGGGGGAGGGTACAGCCCACAACCTTGGCGATAACGATAGTACAGGCCATGGTGAGTCCTATTGTAAAAGCGATGAGCGCGTCTCCCTGACCCATGATGATGATGCGGATCCCATTGACAACAGACAAGATAAGGCTGATCAGCACCGCAACGCGTATCTCCTTAAAGATGACCTTGAAAAGGTCGCCAAACTCGATCTCGCCCACAGAAATCCCCCGGATCACCAGTGTGGAGCTCTGGGAGCCGCAGTTCCCCCCTGTCCCTGTCAGCATGGGGATAAATCCGGCCAGCTGGGGCATGACGGCCAGGGCGCTCTCGTACCGGTTCATGATCATCTGGGTCACCGTAGCTGACAGCATCAGGAACAGGAGCCAGGGAAGACGGCTCTTCACATGCTCAAACACCGTCGTCTCAAAGTACGAGTCATCACTGGGGTTGACACCGGCCATGATACTGATGTCCTCTGTGGTCTCCTCCTGCAGGACGTCCATGGCGTCATCTACCGTGACGATACCCACCATGCACATCTCGTGGTCCACGATAGGCAGGGCGATAAGGCCGTACTTGTTGATAGTCTGAGCCGCTTCCTCCTGGTCGTCCGTCGTGTGGGCGTAGAGGACATTGGTGTCCATGATCTCCTCGATAGTCTTGGATTCGCTTGTCGTCAGGAGCTCTTTCACGTCCACCATCCCGATGAGCTTTCGCTTCTCTGTCACATAGCAGGTGTAGATGGTCTCCTTATTGATACCCACCTGCCGGATCTTCAGGATGGACTCCGCCACTGTCATCTCCTTGCGCAGGGCGATGTAGTCCACATTCATGACGCTTCCGGCGCTGTCCTCCGGGTACTGGAGGAGCTGGTTGATCTGCTGCCGCGTCTCCTCGTCAGTGGCCATGAGAAGACGGTCCACCACGTTGGCGGGCATCTCCTCCAGCACGTCCACCGTGTCGTCCAGGTACATCTCTTCCATGACTTCCTCCAGCTCCGAGTCCGTCAGGCCGCCGATCAGCGTCTCTCTCATGTCGCTGTCCATCTCGGTGAAGGTCTCGGCGGCCTCCTCCTTTGCCAGGAGACGGAACACCATGACAAGCTGCTTCTGGTTGAAATCCTCCATGAGCTCTGCCAGATCCACGGGGTACATGTGCTCCAGCTCTTCCTTCAGCTCCTTGAACTTTCGCTCATCCAGCATCTGGAGGATACGTTCTTCTGTCAGCTCTTCCCGTTCTTCATCTTCATACGTATATTCTTCTCTCTCATCCTTTTTTTCCATACGTATCCTCCTTTCCCGCCAGCCGTCTTCCGGCTTATTTTTTCATTTTTGACCTCAGAAAAAAGCCTGTTTGCGGCAGTTGCCGCAAACACCTCCATATAGTATAATCAATTTCAAAAAGATATACAAGGAGATTTCCATGAAAATTGTCGGACTGATCACCGAGTACAATCCCTTCCACAACGGGCATTTATATCATATGAAGGAGGCAGTCAGAACTGCCGGTGCGGATGCTGTGGTCGCAGTCATGAGCGGGGATTTTGTGCAGCGGGGAGCGCCGGCGCTGCTGCCAAAGCATCTCCGGGCGCGCATGGCCCTGGAGGCCGGCGTCTCAGCCGTCATCGAGCTGCCCGTCTGGTGCGCCTGCGGCAGCGCCGAGTACTTTTCCTCCGGCGCTGTCTCTTTGCTGGACCGCCTTGGCTGTGTGGACACGGTCTGCTTTGGCAGCGAGTGCGGCGACGCCTCCCTTCTGGAGGAGGCGGCCCGGGTCACCGCCCTTGAGCCCGCGCCCTACAGATCACTCCTCAGAGAGGGACTGCGCCGCGGCCTGTCCTTTCCAAGGGCCCGGCAGCTGGCCCTCTCCTCTTTCCTGGGGAAAGAGGCGGGGTGCATCCTGGAGGAGCCCAACAATATCCTGGGGGCAGAGTATATCAAGGCCATCCTGCAGCAGGGGAGCTCCCTTGCCTTCTGCACCATCCAGCGCCGGGAATCCGGCTACCACGATCAGGAGCTGGCTGACCGCTATAGCTCTGCCACTTCCCTGCGCCGGCTCCTGCGGGAGTCCGGCTCCGCCGGCGCCCTGGACCGTCTGGACGGACAGATGCCCGCCTCCTCCCTCCGGGTCCTGCGCGGAGCATATGAGACAAGATACCCCGTGTGGTCCGACGACCTCTCTCTCCTCCTGAAATACCGCCTACTGCAGGAGACAAAGGAAAGCCTGGCAGGGTATGCGGACGTCACCCGGGAGCTGGCAAACCGCATCGTCAAAAGCCGGAATGACCTCCTCTCCTTTGACCAGTTCTGCGGTCTTCTCAAGACAAAGGAGATGACCCACTCCCGCATCAGCCGGGCGCTGCTCCACATCCTGCTGGGCATCACTGCCAGGGACATGGAACGCTTCAAGCAGGAGGGCTGCGGCTACGCCCGCCTCCTGGGCTTCCGCAGGGACGCCTCCGCCCTCCTGGGCATCATGAAAAAGAGCAGCTCCATCCCCCTCGTCACAAAGCTTCCCCGTCCCGGAGCCAAGAGCGGGACCGGCGAAGGAGAAGAGACATGGACCGGTCTGGCCCGGGATATGCTGCAGGCGGATATCCTGGCAGCGGACCTGTATGAATCCGTGGTCACAGAGAAGTTCCACCGTCCATTTATCTCTGAATACAGACAGCAGGTCGTCATCATCTGACGCCTGCCGCCCCACAGTCTGTATCCTATTCGTATTCAATGTACCTGCTGCAGGCCACCGCCATGGCCCCCGGCCCGATGTGACAGGCAACGCTCAGGGACAGGGCATCCATGTGGATGTCATAGCCGGGAAAATACTCCTCCAGCTCTCTCTTCCACTCTTCAGCCTCCTCCTCTGTACAGGTATGGGCCGCCTCAAGGTGTACTCTTTTCCCCCGGAAGCGCTCCCTGATATCCTTTTCCATCGCTTCCTTCATCACCTTTTTGGCAGACTTCAGCCCCCTCACCTTGGCAAAAGCGTCCAGCTTCTCCCCCTGGATGGTGAGCACCGGCTTTAAGTTCAGCACTGTACCCAGGGCTGCAGCCGCAGGTGTCACACGCCCGCCTTTTTTCAGGTACTTCAGCGTGTCCACTGTTATATAGATGCTGGACTCCATTTTCTCCCGCATCAGTATATCATGGATCTCCTGCCCGGATTTCCCCGCCGCAGCCAGCTCCAGGGCATCCAGAACAGCCTGGCGCTGTGTGACGGATATACGCTGGTTGTTCACCACGAACACCTTCCCATCGAAATCCCTTGCCAGCATCATCGCTGTCTCACAGGAGGTGGAAAGGCCGCTGGACATGGGGATGTGCACCACCTCATCGTACTCATCCAACAGCTCCTCCCATATTTCCATCACGTCCGCCGGGGAAGGCTGGGAGGTGGAAATATCCGCGTCTCCTGATAATTTCTCATAAAATTCCTTCTGTGTAAGTGTGATATCCTCGTAAAACAGCTGGCCGTCAATATAAAACGGCATGGGCACGACCCGGATCCCCAGCTCACGGGCCTCCTTCTGTGTAATGCCGCTGTTGCTGTCCGTCATGACCGCTACTTTCCTCATACTGAAATCTTCCCTTTCTGCTTCCCGGCCCTGTCACCGCAGAAGCTTCCCCGTCTAGTTCTTAAAGCTGTGAATGGGTGCGGGGATACGCCCTCTTCTGCTGATAAAGGCGCTGCAGTCCGCCTCGTTCACCGGAATAATGGGGGCGTACCCGAGCAGGCCGCCAAACTGGGCCGTCTCCCCCACATCCTTCCCAATGACCGGGATCAGCCGCACAGCCGTAGTCTTCTGGTTCACCATGCCGATCGCCATCTCGTCCGCGATGATGCCTGATATGGTGGCCGCGCTCGTCTTCCCGGGGATGGCGATCATATCCAGGCCCACCGAGCAGACGCAGGTCATGGCCTCCAGCTTCTCGATGGTGAGCGTTCCCGCCTGCACCGCATCGATCATGCCCTTGTCCTCGCTGACCGGTATGAAGGCGCCGCTCAGGCCGCCCACGTAAGAGGAGGCCATGACGCCGCCCTTCTTCACCTGGTCATTGAGCATGGCTAACGCCGCCGTGGTGCCCGGGGCTCCCACCTGGGAGAGGCCGATCTCCTCCAGGATCTCAGCCACGCTGTCTCCAACAGACGGCGTGGGGGCCAGGGACAGGTCGATGATGCCAAAGGGTATCCCCATCCTCCTCGAGGCTTCTCCGGCCACAAGCTGGCCCACCCTGGTGATCTTGAAGGCCGTCTTTTTGATGGTCTCGCAGAGCTCCTCAAAGCCTTTTCCTCTCACCTTCTCGATGGCATGCTTTACAACGCCGGGGCCGCTGACTCCCACGTTGATGACTGCGTCCCCCTCTGTCACGCCCAGGAAGGCGCCCGCCATAAAGGGGTTGTCGTCCGGGGCATTGCAGAACACGACAAGCTTGGCACAGCCAAGAGAATCCCGGTCCTTTGTTGCCTCGGCCGTGTCCTTCACGATCTGCCCGCAGAGGCGGACCGCATCCATGTTGATGCCCGTGCGGGTGGAGCCCACATTGACAGAGCTGCATATCCTCTCCGTGCATGCCAGCGCCTCCGGGATGGAGCGGATCAGGTCCTCGTCGCTCTTTGTCATTGCCTTGGACACAAGAGCCGAGTATCCGCCGATAAAATTCACGCCCACCTTCAGGGCCGCCCTGTCCAGAGTCTTTGCTATAGCCACAAAGTCCTCCGGGCTCTTGCAGGCGGAAGCGCCCACAAGGGCAATGGGAGTCACGGAAATCCTCTTGTTCACAATGGGAATGCCGAACTCCCTCTCTATCTCCTCACCGGTGGACACGAGCCTTTCCGCCGTCGCAGTGATCTTTTGGTATATCTTTCCGCACAGCCTGTCCAGGTCCGTGTCCACACAGTCCAGAAGGCTGATGCCCAGGGTAATGGTGCGGACATCCAGATTCTCCTCGTCTATCATCTGATTTGTCTCGTTTACTTCATATATGTTGATCATCGTCCGGTGTCCTTTCTTACAGTCTGTGCATCTTTTCAAATATCTCTGACCTCTGACAGCGGATATTCAGGCCAATGTCCTCGCCCAGCCTGCTCAGGTCCCCGGCATACACAGAGAAATCCCTGTCTGCCGCCGACACGTCCACTACCATCATCATATTGAAATATCCGTCTACGATAGTCTGGGAAATATCCAGGACATTGATGTTCGCACCCGCAAGATAATCGCACACCCTAGCGATGATGCCAACCTGGTCCTTCCCCAGAACTGTGATGATACATTTTCTCATTTTACTGTCCTCCCTGCTTTTGTCTCTTACACCGTCACCGGCTCTGACACGGCATCCCGCCCTGCCACCATGATGGGAATATCCTCCCCCCTGTACGGGTTGTCTCCCACCGTGACCTCCAGCTTCACTGTCTCATAGGCCAGCTCCGCGTAATTGTTTTCCTTGCTCAGATGCCCCAGTATGACATGCTGCAGCTTATCGTGCAGTATATCACAGAGGAGCTGTCCTGACAATTCATTCGAGAGATGTCCCTTCTCCCCCATGACCCGCCGCTTCAGCGGATAGGGATAGGGCCCCACCTCCAGCATATGTATGTCGTGATTGGCCTCCAGGAGCACCGCGTCCAGATTTTTCAGGTTCTCCACCGTATACTCGTCGTATATTCCCAGGTCCGTGGCCACGGCCACCAATCTCTCCCCGCAGGCGATCCGGTATCCGGATGGCTCGTAGGCGTCGTGGGATATGGCAAAGGGGTGGACGCACAGGTCTCCCAGAAGGAAATCCGTGTCCGTCTGTATCTCGTGGAGCAGTCCCTCGGGCATCTTTCCAAGGCTTCTGTACTCCATGATCCCCCTCAGCGTTCCCTTTGTGGCATACACCGGGATCCCGTATTTCCTGCTGAACACCCCCAGGCCCTGGATATGGTCCGAGTGCTCGTGAGTGATCAGGATACCCGACAGCTCCTCCCCCTTGATGCCCAGGGTGTGGAGTCCCTCATCGATCCGCTTTTTGCTGATGCCGGTGTCCACCAGAAGGTGGGTGTGGTCGCTGCCCACATAAATGCAGTTGCCGCTGCTGCCGCTTGCTATGCTGCATAGTCTCATCGTCTGTCATCTCTCCTGCCTGTTATTTATGTATTTTCTCTATGCCAAGCTGCGCCATGACATCATCGATCTCGCCGCAGGCCTCCTGGAAGGAGTTGCAGTTGTCGACAGCCCTGTCACAGTATGTAAAGAAGTCCGAGGAGGACATCTGGGAGTCAAAGATCCCCTGGATCTTCTCCTCGCTGTACCCCCGTGAGGCCATCAGGCGCCGTTTCCTCGTCTCCTCATCTGCATAAATATACCACACTTCATCGCACAGTGCATCATAATTTTCCTCGATAAAGAGGGCCGCCTCCAGGACGAATACCTTCGTCCCTTTTTTCTCCTCCCTCCGGATGATCTCACCGAGCTTCTCCTTCACCGCAGGGTGCACGATCTCATTCAGGATGCGGAGCTGGGCCCTGTTGGAAAAGACGATATTAGCCAGCCTTGCCCGGTCCAGTCTGCCGTCCCCGTCCAGTATGCCGCTGCCGAAATGCTCCACGATCCTTTTATAGCATCTGGTCCCCTTCTGCTGAAGTCTCCTGGCTACCTTGTCCGCCTGACAGCAGGCGGCACCGTACGTTTCCTCCAGGTACGTGAGCACCTGGCTTTTTCCTGACCCGATCCCTCCGGTAATTCCTATGATCTTCATCTTCCGTCACTCCTATTTCGCTTCATACCAGCTCATGCCGGTGTGCATATCTACCTCCAGCGGCACCTCCAGGGATGCCGCATGCTCCATTTCATCCTTCAGTATCCCCTTTACTTCCTCCAGCTCAGGCTCCCAGGCCTCCACCAGAAGCTCATCGTGGACCTGCAGCACGAGCCGGGAGCGCATGTCCCTCTCCCTAAGCTTCCTCTCCACGCCGGTCATGGCGATCTTCATGATGTCCGCCGCCGTTCCCTGGATAGGTGAATTCATGGCCACCCTCTCCCCGAAGGAGCGCTGGGCGAAATTGCTGGAGGAAAGCTCCGGCACCGGGCGCCTCCTGCCAAAGAGGGTGGTCACATAGCCCTTCTCCTTTGCCTGGGCCACCGCGTTGTCCAGGAACACCTTGATGCCCGGGTAGGTCCTGAAATACTGCTCTATATACTGCGCCGCCTCTTTCCTCGTGATGCTCAGGTCCTGGCTCAGTCCGAAGGAACTGATGCCGTAGACGATGCCGAAGTTGACCGCCTTGGCGTTCCTCCTCTGCAGGTCCGTCACCTGGTCAAAGGGCGTGTGGAACACCTGGGACGCGGTGATCCTGTGGATATCCTTCTCCTCCCGGTAGGCCTCGATGAGCTGCTGGTCTCCGGAGCAGTGGGCCAGCACCCTCAGCTCGATCTGGGAGTAGTCCGCGTCCACAAAGACGTACCCCTCCTCCGGCACGAACA
The DNA here is from genome assembly GCF_002160985.1 of Lachnoclostridium sp. An118. Classification (GTDB taxonomy): domain Bacteria; phylum Bacillota; class Clostridia; order Lachnospirales; family Lachnospiraceae; genus Claveliimonas; species Claveliimonas stercoravium. Next base: position 256,327 of record NZ_NFLQ01000002.1, on the reverse strand, counting down.
CCTTCCGTATCAGCCTGCCCAGCTCCATCCGCACCGGGATGTTCTGCAGGTTGGGCTCCGTGCTGCTGATCCTCCCCGTGGCGGTGATGGTCTGGTTGAACTTCCCGTGTATCCTGCCGTCTTCCCCTATGAAAGCGGCGAGCCCGTCGGCGTAGGTGGACTTCAGCTTGGCCAGCTGGCGGTACTCCAGTATCTTTGCCACAAAGGGGTGCTCCGGCGCCAGCTTTTCCAGCACGTCCGCCGCCGTGGAGTAGCCGGTCTTCGTCTTCTTGCCCCCCTTCAGCCCCATCTTCTCAAAGAGGATCACTCCCAGCTGCTTGGGAGAGTTGATGTTGAACACCTCCCCCGACTCCTGGTAGATCTCCTTCTCCAGTTCTCCGATCCGAACTGCCAGCCTGTCGCCGTAATCCTTCAGCTCAGCAGCCTCCACCTTCACCCCGTTCCTCTCCATGTCAAACAGGGTGAACACGAGGGGCATCTCTATCTCCCTAAAGAGCCGGAGCATCCCCTCCTCCTTGAGCTTATCGGCGAGGATGGGCTGGGATTTCCAGGCACAGTAGGCCTCATAGCAGGCCCTCACCTCATCCTCCTTCTTCTCGTCCAGGAGCAGGGAGAGCTGCTCTCTTGCCACGTCCTCAAAGGAGTAGTCGCTCTTTAACGGATTGAGAAGGTAGGCTGCTATGATCCCGTCAAAGCAGTTGTCCTGACGGCCCGGTGTGAAACAGTCCATAGCCTCCTTCAGCCCGAAGACAGCAAAGCATCCTGCCTCGCCTGCGGCCTCTCCCAGCCTGTCCAGGATTTCCTCCGCCGAAAGCCCCTCCCCGGCGCAGATGCAGCAGATCTCCTCCTCGCCAAAGCAGAGGGCAACGCCTCCCGCCTTTGCCTGGGCGGCAAAGAGAGGAAGCACGCCTTCCGCGTTTTTCAGGATAGCGGCGCCCAGCCTCTCCGCCCTCCGGGCCCGCTCAAAGGCCTTCTCCGCCTCCGCTTTTGTACGGATCACATGGAAGTGGTCCTCCACCTCGTTTTTGGGGCTCTCCACCTCAAATCTTCCCAGGAGGTTCTTAAACTGAAGGCGCTGAAAAAGGGGATACGCCTGCTCGGTAAAGATATTTCCAAGCTTTGCCCCCTCCATATCATAGTCGATATCCGCATCCACGCAGATGGTGGCAAGAGTCTTGCTCATGACCGCCATGTCCCAGTGCTCCTTCAGGGAATTGGACGCTCTGGGGGGCTTCAGCTCCTCCACATGTTCATGGGCGTTTTCTATAGAATGGTACTCTGATATGATCTTCGCCGCAGTCTTCTCACCGATGCCGGGGACCCCGGGGATATTGTCGGAGGCATCCCCCATCAGGGCTTTCATATCGATAAACTCACGGGGCGTCACGCCGTACTTTTCCTGCACGTCCGCCGCGTAGTAGTCCTCTATTTCCGTTCCTCCCCGCTTTGTCTTGGGGATACGTATCTTAATGTGGTCCGTGGCAAGCTGGAGCAGATCCCTGTCTCCGCTGATGACAGATACCTCCATCCCGGAGGCCTCGCATCGCCCCGCGATGGTCCCCAGGAGGTCGTCCGCCTCCAGGCCCGCCTTCTCGATGACGCTGATCCCCATTGCCTTGAGGACCTCCTTCATCACCGGCACCTGCTGGCGCAGCTCCTCCGCCATAGGCTTTCTCGTCCCCTTGTAGTCCGCATACATCTCGTGGCGGAAGGTGGGGGCATGCACATCAAATGCCACCGTCAGATACTGCGGCTGCTCCTCCTCCAGTATCTTCAGCATGATATTCAGGAATCCGTAGACAGCGTTCGTGTGGAGCCCCTCGGCGTTGGTCAGGTCCGGAAGCCCGAAAAATGCCCGGTTCAATATACTGTGTCCATCGATCAATACTATTTTTTCAGCCATTTTTTCTCTCCATTTTTCTGTCAGCCCTGTCTGTTCAGGCACTGCTGTTATTTACTATACAACAAACCGACCGCTTTTGAAAGGCATAACTCAAAAAATGATTGTAATCCACTTTTCCATATGATATAATCTATTTCAGTCTTGGTCTGTCCAGGGCGTATAGATCGTGCCGCTGTGGCGGAATTGGCAGACGCATACGACTCAAAATCGTACGGGAAACCATATGGGTTCGAGTCCCATCAGCGGCAGGCGCAGACTCAGCTCTCCAGCTTTTGGCTGGAGAGCTTTTTTCTTGTCTCCCTTCCGTAAACGGTTTAAAGCGCCAGGACCGGCACCTGCCGGAACTGACGCTCCCCGATCAGGGATTTTTTACTTCCCTTTTCATCTCTATTCAGTTTTCTCTCATTGCTCCATTTTTCCAATCCTGCCGACGCTTCTAGCCCTTCTGTTTCTTCGCATCATGGAAGAACATGACTGCACAGATCACCATGACAACGCAGACAAGATATGTAAGCACTGTCAGAGGCAGCGATGTCACGATAAATCCGGCAATGAGAACGCCGATAGCACCTGTGATGATCATGGGTATCGTGGAAGCACGGTTGTATTTTCCCTCTTTTATAAACGTGATCCCACAGGCCGGGCAGAGGTATGCGCAGGAGCCCATCATGACAGGAAATGCCACGTCCGCGCTCATGCCTAACAGAAGCACGATCGCCATACAGGGGGCGTAAAGTCCGATGCCGGCCGTCATCAGGATGCCGAGGATGAAATTGGCGACCACGCCCACGACGAGCATGCCTCCCTCCAGGCCTCTGGCTGTCCCGAGAATACCGAAAGGACCTACCGCATTGATCTTGCACAGGGTGATAGCGGCCACGATGATAAGCGCAACACCCATGACAACCCGGATTTTCATGATATCGAGCTTGGAGATGATCTTTGCGCCGAGGATGGAGCCGATGATGGCAGCCGCGATCATGAGAACAAGAGTCAGAGAATCCATCTCGATGCGGGTCATCGTGATGGTCGCCTCAACACAGATAGGAATGCCGAACGCAACATTCAGCGTCCCGGGGATCAGGTCGTCCCTGACAGACTTGTTAAATTTCCACGCTGATGTGGCGATAGCATAGCTTCCGATGCCCAGAGTATCAAAAAAGTTTGCTATTATACTGATGATCGAATTGTAACCCAGCTTGGTCTTATCCAGCTCATCCTTGTGGGCGAGGACATCCTTCACCAGCACCACGAAGAATACAGCGGCAAAGATCCACATGATGATAAGTAATATGGTTGCAGCACTCATAATTATCCCTCCTGAAACCCTTTGTGCATCAAGCACATTTTTTATAATAAATATTATAGTTTTTTGTTAAAAATGTGTCAACAAATTTTTGCATTTCTTTATATATTATTGTATATTTGGCAGAATATACAGAGCACTCACCCCATTACTCTCTTTATTTCCTTGAAAAAGCGCTCCATTGTCAGTTTCTTGCGCGGCAAAAAGGACAGACCCGACTTGGTTCTGTCCTTTTCGTATGGTATATATCCTCTCACCTGCGATCCTACAGATTGTCTGCCGGGAACAGGATGAGGTCCAGCTCTGTCAGGTCGTCCTCGTTGATAGAGTACATGTTGTCGCTCAGCTCCACATGTACCTCCACTGTCTGAGCCTCCCCGTAGGTGGGTTCTGCCACCCTCTGCACCAGGATGTCGTACATCTTCTGGAAGACCATCTCGTTGATCTCATCCTGGCTTGGGAGCTGAGAGATGTCAGTGATGTTCGCCATCTCCGCCTCAACTGCGCTCATGACCTCATCCTGAAGGCCGTCAAACGCTGTGAATGGCTCTGCGCTCACCTCAACCACAAAGCCGTCATCTTCTCCCTCTGTGGCGCTGCCCACCTCATATTTCGCCTGGGCCAGCATATCCTGGAAGAGCTGGCGGTAGCTGGCGGACAGCTCTTCCGACAGCCCGGCGTCTGTAAAGCCGCCCATGGACATGATATTGTCCAGGTTCTCGTCAAAAAGCTGCTGTGCTTCCTCCTCCGTGGAGTCAGTCTGCTCCGTATACTCTGAAAAGTCCGCTTTGTAACTGGCGTCCAGGACTGACTGCACATAGGTTTTCGCATCATCGGTGGTCATGCCTCCACAGGCCGTGAGAGCCAGCATCATCATGGCGGCAAGGATCACTGAAAGAATTCTTTTTTTCGTTTTCATATTCATTTCCTCCTCTTTTCAAGTAGACTCTTTATAGACAGTTTACAGCAAAATGGAGGAATTGTCTATCTATTTTACCAGATTTTTACCAATTTCGAAACAATCAAAGGTGGCAAAGTAGTCTTTCGGAGTCTCCGCTCTCCTGATGAGCTGTGTACTGCCATCCTCCCTGAGAAGGACCTCTGCAGAGCGCAGCTTTCCGTTGTAGTTGTAGCCCATGGAGAAGCCGTGGGCTCCCGCGTCGTGGATCACCAGCAGGTCACCGATATCAATCTTCGGAAGATGCCTGTCAACGGCAAACTTGTCATTGTTCTCGCACAGGGATCCGGTCACGTCGTAGACATGGTCGCAGGGCTCGCTCTCCTTACCCATCACGGTGATGTGGTGGTAAGCGCCGTATATGGCCGGGCGCATCAGGTTGGCAGCACAGGCATCCACGCCAATATACTCCTTGTAGGTGTGCTTCTCATGGATCGCTCTTGTCACGAGGCATCCATAGGGCCCCAGCATAAACCTGCCGAGCTCTGTGTAGAGGGCCACGTCCCCCATGCCGGCCGGCACGAGGAGCTCCTCATACACCTTCCGCACGCCCTCTCCGATGACCCGGATATCGTTGGGCTCCTGGTCCGGCTTGTAGGGAATGCCGATGCCGCCGGAAAGATTGATAAATTTAATGTGGGCCCCCGTCTCCTTTTGCAGCCGCACTGCCAGCTCAAAGAGCACTCTCGCCAGCATTGGATAGTACTCGTTCGTCACCGTGTTGCTGGCCAGGAAAGCGTGGATGCCGAACTCCTTAGCTCCTTTCGCCTTCAGGATCTTAAACGCCTCAAATATCTGCTCGGTCGTCATCCCATATTTGGCGTCTCCGGGGTTGTCCATGATATCGTTGCTTATCTTGAAGATGCCGCCCGGATTGTAACGGCAGCTGATCGTCTCCGGGATATGTCCGAGAGCCCTCTCCAGGAATTCGATGTGGGTGATATCATCCAGGTTGATGATGGCCCCCAGTCTGTCAGCGAGCCGGAAGTCCTCCGCCGGTGTGTCGTTGGAGGAGAACATGATATCTTCCCCGGTTGCGCCGACGGCCTCCGAGAGCATCAGCTCCGTGTAGGAGGAGCAGTCACAGCCGCAGCCGTAGTCCTGCAGGATTTTTATAAGAAACGGGTTGGGAGTCGCCTTTACCGCAAAATACTCCCTGTACCCTTTATTCCAGGCAAAAGCCTCCTTTAAAGCCTTTGCATTTTCTCTGATACCCTTCTCGTCGTAGAGATGAAAGGGAGTCGGGTACTCCCGCGCGATCTCCTCCAGCTTTTCCTTTGTCACAAATGGTTTCTTCGTCATCACTTTTCTCCTTTCCTGTATTTCAACAGTTCGATCTCATTTGCCAGCGCCCGCTTATAGAGCTCCACAAAATTCTTCTGTCCAGAATAGAGACAGGTGTTCCTGCTGTCAGGGCCCATCTCTCCGGTGAGGGCAGAGCGGGAATCCACGATGACTCCGATCTGGTTGCCCTCCTGCATATCCGGATAGACCTTAACCTGCTCCCCCTCGAGGGGAAATCCTCCGTCCGTGAGGAGGACCGTCTTCTTCCCCGCCCCGGCAAGGGCCGCAAGCTCCTTCTCAAAGAGGGTCAGCCGTCCGCAGGCACAGACCACATAGGCTCTCTCCCGGGCTGTAGACAGGAGGTGCTTGACCTTGTCCACGATGTTCTGCTCTCCCTCGATGGTGATGTACCCCTCCTCCACGGCTCTCTTCTCGGGGGCATTTCTTTTGAGCCACTCCTCTGTATCCTGCAGCTTCCTGATCCTGTTGCTACAGAATTCCTCCACATCCACAGCCACATATTTACGCGTATGGCCCTCCTCCAGCAGGCGGGCTCCCCCCTTGTCAGCCAGGGATGCCAGCCCTCCGTAGGCGTTGGAGCGGGAGATGCCCGTCAGCTTGGCCGCCTCATAGCCGCTGCACTTTCCCTCGTCCAGCAGGCAGTAGTACAGCGTGGCCTCCTGCCTTGTGAGCCCGAATTCCATCAGCCGATCCGTGTAGGCCGCATGTTCCATAAAACCGCCTCTTTCTTAGTAGTTCTTTACAGAAACACTATAGTACACCCGGGAGTGGTTGTCAATGACATTCTTTGCATTCCCCCATCCCGCCCGCCGGCTTCTCCTCTCAGGCACCACCAAGAAAGCCGGCAGGGAGCACGCCCCTGCCGGCTGTATCATTTTCTTTATTCGATGACCGCGATCCGCATCATGTTGCTGGCGCCCTCGCGTCCTCTGTCTGTATTCCTTGACGGAAGTCCCGCCGTCAGCACGACCACGTCCCCTGTCTCAGCAAGCTGTTTTGCACAGACAAGCTCGATGGCGCTGGAGCAGATATCCTCCGTGGAGTTGAACTGGATAGACTTCATAGGGCAGACTCCCCAGTAGATCTGCATCCTGCGCAGAGTCCGCTCGTCCGGCGTCACACCGATGATAGGTGTTCTCGGCTTGAACTTGGACACTACTCTTGCCGTAGCTCCGGATACAGAGGGAGTGATGATGCATTTTGCTCCCAGGTTGTAGGCTGTGGTGACGGAGGCATGTCCTATAGCTGTTGAAATGCCCTTCATCCGATGCTCCTCAGCCTTTCTCAGCATCATGTCGTAATCCAGATGGTCCTCCGTGTTGCACACGATATGTACCATCATCTGGAGCGCCTCCACCGGATACTTGCCCTGGGCCGTCTCGCCGGAGAGCATGACCGCGTCGGTCCCGTCGTACACCGCATTGGCCACGTCTGTCACCTCCGCTCTTGTGGGGCGCGGATTGCGGATCATGGAGTCCAGCATCTGAGTGGCTGTGATGACCGGCTTGTAATAGTAATTGCATTTCTGGATGATCATCTTCTGGAGATAGGGAACCTCCTCCGCCGGGATCTCCACGCCCAGGTCTCCTCTGGCAACCATGATGCCGTCCGCGCAGCGGATGATCTCGTCAATGTTCTTAATTCCCTCGGCATTTTCAATCTTGGCAATGATAGGTGTGTAGGGAGCGCCGCACTCATTTAAGAAAGCGCGGATCTCCACAATGCACTCTGCGTTGCGGACAAAGGAGGCTGCGATAAAATCAACGCCCTGCTCCACGCCGAATCGCAGGTCCTCCCTGTCTTTATCTGTAATGGCCGGAAGCCGCACCGGAACATTAGGCACATTGACGCCCTTACGCTCTCCCAGCTCGCCGCCGTTCTCGATGACACAGACGATCTTTTTCTCCGACTTGCCGGTAACTTTCAGCTCGATCAGACCGTCGTCGATGAGGATCCTGCTTCCCACAGACACGTCGTCCACAAGTCCGGGATAGCTGATGGAAACGCCGTTCTCATCTCCCACTGTCTCCTCCGCTGTCAGCGTAAATTTCCCGCCTGTCTGAAGCTGTACTTTCTTACCATCTTTCAGCAGGCCGGTACGGATCTCCGGTCCTTTTGTATCAAGAAGAATCGCAACCGGTCTGTTTTCCTCATCGCGGATCTTCTTGAGCATGTCCATTCTCATTTTCTGTTCCTGGTGGTCGCCGTGAGAAAAATTGAAACGGGCAATATCCATGCCGTTTTTCACAAGCTCTCTCATCAGGTTCTCATCATTTGTATTCGGTCCCATGGTACAAATGATCTTTGTTTTTTTCATACTCATTTCTCTTCATTCCTCCACTTCTTCACTCATCTGACTCATTTCATTTCTATCTGACCGGGCGCCGGATGCGCCTCCGTAAATGTCTGCTGTCTATTTCACATGGATGTGTGTAAACAGATGATCCTGGCAGTACTCATAATTTCCATTGCACTTGGAACAGTATCTGAACTCCAGTGCCGGATCATCCAGCTCTGTCCTTCCGCACACGGCACAGCGGTGCCGGGCGCCGCCTGCATAGTGGTGCTCCGGGCGCATCCTCTGCTGGAACTGTCTCTTTCTCCTCTGCTGCTTGGGAGAAAAACGGTGCATATTCCTGGAGCCCAGGAAAAATATGACAAAGTTGAGGATGGACACAGCCGCCGCAATGGCATTGGACTGGTAGACAACCCCGAACACGCCTCCGCCATAAGCCGGAAGGAAGGCCTGCACAATGGTATAAAGGAAATACAGTCCGTCCAGCCAGCCCAGCCATTTCGCCTTCACCGGGATCATGAAAAACAGATAGAACTGCATATCCGGATAGATGGCGGCAAAAGCCAGGAAAAGCGACATATTCAGATACCATGTCCCCAGCGGGAAGGATACTCCTGTTATAAAGTAGGCCGCAAAGGCCGCGATCACATGGAAGAGCATTCCTGCAAAGAAATACAGGTTAAAACGGAATGCGCCCCATGTGCGTTCCAGCTCCCTGCCCAGCATATAGTAGAGATAGAGGGCAAAGACCATGAAGATATAGCTGCTCTGGGGCGGCTGTATGATAAAGGTCACGACCCGCCAGAGCTGTCCGTGCAGGATGGCGCCTACATCCAGAGAAAGATACTGATAATAAAAGGAGGGGGCAAAAAGCTGGATGACCAGTCCCACAACATATAGTATGATAATATAATACATCAGATTATGGATGGCAAATCTGCCAAATCTGCGCTCCAGTTTGTCAAGCCAGCTCATAAAAAGAATACCTGCCTCCCGCGTTTGTAGAATTTAGTAAATACTGTAGTTCATTCTACCGTTTCAGTATGCTTTTGTCAATTATAGCACTTAAGTTTTACGGTTATTTAATATTTCTATTACATTTGTTAATTGTCATTTTTCCTATTTTGTCGTATAATGTTACAGGCTGAAAAGCCGTTTTATTTTTTAATAGGAAAGAACCCAAATATTTCCAGGCGGGAGGTCTCCTCCCCATAGATTTTAAGATTGCAGATCAAGGAGTACATAATATGAGCCAACAGGAATTATTTACCCTGGGAATCGACATCGGTTCCACGACCGTAAAGATCGCTGTTCTGGATGACCAGAACGATGTCGTATTCTCAGACTACGAGAGACATTTTGCAAACATCCAGGAGACGCTCTCCGATCTTCTGGGAAGGGCCATCTACAAGCTGGGATCCATCCGGGTTTCCCCTGTCATCACAGGGTCCGGCGGCCTTACACTGGCAAAGCATCTGGGCGTGCCCTTTGTCCAGGAAGTAGTGGCTGTATCCACAGCGCTGCAGGACTATGCGCCCCAGACAGACGTGGCCATCGAGCTTGGCGGCGAGGATGCAAAGATCATCTACTTTGAGGGCGGCAGCATTGAGCAGCGCATGAACGGCGTGTGTGCCGGCGGTACCGGCTCCTTCATCGACCAGATGGCTTCCCTGCTCCAGACAGACGCCTCCGGTCTCAACGAGTACGCAAAGAATTACAAGGCCCTCTACTCCATCGCTGCCCGCTGCGGCGTGTTTGCCAAGTCTGACATCCAGCCTCTGATCAATGAAGGTGCCTCCAGGGAAGATCTGGCCGCCTCCATCTTCCAGGCTGTTGTCAACCAGACCATCAGCGGACTGGCCTGCGGAAAACCCATCCGGGGACATGTGGCATTTCTGGGCGGCCCCTTGCACTTCCTGGATCAGCTCCGGGATGCTTTCGTCCGCACGCTGAATCTGGACGATGAGCACACCATCGCTCCAAACCACTCACATCTTTTTGCAGCCATCGGATCCGCTCTGAACTCCACAAAGGAACCGGTTGTCCCTATCCGGGAGCTGCAGGAGCGTCTGGCCAGAAGGATCCAGATGGAATTTGAGGTGGAGAGGATGGAGCCCCTGTTCGCCTCCGAGGCGGAGTACAACGCGTTCATTTCCCGCCACGCGAAACACCAGGTTCCGGTAAAGGACCTGGCTACATATAAAGGCAAGGCATTCCTGGGCATCGATGCCGGTTCCACCACCACAAAGGCGGCCCTTGTAGGGGAGGACGGAACGCTTCTCTACTCCTTCTACCACAACAACGAGGGAGACCCCCTGGGGACCACCATCACTGCCATCAAGGATATCTACAGCCAGCTCCCGGAGGACGTAGAGATCGTCCACTCCTGCTCCACCGGCTACGGAGAGGCCCTTATCAAGGCTGCCCTTATGCTGGATGAGGGCGAGGTAGAGACAGTGGCTCACTACTACGCCGCTTCCTTCTTCGAGCCGGATGTGGACTGCATCCTGGACATCGGCGGACAGGACATGAAATGCATCAAGATCAAAAACCAGACCATAGACAGCGTGCAGCTCAACGAGGCCTGCTCCTCCGGCTGCGGCTCCTTCATCGAGACGTTCGCAAAATCTCTGAACTACACTGTGGAGGATTTCGCCCAGGAGGCCCTCTTTGCCCACAACCCCATTGACCTGGGAACACGCTGCACGGTATTTATGAACTCCAAGGTAAAACAGGCCCAGAAGGAGGGCGCGGAGGTTTCCGACATCTCCGCAGGTCTTGCCTACTCTGTCATAAAGAACGCCCTCTTCAAGGTGATCAAGGTGTCTGACGCCTCTGAGCTTGGAAAGCACATTGTTGTCCAGGGAGGGACTTTCTACAACAATGCCGTGCTCCGCAGCTTTGAGAAGATCGCAGACTGCGAGGCTGTCCGCCCGGACATCGCCGGCATCATGGGCGCCTTCGGCGCCGCCCTGATCGCCAGGGAGCGGTACGTGGACTGCGAGGGCACAACCATGCTCTCCATTGAGGATATTGAAAATCTGGAATACCGCACAACAATGACCAAGTGCAAAGGCTGCACCAACAACTGCCGTCTGACCATCAACCATTTCAGCGGCAACAGAAAATTCATCACAGGAAACAGATGCGAGAAGGGACTTGGAAAAGAGAAGAAGAAAAATACGCTCCCCAACCTTTTTGAGTACAAGAGCCAGCGCTATTTCGGCTACATCCCTCTCTCAGAGGAGGATGCAAAGCGCGGCGTCATCGGTATCCCGAGAGTGCTGAACATGTACGACAACTATCCCTTCTGGTTCACCTTTTTCACAGCTCTTGGCTTCCGGGTGGTGCTCTCGCCGGCCTCCACAAGGAAGATCTACGAGCTGGGCATCGAGTCCATCCCCAGCGAGTCCGAGTGTTACCCGGCCAAGCTGGCCCACGGACATGTACAGTGGCTTATTGAACAGGGGATCCAGCACATCTTCTACCCGTCCGTCCCCTACGAGCGGAACGAGTTTGAGGAGGCAAACAACCATTACAACTGTCCGATCGTCACCTCCTACCCGGAGAACATCAAGAACAATATGGATCCCATCGTGAACGGGGAAGTGGACTTCATGCACCCCTTCCTCTCCTTCGCCAGCGAGGAGACGCTTTCCTCACGGCTCATTGAAGAGCTGGGAGAGAAATTCTCCATTTCTGCATCCGAGATCAGGGACGCGGTCCACAAAGCCTGGGTCGAGCTGGAGGAATGCAGGGATGACATGCGCAAAAAGGGCGAGGAGACCGTGGCGTTCCTGGATAAGACAGGAAACCGGGGCATCGTCCTGGCAGGGCGCCCCTACCACATTGACCCGGAGGTCAACCACGGCATACCGGAGCTCATCAACTCCTACAATATCGCCGTCCTGACAGAGGACTCCGTCTCCCACCTGCACCAGGTGGAGCGGCCCTTAAATGTCATGGACCAGTGGATGTACCACTCCCGCCTCTACGCGGCGGCAAACTTTGTGAAGACAAAGGATAACCTGGACCTTATCCAGCTGAACTCCTTTGGCTGCGGTCTGGACGCTGTCACCACCGACCAGGTGGCGGACATCCTCACCGGCTCTGACAAGATCTACACCTCCCTGAAGATCGACGAGGTCAACAACCTGGGAGCCGCAAGAATCCGTATCCGCTCCCTGCTGGCCGCCATCCGTGTGCGCGAGCAGAGAAACCAGAAGAGGGAGCTCCACTCCTCTGCCATCACCAAAGTACCATTCACAAAGGAGATGCGCGGGGACTACACCATCCTCTGCCCGCAGATGTCACCCATCCACTTTGAGCTGCTGGAGCCTGCCTTCAACGCTTCCGGCTACCATGTGGAGGTGCTGCCCAACGACAACAAGCAGGCCGTGGATGTGGGACTGAAATACGTAAATAACGATGCCTGCTATCCGTCTCTCATGGTGGTAGGCCAGATCATGGAGGCCATCTTATCCGGCAAGTATGACACAAATAAGATCGCTGTCATCATCAGCCAGACAGGAGGCGGATGCCGTGCCTCCAACTACATCGGATTTATCCGCCGGGCCCTCAAAAAAGCGGGCTATGAGCATATTCCGGTCATCTCCATCAACTTAAGCGGCCTGGAGGGAAACCCGGGATTTAAGATCACCCCCATGCTTGCGCTGCGTGGCATTTACGCCGCCGTGTTCGGCGATATCTTCATGAAGTGCATCTACCGTCTGCGACCCTACGAGGCTGTAAAAGGCTCCGTGGAGGCCATGCACCGGAAATGGGTAAAGGTATGCTCGGACTTTGTATCCCAGGGCTATCCTTCCAGGCGGAGGTTCAAGAAGCTCTGCCGGGATATCATCCAGGACTTTGACAACAACATCGAACTTCTGGATGTAAAGAAACCAAGAGTCGGCGTGGTGGGCGAGATCCTCGTCAAGTTCCTGCCGGCCGCCAACAACCATCTGGTAGACCTTTTGGAGAGCGAGGGCGCGGAGGCTGTTGTGCCAGACCTCATCGACTTCCTCCTTTACTGCTTCTATAACCAGAACTTCAAGGTGGAGAAGCTGGGATTTGCTAAATCGAAAGCTATTGTGGGAAATCTGGGCATCAGGGCACTGGAGTGGTTCCGCTCCCCGGCCAGCAAAGCCTTTAAGGAGAGTAAACACTTTGACCCGCCGGCTGACATCCGCGACCTTGGCCGCATGGCTTCGGAAATCGTGTCGCTCGGAAACCAGACCGGCGAGGGCTGGTTCCTGACCGGAGAGATGCTGGAGCTGATCCACAGCGGTGCCACCAACATCGTCTGCACGCAGCCCTTCGCCTGCCTGCCAAACCACGTGGTAGGAAAGGGCGTTATCAAGGAGCTGCGCCGCCGCTATCCGCTGGCAAATATCGTTGCCATCGACTACGACCCGGGCGCCAGCGAAGTCAACCAGCTGAACCGCATCAAGCTGATGCTGTCCACAGCCAACAAGAACCTGGATAAAGCGGAAAACAGGGAAGAGATGGCTGTATAGCAGGACAGGACTGCAAAAAACGGCCGTTTGCCTCCCCAGTAAAAAACAGAAGTGAGGTATCTCCTGGAACGGGAGATACCTCACTTCCGTTTTTTAATATCCAAGCCCAAAAAGCTTTTCAAGTGTCACAAGTACGCCGTCCTCCTCATTAGATGGACATACAAAATTTGATATTTCCGGATACTCTGCAGACGTCTATCACTGCATCAACCACGGACTTCGGCATATCTGCTGTAAAGACAAGCTCCTTCCCATCCTTTACAAACGCACCATTTTCAGCTACAAAAGAGAGCTCATCGCTATACCCAGGGAACAGGTCCCGCAGCTGATAATACTGGTTTCCACTCGCAACTACAAAGCGGCATCCTGCCTCCTTCATACGGGATAAAATGTGCTGAAACCGCGGGGCATCGTAAGTGTGATCCGAATGGACAAACGTGCCGTCCACATCAACGGCAACCATTTTTATATCATAGTTCATCGACAGACCTCTCCTTTACTATTTAAAACTGTTTTCTATCACTCCCGGAAGCAGCTCATAAATAGAACACTGTATTTTTTCCTCAAAATCTGATCTGATCTCCAAAATCTTCTTCCAGCGGTCAACCGTATAAGGATGTACTCCGTAGCGGATCGTCACATCCACAAACCGCTTCTCCAGGATACAGAACCCTGTCGGTAATGCCAATGCATCACATAACTGTACCAGCCGGTCATAATCATCGTACACGGCGTTATCGATAAACTTTTCCATAAACTGATAGTCTTCCCCGGAGACATCAAAGGTACCAATAGAGGAATGGATGTCCTGTATCATAAACGCATGGGAAATGCAGATCTGTGCCGCCTTATCCCATCCCCTCTCCATACAGTAGCGGTACCCGTCAATGAGATGCTTCTCCGAGCTCACCCCGGCATACCGTCCGATATCATGCAGCAGCCCGTAAATATAAGCCTTTTCAGCAGACAAATGGCTGCAGCGCTCCGCAATATTTTTACAGGCCTCCGCCACATACCGGGAGTGCTCCACCCATGGGCCTGGGTTAGATTTTTCCGCTTCCTGCAAGGCAGTTTCCGCTTTTGATCTGTTTAATTTCATCAAGTCATCCCTAAGAAAATTTACTTACAGTAAGCGTAACACATATATACGTTGGATGCAATGGAACACAAAAACCCCGGCAGAAAGCCATATAACCTCTGCCGGGGATCTGTCCCTGTCTGTTTTATTGACCTGTTTTATTTCACGATCAGTGATTTTCCTGTCATCTCTTTGGGCTGCTCCATACCCATCATCTCGATCAGCGTAGGAGCGATATCTGCCAGGCAGCCGCCCTCTCTCAGTTTGTAGGAAGGATCTGCGTTTACAAGGATAAAGGGCACCGGATTGGTTGTGTGAGCTGTGAAAGGCTCCCCTGTCTCCTCGTCAATGAGCTGCTCTGCATTTCCGTGGTCTGCGCAGATAAACATCTGTCCATCCACCTCTTTGATGGCCTCAACAGCTTTGCCAACGCACTCGTCCACAGCCTCGATGGCCTTGATGGCTGCGCTCTCCACGCCGGTGTGTCCCACCATATCCGGGTTTGCAAAGTTGATGATGATGACATCGTATTTTCCGGATCTGATGGCATCTGTCAGCTTGTCGCACACTTCGTAGGCGCTCATCTCCGGCTTCTGGTCGTAGGTAGCCACCTTTGGAGATTTCACAAGGATACGATCCTCACCCTCGTTGGGCTCCTCCACGCCGCCGTTGAAGAAGAATGTCACGTGGGCATACTTCTCTGTCTCAGCGATACGCGCCTGCTTCAGCCCGTTTGCTGCCAGGAACTGACCGAATGTATTGGTGATCTCCTCTTTCACAAAGGCGACCAGTTTGTTCTGTATGGTCACATCATAGTCTGTGAAGCACACGAATGTTGTCTTGACGCGCTCTCCTCTTTCAAATCCTGCAAACGCATCATCACAGAATGTTCTGGTGATCTCTCTTGCGCGGTCCGGGCGGAAGTTGAAGAAGATGATGGAGTCACCGTCTTTCACTGTAGCTGTGGGAGCGCCGTCCTTCATGATGACCGTGGGCAGTACGAACTCATCTGTCGTCTCCTTGTCATAGGATGTCTGGATGCCTGCCGGTCCGGACACAGCCTGCTCGCCCTCGCCGTACACAAGAGCTCTGTAAGCCTTCTCCACACGGTCCCAGCGGTTGTCGCGGTCCATGGCATAGTAGCGTCCCATGACAGTAGCCACCTCTCCTACGCCGATCTCCTGCATCTTTGCCACCAGTTCTTCCACGTACTCTTTACCGGACTCCGGCGGTGTGTCACGGCCGTCCAGGAAGCAGTGTACATAGACCTTCTCGATCCCCTGTCTCTTTGCCAGCTCCAGAAGTCCGTAGATGTGGGTATTGTGGCTGTGCACGCCACCGTCGGACACAAGTCCCATAAGATGAAGAGAAGAGCCGTTTTTCTTTACATTTTCGCAGGCTGCAAGGAGGGCTTTGTTCTCAAAGAAGTCGCCGTCCTGGATAGCCTTTGTGATCTTTGTCAGATCCTGGTATACAATGCGGCCGGCTCCCATGTTCAGATGTCCTACCTCTGAATTTCCCATCTGTCCCTCCGGAAGACCTACAGCCATGCCGCTGGCATTTCCATGTACAAACGGGCACTCAGCCATCAGCTTGTCCATGACAGGAGTCTTGCCCTCTGCCACCGCATTTCCTTCTTCCTTATCTCTTAAACCGTAACCGTCTAAAATCATAAGCACTGTTGGTTTTTTACTCATTTTCATTCTCCCTACTTTCCTGTTGGTTCATTTTATTACTTCTCATCCTGGTGCCGGATATGCTCCATCCAGCGGTATGCCAGGTCCGTCCAGCACTGGCACTCTCTCTGCACGCCGCTTCCGTCAGCTCTTCTGGAGAGCTCATCCGCAGCCCCGAGGCCGTGGACTCCCTCCTGGAAAATGTGAAGCTCTGTTTTCACATGACATCTGTGAAGGGCTCCTGCCATCAGAAGAGAATTCTCCACCGGCACTGTGGCGTCCGCAAAGGTGTGCCACAGAAAACAGGGCGGTGTCTCCTCTCCCACTCTGTCTTCCAGGGAAAGCTTCTCCTTCTCCGCCTCATACCGGTCGCCCAGCAGCGCGCGGAAACTTCCCTCGTGAGCCACTCCCTCCTTGGAGGAGATGACGGGATAACAGAGCAGAAGTCCGGCAGGCCTTAAATCCTCTGCCTTCACATGGAGCTTCTGCGCAAGAAACGGCTCCTGCCACATGGTCCCCAGGGTCCCGGCCAGGTGTCCGCCCGCGGAGCATCCCTGGACAAAGATCTGGTCTGTGTCCGCCTTCCACTTTTCCCCGTTCTCATGGATCAGTGCCATAGTCCTTCCAAGCTCAAGGAGAGCTGCCGGAAATACAGCCGGAGCTGTGGAGTAGCGCAGGATTGCCACATGATATCCCTTTCCCAGGAAATACATGGCAATGGGCTCTCCTTCCCGGAAGCTGGTCCTTTCATAACCTCCGCCCGGGCACAGGATCACAAATGGTCTCTTCTGTATCCAGAGTTTCTCCCCCGGCGTATCCAGAATATAGAAGACCACATGGGCGTCCGGAAGGGATCCTTCTTCTTGCAGTTTTACAGTTTCCAGTATCATTGTATTTTACCTCCCGAAACCCAAAATCCCGCAGGGCCTGCTGTTTCAAGTCCCCTGCGGGTGCTTTTTTATTCTTATTTGTAGTTTACGATCTTACCGAAATCGGCTTTCAGTGAAGCGCCGCCTACAAGTCCGCCGTCAATGTCTGCCTGTGCAAATAACTCAGCAGCATTGCCTGCGTTTACAGATCCGCCATACTGGATACGGATAGCCTCTGCTGTAGCCTCGTCGTAGATCTCAGCGATGCATGCGCGGATGCCTGCGCAGACTTCCTCAGCCTGCTCTGTTGTAGCTGTTTTTCCGGTTCCGATAGCCCAGATCGGCTCGTAAGCGATGACTGCTGTCTTTGCCTGATCTGCTGTCACGTTCTGGAAGCCAACCTTTACCTGCTGACGGATGAAGTCCATTGTCACGCCCTGCTCTCTCTGCTCCAGAGTCTCGCCGCAGCACATGATGGGTGTGATGCCGTGCTCGAAAGCTTTCAGCACCTTCTTGTTTACATCTTCGTTTGTCTCACCGAAGTAATCTCTTCTCTCAGAATGTCCGAGAACAACGTATTTCACGCCTGCATCTGTGAGCATGGCCGGGGAGATCTCTCCTGTGTAGGCTCCGCTCTCCTCAAAATACATGTTCTCAGCCCCAACCTGGATGTTTGTTCCCTTGCACGCCTCAACAACAGGGATGATGTCGATAGCCGGAACACAGAATACAACATCCGCATCTTCGGTAGCTACCAGCGGTTTCAGCTCCTCAACAAGCGCAACTGCCTCGCTGGGAGTTTTATTCATTTTCCAGTTTCCTGCAATAATCTTTCTTCTTGCCATTGTTATTTTCACTCTTTTCCTTATTTCTTTACATTTTTAGTGGGGGATGTTCACCTTACTAAGCTCCCCTTCGCCCTGGCGGGCTTGGCTCGCCAAGTGCGGTGAACTAAGTGCGCACTAGAATTCGTCCGGCGTCCTTCGGACTTGGACTCATTAAGTGGGGGGATGTTCACCTTACTAGGCTCTCCTTCACCCTGGCGGGCTTGGCTCGCTAAGTGCGGTGAACTAAGTGCGCACTAGAATTCGTCCGGCGTCCTCCGGACTTGGACTCATTAAGTGGGGGGATGTTCACCTTACTAAGCTCTCCTGCGCCCTGGCGGGCTTGGCTCGCTAAGTGCGGTGAACTAAGTGCGCACTAGAATTCGTCCGGCGTCCTTCGGACTTGGACTCATTAAGTGCTTACTTATCGTTAGCTGCGGCTACGCCCGGGAGCTCTTTGCCCTCAAGGAACTCAAGGGAAGCGCCGCCGCCTGTGGAGATGTGTGTCATCTTGTCGCCGTATCCAAGCTGGTTTACAGCTGCTGCAGAGTCGCCGCCGCCGATGATGGTCACGGCGTCTGTCTCAGCCAGTGCCTGCGCAACTGCCTCTGTGCCGTGTGCAAAGTTAGGCATCTCGAAGCATCCCATAGGTCCGTTCCACACAACAGTCTTTGCGTCTTTTACTGCATCGGCAAAGATCTTCTCTGTCTCAGGTCCGATGTCCATGCCTTCCCAGCCATCCGGGATCTCCCCTGTAGGAACGATCTTGATGTTGGCATCGTTGGAGAACTCATCTCCGATACGGTTGTCTACGGGAAGAAGAAGTTTTACGCCCTTCTCCTCAGCCTTTTTCAGCATGTTTGCCGCATACTCAAGATAGTCATCCTCACACAGGGAAATGCCGATCTTTCCACCCTGGGATTTTGCGAATGTGTAAGCCATACCTCCGCCGATGATGAGTGTGTCTACTTTATCGAGCAGGTTCTCGATAACAGAGATCTTGCTGGAAACCTTTGCTCCGCCAAGGATAGCCACGAAAGGTCTTGTCGGGTTGTTGACTGCGTTTCCGAGGAAGTCGATCTCTTTCTGCATCAGATATCCAACAACGGCTGTGTCCACATATTTTGTCACGCCTACGTTGGAGCAGTGTGCTCTGTGTGCTGTTCCGAAAGCATCGTTTACAAATACATCGCACAGGGAAGCCAGATCCTTGGAGAAAGCATCCTCGTTCTTTGTCTCCTCAGCTCTGTAGCGTGTATTCTCAAGAAGGATCACATCTCCGTCCTGCATAGCCTCCACAGCAGCCTTTGCGTTGGGGCCTACCACTTCCGGATCTGCCGCGAATTTTACTTCCTGGCCGAGAAGCTCAGAGAGACGTACGGCAACAGGTGCCAGAGAGAGCTCAGGTACAGGCTGTCCCTTCGGTTTTCCAAGGTGGGAGCAGAGGATGACCTTTCCTCCGTCTGCGATCAGCTTCTTGATGGTGGGAAGGGCTGCCACAAGACGGTTCTCGTCTGTGATCTTTCCGTCAATGAGGGGTACATTAAAGTCACATCTCACGAGGACTCTTTTTCCTTTTACATTAATATCGTCTACTGATTTTTTATTAAGCATGTCACTGCCTCCTTATAAATGTTTGACCGCGGTACGGCAAAATGCGTCTCCTGTTTTCCTTGCCGGAACCTGCGGTTTCATAAAAAAGGGCCCGGTCCAATCAGACCGGACCCTTTCGTGAGTCTTAATTACGCTAATTCTGCGAAGTATTTGATTGTTCTTACCATCTGGCTTGTGTATGAGTTCTCATTGTCATACCAGGAAACAACCTGAACTTCTGTTGTTCCGTTCTCAAGCGGAAGAACCATTGTCTGTGTAGCGTCGAACAGTGAGCCGTATCTCATACCAACGATATCGCTGGATACGATCTCATCTGTGTTGTATCCGAAGGACTCTGTGGAAGCAGCTTTCATTGCCTCGTTGATCTGGTCAACTGTCACATTACCCTCTACAACTGCTGTCAGGATCGTTGTGGAACCTGTCGGAGTAGGCACTCTCTGTGCAGCGCCGATGAGCTTGCCGTTCAGCTCAGGAATAACAAGGCCGATAGCCTTTGCAGCACCTGTGCTGTTAGGAACGATATTGCATGCAGCGGCACGAGATCTTCTCAGGTCGCCTTTTCTCTGCGGTCCGTCCAGAGTCATCTGATCTCCTGTGTAAGCGTGGATCGTGCACATGATACCGGATTTGATCGGTGCAAGATCGTTCAGAGCCTTTGCCATAGGTGCAAGGCAGTTTGTTGTACAGGAAGCAGCGGAGATAACTGTATCCTCTGCTTTCAGTGTCTCATGGTTTACATTATATACGATAGTCGGCAGATCGTTTCCGGCTGGTGCGGAAATAACAACCTTTCTAGCGCCTGCTTTGATGTGAGCAGAAGCTTTCTCTTTGGATGTATAGAAGCCTGTACACTCCAGAACAACATCTACACCGATCTCGCCCCAGGGAAGCTCCTCAGCGTTTGCTTTTGCGTAAATCTTGATCTCTTTTCCATCTACGATGATGGAATCCTCTGTAGCCTCTACCTTGTCAGCCAGAGCGTATTTGCCCTGAGAAGAATCATATTTTAACAGGTGAGCTAACATTTTCGGGCTTGTCAGGTCGTTGATCGCAACTACCTCATATCCCTCTGCTCCAAACATCTGTCTGAAAGCAAGACGTCCGATACGTCCAAATCCGTTGATTGCTACTTTTACTGCCATGATTACATTCCTCCTAAAGTCTATTTACTGTTTCACAGCTCTTGTCGTCCTTCAACTTTGTTAAAGAACTCTCAACCACTAACAATTGTACTAAATCTCATACAAAAATTCAAGAGGCTTTTCCAATTTTACGTAAGGAGTTTAAAAACCGGCTTTCTCTCTTTAAATTCGGCGTAATAGCGAAAACCGCAGGACTTAAGGATGTCGTCGGCTTTTCCGAACTCCCAGGCAATGTGCTCCGGTCTGTGCCCATCTGCTCCCACTGTGATGATCTCGCCTCCCAGTTCCCGGTAGCGGCGCAGGATGTCCGGGTGGGGATGGGCAAAGGGGAGGCCGTACTTCAGTCCTGCCATGTTCAGCTCGATGCCCTTCCCTCTCTGGATGACCGCCCGCAGGATGGCGTCGATCTCGTCGGCATATTTTCTGTAGGAATACTCTGCCGTTCCGTTTTTCCCGTACCGCACCACATAGTCAATATGCCCCAGCACGTCAAAATCCGGCGTGCTTTCTATGTCTGCCAGCATCTCCCGGAAGGCGCTCCTGTACACCTCCTCGTCTGTCCGTCCCTGGAAGACAGTCCCCAGGGCCGGGTCATCCCCGTCCACTACGTGGAGGGAACCGATGACAAAGTCGAAGGGATATCTCTTTGTGAACTCAGTAAAAAACCCGCCCAGATGGGGCTGCATGCCCAGCTCCACGCCGATGCGGATATCGATCCTGTCCCGGTACTCTTCCCGCAGGGGACGAAGCGTCTCGAAATAAGCGTCCGCGTCAAAAATGCTCTCATCCCCCCAGCCCATATAGTCCTTGTCATAGTGGTCCGTAAAGCAAATGACCTCCAGCCCTTTTGCGATGGCTCCCTCTATCATTTCCCTGGGCTCTGACTGGGAGTCGTGGGAAAATGATGTGTGCATATGTACGTCTGCCCTCATTGTTCCACCCTTCTTTCCTTTTTTGTCTTCTCTTCCTGCCCTGTCTGCCGGCTGTTTCCGCCTCAGGCCGGGCCGGGCTATGGCCTGCTGCCTGTGATAGTCCCTCCTCCAAGGACATACTCCCCGTCGTAGAGGACCACCGCCTGCCCCGGCGTGATGGCCCGCACAGGCTCGTCAAAGGTACACAGGATCTGGTCGTCCCCTGTCTTTTCCACCTGGCACCAGGCGCCCCTGTGATTGTACCGGATCTTGGCAAAAACCCGCCTGGGCTCCGGAAGGTCGGGGACAGACATAAAGTTGACGTGGTCCGCTGTCACGTATCTGGACATGGACTCCTCATCCGTGCCCACCACCACCTCGTTTGTGTCAGGGCGTATCTCCAGCACAAAGACCGGGCGCCCCAGGGCCAGCCCAAGCCCCTTTCTCTGCCCCACGGTATAGTGTATGATGCCTCTGTGCCTTCCCACCACCGTCCCGTCAGAGAGGACGAAGCTGCCCTCCGGGAACCTGTGGCCGATGGTCCTCTCGATAAAGGAGGCGTAGTCCCCGTCAGGCACAAAGCAGATGTCCTGGCTGTCCGGCTTGGACGCCACGGGAAGCTGCAGGTCCAGCGCCATCCGGCGTATCTCCTCCTTTGTGTAGCCCCCCACCGGCATCAGAGTCCTGGCGAGCTGCTCCTGGGTGAGATTGTATAGGGCGTAGGTCTGGTCCTTCCTGGCTGTGGCGGAGGTCCGCAGGGACCACCGGCCGCCCGGCAGCTGCTCCACCCGGGCGTAGTGGCCGGTGGCGATACAGTCCGCCCCGATATCCAGGCTTCTTTTTAAGAGGGACTCCCACTTCACATAGCGATTGCAGGCAATGCAGGGATTGGGAGTCCTGCCACAGGTATACTCGCCCACGAAATAATCGATGACGCTGCGGCGGAACTGGTCCTTGAAATTCATCACATAGTAGGGAATGCCCAGCCTTGAGGCCACCCTCCTGGCGTCGTCCACCGCGCTGAGACCGCAGCAGCCGCCGTTTTCTTCCTGCACAGTCTCCTCCTCGTCCTGCCATATCTGCATGGTCACGCCGATCACGTCATATCCTTGTTCTTTTAAGAGCCAGGCCGCCACGGAGGAATCCACTCCCCCGGACATGCCGACCACAACCTTCTTCTTTTCCATGCTCTTTGTCCTTCCGGATCAATATTCCTCTTCTTCCTCTTCCTCGCCCTCGTGGATGTCAGACTTGGGCTTTTCCAGCCCTTCGATCTTGATGCCGTTCTTCTCGGCGTAATCCCAGAGAGCCGCGTGGATGGCCTCCTCCGCCAGGAGAGAACAGTGGACCTTCACCGGCGGAAGGCCGTCCAGTGCCTCCATCACCGCCTTGTTGGTGACTTCCATGGCTTCCTGTATATTTTTTCCCTTCACCAGCTCTGTGGCCATGCTGCTGGTGGCCACCGCGGCCCCGCAGCCAAAGGTCTTGAATTTCACGTCCCGGATGATCTGGTCCTCGTCAATATCCAGATAGATCCGCATGATATCCCCGCACTTTGCATTTCCCACTGTGCCAACGCCGCTGGCGTTCTCTATCTCTCCCATGTTCCTGGGATGCTGAAAATGATCCATTACCTTCTCTGTGTACATTCTATCTTCCTCCTTGTCCGCCGCCTGTCGGGCGGCCTGTCCTTCTATATCTTTACTGATTGCTTTTCTTTACAAAATCCTCGTAGAGAGGGGACATCTCCCGCAGCCGGGCCACGATCTCCTTCAGGCTGTCCACCACGTAGTCGATATCCTCCCTTGTGGTCTCCTCGCCAAGCGTCAGCCGCAGGGAGCCGTGGGCGATCTCGTGGGGCAGGCCGATGGCCAGCAGCACGTGGGACGGGTCCAGGGAGCCCGAGGTACAGGCCGAACCGCTGGAGGCGCAGATGCCCTTCATGTCCAGCATGATGAGGAGAGACTCGCCCTCGATAAACCGGAAGCTGAAGTTGGCATTGTTCGGCAGCCTGTCCACCGGATCCCCGTTGAGACGGCAGTAGGGGATCTCCTCCAGCACCCGGCTGATGAGGTGGTCCCGGAGCCCGATCTCCTTTGCGGACCGCTCTGCCATGGTGGCCACGGCTCTCTCCACCGCCTTCCCGAGGCCGATAATGCCGGGCACATTCTCTGTTCCCGCCCGGCGCTTTCTCTCCTGGGCCCCGCCGTGGATGAAGGAGCGTATCTTCACGCCCTTGCGGATGTAGAGGAAGCCGATCCCCTTTGGGCCGTTCAGCTTGTGCCCGCTGGCGCTGAGCATGTCAACGCCAAGCTCGTCCACATTGATGGGCACCTGACCAAAGGCCTGCACCGCGTCTGTGTGGAACAGGACATTGTGCCTGCGGGCGATCTCCCCGATCTCCTTTATGGGCTCGATCGTCCCTATCTCATTGTTAGCAAACATGACGGAGATAAGGATGGTGTCCGGGCGGATGGCCGCCTCCACATCCTCCGGGCGCACAAGCCCCTTGTCGTCCACGTCCAGATAGGTCACCTCAAAACCTCTCCCCTCCAGGTAATCCCCTGTGTGGAGAATGGCGTGGTGCTCGATCTTTGTGGTAATGATGTGCTTTCCCCGGGAGGCGTAGGCCTCCGCCGTGGCCTTCAGGGCCCAGTTGTCGCTCTCTGTCCCCCCAGCCGTAAAATAGATCTCATTGCTCTTTGCCCCCAGCGCCCGGGCAATGACCTCCCTCTGCTCTGTCACCGCGTCCTTGTTCTTCGACGCGAAGCTGTAGACGCTGGACGGATTTCCATAACTTTCACTGAAATAGGGGAGCATGGCCTCCACTACCTCAGGGGCTGTCTTCGTTGTCGCCGCATTATCCAGATAAATCAGTCTGTCCATTTTTGTATCCTCCTTGTACGGTATCATCATTTATCGTATTCCGGGTCTATTTTCTGCTGCAGGCCTTTTCCCTGTCTTCCTCCTCGGGCCTGAGCTCCCTGCTCTTTTCCAGCAGGGCATCCAGCATGATCCCGTTGACCGTGTCGTTGATGCTGTCATTGATCTTCTTCCACACATACTTTGTGACGCAGCTGTCCGCCGCCTGGCATCCCTCGTCCGGATGGTAGGCCGCGCACTCGGCAGGCTCCAGCTTTCCCTCAAGGGCCCGGAGCACATCTCCCACAGATATCTGCCCGGCCGGGCGGGCCAGCACATATCCCCCCGCGGCTCCCCGGATGCTCTTTACGAGACCGGCCTTTTTCAGGAGAGCCATGAGCTGCTCCAGATACCCCTCGGAAATGTCTTCCCGGGCGGAAATGCTGCTGATGGAGACCGGCTCCTCCTCGCTGAACCTGGCCAGGTCCACAATAGCCCGGAGCCCGTATCGTCCTTTTGTGGACAGCTTCATTGTCATCACCCTCCTTTTTAATTCCTAGTATTTTACTCGGAATTTCTGTTAGTAGGATAGCACTGCCCCGCCTGTCTGTCAAGCATCTTTCTCTCATTTTTGCCCCGGAACGCCTGAATATACCTGCGTTTTCCTGAATATGCTGTAATAAAAATGTTCCGGAGCCTGCCATGATACAGAAAAATACCATCATAAAGGGGGCCTTTGTCCTGACCCTGGCCGGCGTCACCACCCGCTTTATGGGCTTCTTTTACCGTATTTTCCTGAGCCGCGCCTTTGGAGAGGAGAGCGTGGGCCTCTACCAGCTGGCCTTTCCCGTCTACGCCCTCTGCTTCTCCCTCTGCGCCGCCGGCATCGAGACAGCCATCGCCCGCAGCACCGCCGCAGGCCGCTCCCAGAGGGACGGGAGCCGCACAAGAGCCGGGCTGTACAGCGGCTTCAGCCTGTCTCTCCTGCTTGCCTTTGGCCTCATGCTCTTCATCCAGAAGGAGGCGGGCTCCATCGCCCTGCGCTTCCTGGGGGAGCCGCGGTGCGCGCCTCTCCTGGTGATCCTCTCCCTGGCTCTGCCCTTCTCCGTCATGCACAGCTGCATCTACGGCTACTACATCGGCCGGAAGCATACAAAAGTCCCCGCCCTGTCCCAGCTTTTGGAGCAGGCCGTTCGGGTGGGAGCGGTCACCCTTCTGTACTGGTTCTTCATGGAGCGCTCCATGGAGACAGGGATTGCCCTGGCCGCAGCCGGCATTGTGGCGGGCGAGGCGGCTGCCGCCCTCTACTGTCTCGGAAACCTGCGCCGGGCTGAAGACCTGTCCTCACAGAAACGCCTGCCCTTTGGGGCATACAAAAAGGGACTGCGGGAGATTCTCTCCCTGGCAGTCCCTCTCACCGGCAGCCGCGTGCTCCTCAATATCCTGCAGAGCGTGGAGGCCGTCTCCATCCCCGCAAGGCTGCAGTCCCACGGTCTTAGCGCCGGGGAGGCCCTGAGCACCTACGGCGTCCTGACGGGCATGGCCCTGCCCTGCGTCCTCTTCCCCTCCGCCCTGACAAATTCCATCGCCACCATGCTGCTGCCAGCCGTGGCGGAAATCCAGGTCTCCGGGGATATCCCGGCCATGAAGCGAGTCATCAAAAAGGTCTTTTTCTGCTGCTTTTCCCTGGGGCTCCTCTTCTGTCTGGCCCTTGTGGTGACGGGAAACTTCATAGGCAGGCTCCTGTTCCACAGTGCGGCTGCAGGGCATTTCATCATCACCCTGGCCTGGATGTGCCCCTTCCTCTACACAAACGGGTGCCTCCTTGGCATCCTGAACGGCCTGGGAAAGACAAATATTTCCTTCGCCGTGAATGTGACCGGACTCCTCCTCCGCATCGGCAGCGTGTTCCTCCTCATCCCCGTCATCGGGATCCAGGGATACCTGTGGGGACTGCTGGCCAGCCAGGCCGCCGTCTTCGCCCTCTGCCTGGCCTACCTGCGCTTTTTCTTCTTCACGCTGTAGCCGAAGCTGCCCCTCTTTTTCCCAAGCTCCAGGTACTCTCCATGGGAGTAGGCCACAAGCCCCGCATCGTTCAGGCGGAACCGCCCGGCCTCGTCCATGTAGGCTGTGTCCGCCTGCACAGCCTCCACCCGGGCCAGGAACATGTGGTGGCTTCCCAGTTCCTTCACCTCCGTCACCCTGCACTCAATGTTGACAGGAGACTCCTCTATGACCGGCGCAAAGGCAAGCCTGGATGCCTTTCCCGCCGTCAGATGCATCTCCTTCCATTTATCCGTGTCCCTGCCGGACCTGACGCCGCACCAGTCCGCCGCCCGGAGCAGCTTTTCCGTAGTCAGATTGATGACAAACTCCCCGCTGTCCCGGATGATGTCATAGCTGTACCTCTGAGGCCGGACAGAGATATAGACCATGGCCGGGTTGGTACACACCGTCCCCGTCCATGCCACTGTGATGATATTGGTCCTCCCCTCCTGGTCCCCGCAGCTTGCCATCACTGCCGGGAGCGGGTAGAGCATATTGCCCGGCTTCCATATTTCCTTCGCCATTACCGCTTCTCCTCCTTACTGCTGCAGTGCGCTCACCAGCGCCGGGATAAGCTGCTTCTTTCTGGACACAACGCCCCTCAGGACGACAGGGTCCATATCCTCCGGCAGCTCAAAGGCCTCCAGCACCGTCTCCCGGGCCCCCGCCCCGGAGCACAAAAGCTCCGTGGACTCGTGGAGGATGTGGGTGAGCATGAAGTAGACCATGTTCAGCTTGTGCTCCTCCCTGGCCTGGTCCAGGTAGGGCAGCAGCTTCTTTTTGATGTCCTCCAGCTCGTCGCTGCTCATGGAGTTGATCTGCCCTACGCCGAACACCGTATCCCCCACTGTGAACTGCTTGAAATCCTGGAAGCAGATTTCCTTCGCACTCTTGCCCTTCAGGTTGCTGCCCGCGTTGAACATCTCCGCGGCCAGGTCCTCCAGGACGATGCCCGCAATCCCTGCCAGCTTTTCCGCTGTCCTTTTATCCATCTCCGTGCAGGTGGGGGAGCGGAAAAGCAGGGTGTCCGAGATGATGGCCGCGCAGAGGAGGCCCGCCGTCACCGGCGGTATCTCCACCCCGTTCTCCTCGTACATCTGGGTGACGATGGTGGCCGTGCAGCCCACAGGCTGGTTGCGGAAGAACACAGGCCCCATGGTCTCAATGCTCCCTATCCTGTGGTGGTCGATGATCTCCAGGATGTCCGCCTCCTCGATGCCGTCCACAGCCTGGGACTTCTCATTGTGGTCCACCAGGATGACCTGCTTTTTCCTGGCGTCCAGGAAGCGCCGTCTGGAGATAAAGCCCCGGAAGTTTCCGTGCCGGTCCAGGATAGGAAAGTCCCGGAATTTCTTCTTCGTCATCTCCTCCTTGATGTTGTCCACATAGTCATCCATGTGGAACACGGTCAGAGGGCCCTTGCTCATGAAGTATTTTACCGGTATGCTCTGGTTGATGAGCCTCGCCGTGGTAAAGGTGTCGTGGGGCGTCCTGATGACCACGATGCTCTGCTCCTCCGCCTTCTGGACCAGCTCGTCTGAAATCTCCGCACCGTGGCAGACGACCAGACAGCTTGCGTTGATGTCCACGGCGCAGGCCTGGGACTCGTACCGGTTCCCCAGGATGACCAGGTCATCCTTCTCGATGAACTCCGCCATCATGTCCGTGGTGGACGCCCCCACGGCAACCTTGCCCTTCACAAAACAGCCGTGCTCGTTGCCCGTGACGATCTCGCCGTCCAGGGTGTGCACGATGTTCCTGTACTGGGTCCTGGCCTTTGCCAGGATGGTGTTGTCGTACACGTCCATGTAGGATTTCGCGATGTCGCCGGTGGAGATAAGCCCCACCAGCTCCCCGTCCTTCAGCACCGGAAGGGTCTTGACAGACTGGGATTTCATCAGCTCCCACGCCTCCTTGATGGACACGCCGGGGTCTACCCCTGTGATCTTGTGGATGTCCAGGTCTTTCACCTGGAGCTTTACGTCCTGGAGGAGCCTGGGGGCATCCACCTTGAACCTGCGCAGCACATACTGGGTCTCCTCGTTTATCTGGCCGGCCCTCTTTGCCACAAACTCCTTTCCGGTGATCTCCCGCTTCAGCCCGGCGTATGCTATGGCAGAGCAGATGGAATCCGTATCCGGATTTTTATGCCCTACAACGTAAACTTTTCTCATATCATCAACTCCCTGTTTCTATCTTTTGCCAAATGATCGCTCTGTAAAATAAGATTGCCATTTTTTCCACGCCCAGTCAACTAAAAATTCCTGCATACTTTGCTTTTTTCTTTGAACAATCTCCCCTTTTCATGATATACTGTTACTAGTATGTGGAAACACATAAATACGGTTATGAGAAAGGACTAACAAAATGAGCGAAGAATTATTACAAGAGGAAAACAGACCGGAAGAGACAATGGCAGACTACGAGGAGCATTTCGACGATGCCAATCCGTGGAACGTGGTACAGCGCTGCATGGAGAACAAGACCACACTTCCGGTGAAGGTAGAGGGGATCGTGAACGGAGGCGCCATCGCCATGGTGGAGGGCCTGCGCGGATTCATCCCTGCATCCAGGTTATCCTTATCCTATATCGAGGATCTGGAAACATATCTCTTAAAGGACATCGAGGTCCGGGTCATCGAAGTCAACCAGGCTGAGAACCGCCTTGTCCTGTCCGCAAGGGAGATCCTCCGGGAGAAGGAGAAAAAGGCCATGGAGGAAAAGATCGCCAGAGTGAAGGTGGGCAGCGTTGTGAAGGGAAAAGTGGAGAGCCTGCAGACATACGGCGCTTTCGTCCGTCTGGAGGACGGCCTCTCCGGCCTTGTACACGTGTCCCAGATCAGCAGGAAGCGTGTGAAATCCCCCAAGGATGTTCTCTCCGTTGGCGATGAGGTGACGGTAAAGATCATCGGCCTCAAGGACGGCAAGATCAGCCTCAGCATGAAGGCCCTGGAGGAGAGGGACGAGGAGGAAGACATCAAGGTGGAGATCCCCAAGTCCGAGAACATCGGCACAAGCCTGGGCGACCTGTTCAAGAACATCAAGCTGTAAAAATCCTGTCCTGTAAAGGATAACAAGGAGGGCGCTGCCCCATCGCGAAATCTGATGGGCGGCGCCCTCCTTCCGTCTGAAAAAACATTTGTCTTTTAACTTCCGGTTCATTTTTTCAGTCGGCAGTTTAACGACAGCTCTATTGTCCTGTAAAACCCGCTCTGCCATCATAAGGGCATAAACACACATGCCGGAAATCGCATTGCAGGAAAACCGGGAAAAGGACGCGGACTGTTTCGCGGATGTATACGAAGCCCTTACCCGCCGGTCCTGTCTTCCGGAGTGGATGCGCTACAATGCCCATTTGCACGATGTGGAAGACCACGGTGAGATTGTACCGGAACTGCTGTCCCATGCTCGTGGGGAAGAAAAAGCGGTTGATCACAAGGACGAGGAAGACAGCGCCCATCACATAGACCATCCTGAGCTCAATGGCCGTCTCCTCCCCCATGGCCAGGGTCACCATGGACAGGGCAAAGCAGGTCACACGGACCGCGTGCACGCAGGTCCCCGGCGTGGCAGTGTACATGCAGATGACCATGAGCGCCGCCAGGCCGAAATGCCCCTGCATCCCGGGCAGTACGGGAAAGAGCAGGCTCATGATGATGCAGCCTCCCGCTGTTCCCAGGAACCGGGTCAGCATCCGGTAGCGGCTGTCCTCGTACATGGGCCGCAGGAGCAGGAACGCGTTGAGGGGCAGCCAGTAGGCGTGGTCAGCACCGCTAATGTGTACAAAGAGAAAGCTGATGGTCAGCACCGCGCTCATGCGCAGGGCAAAACGAGTCTCAAAGCCGTCCGGCCGCATCTGGTACAGCAGCTTTCCCAAAGGCCGCTGGTGCCTTGGCATGGGCCAGGACGCCCCCGCCTCGTCCCTCTCCCCCTCGTCAAATTTCCTGAGAAGGATGAGGAATGGGTGGAGAAAATTCCTGACGGAGATATGGAGCTCGTCCTCCCCTTCTCCCGCCTCCCCAAGGAGCTCATCTCCTCTCTCCTCAAGCGCTGTCCTCGCCGCCTTTTCCCAGAAAGGCGTGTCCGCCAGGATAGCCAGTCCCTCCTGCTCCCTTCTGTAGCTCTTTTCCTGGGGATATCGGCGCTGGTACAGCTTCACCAGCAGGAAAAAGCAGGCCAGGGAGTACAGCATAGCCCCTGTCTGCACAAAAAAACCCGCCAGGTCCACCGGCAGGAGCTGAAGAAAGGTAAAGGTCATGAGCCCGGAAAAATACCCCATCTTGTTAAACCGGGTGGCCTTCAGGAACACAAGGGCAAAGGGCACGATAAGGTTCAGCCCCACAGAAAGAGGAAAGGACCAGGTGGCGATCCACGCCAGCAGGCCAAGGCCCAGCTGGGCTGCCGCCGCCCGGACAAGGCTGGCCCAGGATTTTCTCTTCCTGTAGTTTGTCTGGAAGAGCACAGTGACAAGGGACACCACCATGATGTACTGTGTCCCGAATAAAGCCGGGACCGTACAGAACAAAAACAGGTAAAAGCAGATCACAGGGAGGGCGCCAAGGAAGCTTTTCCAGACGATACGTGCCTGGCTTTCCAGACGCTCTCTCATCATTTCTTCCTCTCCAGAAGGCAGAGAGGAACACCGATCTTAAAGAGAAGGGACAAAAACAGGAGCATTGCTGTGCAGGCGTCCGCGGCGGCCCGGCCGCCCCGGGTCTTCCCGATCTGCTCCCGCAGCTGCCCGACCCTGTCTCCCAGCGTATCCTTCCTCTTCCCGGCCGTCTCCAGGACGACCTTGAGGAGGGCAAAGAGCTGGACTGCCAGGAAGACCCCTGCCAGCGTATCCTTCACTCTGCTTCCCGTTCCTCTTACGACTGCCCATCCGCCCGCTGCCACAGACATGAAGGTGGCAATATGGTGCAGGCAGACGACAGCCTTCACTTCTCTCTTTGTTTTCATGCTCCAACATCCTCCTGTGATCATATATATGCGCCTGTTTTCTCTTTTATGACAGGATTTCCCATTTTTTCAAAAGTTCTTCCAGTATCTGGGCCGCGTCCTCCACGCAGGCCATGCAGCAGGGAAGAGGCTGGGGACCGTCCTGGGTCTTCAGGTCCCGGCAGTACAGGGACCCTCTCCTCGCTTTGAATATCTCTGCCGCCTCCTGGAATTTGGCGTATGTATCCAGCTTGGTCCGGGTGGGGTCCTCCATGTCCCCGGCGCTGTTTGCCAGGCTGATGATGAGGAACATCCCCATGACCGCCCCGCAGGTGTCCTTCAGCCCGCCTATGCCGGACCCGAACCCCTCTGTCATGCGGAACATGTCCTCCTGGCTCACCCCGTATTTTTCACAGACTGTACAGGCCACGGACTGACAGCAGTTATAGATCTTATTAAAGTTTTCAGCCGCTTTCTCCTTAAGCCTCAGCTCCTCCATTGTCTCTTTCTCCTTCCCCTTCTGTCTTCGCCGTCTCCTCCGGCTGTTTTGCATGTTCCTCCGCCCGCTCCGGGTGCAGGAAACGGGCTGCATCCTCCACAAACATCAGGCGGTTCCCGTACTTCTCCACATAGGCAAAGGCCGCCCGGGCTCCTGCTTCATTCCCGCAGTCCCGCTCCAGCACCGCCTGCTGCCATGCCCTGCCTACCTTTGACCAGAGCTGCTGGCTTTCCGCTCCGGACAGGTGGAACCACTCATGATAGAAGCGCCAGGCGGATTCATAGTCTTTGTTCGCCCTGGCCCGCTTCAGATTGTTCATAACGCAGAGGAGCTGCATGTTTTTTGTGTCCTGCTTGCCGCTTATCCTCCGCTGGAACTCGTTTTCCAGCTCTCTCACCTTGTCCCCCATGCCAAAGCGGAAGCAGAGGCCGCTCTTTAGGACATAATAATTCAGCCGGTTTGTCTTCTTAAAGGATGAGGGGTCCGTGTGCATGATGGTGTCCATGGCCTGCTGGAAATTTCCCTGGTAATACTGGGCAATGGCCAGGTTCAGCCGTTTCAGGTTCTCATTTCCCATGAAGCCCATATGGTAGACGCAGGCCTCAAAGAGGAAGGGGTCGCACTCCTTCTGGAGCGCCCCGTAGACCCAGGTGCTCCCGGTCTTTGCCACAACGGCCAGGACAAAGAGCACCACAAAGTGAAGGACGATCACGCACAGCTGGGTCATGCCCCTCCCGTAGGGCCGCATCCAGGCCTGCATGGGGAACACCCCGAATATCATATAGAGGAGATGGATGACCACCAGGGCGTAGGCGGTCCATCCCAGCCACTGCCTGAGGCGGCAGCGCCGTATTCTCCTGTCAACCTCCCTCTGGTCCACTGCTGTCATTTGCTCTACTGTCATTATACCACTTCTCCTTTCGCCTCTTTTTCCAGGTCACGTATCCACACGTCCACGCAGGCGTCGCTTGGCATCCGCCAGTCCCCTCTGGGCGACAG
This sequence comes from Lachnoclostridium sp. An118, assembly GCF_002160985.1. GTDB lineage: Bacteria > Bacillota > Clostridia > Lachnospirales > Lachnospiraceae > Claveliimonas > Claveliimonas stercoravium. The sequence goes on along the minus strand of NZ_NFLQ01000002.1, from coordinate 223,582 downwards.
CGCCACCGTCCCCACCTTGGGGCCGTCCGGAAGGCAGGATCTCTTGAACTGCTGGCCAAAAAACCGCCAGCAGAAGGTGCGCAGCCATCTGTAGATGGTCTCCTCGTCGTACTCGCCCGCAAAGGCCGCCTTTGCGATGCGGTAGATCTTGGAGGGCTCGTACCCGAAGCGGAGGAAATAGTACAGGTAAAAGTCGTGGAGCTCGTAGGGGCCTACCAGGTCCTCCGTCTTCTGGGCGATCTGTCCGTCCTTTGGAGGAAGGAGCTCCGGGCTCACCGGCGTGTCCAGCACGTCATAGAGCACCTCCTGCAGCTCCTGGTCCTTCTCCGTGTCCGCGCAGTAGCGCACCAGATGCCGCACCAGCGTCTTCGGCACAGAGGCGTTGACTCCGTACATGGACATGTGGTCCCCGTTGTAGGTGGCCCATCCGAGAGCCAGCTCGGACATGTCACCTGTACCCACCACGAGCCCGCCTGTCTGGTTGGAGATGTCCATGAGCACCTGGGTCCGCTCCCTGGCCTGGGCATTCTCGTAGGTGACGCTGTGGTCCTCCATATCGTGGCCGATATCCCGGAAATGGCTGGCAACCGAGTCGGCGATCCGCACCTCACGGAGCTGGGCCCCCAGCTTCAGCGCCATCTGGCAGGCATTATTGTAGGTCCGGTCCGTAGTGCCAAAGCAGGGCATAGTCACCGCGATGATCTGTCCCCGGTCCATCCCCAGCATGTCAAAGGCTCGGGCCGTCACAAGGAGGGCCAGAGTGGAGTCCAGGCCCCCGGAGATGCCCACCACCGCGGTCTTTGCCCGGGTGTGGGCCAGCCGTTTCTTCAGCCCCATGGCCTGGATGGTGAGTATCTCCTCACATCTTCTGTCCCTCTCCTCCTTGGCGTCCGGCACAAAGGGGCGGGAGGGAAACTTCCTTGAAAGCCGTGTCCGGGTCAGCTCCACATGGAAGGGGACCCTCGGGAGGCGGCGGTCCCGGGCAGTCTTGAAGGTAGTGTTCTTCCTCCGCTCGCTTATCAGCCGCTTCACATCGACCTGGGCATAGATGACACCGTTTTGGAACCTCTCTCCCTCCGCCAGGGTAGTTCCGTTCTCAGAGATGATGTTGTGGCCGCCAAAGACAAGGTCTGTGGTGGACTCTCCCTCCCCCGCATTGGCATAAATGTAGGCCGCAAGGAGCCGGGCCGACTGTCCTTCGATGAGGCTCTTCCTGTAGGCCGCCTTGCCGATGGTCTCATCGCTGGCAGAGCAGTTGACGATGACCGTGGCACCCTCTCTGGCCGCGTCGATGCTGGGCGGCACAGGGGACCAGACGTCCTCACAGATTTCCGCGGACACCACCAGGTCCGGCATGGCGTCCGCCTCAAAGAGGATCCGGGGCCCAAAGAGGACCCTCTCCCCCTCAAACGGGATGTACCGCACGTCCTCCGGTCCCTCCCGGAACTGGCGCATCTCGTAGAATTCCCCGTAGTTGGGCAGGAAGCTCTTGGTGGTAAATCCCAGGATCTTCCCCCTGTTCAGGGCCGCCGCCACGTTGTAGAGCTCTCCCTCCACCGCCAGGGGCATGCCCACAAAGATAAGAGCGTCCTTCTCCTTTGTAGCTGCCGCCACCTCGCAGATGGCCCTCCTTACTTCACCAAGGAGCACATCCTGGGTAAAGAGGTCACCGCAGGTGTAGCCGGTGAGGGCAAGCTCGGGGAACGCCACGATCTTGGCTTCCTCCGACGCCGTCTCCTCGATGAGCCGGCATATCTGCTCTTTATTGTACGCCACATCCGCCACCCGGATGTCGGGGGTGGCTGCCGCCACCTTTACAAAACCATGTCTCAAGGTCCACACTCCTCTCTATTTTCTGCTTCTCTCCAGTATGCTCTTCAGCTCTTCCACTGAATAGGTATAGGCGGTATTACAGAAATGACACTTCACTTCAATGTCCTTTCCCTCGCCTATCATCTCCCGGATATCCTTCTCCCCGATGCTGGCCACGGCCCGCTCCACCCTCTCTTTGGAGCAGTTGCAGTAAAACCGGGCGGGCATGGTGTCCGTGATCTCCAGGTCCAGCCCCTCTGTGAGCTCCTCAAGGAGCCGCTGGGGCGTGTATCCCTCCTCCAGGAGCTTTGTCACAGAGGTGATCTTTCCCACATTCTCCTCCAGGCGGCTGATCACCCGCTCCTCGGCAAAGGGCATGAGCTGCACGATGAATCCGCCCGCACACTTTACCGTGTTGTCCTTTTCCATGAGCACGCCCAGCCCCACAGAGGATGGCACCTGCTCTGAATTGGCAAAATAGTAGGTCAGGTCCTCCGCAATCTCGCTTGTCACAAGGATGGTCTGTCCCGAGTAGGGCTCTTTAAGGCCCATGTCCTTGATGACCGTGAGAAGGCCGATCCCCACGGCTCCTCCCACATCCAGCTTCCCGTTCTTCGGGGGGAGCATCACATCCGGGTCCTGCACGTAGCCCTTCACATTCCCCTGGCTGTCCGCCGTCACCGTGATGCCTCCCAGGGGGCCGTCCCCGCTTATCTGGAGAGTCAGCACGTCGGTGTCGTTCTTCATCATGCTCCCCATCATGACGCCCGCTGTCAGAAGGCGCCCTAAGGCCGCCGTGGCCACCGGACTGGTGCCATGGCGCCCCCTTGCCTCCTCCACAAGCCCCCTTGTAGTGGCCGCAAAGGCTCTGATCTGTCCTCCCGCGGCGGTCGCCCTTACAATATAGTCTGTCTTCTGTGTCATCTATCTTTTTGATCCTTTCTCTTTTTTTGACTCATGTACCATTCTAATATTTTTTCCCATACTTGACAAGGGAGCGCGGATTATTTTCCGCACTCCCTCGCCATGATGGTTATCCTCTCGCTCCCAGGCCCTGCCTCCCTGTCTGTATAGCCTTCCCGGGCTGACAGGAAAGTCAGGCCGCCCCTTTCCAGCAGCTCCTTCATCTCCTCCAGGGTGTAGGCCCTCTGGAAATGCTGCTCCTTGTATTTCCGGTAGAGGTCCCCCTCCTCCCGGATAAAAAGAGTCAGCTCGTAGGAGTTGATCCGCTCCTCCTCATCGTAATAGTTGTCCCAGATGAAGCTGCACTCATCCCTGTCCTCAGCGATGGTCTGCTCTCCCAGCACCTCCCTGTACTTGTACTCCGTGTTGAAGTCAAAGAGGAAGATGCCTCCCGGATCCAGGTAGTTGTTCACCAGCCGGAACACCTCCAGCAGCTCCTCCGGGTCCGTGATATAGTTGAGGCAGTCGCAGGCGCTGACCACCGCCCTGACGGTGCCGTAGAGCTCAAACTCCCTCATGTCCTGCAGGAGGTAGAGGATGTCGCGGCCGCTTTTTTCCTTCTTCTCAAAAGCCTGCTCCAGCATCTCCGGGGAGCTGTCCACTCCGATCATATCGTACCCGGCGTCCGCCAGCTCCTCTGTCATGCTGCCTGTCCCGCATCCCAGGTCCAGGACAAGGCCCTCCTCTATCCCCTGCTGTCTCAGCTTTTCCTCTATGTAGCCGGCCCACTCCCGGTAGGGCACATTGTCCATGAAGGTGTCATAGACCTCCGAAAAACTGCCGTATGCCTCAGCCACCTATTTCATCCTCTCCACGCGCTGCTGGATCGTCCTGTTGAAATTCTCGATCTTTCTCGCGTAGGGCTCGGACATGTATCTGGAATTGAGCATAAAGTCCGCAGTGGCCAGGTTATTGGCTATGGGGATATCATAGACCACGGCGATGCGCAGGAGCGCCTTCACATCCGGGTCATGGGGCTGCGCCTCCAGCGGGTCCCACAGAAAGATCATAAAATCGATCTGCCCTTCCACGATCTTGGCTCCTATCTGCTGGTCCCCTCCCAGAGGTCCGCTGCAGAACCCTTTCACCGGCAGTCCCGTCTTCTCCGCTATGAGCTTGGCCGTAGTCCCTGTCCCGCAGAGAAAATGGCCCTTCAGTATCTCTTTATTCCTGTCGCACCAGTCCACCAGCTCCTGCTTTTTCCCATCGTGGGCTACCAGCGCGATGTGCTTTGTCTTCCCGATCTCAAGTGTGACAAATTCTTCATCCAACATTTCGTGACCCTCCTTGCATGTTGTCGTTATTTTCCCTAATCCCACTGCTCCATGCACTCAAATCTTGGGACGGTAAGAGCAGCGATCAGCACTGTAATCATCATACTATAAATCGGCACGATTAAAAAGAGTAAATTTGTATTTATAAAGTATGACGCCGGGATGCTGACAAGGGCGCCGATCCCCAGTATGCCGCCCTGGACCGCCAGAAGGAAGAACTGTTTTCCTGTCGTTCCCAGGGTGTCGCCCAAAAGGCTGTCCCCAAGCACCTTGATGTAGAGTCGGTTGGCCTGCAGCACCACGTAGGAGAGGATGATGGCCCCGGTCTTCCAGATGGGAAGTCCCCAGGCCAGGCCCACGGGAACGAAGAACAGCACCGCATCCACAAGAGCCTTCAGGTGCTCTGTGCAGGTGGCGTACCAGAGCTTCTTCGCAGCCGGCTCGGGGATCAGGTAGATGTAGGGCTGCTCCAGCTCCTTCCCCCATTTTCCCATGTACCCGGTACCCACAAAGACCATGTAGACTGCCACACCCATGAGCACCAGCTCCGGCGGCAGGTCTTCCTGAGGCCGTCCTACAAAGAAGATGCAGGCCACCGCTCCTATGAGGGCGGCCAGGGTAAAGCCTGTGAAGATAAAGAACCGCTCTTTTTTGTACTCCAGGAGCTGCCGGCTCAGGATAGCTCTGGCGCCCGTCCCCCACCCGGAGAGGGATGCCTTCTTCAGCTTCTTTTTCCCGAAGCCCAGGCCGCTCTCACCCTTTTGGTTCCTCTTTCTGAGCTCCGCGTAGTCGTCCGCGAATTTGGCTGCGTCCTCGTAGTAGGCTCCCGTGCAGCGGATCTTCCAGGCCACAAGAAACATCCCCGTACAGGCCAGAAGGAAGAGCACCGTGCCGATGACATTCCAGAGGTCCGGCCCGGTCACGAGAAGGCTCACCGCCGACACCTCCCAGCCCGCCACCGGGAGGAGCTTCAGCGCCGGCGAGTCGAGCAGGGACAGGACGGTCTCGACGCGGATGCCACCTGCCACGAGATACCAGGCGGCAACAGAGGCGACCGCCACCACGAGAGCCAGTATCAAGAGGCGCAGGAGGCGTATCAGCCCTCTAAACCGCTCCTCACCGGAATACAGAAAGACCATCAGGCTCGTCTCAAACACAGTCTCAAACACAAAGCAGAAGACAAAGAGCAAAACGCCCCTTGCCGGCTCCACGTGAAAGACCGTCACCGCTGCCACGGAGAACAAAAGGTCAGCCACAAAGGAGACTGTATAGTTCAGGATCGCCCCGTGGAGCAGCACCAGCTTGGAGCTGATGGGCGCCGTAAAGATAAAGTGGGCGTGGCTGGGCCTGAATATCACGCCCTTCAGCTTGGCGTAGGACAAAAAATTGCTGCAGAAGATAAAGTAGAGCCACACTGTCATGACATAGACGATCCCCTCTTTATGGGCAATGCCCCCCGCAGCCGCCAGGGAGGCGAAGGCGGCCAGGATGCCTGCCACATAAAAAACGCCCAGAGCTATATAGAGGTAGGTCACCGGCTTTCTCACGGCCTTTTTGGCCCGGTTGATAAAGCTTCTCTTCGTCAGATACAAAAGTGCTCTCATCTCTTCTCACCACCTGTCACTTCAAAGAACAGGTCGTCCAGGTCCCTGTCTCCTGCATCCTCCTTTCGGAAAGAGGCCTTGATATGCCCCTTTTCCATTACAAACATGACGTCCCACAGCTCCTCCACCATCTCCAGCATGTGGGTGCTGATGAGCACCGTCACCCCCTGGCTCCTAAGCTCCAGGATGACCTCCTTCAGCTCCCGGATGGCCTGAGGGTCCAGCCCCACCATGGGTTCGTCAAAGAGGATGACCTGGGGCTTTACCGCCAGGGCGCAGAGGATGCTCACCTTCTGCATCATTCCCTTGGACAGCTCATTCCCCAGCTTGTCCGCCTTGTCCGTCATCTCGAATCTGTCCAGCAGACTCTCCACCTCCTGGTCCGTGACAGGACTTTTGTAGGCCATGCGTATGTACTGGATGTGCTCACGGACAGAAAGTGCCTCGAACATGGAGGGGATCTCCGGCACATAGCCGAATATCCGCTTCGCCTCCAGCTCCCTGGAGGGTATCCCCTGTATCCGTATCATCCCTTCATATCTCAGCAGCCCTGCTATACTCTTGATGATGGTAGATTTTCCCGCTCCGTTGGGGCCGAGCAGGATCCCCACTCTCCCGTCCGGCACAAAAAAGCTGACCTGGTCCACCGCCAGATTTTTCCCGTACATTTTTCTGAGTCCCTGTACCTCTAACATGGTCTCTTCCCCCTGCGCATTTTGCGATGATTTTTGTATTAATATTGTAATACAATTATATGTGCAAAAGACACTCCTGTCAACAACAAAAATGGAATGCAACAGCCCCGTCTATGTGGACACAATGGTAAAGTAGTATTTATCCTCCCCCACATATCCCCTCTCCTGCCTGATATGTTTTTCCTGGTCGCACTCATGTATACTCATCCTCATTTGCCTCCACATAATCCTTCCATCTTGTGACAGACGTATCAAGACGTATCAGATACGGCCTGCGCCTTCAGAAACTCCCGGAAATATACTGCTTTACGTTTATACTAGCACACATCTCCAAAAGTTTCCATAAAAAACTTTGTTTTCCCCATCTCTGCGGCGGAAACAGCAGCCCGTACAGAAAAAGGACTCCGCGCCCGCGAAGCCCTTTAGGCCGACCCTTGAAAACACTCCTCCTCTACAGGATAATGCAGACCATCCCCCCATTGATGTCGTTCACCACCTTCTGCATGGTGTCCTGCAGCTTTGCCTGACTGTCGTCCCCGATCATGGAGATTCGGCTCTGCATGCCGTCCATCACCAGCTCCTCGATGGTCTTCCCGAAAATATTGGTCTCCCAGATGCCGCCCTCTGTGTCTTTCCTGTCTTTGATATAGCGTATCAGGTCCTCCGCCTGCTGCTCGCTGCCCACAATGGGCGCGATCTCCGTCTCTATGTTCGCCCTGATGAGGTGGATGGAGGGGGCGAGGGACCGTATCTTCACGCCGTACTTGTTCCCCTGGCGTATGATCTCCGGCTCATCCAGTGTAATCTCGTCCCGTCCCGGCTTCACCACCCCGTAGCCCTTCATCCTGACGCTGTCAAAGGCCCCCTTGACGCACTCGTACTCCTTTTTCATGGCGGCCAGCCTTTTCAGCTCACAGAGGAGCCCGCACTGCCCCTGTATCTGCGCCCCGGTCATCTCGCTCAGCATCTCGTAGTAAAATTCCTCTCCAATCTCTATGCGTATCTTCACACAGCCTGTGTCCATCTCGATCTTTTCCAGCCTCGCCTCCTCTATGTAGGGGCTCTCCGGCGTTTCCACGCCTGCTGCGGCGTCCCGTATCTGGCTGATCTTTTCCAGCAGCTCCCGGGCGCAGGCCGCCAGGTCCTGCCGTATCCTGTGGTCCGGCGGCAGTATTTCCGCCCACCTGGGGATAAAGAACTGTAGCTCCGACACAGGGAACTCAAAGAGTACCGCCTCCATGATCCGGTGGATATCCTCCTCCTTCAGCTGCTCGCAGTTCACGGGCAGAGCCTGCACCTGGTATGTCTCCCGGACGTGCCGGGCGGTCTTCTTTGCCTCCTCGCCATCCGGGCGGCGGCTGTTCACCAGCACCACAAAGGGCTTCCCGATCCCCTGCAGCTCACGGATGGTCTTCCCCTCCGCCTCCTCGTAGCTGCTCCTCGGTATCTCCCCGATACTGCCGTCCGTTGTCACCACGATGCCGATGGTGGAGTGCTCGTGGATGACCTTCTCCGTACCCACAGCCGCCGCCTTTGTAAAGGGGATCTCATAGTCAAACCAGGGGGTCTTCACCTTCCGCTCCTGGCCCTCCTCCTCGTGCCCCGACGCCCCCTCCACCATGTAGCCCACACAGTCGATGAGACGTATCCTCACCGACACATCGTCTGTCAGGTCGATGTTTGCCGCCTCCTTTGGGACAAACTTGGGCTCCGTGGTCATGATGGTCCTTCCGGAGGCAGACTGGGGAAGCTCATCCACAGTCCTGGCCCTGACATTTTCATCCTCCAGATGGGGAAGGACCAGCACATCCATAAAACGCTTGATAAAGGTGGATTTTCCGGTCCGCACCGGCCCCACCACGCCTATGTATATTTCTCCCTTTGTCCTGACCTGTATGTCCTTGTATAACTCATAATGATCCATAGTCCGCGCCCCTTCCACATGTGCTGTTAGAATATATGCATCCCCTGTTTCATTTAGAATTTTCATTCGATAGATTTCGTCTATGATTTTCATGCATATTAAGTATTGGTTTGGCCATGTCCGTTTTGTTAAAATAAAAACAGACAAAAGCTTTTATCAAAGGAGAGATGAATTATGGAAAGACACCAGATTACCGGGCACACAGAGCTGATCGGACTTATGGCATACCCCATCCGCCATTCCCAGTCACCTGCCACCCACAATGCCGCCTACGAAAAGCTGGGCCTGGATATTGTCAACCTTGCTTTTGAGGTGGACGCAGACGACCTGGAGGACGCCATCAAAGGCCTGAGAGCCCTGAAAATGCGTGGTTCCAATATCTCCATGCCGAACAAGACCATTGTACACAAATATCTGGACGAGGTGTCCCCCGCGGCCCAGCTCTGCGGGGCAGTCAACACTATCGTGAACAAGGACGGCTACCTGATCGGCCACAACACAGACGGCATCGGCTATGTGCAGTCCCTGAAGGACAACGGCATTGACCCCACAGGAAAGAAGGTCACCATCGCAGGCTCCGGCGGAGCTGCCACAGCTGTACAGATCCAGTCCGCCCTGGACGGCGTGGCCGAGATGTCCATCTTCGCCAGGGATGACAGGTTCAAGGACAATGCTCTTGAGACAGTAAAAAAGATCAACGAGAACACAAACTGCAAGGCTGTCTTCTATCCTCTGGAGGACCTGGACCGCTTAAAAGCAGAGATGGCTGACAGCTATCTGTTCACCAACGCCACCGGCGTGGGCATGAAGCCTCTGGAGGGCATCACCTACATTCCGGACGCCTCCTTCTTCCGCCCGGACCTGATCGTGACAGACGTTGTGTACTCTCCCCACGAGACAGCCATGCTGAAGATGGCCAGAAAAGCCGGCTGCAAGACCATGAACGGCCAGGGCATGATGCTCTTCCAGGCCATCGCGGCTATTGAGCTGATGCTGGGACAGAGAGTGGACAGCGAGTACATGAAGGAGAAGCTCGGCATCTCCTACGTCTACACAGACGATGACGAAGACTAGGAGGGAGGGAGCCATGAATACAGTAAAAGTGAGAAATCTGGAGCTGGGGAGCGGTATCCCGGCTGTGTGCATCCCCAATGTAGGAAAGACGAAGGAGGAGATCCTCTCCCTCACAGAGCAGTACAGGTCCATGTCCATGGACCTGATGGAGTGGCGGGTGGACTGGTTTGAGGGTGTGGAGGACACCCAGGCCGTACTGGACGTGCTGTCCGGCGTCAGAGAGAAGCTGGGGGACACTCCTCTCCTCTTCACCTTCCGCACAAAAAAGGAGGGCGGCGTCCATGAGATGGACACCACCGCCTACGTATCCCTCAACAAGGCTGTGGCCGCCACGGGGCTGGCGGACCTGATCGACGTGGAGATCTTCACGGGAGACGGGGTTGTCTCTGACCTCATCAGCGCCATCCACGCATCCGGCACAAAGGTGGTTGCCTCCAACCACGACTTTGACAAGACACCGGCAAAGTCTGACATCCTCTACCGGCTGCGCAAGATGCAGGATATGGGAGCGGACATCCCCAAGATCGCCGTCATGCCCAGGAGCAAAAGGGATGTACTGACTCTCCTGTCCGCCACGGAGGAGATGGCCTCCGACTATGCGGACCGCCCCATCATCACCATGTCCATGGCAGGCCTTGGCAGCATCAGCCGTCTCTCCTGCGAGGTCTTCGGCTCCTGCCTCACCTTCGGCTCAGGCTCCATGGCCTCCGCCCCGGGGCAGATCGGCGCCGGGGAGCTGCGTCAGGTCCTGACCTCGGTCCACAACGCGCTGGGCGAGTAAGATGGACACAGGCTCATCAGGGCTATGAGACGACTGCTGTCGCCCTTCTGGGCAGCTGTAGAAACAATCATTGCAAGGGCAGGCGCCGGACTTTCTCTCTTTTGTCCGGCGCCTGCCCTGTCTTTTTGTATCTGTGGTGTTTGAATTTCCCGTGAGACCTAATGTCTCTCCTCGCTCCACTTCAGGAAGCTGCCTGTCTGGGCGTCAATCTCAAATTCGTACTCTTTCTGGTCGTAGATGATATCTCCCTCGTAGATATAGTATCCGTCATCAAAGTCCAGCTCCATGCGGATATCCGCCTCAGTGGCTCCCGGCACTCTCTCCAGGGCTGCGGCCCTGGCGTCCGCCTCACTGACCGCCACATCAGCCGCTCCCGCCGTGCTTCCGGTATTTCCCGTGTTCCCGGTATTGTCCGTATTTCCTGCGCCTGCGCCGGCGGCTGTGTCATCCTGGCCGGAGGCTGCGGCGCTCTGGCCGGCTGTCCCTTTTGTCTCCACATCCGCACTCAGTATCTCACCGTTGGCACCGTTGATGTCATAGTTGTACTCCTTTTCGTCCACGCTGAACTGCACGTCATACTGGAGCACACCGTCGTCCCTGTCCTTTTCCACCTTCAGTCTGGATGTGTCGGACTCGCTCACGCCCGCATCCTCAAAGGCGATCCTCTTGGCCTCGTCCTGTCCGATATCCTGACCGGAAGCTCCGCAGCCTGTCACAATACCTGCCGCCACTGCCGCGGCCAGAAGCGCTGTTGTCAATCTCTTATATCTTCTCATCTTTTCATTCCCTTTCCCGGCCCTGCCTGAACCGGTCCCTTTCTTGATTTTTTATAGCTGTTTTCCTTTGTTGTACTTACTATAACCAGAAAAGATTAAAAGAACATTAAAACAAGAAGAATTTGTGATTTTTTCCTGAACCTGTATTCCGGACTTGAAAACGCTGACACCCCATTTAAAATATCTTGCAGAGCATTTTGATACCGGATACTCCCTCTGGCCTGCAGTTCAGGAAATTTAAATACAGTCCTTCTCTCACTCGTGCCGGTGTCCGCTCTCCTCTTCCTTTTCCCCGTGATGGCGGTATCTGCTGCCTCCATCTTCCTCTGTATCGTCCCCTGCGTCTTCCTCCTCTGTCCCGGACTGGATGCCCTCAGCGTCCACGCCGCAGGACTCCAGCAGCTCCTGGAGTCCCTCCTGGTAGGGCAGGAAGCGGATGTCCAGCTCATCCAGCAGCTCCTCCGCCTCCGCGTTATATCCCTCCACGGACACGATCCTGTCAAACCGGTTGATGCCAAGCTCCAGGGATGGATTGATGTCAATGCTGATGTAGGCCGTTGGGGTGAAAAAGACATAGCTGCCCCCCGAGGCGAGAGCGATGAGGACGAGGCAGGCTGCTGCCGCCACTGCCGCCGCTGCTGTTATCGCCGCTGTGATCCTCTTCATATCTGATCCCTCCATCTTTTTAAATGAAATTGTTTTTACTGTTTCACTAAGAATACGAACCAGCGCTCCCGTTCCATTCAAAAATCCGGATTTTTTTTATTTACAGGGGAAATCTGCAGGTAAAGACGCTGCCTTTCCCCTTCTCGCTCTCCACGGCCACCTCACCGCCGTGCTCCCCGGCGATCCATTTTACAATGGAGAGGCCAAGCCCGGAGTGGCCGGCATCGCTGCGGGAGGCGTCCGCGCGGTAGAACCGGTCCCAGATGCGGGGAAGGTCCTTCTCCTCCATGCCCTGCCCGTCATCTGCCACGGAGAGGACCGCCGCCTTCTCCTCCCGGTGCAGGGACACCTTTGTGGTGCCCCCCTCCCGCCCGTAGGAGATGGAGTTGGAGATAAGGTTCACGAGAAGCCGGATGAAAAAGCTCTCGTCCGCCTCCATCACGATCCCCGGCTCAATGTCCGTCACAATGGAGATGTGCTTCTCATCTGCCAGCAGCTGCTGTTCTTCCGCCGTCATCAGGGTCAGCTCGCTGATATCCAGAGGCTCCTTCTGGAGCACCTGGCGCCCCTGGTCCGCCCGGGACAGAAGAAGGAGCTGGGAGATCATGGCAGACATGTCCCCGGCCTTTTTCCGGATGGCCTCCAGCTGTTCTCTCTGCGGCTCAGACAGGGAAGGGTCTGACAGCAGCTCCTCGCTCTGGAGCAGGATCACTGCAGCCGGGGTCCGCAGCTCGTGGGACACGTCGGAGGTGAACTGCCTCTCCCTGGCAAACGCCTCCTCCAGCTCTGAGAGCAGATGGTCAAAGGTGTCCGCCAGATGGTAGATCTCGTCCCTTCCGCCGGGCAGGTCCACTCTCCTGGACAGGTCCGCCTCCTCCCGTATCTCCTTCACAGTATCCGTGATACGCCGCACGGGCAGGAGGGCCCTCCTGACAAAGAAATAGGACAGGAGGACCAGCACCACCGCCAGGCCGGGCAGGAGGATGAGGGCAAACCGCAGCGTCACGGTAAAGCTGTTCTCCGCTCTTGTGACCGAGGTGATGCCCCGGATATAGACAGGGCCGTACCCCTCTATATCCTGGCTCATATCAAATACATAGAAGGTTTCCTGTCCCTCCCGGACCGTGCGCAGGGTGTCATGCTCAAAATCCGTCTGGCTGCCAAAGCCGGTGGGGATCCGCCCGTACAGGAACGTGCCGTCCACACCGTACACCGACAGATAGACCCCGTTCTCCATAGTGTAAAAGTCTGAGTCCACCTCCAGCTCCCCCTCTCCTGCCTCCAGCTCCTCCACACTGCCCTGCACCTGCTCTTTTAAATCTGACTGTACGGAGGAGAGGACCTCCTGGGTGCTGAGAGAAAACAGGATAGCCAGGGCCGCCACAATGAGGAGGATCATAAATCCCCCGTACAGGCACGTCAGCTTCAGTTTGATCGACCATCTCTTCATCATTCCGCCCTCAGTACATAGCCGGCTCCCCGGACTGTGTGTATCAGTTTCTTCTCATGTCCCTCGTCGATCTTCCTGCGCAGATACCGGATATATACGTCGATGACGTTGGACCCTCCTGCGAAATCGTAGTTCCATATGTGCTGCTCCAGCTTGTCCCGGGAGAGGACGATGCCCTGGTTCTGCATCATATAACGCAGCAACGTGTACTCCTTCCCGGACAGGCTGATCTCTTTCCCCGCCCGGGTCACCTTGTGGGTGTCCGTGCACAGGGTCAGGTCCCCCACCGTCAGACAGTTCCCCTCTCCGCTCTGATCCGGTTTTCGCAGCATGACCCGTATCCGGGCCAGCAGTTCCTCCACCGCAAAGGGCTTTACGAGGTAGTCGTTGGCACCCGCGTCCAGCCCTGCCACCCGGTCCTCAATGCTGTCCCTGGCAGTCAATAGGAGCACCGGCAGGGACTTGTCCCTGGCCCGGATCTTCCGGAGCACGGTCAGCCCGTCCATGAACGGCATCATAATGTCCAGCACCACCGCGTCATACTCCGCCCCCGCCAGGTAGTCCAGGGCCTCCTGCCCGTCAAAGCAGGCGTCCACGCTGTAGTGCTCCGCTGTCAGCCTGGAAACCAGTATCTTGTTTAAATTTTTCTCATCCTCCGCTATCAAAATGCGCATGTCCTTCCCTCCATCCGCTGTCATATTTCTCTCTTCTCTTAACCTTACATGACAAAAGAGGATCCGTCAAGCAGACAGATCCTCACTAAATGTGTCAGCCGGACGGCTCTCTCAGCGGACGTTTTACTCCACTCCCATGTAGAGGTCCACAAGCTCATCTCCCGCCTGTTTTCTTATATTCTCATACACCGGCTGGCATGCCTCCTGCATTTCCTCCCAGGTCTGCTGGTCGATCTCCACGATCTCCATGCCCTCTGCCGCCAGCTCTTCTTCCCGCTGCTCTCTTCTCTCGTCCGCGGACTCCCGGGCCTTCTCCTGGGCGATAGCAGCTGCCTCCCGGACGATCTGCTGCTGTTCCTTGTCCAGGTCCCGGAAAAAGTCGTCGCTGACAATGAGGGTGATATAGTCGGGGACCGCGTTGGTCTGTACCAGCACTTCCTGCTGCTCATAGAGCTTGGCGCTGACAATGAGTTCGTAGGCGTTTTCCTGGGCGTCTATCGTCCCCTGCTGCAGGCCGATGTAGACCTCGCTGAAAGTCATGGGCGTGGGGCTGGCGCCCACCGCGTTCCAGAACTGGATGTGATAGGTGTTCTCCATGGTCCGTATCTTCTGTCCTTTAAAGCTCTCCATGCCTGTGAAGGGCTCGCTGCTGGTCATGACGCGGAAGCACTGGTCCGCCATGCCCAGGATCTGGTAGCCGGCGTCCTCGTAGATCCCCTGTATGACAGAAAAAAATTCCGGATCATCGATGGCCGCCCTGGCTTCCTCTATGTCGTCGAACACGCAGGGCGTGTCAAAGACGCACAGCTCCGGCATAAAGCTCACCTGAGGCGCCGGGGACTGGACCACAAAGGGGATATCCCCGTCCTTGCAGCTCTCCATCAGCTCTCTGTCCCCTCCCAGCGTGCTCTGGGGGTACACCTGGATCTCCATCTCTCCTCCGCTCAGGCGCTCCACTTCCTCCGCAAAGGTCTGCGCAAATACATGGGTGATGGTGTCCTCTGTGCTGCAGGTGGCCAGGGGCCAGGCGTAGGTCTGCTTCCCGGACGTATCTATTTTTCTGTCAGACACAGAAGAGCCGTAGACTATGACGCCCGCGCTGACAGCCGTAAGGAGGACAACCGTCACTGCACTCCATATCTTCTTCATCTTCTTTATCCTCCTTTTCTAGAGCAGCGCAAGGCTGATCTGGGGTATAAATGTGATCAGGATCAGTGCGATCAGGAAATAGCCGATCATGGGAAGGGCCCGCTTCGCGATCTGCACCACCGGAATATCTGTGAGGGAGCTTGCCACAAACAGGTTGACGCCGATAGGCGGGGTCACAAAGCCGATGGCAAGGTTCACCACCATCATGACTCCGAAATGGATGGAGTCCACTCCCACACCGTTCATGATGGGCAGGAGGATGGGAGTCAGTATCAGGATAGCCGGTGTGGTGTCCATGACCATTCCCACAAACAGCAGGAAGATATTGACCACGATCAGGATCAGCACTTTATTTCCCGCAAAGCTGTCCAGTATCCACGTGCTGATGGTCTGAGGCACCTGCATCAGGGTCAGCACCCTGGAAAAAGCGATGGACGCTGCCAGGATGAAGAGGATGGGCGCATAGGTCTTCACCGCCTCGGAAAAGACTGCGTACAGCTCTCTCCACTGCAGTGACCTGTACACAAACAGGCTGATGATCAGGGAGTAGAACACGGAGATGACCGCCGCCTCCGTGGGGGACGCCACGCCGGAGTAGATGCATCCCAGGATGATCACCGGCGAGAGGACTGCAAAAAAGCTGCTCCTGAACACTCTCCACAGGCCTTTTTCCCGGAGTTTCCCGATCTCCTCGTTGATCTTCTCCTTGTCCTCCCCGTTCTTCCTGCAGTAGTACACCGCATAGACCATGAGAAGGACACCGATCAGGATGCCGGGGATGATGCCCGCAATAAAGATATCGCTGACAGACACGCCCGAGGCCATACCGTACATGATAAAGGGAATGCTTGGCGGAATGATGACTCCCAGGCTCCCCGCCACAGCCACAAGAGCTGTGCAGAACTTTTTGTCATAGCCCAGATGGACAAGAAGGGGGATGGTCATACTCCCCACGGCTGCCACCGTGGCAATGCCGGACCCGGAGATGGCTCCGTAAAAGAGGCAGGTCACCACTGCCGCGCAGGGCAGTCCCGCGGTCCTCTTTCCTATAAAATAAGCAAACAGGTCAAAGAGCCTCTTGGAAATGCCTCCCCGCGCCATGATAATGCCCGACAGGATGAACATGGGGACCGCAAGGAGCGGAAAACTGTCCAGTCCGCCGAACATAGACCGGATCACGTAGCTGGCGCTGGCTGTAAAGGAAGAGTCAAAAACTCCCGGCAGCACAGAAACGATGCCCAGAGACACCGAAATCGGTATGGCTATGAGCAGGCAGACAAAAAATAAGATCATAACAACTGCTGATGACATTTACTCCTCCTCCTTTCCATCTCTTACTCCAAGGATGATCTGCAGCCGGTACAGCCATTTCTGGATGAGCCGGATCACGCAGAGGACGAAACTGATCACGGTAAAAGACTGGATGATGTACATGGGGATACCGCAGGCAGGGCTGCGCTGCCCGCTCTCCATGCCCGCCGCGACATATTTCCAGGCAAAGGGGATCAGGTACGCAAAAAATACAAGCTGTACAGAGTAGCTGATGAGCCGGAAAATATGCACGCCCTTTCCCGGCAGCATGCCCACCAGCTGGTCGATCTTCACCGACGCGCCTTTTTTGATGCAGAAGCTGGCACTGATAAATCCGGAAACGATGAAGAGAAATCTTGTGATCTCCTCAGACCAGGAAAGCGATGAGCCCAGCACATACCTTGCCGCCACCTGCACGCCCATGACCAGCGTCATGGCGCACAGCATGATGAGGAGAAGGGCTTCCTCCAGATACTGGTCCAGCCATCTGAGTACTTTCATGTTGAAACCTCCCTATTTTATAGCTTTTCACAGCATTATCTATTCTTTTTATCTATGATTTGTATATAAAATGGCCCGCTAGTCAGGATACATTCTATGGTTATTGTGTCCATTCCAGCGGGTCACTTTTCACTCAGTCTTACTGTACTGTTTATGCACAGTATGTACTATTTCGTCAGAGCGCTCTTACCAAAGATCTTCTTATACTGAGATACAAGGTAGAGCATCATCAGGATGGCAATGACTGCTGCTGCAAGGAGAAGTCCCATCATAGTGTATACAGCTGCAGCCTCTCCGATAGAGGTGGTCATGGCTGATACAATGTAGGGCAGGAAGCAGCTTGCAAGTCCCATCCATGTATAGTAGATACCAGTGTTTCTTCCCTTCGGGCCGGGGCACATCTCCTGACGGATCCCAAGACCTGTCTGGAGTGCTCCGCCTGCTGCGAAGAAGCCAAGCAGGGCGATGGCCACATAGATCACGGCCACGTTGCTCACAAGGAGGACAATGGCGAGGGCCACTGCCGTAAAGATGGAGTCGATCAGGACTACCTTCAGCGGATTCCACTGCAGTTTACCCATCATGACCGCCCAGAACACAACAGCGATGACAGAGCCCACTGTGTAGATGGACGTCATGCCCGCCGCCTGCGCCTCAGTCAGACCGCAGTTGCTCATACCGAAGGCCTTTGTGTACTGCTGCGCGCCGTACATGATGAACATACATACAAATCCGTAGAACATGGTAAAGAAGTTTACCAGTCCGCTTGGTTTTACAAGCATTCTTGCCCTTGCGGCCTCGATCTCAGCCTGTGCCGCATTCTCTGTCTTGCCGTCTGCTGTCTGTACGGTCTCTTTCATCTGATCGTCATAGGCAAAGGGTGCGATCACTGCCAGCACAACCGCAACAATGGACATAACAAGCGGGATCCAGATGTTGATGTGCCAGTTTCCTGCTGCTGAGAACTGCACAGCCAACAGCGGATAAATGATGCCGGACAGAGACACGAAGAATTTGATACCGATCAGAGCACTTCCTGCGTATCTCGGTTTTACAGACTCCTGAGCTGCCGGATACAGGGATGCATCCCAGAAACCGGACGTAGCTGCTCCTGAGAGGAATGCACATACACATGCGATGGGGAAGCTTGCCGTGAACAGAAGTCCCGCAAAGCAGATGATATAGAGCACGCCGCCCGCAACTGCCATCTTTTTACGGCCGATGCGGTCTGAGAATTCTCCGCCCAGCCATACAGTCAGCATTTTACCGAAACCTGTCGCTGTGATCGCCAGGGACACGGCCGCCGCACCTTCCACTGCGTCCGTGTACCCCCACTGGGTGTAGAAGTTTACCTGGTTCTGTGACAGGATGATCGCCTGGATACCATGGGTAAAGTACGCCATGTATACCATTGCCAGTGATAAGATATACTTTTTCGCCTTCACTTCTCTTACTCCTTTTCTCGTTCAAACTATATTATTTTGCCTGCTCTGCCTGGAACTTGTTGTACTCGTCCAGAGGCATTTTCTTTCCTACAAAGAGCTCGTAGTTGACAACGCCCTGCTGCTGGAGCATGCCCACGCCGCCGATGGCCTTGCATCCTGCCTCTTCAGCCTCCAGGATCATCTTTGTCTTCTCCGGATTGTAGACTGTGTCAGCTACTACAAGGTCCTTGCGGAAAAGGGACTTGTCGATGAGCGTCACGTCATCGTAGGGCTTCATGCCCATGATGGTGGCATTGATCACGATGTCGCAGTCTTTTACAGCCTCTGCCAGCTTCTCCTTGTCGTCCAGGTCGTCTACTGTGACAAGGCAGTCCGGGCATTTCTGCGCCAGCTTCTCTTTTGTTCCCTCTGCTCTTGCATAGAACTCGTCTTTGATATTAAAGATGTGCACCTCTTTTGCTCCGTCCAGGGCAAACTGCACCTGGATGGCTGTGGCAGCGCCGCCTGCTCCCAGGATCACTGCCTTTTTGCCCTTCACGTCAAAACCGTTGAGAGCCAGGTTGTTCACAAAGCCGATACCGTCTGTGATGTGTCCTGTGATAACACCTTCATCATTGACAAAGGTGTTGCAGGCACCGATGATCTCTGCCGCCGGTGACAGCTTGTCCACCAGCTCTGCAGCAATGTTCTTGCAGGGCATGGTGAAGTTTCCGCCCCGCATTTTGAAAAGGCGGATGGCCTCAAATACTTTCGGCATCTGCTCCACAGTCACGTCGAACGCCAGGTACGCGTAGTCCAGTCCGTCGTGCTGGAAGCTGAAGTTGTACATGGCCGGGGAACCAGAATGTCCCACCGGGCTTCCAAATAATGCCATCAGTCCTGTATGTCCAGAAATTCTTTTTTCCATGATCTTTTCCTCCTCAATCATTCTTGCACTGTGCCTCTGCCCTGCTCCGCTTAGATCTGGATCGCGGCTGCGTAGGCTTCTTTTGTGGCGTCCAGAGCTCTTCTTGCCCTTGTGGCGTCACCGATCACATAGACTTCCTGTCCAAGCTCTTCCAGCTGCTCGGCAAAAGGATTGTAGTTTCTGAATCCCATGGAAAGGACAACAGAGTCAAATCCTCTCACTTCATGCATGGTTCCGTCCGGGGACTCATATGCCACGCCGTCCTCATAGAACTTGCATACCTTTGCGTTTGTGATCTGTTTGATATCATAATTCTTAAAGTCTTCCATAAGGAATACTCTGTGCTCGTGGATCACGTCAGCGCCCACTGTGTCGCGGAACTCGATGACTGTCACATCATGCTCCTGCTCTCCTAAGAAGGCAGCTGTCTCGCAGCCCACCATACCGCCGCCTACGACAAGGACTTTCTTGCCGGCAGCTCTCTTGCCGTCCAGCAGGTCGGAGCCGTGGATGATAGCCGGGTTGTCGATGCCCTCGATAGGAAGGATCAGTGTGCGGGAACCAGTTGACACGATCACTGCATCCGGTTTCTCTGCTTTCACAAAGTCCAGATCAACGGTTGTGTTTTTGTGGATCTTCACGCCGGCCTTCTCACATCTTACGATGTAGCTGCGGATCATGTTTGTGATGTCACCTTTTCCGGGCGGGTAAGCAGCCAGACGCATATTTCCGCCCAGTCTGTCTGTGCTCTCGTACAGAGACACATCATGTCCTCTCTCCGCTGCGATAAAAGCTGCGCACATGCCGGCCACACCGCCGCCGATGACCATGACTTTCTTGGATTTCTCAGCCTTTTTCAGGCCCTCTGCCTCATGGCCCAGGAAGGGGTTTACAAGACAGCAGATCGGCTCGCCTTTGTACATGTTTGCCACACATCCCTGGAGACATGCGATACAGGGGAACATATCCTCCAGCTTATCGTTCATGGCCTTCTCAGGCATGCGGGGATCTGCCAGTGACTGGCGTCCGAAAGCCACCAGGTCCGCACGTCCTTCTCTTACCATCAGCTCTGCGAAATAGGGCTCTGTGTAGCGTCCCACTGTGATGACCGGGATGGACACAGCCTTTTTGATCTCTGTCACAAGGTCAGCGGAAAATCCTGCATGTACAGCTGTTGGAGCCCACATATACTCGTCTTTGATATGCACGGCACGGGATACATGAAGTCCCTCCACGCCGCAGTCTTCCAGGTATGCTGCGATGGCTGCGCTGTCATGTACGTCATCCCCGCCTTCCACTTCGTCGGAGCTGTTGATGCGGGCCAGGATGGCAACTTTGCCGCCCACTCTTCTCTTTACTTCCTCCACGATCAGGCGCGGGAAGCGCATCCTGTTCTCAAAGTTTCCGCCGAATTCATCGGTACGCTTGTTGGTTCTCGGGGAAATGAAAGAATTCACAAGGTAGCCGTGAGCCATATGGATCTCCACCGCGTCGGCTCCGCCCTTCATGGCGCGCTCAGCGGCATCGCCGTAGCCTTTTACCAGCTCATATACTGTCTCTGTCGGCACCTCCACCGGTGTGTCCTTTCCATATACAGAAGGGATGGCAGAAGCTGCCACGATCGGTGCGCCTGCGTTCACCGCATTTCCCTCCGGGCCTGCGTTCTGCAGCTGGATGGAGACCTTTGCCCCCTCAGCGTGACAGGCATCTGTGATCTTCTTCAGGCTCTCAATGCTGTTGTCATCATAGAGACAAGGCTTTCTCGGTCCGCCTTTTGCGTTGTTGTGTACCACTGTCGCCTCAATAGTGATCAGTCCGAACTGTCCTTTTGCCCTCTCTGCGTAGTAGGCAACAGACTGGTCGCTCCATGTTCCGTCCGTGTTGGCAAAGTTATTGCCCATGGGCGGAACAACAAAGCGGTTTTTTACTGTCATAGGTCCAACCTGGATCGGGGAGAACATTGTCCTAAATTTCATAATTTTTTCCTCACTCTCAACTATTCATATTTTCACTTACGGTTATTCTGACAGGTTTTTATCATTCCCGTCACTTTTTTAACACTCTTTGGCTGCGCACATCGGACTTATCTCTCCGATCATACGTAACCTCGAAATCGTGACGCGCAAGTCAAAAAGATAAGTCCGAATGTCTGCGTTACTGTTTCCTTTTATTCTTCTTAGTCCTCAACCATTTCCGGCCATGCTTCTTTTAACACTTTTTCTGTGTTTTCATATGTATAAGCAGCAGCCTCTTTCAGTCCTCTTGAAAGGATCTCATCAGAGATGACTTCCACACCGATAACCTTCGGGTCAACTCCGGCATCCTTGATCATCTTCACGAAACCAGCTGTGTCTTTCGCGCCTGTTCCGGGAGCGAGACGGTCATGCATGGACTCATCTCTCAGGATGGATTTTGCATACGGTCTGTCATAGGCATCGTTGATCTGGATGGAGATGACTTTCTTCGCCATCTCCTCTGTCAGGATGTCGTATGGCTGATCTGCTCTTACCCAGTGCCATGTATCCAGGATCATGTATGCGTTCTCAGCGCCGGAGGCTTTCACTACATCCCATGCTTTTTTCAGATCCGGGATTCCGCTGTAGGGCATTGGCTCTACGCCGATGATCCGCTTGCCGGCTCTGTGGCAGAGCTCTTTTAATTTCTGTGCTGTGTGCTCAACAGAGTAGTTTTCCATCAGTCCGCAGTTGATGTGGTTCACGCCGAACAGATCGCACATGTGGAAGCACATCTGCTCTTTGTATTTCTGCTCGTAGGAACGGTTGTCCTCTGCCCACTGCACGATATACTCAACCTCTGTCACCTTCATGCCGTGCTTGTCAAGGATTGCCAGGATGTCCTCATCATAGAGTCCCTCGTTCAGCGCATCCACGTATGTCTCTGCGCGAAGGCCGATACCCTCGTATCCTGCTTCTTTTGCAGCGATTACACGATCCTCAAATTTGCACTGGTCGCCTAATGTCCATGAGCTGACTGTGATTGGATTTTTCTTTGACATAGTTTTTTCTCCTTCCGTTGTTAAAATTGAACACTTCTCTCACTTTTTCTTCGTTCAATCTTGTGATATTTACTATGCCTTTATTATATTCTATTGTTAAAATAAAAACAAATTCATAATATAGCACGAATTCATAGAAACTATTTATAGTTTGTGATAAAATATATCCAATATATACACAGGAGGAACCTCGATGAACCTATATCATTTACGGTATTTTGTGACCCTCGCCCATCTGGAGCACTACACAAGGGCAGCGGAGCTGCTGTCTATCACACAGCCCAGCCTCAGCCACGCCATCTCGTCTCTGGAAAGCGAGCTTGGGGTAAAGCTGTTCGAAAAGGAGGGGCGCAATGTCGTCCTGACCAAGTGCGGGCAGGCCTTTCTCGAGGATGTGGAGCAGTCTCTGAGCATTCTGGACTCCAGTGTAAACAAGCTGCAGATGACGGGCAGCGGCGAGGGGCAGATCGACATCGCCATGCTGCGCACGCTGAGCACACAGCTCGTCCCCGGCCTGGTGCGGGACTATCTAAAGGAACATCCAAAACAGAACATTGATTTCCGCTTTCACAACTCCACCGGCCTTACGCCGGACATGATCGAGGGGCTGAAGAACCGGAAGTACGATATCGCCTTCTGCTCAAAAATGGAAAACGAGCCGTCTATTGAGTTCGTTCCCGTCGCCAAGCAGGAGCTGGTCCTGATCGTTCCCAACGGCCATCCGCTGTGCACCCGGGATGAGATAGACCTGGCCGACACGCTTCCCTATCCCCATATTGGTTTTTCCCGGCGGAGCGGTCTGCGCCCCATCATCGACAGGCTGTTCAAGGAGTGCAAAGGCCAGCCCCAGTATACTTACGAGGTAGAGGAGGACCAGGCTGTGGCAGGTCTTGTGTCCGCCGGCTTCGGCATCGCTGTGGTGCCCCACATGGCTCTCCTTGCCTACATGCCGGTGCAGATCATCCGCATCGTCAATCCCACCTGGGAGCGGATGTTCTACATGTGCACCCTGAAGGACGTGTACCAGGCGCCCGCCATCAACGACTTCAAAGACTTCGTCAGGCGGCACGCAACTGTTTAATAGGGGACGTAATCCTTTTAAAAAGTATTACGTCCGGAATCACTTTAACTGGTGTGTAATTGTGTAAACCCACAACTATCTTTTTACACATTTCCCATAAAAAGTGATGATTTATCTGTCAAAAAAGCGAGAGCCTCTTCCGTAAAACACGGGAGAAACTCTCGCTTTTTCTTTATGATCCGTCAAACGAAACCAAACACTGCATTGGTTCATCTGACACAATTACACACCAGTTGGTTTAAATCCGGACGTAACACTTTTGAAGAATATTACGTCCCCATTTAGCTCCACGGCTTCGCATTGTGCTCTGCCTTCCCCTCGCGCATCATCAGGTCGTAGACTGCTTCCCTTGCATCCTTCCCCTCAAAGAGGATGGCATTGACCTGCTCGATGATAGGAAGATCCACACCGTATTTCTTTCCGAGGGCTACAGCGGCTTTTGTGGAGTAAACGCCCTCCACCACCATCTTCACCTCGTCCATGGCCTCCTGCATGGTCTTGCCCTGCCCCATCAGGTAGCCGGCCTTCCGGTTCCGGCTGTGGACACTGGCGCAGGTCACGATCAGGTCGCCGATGCCAGTAAGTCCCATAAAGCTCTCCAGGGCTCCGCCCATCTTGACACCCAGGCGCGCGATCTCGTGGATGCCTCTCGTGATGAGGGCCGCCTTTGTGTTGTCCCCGTAGCCCAGTCCGTCCGCCATGCCCGCAGCCAAGGCGATGACATTTTTCAGGGACCCCCCCAGCTCAATGCCCAGGATATCCGGGCTTGTATAGACGCGGAACACCTCGTTCATGAACATCTCCTGGAGGTACTCTGCGGTCTCCTTTGTCTTTGCGCCCACAACCACACTTGTGGGGATCTGCCGTCCCACTTCTTCCGCATGGCTGGGTCCGGACAGGACAGCCACGTTTGCCTGAGGAATCTCCGCCTCGATCTGCTCGGAGAGAGTCATCAGTGTGGACTCCTCAATGCCCTTTGCCACATTCACCAGAAGCTGTCCCTCTTTGATGAAAGGGCGCATGCTTCTGGCCGTACTTCTCGTAAAAGTAGAGGGCACTGCCAGGACGACGAAATCCTTGTCCCTTACGGTCTTCTCCATGTCTGTGGTGAACTCCATATCCTCCGGAAGCTTCACACCGGGCAGCTTGCTCTTGTGCTCTCTCTCCCTGGAGAGCATCTCCACTTCCTCCTCATTGATGGACCAGACGGTCACCTCGTGTCCGTTCTTGTGTAGGAGCAGCGACAGGGCTGTCCCCCAGCTTCCGGCTCCCATGATCCCAACTTTTGCCATGATCTTCCTCCTTCCCGGCCCTTCCCGCTGCCGCGGGCGCAGCAGGACCGTATGTTCTTATATAGCATGTTCTTTTTATATCAACGGCTCGCATCGCCGTTCCTACTTACTCTTCCCCACGCTCAGCTTGTTCTCCGTGCCGTGCAGCAGCCGCCCGATATTGGCCCTGTGCTTGTAAAAGGCCGAGACGACCACAAGCGCCGCCAACACGTACATTTCAGTGAGATGGCTGCCGTCCACATGAAAGCCTCCCATCTGTCCGTACACCACCACACAGATAAAATATGTAACCACGACCACAAGGGAGCCTACGGACACGTACTTGGTGGCCGCCACGCTGCCAAGGAACACAGCCAGGCAGATCAGCATGATCCAGATATTCCATGTGGTGATGATGATGCCGGCCGTGACCGCAATACCCTTGCCGCCCTTAAACTTCATATAGAAGGGATAATTGTGCCCCAGGATGGCCCCAAGGCCCGCGTACTGGGACAGCACCGGCATGATGTCGCCGTGCGCTCCGCCAAATATCAGTCGCACCACCAGAACAGCGAACACGCATTTAAGACAGTCCCCAAGGAGGGTGATGACACCCGCCTTCCAGCCCATGGTCCGCAGGGCGTTGGTGGTCCCCGCATTTCCGCTTCCCTTTGTCCGTATATCAATATGCTGCGTCTTTCCGTACAGATATCCGGTCTGGATGAGCCCGAAGGCATAGCCGATGGCCAGACAAATGACTCGTTCTATCATGATCACTGCTCCTTCTCCTTCCGCTGGCGGATAAAGAATTTAAGAGATGTCCCCTTAAACCCAAAGGCCTCCCGGATTTTATTTTCCAGATACCTGGTGTATGAAAAATGCATCAGCTCCTTGTCATTGACAAAGATGACAAAGGTGGGGGGCTTCACTGCCACCTGGGTGATATAGAAGAGCTTCAGCCTCTTTCCCTTGTCCGAGGGGGGCTGCTGCATGGCCACAGCCTCCATCATGATCTCGTTGAGGACACCTGTCGGCACCCGCAGGGTCTGGTTCTGGATGACCATATCGATCTTTTCAAACAGCTTGGGAAGCCTCTGGCCGCTCTTGGCTGACACATACATGATCTCTGCGTAGGGCATGAAGGAGAGGACCTGGCGCACCTTGCTCTCATACTCCCGCATGGTCTTGTCGTTCTTCTCGATGGCATCCCACTTGTTCACCACGATGATGATGCCCTTGCCCCTCTCGTGGGCAATGCCCGCGATCTTGGCGTCCTGCTCCGTGACTCCCTCCGTGGCATCGATGACCACAAGGACCACGTCCGCCCGCTCCACAGCCGTCACTGTGCGGATGATGCTGTACCGCTCCAGCTCCTCCTTTATCTTGTTCTTCCGGCGGAGCCCCGCTGTATCTATGAACACGTACTCTTTCCCATCGTGGACCACCTCCGTGTCAATGGCATCCCTGGTAGTTCCTGCGATATCGGACACGATCACCCTCTGCTCCCCAAGGAGCTTGTTGATGATGGAGGATTTCCCCACATTGGGCTTTCCTACGATGGCCACCCGGGGCCGCTCGTCCTCCTCCTCTTCCCCTGCATGCTCCGGGAAATGAGCGATCAGAGCGTCCAGCATATCTCCCAGTCCCAGCCTGGAGGAGGCGGAGATGGGAATGGGGTCCCCGATGCCCAGATTATAGAATTCATACACATCAGCCATAAATTTGTCAAAGCTGTCTACCTTGTTCACCACGAGGACTACCGGCTTCCCGGAACGCCGCAGCATATCCGCCACCTTGGCGTCCGCATCCTGCAGCCCCTGCCGCACATCTGTCAGGAAGAGAATGACATCCGCCGTGTCTATGGCGATCTGTGCCTGCTCCCGCATCTGGGAGAGGATGATATCCCTGCTCTCCGGCTCGATCCCCCCCGTATCTATCAGCGTAAACTCCCGGTCCAGCCATGACACGTCCGCGTAAATGCGGTCCCGGGTCACCCCCGGCGTGTCCTTTACGATAGAGATCTTCTCACCGGCCAGCACGTTAAACAAAGTGGATTTCCCCACATTTGGCCGCCCCACGACGGCCACCACTGGTTTGCTCATATTGGTCTCCTTTTCACTCTATTGCTTATCTGTTCCCCGGCCGTCAGACAGCCGGTTTTCCTATCGTTGTCTCAGAACGGCATCAATAAAATCCTGCCCGCTTGATTTTACAATATCTATCTCGGATTGTAAAGCATCTTTCAGCTCATCGAGGGTCATGTCATCCAGGAAGACCTCCTCCTGGCTGCGGAACATGTTGCAGGGAAGGAGCAGCGCCTTTCCCAGCTTCTTTCCGGACAGCTGCTCCTTCAGGTCCTGTCCGGTGACAAGCCCCGCCACGGTGATCCTCTCCCCGAAAAAACGGTTCTCTATCTGGTAGGTGTGTATCACTGTCCCGGGATACCGGCTCTTCAGCTTCTCCGCCATGCTGCATATGAGGGGGTAGGCCAGCTTCCCGGTTGCCACGGACACCTCCCGGGGCATCTCATCGCCGGGGAGCTTCTCAAACGCCTCCCTGAACTCATCTTCCAGGAGCCGCATCATCCCCACGCCGTTCTCCAGCTGCAGATACCCATCGTACCGCTCCTGTGGCGGCATATCCTCCCCGGCCAGCAGATACCACTCATCCCCGGCATGGATAAAATGAGTCCCCCACTTTTCGTACAGTTCATCCTGCCAGCGGCGGACCACCTCCAGCACCTTTCGGGCATCCTCCGGGGTGAAGGGCTCCAGCGGATACAGGCCATCCCTGTATCTCGTCAGCCCCACCGGTACCACGGAGACGCTCTGCAGATAGGGCAGATACCCCGCCAGATCCCGGATACTCCTCTCCAGCTCCTCCCCGTCATTGATGCCCCGGCAGAGGACGATCTGGCCGTTCATCTCAATTCCCGCCTCATAGAGCCTGTCCACCTTCCTCAGCGCCTCCCCGGCAAACCGGTTGTGGAGCATCTGACAGCGCAGCTCCGGGTTCGTCGTGTGGAAGGAAATGTTGATAGGCTCCAGGTGATACCGGATGATCCTGTCAATGTCATGGTCGCTCATATTGGTCAGCGTCACATAGTTTCCCTGCAGAAAGGAGAGTCTTGAGTCGTCGTCTTTGAAGTAGAGCGTGTCCCGCATCCCCTTCGGCATCTGGTCGATAAAGCAGAAAATACATTTATTTCTGCAGGAGCGGTACTCATCCATGAGTCCCTGCTCAAACTCGATCCCCAGGTCCTCCTCATAGTCCTTCTCGATCTCCAGCTCCCACTCTTCCCCGTCCGGCTTCTCTATAGTAAGCACAAGCTGCTCGTCATTGACGTAAAAATGATAGTCAAAGACATCCTCTATCTCCTGGTCATTGATGGATAAAAGGACATCCCCCTTCTCTATGCCCAGCTCCTCTGCAATACTGCCGGGCTCTATGCTCTTGATGATATGTCTGTGTGCCATATAAAATACCTCTATCGCTTCTTATCTAATAAAGTATAACATATTTTGACCGATCAGTTGACCATTTTACCACAAAAGTGCTATAAATAATAGGTGAAAAAATATATGACTGGAGGAACCTATGTCAGATTTAAAAGTACTGGAACGGACCCTGCCTGTGGCTCCCTTAAAGATCGCGGCTCTGGAGAGCTGCACGGAGCTTGGGAAAAAGGTAAATGACTATATCGTACAGTTTCGGAAGGATACTTCAAAGGAGGCTCTCAGCTCACCTGTCTTTTCTTCCTACCAGATGGACAACTACCTGATCGAGTGCCACTGTCCCCGCTTCGGAAGCGGCGAGGCAAAGGGGCTCATCAAGGAGACGGTCCGGGGAAAAGACCTCTTTGTGATGGTGGATGTGTGCAATTACAGCCTGACCTACTCTGTAAATGGCCACTTAAACCACATGTCTCCGGACGACCACTACCAGGACCTGAAACGCATCATCTCAGCAGCCAACGGAAAGGCCCACAGAGTCAATGTGCTGATGCCCTTCTTATATGAAAGCCGCCAGCACAAGCGCACGAAGCGGGAGTCTCTTGACTGTGCCATGGCTCTGCGGGAGCTGGTGGACATGGGGGTGTCCAACATCATGACCTTCGACGCCCATGACCCGAGAGTCCAGAACGCCATCCCCCTCATCGGCTTTGACAATTTCAACCCACCCTACCAGTTCATGAAGGCGCTCCTGCGGGCCGAGCCCGACCTGATACTGGACAAGGAGCACCTGATGATCGTCAGCCCGGACGAGGGCGCCATGCACAGAGCGGTCTACTTTTCCAATGTGCTCGGCGTGGAGATGGGCATGTTCTACAAGCGCCGCGATTACTCCACCATCGTGAACGGCAAAAATCCTATCGTGGCCCACGAATTCCTGGGCTCTGATGTCAAAGGCAAGGACCTGATCGTCGTGGACGACATGATCTCATCCGGCGAGAGCATGCTGGATGTTGCAAAGCAGCTGAAGGACAGAGGAGCTGCGAGAGTCTTCGTCTGCACCACCTTCGGGCTTTTCACCAACGGTATGGAAATCTTTGACGACTACTACAGCAAGGGCTATATCGACCACCTTATCACTACCAACCTTACTTATCTGCCGCCCGAGACGCTGAACAAGCCTTATTTCACTGTCGCGGACATGAGCAAGTTCATTGCGCTGATCATCGATTCTATGAACCACGACATCTCCATCGGAGCTGTCCTCGACCCGACCAAAAGGATACACGCTCTCCTCGAAAGACATAAGAAAGAGCTGGATGCAAAAAAATAGACGGACAAGCCCAAAAGCTCCCGGGACCGCGAACAACACATGTTCACTGCCCCGGGAGCTTTTCTTCCGGACTGTTTTCCACAGCCGCACACGGTCTGTCTATCTGCCTGCCGGCGCGAGCCGCTCACGCACCGCACTGTAGGCCCTGTCAAACTCCGGGTCATCTTTGCCCCCGCTCCTCGCGATCTCGTGCCTCTCCCCGCTCCTGTCCGTAAGGAACAGTGCCTTCTCGCCGCCTCGCCCAAGTCCAACCTCCACCTTGTCCATGTCGTCCAGGCGATAGATAAATACGTCATTTCGGAAGGAGAGGACATACTCTCTGGCCACGAGCAGGCGGAAGGCCGGCACCTCCACCGTGTCAGGCGCGATCAGCTGATTAAAAAAATCCGCCCTGTCTCCAATCCCCGACAGCTTTGCGCGAAGGGCCCGCTGGTTTCTCACATTCAGCACAGCCAGCAGGACGCCGGCCGCAGCCAGAGCCGCCCCGATGACCGGGCTGTTGAAGACAGCGATGAGGGCCGCAGCCAGAAGGCTGATCCAGATGATCATCCCTGTCCGCAGGCTCCTGGCCCTCTCCTCTATAAAATCATAATACTTCTGCTCCCCCGCAGTCTGTATTGCCATCCTGTAAGCCTCCATATCTCTTTTTTCTGTACTGTCTCATCCAGCTCTAGCGTACTCTCTCCGGAAATCCCACCTTCTTCTGCACCTTGCGCAGCGTCTTATTGGCGTAGTAGCCGGCCTTCTCTGCATTTTCCTTGATAATACCGTCAATATAGGCCTTGTCCTTTGTAAGCCTTGCCGCCTCATCCTGCAGAGGCTTAAGGACGGAAACAACAGACTCGCCCACAGCCATCTTAAAGTCGCCGTAGCCCCTGCCGTCAAACTCCTTCACCACTTCCTCCGGCGTCCTTCCGGTGCAGGCGCTGTAGATATTGATGAGGTTCTTGACGCCCGGCTGCTCGTCCCTGTAAAGGATCTGGGCCTCTGAGTCCGTCACAGCCCGCTTGCATTTGCGCATGATCGTATCCGGGTCATCCATGAGGTAAATGCTGGCATTGGGGTTTTCATCTGATTTGGACATCTTCTTTGCAGGGTCCTGGAGGCTCATGATCTTAGCCCCCACCTTTCCTATATAGGCCTCCGGGATAGTGAACACATCCCCGTAAATATTGTTGAACCTCTCCGCTATGTCTCTTGTGATCTCAAGGTGCTGCTTCTGGTCCACTCCCACGGGCACAACATCCGCCTGATAGAGGAGGATATCCGCCGCCATCAGCACCGGGTACGTGAACAGCCCGGCATTGATATTGTCCGCGTGCTTGGCCGCCTTGTCTTTAAACTGGGTCATCCGGTTCAGCTCGCCCATGTAGGTGAAGCAGTTCAGTATCCAGGCCAGCTCCGCATGTCCCGACACATGGGACTGGTAGTATATGCAGTTCTTCTTCGGGTCCAGTCCTGCCGCGATGTAGAGGATGAGGAGCGCTCTCGCCCTCCTGCGCAGGGTCGCCGGGTCCTGCCGCACCGTGATGGAGTGCATGTCCACCACGCTGTAGAAGCACTCGTACTCATCACTCAGTGTGACCCAGTTTTTCAGTGCTCCCAGATAGTTTCCAAGGGTCAGGTTTCCTGTTGCCTGCATCCCGCTGAATAATACTTTCTTGTCATTGATCATCTCTGTATCCTCCCATGTATCCTTCCATTTTTACTATTTTGCCCAGGGCTCTACCTTGTCCGTGTAGTACACCCTGTTTTCAGACAAAATGTGATATTCCCCGTCTTCACAGGCCACTTCCGTGACCGCACAGTTCTTGTGGACTCCCGTGCCCCAGTACCGGGAAAGAGGGGCCCTTCTGATGTAACAGAGCAGTCCTGCCAGGGCCGCTCCGTGTGTGGTGACAAGGATCTGCTTGTCCGCATAGGCGGGATTTCCGGCCAACTCCTCCAGGAATCCGCCTGTCCGTTCCCTCACCTGCGCAAAATCCTCTCCACCCTCCGGCGCCTCGTACCTGTCCGGGCCGTCAAAAAAGCGCCGGAACTCTTCCGGCAGCTCCCAGCCCTCACTGGAGCAGCATTTCCCCTCGTACACGCCAAAGGACATCTCCTCGATCCGCGGGTCCTCTATGATAGGAACGTCTCTTCCCTCCAGAATGATGCGAGCCGTCTCCTTTGCTCTAGAAAGAGGGCTTGTAAAGCATAGATCAAAGTGTACATCCGCAAGGCCCTTGGCTGTCTCCCTGGCAAGATGCCTCCCAAACGCATTGAGTGGAATGTCTGACTGTCCCTGTATCTTCCGCGCTTTATTCCAGTCCGTCTCTCCGTGGCGGACGATATATAATTTCATCTGTCATGCCTCCTCCGCTTCCTCGCCGTGCCTGCCGGCTCCGGCGACCGCTCTCTCGCCGTGCAGACACTTCGGCGAGCTTCGCTCCCCTCAGTGTCCCGGGCTTCGCCCTTCCGCTTCCTCGCCGTGCAGACACTTCGGCGAGCTTCGCTCCCCTCAGTGTCCCGGGCTTCGCCCTATGAAAAGAAAAAGCGGCAGTCTCGCCTGCAAGCAGCCGGCCTGCCATTTTTTCTTTTCGCACGGCTCAGTGCCTACCTGCACATTATACCACACCTGTGTTGTTTTTCCATAAGAAAATCTAAAAGGTTTCTCAGGAATGTATTCAAAATCGCCGGAAAAAGTGGTAGGCTAAGATGTAGGGCTGCCTTCAGCCCTCTCGGACAACATGATTTGGAAAGGATGATTTATCATGGAAAAGATCACAAGCTTCACTATTGACCACATAAAACTGGTCCCGGGCGTGTATGTTTCCAGAAAGGACATGGCCGGCGACTGTGTGGTGACTACCTTTGACCTGCGCATGACAAGCCCCAACGATGAGCCGGTCATGAACACGGCGGAGGTACACACCATCGAACATCTGGGCGCCACCTTCCTCAGGAATGACCCGGATTTCAAGGACAGGGTCCTCTATTTTGGCCCCATGGGCTGCCGCACCGGCTTCTACCTCCTGCTGTCCGGTGACTATGGATCAAAGGACATTGTCCCGCTCATGAAAAAGATGTTCTCCTTTATCGCGGGATTTGAGGGGGAGGTACCGGGCGCGTCACCGAAAGACTGCGGAAATTATCTGGACATGAACCTTCCCATGGCAAAATACCTGGCAAAAAGATATTTAAAAGAGGTGCTGGAGGGGATCACCGAAGAAAGGCTGGTCTACCCAAAGTAGGCTGTCCGCTGCCTCAGACACCAACGATAAAGGAAGAGGTGCCCGCTCTGACGGCTCCTCTTCCTCTGTTCTGTATATCCCTTATTTCCTTCTACCAGTTCCAGCTCTTCTCCGCTTTGCGGGAGGGCTTTTTATCCCCCGCGCCCTCCTCCGGCTCCCACCTTCTGTTGTAGGGGAAATCCTTCTTCAGCACCACGTTTCGGATGTAGGCATAGGTTTTCTCCTCTCCGTCCCGGGCCAGACGCTTCAGAAGGTCATGGAGGAGCTCCGCTGTCTCAGGGTGTATCATCTTTCCCAGCATAGCCGCTCCCTGCTCATAATACCGAAGCGGGTGCCAGTCCTCGTACTTGTCCCCCTGATAGGTCTTGGATGCCGATATCCGGTCCACGAACATCTCCGCCACATACCGGGCCGGCATCTTCATGCCAATGATGCCGTCCTCTTTTTTCATCCCGTAATCGATCCAGTATTCATAGTGGTGCTTGTTCCGCCCCTTGTGGTGAAGCCAGGCGGAAGAATAGCCCTTCGCCTCCCTCTCCGCATTGTTGGGGCTTCTCGTCCCCTGATAGTACCTGCAGCCCACCAGGAACTCGGCGGGCGAGTACTTGGACATGTCGTGGAGCAGTCCCTGTCTGTACAGCCCCAGCTTAAAGCATCCCTTCATGACAAGGATCTTGTGATGAGTGATCGTGCGCAAATGTCTCCATGCCTTCATCTTCTTATACTTCCTTCTCAAAAATACTTCCTTCTCAAAAACAGCAGCCCCTCAGGAGCGCTTCCTCCCCGGGCTCATCCCCGGTCATCTCAGGTCCCGCAGCATACAGAGCAGGAGCAGGTGCGCGGGATAAAACACATAGAAAAAATATTTCAGGCTCCGCCCCTTTTTCCCATTGTACAGGCCGATAGGGATCACGGCCAGCGCCCCGAAGCGCTGTACGGATGACTGCCACAGGAAATTCCACAGCCCGGCAAGGGCCAGCCCGGCAAAGGGCCGCATCCGTCCCACATAAAAGACCAGGACAAGAAGGACTCCCCGAAAGCCATAATCCGTCCCCAGCGCCTCCGCGGCCCACATAGCGATAAAGATTTCCAGGATGCGCTCCGGCCACTCCCGGCTGCGCTCCAGCACAGCCATCAGGGCCACGCTGATAAATAGGGTAAAAAAAACATTCTGCCGCTTCGGATACCAGCATGTCTGGAAAAAGGCCAGGTCAAAGGGGATTTCCGACAAAACCGCAAAAATCCCCAGCCTGACAAGATATCTGTATATATCCCTTGTGTGGAAAAAGCCCTCCGTCAGCAGGAAAGCAAAGATCGGAAAGGCCAGCCTCCCAACGCAGATCCAGCTTTCCTCCCCGGGAAAGAGTACCCTCCCTGTGTGGTCGGCCGCCATGCACAGGATCGCTATACTCTTCAGGGAGAAGGAGTCAAACACAGAGGCTCTCCGGAGCAGCTCTCCGGCTTTTGTCCCCTCCATCTCCTACCGTCCCAGGAAGACAGCGATGGTCCTGTCCTTCAGGATCGCCTCCCTCTGGCAGTCCAGGGGCTTCTCCTTATCCAGGAGGCCCTCCTTTGTGTCTGCAGCCAGATACCACTTTTTCCCTTTTGGAAGAGCAGGCAGAGCAAACTCATGTTCCAGCCAGTGCATGTTGTAGGCCACAAAGCAGTCTTCATCCCCGGCCATCCTTCCGCAATAGTAAACTCCCAGCTGACGGCTGGACACCTCCGCCGGAGTCTGCCACGCACAGGTGCCGTGATAGGACACATCCGGCACGCCGCAGCTGATCTGGTCCATACCGAGCAGTTCTTTCTCCTGGGAAAGCACCGGGTGGGCTTTTCGCAGGGCGATCAAAGCCTTCACAAAGGAAAACAGCTTTTTTTCCCGCTCCAGACGGCTCCAGTCAAGCCATCCCGTAGGGTTGTCCTGGCAGTA
The DNA here is from genome assembly GCF_002160985.1 of Lachnoclostridium sp. An118. Lineage (GTDB taxonomy): Bacteria > Bacillota > Clostridia > Lachnospirales > Lachnospiraceae > Claveliimonas > Claveliimonas stercoravium. The sequence goes on along the minus strand of NZ_NFLQ01000002.1, from coordinate 189,257 downwards.
GGCATTGTTGTTCCCCTTCTGAGTGTTGGCAAATTCATCCCCGGCCAGGATACAGGGGGTTCCCTGGGCCAGCAGCACCAGGAAGAAGGCATTTCTCCTCTGTCCTTCCCTGAGAGCCATAACAGCCTTCTTTCTGCTGGGGCCCTCAGCCCCGCAGTTCCAGCTGTAGTTGTAGTCCGGGCCATCCTGGTTGTTCTCGCCGTTGGCCTCATTGTGCTTGGCATCGTAGGAGACGAGGTCGTTCAGGGTAAAGCCGTTCTGGTTGGCAATGTAATTGTAGTAGCCCTCTGCGCCTGCCTGGCGGCGGAGCCAGTAGATCACATCTCCCACCATCCCCTCATCGCCTTTCAGGAAACGCCGCATCACGTTCTGGAAGCCGGTCTGGTGCTTCAGAAGCTTCAGCCCCCTCAGCATGGGGTCACTGTACACTCCCTCCACAGGCATCACATCGGGATTCAGGATAAATCCGTCCACATGGTACTCCAGCATATAGTGGCGCAGGCAGGCCTCCATATAGATCCTGGGCGTATTCCCCTCAAAGGGCATCTCCAGGACCACCTCTATCCCTGCCCTGTGGCAGGCCTTGACCATATCCTTCAGCTCGGTCACCGGGTCACCCGCCGCGTAGGCCGCCTTGGGCGCAAAGTAGTAGCCCGGCCCGTAGCCCCAGTAATTCACGTATTTGGAGGAGGGCTCAAACTCATATACAGGCATGCACTGTATCTGGTTAATCCCCAGCTCCACCATATAGGGGATCTTCTCCACCAGACCGGCAAAGGTCCCCTTGTTCTTCACGCGGGAGGAACTGTGCTTCGTAAACCCTCTGACATGGAGGCTGTAGGCCACTACCCTGTGCATGGGGATACAGGGCCTTTTGTCTCCCTCCCAGTCGTAATCGTCCACATACAGCACCCCCCTGACCTGGTGCTCCTCATCCGTCTTTATCTCATGGAACTTCTCAGTCCCGGACAGCTTTCCCGCATAGGGGTCCACAAAGATCTCCTCTCCGACCCGATAGCTATACTCGTATTCCCGGGCCGGGAAATCTTCAAGGGACAGGAACCGCACAGCCCCTGTCTCCTCATTCCGGGGCATGTCAATACACAGCTCCGGGTCCTTTTCACCCTTTTTGTAGAGCAGAAGCTCACACGTCTTCTCCGGCGGTGCCTCTACCGCGAAATTCACTCTGTTCTCCTTTACCTCCGCACCCAGCGGCCACGGTTTCCCCTCTTTTTTCGTCATTGTCCTTCCTTCCTGCTGCCTCTACTGCCAGCCGTCTGCTCCATACATTTCCACGTTGTCCTTTGTGATCATGTCAATGATCTCCACATAGTTCTCCTTCTCATACTCTCCGCCGTCCAGGACCGCCAGAGCCACGGACACAGCCTCTTTCCCCATATTGATGGGCGACTGGGCCGCAGTCCCGGCAATCTGCGTGTCGGATTTGAGAAGCTCCTTCTTGATGTCCGGTGACCCGTCCACTCCGTAGATGATCACATTGTCCATCCCCAGGAGGTTGACCGCGGTCTGGGCTCCCACGGCAATCTGGTCGTTTCCGCACATGATGGCAGTCACATCCGGGTACGCTTCCAGCGCTGCCTGGGCCACCTCCAGGGATTTCTCAAACTTTCCGTCTGTGTTCTCTCTGGCCACGACCTCAAAGCCCGGGTCCGCATCGGAGATAGCCTCCTCAAAGCCCGTGATCCTGTCATTGATGGAATTCTGGGTCGGGCACTCCAGTATCAGCACCTTCCCTCCCTCGGGGCATCGCTCCAGCAGAGCCTGTCCGCAGATCCGTCCCGCCTCCAGATTGTCTGACCCGACATAGGCGTCCACATAGTCCATCTCCTTCACCTGGGTATCCACATTGATGATCCTCACCCCGGCCTCCCGCAGAGTCTCCAGGGACGGAGTGATGCTCTCCCAGTTGACCGGGCTGAGGAAAATAGCGTCTATGCCTTCATCTATCATCTGCTGGATCTGGGATGCCTGTACATCCTCGTCTGTTCCCGGGTCCATGGTGATCAGCCTGTCCCCGTTCTCTGTCAGCGACTCCCGGATAGAGTTCTCCAGAGTAATGAAGTAGGGGTTTTCCATATCAATGGCGCTGAAGCCGAATGTATATCCCTCCTCATCAGCCTGGCCGTCCTCTTCTCCCTCCTCTTCTCCCTCCTCTTCTTCCTCCTGTACAGGATTGTCCTCCGGGCTTCCCACGTTCTTTTTACATCCTGCCGCTGACAGGATACAGACAAGGACCATGGCAAGGACAGCCATGAACTTCCGGTTTTTCATATATGCTCCTCCTTAATATCATCTCTTTTATCTCATACTTATCTAGTATTTTACAACATTTTGTATCATTTGACCAGTCCTGTATCCATGCGAGGGGCTGGCTCCGGATATGTCTTGCTTTTGCGGCCGCTCTCTGGTACAGTAAAGGCAGAGGAAATCTCTGAAAACATGACAGAAAAAGGAGAAATTGATAATGAAAGATCAGCAGAATGAAGAGATCACGGTAACACTGACACTGGATAACGACGAAGTGCTCGAGTGTGCCGTCCTCACCATCTACGAGGCAGGCGGCCGTCAGTACATCGCTCTCCTTCCGCTGGATGAAAACGGGGAAGAGGAGGGGGATGTATACATCTACCGATACATCGAGACAGACCCGGAAAATCCGGACCTGGAGAATATCGAGGATGATGAGGAATACGAGATCGCAGCCGACGCCTTTGACGAGTGGCTGGACGAGCAGGAATTCGAGGAAGATCTGGACGCCTTCTAGGCGTCCTTCTTCTTTTTCCCCCGGAGAAGAAGCTCTTCCACGAACCGGGAAGGCTCCGCGTCCTTTCCGTTTTTTGTTTTCACGTAGGTGATGACCAGCTTCTCCTTTGCCCTTGTCATGGCCACATAGAACATCCGTCTCTCCTCCTCTATCTCCTCCTCCAGCTTTGCCTTCTTGTAGGGCGTCACGCCCTCGTTGGCGCCCAGGATAAAGACTGTGTCAAATTCCAGCCCTTTGGCGCTGTGCATGGTCATGAGGCAGATGCCTTCCCTGTTGTCATCACTTTTTCTCCTCTGCTGCTCCCGCAGATTTCTGCCGTATTCATCTGTGAAGCGGAACCACTCCTCCATAGTCCGGAACGCCTGCGCGCTCTCCTGGATCTGCTCCAGCATCTCAAAGAGCTCCTCCTCCCCTGTGCGGCGGGCCCTGGCCCACTCCCGCAGGTAGTCATCGTACCCGATCCTCTTTCGGATGTACTGGATGGCGGCGAAGGGGGTCTTGTGCTCCATCATCCTGATATCCCACTCAAGCTGGTCGATACGGTCCTGCATCCAGTCCTTGTCGCAGTAGAATTTCCGCAGGTCCTCAAAGGATACCTCTCCCCTTTCCATGCTCTCCCGGCTGATATACCGCTTGGGACAGTTGGCGATATCCAGGAAATACTTCCTGTCCCGTCTGCCGCAGGCCAGCTCCATGTAGCTGCGTATATTCCTCCCGATAAAATGCTCGAACACGTTGCGCACATACTCCCGCATGGAGAAGGGCATGTGCCGCTCCATCATCTGGCCCGCCAGGATGCCCGCGTCCAGGTTCGTCCGGAAGAGGACCGCCATATCCTGCAGAGCCGTCCCCTCCTCCGCGCGCTTCTGTATGGCCGAGATGATATACCCGGCCTCCTCCGTGGGGTCCTTCACCTCCTGGACATGGACCAGGGCGCCTTTGTCCTTGACCGTGCGCAGCTTCTTCGGGTACCGCTTTTTGTTGTGTCCGATGACGCGGACCGCCCCCTTCAGGATATAGGGCGTACACCGGTAGTTCACATCCAGGAGCACCTTCTTTGCCCTCGGATAATCCTTGGGGAAGCCCAGCATGATCCCCGGCCGGGCACCCCGGAACTGGTAGATGGACTGGTCATCGTCCCCCACCACAAAGAGGTTGTTCTCCGGAAGAGCCAGCATCCTGAGCACCTCGTACTGGACCCGGTTCACATCCTGGAACTCATCCACGAGGATATAGCGGAATTTTTTCTGCCACCTCTCCAGCACATCCGGCCGGGTCTTAAAGAGCTTCCAGCACAGGAGCAGCATATCGTCAAAGTCGATCTTCCTCATCTCCTTCTTTTTTTCCTCGTAGAGCCTGCATATGTCCTGGAAATGCCGGGGACTGACCTGGGACTCGTACTGGGAGAGCCTGATCCCGCTGTTTTTTACCTTTCCCATCTCCGACAGGAGCCGCTCCAGATAGTCCTTCTCATCTTCTATCTCCATGTCCGGGCTCATCTGCGGCAGAGAGAGTATCTGCCGCAGCAGCTCCCTCTTTTCCTCCTCCGCCATGATATTGGCGGAGGTGAGCCCGTAGGCCCACTTCAGGATGCCGTAGTAGATGCCGTGAAAGGTTCCAAAGGTGACGGGAGACCGGCCTGCGCCCATGAGTCCCTCGAACCTCTCTTTCATCTGCCGGGCCGCATATCTGGTAAAAGTAATGACCAGAATTTCTTCTGGCCTTACTTTGCATTTCTCTATTAAATATCTGATCCTCGCCGCGATGGTGAGTGTCTTGCCGGAGCCTGGCCCTGCCAGGACCATACAGGGTCCCTCCTTATGGCAGGCGGCCTCCTGCTGCGCTTTGTTAAGCTGCATCTCCTACCTCTCTTCCAGTTTTTCGATCCCTTTGCGGATGCGGGCCAGAGACTCCTCTTTTCCCAGGACTTCCATGATCTCCGTGGCTCCTCCCGGTGTGCTCTGCTTGCCGGACACGGCTGTCCGCAGCGGCCACATCACATAGCCGATCTTGACGCCCTTCTCATCCACGTAGGACTTCAGCGTATTGTAGAGCGCGTCGTTGCTGTAATCCTCCTGGCTCTCAAGAAGCGGCAGCGTCTCCCGCAGCACTTCCAGAGATGTCTCCTCATTGGTCTTCATCTTCTTATGGCAGTACATGGAGGTGTCGTACTCCGGCAGCTCCTCAAAGAAATCAATGTGTTCCCTGATATCCGGGAAGATCTCGATCCTTGTCTTCACAAGAGAAGCAATCTTCTTAAGATCCATGTCTTTTGTGATGACCTCTTTGATGTAGGGCTCTGCCATCTCATAAAATCTGTCAAAATCCATAGCCTTCAGGTACTCGCTGTTCATCCATTTCAGCTTCTGAATGTCGAATACAGCCGGAGATTTGCTCATATGGCGGTAGTCAAAGGCCTCCACCAGCTCCTCCAGGGAAAAGATCTCCTGCGTCCCCTCCGGGCACCAGCCAAGAAGAGCCACATAGTTGACGATGGCCTCTGACACAAAGCCCTGGTCCAGCAGATCCTCGTAGGAGGAGTGACCGCACCTTTTGCTCAGCTTCTTGTGATTCTCGTCCGTGATAAGGGGACAGTGCACGTACACCGGCACATCCCAGCCAAAGGCCTCGTAAATGCGGTTGTATTTGGGGGCGGAGGACAGATACTCATTTCCCCTGACCACATGGGTGATCCCCATCAGGTGGTCGTCCACCACGTTGGCAAAGTTGTAGGTGGGATATCCGTCGGACTTGATCAGGATCATGTCATCCAGCTCCTCGTTGGGCACGGTGATATCCCCGTAGATCTCATCGTGGAAAGTGGTAGTCCCCTCTGTCGGCATGTTGATGCGGATCACGTAGGGCTTGCCTGCCGCCAGATTTGCCTCGACCTCCTCTTTGCTCAGATGGAGGCAGTGCTTGTCGTAGACCACGATCTCTGTTCCCGTCTCAGACACCTTGCTGCGCAGGGACTCCAGTCTCTCCTTGTCGCAGAAGCAGTAGTAGGCGTCCCCCTGCTCGATGAGCTGTTTTGCGTACTTTAGGTAGACGCCGGTCTCATTTCTCTCGCTCTGTACATAGGGGCCCACTCCCCCGTCCTTGTCCGGCCCTTCATCGTGGACAAGCCCGGTCTTTTCGAGCGTCCGGTATATGATATCCAGAGCACCCTCCATGAACCGCTCCTGGTCTGTGTCCTCGATGCGGAGGATGAAATCGCCTCCCGCATGCTTCGCGATCAGATAGGCGTACAGCGCGGTCCTAAGGTTGCCCACATGCATCCTGCCTGTGGGACTCGGTGCAAATCTTGTTCTTACTTTACTCATTGTCTTTCTCCATTTCTGTGATTATTTCTCCCAGCGCGTCATCCACCCGGCTCTGCCAGAAGATGTCCGCGTCTTTATTGGAAAAGTGGTCTTCTCCGTCTATGACGATCAGCTTATTCCCCTCATAGTAGCCGGTAAGCTGGCTGCACAGGAAGGATTTCAGGTTCGTCCCCAGAACGAGGAGCACATCCGCCTTCTGCATCTCGGTGGCCGCCCTGGTGATCACCTGGTTGTCCACCATCTCTCCGAAGAGGATGACATCCGGCCGCACCGCCTGCCCGCAGGTCTCGCACAGAGGTATCTTCTCCGAGTTCCTTATGTACTCTATCGGGTATTCCCTGCCGCAGTGAGGGCAGTAGTTCCTGAAAATGCTGCCGTGGAGCTCAATGACATTCCGGCAGCCCGCTCTTCCGGGGAGATGGAACAGCCTTCTTGTGATGATAGTCTGAAAGATTCCGGCCTGCTCCAGCCTGGCCATCTCATAATACCCCTTCCCGGGCGGTATGTCTACCGCTGAAAGGAGCTCATTCCTGTAAAAATCATAAAACTGCTGCTTCCGGGTAGAAAAAAAGGAGCTGGAAAAAATCTCCTCGGCGGAATACCCGTACTTTTCCTCGATGGCATAGGACTCTCCGCCGTCCCTCACCACCGGATAGCCGCTCTCCTCCAGCATGCTCCGCCCGCTCAGCACCACTGTGTATCTGCTGTCCCGCAGCATCTCGTAAATCGTTCCCGCAATACCTGACATGTTCTCCGCCTCCTTCTATATCTGTATCCGGACCGCAAAAGGATCCTAATATAGTTTTATTGTACCACACTTGATTTATGACAATCAAGCCTCTTTGGAGGCTTTGCGGAGTTTCCACCTCTTTTTCCAGTACAGAGGCTGGAAAAATTCCCTGGGGATGGACACGATGAACACGATGCCGAGCACGATGGCAAAGGCAACCTTCACCGCGCCGATCCCTCTCTGGGCCGCCTCTCCCAGCTGGCCTGTCACCAGGTAGTAGGCCGTGTAATACACGCCCGCCCCGGGCACGAGGGGGAAAATACCCGAGATCATGAAGATCGTGATAGGGCATTTCAGCCGCACAGTCAGCATCCGCGAGATGAGCACCACTACCAGCGCCCCGAAGAAGGAGGACACCGCCGCCGAGGCGTGTTCCACGGCCAGGCAGTAGACGATCCAGCCCATGGCTCCCGTCGTCCCGCAGCTGATATAGAAGCGCTTCGGCACATTGAACATGACGGCGAACCCTATGGTCCCGAAAAAGGCGCAGAAAAAATTCAGCAGTATATCCTGAACAGCACTCATCATATACCCACTCCTCCCATGATGTTCGTGTAGGCTCCCAGCGTAAAGCCGACGCCGATAGCAATATAGACAAAGACCAGGAGCGCGTCTATCATACGCACAGTCCCCGACAGGAAGTCGCTGTCCGCAATGTCCCGGATGGCATTGGTAAAAGCCATTCCCGGCACCAGAGGCATGATACCGCTGATGATCATGCCGTCCAGGTGAAGGACAGCCGGGAAGAAATGCCGGAACAGGAGGGCCAGAAAGGTGATGAGCACGCCTCCCACGATGTTGACGATGATCTTGGATATACGGAGCCTTTTGGAGGCCAGGACCCACACATACAGGAAGCAGCCTATGAGAAAGGCAGCCAGGCTGTCCATCACGCCCGCCCCCAGAAGGAACCCGAAGCATCCGCTTCCCATGCCTGCCGCAAGGATCTGCAGATAGCCCTTCGTGGGCGGGATCTCTTCAATCTCCTTCAGGCGCTCAAAGGCCTCGTCTATCCCCACGAGGCCGGCGGAAATCTCCCTGGAGAGGGCATTCACCTCCGCCACGATCCCAAGGTGGGAGGAGGACAGCGGGATATGCTTTACCCGGGTGTACGTATCCCCGTCACCGATCTTGATGCTGACGATAATGGCGTGGCTGAGAGTAAATATATCCACGTCCTCCACGTGAAAGCGCCCGCATATGTACTTGATCGTCTCCTCCACGCGGAATATCTCGCCCCCGTTCTTCAAAAGGATGCGCCCCGCCTCCAGGGCAAGGTCCAGCACCCTCTTTGGGTCCGCCTCTGTCTTCAGGTCCTTTTTCAGGTAGATCATGTCCGTCAGCAGCACGCCCTCATCCCGGATGGGCTCCCTGTAATTGGCCGTAAAAAAACCGGGCACGATGTGGGAGTGGACAAAGCCGCAGTGCTGGTAAAAGCGGATCGTCTTCTCCGTGTTCCCGGTCCCCACATACATGGTGTCGCACTGATAGCTGTATTTCTCGCACACATAGTGGACAAGGGCCGTGCCATACCCCCTGCCCTGAGCCTCCTCCCTGGTGGCCAGGTTCTTCAGCTCACATTTTCTTTTCCCAATCTGACAGACAACACAGACAGACTGCACCTGCCCCTGGTCATCGTATAACGCAAACATATCCCCGGAGTCCAGATACTTCTCTATCATGTCCTCCTGGGGATCTGCCAGCATCAGTAAATCGAGAAATGCAGTCTTCTGCAGTGTAACCTGTTGAATTTCCATCCCTTTTTCCGTCCCTCTATCCGCTGTTTCCATTTACAAGTTCAGCCTATTATAACACCATCCTTTCAAAAATGACAGAGGAATTTTGGACTGTTCTTACACAAAAACAATAGCAAAAGAGGAGGCGGCGTCCCGGCATACCAGACGCTGCCTCCTCTCCTTATACTTTTAGTTGATATATCCGGCCTTCTTCAGCTCCTCCTGGGCTCTGCCCAGGTTGGCGTCAGACACCAGGATGATAGGCCCTGTACAGCCCATGCCGCTCTCCGCATAAATCCCCAGCTTCCAGAGAGCCCGCACGCCGTCCTCCAGATCCATGATCTCGATCCCCGCGATCTGTGATGTCACCGGTTCCTTGGCCGGCGCCTTCACTTCCTCCTGCTCCACAGGCTTTGCAGACGCCTTTCTCGCTGCCAGGATATCCGCCAGGCCCGCCTTCTTGGCTGCGGCGAACTCCTCCTTCGCGATATCAAACACCTTACCTCTCAACAGCTCAGCCGCATAGCTCAGCGCCCCCTTGATGAGAGGCGCGCCGGAAGCCCTGGAAATGATCAGCACCAGCTGCTCATAATTTTCCCCAATACCAGGGCCGTAGCCAAATCCTGACGCCTCATAGCTTCCTCCTGTCGTGAAGGAGGAGAGCATCTTGATCAGGATATTCCCGGACAGCGAATCACATACCATAATATCCGCCGACCCCTGGAGCACATCGTTTCCTCTCATGACACAGCCTCCGTCCGCCCTGGCGGACTCGGCAAATGTGATATCGTACCCGTTCTCCTTCAACTGCTTCAGGGCGATCTCTGTCTGACGCGCCCCGTCCACGTTCAGGATCCCGACTGTGGGATGCTCCTTTCCGCAGGCTTTTGCGGCGATGATCCCGTAAATGGCATTTTTTATCATGCCCTCAATGCGGTCCGCGCTGGAGGTACCCGTAGTGGTGGCCACGAACATCTCTCTTCCCCTGGCAGGGGTGACGGCCCGGCCCACAGTGGAGACGCCGATGGGGAACGGGAAATGCATGGTGACAGCCCCGTCCACTTCCTTGTTCTTCAGGAGCTCCTCCATCTTCCTGTGTCCTTCATCCTCGTCCGCCACCTTCACCGTGGTCACGCCCTCCGCCTCAAGGGTGCCAATGTAATACACATCAATGCCTTCCCTGGCAGCCGCAACAGCCGCCTCCATAGCGTTCTCCTCGCCGTGTTCGCTTCCCATACCGGTGAGAGCGATCTTGGGCTTTTTCCCGAACCGGCCGCTCTCCAGTCCCTCTGCCATTTCCATAAAGGTGGAGGCGATTATTTTCTCAATATGATCAGCCATGTTCCACCCTCCTTTACTCTGCCAGAAGCGCTGCCGCGAACTCTTTCATGGCTTTTGCGATCAGCCCTTTTACTTCCTCTTCGGAGACGCCGCTCTCTTTCTTCTCCTGGTCTGCCGTATTGCCGTGGATGACAAAAGACACACCGTCAAAAAGATTGGTCATACGGCCAAGGAAAAGGCTTCCCTTTCCGATGATCATGGCATTCTTTATCTTTCCTTCCAGGATATCCTCCCTGGCAACGCCGATGTAAGGCACGCCGGAGGGGATATGTCCCTGGGTGGGCGCCCAGCCGGTCAGTCCGTGCTTCTTTGTAAAGTCTGCCAGCTCCTTGCGGTCCAGCTCTCCTCTCTTCACAGCCAGAGCGCCAATCATCTTGTAGTTGGCCAGAGGCACATCTCCTGCGCCCGCCGGCTTGGTGATATCCGGGTTCTGCATCTCCGGTGAATACTTGTCGATATCCGGTATCTTCATGCCCGCCCTGTCCAGAGGGTCAGCTACAAGACTGCCGATGACAGCCTGGGGAGCAGAGCCTGTTCCCACTGTGTGGCGTCCCAGCATATCCAGGTCGATTTCCGGGCTTACGCCGTCGTTCTCTGTGATGACAACGGCAAATCCGCCCAGGCAGTCCTCCAGGATGGGGAGGCCCTTTTTCACATGGTCCTTGCCGTTCATGCCAAGCTTGGCCGTGCAGCCGCCGCTGGTCACGACAACAGTCTTGTATGCGCCGGATTTCACCAGAGCCGCCGCCTCAATGACAGCATGGGTAGGCGCCGCACAGAAGCCTCTGGCGTCAGAGCCTGTGGCGTTCACAAGTCCTGCCACCTCTGCTGCCGCCTTTGCGAAGTTGCCGCCGCCTCTCTGGTTCATATCGCCGCAGGCCTCCTCCGCACAGTCGATGACGTACTCCACGTCCTCCTTTTTGATGCCCGCGTTGCGGACCGCGTAGAGGAGCGCCAGCACGCTGGACGCCTTGCTCATCAGGTTCTCGTGCATCACGTGGGCAGACAGGTTCTGGTCAATGTCGTGGGCGGCCTTCACACAGCCCACCAGTTTTCCATCGAAATACAGTCCTTCTGCATGCTCTTCATTTACAAACTGCTCGATCTCGGAAAGCTCCACACCCTCGTGCACTCTTTCCAGGATCTCTTCTGTGATCACCGGATCTTTTGCCAGCGCTTCCTTATGGGCTGCGACAAATCCCTTCTCCAGCCTTACCACCTCGAACATGTCGCTGGCCTGCACAAGGAGGAGGAACTCTTCCTCAGGCATGATCTCGCCAAATTTTCCGTAGCGGTCCGCCCCTTCCATCTTCTTGTCGTACCAGGGGAATTCCACTTCCGCCAGCTCCTCCGGATGGACGTTGCCGATATAGGTCTGGTTTGGCCAGTAGGATACCGCCTCCTCATATGAGCGGAGTTTTTCCGGCACTTCCTTCAGATACTCCGACTCAGGATTGACGATGCGCTCTGTCGTCTGTGTTGTTCCGTTATACAAAACCATATCCGGTGTATGTACTAAAATATAGCTTGCCCCTTTGATCACACTGTTCATGGGTTTTTCCCCTTTCTTCTTTTTTATCCATAATAAGCAGGGCGGCGGGGTGACACCGCCCCGCCCTCCTAGAATTTACAATATTGCTCTCTGATAGCTGTCATCTCGGAAATGATGTCATCTACATCGAGGACCATCTCCATCATGCTGATCTGCTCATCATAGACAGCCTCGTCAAATTCTTCCTTCATCTCCGGCTCGCATACGTGATAAACCTGAAGTCCAAGCTGGACTCCTGTCAATGGACCTGCGAAAGTAGGATCTCCCGCTGTAACAGTCTCAGCTGCAAGACCTGCAGCCTCGCCCTCTGCGGCTCCGAGAACTACAACAAGGTTCTCCGGGCCGTACTCGTCAGCGAACTCCTTTACTCTCTTCTGGTTTTCCAGATCCATTGCGCCTGCGCTCGTTCAGACGAAGCATTCCGTGGACGCGAATACCACTTCCCCGCCGGCCGTCTTTACACACTCGGCGATGGCAGGTCCCGGGATTCCGTCACGGTCTCCGATAACTATCACTTTTTTGTTTTCCAAAATAGCCATAATTATGCGTTCTCCTTTCTTATGTTGTTTTTTGCTGCTTTAGAATTTTATGATTAAAGATATTTCTTAATCATCGCTTCAATGCTCTCCGGTGTGCAGTCGTCTTTTACAAGCTCCTCGACTTTCTCTCCATCCTTGTAGATGGCCATTACCGGAAGTCCCAGAACTTTCTGGGAAATGGCAAGGCGGCGCGCCTTTGTGGTGTTCAGGGATGTGAATTTGATCTTGTCCCCGTATGTGTCTGCAAACTCATGTACCTTCGGCATAAGAGCCTGGCAGGGCACACAGCCGTCTCCATAGAAATCAACGAATACATATCCGTCAGCTTTCAGCACTTCTTCTTCAAATGTGGTCTTATCTACATCGATCATTGTTCTCTGCTCTCCTTTTCTTTCCAGATGTTTTTCCTGGTCTCTAAAAATAATCGGACAGGCTTCTCTCCACCTGTACAGCAGCGATGGCTCCATCCGCAGCTGCCGTCACTACCTGACGGAGGCTCTTGATGCGGACATCGCCTACCGCATAGACGTTAGGGATATTTGTGTGCATGTCCTCATCGGTGCGGATATAGCCTCTCTCGTCCATATCCAGGATGCCCTCAAACAGCTTGGAGTTGGGAACGGTCCCGATAAAGCCGAACACGCCGAACATGCCGTCTTCCTCGTCCGCCTCCACAGTCCTCACTTCGCCGGTCTTGACATTCTTCACCTTCATCCACTGGAGGATGTCGTCTCCTCCTAACTCCTCCACAACGCTGTCCCAGAAGAACTCGATCTTCGGGTTCGCAAAGGCCTTCTCCTGGATGGATTTGGCTGCGCGCAGCTCGTCTCTTCTGTGGATGATGGTAACCTTTCTGGCGAATTTTGTCAGATACATGGCCTCCTCCACTGCGGAGTCGCCTCCTCCTACGACAAACACTTCCAGATCCTCAAAGAAGTTGGCATCGCAGGTAGCGCAGTAGGATACGCCTTTTCCTCTGAACTCAGCCTCGCCCTTGCATCCGATGGGGCGTGCGTAAGCGCCGGTGGCAATGATCACATTTTTTGCCTGGTACTCATTTTTTGCGCTCTTCAGGATCTTGATCTCACCGCTGAAATCCACCGCGTTGATGGTGTCGGCAACACGCTCTGCGCCGAACTTCTCCACCTGCTGTGTCATTCTTGCGATCAGGGAAGGTCCTGACTCTCCTTCCACCATCTGACCGGGATAGTTCTCAATGTCATCCGTGATGGCGATCTGTCCTCCGTCCTGGCCCTTCTCGATGACCAGTGTGGAAAGGCGGCTTCTTCCTGCGTACAGTCCTGCCGCCAGACCACCGGGGCCTGCGCCCAGGATGATCACGTCATAAACTTTGCTCATCGGTAACATCTCCTTTTCTTTTTGTTTTCATTTTAATCGAAAATGGTCTGACCGTCCACCTCTGTTGTGAGAGCTGTCAGGGCTTTCTCCACGATATGGCGGCGGAGTTCTTTCTCCTCCTCGTGGCTTAAGGCCGGATTTCCAAGGGGATGGGGGATCGCGATAGCCGGAACGATCCTGTTGGCTCCTACGGTCATGGAGATCGGTGTTACTGTACAGATGTGTACTACCGGAATGCCAGCCCTCTCAATTTCTTTCACCATCGTTGCACCGCAACGAGTACAGGTGCCTCATGTGGAGGTCAGGATAACTGCGTCCACGCCGTCCGCCTTCAGTTTCTGTGAAAACTCGTCCGCAAAAGCCTTGGCAGATGCAACGGCTGTACCGTTTCCTGTTGTTGTATAGAAGAGATGATGAAGCTCGCCGATCTTTCCTTCCTTCTCCATGTCTCTGAGCACGTCCACAGGAAGCACCCTGTCTGCGTCCTCATTGGCATAGACCGGATCGTATCCGCCGTGAGCTGTCTCGTACGTCTCGGCTGTCAGGTCCATGACGCCTGCTATATCGTACTCACCGTAGTGGGAAGCGCTGGAACTCTCAATGTGGTCCGGATTTCCCTTGGGAACAATACCGCCGGATGTGACAAGGGCGATCTTTGCGTGGGCCAGATCCTTCACTGCCGGATTGGGAGCCACCTTGTCAAAGCTGGGCATGGGATACTCTGTCTCGAAAGGCTTGTCCGCCAGCTTCTTAAGGAGCATGTTCACAGCGCGCTTTGAACCTCTCTCCTTCTCGAAGAAGTTGACCCTCACGCCGTTCGGCATATACCCTTCCTCGCAGGAGGCGCCGATCGCTTCCCCTTTGGCCAGCTTCAGGGCCAGAGGAGCCATCTTGCCCACGGCCGCTCTCATGCCGGCCGCACTGTTCTTTGTGGAGATCATGTAGACCTTGTCTTTAAACATGTCCGCTCCCGGATTTTCCACATACATACCTGTCACAGCAGGAATGCCAAGCTCCTCCTGGACAGCTGCCGCGATGGTGCCGCAGGCCACGCCGTAGCGCCCCGCATTGAAGGCCGGCCCTGCGATGAACACATCCGGAGCCTGCTCCTTTACCATGGCCAGGATGTCTGCCTTTGCCTTCTCCAGGTTCTCATTGAAATAGGAGTCACCGCACACTATCGTGGCAATGATCTCCGCCTCGTCCTTAAAGTTCATATTGAACGCAAGTCCGGGGCCAACGGCCTCACCCACGCGGATCTCTGCCGGGTAGTCCGCCTTCTCCTCTCCGCCGATATTAGCGAAGAACTGATTGATATAATGTACAACTTTGATCTTACTCATTTCCTGTATGTCCTCCCTTCTACCTTGCGCTCAGCTTGTTAAATCCAGTCTCGTTGGTAGCTCCTGTGATGACCTGGAGCTCCACCTCAAGGGAGCCGTCCTCCCGGAGCGTCTCCTCGCTGGCTCCCGCGATCTTTGTCACATAGTCCAGCGTGCCGATCACCTTGTCAAGCTTGGGCAGGATCACTACCTGGTTTGCGTTTCCGCCTGTGACAACGGCGTCTGCAGCCGCGTCCGCGTCTGCCAGGGACTGCGACCTTCCGTCCCGTCCGGCGTACTCGTCTGTGATGATGACTGTCTTCACGCCCTCTGCCTCGATCTTCTTGCAGTTCATGATCAGGTCTGTATCCGGGTTTCCGAATCCCTCCTGGGATACGATGACGCCGTCCAGATCCAGCATCTTGCACAGCTTAGCCGTCCAGTCGGAGGAGCGCTGCTTGTCTGCCAGGTACACGTTCTCGTTGGTGATGATCTGGCACACAAAATTCAGGGTCTTTCCGTGCTCTTCAAACAGGTCGTGAACGACCGGGTTGTTCTGATGTACATAGGTAGGATTCTTGTCGCATGCGGACACACAGTTTCCGGACACGATAGCGCCGTCCATGATCTCTGTGGGGCTTAAGATGGTAGGAACGATCTTCTTTGCATCCACGCCGTACACGTAGGTGTCGTGGAGAAGCCCCTGGCTCTGCAGCATCTGCACATAGGCAACCCTGGGAAGCTCCGGATATTTCTCCAGTCCCTCCTTGATGGTGCATGTCTCATATACTTTTGTCTCATCCGGTGTCAGGCTGCGGGCAAGTTCCCCAATGTAAGCCGCAACTCTGAATCCGGCAAATCTGACTGCCTTCTCATAGTCATGCTGTTTGATATCATCAACCGGCTCGCACACCATCACCAGGTTGAGTGTCTGGGAGAAGGGTGTGTACTGTGCTCCCGGCCCTGTCATGTCGATAATGCCTTCCTGGAAGCCGACGATGCGTCCCGCTGTCACTACAGCCATGCCTTTGAGAGCGTATGTCTTTCCGCTTCCCACTGTGTCTACCTTGGAGATCACTCCCGGGAATACGCCTCCTCTGCCTTCCACCTTTACTCTGGGCTCGATCACGTCCTTCACAGGTGTGATGCGGACAGACTCGCCCGGACGGGCAATGTCAAAAGACACTCCCTTGATCTTCTCGTCCTCAAGAGCTTTCTTCTCCAGCTCCTCCTTGGATACATAAAGGACACCGTCCTGTATCTTGCTCTCATCGGCAAACTGGATGTCCTTGATGTAAATGTGGCCCATTTCTAATCTCACGTCTCATTACCTCCTTGCGATCCTTTTTATGCTGTGTTTCTCTGCAGCTTCTTTCTGCCTCTCAATGACGGTCTACCATACGTCCGCCGACTCCATCGCGCTCTCCAGCAGTGTCCAGTCAATGAGCTGAAAATCCTCATACACTTCCTGCCTGTAGCTCTTCTGCCGGTCCGTGAATTTCTCACAGGTCTGTATGGCCGCCTCGATCATCCTGACGGATGGCGGGTCCACCTCCTCTTTCTTCCCGCTCAGCATGATCGATTTGTATGGTGTCTCTTTTGGCTTTACACTCCCTGAGAGAGGGTGTGACAAAAGCCTGTGGCCCTGGCAGATCCTTTTTTCTGCCTCTCTGAGCAGTTCCTCATAGGGAACAGATATATAACATACCGTCCTGCGCCCCTCCAGTTTGCGGGCTGCAAGCGGATTGTTAGTCAAGATGATGTAGCTGTCCACCTTCTGTCTCCTTTCACCTGTCCGGAGGACTTTCCCGTGGAATAAAAAAAGGACGTCACAGACACTTCATTATGTCTGCCGTCCCGCTCTGTCTATTTCTGTCTGTGCATAGGCTTCCGTTTCCTGGCCCATCCCCACATCATATTCAGAATTTGTCCCTCTTCCAATCCTTTTGCCTGAAAGTTTCACCTGAGGACCAGCTTCATCGTCCCCCGGCTTGCCTCTTCGGCGGCTGCTCGGTGTCAGCTCTCTCGTGAAAGAGATCGTCCGTATCCACTTGTCTGTCTCATTTACCTTATCTATAAATCATATATTTTATAGTTCTCTTCAATGACACATTCATACTACCCTAATTGTGATTTTTTTGCAATACCCACAGAAACAAGAAGATTATTTTTGTATATATTTCACAATTTTTCACGTTAAATTTTGTCAGTTTTTTATCACTCCCCTTTTTTGGCGGCAGGGAGTATAAAGGGCAGGAAGCCCTCTGCTCCCCGCCCTCTCTGCCAGGCATCTGCCTGCGTGTCCGCACGCATTTTCCCTGTCCTATCCTCTATACATTGATCTCCGCTTTCACGCCCAGGAGCTCACGGTTCTCCTCCAGCATGGGGCGGACCACATCTGCCAGGTACTTGTCCACCTGCACAGAGGCACGACCTGTATATTTTGCAGGATCCATGGTCTTTTTCAGCTCATCCAGACTAAGCCCGAAAGCCGGGTCTGCCGCGATCAGCTCCAGGAGGTTGTTCTCCAGTCCCTTCTCCTTCACATTTTTTCCCGCTTCCATGGAGAGCTCCCGGATGCGCTCATGCAGCTCCTGGCGGTCTCCTCCAGCCTTCACAGCGTCCATCATAATGTTCTCTGTGGCCATGAACGGAAGCTCTGCCATAAGGTGCTTCTCGATGACCTTGGGGTAGACTACAAGCCCGTCCACCACGTTCAGGCACAGGTCCAGGATACCGTCAATGGCCAGGAAGCCTTCCGGCACGCTGAGACGCTTGTTGGCCGAGTCGTCCAGCGTTCTCTCAAACCACTGGGTGGCGGACGTGACAGCCGGATTCAGGGCATCCACCATGACGTACCTGGAGAGGGAAGCGATCCGCTCGCTGCGCATGGGGTTTCTCTTGTAGGCCATGGCCGAGGAGCCGATCTGGTTCTTCTCAAAGGGCTCTTCCACTTCTTTTAAGTGCTGCAGGAGCCGGATGTCGTTGGACATCTTGTGGGCGCTGGCAGCAATCCCCGCCAGCACGTTCAGCACTCTTGTGTCCACCTTCCGTGAATAAGTCTGGCCGGATACCGGATAGCAGGCCTCAAAGCCCATCTTCTCTGCGATCATGGGATCGATCTTGTCGATGGTCTCCTGGTCTCCGTCAAAGAGTTCCAGGAAGCTGGCCTGTGTTCCCGTAGTTCCCTTGGATCCCAGAAGCTTCAGGCTTCCCAGCACGTACTCCAGATCCTCCAGATCCATCATGAACTCCTGGAGCCAGAGCGTTGCCCTCTTTCCTACAGTGGTGGGCTGGGCCGGCTGGAAGTGCGTGAAGGCCAGAGTGGGAAGATCTTTGTACTGTTCAGCAAAATCAGCCAGCTCTGCTATCACGTTCACGATCTTTGTGCGGACCAGTTTCAGGGCCTCGGACATGATGATGATGTCCGTGTTGTCCCCCACGTAGCAGGATGTGGCTCCCAGGTGGATGATGCCCTTTGCCTTGGGGCACTGCTGGCCGTAGGCATAGACATGGGACATAACATCGTGGCGCACCAGTTTTTCTCTCTCTTTTGCCACATCGTAATTGATATCGTCCGCGTGGCTCCTCAGTTCCTCGATCTGCTCATCTGTGATAGGAAGTCCCAGTTCCTTCTCCGTCTCCGCCAGGGCGATCCACAGGCGCCTCCAGGTGCGGAATTTCATATCAGGAGAAAAAATGTACTGCATCTCCCTGCTGGCATACCGCTCGGAGAGCGGGCTTACATATCTGTCGTGACTCATAGATTCTCTTTCCTTTCTCTGCTCATAAAAATAGTTTCTGTTCTCTTTCTCTCATTCTAGCACAGCTTCTATTCAAATGCCAGGGAGACATCCCGCCCGGGCACTTCCATGGGATAATTTCCTGTAAAGCAGGCATCACAGTATCCCAGCTCTCCCACCATGTCCTTCAGCTTTTCGATCTCCATGTAGCCGAGGGAGTCTGCTCCGATCATCTCCCGGATCTGCTCTGTCGTGTGGGAGTGCGCGATCAGCTGTTCATTGGAGGGCACATCCGTTCCAAAGTAACAGGGATACAGGAAGGGGGGTGAGCTGATCCTCACATGCACCTCCGTAGCCCCCGCCTTTTTCAGCATGCGGATGATGTTGGCGCAGGTGGTGCCCCGGACGATGGAGTCGTCCACCATGACGATCCTTTTCCCGCGTACTACTTCCGGGATCACGTTCAGCTTGATGCGCACGCTGGACTCCCGCTCGCTCTGTTTTGGCTTGATAAAAGTCCGCCCCACGTAGCTGTTCTTGTGGAAGGCCATCCCCACCGGAATACCGGACTGCTCTGAGTAGCCCCTTGCGGCCACAAGCCCCGAGTCGGGGACACCCACCACAAGGTCCGCCTCCACCGGGTAGGACTGGGCCAGCGCCCTGCCGGCTGTGATCCTGGCATGGTACACGTTCACACCGTCCAGGGTGCTGTCCATTCTGGCAAAATAAATATATTCGAAAATGCATCTGGCGTGCCTGGCCGGATCGATGGCCATACTCTTGTCGGAGGAGATGCCGTCCTTTGTGATGGACACGATCTCGCCCGGCTCCACGTCCCGTACAAACTCCGCGTCAACGGCAGCCAGGGCGCAGCTCTCGGAAGCCAGGATATAGGTGTTGTCCCTCTTTCCGATGCACAGGGGCTTCAGGCCAAAGGGGTCTCGTGCCCCGATCATCTTTCTGGGCGAGATGACCGCCAGCGCGTAGGCCCCCTTTATCTTCTTCATGGCATTCTTCACCGCCCCCTCCACGTCGGGCGCCTGCAGCCTTTCTCTGGCGATGTGGTAGGCGATCACCTCCGAGTCGATGGTGGTCTGGAAGATGGCCCCGGTGTGCTCCAGCTCGTGCCGCAGCTCCACCGCGTTGGTCAGGTTGCCGTTGTGGGCGATGGCCAGGACTCCCTTCACATAGTTGATGACCAGAGGCATGGCGTTCTCCGCCCTGGATCCCCCGGCTGTGGAGTAGCGGACATGGCCCACGCCCAGATTGCCGTGGAGGGCATGGAGGGCTTCCTCGTCAAACACTTCATTGACAAGCCCCAGCCCTTTCTTTGACCGCATCTTCCGCTCTCCGCAGGTGTCTGTCACTGCGATGCCGCAGCTCTCCTGTCCTCTGTGCTGCAGTGCAAAAAGCCCATAATAGACAGTGGGGGCTACATCGCCCCCATCCATATCATAAGCACCGAAAACACCACATTCTTCTCCAAGACCTGTTGTCACTTTTTCAAAGTTATCCATGTATGTTTCTCTCGCTCCTTATCCTCACAGCGCCATGCACCGCAGGCGGGCGCTGCCTGTTGTTTTACATTGTCAGGTTTCCGGGAAATCCCGCTGATTTACCCATAAAAGTATAATACAAGGCGGGGAGAAAAGCAACATTCCTCCCCGCCCGCAGAAGACAGGCATTCATTATTTATTTCCCGCCCGATTTATTAGCATTTCTTAATAATATCGGCTGATTTATAAGTTTTTCCCTAATTTTCCCAGGAATTCCTGCATCCTTTCGTTAGAAGAACCAAAAACCTCCTCCGGAGTGCCCTGCTCGGCAATGACCCCCTTGTCCATGAAAATGATCTGGTCCGCCACATTCCGGGCAAAATTCATCTCATGGGTGACAATGACCATGGTCATATGCTCCGCGGCCAGGTCCCGGATAACCTTCAGGATCTCCCCGGTCAGCTCCGGGTCCAGAGCCGATGTGGGCTCGTCAAAGAAGAGGATGTCCGGGTTCATGGCCAGGGCCCTGGCTATGGATATCCTCTGCTGCTGCCCGCCGGAGAGCTGGTAGGGATAGGCTTTCTCCTTGTCTGAGAGCCCCATCTTCGCAAGGAGGGCCCTGGCCTCCGCAAAGACCTCCTCCTTATCCCTCTTCTGGACCTTGATGGGAGCGTCCGTAATATTTTTTATAACGGAATAGTGGGGAAAGAGGTTAAAGTTCTGGAAGACAAGCCCGAAGGTCCCCTCGTAGTGTATCTCGCCGTCGTCCGGCGTCTCCAGGCCGGTGGCGCACCGCAAAAGAGTGGACTTTCCTGACCCGGAGGGACCGATGATGCCCAGCACCTCCCCCTGCCTGACCTGGAGGGATATATCCTTCAGCACCTCCAGCCCGTCAAAGCTCTTCTTTAAATTGTTAATTTCCAACAGACTCATAACTGCCTCCTTCTCCTACCGGTAATAATTCATCTTTTTCTCCGCCTGCTCCATGACAAAGGCCACCAGGAGGCAGAACACATAGTAGATCAGGGCCGCTATGGCGTAGGGGATCATGTTGGTCTCCCGGGCCGCAAGGGCCTTGGCCTGGTTGAACAGCTCCATGATAGACAGGGTGAAGGCAAGGGAAGTGTCCTTCACAAGCGTGATGGCCTCGTTCGTGATGGAGGGCATCACCCGCTTGATGACCTGGGGCAGGATGATCCTCATAAAGGTCTGCGACCTGCTGTACCCAAGTATCTTGGCCGCCTCATACTGCCCCTGGGGCATGGACTCGATCCCGCCTCTGTATATCTCCGCAAAGTAGGCCGCATAGTTCAGGGAAAAGCCAAGTATCCAGGCCAGCTGCTTCCAGGTTTCCGTGATCTGCATCCCAAACAGGTAGAAGGGGCCAAAATAAAAGACCATGAGCTGCAGCATCAGGGGGGTTCCCCTCATGACAGATATGTAAAATTTAAAAAACGAGCGGACGACGATATTCTTTGACATCCTGCCAAAGCACACAAGCATTCCCAAAGGAAGCGACAGCACCAGTGTCACGAAGAAGATCTCCACCGTCATCGCGGTCCCTTGGATCAGAAGCTCCAGCATAACCGAAAATTCCATTTCAAAACTCCTCTCTGCCGGTCCGGCAAAACGGGCTGCCCAAAAGGACAGCCCTTTTTGTACATATTTCTTACATTTTTACTTTCCTATGGTCGTGATGTCCTCACCGAACCATTTTGTGGAAATCTCAGCCATAGTCCCGTCCGCAGCCAGCTCCTCGAGGGCTGTCTGCACCTGGTCTCTCACCGCCTCGTTGCCCTTTGCGAAGCCCACACCGTACTCCTCTGTGGATATCACATCGTCCAGGATGACAAAGTCCGCATCCCTGGACTCGATCTGGTAGCTTGCCACCACGATATCCATGGCGACAGCGTCCACGACTCCGGACTCAAGCTCCATGAATCCTGTGTTGTAATCCGCGATCACCTGGAGATTGCCGAAGGTGCTGGAAAGCTCCTGGTTGTCCTCCAGCGCGGCCTGGGCGGAGGAGTCTGTCTGCACGTCCACCGTCTTCCCGGCCAGGTCCTCCGCGGACTCAATGCCGGAGTCTGCTCTCACGACAAACACCTGGCTGTTGTCCAGATAGGGGTCGGACCATGTGTAGTCATCCTCCCTGCCGTTGATGGTAAATCCATTCCAGATACAGTCGATGGCTCCGGACTCAAGCATGGCGTCCTTTGCGTCCCAGGCGATCGGTTCCGGGACAAACTCCCATCCCATCTTGTCGCAGACGGCCTGGGCAAGCTCCAGGTCAAACCCTGTGTACTCTCCGTCCTCGCCCACAAATCCCATAGGCGGGAAATCCTGGTCAAATCCGACGGTAAACGTATCTCCCTCTGCCTTTTCCGTAAATTCTGCCGTGGATGTGTCCTGGCTGTCTGATCCCGCATCCGAGGACCCGTCAGAGCTGCCGCCGCAGCCAGCCAGCAGGGATGCCGCTGTCACCGTCAGTGCCATCATAAGTGCCAATCTCTTCTTCATCTCTCATTTCCTCCCGTATACAGCTTTATTATATTAGCAATTTATCAATTGATTACTCTACCACACTAAATTGCCTAGTTATAATAACACACTTATCCACAGCCTGTCAACCATGGATAAGTGTCCCGTCTGTCAGATATTTCCTCTCTGGTATTCCTTTTTCCATCTGCCAAGCTGCTCATCTGTGGCGTCCACCTTCACATTCTCGGCTGCTTTGCGGATTTCCTCCTTCAGCACGGAGCCGATGCTCAGGTAGACCGGCTCGTTGGAGAGCATCTTCACGTACTGCTCCTGGGGCAGATACCTGTAACAGCAGTAGAGGTAGGCCTTCAGCATCTTTGTGTCCTGGCACACACCAAAGCCCTTCTCGTACATGGCGGCCGCCTCCTCGTAGAGGAGGAGCCTGCCGTAGGCAGACCCCAGGCATCCGTACACCTGCCCGTAGAACTCCCTGCCCACCGAGTCATCCCACTCCTTGCCCACGATAGACTGATACACAAGGATTGCCGAAGCTACCTCCCCCGCCTTCAGAAGATTGTCCGCCTTGTACTTCTCCCGCTCCACCTCGTTCTGGTTCTTTAAGTGCTCCAGCACATTGTGGATCCGGGTGATCTCCGAGGAGGAGTAGATGGAGGCGTGGCTCAGCACCGCCAGCAGGAACTGCTCCACCGGCCCGTTCTGGTCCAGGATGCCCCTCAGCTCGTCCGCCAGGTCGTAGAGCTCCAGCTCCTCCTCCAGCCAATCACAGAGCTGCCTGTTGATGATGGTGTAATCCACAAGATAAAGGTTGTTGCAGAAATAATAGCACAGCTCCTCTATGGTGTAGATCCGCATATGGATCCTGGATATCTCGTATGGATGCTTTGCCTTCTTCTTATGACAGAGAATTAAACTGCCCATTGCTTCCTCCTAAGTGAATCGTCTTTTCTACGTGGAAATCCGTGGCCGGGAAAAACTCCCCGAAGCCCGCGTCCCTGAAGCTGATCCTGCAGGTATACTCGTCCAGGAACATGACCTCTATGGTGAGCCGCAGGGCATAGTCCTTCCTCTCCGGAAGGCCGGCCAGAGAGACCGTCTCTGCCTGGAGTTCGCCGCTCCCCAGGGACTCGATATGTATCTCGATATCAGAAGTGTCCTCCAGAAGCACATCCCACTGTCCGTCCGCCTCATACCAGTGGGACCCCCACTGGACGATGGGATACCAGCCTTCTTTCCCGCCCACTCGCATGCGCAGGCAGATCTGGTCTGTCATCTTTGTGTTGTCCAGATAGATGGGGCTGTCCTCGTAATCCCTGCATTTCCTGTAGGCCGTGTAGCAGGCGCCCCGGCTGTACAGGTTGTTCCCAAGGAAAGCCCTGCGGCCATTGCAGAGCACCTTCAGGGAGGCGGGGTACCAGTTGTTCTCAAACCCTTCCCCTGTCAGGTAGACAGAGGAGACCACCTTCTTGTCAAACACGCTCTGGATAAAGGACTTGAACCTCTCGTCCGCGTCCTTCGCCTTGTCCACGTTCAGCACGGGGTAGACCGCCGCCAGCTCCTTCATATGGGCGTTGGCCACCTCGTCCACCGCCACAAAGAGCTCGTCTCCCCTGCCCCGCAGCTTCCGCAGGCGCCGCAGCATGTAGGCCCGGATCTCATTCCTGTCGCAGTAAAAGAGGGCCGCCTCGTACTGCCACAGCTCCTTGGGCTGGTAGAACATGTAGTGGCAGAAGCTCTCCTTGTAGTCCTGCACGTAGACAGACTCCTTGGGCACGCCCACGAACTGTCCCACCCCCTTGAGCATCTTGCTGATGTCTATATCCGTGTAGGGGACGGAGAAGGTCAGATACTCGATATGCCGGAACTGGGCCAGGGCCAGCTGGAAGAATTTGGCCAGCAGCCACACCGCATCGTGGTTCTTGGCTCCCACCCGCACCTTTTCCTGGCGCTTGGCCCGCTCAAACAGGTCCGTCACCGTACATCCCTCGTTCACCGTGGCCAGCCGCTTCGCCTCTCTGCCGTACACCCACTGTTCTCTGTAGTAGCCCAGGATCAGCGGGATCTGATAATTGTCCACTGCCGTCTCCAGCGTCTCCGGCTCATTCTTCTCCTCGTCGTAAAAGCTGATCTGGCAGTACTGGTCATTCAGTTCGATTCCTAATATGCTTCCGCCTCTCACAGCAAAATTCCTCCTTAATACTCCTCAAAGATCTGCTCAGCCAGATATATCTCCCGCTGATACTCCTCCATGGCCGCCTTCCTCTCCTCCGGCCCCATGGATGACATGGCGTTCAGCCTCCCGTACCGGCCGATGGGAGGCACATCCCTCGTCTGCTCCAGGATGTGCTCCTCCTGGCTGATGGTCCTCTTCCCCTGGGACTCCTGGAAATAGTAGCGTACCAGGTCTCCCTTGTAGAGGATAAAATCCTTCACATAGATATTTTCATACATGGGAGTCAGGCTCTCACTCTGATAGCCCAGGTCGTCCACACCGCCCTGGCGCATCTTATAGACAATGCGCACCTTCCCTCCCCTGGAGGCACGGTACTCCACCATGGTCCTGTCGTAGAGCTGGGCCTCCCGCAGCCAGCTCTCCGGATACTTCAGGTAGAAGGGGAAGATGATCTGCTTCTCGCAGAGCTCTCCAAGCACACTGTGGAGCACTCCCTCCACCTCGCGGCCGTACTCCCTGTCGGAGTAGTACCGCAGCAGGGCAATCTTGCATATGTCTGCCAGATCCTCCTCCTGGCGGCGCTCGTTGACGATGATCTCAAAAATGGTATGGCCCGTCCTGCGCCCTCTCACCATGTACTCTCTGGAGACGTAGGCCAGATAAGCCTGCTTCAGCCGGAAGTAAGCGTTTCCTCCCAGATAGTACTCGATAAAGATCTCCTCTTCGTCAAACATATCCTCCGAGAACAGCATCTGGGTGATGATCCGCTCCCCCAGCTTCCCGGTCTGGACGCCATATTCTTTGGCCGTCTTCCACAGCTGCTTCATATCCTTTGTGGCGCCGCAGTAGAAGCCCGCCAGGTAGGTCAGTGTCACCCTGTCGTACTGCTGCCGCTTGAACATCTCAAAACACAGGTAGAGCAGGAAGTCATCCTCCTCGTAGTTGTCCTCCCGGATCCTCCTGCTGCACAGCTGGAACACTTCCTTCTCATCGAATTCATCGATGTCCTTTATATGAAGATTGTCGAATGTCACTTCCTCTTTTGCGCCGTCACCGCCCCAGCTGTTCATGTGGGACATGTACTTTTTGCACATTTCCAGATATCTGGGTTCGTAGAACATCCGCCTTGTCTCGAAGGCAATGGAATCCGTGTAATGGCGTCCGTCCATCCCCTCCCAGATGATCCTGGCTTCCTTGTCGTACAGGTAAACGACAGCCCCCTCCTCCCGGTAGGGCACTCTCTGCTTGATGGAGCCGTCCTTCTCGATGACAAGCACACACTTGAGGCCTCTGACCTTTGTGGTCACCTCGTAGGCGTAGCAGATATCCCGCATGGCCTCCAGTCTCTCCCCGGTCATCTCCTCCTCGGTGCAGAACCTCTTATAGATGATCTTCAGGGACTCGTTGATATGCCTCTTCACGAGCTGGTCCCAGGCAAACTCCACCATCTGCTCCCGGTAGCTGATGTACAGGTCGCTGGCGTACTGCTCGTAGGTGATCAGGTTGGCGTAGAGAAGGGCCGCCTTCTTGTAGTCCAGATTGTTTCCGTGCATAAAGTACAGGAAAATGGACCTGGGCAGCGCCTCCCGCACCTTGTCCTCCTCGATGGTCTCCATATAGTACTCGTAGAGCTGGGCGATCTTCAGCTCAGCGTCCACCGCCCTCTGATACCAGACAAAATATCTCTGCTGCATCTTATTTCCCTTGATGAGGAGTGTGCAGATGGTGTTCAGGATCATAGGCTCCTTGTACATGTCATAGATCTGCTCCAGTATGTGGAACAGAAGGTCGTCATAGCTCTTCTGCTGACTGGCCAGGTTGGCCGCGTAGAGGGCCAGCTCCTTTGTCAAAAGCCGGTATTTCACCGCGAAATTCAGCACATGGAGCTCAAATTTCCCCAGCTTCTTCAGGAGATTGGTCCTCTCCATAAAGCACTGGTAGGCAATCTGGTAGAAGAGCACCTGGTTGGTCTCATACCCGTAGAACTGCTGCTCCAGCACCCGCAGCCTGCGGTAGGGATCCCGGTACTGGGGGTCCAGGGTCAGCAGCATGAGGAGCAGCTCCCAGGAATCCTGGTGCCGCAGGTAGGTCTTCCCGATCTCATCCAGCACTCTCTCCGCATGGTTCCCGTTCTTTCTGATAAGGGCGGTCAGGTACAGATAGTAGGCGTTGGTGACCGGGTCCTTTCCGATGGCAAACCGGTTGTAGTTATAATTTTCCAGTATCCACTTGGCCTCCTCGATCCGCTCCCCTCTTATGTATATATGCGCCTGGAAGAGCTGCAGTCCGTCATCCAGAGGCGCGTACTGGCGCATCCTCTTGGACTTCTCCACAGCGCTGTTGGTCCATGTGTTCAGGTCGATCCGCCCCGCCTCGCAGGCAATGTGCTCCTTCAGTATCTGGGCTGCCAGGAACTCGATCTCCCGGCGATTCTCGTCGTACTCCCCGTTCTGCAGTACCTCCACATCGTATGTGAGGGTCTCATAGGGGGTGACAAGGTGGATCTTGCCGAAGTTCCGGCCCGCGTGGAGGTGGTCCGTGTTCACCACAAACTCAAGCTCATAGACATTTCCCACGAAGTCATCCGTGGTGATCTCCGGCCGGGGCACGGTGATAAAGCCCCCCTCTGTCCTTATATGCACAGGCATAAAGCCCCAGGTGTTCTTGATGACGGTAAAGCTGCCCTTGGTGGCCTCCTTCAGGTCCTCAA
Organism: Lachnoclostridium sp. An118; assembly: GCF_002160985.1. Lineage (GTDB taxonomy): Bacteria > Bacillota > Clostridia > Lachnospirales > Lachnospiraceae > Claveliimonas > Claveliimonas stercoravium. The sequence continues at coordinate 161,889 of NZ_NFLQ01000002.1, read as the reverse complement.
AGAGCATCCCCTCCCCCTGGAGGGTGAGGAAGATACACTCCTTCTGCTTGATCCCCACGAGGAACTCCTCCATGGCCTGCTCGTCCAGAGCCCACTTGCGCATATTGTCATAGAGATGGAAGATTCTGGGATTCTCGTACTTGAGCACCTCGTAGAACTCCCGGGACCGAAACAGCCGCTGGGCCTCGGAGAAATCCTTGATAGCCAGCCTCTTGAAATCATCCGTGCTCTGGACCTTCCCGTAGGCGGTCATGACGTAGGGCTTCTCGATGATGGCGGTGAAGGACACCTCGTATTCCCCTCCGTTGCAGACAACCGAGAATTTGCCCTGCTCCACATGTCCGGGGCGCAGATTCCTCCCATCGTACTCAAACCTCACCGTGACGGGATTCCCCTCAAAGCCCTGTTCCACACAGCGCATACGAAAAGAAGACGGATACACGATCCCCCGGATCGACCCGTCTGTCTGGCTTCTGATTGTAAAACTTCCACGGTACACTTCCCCCTCACCGATGGTAAGGATCAGACAGGTCTCATCGAACACGATCTCCGGGCCTGCTGTCTGAAAGTCACCCTTTGAAAATTTCTTAATTTTATTCTTCAAGCCTTCCACCTCTTCTTGCATCGCCTTTATTAGACATACTATAATAGATTATATCATTACTGTGTTCATAATAGCAATGCTGTAATCTGAAAATCTGGAAGAATATAAGGGAATAAAGAAAAATCCAGGAGAAAACAGGAGGAATATACATGAAAAACACAGAACGCCCTGCCTTCCACGGCAGCGACCTGGAGCAGATTGAAAAATATTACCACATCAAAAAGGAGGAGATCACCGGCTTCGGGGCAAATGTCAATCCCCTGGGCCTGTCCCCCTCTGTAAAAGCAGCCCTGGCAGAAAACCTGGACGTCATCAGCCGCTATCCCGACCGGGGCTACGCCTCCCTGAAGGCCGCTATCTCGGACTACTGCCAGATTCCCACCTCGTTTGTTGCTGTGGGAAACGGCTCCACGGAGCTCATCTCTCTCCTCATCAGCCAGCGCAGGGCCCGCCACGCGGTGGTCATCGGCCCCACCTACTCGGAGTACCAGCGGGAGCTTGAGCTGACCGGTGGCCAGATCACCGCCTATGACCTGAAGGAGGAGGACCGATTTGAGCTGGACATCCCGGACCTCCTTGCGTTTCTCCCGGAGGACGCGGACCTGGTCATCCTGTGCAACCCCAACAATCCCACCTCCTCCGCCGTCACCCAGGAGAGGCTCAGGGCCCTGGCGGGCGCCTGCCGGGCGCGGGGCATCTTCGTCATGGTGGATGAGACCTACGTGGAGTTCGCCCCCAATCCCGGCCTGATCACCGCCGTCCCTCTCACCCGGGACTTTGACAACCTGATGGTGATACGGGGCGTGTCCAAATTCTTCGCCGCCCCGGGCCTGCGCCTTGGCTACGGGATCACCGGGAACAAGGCCTTCCTTGCGTCCCTGGCGATCCACCAGAACCCCTGGAGCGTCAGCAGCATCGCCGCCCTGGCGGGGGAGCTGATGCTGAGGGACGCCCCCTACATCGGGAAGACCCGGCGGCTCATCGGCTCCGAGAGGGAGCGCCTCACGGGCATCCTCTCCGGCTTTAGCCACGCCCGGATCTACACCCCTTACGCCAACTTCATCCTGGTGCGTATCTTAAAGGAGGGGCTCTCCTCCTTCCAGGTCTTCGAGGCAGCCATCCGGCGGGGCATGATGATACGGGACTGCTCCTCCTTTGAGAGCCTGGAGGGCGAGTACATCCGCTTCTGCGTCATGCTGCCGGAGGACAACGACCGGCTGATGGCTTGCCTGGCCGAGCTGCTTGCATGAACGAGCTCTAAAACGGCGTCCCGATCATATTGTAGGGCGTCACCTGGTACACGTAGTAATTCAGCCAGTTGGTGTACAGGTTGTTGCCGTGGGCTCGCCAGGTCAGGAGGGGCTTGTTCTGGGGATCGTCATCCGGGTAGTAGTTCTCCGGCATCTCAATGGGAAGTCCCTTGGCCAGGTCCCTCTTGTACTCCCCGTCCAGGGTGACCCTGTCGTACTCCGGGTGGCCCATGACAAAGATCTGGCGCCCGTCCTGAGCCATGGAGAGGAAAGCTCCCGCCTTCTCCGACTCAGCCAGGATGGTGATCCTGCCGTCCGCGCGTATCCTGTCCGCCGGCACATCCGTGTGCCTGGAGTGAGGTGCGAGGAACACATCGTCAAATCCCCTCACGAGAGGGATCTTGCGGTTCAGCACCCTGTGTCTGAAGACGCCGAACAGCTTCTTCTCCAGGGGCACCTTGTCTATCCCGTAGTGGTAGTAGAGGGCCGCCTGGGCTCCCCAGCACAGGTGGAGGGTGGAGGTCACATGGGTCTTTGTCCACTCCATGATCTCCGTCAGCTCCTCCCAGTAGTCCACCTCCTCAAAGGGCATCTGCTCCACCGGGGCCCCGGTGATGATAAAACCGTCAAACTTCTGGTCCCTGACATCCCGAAAAGGCAGATAGAACTTGTTCAGATGGCTGGTGGACGTGTTCTTGGACTGGTGGCTGGACACGTTGATGAACACCACATCTATCTGAAGGGGCGTGTTGGACATAGAGCGCAGGATCTGGAGCTCCGTGTCCTCCTTCAGCGGCATCAGGTTCAGAAGCCCGATGCGGATGGGCCGGATGTCCTGGTGGGTAGCCCGGTGCTCGTCCATCACAAAGATATTCTCCTGCTCCAGTATCTCTTTTACCGGAAGATCATTCTGTACTCGAATTGGCATATATTACTCTCCTTTGTCAGTTTTCTTTCCTTCTTCCCCTCTCCTGCCGCTCTCCTTTCCCGGAGAGGGCTCCTGAGAGCGGACATAGGTTCCGTTGTCATCTACATAGCTCATCTCGTCATAGTAATCCGAGTGGCTGGGGAGCTGCTTCTTCTCCAGACGGCTGTTGATGAACATCTGTATGATGTAGTAGACCACTCCAAAGAGAGGCACTCCGATCAGCATTCCCACAAATCCAAACAGTCCGCCTCCAAGGAAGATAGCGAAGATCACCCAGAACGCCGACAGTCCCGTAGTGTTCCCCAGGATCTTCGGCTCAATGAAATTGCCGTCCACCTGCTGCAGTATGATAATGAATATAATGAAGGAGATCCCCTTCACCGGGTCGGCCAGCAGGATCAGCACGGCGCTGGGGACCCCGCCGATATAGGGGCCAAAGAAAGGAATGATGTTCGTCACTCCCACCACCACGCTCACCAGTACCGCATAGGGAATGTTCAGCAGGGAGATACCGACAAAGCACAGCACGCCCACCAGCGCGGCATCGATGATCTTCCCTATGATGAACGCTCCAAATATCTCATTCGTCTTTCCCGCCAGATGGAGCAGGCTGTTCGCATAGTGGGCAGGCAGGAGGGCGTACACGGTCTTCTTACCCTGCCGGAGGAATTTTTCCTTGCTGAAGAGTATGTACACAGAGACGATCACGCCCACGAGTATGTTGAACAGCTCACTGACTACATTGATCACACCCTCCGTCAGGCTATACATGATCTCATTGACACGGCCCAGCAGGTCCGTGCGGAGCCAGGACTGGACCATGGATGTCCCCTCCTGCACCGCCGCCTTGAACACCTCGCCCACAGTGGAGTCGTGCGAGTACAGGCGGTTCATGTGGGATACCAGGTCATTCATCTGCCCGGGGAGGGCGATCACCAGGTCCCTGATGCTCTTATACAGCTCCGGTATAAGGAGATTAAACAGGGCCGCCACCATGAGGACCAGAAAGATGACTGCCAGAGTGATGCCCACGGACCGCGACAGCTTTTCTCCCTTTTCCGGTCTCTCAAACCTGGCTCTGAGCACCGGGGCAAGGCGCTCGTCCACCTTCTCCACGATGGGGTCCAAAAGATAGGCGATGATCAGTCCGTACAGGACCGGTTTGAGCACATCCACGATCCTCCAGAGGACGTCTGTCAGGTTGGTGGCACGGAGCAGGGCAAAGTAGAATATGATGCTGGCCGCCACGACAAGGAAATAGGTTATGCCCTTTCCGAACTGCTGCCGGAGCCAGGAAGCGCCCCTGGTCCCTATGCGCAGCCTGTCCGCATAGTGTCCGCCGGCACTGCCCCTTTCCCGCTTCTCCTCTGTCCCGCCTCCACCTGGCCCTGTCCCCGGGACTCTGGACTCTGCAGTTTTCTTTTCCGTTTCCTTCTTCATCTTACTCATGGATTCCCTTCTTTCTCATACCGCACTTACAAATTATTATAGCGATCCGCCTCCGAAAAAGCAACGAAGAAAGGAAGGGCCGAAGCCCTTCCCTTGCCCTTTCTCTGTTTATCCAGCGCGCTCCTGCTGAAGGCTTTAGTCTCAGCAGGCAAATGTAGCGCACGCTGTCTGACTGCTCTGACTGGCGTTTCCGCCCTCCACGCTGATCTTTCCGGCATGGCACTGGCAGCTGTCATTGTACTTGCACTGGACTGCCTGACAGTCCACACAGCTGCAGGCTGAAGCGCTTCCCATACTCTTTCCCGCCCCCGTTCCGGCGGCGCCGCTGTAGGAATTGCTGTAGGAGCCGGCAGCGGAATCGATCCGGGATGCCCCTCTTTCCTGGAAGCTGTCGCAGCTTGTCTCCTCAGCCTTTTTGGCGGAATTTCCTCCCACCTGGATCTTGTCCAGGGTGCAGTAGTAATCCTGATTGTGCATGCAGGTCTGCACGGTGCATTTTAATTCTGGCATTGATACTACCTCCTTTATCTGTTTATCAGAGCTAGTATCTGCACTATTTTCGAAAAATATTCTGTCTTTTACTTTTCCTGTCCTGCCACCTCGAGAAAAAGAGCGTGGATATCCGGGTGATCCTTTTTCAGGGACACGGGGCGCCCCTTTTCATTTAAAAAGCAGTGCTTTGTCAGCCCCCGGCAGTGGACCATACCGGTCTCCTCATCTGTCACCTCGTACTCCAGGGTCAGCTTGATGCCATTGTACTCCTTCATCCTGGTCCGGATGGACACAGTATCCCCAAAGTGGACCATCCGCAGATAATCCGCCTCCACGCCCAGGACCGGGCTGGCTATCCCCAGCTCCTCCATCCTGTCGTAGCCCATGCCCATCTGCTCCATAAGATCGACCCTGGCCTCCTCGAACCAGCGGATATAGTTGGAATGATGGACGACTCTCATCTGGTCCGTCTCGTAATACTGCACCTTATGTCTGTATTCCCGTATCTCTCTCATTATCTCTCACTCCCTCGTATGGAACCGGCGTCCGGATGCTGTCCCGACCAGCCGGTCTGGGGCATGGTCCCCAGTCTGTACATATCCTCCTCTTTGATCTCAAACCCGAACACATCCTGGTTCTGCTCCATCCGCTCCATGGCGGAGGACTTGGGCAGGGGCACAACACCTCTCTGGATGGCGTAGCGGATACACAGCTGGGCCACAGAGACGCCGTACTGTGCGGCCATCTCCTGCAGCATCTCATTGTCCAGCAGGGCTCTCCTTCCAATGGGGCTCCAGGCCTGCACCAGGATCCCCTTCTCCTGGCAGTACCGGACCGTCATCTCCTGGGTGTAGCCGGGGTGGAACTCGATCTGGTCCACCGCCGGTCGGACGCGGCAGTCCTCCAGCAGGTTCTCAATGTGATGGGGGAGGAAGTTGCTCACGCCGATCGCCCTGACTTTTCCCTCCTCGTACAGCTCCTCCAGCCCTCTCCAGGTCTCTTTATCCAGCCGTTTCCAGTCCCTGTATCCCTCCTCCGGCAGCGGCCAGTGGATCAGGTAGAGGTCCAGGTAATCGGTCTCCAGAGCCTCCAGTGACTGCCGGAAGGCCTCCTTTACCTTTTCGTACCCCATCTGGGTCTTCCAGGCCTTGGACGCGATAAAAAACTCTTTCCTCGGGATGCCGCTCCTGCGTATGGCCTCCGCCAGATACTCCTCGGTCCCGTAGAAGGAGGCGGTGTCAAAATACCGGTACCCGGCCTCAATAGCCATCTCTATGATATCCGCGCTCTTTCCGTCCGCCGCCTTGTAGGTGCCGTAGCCAAGACAGGGATTCTCCACTCCGTTGTTCAAAGTGTAGCAGTCGTACATATTTTTCATATTCTTCTCCTTTATCTGCAGATCCACATCTTCCAGACCGCAAAAAATTCTCTTGTCACGTAGTTCAAAAACAGCACCGGACTGCTGGGCGCCGGGATAGCCCGGGGATCTTCGTAGCCTGTCCTCCTGGCATACTCCTTTGCCCTGTACATGTGGAAATTGTTTGTCACGACTCCCACCGGCGCTGACCTGTCCGGTATGAGGGAACGGGAAAAGGCGAAATTTTCCCTGGTGGATGTGGACTTCTCTTCCAGGAGCAGCCTGTCCGGGCTGATCCCTCTTGCCCGCATATACTCTCCCATGGCTCCTGCCTCACTGACCGCCTCCCCCTTCCCCTGTCCGCCGGACAGGACCGCCACCGCATCCGGATGCTCCTCCAGGTAGGAAACAGCTGCGTCCAGGCGCCGGCGCAGGGAGAGAGTGACCCTTGTCCCCTGGATCTGGGCGCCCAGGACGATGATGAAGGGGCAGTCCGCCTCCCGGTCCGGGCGCATCCCCAGAAGGATGCGCAGCTCCACCAGCACAAATACAAAAAGGGCAATGGAAAAGGAACTCTCCACTGCCAGCGCCAGCCAGCGGGGGCCGGCAAGGACGGCCCCGTGCCCGAGAAGGCACACGGCCCCGGCCCCGGGCCAGAACCCGGCAAAGGTAGAATTCCACTTTCCCATCGCCTTACAGATGATCAGATAATATGCCAGACAGAAAACCGCCGCTGTCAGTATCATCTTATCTTCCGCAGCAGTGCTTATATTTCTTTCCGCTTCCGCAGGGGCAGGGATCATTGCGCCCTATCTTCTTCGGCTTGCGGACCGTGCCCGACTCCTTCTGCTCCTTGTAGAGTGCCCTTCTCTCCTCCTCCGTGAAAATATCATCCCACTGGGGTAGCTCGTAAAGCCAGTCCGCCTTGGCGGCGACCATGTTCTTATATAACAGGGCTTTGTCATACACAAGGTTCACCTGCGTGTCTTCATCCATGGTCTCAATGGGGTTTGGCACCTTCAGGCTCTCGTCAATGCCATCCAGAAAGCCCACCATGGTCATGACGCTGTGGCCGAATCTCTCCGCCAGCTCCTTGACTGTGCCATGTACCTCCTCGTCCGGGTTGGAGAGCAGCTTCTCATAGATTTCCTTTTCGATCTGAAAATAGGAAGCCCAGAACTTCTGAAGCTGGCCTCTGTCTGCCTTCTCATTGTAAGCGGTAGCCCGCCACTGTTCCAGTAATGTACTCATTTTTATACTCCTTTGTGCGCCTGCCCGAGCAGGTTTTTTTCTGTGCAAGCCCTATTATATACTATTTTCCCCGATTTTCAAAGAGGATGGATTTGATTTTTTAACGGTTTCCCGATATAATGATGCCAGGATTGCGGGAGTGCGCTGCACGGAGCAATCCCCGGGCATCGCAGCCTCGGTTTTTGTCCCAGCATCGTTTCAGAAAGGAGCCCTTCACAATGGAAAAGATCAGACGGATCCTGGCGGCCTGCGGGGCCGTTCTCCTCGTTGTCATGTACGGCAGCACCCTGTTCTTCGCGGTCACCGACCATTCACAGACCATGGGCCTTCTGAAGGCCTCCATCGTCTGCACCTTTGTCATCCCCGTTCTCCTGTACGCCTACACGCTGGTGTACCGGACCCTTCAGTCCGGGCGTCCTCCCCTCGATGAGGAGAACCGCCCCAAAAAGGAGGGAAAAGAGGCAGAAGCAGCTGACCCCGGTCAGGATCAGACGTAAAGTCCGGCCCACATCCAGGCCGGGCTTGTTTCTTTCTTGCGGCCTCTTCCTCTCTGCTGTGCCTCCTTTATCTTCTGTCTCTTGCTCAAGTATTCTTCCATGGAAATCGCTTCCTGGCTGATGTCTTTTCTCTCGCTGTTTCTCATGACGCATACCTCCACTTCTACTTATCTATACTCCATACTCCGATTTCCCGGCTCTATTATTATATTGCCGGCATTGTGTTTTTATGACTTTTTTTCTATGCTGGTACTATACTTCACAAATGTGTCTTCTGTATGGAGAGAACCTAAAATAAAAGTAAGGAATTTCTTAAAAAAGTATTGTCACTTTTCCTCCAGGGAATGCTTTTTCCTGATCACCACCGTCTCATCGTAACAGGCAAATATCTTCTCAACATGCTCCCTGTCCGGCGCAGGCGTCAGAAGGCTGAAGACCGGCACGATGACCATGCCCGCCACCATGGCCAGCGCTCCCGCGTTGATGGGGGACTCGATATATCCTATGACCATATTGGACACGGTGATCCCCACGCCCGCGATAAAGCTGGCCCACACGGCTGCCTTTGTGGTCCTCTTCCAGTACAGGCCGTAGAGGAAGGGAGCCAGGAAGGCACCTGCCAGAGCGCCCCAGGAAATCCCCATGAGCTGTGCGATGAAGGCCGGCGGGTCCAGAGCCAGCACAACGGACAGAAGGATAAAGAACACGATCAAAAGCTGCATGACCACGATCTGCTTTTTCTCTCCCATCTTTTTCATCACCGTATCCTTCAGGAAATCCAGGGTCAGGGTGGAGCTGGATGTGAGGACAAGGGAGGACAGGGTTGACATGGAGGCCGACAGCACCAGGATCACTACAATGCCCACCAGGATGTCCGGCAGTCCCGACAGCATAAAGGGAATGATGCTGTCGTACACGACAGAGCCGTCCGCCCCGTAGATATCCGGGGAGTCAAAGAGACGTCCGAAGCCGCCCAGGAAGTAGCATCCGCCGGACACCACAATGGCAAACACCGTGGAGATGATGGTCCCTGTCTGGACCGACTTCTCGTCCCGGATGGTGTAAAACTTGTGGATCATCTGGGGAAGTCCCCAGGTCCCCAGGGAGGTCAGCACGATCACTCCCAGCAGGTTTAGGGGGTCCGGTCCAAAGAAGGAAGTGAAGGCGCCAGGCTGGCCCATTGTCGCCTCCACATCGCTGGGGATCTGCGCCATCCTTCCCACCGCCTCCATGAAGCCGCCCTGGCCGGAGAGCACAGCCGCTATGACCGCCACGATGCCTGCCAGCATGATGATCCCCTGGATGAAGTCATTGATGGCTGTGGCCATGTATCCCCCCAGGATCACGTACACGGCCGTGATCACCGCCATGAGGATAACACACCACTCGTAGGGAATGCTGAAGGCCATCCCGAAGAGCCGGGACAGGCCGTTGTAGATAGATGCCGTGTAGGGCACGAGGAAGATGAACACGATGGCCGAGGCCGCTATCTTCAGCCGCCGGCTCCCGTACCTCTCTCCGAAGAAATCCGGCATGGTCCTGGATCTCAGGTGCTGGCTCATGACGCGGGTCCTCCTTCCCAGGATGACCCAGGCGAGAAGGCTTCCGATGACCGCGTTCCCTATCCCGATCCAGGTGGAGGCAAGACCGTATTTCCATCCGAACTGGCCTGCGTATCCCACAAACACGACCGCTGAGAAATAGGAGGTCCCGTAGGCGAATGCCGTCAGCCACGGCCCCACCGACCGCCCTCCCAGCACAAATCCGTCTACACTGCCCGCATGTCTCCTGGCGCAGATCCCCACTGCCACCATGACGATAAAAAACAACAGCAGGATCACAAGCTTGATGATCATTTTGTCTCCTCCTCGCTTCACTTCTGTTTGTCTGCGGCACTTTAAACCGCAACGCTTTAAAGCACTAAATTATTTCTCTAAAAGAATACCATAGCCCGGGCGGTCCTGTCAACACAAAAATGTCTGACAGCAAAACGCATGAAGCCGCTCATTTAAAAAGCCCACACAGGCTGTCAGCTGTGTGGGCAAAATATTTTTTCAACCATATAAACAGATCCGTGCTGCTATCTGTTTCTGTAGATAATGTCGCCTCTTCCCGGTCCGTTGGATATCATGGTGATGGGGTATCCGATCTCCTTCTCGATGAACTCGATGTAGCCCCTGCAGTTCTCCGGCAGGTCCTCATACTTCTTGATGCCCCGGATATCGCACTTCCATCCGGGAAGCTTTTTCAGGACAGGCTTTGCCTTCTCCAAAAGATGAGTGGTGGGGAACTCTGTTGTCACTTCCCCGTCGATCTCATAGCCAACACAGACCGGTATCTCATCCAGATAGCCCAGCACGTCCAGCACCGTGAAGGCCACGTCCGTGGTCCCCTGGAGCCTGCAGCCGTACTTGGAGGCCACGCAGTCGAACCAGCCCATGCGCCTCGGGCGTCCCGTTGTGGCTCCGAACTCTCCGCCGTCTCCTCCACGGCGTCTCAGCTCGTCCGCCTCCTCGCCGAATATCTCACTCACGAAGGCGCCGGCGCCGACAGCGCTGGAGTAGGCCTTGCACACGGTGATGATCTGTTTGATCTCATAGGGCGGGATGCCGGCTCCGATGGCGCCGTAGCCTGCCAGGGTGGAGGAGGATGTGACCATGGGGTAGATGCCGTGGTCCGGGTCCTTCAGGGAGCCGAGCTGTCCCTCCAGCAGGATTTCCTTTCCCTCCCTGAGTGCGTTGTAAAGGTAGAGTGATACATTGCACACATAGGGCTCGACCATCTCTTTGTACTCTTTCAGTTCTCTATAAAGGTCAGCAGGATCGATCAATGGTTTATGGTACAGATGCTCAAGCAGCACGTTCTTCTGCTCTGCCACCCGGACGGTCTTCTCCTTGAGCAGCTCATCATCAAAGAGCTCGCTCACCTGGAATCCGATCTTTGCGTATTTGTCTGAGTAGAAGGGCGCGATACCGGATTTCGTGGACCCGAAGGACTTGCCTCCAAGTCTCTCCTCCTCGTAGGCGTCAAAATCCTTGTGGTAGGACATCACGATCTGCGCTCTGTCTGACACGAGGATCTTCGGCATGGGGACTCCCTTCTCGATGATGGACTGGATCTCTCCGAAAAGCCTGGGGATATCCAGTGCGACCCCGTTGCCGATGATGCTTGTGGTGTGACTGTAAAACACACCGGAAGGCAGTGTGTGGAGCGCAAATTTACCGTAATCATTTATGATGGTGTGTCCTGCGTTGGCGCCGCCCTGGAAACGGACGATTATATCCGCGTTCTCCCCCAGCATGTCGGTAATCTTGCCCTTACCTTCATCGCCCCAGTTCGCACCTACTACTGCTTTTACCATTATCCATTCCTCCTGTGTATCATTTACATTAGTGGCTCACAAACAGCCATAAGCATTATACTATATTTTCCCTCTGTTGTACAACCTTTATTTCCCGAAGCCTCCTGCAAGGGCCTTCTACATGAGAGGAGCAAACAGCCTGAGCACCTGCCCCGCTATCTTGGAGAACAGGCTCCGGCCCCGCAGCTCCACAAGGCTCACCTTGTGGCATTTCATGAGAGTCTCCTGGAAATCCCTCTCCACCCGGTCCACCACAGAATTGTTGTATATGAACACGCCGCACTCAAAATGCAGGTAGAGGCTCCTGTAGTCCAGGTTGATGGTCCCAACCGTGGCCGTGTCATCGTCTGACACGAACACCTTGGCGTGGACAAATCCCGGCTTGTACTCGTAGATCTGGACTCCCGCCCGGATGAGCTCCCTGTAGTAGGTCTTGGCCACCACAAAGGCATACCATTTGTCCGGAATGTGGGGCATGATGATGATGACCTCGATACCGCTCTTGGCGGCCCTTGTCAGGGTGGTGATCATCTCATTGTCCAGTATGAGGTATGGGGTCATGATGTGCACATACTTCTTCGCATGGTTCAGGATATGGAAGTACACCTCCTCACCCACATTCTCATCGTCAAAGGGGCTGTCCCCGTAGGGGAGCACATACCCCAGCTCCCTGCGGAGGCCCTGGCGTCTGGGCGTGAGGTATCTCCCGTAGTGCTCCTCCTCCCTCTCGTCCACGTTCCACATCTGCAGGAAGAGCATGGTCAGGCTCTGGACCGCGTCCCCCCTCAGCATGACAGCCGTGTCCTTCCAGTGGCCGAACCTCTCCTTCCGGTTGATGTACTCGTCCCCCAGATTGATGCCTCCCGTGAAGCCCACCCGGCCGTCAATGACGCATATCTTGCGGTGGTCCCTGTTGTTCTGCACCGTGGACAGGAAGGGCTTGATGGGGTTCATCATCTTGCAGCGGATCCCCTTTCGCTCCAGCTCCTGCGGGTATTCATAGGGCAGGTTGGAGATGGCGCAGGTACCGTCGTACATGAAGCGCACCTCTACCCCCTCCCTCGCCTTCTGCACGAGGATCTTCAGGATAGTGTCCCACATGTAGCCCTTCTCCACGATAAAGTATTCCATAAAAATATACTTCCTGGCCTTCTTCAGCTCCGGGACAAGGGCCTCGAATTTGTCCTCGCCCAGCGGAAAGTAGGTCACCTCCGTGTTGCGGTATGTGGGAAATCCCATGTGGTGGGCCAGATAGTAGGCCAGGTTGGCATTGGCCGGCTTGCTGGCACGCAGAGCGTCCACCACGTCCATGTCCTGCATCATATAGGGATCTGTCTCTATCTTCAGGGTGGCCAGCCTCTTCCCCATCCACCGGACTCCCACCTGAGTCTTCACATATATATAAAACAATGTGCCCACTGCAGGAAAAGCCATGACGCAGAGCATCCACGTCATCTTGAACGCGGGGTTGCCCTCTGCGTTGATGATGTAGATCAGCACCACGACTCCTACTACCCTGAGCGTACCGTTGATAAACAGTGCGTATGACTGTAGCAGATTGGTTGTCACTATAAAAAGTCCAAGCTGTATCAGGATCAGAAGAAGAATAAATCCTGTACGGCTGAATATGATCCTGGAAAGCCCTGACTTTGCCTTTCCCGGTTCGTTCTTTCCCATAAAGTCCTCCTTATCTTGTCTGACGGAATATAGTGTAACACACTTTCCCGGCCGCCACAACCGGACCCATGCCCGGAATTTCGCCAGTATTTGTATGTTTCCCCTTTCTTTTTTTGTTCAAAAGTATTACAATGTATCATAACATACACGCAGTTTGCAGAAAGGAGTCATGAGTATGTCTAAATGGATAAAACGCGTGCTTGGTCTGGCCGCCGTGGGAAGCGCCGCTGCCGGACTTTATTTTTATCTGAAAAAAGCTTCTTCAGATAACAAAGAGGAAGATATGGATGAGTTTGAGGATGAGGATTTTGACCTTGACAACGATCTGAAGCCCGTCGGGGACCGGGAGTACGTTCCGCTCAACACTCCCGCAAAGGAGAGCGGAGAAGCAAAAATGGACAGCGAGCCGGAGGAGGACAGCAAGGAGGAGGCTCCCCGGGCGGAATCCGGCAGCGAGGATAACGAGGACGCATAAGAGGCGCAAAGGACACACAGACCGGGAGCCCTTCCGGATGATCTGCACAGATCACCGGGAGGGCTCCCTTTCTATCCCTTCATTTCTGCCCGCAGCTATTTTTTCCATATCCCGCAAAGTATCCCGCACGCCTCCCTGATCTGCCCCTCAGGCATGTTCGCATAGCCAAGGAGGATGACCGCCTCCCTGCCGGGCTCTCCCACGATATAGTCCGACATGCCGTACACCCTTATATCACAGGCCGCAGCCTTCTCGATCAGCTCTTTTTCCGTCCTCCCGTCATCGAAGTGGAGAAGGAGGTGGACCCCCGCGTTCTCGCCGGATATCCGGCAGGTCGCTGCCAGGGGCTTCAGCCCCGCTATGAGCTGGTCGTGCCTGCCCCGGTACAGGGCCCGGGTCTTGTTGAGATGGCGCTCATAGTATCCGCCCTCCAGGAAACGGCACATGATGAGCTGGTCCACCTTGGACACAGTGGAGTTGATGAACCCCAGCTTCCTCCCGTACTCCCTGCACAGAGGCTCCGGAAGGACCATGTAGCTCAAACGGATGGCCGGGGCGATGGACTTGGAAAAGGTTCCCAGGTATATGACCTTCTCCCTGGCGTCAAATCCCTGCAGTGCCGGGATGGGCTTACCCTTGTACCGGAATTCACTGTCATAGTCGTCCTCCACAATGTACCTGCCGCTCTCCGCCTCCGCCCAGGCCAGCAGCTCCATCCGCCGGCGGATGGGCATGACGATCCCGGTGGGATACTGGTGTGAGGGAGTCACATAGGCGATGTCCGCCCCCGACTCCTCCAAAAGACGGGTGTCCATCCCTCTCTTGTCCATCCGGATAGGGCAGACCCTGTAGGACTGGCTCCGAAACAGCCGGTAGGCCTGCATGTAGGTGGGATTCTCCACGGCAATGACATGGTCCCGCCCGAGCAGCGAGGCCAGGAGCATGAGGAGATAGTCGCTGCCGGCGCCCACGATCACCTGGCCCGGCGAGCAGTTCACCCCTCTGGCCTGGTAAAGGTAGCTGCAGATGGCTCTGCGGAACTCGTACTCTCCCTGGGGTTCTCCCAGCCGGAAGAGCTCTGTCCGGTCATCCATCAGCACTTCCCTGGACAGCTTCCGCCAGACGTTGTAGGGAAAGCTGTTCAGATCCACTCCGTTTGGCGTAAAGTCAAAGCGGTACCCGGAGACTTTCTCAGTCTCCCGCTCCTGCTCGTCCCTGGCCGGAGCCTGCTCCAGATGCCACAGGTCCTCCACCTCCGCCACAAAATATCCCCTGTACGGGGCTGCCTCGACATATCCCTCTGACAGGAGCTGCTCGTAGGCCATCTCCACCGTGCTCCTGCTGACCTCCAGATGGCTGCACAGGGCCCGGGTGGACGGCAGCTTCTCCCCGCAGGAGATCCTGCCTGTCCGTATATTTTCTTTTATATAGCTGTAAATCTGCTCATACAGCGGCACGCCGCTGTGTGGCTGCAGATGGATCGTAAGCTCGTTCATATTCTTATTTAGGCAGCTTGAAGGAGCTCTTCAGGGATACGATACGGTTGAACACGAGAGCATCCGGCTCTGAATCCCTGGCGTCGATACAGAAGTAGCCGTTTCTCACAAACTGGAAGCTGTCGTAGGCCTTCGCATCCTGGAAGCTGGGCTCCACATAGCAGTTTTTCCGGATTTCCAGGGAGTGCGGATTCAGATTCAGGGAACCATCCTCCTTGTTGTACACACCCTTCTCCTCGTCGATCAGGTTTTCATAGAGACGCACTTCCGCCTTCTGCGCGCAGGAGGCCGGTACCCAGTGAATGGTGCCTTTGACCTTTCTTCCCGTAAAGCCGGATCCGGCCTTTGTCTCCGGGTCGTAGGTGGCATGGACCACAGTCACATTGCCCTCCTCGTCGGTCTCGTAGCCCACGCACTTCACGAAATAGGCGTGCATCAGGCGCACCTCATTGCCCGGGAAGAGGCGGAAATATTTTTTCGGAGGCTCGATCATGAAATCCTCCCGCTCGATGTACAGCTCCCGCTCAAAAGGAAGCTGGCGCATTCCCAGTTCTTCGTTCTCCAGGTTATTGGCTACATCCAGGTACTCTCTTTCTCCCTCCGGATAGTTGTCGATCACCAGCCTGATGGGGTCCAGCACGGCCATCATGCGGGGCCGCTTCATCTTCAGGTCCTCCCTGATGCAGTACTCCAGCATCGCATAGTCCACAGAACTCTGGCTCTTGGACACACCGCACATCTCCACGAACATCTTGATGGACTCCGGCGTAAATCCTCTCCTTCGCAGCGCCGCGATCGACACAAGGCGGGGGTCGTCCCATCCGTCCACAATGCCCTCCTGCACCAGCTTCTTGATGTAGCGCTTGCCAGTCACCACGTTGGTCAGGTAGAGCTTGGCAAACTCGATCTGGCGGGGCGCCGGGTCAAACTCACACTCTCTTACCACCCAGTCGTAGAGCGGTCTGTGATCCTCAAATTCCAGCGTACAGATAGAGTGGGTGATCTTCTCCACTGCGTCCTCGATCGGGTGAGCGAAATCATACATGGGGTAGATGCACCACTTGTCCCCCGTATTGTGGTGGGTCATATGGGCTACTCGGTAGATAATGGGGTCGCGCATGTTGATGTTGGGCGACGCCATGTCGATCTTGGCGCGCAGCACTTTCTCCCCATCTTTGTACTCCCCGTTCTTCATAGCCTCAAACAGGGCCAGGTTCTCCTCCACCGAGCGGTCCCTGTAGGGGCTGTTCTTTCCGGGCTCTGTGAGAGTCCCTCTGTACTGCCTGATCTCCTCCGGGCTCAGGTCACAGACATAGGCCTTCCCCTTTTTGATCAGCTTCACCGCGCACTCGTACATGATGTCAAAATAATCAGAGGCAAAGTACAGATGTTCCCCATACTCTGCACCCAGCCACTGCACATCTGCCTTGATGGACTCCACAAACTCCATATCTTCTTTCATGGGGTTTGTGTCGTCAAAGCGCAGGTGGAATTTTCCGCCGTACTTCTGCGCCAGCCCGTAATTTAAAAGGATGGACTTGGCATGTCCGATGTGGAGATACCCGTTCGGCTCCGGCGGGAATCGGGTGCACACATTGTCGTACACTCCCTCTCTGAGATCTTTGTCGATCTCCTGCTCAATAAAATTTTTAGAAACCACTTCTTCTCCCATGTCAACCTCCTGATAACAATAATTGCTCTGGTCATGAAGAATATCTTACCATACTTCCCGTCAATCCACAAGCACAAGACAGAAGGTCTGCCGGGAAAAGGCGCCGGGCCGCCGTCACCCCCGCTAGAAGTCCGTATAGCTCTTTCCGTTGACGAGGGCAGCGCTCTTTGCCGCCGCCAGCTCTGACACCGTCACAAGCTGATAGCCCGCCTCCTGGAGCTTTGGTATGAGCTCCAGGGCCGCATCCACAGACTCTGTATGTATATCGTGCATGAGGATGATGTCGCCGTCGTCCACAGAGCTCATGACCGTGTCCACCGTCTTTTTGGCATCCCTTGTCTTCCAGTCCA
The DNA here is from genome assembly GCF_002160985.1 of Lachnoclostridium sp. An118. Taxonomy (GTDB): domain Bacteria; phylum Bacillota; class Clostridia; order Lachnospirales; family Lachnospiraceae; genus Claveliimonas; species Claveliimonas stercoravium. The sequence goes on along the minus strand of NZ_NFLQ01000002.1, from coordinate 145,030 downwards.
GCGTGTCGATGTTCCACAGGATCATGGGCATGCCCACATTCCCGGACACGGTGCTGTTGATGGCCCCGTAGGGCGGGCGCATGACTGTGGCGGAGGTCCCGGCCGCCTCCCGTATCCTGTCGTTCGTCCTCTGGATCTGGGAGGACACGGCCCCCGCGTCCAGCTTAGTCAGGTCCGCGTGGTCATAGGAGTGGTTCCCCAGCTCGCACCCCGTGTCCTTCATCCGCTTTACCAGCTCCGGATAGGAGGGGACCTTCTCCCCAAGCATGAAAAAGGTGGCGTGGGCGCCGTACTTTTTCAGCTGATCCAGTATCTCCCCCGTCCGCTTTCCCGGACCGTCGTCAAAGGTGAGCGCCACCATGGGCCGGGAGGGATCCACCCGACTCTCTTTCACGGAGAGGAATTTCCCGTCCCCGCCAAAGGAATAGAGGGAGAGGCCCATGGAGACATCCCCCACGGCCATCCTTCCATCCTGTCCGAAGTAATATCTGTTCCCGTCTATTTCCTGCCAGCCGGTGAGCGCGCGGCCGTCCGCTCCCAGGTAATATCTGCCGTCCTCCCCGTCCTTCCACTGGCCGGCCTCCATGGCGCCGCTGTCGTCAAAGAAGTACCTGGCCCCGGCAATTTCCCGCCAGCCAACCGCTTTCTTCCCGGCGGAGTCAAAATAGTAGCTCTTTTTCTGCCAGGTGACAAATCCGTCCGTGACCCAGGAACCGTCGTAGCGCTGAAATCTTTCATCCTTCCACCTGCCCACCGGGTTCTTGACTGTCAGCGTGCCTTCCCGCACCTGGAGCTGCACTTTCTTTCTCCAGTCCTTTCCCAGCTTTTCCTTCAGCTCTCTGTCCAGCTCGATCCGCACAGGATAGGTCCCCTCCATGGACAGGTCCGCGTCGCACACAAGGGAGATCCCCTCCCCTTTCTCCAGCCGGCGCACCAGCTCCTCTGCCGTGAGCTTCTTCTTTTTGTCCAGGCGTATCCTCTTATTGTACCTTTCCGTGTCCGAGGTGACCTCCGCGAGCAGGGGCGGCTGCCCCTCTCCCACATAGACCTCCCGGTCCGACGCCGAAATCTGTATCCTGGCACGCCGCCCGAAGCCGGACAGGGCAAAGACAGCACCCGCGGCTCCGGCACAGGTGAACAGGATGGCCGCGGCCACCAGCAGCCTGACCGCAAGACTCCTCCGTCTCCTCCTGTGTATCCGCCCTCTTTCTCTTTCGCTTCCATGTATCCGCCTTTTCGCCCCTGTCCCAACGCTGCTCCTCTTTCTGTTCATCGGCCCTGCTCATCCTCCCCAGCATACTTTACTTTATCTTCGACAGAGTATAGCCTGATCCGACAGGAACCACAAGAGGAGCAAAGAATACTTAAGAAATGTAAAGAAATTCTTAAATTTTCGCACAAAAAAAATGGAGCATACGGGATTTGAACCCGTGACCTCCACACTGCCAGTGTGGCGCGCTCCCAACTGCGCTAATGCCCCATTCAACAATATGAATTCCATATAGATGGAAAAGCTGCCTAGCGGACTTGAACCGCCGACCTCCGCCTTACCAAGGCGACGCTCTACCTACTGAGCCAAGGCAGCATATATTCTGTAAGCAACATGAACAATATACAATATTACGCCGTACTTGTCAATGACTTTTTTGAAAATCTCTCCTTCTGCTCCTTTTGCTTCAGGCCCGGGGGAGCATCCGCAGTCCAGCATCTGCTCCCCTGCCCCTGTTTTTATCTTTTCTCCGGCTCCTCCTCCGCTTTTTCCTTCTTCCACACGACCGCTTCCTTGATCCGGTGGTTCTCCACAGCCAGGACCCGTATCTCCAGGTCGTCCGTGCTGCACACAAAGGTCTCTCCGTTCTCCGGGATCCGGTCTATGACGCCGCAGATATAGCCTCCAAAGGTGTCGTAATCCTGGGCGGGAAGGTCCACCTTCAGCTCCTCCGACACGTCCTCCACGTCTGCGCCGCCCTGGATGCGCCACTGGCTGTCGGCGATCTTCACGATATCCTCCGGCTCCTCCTCCTCGTCCGGCTCGTAGAGGTCTCCCACAAGGGATTCCATCAGGTCGTGGAGGGTGATGATGCCGCTGACGCCGCCGTACTCATCCACAAGCACGGCGAAGTAGACGCGCTTCTTCTTCATATTCTGGAACAGGTTGTTTGCCTTCATGGTCTCCGGCACAAACCAGGCCTTCTCCACTGCATTTGCCATGACCTTCTCCCTGCCCTTGTCCTCCAGGCGGAAATAGTCCTTTGTGTCGAGCACGCCCACAATGTCCTCCTGGTTCTCGTTGCAGACCGGATAGTGGGTGTGTCTGGTGGAGTGGATGAGCGTCTCCCACTCCTTCATATCCTCGTCCAGATACAGGCAGTCCATATCCACCCTGTGGGTACATATCTGTTCCACGGAAATATCATCAAACTCGAATACATTGCGGATCATCTCGCTCTCCTCGCTGTCGATATTTCCCTGGGCGTTGCCCTCCATAAGGAGCATGCGGATCTCCTCCTCCGTCACCTGCTCCTCCTCTTCCTCCGGGTTGATGTGCAGGAGACGCAGCACCCCGTTGGTGGATTTGGTCAACAGGAACACAAGGGGGGCGAACGCCTTGGACACCCCGTACAGGAGACCGGACAGCAAGAGGGAGAGCTGCTCCGACTTCTTCATGGCGATACGCTTTGGCACTAGCTCGCCGAACACAAGGCTGAAGTAGGCCAGTATGACTGTGATGACAACAAGGGCCACCGTCCTCACCACCCGCTCCGGCACATCCACTCCCATGCTGATGATCCAGTCTGAGAGAGGGCCTGAAAAGCTGTCCGCCGCGAAGGCGCTTCCCAGCTGTCCGGCCAGGGTGATGGCCACCTGGATGGTGGACAGGAATTTGGCGGGCTGCTCTGTCAGCGTGTACAGATGGCGGGCCCGCCGGTCCCCGTCCTCCGCCATTTTTTTCAGTTTTGTCTCATTCATGGAGATCACGGCGATCTCCGCGCTTGCGAAGATAGCGTTGAGCGCTATCAGCACAACCTGCAATATTAATGGTCCAACCATTTCTTTCTTAATCCTCCCGATCGATCATTGAAATCATACAGTAATATCGCAAAAGGGTATGACCTGCAGGCCCCGCTCCGTTCCGGCGCGCGCCTGCAGATCATACCCTTATCTATTCATGATATCACATGGATCATTCTCTACCTGTGCACACAATGCTGCCGCACACACTGTCATCTGAAAGCATGTACAGCTCTCAGTGTCACTGTCATCGTCCATGTATGTAATCACACCTTTCTTTGCTGCATTCTCCCGGCATTTATCAGATTTATACCGGATTGATAAATAAAATATCACACTTCCGGCCGTCTGTCAATCTTCCCCCTCCTCACTGCGCAGGATCTTCTGCGTCTTTGCCTTGATCCTCTGGATGGCATTGTCCACAGTCTTGGGGCTTTTGTCCAGCAGCCTTGCTATTGTCCGGTAGTCTGTCCCCAGAAGGTGGAGATAGAGGACCCTCCTCTCCAGATCGCTCAGGGCTCCCTCCAGCTCCTCCTCGATCCTCCTTGCGTTGTCCTTTCCGAGGAAGGCCTGCTCCGGGTCGCTCTCCGTGCCGGCCTGGATGGTATCCATCAGCTTGGCTCCCTCCCCTTCCTCCGGGTCCTCCTTCTCGTAGAAGGAGATATAGGAATTCAGGGGACTGTGCTTCTTTCTCCTGGACGCCTCTATGGCGCTGTAGAGCTGCCTCCTGACGCAGAGCCTGGCAAAGCTGTAAAAGGAGGCCTCCTGGGCCGCGTCATAATCCTGGACCGCCTTGAACAGGCCGATCATCCCCTCCTGGATGAGGTCGTCGTTCTCTCCTCCCAGAAGATACATGGCCTTGGCCTCCTTTTTGACCAGTCCCTTATATTTTTCCATCAGGTAGTCTGTGATCGCCCGGTCTCCCTCCCGGAGCCTGCATATCAGCTGCTCATCTGTCATCTGTTCATACTGGGGCATACTGTCTTCCTTTCCAATCCCGCAAAAGCACGGGGCGCCTCCGGTCCTAGCTCATCCTCTGGCGCACGATCTCGTAGGCCAGTACTCCCGCCGCCACCGAGGCGTTCAGGGAGTCGATATCCCCCTTCATGGGGATGGCTGCCGTGAAATCGCACTTCTCCTTCACAAGGCGTCCCACGCCCTCCCCCTCGTTTCCGATGACAAGGCCGATGGGCCCCTTCAGGTCCAGGTCATACATGAGCGCCCCACCCATGTCGGCGCACACGAACCAGAGTCCTTCCTCCTTCAGCTCCTCCATGGTGCGGACCAGGTTGGTGACCCTGGCCACCGGCGTGTAACTCAGCGCACCGGCGGAGGTGCGGGCTACCGTGGCCGTCAGACCCACCGCCCGGCGCTTCGGGATGATGACCCCGTGGGCTCCTGCCAGGTTGGCTGTCCGGATGATGGCCCCCAGGTTGTGAGGGTCCTCCACATTGTCCAGGAGGAAGAGGAATGGCGCCTCCCCCCTGCTCCTGGCCAGCTCCAGCATATCCTCCACACTGGCGTACTCCCAGGCAGCGGCGTGGGCGATCACTCCCTGGTGATGTCCCGTCCCGGAGAGCTGGCTCAGCCTCTCCTTTGAGACGAACTGGACAATGGTGTCGTGCTTTCTTGCCTCCCGCAGGATGGTCTGCACAGGTCCGTCCTTGCAGCCGTCCTGGACAAACAGCTTGTCAATGGTCTTCCCGGAACGGAAGGCCTCCAGGACGGCGTTGCGCCCCTCGATCACCGTACTGTTTTTTTCTGTCTCTCTCTCACTCATATTTTATCCTCTTTGCGTTCTTCATAGGCTTTACCTCCATCCGGCCCGTCTTCGCCGGCTCCCTCCCCCGTATCCCCGGCCTCCAGGCTGTCAAGCCCGGTGCGGATCAGGGTGAGCATCCTCTCCCAGTCCCTTTTCAGGTAGAGATACCCCATGAGGGCCTCAAACCCGGTGGCACGCCTGTAATCTGTCACAGACTGGTTCTTGGCGGGGGACACACTCTTGGCGTTCCTCCCCCTCTTATAGACTCCGTGCTCCTCCTCTGTCAGGAGCCCCTGGAGGGTACGCATCATCCGGGACTGGGCAGAGGCCTGCACAAGGGAGCTGGTCATCCTGTGGAGCTGGTTCACGGGGCGGTTCCCCCTGCTGACCACCAGCGTCTTGATGACAAGGTCATAGATGCTGTCGCCGATGTAGGCCAGGGTGAGCGGCGAATACTCCCGGATATCCGCCTCCTCCATCTGGAAGATTTCCCGCATATAGTCCTCAAACTGCCACTGTATCTTCTGTTCTACGCTCTTTTCCATTTTACTCCTTCACGTGTGTCCTCAAGGATAATGCCCCTGGCCGCCAGCTCATCCCGAATCTCGTCCGCCCGGGCGAAATTCTTTGCCTTTCTCGCCGCCTGTCTCTCCTCGATGAGGGCCTCGATGTCCTCGTCCAGCATCTCTGTCTCCTTCACCACGATCAGCCCCAGCACATTGCAGAGCCTCTCCAGCACCTCCAGCAGTCCTTTCGCGTAGGCGGCGGAGCTGTCCTCGCCGGCGGTGGTGTTGCAGTATTTTACAAGGTCAAAGACCGAAGCGATGGCGTCCGCCGTGTTGAAGTCATCGTCCATGGCAGCCTCAAAGGCCTTTACATACTCCTCTGTCTTTGCCAGCGCCTCCGTCTCCTCCCGGGACATGTCGGCAGTCTTTGCGTTCCCGCTCAGATACTTCAGATTTTCTGCCGCGTTCACGATCCTCTCCAGGCCGTTCCTGGAGGCCTCCATCAGGTCCGCGCTGAAGTTCAGCGGGCTCCTGTAGTGGGCGCTGAGCATGAAGAACCGGAGCACCTGCAGGTCGTACTGCTCGCTGATCTCCCGGACGGTGCGGAAATTGCCAAGAGACTTGCTCATCTTGTGGTTGTCGATATTCAGGAACGCATTGTGCATCCAGTATTTTGCGAAGGGCTTTCCGTTTGCCGCCTCGCTCTGGGCGATCTCGTTCTCGTGGTGGGGGAACACAAGGTCCTCCCCTCCCGCGTGGATGTCAATCTGCTCTCCAAGGTATTTCTTGGACATGACTGAGCACTCAATGTGCCATCCCGGGCGGCCGTCGCTCCAGGGCGACTCCCAGGCCGGCTCCCCCTCCTTCTTGGGCTTCCAGAGCACGAAATCCAGCGGGTCCTCCTTCTCGTCCTCGCCGCTCACCAGCAGGGTCCTGTTGCCGGAGCGCAGGTCATCCAGGTTTTTGTGGGACAGCTTGCCGTATTCCTTGAACTGTCTTGTGCGGAAATAGACCGTGCCGTTCTTCTCATAGGCGTACCCCTTGTCGATGAGCTGCTGGATCATCTCCACCATGCCGCAGATTTCCTCTGTGGCGAGAGGATTTTTTGTGGCGGGCTCAATGTTCATGCCCTCCATGTCCTTTTTGCACTCGGCGATGTATCTCTTGGAAATCTCGTCCGCGGACACGCCCTCCTCGATGGCCTTCTTGATGATCTTGTCGTCCACGTCCGTGAAATTGGACACAAAATTCACATCGTACCCCTTGTACTCAAAATATCTCCTGACCGTGTCAAACACGATCATAGGTCTGGCGTTTCCGATGTGTATCAGATTGTACACCGTGGGGCCGCAGACGTACATCCTGACCTTGCCCTCCTCCAGGGGCACGAACTCTTCCTTCTTCCTTGTCATTGTGTTAAACAGCTTCATGTTGTTCCTCCTTGTCATCTTCCATCTCTATGGTATTGTCTTTCATGCATTTCATGTGCTTTTCCAGCTCTCTTAACTCCTTCTTCAGGCGGATGTTGTCCTTCTGGAGCTCACGGATGTCGTTGCTCACCGGGTCAGGCAGATGCACCTGGTCCATATCCTCCCTGGGGATCTTCTGGTCTCCCATCTTCACGATGCGGCCCGGAACTCCCACCACCGTACAGTTGGGCGGCACCTCCTTGAGCACCACCGCCCCGGCGCCGATCTTGGAGTTCTCCCCGATGGTGAAGGATCCCAGTATCTTGGCCCCGGCACTGACCATCACATTGTCCTTCAGGGTGGGGTGTCTCTTCCCCTTCTCCTTGCCGGTGCCTCCCAGGGTCACTCCCTGATAGAGGGTCACGTTGTTTCCTATGATGGTGGTCTCGCCGATGATAACGCCGGTCCCGTGGTCGATAAAGAGTCCCCTGCCGATCCTGGCGCCGGGATGGATCTCAATGCCCGTCTTCCTGGCTGCCCGCTGGGACACCCATCTGGCCAGAAAATAATGCTTCTTCCGGTACAGCCTGTGGGCCACCCGGTAGCTCAATATCACTTTAAAGCTGGGATAGAGAAACACTTCCCAGTTGGACTTGATGGCCGGGTCTCTCTCCCGGATCACCTGTATCTCTTCCCGAATATATTTTACAAGTCCCATAGCTTTCCTTCCTTTCCTGGTCTGCCCGCGCAAGGGTGGCCGTCATGCCGCGGAGCGTTTTTATTTCACAGGGACGGAGTTTCCAGGTCAAATAAAAAGTCTCTTACAATAAATGTAAGAGACGAATTCTTATCCGTGGTTCCACTCCTGTTGAAAGCACCTGCCTGCCTCAGACACGCAGCTGCTCCCCGCTTTCCGGCTGATAACGCCCGCCACCGCGTACCCGGCTAATCGGCGCGCCCTCCTCTGGCCGCCCTCCTTTCGCCGGATCAACTCCCGGATGCACTTCACATGGATTTCGCCCGGAGCTGCTTTCAGCCGGTGACAGCTCCTCTCTGATGACTCCCTTCCATATTACTCTTTCCGTTCTCCGTTTTTTCCGCTATAGATACTATAGTATGTGAAAAGCCGGGATTTGTCAACCTCCGCCGGGCAGAGTTTTTCTCTTTTCCCGGTCACACTACCTCATTCAGATAAACAGGAGACAGAGGAACGATCTTTTTCAGCTCCTCCTTCATCCTCTCCGTCGCCGTGACTCCCTCTTCCTTCTCAATGTCGTCCGGTGAGATCCTGCCAAAGACAAGCTTTGTGAGGGCCTCCACAGTCAGCGTGCCCTCGCTGTTCTCCGGCTTTCCCTCCATCAGCATGACACCGGAAAACTCTGTCCCTGTCAGCATGAACACCTGGTTGTTCTCAGGGATGATGGGGTCTGTCACCTGAAAGCACACGGCAGTCAGATAGTCCAGCTCCAGAAGGAGGAGCAGCCTTTTCACATTCACCGGGCGCACCATGATCTTCGGCCTCTCCTCCGGTATCTCCTCCACCGCGGGCAGGCAGTCCACGATATGGCCCTCCCTCTCACAGACCATCAGACAGCCCCCGTCACTTTCATACTCCCGGATGAGCCGCTCATAGTAGGCCTTATCCCGCCTTGCATAGACCTTACAGCGTCCCTTCAGGGCCTTCTCAGCCGCATCCGCAATGTCCGCCGCATCCTCCAGACGGGCCTTTCTTGCGGTCCAGCCGTCAGGAAGGTCCGCCTTTCCCCGGAAATATCTCTGCTCCTGCTCATACACTGTGGAAAAGCCATGGGGCAGATAGATCGCCTCCGCCGCCGGCATGAGGAAGGCAAAGGGCTCCCCGGCCTGGTACATATCCCGGAGGGCCGTCTTTAAGAGGGCCGCCATGTAGCCCCTCTTCCGGCAGGCCTCCTCCGTGGCCACAGCCACGATATAGTGGGAGGGCTCCTCCTTTCCGTTTACCATCAGGGTGTAGGGGTTGAGGTGGAGCATGGCCCGCAGGCCGCCCTCCTCCACTACATAGATGGTGTTGTCCTTTGTCTTTTCTGTATAGTAATAATCCACAAAGGAGGGGCTGTCCTCAGAGAATACCTCCTCATACAGTCTCCGGGTCCTGCCCTTCTCTTCGTCCTCCAGCTTTCTGATCTGCATCCTTCCTCACCTGTCCTCTACATGTCCTTCCGTATCTGCATTTGTATCTGGTATCCGTCCTCCTACTGTCCGGACTGCCTGGGGCAGCCGCTGCAGGAGGCGCAGCCCGGCCCCCCGCTTTCTCTCTCCTGCTCAAGCCGTGGCTCATAGCTGTAGTTGGCGATGGTCTCCAGGCAGGCCGCCGCCTGGGCCGCGATCCCCTGGCCGCTGCCTGTAAAGCCAAGTCCCTCCTCTGTGGTGGCCTTGATATTGACCTGGTCCTTCCGGATGCCCAGGGCCCCTGCCACATTGTCCCGCATCTCTTCGATGTAGGGAGCCAGCTTCGGGCGCTGGGCGATGACAGTGGCGTCAATGTTGCTGATGACGTAGAGCTCCCGGGCCACCAGCTCTCCTACCCGCTCAAGGAGCTTCATGCTGGAAGCGCCCTTATAGGCCTCGTCCGTGTCGGGGAAATGCCGCCCGATATCTCCCAGGGCAGCGGCTCCCAGAAGGGCGTCCATGATAGCGTGGAGGAGCACGTCCGCGTCAGAGTGCCCCAGAAGTCCCTTCTCGTAGGGAATCTCCACGCCTCCCAGTATCAGCTTCCTGTCCTCTGTCAGTCTGTGTACGTCGTAGCCTGTTCCGATCCTCATCTTCTATTCCCCGCTTTCCTCCTGGTCCTCTTCGGTCTCCGCATTGTCGGGCGCGCTCGTCTCCGGCTGTTCACCCTCCCCGGCAGAGGTCTCAATCTCCTCCGGCTCATTCTCTTCCGGCTCTTCCTCCACCGGCTTTGTCATATTCCGGATGGCGTAGACGATCAGCCCGATGCCGAACACGGCAAACAGCACACCTGCCACCACAAATCCTATATATCCCTCCGGCTTCTGGTCCATGACGTCCATGACGAGCTGTACGCCTGTGTAGGCGAGATATCCTCCCACGATGATCCAGATCCAGTCTCTTGTCTTTCCATTCATAGTATGCGCTCCTCCATTTTTTCATATGTACAAGTATATAATTTTCACCGGGGCGTTGTCAATGAGAGGGGCCCCGGCAGACAAAAAAATACGGCACCGGATGATCTCCGATACCGTATCTTACGGGAGTAGCGGGAACTGGATTCGAACCAGCGACACTACGGGTATGAACCGTATGCTCTAGCCAACTGAGCTATCCCGCCATAGGATATGGGGCCTATAGGGCTCGAACCTATGACCCTCTGCTTGTAAGGCAGATGCTCTCCCAGCTGAGCTAAGACCCCATATTTTCTGGTCTTGCGGGCTGCTCTCCCGCAACCCGCTTTGCTATTATACTATTGAATTCGAGCAAATGTCAACACTTTTTTTACATTTTTTCTCATTTTTTTCAGAGGCCTCTCAAAGCCTGTTTTCCCGGCATTTTCCGGCCTCCATCAGAGCAGCTCCGGGTCGATCCGGCGGTCCCGGAAATAAAATTCCCCGTCTCTCTCTCCGATGGGCCGCATCACCCGGCAGGGATTTCCGGCCGCCACCACGTCCGCCGGTATGTCCTTTGTCACCACGCTGCCGGCTCCTATCACTGTGTTGTCCCCAACAGACACGCCGGGCAGGAGGATAGCCCCCGCGCCGATCCAGCAGTTCCTTCCCACACGGACCGGCATATTGAACTGATACTCCTGCTCCCTGAGGGAGGGGAGCACAGGATGGCCTCCCGTGGCAATGATGACATTCGGCCCTATCATCGTGTGGTCACCCACGTAAATATGTGTGTCGTCCACCATCGTCAGATTGAAGTTGGCATAGATGTGGCTGCCAAAATGAACGTGCTTCCCGCCCCAGTTGGCATAGAACGGTGTTTCAATATAACACCCCTCCCCTATCTCTGCAAACATTTTCTCCAGCAGTGCCCTCTTCTCCTCTCCCCTGGAAGGTTTCAGATGGTTATAGTCATAGAGAAGATCCAGGCAGACCGCCTGCTCCTCCAGAAGGTCCCCGTCTGTGGGCAGATAGAGCCCGCCCCCGTGCATTTTCTCTGCTGTTTCCCTGTCCATATCCTGTTCCTCCACTCGCGAATTTTCATAATATGACCATTATAGCAGAAAAAACAACCGAGGACGACCCATATGTCAGATAAGCTGAAAGAAACTGATGAGCAGCCTGCACCCGTAAAAGAGAATGATGACGCCGCAGATGACATTGATGACCCGCAGCACCCTGACATTAAACCTTCTGCTGAACATGGAGATCACAAGGGTCAGTCCTGTAAACCACAGGCAGGAGGCCGTCCCCACACCGCAGATAAAGGGGATGGACTGGGACGCAGGCAGCGTCACCCGGAAGGCTCCCAGCATCATGGTCCCGTCCACGATGGCCTGGGGATTGAACCAGGTCACAACACAGGCGGAATAGACTGTTTTCCTAAGGGACACAGTCTCCCCGGAGCGGTCTATATCCTCTGTCTTTGCCCGCAGCAGGCCTGCCCCTATGAAAATGACGACAATGCTCCCCGCCAGCAGAACGACCATCTGCAGCCATCTCCACCGCTGCATCACCGCGCCGATGCCGAAAAAGCAGGCCAGCGCCAGCGTCACATCAAAGAAGATGACAATAAGCGCTGTCGCCAGGGCGCGGCGGCGCGTGTGGATCAGAGCCCCGTTGATGACAAAAAGATTTTGCAGCCCTATGGGCGCCACGTAGGCAAGTCCTATGGACAGTCCCTGAAAGAAAAATCCCATAGCCGTCTCCTTTCGTTCCCTTCTTCACTCTCCATGGGCAATGAGAAAGCTTTGTCTGTACAGCAAAAAACGGCGCAGTGCGCCGTTTTTTGTTTATATACATGCCCTGACAAAGCCCGGGCTGTGCATCTCCAGGAAAATCCTAGACGATACCCTGTGCCTCCATGGCATTTACGACTTTCTCAAATCCGGCAATATTTGCACCCATCACATAGTTTCCTGCGTGTCCGTATCTCTCGGCAGCGTCAGCCATGCTGTGGCAGATATTGACCATAATGCCTTTCAGCTTGCTGTCCACTTCCTCGAAGGACCAGCTTAAGCGCTCACTGTTCTGGGACATCTCAAGAGCAGATGTAGCAACACCGCCGGCGTTTGCAGCCTTTCCGGGTGCGAAGAGCACGCCGTTCTCCTGCAGGTACTCGGTAGCATCCAGTGTTGTAGGCATGTTGGCACCCTCTGCCACCGCGATGCATCCGTTTGCAACAAGAGCCTTTGCATCCTCAAGGTGCAGCTCATTCTGTGTCGCACAGGGAAGAGCGATGTCCACTTTCACGCTCCATACGCCTCTGCCTTCATGGTACTCAGCATTGGGACGGTATTTCTTGTACTCGGAAAGTCTTGCTCTGTTTACTTCCTTGATCTCTTTAATAGCTGCAAGGTCAATGCCCTCAGCGTCATATACCCAGCCTGTGGAGTCGCTCATGGTCACTACTTTTGCACCCATCTGCTGTGCCTTCTCTGTAGCATAGATGGCAACATTTCCAGAACCGGACACAGCGATGGTCTTGCCTGCGATGTCCTTACCGTTCATCTTCAGCATTTCCTCTGTCAGGTACAGAAGACCATATCCTGTAGCCTCTGTTCTTACAAGGGATCCGCCGTATGTCAGGCCTTTTCCTGTCAGGACGCCTTCGTACAGTCCGCGGATGCGCTTGTACTGTCCGAACATGTATCCGATCTCTCTTGCGCCTGTTCCGATGTCACCGGCCGGAACGTCTGTGTCAGCGCCGATATATTTGCATAACTCTGTCATGAAGCTCTGGCAGAATGCCATCACTTCTCTGTCTGATTTACCCTTGGGATCGAAATCAGAACCACCTTTACCGCCGCCGATGGGCAGTCCTGTAAGGGAGTTCTTGAAAATCTGCTCAAATCCGAGGAATTTGATGATACCAAGGTTTACAGACGGATGAAGACGAAGGCCGCCCTTGTATGGTCCGATCGCACTGTTAAACTGTACGCGGTAGCCTGTATTTACCTGTACCTGTCCGTTGTCGTCCACCCACGGTACGCGGAACTTGAACTGTCTCTCAGGCTCTGTCAGTCTCTCAAGAAGAGCTTCTTTTCTGTACTTCTCCTCATTTGCCTCGATCACAGGTCTTAAGGACTCCAGCACTTCCTTTACAGCCTGGTGGAATTCCGGCTCTGCCGGGTTCTTTGCCACAACTCTTTCAATCACTTCATCTACATATGACATTGTTTTCTTCCTCCTTGATCTTCTTATCAGGCGGAAGCCAGCAAAAAGAGCAGGCATAAGCCTGCTCTTAACTAGACCTCTTTGCCTCTTTAACAGAATAAAATATTCCCGGGCAAAACACAAGTACTTTTTGTATTTTTTATGATTTTTTTGCAACTTTATACTTTCATTCCTGCATTTCGCACCCTGTTTAGTATATTTTTACAGAAACTTTGCAATATTGCACATGCAAGAATGCATTTTTATCCAGCTGCTTTATTTAAAATACTCCACGCCGGACTCAAAGATCTTCAGATCCTGCTCTCCGTAGATGTTCATGGCCACGCTCCGCCCCCGGCGCTCCACATGGGCCATCTTGCCCAGCACCCTTCCATCCGGGCTCGTGATGCCCTCGATGGCAAAGTAGGAGCCGTTCACATTCCACTCCTCGTCATTTGAGATGTTTCCTTCCGGGTCACAGTACCGTGTAGCCACCTGTCCGTTTGCAAAGAGCTGTGCAATGGTCTCGGCAGGAGCCACAAAACGTCCCTCTCCGTGTGAAGCAGGAGTGACATAGACGCCGCCAAGATCGGCTTTTGCAAGCCATGGGGACTTGTCTGTCACCACCTTTGTGTACACCATCTTGGAGATATGCCGTCCGATGGTGTTGTAGGTCAGCGTCGGTGCATTCTCTGTCTGCCCTGTGATCTTTCCATTTGGCACAAGACCCAGCTTGATGAGGGCCTGGAAGCCGTTGCAGATACCAAGTGCAAGGCCGTCTCTCTCATTTAAGAGGTTCTCCACCGCCTCTTTCAGCTTCGCGTTCTGGAAAGCAGTGGCAAAGAACTTGGCTGATCCGTCGGGCTCATCGCCTGCGCTGAATCCGCCTGGGAACATGATGATCTGGGACTGGCTGATGGCTTTTTCAAACACGTCCACAGAGTCCACGATGTCCGCCGCGTCCATGTTCCTGAACACCTTCGTGATGACCCTGGCCCCTGCTCTCTCAAAGGCCTTCGCACTGTCGTACTCGCAGTTGGTGCCCGGGAACACAGGAATGAACACCGTGGGCTGGGCGATCTTGTGGCTGCAGATGTGGACTTTTGATGCGTGGAAGCAGCCATCTTCCTTAAGCTCTCCGTCCTCTTTCTTCTCTGATCTGATGAACCAGCTTGTAGGGCCGTCCTGGGCGCCGGACCGTGTGGCGAACACTTTCTCCAGAGTGCCTGTCCAGGCCTCTTCCGCCTCGTCAAGTCCGATGACTGCATCGCCGTAGGAGAAAGCCTTGTCGCCTGTCACCTCGCCGATGACCGTGTAGGTGATCTGCAGCTCTCCCACTTTGCCCTCCGGCACCTCAGCTACCAGGTCTCCGAAGGCGGGGGCAAAGAGTTCTCTTTCATCCATGCTGTGCTCGATCTTCACGCCCATGCCGTTTCCAAAGGCCATCTTGCTGACAGCGGCGATGACGCCGTGGCGGTCCGGCACGTAGGCGGAGATAATCCTTCCGGCCTTGATATCCTCCGCAAATTTTCCGTACTGCTCCATCACTTTCTCATATACCGGCAGATCGTACTCATCCTTCGGGATGCGCAGCCACACAAGCTTGCTTCCCGCTTTCTTCAGCTCCGGCGTGATGATATCTTTTTCTTTTGCCACATCCACGGCAAAGGAAACAAGAGTAGGCGGCACATCGATGTCCTCGAAAGTACCGGACATACTGTCTTTGCCTCCGATGGAAGGAAGACCGAATCCAAGCTGGGCCGCATAGGCTCCAAGGAGAGCGGCAAAGGGCTGGCTCCAGCGGTGGGGGTCCTCCGTCATGCGACGGAAGTACTCCTGGAAAGTAAAGCGGATCTTCCGGTAGTCGCCGCCTGCTGCCACGATCTTGGCCACAGACTCTGTCACAGCGTAGACCGCTCCGTGGTAGGGGCTCCAGCTTGACAGGTAGGGATCAAAGCCGTAGCTCATCATGGTCACTGTGTCGCAGTTCCCTTTCAGCACAGGGAGCTTCGCCACCATGGCTTGGGTCTCTGTCATCTGATATTTTCCGCCGTGAGGCATGAACACAGATCCTGCTCCGATGGAACCGTCAAACATCTCCACAAGCCCCTTCTGGGAGCATACGTTCAGGTCTGCCAGTGTCTCCAGCCATTTCGCTTTCACATCTGTCACTTCCACTTTATCCGTCAGCACCTTGCCTGCGCGGTCCGGGATGTCCACGGCCACGCTTGTCTCCTGGTGGGCGCCGTTTGTGTCAAGGAAAGCTCTGGAGATGTTCACGATCTCCTTACCTCTCCACACAAGGACAAGCCTCGGCTCCTCTGTCACCACAGCCACCTGCACGGCCTCCAGGTTCTCCTCTTTGGCGTAGCCCATAAAGGTCTCCACATCGGCCGGGTCAAGGACCACAGCCATGCGCTCCTGGGACTCGGAGATGGCGATCTCTGTCCCGTCCAGTCCCGCGTATTTCTTGGGCACCTTGTCAAGGTCCACCCTGAGTCCGTCTGCCAGCTCTCCAATGGCCACGGACACGCCGCCTGCGCCAAAGTCGTTGCACTTCTTGATGAGACGGCTCACCTCCTCCCTGCGGAAGAGGCGCTGGATCTTCCTCTCTGTGGGGGGATTTCCCTTCTGCACCTCCGCGCCGCAGGTCTCGATGGACTCCTCTGTGTGCACCTTGGAGGAGCCTGTGGCGCCGCCGCAGCCGTCACGGCCGGTGCGCCCGCCAAGGAGGATGATGATGTCTCCCGGGTCGGAGGTCTCACGGATCACTGCGCGCCTGGGCGCCGCTCCCATGACAGCCCCGATCTCCATTCTCTTGGCCACGTAGCCGGGGTGGTAGATCTCCTTTACCGCACCGGTGGCAAGGCCGATCTGGTTGCCGTAGGAGCTGTAGCCGTGGGCCGCCTCACGGACAAGCTTCTTCTGGGGAAGCTTTCCTTTCATGGTGTCCTTCACGGAGACAGTGGGGTCCGCCGCTCCCGTGACGCGCATAGCCTGGTACACGTAGGTACGGCCTGAGAGGGGATCTCTGATAGCGCCGCCAAGACAGGTGGCAGCTCCTCCGAAGGGCTCGATCTCTGTAGGGTGGTTGTGAGTCTCATTCTTGAAGTTCACGAGCCACTCCTCCTCCACGCCATCCACGGTCACCGGCACGACGATGCTGCAGGCGTTGATCTCGTCGGACTCCTCCTGGTCCGCAAGCTTCCCTTCCTTCTTCAGCTTGCGCATGGCCATGAGAGCCAGGTCCATCAGACAGATGAACTTGTCGTCCCTGCCCTTGAATATCTCCCTGTGGTCCGCCGCATACTGGCAGTAGGTGTCCTCGATGGGCTTTCTGTAATCTCCCTCTCCAAAGGTAATGTCTTTCAGCTCTGTGGAGAAGGTGGTGTGGCGGCAGTGGTCGGACCAGTAGGTGTCCAGCACCCGGATCTCCGTCATGGACGGGTCCCTGTCCTCCTCTCCCCTGAAATAATTCTGGATATGCTGGAAATCCTTGAAGGTCATGGCAAGCCCGAGAGAGTCGTAGAGCTCCCGCAGCTTCTCCTCCTCCAGGTCCTTAAAGCCGTCGAAGATGATGACGTCCGCCGGCTCGTCAAACTTTGTCACCAGCGTCTCCGGCTTCTCCATGCCTGTCTCCCTTGAGTCCACAGGGTTGATGCAGTGGTGCTTCACAGCCTCAAACTGCTCGTCCGTCAGCTCTCCCTCTATCACGTAGGTGGTGGCGGTGCGGATGACCGGCTTCTCGTCCTCCTTTATAAACTGCACGCACTGCACGGCAGAGTCCGCCCTCTGGTCAAACTGGCCGGGAAGGAACTCCACAGAAAAGACCCTGGCCCCCTCTGCCGCCGGAAATGTCTCTTTATACAAAACGTCAACCGGAGGCTCCGCGAAGACGCCCCTGCAAGCCTTCTCAAAGGTCTCCTCCGAGATGTTCTCCACATCGTAGCGGATGAGCACCCGCACACCTGTGAGGGCGCTTATGCCCAGATAGCTCCTGATCTCGTGGAAGAGGTCCTTTGCCTGGACCGCATACTCCGGTTTTTTCTCCACATACACTCGTTTTACATTGCCCATAAAATTTCCTCCATTTTATATGTGATTTTATGATACGCTGGTTTTATCATAACATGGGGTTTCTTATTAGTAAAGTTAATAAAATTAAATATTTTTATAAGTATTTCTTATTTGTATTTTTCATTTTTTGTCTGCCTGTGTCCTTTGCCGAGAAAATGGCGCCACACAAGGAAGATGACCAGAAGGACCGCAAGGGAGCCGAGGAAACATCCTCCGATGCGCATCACCATGTCGTAGAAAAATCCCTCCGGCAGCATCCGGATCATGTAGTCTGTAGCCGGGTCAAAGAGCCACAGGTCGTTGGTGAAAAAGATTTCGTGAAAGATGGTGAAATATTTTGTAAAATCCGAGGCAAAGAGAGCTCCAAGCAGGACCGTCACCGCCAGGAAGATGCCAAGGGCGATAAAGTAGGCCCTGGGGATGATGCGCCTCCAGTCCCCCTTCAGGAGTACGAGCAGGGCGATGAGCACAGCCGCGGCGGCAAGGAGTACCCAGCGCAGGGTCAGCCCGCCCAGGAACAGGTTCTTTACGTCCGCCATGTGGAGGCGGTCCTGCTCGTTAAAGAAATCCTGGGTCTGTCCGTCCACATCCGTGATGACAGAGAGCTCCGGCCTCCTCCCGATGAGGTAATCCATCATTTTCTCCGTCACATCCATGACGTCCTCCATCTCCATATCGAGACTTTCCGTGACATTGTACTTCGCATATTCCCTCTCGTAAAACCTGTAGTCCGGGTCACCGTATATGGCCAGCTGGAAGCTGGTGAGCAGAAGAGCCAGGACAAGCAGGAGCATAGCTGCCACGGCCAGTACATGATGCAGTTTTTTCATAAAGCAATCCTTCTTTCTGTTGTCTCATTTTTGTGATTGTAATTTCCCTGATCTTCCCTTATAATACAAATGATTTTTATTAGGAGGACTTATCATGGATATTAACTATGAATTATATAAGGTGTTTTACTATGTGGCCTCGACCCTGAGCTTTTCCGAGGCCTCCAAGCAGCTCTTCATCTCCCAGTCAGCGGTGAGCCAGTCCATCAAGACGCTGGAGAGAAAGCTGGACCAGGTCCTCTTCATCCGGAGCACAAAGAGGGTCCAGCTGACGCCGGAGGGAGAGATCCTGCTGCGCCACGTGGAGCCGGCCATGAACCTGATACAGCGGGGGGAGGCCCAGCTCATGGAGTCCGCCTCTACCGGGGGACAGATACGCATCGGCGCCAGCGACACCATCTGCCGGTATTTTCTCGTGCCCTACATCAAGCGGTTCCACGAGGCATTTCCCGGGGCCCACATCAAGGTGACCAACGCCACCTCCATCCAGAGCGTGGAGCTCCTGAAATCAGGGCAGGTGGACTTTATCGTGGTCAACTCCCCCAACGCCTACCTGGGAAGCGCCGCCACTGTAAAGCGGATCAAGCTGTTCCAGGACGTCTTTCTGGCCAACCGGGATTTCGCTGACCTGAAGGGGCGCCGGCTCTCCTTTGCGGAGCTTTTGGAGTACCCCATCCTGATGCTGGACAAGAAGAGCACCACAAGCGAGTTTCTCCACAGCCAGTTCCAGCAGCACCACCTGGACCTGGTGCCGGAGGTGGAGCTTAGCAGCAACGACCTGCTCATCGACCTGGCCAGGATCGGCCTTGGCATCGCCTTTCTTCCGGACTACTGCATTCCCCGGGAGGACGACAATCTCTTCATCGTACAGACAGAGGAAGAGCTGCCTCCGAGGGAGCTGCTGGCTGTCCGGGGCACCCGCATCCCCCTCTCCAGGGCTGCGGCCGCCTTCCTCGACTACTTCGAGGAGGTCTGATCCCAGAAAGCCCGCATCTTTTCGCCGGCGTTTTTCACATTGCAGATTTCCAGACCTTCCCACTCCCGCGGGAAGGTCTCTTTGTATCTGCCCTCCCGGAAGCGGTCGTCCAGAAGGAGGATCACGCCTCTGTCCTCCTCCGTGCGGATGACCCGGCCCGCGGACTGGAGGACCTTGTTCATGCCCGGGTAGACGTAGGCGTAGTCAAAGCCCCGGAGTCCCTTTTTGTCAAAGTACTCCCTAAGGAGCTCTCTCTCCCGGCACACCTGGGGCAGTCCGGTGCCCACCACGGCGGCGCCGATGAGCCGGTCTCTGGACAGGTCGATGCCCTCGGAGAAGATGCCCCCCATGACGCAGAAGCCAAGGAGGCTCTCCTCCCGCTCCTCCTCGAATTCCTCCAGAAAGATCTCTCTTGCCTCCTCCGACATGTAGGGGGCCTGGATCATGCACTGGGCGCTGCTATCCTCCTTTTCAGCCAGGAGGAGGAACTGGTCGTAGACCTCCTCCATGAACTTGTAGGAGGGAAAAAAGGCCATGTAGTTTCCCTTTTTCCCCTGCACCATCTCCAGCAGATAGGAGGCGTATTTCCGGTAGGTGGCCTCCCCTCTCGCAGTGTACCGGGTGCTCACGTCATTTCCAAGGAGAAGGAGCCGGTTCTCCCTGGCAAAGGTGGACTGGGCGTAGACCGCGTAGTCGTCCGTCTTTGTGCTGAGGAGCTGTCTGTAATAGCGGATGGGAAGGAGGGTGGCGGAGAAAAAGATGGTGCTCACCCCTTTTTCCAGAGCTTCGTTCAGATTGACCGCCGGGTTGACGCAGAACAGGCGGACAAAGAATTTTCCCTCCCCGTCAATTTCGGAATAGATCATGTAGTTCTCGTCCAGCTTTTCATAGATGGTCTCAAACATCCGCACTTCAAAGTAGAGGCTCAGCACCTCCTCCCGGACGTCCTCCTCCTTGCACTCCTCCAGATACCGCTCCATCTCAGCCATGACAGACAGAAGCTTCAGGTAGATGCCCCCGGCGCTCTCCAGCACCTGGCAGCCGTCGCACTCCCGTTTCAGGGCCAGCATCTGGCGGTTGCAGTCCTCCAGCTGCCGGGCAAGCCGGACGTCCCTCGTCTTCACAAGGCGGCGGACCTTCATCACGTCCTCCTTGCAGAGGCTGGCGCTGAACATCTCCCGTCCCCGCTCCACCAGGTTGTGGGCCTCGTCAATGAGGAAGATGTAGTCCCCCTTCACCCCCTCGCCGAAAAACCGCTTCAGCTTCGCGTTGGGGTCAAAGACATAGTTGTAGTCGCAGATGACTGCGTCCGCCCACAGGGACAGGTCCAGACCCAGCTCGAAGGGGCACACCTGCCATTTCTTCGCCTGCTCCTCCACCGCCTGACGGCTCATGTCGTCAGAGGTGGTGATCATGTCATAGACCGCATCGTTGATACGGTCAAAATGTCCCTTGGCGTAAGGACAGTAGTCCGGATTGCACTCCGGCTTCTCGCAGAAGCATATCTTCTCCTTTGCCGTCAGGGTGATGACCTTGTACCGGAGAGCCGTATCCCCCTCCTCCACTGCAGCGGGCCCCACTGCGGCGGGCCCATCCGGGCCGGGCTGCTTCAGTATGTCAAAGGCCTGCTGGGCCACAGTCCTGGTGATGGTCTTGGCGGTCAGGTAGAAGAGCTTGTCCACCAGTCCCTCCCCCACTGCCTTCACAGCCGGAAAGACAGTGGCCATAGTTTTTCCCACCCCTGTGGGAGCCTGGATGAACAGCTTTTTCTGTCTCTCAATGGTCCTGTAGACAGCGGCCGCCAGCTTCTTCTGCCCGTCCCGGTACTGGTAGGGAAATTCCACCTTTTTTATGGAAGCGTTCCGCTTCTCCTTCCACTCCACCTGGAAGAGAGCCCACTTTTCGTAGGCGTCCGTGATGCCGTAAAACCACTCTCTCAGCTCCTCTGTGGTGTACTCCTGCCGGAACCGGCGTATCTCCTCTGTCTCCAGATGACAGTAGGTCATCTGCACGCCCATCCTCTCCTGCTCATGCTGGTCCCCGTAGATAAAAGCGTAGCATTTGGCCTGGGCCAGGTGCACCGGCACCGGCTCCTCCAGGGCGTTCACATCCCGGAATATCCCCTTGATCTCGTCGATGACCAGCCCCTCCTCCGTGTCCATGACGCCGTCCGCCCGCCCCTCCACCTGGAGGATGAACTTCTCGTAGGGCACCTGGCATTTCATGGACACCTCCGGCGTGTACATGCTCCCCGTCTGCCGCTGGATCTTCCGGTGGAGCCGGGCCCCCATCTGCATGGCCTCCTTGTCCGCCGAGGCAGTTCGATTGTCAAGGTCCCCGCTCTGGAGGATGAACTCCACCAGGGCCCGGACCGAAATTTTAATCAGTTGCTTTTCCATAGGTATATTATAAGTGGGGACGTAATACTTTTCAATAATGTTACGTCCGAAATAAAACCAACTGGCGGGGTATTGTGTATGGCGCGGAAATATTATCTGACTATTTTGCAAAATTGTCTGCCTCGCACTATCCTGCAAATTCTGTCATATCAGGCCGGTAACGGAGCGGAAGGTGAGTCCTCTGGCGCTTGGGATTTAACCTCTCCTTGATGGCAATAGTGTCACAGAACTCCCTCCACAGCGCCTGCATTTTCTCCTCCTGGCCGGAGAGATGCAGCAGCTGCTCGTCCATCCTCCCCTCCGGGTCCTCCTCCTGTACAAGGACCCACCGTTTTCCTGCCTCATGGACCACAAACATACTGCGGTTTTTGTCCCGGATCATCCAGTTCTCCAGAGGAAAACGCTCCTGAAAATGAGCCCCCAGACAGGGAAGCACCTGGTTTTTCGGTGTGATATCTGCAAAGAGTATCCCATTCTCCAGCTCCCGGAAGCGCACAAAGCCTGTCAGAAGATGGGCCTCATTTCCCACGCTGCGGCTCAGCTCAAACACCTTTTCCACAGCGGGATCCCCCAGATGCTCCATGATCTTCCGGGGCTGTCTCAGCTTCCGGGCCGCCAGCAGCGTCCCAAGGATCGCCTCCCCTTTTTCTCCATCCCGGGAGAGGGCCGCATAATAGATATGATGGTAGACATCCCTGCCCAGGTTCGTAAGTATCATCTTCCCGACAGCCTCCGCTCTGCTCTCATTTTCCGGAATCTCCCTGTACTCACAGAACAGCTGCGGATCCACACTGCCCCGGATGGCGATCCCACTGGCACCCTCCCGGCGGCGCTCCTTCCACGCCTCGTACACGGCAGAAAAAATCCCTGTGACGCTGTCTGTACAGATGTAAATGGTTTTCATATGGTGCCTCCTTTCTCCGACATGCTGCCAAATCTCGCATCGTCAAAAAGAGAGAGTTGTCTGTAGGTCATGCCATCCGCCCCCTCGGGCAGTCTCTCCTTTACATTCAAAAGATTGCGCGCAATATAATCCTCCTCGAGCTTTACCGGATACATCATCTTCCCGCCGCAGGTCAGGAAGTACAGCGCCCGCTTGAGGACCACACCCATTTTCTTCAGGTCCCCAAAGTCCAGCTTCCCGTAACGCCTGGCCTTCACGATCCTGGCAGCCGACCTGTATCCGATGCCCGGCACCCGGAGAAGGAGCTCATATCCCGCAGTGTTTACCTCCACTGGAAAAACCTCCAGATGACGCAGGGCCCAGTTACATTTCGGGTCCAGGAACACATTAAAATTGGGGGCTTCCTCCGTCAGGAGCTCCCCAGCCTGAAACTGGTAGTACCGGAGCAGGAAATCCGCCTGGTACAGCCGGTGTTCCCGAAGGAGTGGCGGCCCCTCCCCTGTTCTGGCCGGCAGGGAGGCGTCCTCATTTACGGGTACAAAAGCAGAATAGAACACCCGCTTTAACCCGAACTTCTTATAGAGAGCCTCTGCCACATGGATGATCTGAAAATCCGTCTCCGGCGTGGCGCCTATGATCATCTGGGTGCTCTGCCCGGCAGGCACAAATCTCTGGACATTCCGGTACAGCTGGATCTCCTGCCTGTTTTCCTCCATTTTGTTCTGCACAAGCCGCATGGGCGCAAGGATCCTCTCTCTTGTCTTGTGGGGCGCAAGGAGGCGCAGTCCCTCTGCTGTAGGCAGTTCCAGATTGACGCTCATCCTGTCCGCCAGAAATCCCAGCCTCTCCAGCAGTTCCTGGCTGGTGCCGGGAATAGCCTTCACATGGATGTAGCCCTGGAATCGGTATGTTGTCCGCAGCTTATAGAGTGCCGCATAGATAAGCTCCATTGTATGATCCGGACTTTTCAGCACACCAGAGCTCAGAAACAGGCCTTCTATGTAATTGCGCCGGTAAAACTCCATCGTCAGCGTACAGATCTCGTCCGGCGTAAAGGAGGCCCTGGGCACATCGTTGCTCCTGCGGTTGATGCAGTATTTGCAGTCATAGATGCACTCATTTGTAAACAGGATCTTCAGCAGGGAAATGCATCTCCCGTCCGCGGAGAAGCTGTGGCATATCCCCGCCTGGGCGCAGCTCCCTATGCCAGTGCCGTCATTGGTGCGCTGGGTCCCGCTGGACGTGCAGGCCACGTCATATTTGGCCGCGTCAGTCAGTATTTTCAGTTTGTCAGCTATGGATATAGACTGCTGAAGTTCCACGATCATACATCTCCTCTTAACGATATAGAACATACGTTCTTATTTCAGTATACAAACGTACGTTCTACATGTCAAGAGGCGATAAATATGACTGTCCTTTTCTTTCGGTCCTCTCTTACTGCCATTATTTATTTTATGTGATACACAATTTCACACCAGTTTGTTCATTTTTCCGCAAGGGATGATACAAAATTACACACCAACAAACGTAAATGGGGACGTAACCCTTTTAAAAAGGGTTACGTCCCCATTTACGTTATAACTTATTCACCACGTCCGCCAGGTACTGGTTGTCCGCCTCGTAGAATCGTTCTTCTTCCACGGACTCCGCCAGCTTCGGGTCAATAGGCATTTTCCCGAGGACCGGCACGCCCAGTTCCCGGGCTGTCTCCTCGATGTGGCTCTCGCCGAACACAGAAATCTTCTTTCCGCAGTCCGGGCATACGAGATAACTGTAATTTTCCACAATGCCCAGCACCGGGATGTTCATCTGCCGGGCCATGTTGCAGGCCTTGTCCACGATCATCTGCACCAGGTCCTGCGGTGAGGTGACGATGACGATACCGTCCACCGGCAGGGACTGGAACACCGTGAGAGGCACGTCCCCGGTTCCGGGAGGCATGTCCACAAAGAGATAATCCAGCTCCCCCCACATAACATCGGTCCAGAACTGCTTCACCACTCCCGCGATGATGGGACCTCTCCAGATCACCGGGTCAGACTCATGCTCCAGGAGCAGGTTGACGGACATGACCTTCGTGCCGTCCTTTGCCACGCTGGGGAAGATTCCCTCGTCGCTCCCCTTTGCCGTCTCGTGTATACCATACATCTTCGGGATGGACGGCCCTGTAATATCCGCATCCAGGATCCCCACGGAAAATCCCTGCTCCCGCATGATCCTTGCCAGGGAGGCCGTCACCATGGACTTGCCCACGCCGCCTTTTCCGCTGACCACGGCGATCACTTTATTCACATGGGAAAACGGGTTCGCCGGTTCCCTCATATCCTGGGGCTTGCTGCCGCAGGAGTCTGCATGGGCGCACCCCGCACAGTCGGAGGGGGAGCACCCGTTTTGCTGCTCTGCCATTTTTCACTCTACCTCTTTTCTTACTCTTCTGCCTTCCAGGGCTTTTGTTCTTACTCTTCCACTGCCGCGATGACTTCGATCTCACACAGCACATTCTTTGGAAGTGTCTTTACAGCCACACAGCTTCTGGCTGGTTTGGATGTGAAATATTTTGCATACACCTCGTTAAACGCACCAAAGTCTCCCATGTCTGCCAGGAAGCAGGTTGTCTTGATGACTTTGTCGTAGGTTGTGCCTGCTGCCGCCAGGAGCTCGCCGATGTTCTTGCACACCTGCTCTGTCTGTCCCTCGATGGTATCTGCCTCAACTGCGTCTGTTGCCGGGTTGATGGCGATCTGTCCTGCCGCGTAGAACACGCCGTTGTAAATGTATCCCTGTGAATACGGTCCAAGTGCTTTTGGTGCTTTCTCTGTCGCTACTAATTTCATTTCTTATCTCTCCTTTGCTTTCTCCAGTAATTTCTGTGCCACACACACGTCAAAAAGACCCATGCCCACAGATTTAAAATATGTGGTTTTCTTTGCGATCTCATCTTCGTCAGCCCCGGATGCCAGGAACTTATCCATAAGAACCACTCTGTCCATGGTGAGTCTTCCCTCGGCAAGCGGCTGACTCAGATCGCCGCTCTCCTCACAGGCATAGGGAAGCTCGATGTACACGTTGTCCACCAGATCCCAGATCACATCCGGTATCTCCCGCATCTGCGGAGTATAGGACCCAATGGCGATGATGCATTTTCCTTCCAGCAGCTCCCTGTCATTGGGAAGTACCGGCTCCTCCGAAGGGGTAGCGGTGCAGATGATATCGCTGGCCTTCACCAGTTCTTCCACTGTCTTACATTGTACTACTTCCACCGCCGGATCCGCAATAGTCTTCTTCAGTCTTGCCATGAAATCCGTCAGATCACGGTCGCTGTGGTTCCAGATGTAGACGGTCTCAATGTTCCTGGCCGCGCAGGCGTACACAGCCTGGTGGAAGCCCTGTGCTCCAGCGCCTACAATACCTACTGTGCGGGCATCCTTTCTGGACAGATGGCGGATCCCCACGCCGCCTACAGCCCCTGTCCTCCATGCCGTCACAGCCTGGCCATCCATGATGGCCAACGGCGCGCCTGTTGTCCTGTCGTTCAGGATCACAAGCCCGTCCAGGGAGGGAAGCCCCAGCTTTGCGTTCTCCGGGAAGATGGTCAGCATCTTGGTGCCGATGATGTCTTCCGTGAAGCATGGCATGTAGATGAGCGTCTTGTTCTCGTGCTCGATCACCGGGCGAGGCGGCATATAGTAGGCGTCTGCCCCGAAGATCCGGTAAGCCTCCTCGATCTGGTCCATGATCTCATTTGGGTCCACCAGCTTCTCAACTTCTTCTTTTCCTAAAAAAATCATATCGTTTCACCTCTCGTATCTTTCTCAGTCATGGTTTGCCGCCCTGTAAATCTGGTAGGCGTCCTCCGCATTTATCTTCTTGAATGAGCCCAGCAGGATGGTATCCCCCTTTGTGGCGCTGTCCGCCAGCTTCCGCAGCACCTCGTCCGACTGCACGCCTATCTCCAGCTCCCCGATGCAGACGGGCATATGGAGAGACCGAAAGAAATCTTCTGTCGCCTCAATAGCCGCCACAGCCGCCTTCTCCTCATCATCTTCAACAATGCCCCATACTTTCTCTCCATACCGGGCAAATCTTGCCGGATCGATCTTGTACACGTACCTTGCCCAGCTTCCCCAGATAGCGGACAAGGTTGCACCGTGAGCCACATCAAACATACCGCCGATCTCATGTCCCAGCTTGTGGCAGAGGAAATCCTTTGGCCGTCCAAGACCTGTCAGATTGTTGTGGGAAATGCTGCCGCACCACATGATCTCGCTCATGGCATCGTAGTCCGTCTGGTCTTCATATGCCTTTTTCCCACAGGTGATCATGGTCCTTAAGAGTCCCTCTGCGATCTCATCGGTCAGCATGTTGCCGTCCACCGGCGTGAAATACCGCTCCAGCGTATGCATCATGATATCCACGATGCCGCAGGTAAGCTGGTATTTCGGCAGGGTGTATGTAAGCTCCGGGTTCATGATGGCAAACTTCGGTCTGTTAAAATCCGTGTTGATTCCCGCCTTTTTGCCGGTCTCCTCGTTGGTGATGACAGCGGAGTCACTTGTCTCGCTGCCCGCTGCGGAGATAGTGAGGATGACACCCACCGGCAGAGCCGCCTGCACCTGTCTCTCCCCGGCCCAGTAACTCCACACGTCCACAGAAGGATCCGCGGCACCGATGGCCACAGCCTTAGCCGTGTCAATAACACTGCCTCCGCCCACAGCAAGGATCAGGTCCGCCCCGAAATCCACCGCCATCTTCACGCCCTCCCGGACAAGGCCCAGGCGTGGGTTTGGCTTCACACCGCCCAGCTCCTGGAAGGACACACCTGCGTCCGCAAGCTCCGCCTTTACCCGGTCCAGGAGACCGCTCTTTTTCACACTTCCTCCCCCGTAGACAATGAGGACTTTATCGCCGCCCCACTTTTTGGCAAGCCTTCCGGCTTCCTTTTCCGCATCCTTCCCAAACACGATCTCCGTGGGTGCGTACTGCATAAAATTTTTCATAAAACAAGACCTCCTTACGCTCCAATCGTACTCTAAAGATTGTAACATAAGGAGGCCTCAAATTCAATCGGTCTCCCGGTATCTGCTCACCGCCATCCCCACGCCGAAGATGGCCGCCGCAAAGAGAAGCTGCAGTCCCAGCCCCTGCAGCACCTCCGTTCTCTGGCTGGCCGTGAGGGAGGCCTGCTCTGAGAGGATGCCGTTCACCGCCTCATACCAGTACACGGGCAGGAATGCTGCCGCCCGCTTCACCCCTGCAGCCATGACGTCCATAGACACAAAGACACCGCAGAGGAAGCACATGCCCAGGGTCACCACATTGACTACACCGCTTACTGTCTCGGCTCTTTTCACACACATACTCACCACGTAGGCGATGGAGAGACTGACCAGGACCAGGGCGGTCACATTTGCCATATAATAGGGAAGATTTCCGTCTGACAGGAAGTCACCTCTGTAGAGGGTGACCGGCAGGATCAGGGAGATCACCCACACAACCGCCCCCAGGACCAGATATCCGGCCATCAGCCCCAGGTTCTGACGCAGCCTGGGTACAGGGGATACAAGGAGCCTTCGCCTCACCTCCTCCCTCCTGAAGGCGATCATGATAAAAGCCGCCCCGTAGCACAGGATCGAGAGGACCATGTAGGGCAGATACTGAAAGAGAAAGGCGTGGGGCGCCGGCTCTCCCCCGTACCCGCTCTCGTCCAGCATCCGGACAGAGCCGGCCCCGCTCTGGGCCTGCAACACAAGGGCGCAGGCCTCCTGGGTCCCGTATCCCGCTGCCAGCATGGCCTTCATCTCCCGAAGCCAGGCGCTGATCTGGCTGTCCACATAGTAAGCGCTGGTCGTCCCCGGGATTTTGGTCACCTCCAGCTTCTCCTGCCCCGCAAGGCAGGCAGCCTCAAAGTTCTCCGGTATCCGCACCAAATAGTAGATGTCCCTGTAAAACATTTTTTCCTGCAGACCCGTCAGGTCCCCCTCCCACTCCGTCACACGGTGGATCTGTCCCAGGTATTCCTTCAGCCCCTCTGCCGCCGCTCCCCCGTCCCGGTCCTCCACGGCCACAGGCAGAGAGGTCATCTCAAAGGTATCCGTCCCCTCCTCTCTCAGGGAGAGCTGGACAATAACAGCTATAGTCACAAAGACAGCCACATACAGGAGCAGCATGTGGAGCTGACGGAGCGCCAGCTTGATAAATCCTCTAAATACTGTCATACTGTTCCCTCCTCACTGCGGCGAAGGCCAGGAGGATGCAGAGGATGCTCATGCCTCCCAGGATCGCCATATCCTCCAGCAGTCTGTCATAGTCCTCGTACACCGCCAGGCAGTAGAAGGCGTCGCTCAGCACTGCCGCAGGGTTGATCCGGTTAAGGACCGGGCAGCGGGTCTCTATGACATATTTCATGTTCCCGAACATAAGCCCTGCCAGGAAGGAGGGAAACAGGGTCGCACAGACGCAAAGCCCCATCTTGATGGAGAAGGAAAAACGGCTGATGCTCCCTGTCAGGATGCCAATGCCCACCCCGATCAGGGTCCCCGCAAGGTCCACAAGAAGGACCCATCCCGGGCTGCTGCCAAGGTCCACTCCCAGCACGAGCCATATAAATCCGGTCAGCACCAGCACATTTGCATAGTGGAGAAGGATCAGCACGGCAAAATCCGCCAGGATCCCCTTCAGCTTGTGCATGGGAGAGACGCTCCGGCGGGCTCCCAGGGCAGACAGGTTGGCCTGCCCGTCGCAGCACGTCTTGATGCCAAGATAGGCGCCGGACAGGCAGGAGAAGGCGATGAGGGCAAAGAAATACTGCACCCCTGTATTGGTGGTCCTTCCTCCAAGGCTCACCTCCCGCACCCCGCTCTCCTCGGACGCTTCCAGCGCGGCCGCGGCAGCTCGTTCCACTCCCTCCGGGTGGTCTTTGGCTGCCCGGGCAAGGAGATACGCCTGCTGCTCGTACCCCTCCATGAGTTCCCCAAGGATGCTCTGTGCAAGCCCGGAGCCGTCCACTGTCAGCTCCGGCTCTTCCTTTACGGTGAAGACGCCTGTCACATCTCCTTCCCGCAGCGCGGCGAAAGCCTCCTGGCTGTCTTCATACTCTTTTATTTCTATCACGTCCCCGTCCAGGGCTTCGAGGAAGGCAGAGAAAGGAGGGTTTTCCTCCGTGACCACCACGCCGGCCGGCACAGACTGCATCTTCTCTCCCATGCCATCCCCTGCCGGGTTGCCGAAGGACACGTAGAAGAGGACCGCCAGGATCAGCGGAAAGGCAAGGGCCCAGAACATAAAGGACTTCTCCCGCACAAGGGTGAGAAATCTGTATTTCAGATAGGTTCCCATTTTATCCCTCCTCCTCTTCCTTTCTGTCCCTGAGCCGCTTTCCCGTGATCTCCAGGAACACGTCGTTCAGCGTGGGGGGCTGGGACCAGACCCTCCCGAAGGGAATGTCCGCCTCCTCCAGCCTGTGCAGAAGCCCTGTCAGGTTGCCCGCCCCCTGGGTGCACTGCACCCGCAGGACTCCCTCCTGGCAGTCTGCCGACACCACGCCCGGGAGCAGCCTGACCTCCTCCACCTGCTCTCCTGTCATTCCGCCTGTCTCCACCGTGATGGTCTCCCCGGTGCCGATCATGGCCTTCAGCTCCTCCTTTGTGCCTGTGGCCAGAATGCGGCCCCGGTCCATGATGGATATCCTGGTGCAGATCTTCTCCACCTCCTCCATGTAATGGGATGTGTAGATGATGGTGGAGCCCTGCTCATTGAGCTTTTTTATCCCCTCCAGGATGTGATTGCGGCTCTGGGGGTCTACCGCCACCGTGGGCTCATCCATGAGGATCAGCTCCGGCCGGTGCGCGATGCCACAGGCGATGTTCAGCCTGCGCAGAAGTCCCCCGGAAAGCTTTTTGGGATATTTTTTCAGATGGTCCTCCAGCCCGGTAAAGCGGACCGCCTCCTCCACAAGCTGCCTGCGCCGCTTTTTGTCCTTCACATACAGGCTGCAGAAATAGTCGATGTTCTCCCGCACGGTCAGCTCCTCGAAGACGGCCACATTCTGCATGACCACACCGATCCTCCTCTTGCTCTCATAGCTGTCCGGCTCCATATTTTCTCCGAAGACCCGGATGCTCCCCTTGTCATATCCAAGGAGAGCCAGAAGGCAGTTGATGGCCGTGGTCTTTCCCGACCCATTTGGCCCCAAAAGGCCGTATATCTCCCCCCTCTTTATTTCCAGATCCAGATGGTCAAGAGCCAGCACATCCCCATATCTCTTCACCAGATTGTGTATGCTGACAATGGTTTTCTCCTCCATACTGACCTCCCTCTCTTATTTTTGATTTCACTTGTAGTATAAAAGTTTCCGTCCTATAATGATAGTGTCACCTGTCAGTAGACCGAATGACAATTGTCATTTTTTATATCCATCAAAAAGAAAGGAGGCCCCTGATGAAACGACTGAGCGACTGCCTTCTCCTGTTTGTCTGTTCCCTGTCCCTGACCCTCTTCTGTCAGGACCTGCCCCAGGCCGTCACCGGCTTCCTGGTAACCCTGATCTGCCTTTCCGCCGTCCTCCTCTTTCCGCGGAAATCCGTATATATCCCCGCCTTTCTCTGCTGGACTATTTCCGCTCTCCTTACGCCCTGGCAGCTTATCTTCCTGCCCCCTGTGCTGTACACCGTCTGCACCTGCAAAAGCCCCCTTCTCTTTGCCCTGTGCCTCCTGCCCGCAGCCTTCCACGTCCCCGCTGCCAGCCCCAGGCCCGCCGCTTTTCTTTTGTGCTTCTGCCTGGCCGCCCTGCTCCTTGCCAGGCGGACGCAGGAGGGCCTGCGCCTGGAAAAAGAGGTCCATGCGGCCAGGGACACAGGCATGGAGAGAAATCTTCTCCTGGAAGAAAAAAACAGAGCCCTGCTGGAAAACCAGGACTACCAGGTGTACACCGCGACCCTGAAAGAGCGGAACCGGATCGCCAGGGAGATCCACGACAATGTGGGACATATGCTCTCCCGCTCCATCCTCATGACAGGGGCTATCCGCACGGTTAGCCAGGACAGGGCTCTGGCCAGACCGCTGGAGGAGTTGGAGGACACCCTCCACACCGCCATGACAAGCATCCGGCGCAGCGTCCACGACCTGCGGGATGACTCTGTCAGCCTGAAGGAGGCGATGGAGGACCTGATCCGGGATTTTCAGTTCTGCAGCGCCTCCCTCTCCTACGAGGCAGGGCTGTCCATCCCGAGGGAGGTAAAATACAGTGTGATCATGATCTGCAAGGAGGCCCTGAGCAATGTGATACGCCACAGCGATGCCTCCAGGGTCACCGTCTCCTTCCGGGAGCACCCCGGCTTCTACCGGCTGTGCATCCAGGACAACGGCACCTCCGCCCCTCTGTCTCTCACGGACGGCATGGGGCTCTCAAACATGAAGGAGCGGATCCGCTGCCTGGGCGGCGTCATCCAGTTTAACACAGAGCAGGGATTTTCCATCCACGCCTCTGTCCCAAAGGCAGCGGCAAAAGACATGACAGAAAGGAAATCTATATGAATATAGTGATCATTGACGACGACGCGCTCGTGACCACAGCGCTGAAGACCATACTGGAGGCAGACCCGCATGTCACGGTCACAGGGACAGGGAGCGACGGCCGGGAGGCCCTCTCCCTCTACAGAGCCCTGCGGCCGGACGTGCTCCTCATGGATATCCGCATGGAGGGCATGAGCGGCCTGGAGGCCTCAAAGGCTGTCCTCGCGGAGGATCCGGGAGCCCGCATCCTCCTTCTCACCACATTTTCAGACGACGAGTACATCATCCAGGCCCTCCGCTGCGGGGTCAAAGGATATCTCCCGAAAGCCGACTACAGCAGTATCCTGCCCGCCCTGCGGGCCGTGCAGACAGGCCAGACCGTGTTCGGCACGGAGATCATGTCCCGCATCCCGGGGCTTCTCCAGAAAGAGAAAGCTTTTCCGCGTGAGGAGTACGGTCTCACAGACAGGGAGTATCAGCTCATCAGTCTGGTGGCGGAGGGACTCAGCAACAGGGAGATCGCTTCCCGCATGTTCCTGGGGGAGGGAACCGTGAGGAACTACCTGAGCAGCCTGCTGGAAAAGCTCTCCCTCAGAGACCGCACCCAGCTGGCCGTCTTTTTTTACCAGCACCTGCAGTAACCCGTCCACTCCACACACCCGACAACACAACAGACAACACAGCAGACAAAGGAGGCAGCTATGATCAAAGAAACCTTACCAGCCCACATGGAACCGCTTGCAACTATCAATGGATTTCGCGTCCGCCCGGGCCTCTACCAGTATTTCGGAGCCTGGGCCATCCCGTCGGGAGTCAGCTTCACGGTCCACTCCCAAAGCGCCACCTCCTGCGAGATCCTCCTCTACCATCGGGAGGCGGAGGAGCCCTACGCCGTCCTCCCTATCCCGGAGAACTACAAGATAGGAAATGTCTTCTCCATGATCGTCTTCGGCCTGGACGTGGAGGAATTCGAGTACGCCTTCCGCCTGGACGGTCCCTGGGCCCCCGAGAAGGGCCTTCTGTTCAGCAAGAAAAACATCCTCATCGACCCCTACGCCAAGGCCATCACCGGCCAGAGCACCTGGGGGAAGAAGGTGCTGGAGAAGGGCTACCGGGCCAGGGTGGTAAAAAACAACTTCTACTGGGGCGTGGCGCCCCAGCTGTGCACCCCCATAGAGGACCTGGTCATCTACGAGCTCCACGTGCGCGGCTTCACAAAGATGGCAAAGGATGTGTCCGCCCCCGGCACCTTCCTGGGCGTAAAAGAAAAAATCCCCTACCTGAAGGCCCTGGGCGTCAATGCGGTGGAGCTGATGCCTGTCTTCGAGTTCGACGAGCTCATGGACAAGCGCACCTACAACGGGAAAGAGCTCCTCAACTACTGGGGCTACAGCACGGTCAGCTTCTTTGCCCCCAACACCAGCTACGCCGCTGACGTGGAGTACAACCGGGAGGGGCTGGAGCTGAAAGAGCTGGTAAAGGAGCTCCACGACAACGGCATTGAGATCATCCTGGACGTGGTCTTCAACCACACGGCGGAGGGAAACGAGAACGGTCCCATTTTCTCCTTTAAAGGCTTTGACAACAACGTGTACTACCTCCTCACCCCGGAGGGCTGCTACTACAACTTCAGCGGCTGCGGCAACACCATGAACTGCAACCACCCGGTGGTGCAGCAGCTGATCCTGGACTGCCTGCGCTACTGGGTCACCTCCTACAGGATAGACGGCTTCCGTTTTGACCTTGCCTCCATCCTGGGGCGCAACGAGGACGGCTCACCCATGGAGCACCCTCCGCTCCTCAAGAGTCTGGCCTTTGACCCGCTCCTGGGAAACACAAAGCTGATCGCGGAGGCATGGGATGCAGGCGGTCTCTACCAGGTGGGCAACTTCCCCTCCTTCAACCGCTGGAGCGAGTGGAACGGAAAATACCGGGATGACATGAGAGATTTCCTGAAAGGAGGCATCTCCCACACCTCCGCGGCCCTGCAGCGGATCAGCGGCTCCCCGGACATCTACGACCCCAAGATACGGGGCACCCACGCCTCCGTCAACTTCCTCACCTGCCACGACGGCTTCACCCTCTACGACCTGTACTCCTACAACGAGAAGCACAACGAGGCAAACGGCTGGGACAACACAGACGGTGCGGGTGACAACCGGAGCTGGAACTGCGGGGCTGAGGGCGAGACAGACGACCCGGAGGTCCTCTCCCTTCGCATGAGGATGATCCGCAACGCCTGCGCTGTCCTTATGTGCAGCCGCGGGACACCCATGTTCTTTGCGGGAGATGAATTCTGCAACACCCAGTTCGGCAACAACAACCCCTACTGCCAGGACAACGAGATCTCCTGGCTGGACTGGTCCCTCCTGGAAAAGCACCAGGATATCTTCCGGTTCTTCCAGTATATGATCCATTTCCGCATGGACCACCCGGTGCTGCGGGGATCTGCCAGGAGCTGCCGCTACACTCTGCCGGACATCAGCTATCACTCGGAGGAGCCCTGGAAGGCTCCCCAGGATAACGGAAACGGGGTGGCCGGCGTCCTCTTTGCAGGCTACGATGCGGCGCAGGCCCGGGACGATATCATCTACCTGGGTATCAACGTGCACTGGGAGGCCCACAGCCTGACCCTGCCCCACCTCCCCGGCGGCCTCCACTGGCACATCGCGGTCAACACCGGAGACGAGGAGCATATCCTCTTTGAGGCCCCCCTCCCCGTGCTGGCAGGGGACAGTCTGCTCATCGGAGCGCGGTCTGTCATTGTCCTTGTTGGCCGATGATCACACAGGAAAAAGCCCACACAGGCTGCTGTGTGGGCAAAATATTGTTTCAAATTAAATACCTTTTTGATCCCGGCTCGTTTTCAGGGCCTTGCCTGACCGGTCTTATCTCTCCCGGATCACTTTCTCGATCTCCGCTTTTTCCGGCATGACTTTCAGAGCCCCTTTTCTCGTGGTGATAATAGAAGCGCCCGCGTTGGCAAAGGTGAGCATCTCCTTTAAGTTCTCCTCTGTCAGGTCCTCCAGGCCGTGCTCCAGGATGTAGTTCAGGGTGCAGGCCTCAAAAGTGTCGCCTGCCCCGGTCGTCTCAATGGTATCTTCTCTCACAAAGGGGGCTGCCTCCACGATCATATCCCTGTAGTAGGCCCGGCTTCCCTCTTTTCCGAGAGTGACACAGATCAGGGGAATATCAAACTGCTCCCGCAGCATCTCCACCCCTTTTGTGTAATCGGAAGTCCCCGTCATAAACTCCATCTCATTATCCGAGATCTTTAAAATATCGCACTTGGACATACCGTACAGGATCTCCTCTTTCGCCTGGTCCAGGCTTTCCCAGAGGGGCTCCCGCAGGTTCGGGTCAAAGGAGACGAGAAGGCCGTTCTCCTTCGCCACGTCAATAGCGTAGCGTGTGGCCTCCCTCACGCCTGCATGGGTGGAGGAGAGAGTTCCGAAGTGGAAGATCCTTGCGTTTTTGATGATTTCCGGGTCAACCTCCTCCTTGGTCAGCATCATATCAGCGCCCGGATTGCGGTAAAAAGAGAATTCTCTATCTCCGTCCGGAAATGTGTGCACAAATGCCAGTGTCGTGTGTACCTGTTCATCCATGGCAAGGCCGGACACATCCGTGCCGCTTTCCTCCACCACTTCCTTCAGCATCTTTCCGAACTGGTCATTTCCCACCTTGCCGATAAAGGCTGTCTTTTTCCCCAGCCTGTTCAGCATGGCCAGCACATTGCAGGGAGCTCCGCCGGGATTCGCCTCCAGCAGAGGGTTGCCCTGGCCGCTCAGGCCATTCTCTGTAAAGTCGATCAAAAGTTCTCCGAGCGCCACCACATCGTATTTCCTATCCATCTATACCTCTCCTCCTCGCATGTTTCGGTTGAATATCTCTGAATATCATATAACATTTCCCGCCATATTTCCATACTTTTCGTACTCTCCAAAACAGCAGCTTAAAAATGGTTGAGACAATCTCTTTTCCTCCTGCAAGGATGTCAGCGCTGTGCGCTGAAAATGTGCATCCTCATCTTCTTCCCCTCACCGCTGCACCCTATCTTGTCCTCCAGGCCGTACACGGCGTTGCTGATCACGCACTCTCCCTCGTTCACAAAGACCTCCACCAGGTCTTTGTCCACCACCACGTCCAGGTGGCAGCCGCCCTTCAGGGCCGGCGTCTCCGAGCGGAGGTGGGCCCCCGGGAAGGAGGGGAACACGGCGCTCCGGTCCGTGCAGATCCGGTCGCCCTCCCGGCGGATGACAAATCCGCCCACATCAAGCTCCTCCCCGTCCTCCAGGTCCAGTGAGACAAGGTAGCCGTCCTTCGCCCGCTGGGAGCCGGCCGGGATCTCCTGCGAGTAGGCGGCCCGCACGTTCGGGTGCATGGGGAAGAAGATGTGCCCGTCCCTTACCTCCACCACTCTGGGGGTACAGAACATGCCGATCCATCCCTCGTCCGTGACCTTGGGCATCCTCACCCAGGCGGAGAGGATCCGCCGCCCCTCCGCGTCCAGTGTCGTCTGGGGCGCGTACAGGTCCAGGCCGCAGTCCAGGAACTGATACGTATCCGGGATCTCTATCCGGCAGGAGGACTGGTCAAACTCCACATGAAAGCAGATAGACTGGTTTTTCTCCTTCTCCCCGTTCTTAAGGAAGCCCATGGCGGAGAGGATCAGCACCTTGCCCCCTTTCGTCTCAAAGTAGTCCGGGCACTCCCACATCCAGCCGTACTCGGGTCCCTTGAATGCCTTGTCCACGTAGGTCCAGGTGTGGAGGTCATCGCTCCTGTAGAAGAGCACCTCCCCGTACTTTTCTCCCACCGTGCTCCCGAGGACGAGATACCAGTGGTCCCCGCTCTTCCAGACCTTGGGGTCCCTCGTGTGGGTCCGGTCGCCGATGGCCGGGTCCGTGATGGGGGGGATGATCACCTTTTTCCCGTTCTCGTTGTCAAAGTGAAATCCGTCCTCCGAGGAGATCATGAGCTGGGCGGACTCAAACTGATCGTCCAGGCATGTGTGAGGGTCCTCCGGGTTCACCACCTCGTACCGGACGCCGGTGTAGATGAGGTACAGCTTTCCGTCCTTCTCCACCGCGCTCCCGGAGAAGCAGCCGTTCCGGTCCTCCCTCATGGTGGGGTACAGGGCCAGATCCCTGTGCTCCCAGGTTACCAGATCCCTGCTCACCGCGTGTCCCCAGTGCATGGTCCCCCACCGGGGACCATAGGGAAAATACTGATAAAACAGATGGTAGTATCCCTTGTAGTAGATAAAGCCGTTGGGGTCGTTTACCCAGTTGTCCGGCGCTTTCAAGTGTAATCTCTGTGTCTTCATACTGCCTCCGTAATAAATGCTATTTTTTCTTTTTTCTGTCTAACAGCCTTTTTACTGCATCTCCATGTAGTTCACGCCCGTCTCCCTGTCAAAGAAATGCATCTTGGAGGGCATGAACACGAAGTCGATCCGGTCGCCGATCTGGCTGATCTCGTACTTGGACACCCGGGCCACCGCCTGGGCCCCGCCGAAGGTAAAATACAGGTTGTTCTCGTTTCCCATGACCTCTGTGTCCGTGATGACCGCGTGGAGCCGGTTCTCCCCGTTGATCTCCATGTTCTGGGCGTCCATCTTGATGTCCTCTCCCCGGATGCCCAGAATCATCTCTCCCCGGCGTCCGTTCAGCTTCTTCAGCGTGCCGTCCGAGAGGGTGATGGAGTTGCCGTCGGCAAATGTCGCCGTGCCGTCCTCCACGGTCACGTCAAAGAAGTTCATCTGGGGCGAACCGATAAATCCCGCCACGAACTGGTTCACCGGGTGGTCGTAGAGCTCCATGGGCTTTCCGACCTGCTGGATCACGCCCTCCTTCATGATGACAATCCGGTCCGCCATGGTCATGGCCTCCACCTGGTCGTGGGTGACGTAGATGGTGGTGGCTCCCAGCTCCCGGTGGATCTTGCTGATCTCTGTCCTCATGCTGACCCTGAGCTTGGCGTCCAGGTTGGAGAGGGGCTCGTCCATGAGGAACAGCTTCTGGTTCTTCACGATGGCCCTTCCGAGGGCCACCCTCTGGCGCTGGCCGCCGGAGAGGTTCTTGGGCTTGCGGTAGCGGTACTCCTCCAGGCCCAGCATCTCAATGGCCCAGTCCACCTTCTTCCTGATCTCATCCGCGGGCATTTTCATGTTCTTCAGGCCGTAGCCGATGTTCTTCTCCACCGTCATGTGGGGGTAGAGGGCATAGTTCTGGAACACCATGGCGATGCCCCTGTCCCTGGGCGCCACCTCGTTCATCTTTTTTCCGTCTATGAACAGCTCTCCCCCGGTGATCTCCTCAAAACCCGCGATCATGCGCAGGGTGGTGGACTTGCCGCAGCCGGAGGGGCCGACGAAGGCGATGAACTCCTTCTCCTCGATATTGAGATTTAAATTTTCCACTGTGTCCTTATCTGATCCGGGATATCTTTTACATACATTCTTAAATTCTATGAAACTCATCTTCTCTTATCCTTCCTTTGAACCTGTTGATGTCACACCCTCCACGATCTGTTTGGAGAACAGGGAGTAGATGATGATGACAGGGATTGTTACAAGCGTGATGACCGCGAGAGTCTGTCCCATCGTCGTGTTTTCATTGGACGTGATGGAGTTCAGACCGATCTGGGCTGTCAGCATGTCGCTGGATGTAAATACGAGCGCCGGCCACAGGTAGTCGTTCCACACATTCAGGAACGTGAATACGCTGACTGTCGCCACCACTGTCTTGGACATGGGGATGACCATGGTGAAGAAGTATTTCACAGGTCCGCAGAAGTCCAGCTGCGCCGCCTCGTACACGTCGTCCGGGAGGCTTACGAACACCTGCCGGAACAGGAAGATGTTGAAGGGGTTGACGATGGACGGCAGGATGTAGCCCAGGATCGTGTTCAAAAGTCCCGCTTTGGCGATGATCAGGAAGTGGATGGTGATGACCGTCTCTGTGGGCACGATCAGCAGCATCATGATGATCAAAAGCCACTGCTCCCGGAAGGGGAAATCTATCTTCGCCAGGGCGTACCCCGCAAGGCCGTTCACAATGATGCCAAGCACGATCAGGATGGCCGCGTAGAGGAGGGTGTTGCCCATATACCGCAGGAAACTGGTGTTTGTGATGATCTCTATGTAGTTGTCAAAGAAATTTCCGTCCAGCGCCGGCGGGATGAAGGCCGCGATGGAATTCATGTCCGCCGTGATTGCCGCGTCCGGCTTGAAGGAGTTGGCCAGCATCCAGATCACCGGGAACAGGAAGAAGATGGAAAGGACCAGCAGCACAGCTACCAGGATCCAGTTAATTCGCCTTTGCTTTTTTGATACCATGCTTTTTCTCCTCCTTGTCCTTAGTCAGTACATTCTGGATAATCGTGAGAATGACCACAAATACGGTGAATACGATAGCCATTGTGGACGCCAGGCCCATCTCCCAGTTCACGGTGCCGGTCTCGTAAATGTCGTACACGATGGTGTAGGTGGAGTGGTCCGGCCCGCCTCCTGTCATGACCATGGGCTGCACCAGCATGCGGAACGCGCCGATGGTGACCGTGATGAACACGAACACGCACAGGGGCTTCAGCTCCGGCAGGGTGATGTCCTTAAACTGCTGCCATGCGCTGGCGTGGTCCATCTCCGCCGCCTCGTAGAGGGCCGGGTTGATGTTCTGCAGGCCGCCCAGGAAGATGATCATCTGGTAGCCCACGCCCTGCCATACGCTCATGACGGCGATGGAGGGGAGCGCCTGGTCCGCGCTGTGGATAAAGGGCTGGGCGTCGATGCCGAAGTTGGCAAGCAGCGTGTTCAGGATGCCCTCCGGGCTGTAAATCTGCATCCACAGGGTGGAGACGACCGCCAGGGACATGACCACGGGCACGAAGAACGCCACCTTGAAGTATTTCTTGCAGTGGGCCGCCTTGTTGATGGCCAGCGCCAGCACCAGAGCCCCGATGCACTGGCAGGGCACGATGATGACGACAAATTTGACTGTGTTCAAAAAGGACTGTACAAAGAGCTCGTCCTTAAAAATATTAAAGTAGTTTTCCAGTCCCACAAAGTGGGTGAGCTCCGGGTTCAGCGCGAAGTAGTCGGTAAAGCTGAACACGAATGTGAGCGCCATCGGCAGAAAGAGAAAGATGGTCAGCAGCACGAGCGCGGGGCCGAAAAACGCCATTCCCAAAATTGAATTCTTCTTTTTCATTCCTTACTCCCTTGTATAACGTTCCAGTTTCTGATCGATCCGTTCCACCTGCTTATCCAGCTCGGTCCGGGCGTCCTTGCCTCCCAGGGCCACGCTCTCCAGTACCTCCTGGAAGGAAGTGCTCACCTGGGGGTAGACCGGCGTCTTCGGCCTCGGGTGCCCGTAGTTGGTGAGCTGCTGGTACAGGGCGCTGTAATTTTCATCTGTCTGGAACACGTCGATGTTTTCAAATGCCTCGTAGGTGGACGGGAAGTTCTTCGTCATATCCCAGATGCGGATCCCGCTGTCCACGCCGCTCATCCACTTCACCAGCTCTGTGGCCGCGTCGATGTCCGTCGCCTCGGAGGAGGCAGCGAAGGCCCAGGAGCCCGTGGGCGTGTAGGTCCCGCCGTCCCAGTCGTCGCTGACCACATAGGGCGCCACGCCCAGGTTGAGATCCGGGTAGCTGGTGTACACGGTGTTGACCTCCCAGGCCCCGTCGAACTTGAAGGCCGCCCGCCCGCTCTCAAAGAGGTGGTCGATGGGGGCCTCGGACATGTAGCCATTTTCTACGACAGTCCGGAAGAACTCCATGGCCTCCTTAGTCTGGTCTGAGTTGAAATATCCGTCCACTGTCAGCCCGTCGTCGCTGACAAGCTCACCGCCGCCGGACCACACGAAGGGCGCGTAGTAGTAGATGCTCGTCTCGCCCACCGGGAAGGTCATATCCAGGCAGTACCCGTCCTTCTCCTCCATGAGGGGCTTCAACTCCTCCAGGATCTCGAGGAACTGGGACCAGGTCCAGGGATGGTCCGCATCCGGTATCTCGATGCCCGCCTCCTCGATGATGTCCTTGTTATAGTAGAAGCCCACGCTGGACTCCATGACTCCCAGGGCGTACAGCTCATCGTTTACTGTCCCCTGCTCGATGATGGAGGGCAGGTACTCGCTCTCCTCCTCCTCGGTCAGGTCCGCCAGGGGCTGGATGATCCCGTTGGCCGCGTAGGCCGAGATATTGGGCCCGTCCACAGTGAGCACGTCCGGCAGTCCCCCCGACATGACGGAGGCGTTGACTTTGTCCGAGTAGCCTCCCCCGCTGTCGTTCCTGGGCACGAACTCGATATCCGCGAAATACTGCCCGTCGTAGGCCTCGTTGAAGGTGTCCACAGACTCCTTGTAGGCCTGTCCTTCCTCTGTGTCCTCGATGGAGTGGACCCATATGGAGAGGTATTCCTCCCCCTCATCGTAGCCTGCCACCTCCCCCGGCTGCGGGTCTTTCTGCTGACAGCCGGTGAGGCAGGCCGCCGCCAGGACCACCCCGGTCAGGCACAGCCTCCATTTCTTCATCACATCTCCTCCTTTATAGATTATTTGTGTGTAACCGTTTTAGTTACCGGTTAAGTAACCGGTTCCTTTAATAAAATCATATCCCTCTGAAAGCCGGATGTCAACAGAAAAATGGGGTTTCGTCGCTTCTGCCATTTTTTATCCCTCCAATTTGTGCACCTTTCACAAAACCGGTTTTGTTACCGGTTACTTTATTGATTATACGGTCTTTTTTCTGTTATACTACAAGCAGTATTTAAACCTGCTTCCTCCGGGGAGCCAAAGAAAAGGGGATCGGAAATCATATGAAAGCGAAAAAAGTGACATTTGCAGACATAGCGGCCTACACCGGCTTTTCCAAGACGACCATCTCCCGCTACTTCAACAACCCGGACTCCCTCACCCTGGAGAACCAGCAGAAGATCGCGGACGCCCTGGTAGCTCTGGACTATAAGGAGAACAAGGTGGGGCGTATCCTGGCCAGCGGCCAGACAGAGTTTGTGGGCATCATCATCCCCAACCTGTACATGCACTACTACTCGGAGATGCTCAGCCAGATTTTAGCCACCTACGAGACATACGGCTACAAGTTTCTCGTCTTCTCGGGAAATGCCAAAGCTGATGTGGAGCGCAGATACATCGAGGAGCTGCTGGCCTACAATATAGAGGGCATGATCATCCTAAGCCCCACTATCTCCTCCCGGGAGCTGGCCTCCTACCACGTCCCAGTGGTGGGTATCGAGCGGGAGGACGAGTTCATATCCAGCGTCAACACGGACAACTACATGGGCGGCGTCCAGGCTGCCGGGCTCCTGCGAAAAAGCGGCTGCGACATCCTGATCCACGTAAATGCCAAAATGCCCGACTCCGTCCCCGCCTCCGGCCGTGTCCACGGCTTTGAGGACACCTGCCGGGATTATCACGTCCCCTACGAGCTCATCCTGACTCACATGGGAAATACGTTCGATGAAAACAAGGCAAAGGTGCTGGAGCTGATAGACTATATGGAGGAGAAATATCCCGCCCAGAAAAAAGGTGTCTTCATGCCCAACGACACTCATGCAAACGTGCTCCTCAACGCCCTCATGCAAAAATACGGAAAACTGCCGGACACCTACCAAATCATCGGCTTTGACAACTCTCCTATCTCGCGGGAGGCAGTCATCCCCATCAGCACAGTGGGACAGCAGGTCTCCGTCATTGCAGACCAGGCCATGGAGCTCCTGTCTGAACAGATGGCAGAGCGGAAAAAGAGAAGACCGGCACCCCAGAGGGAACCGGTCCACAGGGTCATCCCGCCGGTGCTGATCCGCAGGGACACGACCATATAGAGCTGCCGTATAAGACGACTGCACAAAACGACTGTATAAAAGGGAGGCCCTGATGACTAATCATCAAAGGCCTCCTTCACTTTATCCATAAATCCCTTTTTCTTTTTCTTGTGATTTTCCAGCTCCTCCGGTGTCTGGTTCAGCGTGTTGCCGGAGAGGGCATCAAACTGGCGCAGGGCTTCTTTGGCTTCCGCGCTCAGGTGCTCCGGTGTCTGGATGACCAGCGTCACATAGTGGTCGCCTCTCACCTGGGAATTGCGCACAGAGGGCACGCCCTTTCCGCGCAGGCGGACTTTTGTGTCTGTCTTTGTGCCTGCCTTTACGTTGTACACAACATCTCCATCCACTGTCTTTATTCGGATATCACCGCCCAGTGCCGCCTGTGCAAAGGAGATAGGCACGGTAGAAAAGATGTTCATATCCTGTCGCATAAAAATAGGATGGCGGGACACCGCAACCTCCACGAGCAGATCGCCTCTGGGGCCGCCATTTACGCCGGGCTCGCCCTTCTCCCGGATGCGGACGCTCTGGCTGTTGTCTATACCGGCCGGGATGGACACGGCAATCTTCTTTTTGCTGGAAATATAGCCTGTGCCGCCACAGTCCGGACACTTGTCCTTGATGATCTGCCCGCTGCCGTGACAGTCAGGACATGTCTGCACATTCTGCACTGTGCCGAAGAAGGACTGCTGGGTGTAGACCACCTGCCCCTTTCCGCCGCACTTGGGACAGGTCTGGGGAGATGTACCGGGCTTTGCTCCGGTCCCATTGCACTTCGGGCAGGGATCCTTCAGGACAACCTCTATCTCCTTCTCGCAGCCGAATACAGCCTCCTCGAATGTGATCCGTACGCCCTTGCGGATGTTCATGCCTTTCATGGGGCCCTGGCTTCCTCTTCCGCCTCTTCGGCCTCCGCCAAACAGATCGCCGAAGATGTCGCCGAAGATATCACTGAAATCTGCACCGCTGAAATCGAAGCCTCCAAAGCCTCCTGCTCCGCCAGCTCCGCCCTCGAATGCGGCGTGGCCGAACTGGTCATACTGACGCCTCTTTTCCGGGTCGCTCAAGACTGCATAAGCCTCAGAAGCCTCCTTGAATTTCTTTTCTGCCTCTTTATCGCCGGGATTTACATCAGGATGATACTTTTTTGCCACCTTCCTGTATGCCTTTTTCAGAGTTGCCTCGTCCGCATCCCTGCTGACGCCCAGCACCTCATAGTAATCTCTCTTTGACTCTGCCATTCTCTATCAACCTTTCGTTTTATTCAGGGAAAGTGCCGTATCTGAAGCCGCCCGGGCACAGTACCTGCACACAAAGTTCTGCGGGATCCGCAAGAAGTGGAACCCTCCACCTTTCGAATTCCGCAGAACGATTTTCCTGTGAAGTCTTACAAGACTCTATCCTGGTCCAGGCCTGCCTGACAGCTCTGCCTCTTAGACTTCTTTGTAATCTCCGTCTACCACATCATCGCTGCCGTAGCCCTCCGGACCTGCTCCGGCTCCTGTGCCAGCGCCTGCTCCCGGGTTCGGGCCTGCTCCGGCACCTGCGTTTGCGCCAGCTCCCATCTGCTCATACATCTTTGCAAATACCTTCTGAGCGCTCTGTGTCAGTTTTTCTTTGCCGGCTTTGATCTCCGCGATCTGTGCATCAGATATATCATCCATGTTTACTTTT
This sequence comes from Lachnoclostridium sp. An118, assembly GCF_002160985.1. Taxonomy (GTDB): domain Bacteria; phylum Bacillota; class Clostridia; order Lachnospirales; family Lachnospiraceae; genus Claveliimonas; species Claveliimonas stercoravium. Next base: position 100,802 of record NZ_NFLQ01000002.1, on the reverse strand, counting down.
TCCAGTAACTCTTTCAGAGCCTTGCAGTCAGCTTCCACAGCTGCCTTCTCGGAAGCGTCGATCTTGTCGCCTACTTCCTCGAGAGCTTTCTCTGTCTGGAATACAAAGGCGTCCGCATCGTTCTTTGTGTCAATACCTTCTTTGCGCTTCTTGTCCTGCGCCTCGAAAGCTGCTGCCTCTTTTACAGCCTTGTCGATCTCTTCATCAGACATGTTGGAACCTGCTGTGATGGTGATGTGCTGCTCTTTTCCTGTTCCAAGGTCCTTAGCGGAAACATTTACAATACCGTTTGCATCGATATCGAATGTAACTTCAATCTGCGGGATTCCGCGCGGTGCCGGCGGGATTCCGTCCAGTCTGAACTGGCCGAGGGACTTGTTGTCTCTTGCGAACTGTCTCTCACCCTGTACCACATTGATGTCAACAGCTGTCTGGTTGTCTGCCGCTGTGGAGAAGATCTGGCTCTTCTTTGTAGGAATTGTTGTATTTCTCTCGATCAGCCTTGTAGCGACACCGCCCATTGTCTCGATGGAAAGGGACAGCGGAGTAACATCCAGAAGAAGGATGTCACCTGCGCCGGCGTCTCCGGAAAGCTTTCCGCCCTGGATAGAAGCACCAAGTGCCACGCACTCGTCAGGGTTCAGGGATTTGCTGGGCTCTTTGCCTGTGAGCTGTTTTACCTTGTCCTGTACAGCCGGGATACGTGTGGAACCGCCTACCAGCAGTACCTGGCCCAGCTCGGAAGCTGTGATACCTGCATCGGAGAGAGCTCTCTGTACAGGCTCTGCTGTCTTCTCTACCAGGTCGTGTGTCAGCTCGTCGAATTTTGCTCTTGTAAGGTTCATATCAAAGTGCTTCGGTCCCTCAGCTGTAGCTGTGATGAACGGAAGGTTGATGTTTGTTGTTGTAGCGGAGGAGAGCTCTTTCTTCGCTTTCTCAGCCGCCTCTTTCAGTCTCTGGAGAGCCATCTTGTCTGTGGAAAGGTCAACACCCTCCATTCTCTTGAACTCAGAGATCATATAGTCTGTGATCTTCTGGTCGAAGTCATCACCGCCCAGCCTGTTGTTTCCGGCTGTGGAGAGGACCTCGATGACACCGTCACCAATCTCGATGATAGATACATCGAACGTACCGCCGCCGAGGTCATATACCATGATCTTCTGCTCTTTCTCATTGTCAAGGCCGTATGCCAGGGCTGCTGCCGTAGGCTCGTTGATGATACGTTTTACATCCAGGCCTGCGATCTTGCCGGCATCTTTTGTAGCCTGGCGCTGAGCGTCGTTGAAGTAAGCAGGAACTGTGATGACAGCCTCTGTCACTTTCTCTCCAAGGTATCCCTCCGCGTCAGCCTTCAGCTTCTGAAGGATCATAGCGGAGATCTCCTGCGGAGAATATTTCTTTCCGTCAATCTCTACCTTGTAATCTGTTCCCATCTCTCTCTTGATAGAAGAAATTGTCTTCTCAGCGTTTGTGACTGCCTGGCGTTTTGCAGGCTCACCTACCAGACGCTCTCCCGTCTTTGTGAATGCAACTACAGACGGTGTTGTTCTTGCGCCTTCTGTATTAGCGATGACTACCGGCTGTCCGCCTTCCATTACGGCAACACAACTGTTCGTTGTACCTAAGTCAATACCAATGATTTTTCCCATGATCTTATTCCTCCTGTTATATTTTAATTTTACTTGTCAGCTTTCTAGTTTGCCACCTTCACCATGCTGTGTCTCACAACACTGTCACGGTACATGTAGCCCTTCTGGAATTCCTCGGCTACTATATTTTCGCCCAGTTCCTCGTCCTCCACGTGCATTACTGCGTTGTGGAAATCCGGGTTGAATTCCTGCCCCACCGCCTCGATAGGCTTCACGCCCATCTCATTCAGTGCGGTCATCATCTGTTTGTAGACCTTATCCATGCCCTGCATGAAGGGGTGGTCCTTCTCCTCCGCTTTCACCGCGTCCAGTCCTCTCTCAAAGCTGTCCACCACGGGGAGGATCTTCTCTATGATATCTTTCGCTCCAACCTCGTACATCTGGGATTTCTCCCTCTCTGTGCGCTTGCGGAAGTTATCAAACTCAGCCATCTGTCTTGTGAGCTTATCTGTCAGCTCCTCGATCTTCTCATCTTTTTTATCTTTCTTCTTTCTTCCAAAGAGCTTCTTTCCCTCGGCCTTGTCTTCCTCCGGGGAAGCCTCCTCAGACTCCTCCTGGCCGTCTGCTCCGGCCTTCTCCTCCTTCTCCCCGTCCTCAACGGGAATCTCGCCGTCACCAGGATCCCCCTGGGCGGAGGCGGTCTTCTTAGCCTCTTCCACGGCCTCCTTTACCATCTCCTCCTGGCTTTTTTCCTGTTTTACTTCTTCCTGATTGTTTTTATTTTCTTCCAAGGGTCCATCCACCTTTCTTATTCTTTATTATGGAAAATCGCATCCAGCTCGCCCTGCAGGTGCTTCAGCGATTTCAGTACATGCTCGTAATCCATCCGCTTCGGCCCGATGATACCTATCGTTCCCTTCATGCCGTCCCCCAATTCATAGGTGGCGGTGACGACACTGCAGTCCTTCATGGTCTGCACCGGCGTCTCGTCTCCGATATACACCTGGATGCCTGTGTTGTCCTCCTGGGAAAGGGTCTGCGTGACCAGCTCCGTGAGCTGCTGCTTCTCCTCAAAGGCACTGATGATCTCCTGTGCGCTCTTCTTGTCACTGAGCTCCGGATATTTGAAAATATTCGTGGCTCCGCTTGTGTAGATCTGCATATCCTCGTCTACCTGGATAGCGTCCGCCACCGCGTCGAGCACATCGCTGATCACCGCACTGTGGATGCCCGCCTGCTCCTTCAGCCTTGCTATCAGTCCCAGGTTGATCTCCTCAATGGACATACCGTTCAGCGTTGTGTTGAGCAGCATGTTCAGCTTCAGGAGATTTTCATTGCCAAGCGGCTCATCTACATTGATGATCTTGTTCTTGATAACATTTCCTCCAAGCACGATCACCGCAATGATCTGCTCATCGTCCACCTGGGAAAGCTGGATGAACTTCAGCTTGTTGGCGCTGTTCATGGGAGTGGAAACCATGGTCGCATAGTTGGTGTTTACCGCCAGGACTCTTGCGGCCTGCTTCAGGAGCTGCTCCATCTTGTCTGCCTTATCCAGCATCTGCTCCTGCATCTCATTGAGCTCCTGTTCCTTCTCCTCCATCAGCATATCCACATATAAGCGGTATCCCTTGTCGGAAGGGATCCTTCCCGCTGATGTATGGGGCTGCAGGATATATCCCAGCTCTTCCAGGTCCGCCATCTCATTGCGGATCGTCGCAGAGCTCAAGTTCAGGTCCGTGTATTTGGAAATGGTCCTGGAGCCTACCGGCTCGCCCGTCTCCAGATAGTTCTGGATGATCGCATGAAGGATTTTCAGTTTTCTCTCACCCAGCCTGTCTTTGACCTGCATCCTTACTGCCTCCTTTTGTATTGTTAGCACTCATTTTGTACGAGTGCTAATCTCTACGGTTATTAATCTATCACTCTGGTTTTTATTTGTCAACAGGATTTACAATTTTTTTATACTTTACAGGAAATTTGTGAAAATTCTTATTTTATATGCTATACTCAGATTCTGACCACGCCTTCCCGCGGCGCGCAGAGGACCGGAGCTGCAGACCGGGCCGAGAGAAAAACAGGAGGTCAGGACCGAGAAGGAGGACAAAAGGATGGACAGGACCATTTCATATATAATAGGGAATAAAGAGGACGGCCTTCGGGTGGAGCAGGTGCTCCGGCGGAAGGGCTACTCCCGCCAGAATCTTTCCTCCATAAAAAGGATGCCCGAGAGCATCCTTGTAAATGGTGTACCTTATTATATGCGCCGACAGGTCCAGGAGGGGGACGCACTGACCGTGCGCATCCGCGAGGCCGGCGTCTCTGAAAAAATCCCGCCCATCCATCTGCCGCTGGATATCGTCTATGAGGACGAGGACATCATCGTCCTCAACAAGCCCGCCGGCATGCCCGTCCATCCCTCCATGAACAACTACACAAACACCCTGGCCAATGCCCTGGCCTGGTACTACAAAGAGCAGGAAAAGCCCTTCATCTTCCGCTGCTCCAACCGGCTGGACCGGGACACCTCCGGCCTCACGGTGGTGGCGAAGCACCTGGTCAGCGCCGGCATCCTCTCCACCATGACAGCAGAAAAGATCCTGGAGCGGGAGTATCTGGCCATTGTATCCGGACACGTATCCCCCTCCGCCGGCACCATCTGTGCCCCTTTAGCCCGCAAGGGCACCTCCATCATCGAGCGGATGGTGGATCTTGAAAAGGGGGAGGAGGCGGTCACTCACTATGAGACGCTGGGGCACTACGGTCCCCACAGCCTTGTAAAACTGAAGCTGGAAACCGGCCGCACCCACCAGATCCGGGTCCACATGCAGTATCTGGGCTATCCTCTCATCGGAGACTACCTGTACAATCCGGATATGACGCACATCAGCCGGCAGGCTCTCCACTCCCACCGGCTGTCCTTCCCCCATCCCATGACCGGGGAACCTGTGGAATTCACTGCCCCCCTGCCGGAGGATATGCAGGAAGTGCTCCGGGTCACATCGTCCTCTCCAGCTTCAAAAGAGTAAAAAAAGAAGACCTCGGAGCCATTTTCTCTTCTCCGGGATCTTCTCTTTGCATGTCCGCTCTCAGCACGCTCTTTTAGCTCAGTTCGATCTTTGCAGCCTCCGCAGGGCGGAATTCGTTCTCCAGGTCGTAGATATTGTGGCCCGTCGACTCTCCCAGCACTCTTCCCTCCAGGGAATAGCAGCGGATAAAGCGCTTGGGGGCAACGCTGGACCAGTGCTCCACATCCCAGGTCATGTACCCGTCCTCATCCGACTTTTTCTCCTTCAGGTACAGATCCACCTGGCGTCCGTCCTGCATGATCTTGATGAGCTCCTTGTGATCAGCGATCTCCACGTCTTCCTTTTTTACTGTGTCGTAAATCTTCATCTCTCTCTCCTCCTGCCCTGCCCGGGCTGTCGTTCTAGCATCAGTTTACTCTCATCTGCCGCTAAAGACAAGCGGGAATTTTCTCTCTATTTTTCGTAATCGCGGGCACATTCCCGGGCCGTCCCCCTCAGGATCTCCAATCCATGGTCCAAATGAGGAAGAAGATAGTCCAGCGCCTCTCTCACCGCCTTGGGGCTGCCAGGGAGATTGACGATCAACGTCCCGCCGCGGATGCCGGACACAGCCCGGCTGAACATAGCCCTTGGGGTGATGGACATGGAATAGTTCCGTATGGCCTGCGCGATGCCGTCAGCCATCCGGTCGCAGGCAGCGATGGTGGCTTCCGGTGTCAGGTCCCTGGGCGAAAAGCCGGTGCCCCCCGTGGTAAAGATCACATGGACCTGCCGCTGGTCCGCCAGACGGATGAGCTGGCTCTTCAGAGGTTCCACACCATCGGCCAGGAGCAGCTGCTCTTTGACCTCATAGCCCGCCTGCGCCAGCATCCCGGCCACCAGCGGGCCGCTCCTGTCCTCCCGTTCCCCCTTGGCTCCCTTGTCGCTGAGGGTGATCACAGCCGCGGTAAAAGGAAGGTCCGGCGCAGGCATCTCTGCTTGCACCTGGTCTCCCTTTTGGATGCGCCCCCCCTTTATCACCTGGGCAAACACGCCCTCTCTTGGCATGATGCAGTCCCCCATCTTCTTATATATTTCGCAGTGGCTGTGGCATTCCTTGCCGATCTGGGTCAGCTCAAGGACCGCCTCCCCGATGTGGAAGCGGGTGCCCACCGGAAGCGCCCTGAGCTCCATCCCTTCTATAATAAGATTTTCCCCAAAGGCACCCGGGTCTACCTCTGCTCCTCTCCTGCGGAACTCCTCTATCTTCTCAAAAGAGAGAAGGCTCACCTGGCGGTGCCAGTTTCCCGCGTGGGCATCCCCCTCCAGTCCCCAGCCCTCCATGAGGACAGCCTCCCCCACAGGGACCTTGGCGGTTCCTCTCTCTTTGCTGATACATATCTCCAAAAGTCTGCTCAATCTTTTATCCTCCGATCCTGTTCATGTTTTTCTTCTCTGTTCCCTCCCCCCGGGGCTGTTCAAACTGGTGGCAGGCCGGCTTCTCCCAGACTGCCTGCCGGATCGCGCCGGCAATCTCCTGTTCAGACGCCCCCTGCCGGAGGAGCCGCCGCAGATCCGTCCCCCCCTCATACTGGAGGCAGGGCTTTAGGAACCCCTCCGCGCTGAGCCGGACCCGGTTACAGGAGCCGCAGAACTTGTGGGAGAGCGCACTGATAAATCCCACCCTGCCCCGGAAGCCCTCAAAGGTCACGTAGAAGGCAGGGCCTCTTCCGGCCAGAGCATCTTTCCCCTTGGCCGGCCTTTCAGGCCCAAATGCCTCCCGCAGCCTTTGAAGCACTGTCTCCTGGCTGCACAGAGGGAATTTTTCCCCAAGTCCCAGGGGCATCATCTCGATGAACCGGACGTCCATATCCCTCTCCCCTGCCAGCTCCGCCAGGCGGCACCACTGGTCCTCATTGTACCCGGCCAGGGGGACACAGTTGAGCTTTACCTGTATCCATGGATACTCTCTCATCTTCTCCAGGCTCAGGAGGACCCTGTCCAGTTCGTCTCTCCTGGCAACACAGGCATACTGCTCCCGCTCCAGGGTATCCAGGCTGATGTTCACAGAGCCCAGGCCTGCTGCCGCCAGCTCCTCGATCTGCTCCCCCAGGAGGACGCCGTTGGTGGTCAGGGCCACCTCCTCCACCTGGTCGAGAGCCGTCAGCATAGACACCAGTCTGCCCAGATCTCTCCTCACAAGTGGCTCTCCCCCTGTCAGTCTGACCCGGGTAACGCCAAGCCCCGCCGCAGCCTTCGCTACCCTCGCGATCTCCCCGTAGGTGAGGATTTCTCCGTGGGAGGTCTGCTCCACCCCCTCCTCGGGCATGCAGTAGATACAGCGCAGATTACAGCGGTCCGTCACAGAAATCCTCATATAATCGATCTGTCTTCCATACTGGTCCGTCATGGCAGCCTCCTTTTCCCGAAACAGCAGCCCGCCCCGGCAGGACTGCCTTTATCCAGAACTAAGTTTAACTGCATACGAAAAAAAAGGCAAGACATGCTTGACATTTCATCTGTCTTATTATATTATTGTACTACATTAATAATACACAAATACAATCTAAAAGAAGGAGGCACACACATGGAACAAGTGATCTTAAAGACAAACCACCTCACAAAACGCTACGGCCACCGAGCCGTTGTAGAAAATCTGTCCATGACCATATATAAGGGGGACATCTACGGATTTATCGGAAAAAACGGAGCCGGAAAGACAACTCTCATCCGCATGGTGACCGGCCTTGCCGCCCCCAGCGACGGCAGCATCCAGCTCTTCGGGAACGGCAGTCTCCTGGAGGGGCGCCGCAGGATCGGCACAGTCATCGAGGCGCCGGCCTTCTATCCCGGCATGACCGCCCGGGAGAACATCGTCGCTTTCTCCAAGCTCCAGGGGCTCCACGATTTCTCCCACACAGAGGACCTGCTCAAGCTGGTCGGTCTGACTCATACAGGGAAGAAAAAGTGCAGGAACTTCTCGCTCGGCATGAAACAGCGCCTGGCCATCGCCATCGCGCTCATAGGGGACCCGGAGCTCCTCATCCTGGATGAGCCCACCAACGGCCTGGACCCGGAGGGCATGAAGGAGGTCCGGGACCTGATCTTGAAGCTGAACCAGGAAAAAGGCATCACAGTCCTCGTATCCAGCCACATCCTTGGAGAACTGTCCAAATTTGCCACCCGCTACGGCATCATCCACCACGGGAAGCTGATCGAGGAGTTCACAGAGGAGGATCTGTGGCGCAGGTGCGCGGGGACCGGCCGCCAGGACATTGATCTGGAAGACTACTTTTTAAGCAGGATCGGAGGGAAACAGGCATGTTAAATTTAATAAGAAGCGACATTTTTAAACTGAGAAAGGCAAAGTATTTCTGGATACTGCTGTTCATCAACATCCTCCTGGCTGTCGGCACTGTCTATCTGCTGGACTTCACCTACAAGCTGGCCGGGGACTCCATGGAAGCCCAGCTCTCCCAGGAGCAGGCCGCCCTCGACGACGCGGGCATGAATGTGTCCGTGGAGGGCATTCCCACAGGCCACGACCAGCTCAGTGCCTCCGGCCAGCTACTGACCTTCTTCGCCGGCAACACCACGCTGCTCATGTCTGTCCTCATCTCTCTCTTTGTCGGGAGGGAGTTCAACAACGGGACAGTCAAGATCATCGCCTCCCGGAATTACAGCCGGCTGAAGATCTATCTGTCCAAGCTGCTTGTAGGCATCCTGGCCTCCATCCTCTTTACCCTGGTGTTTGTCCTGGCCGCCACTTTGACCGCCACCGCACTGTGGGGCTTCGGGGATGTGTCCGGCTCCTATGCTTCCCAGCTGCTGCTGAAAGGAGCTCTGGAACTGCTGCTGGGCGCCTCCTACGTGTCCCTCTTTGTCATGTTCAGCATCCTGATCCGGCAAAGCGGAGGCTCTCTGGCCGCCAACATCTGCTTCCTGGAATTCACCTCCCTCCTGGTCACTCTCGGCGAGATGCTCATCCACCATTTTCTCGACAGGACAGTCACTCTGTCAGACTACCTGCCGGACATGTGCATGACCGCTCTCACCCAGGACCCGGACAGGGGAACTCTTATGCGGGCCGCCCTGGTGGGCTTCTGCTTCCTTCTCGTACCTGCCGTACTGGGAGCCGCTAGCTTCCGGAAAAGGGATATCAAATAGCGGGACAGCCGCTCAATGCCTGCCGGGCGCACCACCAAAAAAAGACACTGCGGGGATTTTGTATCCTCACAGTGTCTTTCTGTCAGCTCTGTTAGCAGATCTTGTGTATCCATCCCTCCGGAGCCTCGATGTGACCCATCTGGATGCCTGTCAGCGTGTCGTACAGCTTCTGGATGACCGGTCCCATCTTCTCCATGCCGCTGGGGAAGCAGATTTCCCTGTCGTGGTCCACGATCTTTCCGACCGGGGAGATGACTGCCGCCGTTCCGCAAAGGCCGCACTCTGCAAAATCCTTGACCTCGTCCATATAGACCTCTCTCTCCTCAGTCTTCAGTCCCAGGTAGTGCTCTGCCACATAGAGAAGGGAGCGCCTTGTGATGGACGGAAGGATCGTCGGGGACTTGGGCGTAACGACCGTGTTATCCTTTGTCACGAAGAGGAAGTTTGCCCCTCCTGTCTCCTCCACCTTCGTCCTTGTGGCTGAGTCCAGATACATGTTCTCGTCAAAGCCCTTCTCGTGGGCGTCAACGATGGCGTACAGGCTCATGGCATAGTTCAGGCCGGCTTTCACATGGCCTGTCCCGTGGGGAGCCGCCCTGTCGTAGTCACACACGCGGATGGTGATCGGCTTTGCACCGCCCTTGAAGTAGGGTCCTACCGGCGTGGTGAACACGCGGAACTGATACTCCTCAGCCGGCTTTACTCCGATGACGGCGTTTGAGCCGAACATGTAGGGCCGGATATATAAAGTAGCTCCTGATCCGTAGGGCGGAACGTAGGCCGCATTCGCCTCTACTACTTTGTGGACAGCCTCAACAAAGCGGTCCTCCGGGAATACCGGCATCTCCAGTCTCTGGGCGGAGGCCGCCATCCTCTGTGCGTTCAGATCCGGGCGGAAAGTAACGATATGTCCGTCCTCCGTCGTGTAGGCCTTCAGTCCTTCAAAGCATGTCTGCGCGTACTGGAGGACACAGGCACACTCGTTGAGCACGATATTTGCGTCGGATGTCAGTGTACCCTCATCCCAGGCTCCATCCTTATAGTTGGAAACGTATCTCTTATCGGTCTGCATGTAGGCAAATCCGAGATTAGACCAGTCGATATTCTTTTTTTCCATGGATAATTCCCCCGTTCTGTGTTTTATTGGTCAATGCTTATCTTCTTGATCTTTTTTCATTATAGTACGGTCATCCGCAAAATTCAAGAGTGCGCTCTGTTTTTTTGCATCCAATTTCAGAGAGCGCTCTGAACGCCTCGCAAACCCAGGCAGGGGCTACCTCTCCATCATACTGATGGACTCGATCCCCACGCTTCCTCCACGCACCACCTCAATGCTCCTGAACTCCTCCTTCATGAGCTTGATCACGGCATCATTTTTAGTAGCTGTCTGCACGAACTCCAAAAGAAGGCTGTCCTTTCCGTAATCGATGACCTTTGCCTTGAAGGTCTCCGCGATCTGGAAGGCCTCCACCTTGTCCTCAGCGCTGCAGTTTTTCACCTTTATATACAGGATTTCCTTCATCCTGACAAAAATGTCTGTAAAATCTATGACCTTGATGACCTCCACCAGCCGGTTGAGCTGCTTCTTGATCTGCTCGAAGGTCTCGTCGTCGCTGACCGTGGCAATCGTCATCCTGGACACGGTGGGGTCCTCCGTGGTCCCCACGGTCAGACTGTCCATATTGTAGGACTTTGCGGAGAAAAGTCCTGAAATTTTCGAGAGAACACCCACCTGGTTCTCCACGTAAAGGGATATCCATCTTTTTTTCATTCCATTGCTCATTCTACTCTCCTCCTTTCTAGCAGTCCATGATCATTTCCTTCAGTGTTCCGCCGGGCTGGATCATGGGATATACCAGGTCCTCCGGGTCAATGAGGAACTCGATGATATAAGGGGTCTTTTTGCTCTTTGCAGCCTCCTCGAAGGCAGGGCGTATCTCCTCCTTCTTCGTCACCCGGATGCCTTTTGCCCCGTAGCTCTCCGCCAGCTTCACAAAGTCAGGCGTGTAGGGCGGGCACTCCACCTCGCCGCATTTCCCCCGGCAGGCCGCTCCGGAGCGCAGGCAGGTCATGGAGTAGCGCTTGCCGTAGAAGAGCTTCTGCCACTGGCGCACCATGCCCAGCACGCTGTTGTTGAAGACACAGCTTATGATGGGCAGCTCCTCCAGCACAGCCGTTGCCAGCTCCTGGATATTCATCTGCATGCCGCCGTCCCCGGATATGGAGATGACGGTCTTGTCCGGATTGCCTATCTTGGCTCCGATGGCACCGGGGAGGCCGTAGCCCATGGTCCCCAAACCGCCGGACATGAGGAGCTGCTTCCTGGGGGTCATCTCAAGGAACTGGGAGGTGAACATCTGATGCTGCCCCACGTCGGTCACCACAATAGCCTCCTCGAACATCTCGTTGATGGTATCCAGGATATCCTTGGGTGTCATGACGGGCTTTTTCTTCATAGTCAGAGGATGCTCTTCCTTCCACCCCTGTATCTGCTCCTGCCACTCCTTCGTCTCACAGGGCTCCACATACTCCAGCATCTTGTCGATAGCCTCCCCTGCATCGGCCACGATGGGGATATCCACCTGCACGTTCCTGGAGATGGCGGAGGTGTCGATGTCAATGTGGACGATCTTGGCCTTCGGAGCAAAGGAGTGGAGCTTTCCCGTGATCCTGTCATTGAACCTTGTGCCAATGGAGAAGAGCAGGTCGCAGGAGTCCACGGCCATGTTGGCCGCATAGGCACCGTGCATGCCCAGGTTGCCAACAAAGAGGGGATGACCTGTGGGAAGTGCGCCCCGTCCCATGACTGTGGTCACCACAGGAACCCTTGTCTTCTCCACCAGCTCTGTGAAGGCTTCACCGGCGTGAGCGATGTTTACGCCCCCGCCCGCCAGGAACAGAGGTCTCTCCGCCTTGGAGAGCATCTTGATGGCTCTCTTGAGCTGGCCGATATGTACGTGGGTATTGGGCTTGTAGCCCCTTATATTGACCTCAGAAGGGTACTCGGCACTTCCCAGCTCTCCCATCACGTCCTTGGGCAGGTCCACGAGTACCGGGCCGGGACGTCCTGTCCTGGCGATGTAGAAGGCTTCCTTTATGATCCTTCCCAGGTCCTCCCTGTTGCGCACTGTGACGCCGTACTTCGTGATGCTCCTTGTGATGCCCACGATATCCACCTCCTGGAAGGCGTCATTTCCTATGAGATGCCTTGCCACCTGTCCTGTAAAGCACACAAGAGGAACGCTGTCGTAGTTTGCCGTGGCAAGTCCCGTCACCAGGTTCGTGGCGCCGGGGCCGCTGGTCACCAGGCATACTCCCACCTTTCCCGTGGATCGGGCGTAGGCATCCGCCTCGTGGACGAGAGCCACCTCCTGGCGGGGCAGTATCACCCTGGTGTAGTCCTGTTTATAGAGCTCATCACTGATATCGATCGTACAGGCGCCGGGATAGCCGAAGATGGTGTCCACTCCCTCCTCCTTCAGCGCTTTCACAAGCAGTTTGTTTCCAGAAATTTTTTTCATACTATACCTCCTTGATGACCGTTATAAACACGGAGTATAGAATAAAGAAGCCCTAAGCCAAAACGCTTAGGGCGAATATCCATCCGTGTTACCACCTAAATTCAGAGACCTCTCATCTCTGCACTCTGCCAGTACGGGAACATCTCCGCGCTCTGCCGCGCCGGATACTCCGATACCGCTTCCCGTAACGGGGGAATACCGTTGGAGCCTACTGCCAGGTACGGAAACACTCTGTATACTGCAGCTGTACAGAGCTCACTGCCCGGGTTCGGTCCACTGCTCGAAGGCTACTTCCATACATCCGTCACGGAGATTTCCACCATCCATCTCCTCTCTTTGCTTCCGGTATCTATGTACTCCTCCTTGTCACTGCATTTATTCAGATAATTTCTCTTATTATAGTTGATATACCTGTCAACTGTCAACTGACTTTTTTATCCTTTTTCATATCATTTTTATCGCTTCTTCATCCACACTTCATCCGGAAACTCTGACTCCGGCGCATCGATGTCCACGATGTGGTAAGCCCCATCCTCATAGTAGGCCGGCTTCATGCCGCCGGTCTTAAAGGCCCTCACCAGGTCCTCCTCGGACCGTATCTCCATGGGGAAATAGGTGGCGCAGACTCCCACCTTCTCCGGCACATGGCAGTCGCTGGCCCCCACAGGTATCAGGTCCAGCCTCCTCGCGTAGGCCGCCGCCGTCAGGCAGGCGTCTCGGTGGGTGCTGCCGTTGAGCACCTCTATGCCGGACAGTCCGGTCACCTCGTCCAGGTGCTCTTCCATCCCTCTTCTGTTATTGCGGAAGGGGTGGGCGCTGTAGCAGACGCCCCCCTGCTCCCTCACAAGGTCGATAAACTCCTGGGCGCTGACCCGCTCCCTGGGGTAGTCCCTGACACCGTAGGCAATGATGTCTCCCTGGAGGGAATAAAACTCGATCCCCACAAAAATGGGAAAGCCCGTCTTCCTTGAATACTCCTGCGCAAAATCCCGTATATCCATGCTGTCATGGTCTGTGATACAGATAGCATCCAATCCTTTTTTCTTTGCGATCTCAACGATCTCTTCCAGTGGAAGGAAGCTGTCGCCGGAATTGCGCATCTCGTGCATGTGCAGGTCGATAAACACGCCCGTCCTCCTCTCCTCTGCTCTGGCAGAGCTGTATTTTCTGGCTTATCTGTCTCTATGTCCCCGTGCTCCGGCCGCTCCGCCGCAGCCTCCCTCCGCGGCCTCCAGTATCCTGCCGCAGACCGCCTTCCAGGAAATCTGTGTAAGGTCCGGGGTGGGTACCGGGCCTGCGCAGGCGCACTCCCCTATCTTCTCTGCCAGCTCCCTCTCAAAGGCCGGCAGGTCCTCCCCGAGGGGCTGGTCTGTATCCCGCATCCGGGGCGGCCTCACATAGGAAACAGGTGCGCAGGGCACGTATGTCTCCATAAAGGGACGGATGCCCGGCAGGTCCGTGACTATCACCCGGCAGCCGCAGGCCAGCGCCTCCATGACAGTCAGGGGCAGGCCCTCATAGAAGGAGGGCAGCACAAAGACATGGCTTTCATTGTACACCTCCGCCAGCTTCTCCTGGGGCAGCCTTCCGGTAAAGCTGACCGGCCAGGGACAGTCCTCCGCCAGCGCGCGTATCCTGCCCAGCTCCTTCTCATCCCCGTTCCCTCCGGCCACGGCAAGCTGAAGGCTCTTCCCCTTTGCATCCACCAGCCCCAGGCTGCGGATCAGGCTTGGCACGCCTTTTTCCCTGCTCACCTTACCCGCAAAGACAAGCCGCACAGGGTCTGCGGCGGGTTTTTCCCCCCTGGGGAAGAAAACCCGGTCATTGTATCCCGTCCCGGCAATATATACCCGGCTCTCCTCTGCCGGGTACAGCTCAATGATTTCTTTTTTCTGCTCCTGATGGAGGGCAAAGATGCCGTCCAGCTCCCCGACGCGGCTGCGGATAAGCTCCCTTTGGAGGCCGTGCTTTTTCATCTGCCGCAGGTCCGTATTGTGACAGAACCCAAAGACAGGGACATCCCTGACGCAGTCCCTTGTAAGGGCCGTCACCAGGTACAGATGGTGGCAGAGGACCAGGTCCGGTCGAAAGCTCCGCACCGCCTCCCGGATCTTTCTTCGGAAGACTCGCATGTAGGTCTCTGTCATCCCCTCGTCCATGTCACTGTAGACCGTGCTCTCGTAGGGCATCCTGTCGGACATCCCGGGAATGGCGAAGGGCAGCTCCTCCGAGCGGAAAAGGACGGGAAAAAATCCCACTCCCTCGGGCAGGCGTACCACATCCTCCCGGTACACTCCGGCCAGCACCGCCTGCTCATGCCCCTGCCGGGAGAGCTCCCTCACCACCTCCGTGAGGTAGACGCCGCTTCCGGTGCTGTCCGGCTTCTGCGCAGTAATGCTCAAGATCCTCATTTTCCTCCGGCAATCCTTTCGTAGACAGTGAAATAGTATTCCAGGTCAAAATAGGTCTGCTCGTCGCTCGTCTTTGTCATCCGCCACTCCGGGTCCGCGTCCAGGTCCGGGAACCAGGTGTCCGCGTCGTAGGCGTGGTCCGTCCGCGTCACATAGGCCTTCCTGCACCAGGGGAGCAGGCTCCTGTAGATGCTCTCCCCTCCGATGACAAAAATATCCTCCCGGGGATATTTTTCCAGTTCCTCCATGAGCTCCTCCATGGAGTGGACGATGACAGCCTCCCCCGCCTGGTAGCTCCGGTCAGAGGTGAGCACGATGTTGGTCCGTTTCTTCAGCGGCTGGCCGCCGGGAAAGCTCTCCAGCGTCTTTCTCCCCATGACCACCACCTTTCCTGTGGTCGTCTCACGGAAAAATTTCATATCCTGCGGGATACTGACAAGCAGCCTGTTGTCCTTGCCAATGGCCCAGTTCTTATCTGCATTTACGATCAGATTCATAGCATCCTCCTTATTTTCTCCCCTGTTTTATATAGCTACCGGTATATTTTTGATCTGCTCATGGGTGTTGTAGCCGATGAGCTTCACATCATCCGGTGTGAAATCATAGAAGTCCTTCACCTCCGGGTTGAGCCAGAACTCCGGCGCCGGGAGGGGCTCCCTGGCGATCAGCTCCTCCACCATGGGGATATGCCTGTCGTAGATGTGGGCGTCCGCGATCACATGGACAAGCTCTCCCACCTTCATGTCGCACACCTGCGCCAGCATGTGGAGCAGGACCGCGTACTGGCACACATTCCAGTTGTTCGCCGTCAGCACGTCCTGGGAGCGCTGGTTCAGGATCCCGTTCAGGGTGAGCCTGTCACTGTCCTTTTCCCTCGTCACATTGAAGGTCATGCTGTAGGCGCAGGGATAGAGCCCCATCTCATGTAGATCCTGGTGCACATACATGTTGGTCATGATGCGCCTGCTGTAGGGGTTGTGCTTCAGGTCGTAGATGACCCGGTCCACCTGGTCCATCATCCCCTCCTTATACTGGTGCTTCACCTGCATCTGATAGCCGTAGGCCTTTCCAATAGAACCGTTTTCATCCGCCCAGCTGTCCCAGATATGGGAGTGGAGCTCGTGGATATTATTGGATTTTCTCTGCCAGATCCACAAAAGCTCGTCGGTGCAGCTCTTGATGGCTGTCCGGCGCAGAGTCATGGCCGGGAATTCCCTGGACAGGTCATACCTGTTTACCACTCCGAATTTTTTGATGGTGTATGCCGGAGTCCCGTCCTCCCACACAGGACGCACCTTCTCTCCCTCCGTGCTGGTGCCGTTGTCTATGATATCCCGGCACATATGGATAAATACCTGATCTGCGTAACTCATATTCTCCTCCGTTATCCTCCGCATTTTTTGTCTGTACGGCCTGTCTGACCACAGACTGACATTTGCGTACACTATGAGTATTATAGCAGTTCAGGGGCTCTTCTTCAACCACGAACAGCGATCGCCAGGGGCTCGGACAGGACCGGCCTTTGGCCTGTTTCCGCCACACAAAAAAGGGAAGCTCTCCCACTGCTTCCCTCTCGTTCTCTTTCCCCGGCCCCGCGCCGGCCGTCATACAGCTAGCCCAGGCACTCCCTCAGGATCCCGTCCAGCGCGCTGGCGCTGGCGCTGTGAGACCGCTCCACACGCACGTCATGGCGCTGCGCTTCCCTGAGCGCACAGTGGACCATCTTGTGGGCCACGGTGGATGTGAACAGGATGATGAGGTCCGGCTGCCCGATCTGAGTCTTCAGATTGCCGGCCATCCTGGTAAATACCTTTGCTTTACATTTATATTTCCTGCATATCTCCCTGTACTGACATTCCATCCTCTCATTTCCGCCTATGATGACAACGCTCATGTCCGCTCTCCTTTCTGCCGGGCTGTCTGCCGGGCCTCTATTTCGCCGCTTCCGCCAGGGCCTCCCCGGCCTTCTCACACGCTTCAACCGCCTCCCCGTCGGGGGCCTCGTTGGCGATCACGCCCTGGCCGCCGATGAGCGTGGCTCCGGCTTCCTTCATCCGCTCCTCCCAGGTGCGCATCCACTCTCCATCGCCCCAGCCGTAGGAGCCAAAGAGAAGGACCTTCTTTCCGGACACCAGGCCCTCCAGGGCCTGCACAAAGGGTTCCATCTCGGACTCCTCCAGCTCCTCAGCTCCCATAGACGGGCATCCCAGGGCAAACACATCCCCGGCCGCGACTTTTGCCGGGTCCGCCTGAGCGACAGGCAGAAGCTCCGCCTCGGCCCCTCCTTTCACAATGCCTCTGACAACCGCCTCCGCCATGGCCTGTGTGTTTCCTGTACCGCTCCAGTATACAACTGCTATGCTCATATTCTTTGTGTCCTCCTTATCCTTTTAAAGTTCGTCAGGCCGCCCGGACAGCGATCTCGCTCATCCCTTTTCCCTGGAGGAGTTCCCTCACCGCACAGTCCCTGGCCCTGTCATAGGCCCGGAACAGCTCCCTGGCCCTGTCCGGGTCGTGGTATACCTTCCAGTAGCCTGACAGCAGATAATCTCTTCCGGCATTCCGGATGAACCCCTCCACATCGGCCAGGGGATAGTCCAGGAAAACGCCGATCTCGTGAGGAAAGACAGTCTCCTGTCCGGCATACATGCCTATCCTCTCGGCGAGCCTGTCCAGCATCGCCTCGGCGGGGCCCTCCCTGTATCCGAATCCCGCCAGGAAATCCACATTTTCCCGGCGGCGTATATGCCGCTCAAAGGTCACTCTCCTGTACAGGAACACAAGCCATCTCTTGTCTCCTGCGGCCAGCACCCTGTAGGATATCTCCGTCCCGGCCAGCACCCTCCCGAGCATCTCACCTGCCCGGGACGACAGATTGATGATGGCGGCGGCCTTGATCCCCTTCAGGAAGGGGGCACACTGTAATACAAGCTGCGACCTGAGTCTTTGCTCCCGGTCACCTTCTGACAGGAGATATGAGATCACTTCAACCGGCATAGGCTCCTCCTTTTTTGAAATTGATCATCATTTGCTTTAATCAATATACCACAAATGAGAACGGGTTTCAATATTTGTATTGATAAGTTTTATCGACAGTCCTCTCGCCTTGCCACCACAAAAAAAAGCGGCTCATCCCCTCAGGGATCAGCCACGTTGTAGAGCACCTTGTCCAGCATTTTTCTCAATGCCTGCACCTCTTTTTTTGTCATTCCTATGGTCAGCCTCTTGTCCACCTTTTTCCGGTCAGCCTCCATCCTCCGGCGGATATCGTAGGCCTTCTCGGTCAGGTATATCTTCTTGCAGCGCCTGTCCTTTGCGCTGGGAACGATCAGGATGTACCCCTTCTCGTCCAGGCGTTTTAAAAGCCCGGTCACTGTCGGATTTTTGAGGCTGAGGGCCCGCTCCACATCCTTCTGGTTGATCTCTTCTTTCCGGCTGTGGAACAGATAGTCCAGCACCGCGCACTGGGACGCTGTGATGCCCAGAGCGCGGAGGCTGTTGTTGACCTCTTTCTCATATACATTGTTGATCTGTTTGAACAGAAAACCAAGGGGGAGTTTTTCCTGCATGTGATCATCCTTTCTCTATCTGGCCGCTCCCTGCAGTCCGTGGAACACTCTCGCCCGCCCCAGCACTCTGGCAATGGTATAGTAGAGCAGGATATCTATGGGAAGGAGGACTGCCTCCTTCATGATCCTGGCCGGGAGAAGGGCCCCGAAGGCACTTCCGTAGAGCACGGTGAGCCAGTACGTGTTGAGGAGCAGATTGACAAACACCGTCACCAGCGCATTTGCCGCGATGACTCTCTTTAGGCTGAGAGGGCGCTTGTAGAGCACCGTCCCGTAGATCACGCCGCCCAGGAGGGCGCTCACTGTAAATCCCGGAAAAAATGCCCCCACCGGCTTGACCAGGTATTTTGCTATATCCGCCAGGGCCGCCAGGAGTCCCCCCGCCGCCGGCCCAAAGAGCATGCCTGTCAGCTCATTGGGGATAAAGGCAAATCCCACCTTAAGGAAATCTCCCACCTGCACAGTGGCATAAAAGCCCAGTACGACCGCAAGGGCAAGCATCATGGCCATCACCGAGAGCTTCCTCACATCCTGCAGCTCCCGAAGAGAGTCCGCAAATAACTGTCTCATTCTTTTCATAAAAAAATACCTCCTTTCGAAGTAGTCCTTAAAGCTACCCATAAGCAGGTATTTTCTGTCTATGTGTAGCAGCGGGATGCGGAATATGCACCGCAAGCACTCTTGCTTTTCGTCCGGCTGGCAACTCCCCGTCCATCCGGCACTTAACGCACATCTTCCTACTCTGCTTCGTCTGTTTGATTGTTTACCGGGTCATTGTAACACACTTTCTGCTCCAGGGCAATGCCGGGAAGGAAAGTTTGTGCCGGAAAGGCCCTCCGGCAGGACCAACGCGGCTTTCAGCAGCTCCGTATCACGCTGCTGATCTCACGCACCGGCTCCAGCTTCTTCAAATCCTCCAGAGCCTCGCTCATATGGTATTCCTTCACATCCTCCGTGACGATGACGAGCTCCGCGCTTTCCTTTGTGATCACCTTCTGCACCACCTTGGAGATGCTCACCTTATGACTGCCCAGCTCTCCCGCAATGGCCGCCAGGACTCCGGGGCGATTGGTCACCTGCATGCGGATAAAAAACTTATTCTTCACATCCCTGAACTGCTTCACAGGCACAGCTCTGTAGCAGCCGCAGCCAATCCTCCCTGTGCATCCGTACTCCATGTTCCGCATCACATCGATGACGTCACCGGCCACAGCGCTGGCAGTGGGCAGCTCTCCGGCTCCGCGCCCGTAAAACATGACATCGTCCACTGCGTCCCCGTGTACAAAGACCGCATTAAAGGACCCTCTGACCGTGGCAAGGGGATGCTCCGCCGGGATCAGCATGGGACACACATAGACCTCGATCTGTTCCTGCCTCTCCCTCGCGATTCCCAGGAGCTTGATGACGCAGTCAAATTCCTTGGCATATTTTATATCGCTGGAAGAGATTTTTGTGATGCCCTCCGTGTACACATCGTCAAAGACCACCGGGGAGTGGAAGGCCGTGGAGGCGAGGATCGCCATCTTGCGCCCCGCATCCAGCCCCTCAATGTCCGCCGTTGGGTCTGCCTCGGCATAGCCCAGCTCCTTTGCCCCTTCAAGCGCTTCACCAAAGTCCATGTTCTCTTCAAACATCCTGGTCAGGATATAGTTGGTCGTCCCGTTGACGATACCCACCACATCGGAGAGCTCATTGGCGGCCAGACACTGCTTTAGCGGTCTGATTACGGGAATCCCCCCGGCCACAGCCGCCTCGAACAGAAGATCCACGCCGTTTTCCCTCGCCGCGTCCAGCAGCTCCGTCCCATGCACGGCTATCAGATCCTTGTTGGCTGTCACCACGTTTTTCCCTGCCCGAAGGGAGCGCAGGATCATAGTCCTGGCCGGCTCTATGCCTCCCATGACCTCTATCACGATGTCAATAGACGGGTCGCCCGCGATCCTCTCAAAGTCATCCGTCAGCAGTGAAGGGTCCACACCCTCCCGCCTTTTATTGATATTGTGGACAAGCACAGCGCTTATCTCGAGAGAGGCGCCCGTCTTGTCCGCAAGTTCCTCTTTTCTTCTGTTAAGGAGTTTGTACACGCCGCCCCCTACTGTCCCGCACCCAAGGAGCGCCGCCCTGATCGTCTTTTGTGTCTCCATGCCTTCTCTCCTTTCTTCTGTATCATGGGGTAAAGTATATCATAATCTGTCCGTTGTCTCCAGAAAAAAATTTTTTTTAAAATGTTGTTGACATTCCTTCAAATGTATAGTATATTATTTTTTGTTCTGAGAAAACAACTCAGAGAAATGCGACAGTGGCTCAGTTGGTAGAGTACGACCTTGCCAAGGTCGGGGTCGCGGGTTCGAGCCCCGTCTGTCGCTCTCATCCAAAAGCGTTGAAGCCTGATATTTATGCCGGTTCCAACGCTTTTCTTTTTTTGGTTTTCGCAAAAAGCCATCGACCGATCTTGCGGAGAATGGCTGATGACTGCTTTTTAAACACTCACTTTTACGCGATCCTGACAATCTGTTCATATATGATGATTTCTTTATCATTAACGGCATAGTTATCGTGGTAGTGCCCCATAAACCACTTTTTAAGGATATCCGGTTTATATCCACCCAGAGAATACAATAATATACTGCTGGCAGCACCGCAATGAGTCACGATAAAGTCCACCTTATTTTCTGTACTTGCTAAATTCCTGCGCCCTTCTTCCATTTCGTCTTCAGATGGCAATCCTTCCTTCCACCAGGACATATGGTTTATCCTGAACATCTTTTCATGATCATATCTCCATTTCTTGACCCTGGGGTCATCCTTTTCTAAAATGCCGTCTCGGATGTCATGGCTGCCTGCGCCGCCGAAGGTCCAGATTATGTTTTTCCTGCTTTGTGTCATTCCAAATCCCGAAATCCCCGCAGATGATCACATAGTCCTGTTTCGTCATACTCTTTTGTTCCGGGAAAGCATTTGTATTCAATCTGCTCATCCAGTCACCATGAGTATCTCCCGTAATATAGATCATAAGCACTCCTCTCCTCCCATGCTCGCGCAGAAAAACAGCATGCAGCCGAAGCTGATTTTCGGTTGTCTGATTTTCAAAAAAAGTATTGACATTTCTTCTCTCATATAGTATATTATTTTTTGTTCTGAGGAACGCAAAAACAAATGCGACAGTGGCTCAGTTGGTAGAGTACGACCTTGCCAAGGTCGGGGTCGCGGGTTCGAGCCCCGTCTGTCGCTCTCTTTTCAGGAAGCGTTGAAGCTGGTATTTGCACTGGCTTCAGCGCTTTTCTTTTGGCGCTGTGTTGGTTCAAGTCCCCTCTTCTCTGCCACTGTAAACGGATCATAACATATAAACGCTTTTATATCCAGATGCTTTTCTGATAAATTGTCCTCGCAGGCCGGAGCCGGGCTACGAGCGGGGAGCTTCATATGTACAAAAGAGACATCCCCCGTCAGGAGATGTCCCTTTTATTCCATAGCTTCTATCATCCAGCTGTCAGTCTACTGGCCCTCTTCCTCTTCCACAACAGCCAGACCAAGCTCATCCAGCTGCTTCTGGTCCACCGGCGTGGGGGCCTCTGTCATGAGGTCCGAAGCATCCTTCACCTTCGGGAAGGCGATCACATCACGGATGCTGTCCTGCTTTGCCATGAGCATGACAAGGCGGTCCAGACCGTAAGCCAGCCCTGCATGGGGCGGGACGCCGTACTTGAAGGCGGTCAGGAGGAAGCCGAACTGCTCCTGTGCCCTCTCCGGTGTGAAGCCAAGCACCTCAAACATCTTGCTCTGTATCTCCGGGTTAAAGATACGGACGCTTCCGCCGCCGATCTCATTTCCATTCAGCACAATGTCGTAGGCCTTTGCCCGCACTCTGCCGGGGTCGCTGTCAATATACTGGAGGTCCTCCTCCATAGGCATGGTAAATGGGTGGTGCATTGCTGTGAAGCGGTTCTCCTCCTCGCTCCACTCAAGGAGGGGGAACTCTGTGATCCAGATGAACTTGTACTCATTCTTGTCCAGCAGCTCCATCTGGCGGGCCAGCTCCAGCCTCAGATTGCCCAGCACATCCCAGACAACCTTGTTTTTATCAGCCGCAAAGAGGAGCAGGTCTCCGCTTTCTCCTTCCATAGCCCCGATGAGTGCCTGCATCTCCTCCTCTGTCATGAATTTGGCGAAGGAGGATTTCACAGTCCCATCCTCCTGGATGGCGATGTAGGCAAGTCCCTTGGCGCCGAAATCCTTTGCAAAAGATACCAGCTTGTCGATCTTCTTTCTCGGCAGGCCACCCTGTCCCTTGGCGTTGATACCCCGGACCGTGCCGCCGCTCTCGATCGCTCCCTTAAACACGGCAAACTCGCTGTCCTTTACCGTCTCTGTCACGTCATGCAGCTCCATGCCGAAGCGGATATCCGGCTTGTCCGAGCCATAGCGGTCCATAGCCTCCTGCCAGGTCATCCTGGGGATCGGAAGGGAAACCTCCACGCCGAGGATCTCCCGGAACAGCTTTTCCAGAAGGCGCTCATTTACATCGATGACGTCATCCACATCCACGAAGGAGAGCTCCATGTCGATCTGTGTGAACTCCGGCTGACGGTCAGCCCGCAGGTCCTCGTCCCGGAAGCATTTTGCCAGCTGGAAATAGCGGTCACAGCCGGAGCACATGAGGAGCTGTTTGAAGAGCTGGGGAGACTGGGGCAGCGCATAGAAATGCCCGTGGTGGATACGGCTGGGCACAAGATAGTCCCTGGCCCCCTCCGGTGTACTCCCCACCAGCACCGGTGTCTCGATCTCAAGGAAACCTTCATCCGCGAGGAACTGGCGGGTCAGCGTGGCCACCCGGCTCCTCATGAGAAGGTTTCGCTGCATATCCGGCCTGCGCAGGTCCAGATAGCGGTATTTCAGGCGCACCTCCTCCTTTGTCTTCGAGTTCTCCTCCACCTGGAACGGAGGGGTCTCTGCCTCGGACAGCACCCGCAGCTCCTCCGGGATGATCTCGATCTCACCGGTGGAAATATTGGTGTTGACAGCTCCCTGGCGCCTCTCCACCTTTCCCACGACGGCCACCACATACTCCGCCCGGAGCCTTGTCGCCTTCTCAAGAAGAGCGCTGTCTGTCTTGCCCTCCTCGAACACGGCCTGTATGATACCAGAGCGGTCTCTCACATCCACAAAGTCGAGACCTCCCTTGTTCCTGTTCTTCTGCACCCAGCCCATGACAGTGACTGTCTCGCCAATATTGGCGGCAGACAGCTCACCGCAGCGGTGGGTCCTCTTTAAGCCCTGCATTGACTCTGCCATTTTCTCTCTTCTCCTTTTTATTTATTCCTGCACATTTCTTCGTCTACAGCTTCTCCACTGAGTCCGCATAGCAGTCCACGATAGTACCGTAGCCCTCTTCCATGAGCTGCTCCTTCTGGAACTTTTTATTTTTCTTCATGTTGGCCACCAGCACCTGCTTTCCGGCCTTCCTGTCCTCTTTTGCCTTGGACAGCACCTTGAGCACGCCTTCTTTCGGCATGTTCTTCTCCATGAGATATGCCTTTTTCTCTCCTTTTGAAGGAACCTGGTAGCCGTTCTCAAGGAGTAGCATGACGATGCGCTCAAATCCGATGGAAAATCCGCAGGCCGGTGTATCCTGCCCTGTAAATTTCCCGATCATCCTGTCGTAACGGCCTCCGCCTGCCACGGAACCGCCGAAGTCGTCCATGACCACCTCGAAGATGGTGCCTGTGTAGTAGGACTGTCCACGCACCATAGTAGGCGTGAAGCGGATCTTAAACTCCGCCTCCCGTGCAGACTCCACGCTGGACATGATCATCTCCATGCTCTCTGCCGTCTCATCGCTCAGGTAGCCGCCCAGCTTCTCCTTCAGGAAACGGATACCGCTGACATCCCCGGGCGTCTCGTCAAAGAGCCCCAGGTAGGTGTCCACATTTTCCTTTGTATAGCCCAGCTCCATCAGCTCCTGTCCCACTGCCTCGGGACCTATTTTGTCCATCTTGTCCAGGATGATGAAGACCTCGTCGTAATCCTTCTCGGCGAAGCCACTGTAAGCTGCCATGGCCTTTAGGATATTCCGGTCATTGATGCAGACTGTGAAATTTTCAAAGCCCATCTTTCCAAGCATGGCCGTGGTTGCAAGGATGAGCTCGATCTCAGCCAGGTTGCCGGCCTCCCCGAGGATATCGATATCGCACTGCACGAACTGGCGGAAGCGTCCCTTCTGGGGGCGGTCAGCCCGCCATACATTTCCGATCTGCAGAGCCTTGAAGGGGGACGGGAGCTCGTTGGAGTGATTGGAATAGTACCGGGCAAGAGGGACTGTCAGGTCGTAGCGCAGACCTCCGTCCACCACATCCATCTCCTCCTGGGCTTCCTTTATCTTCAGCTTCTCTCCTCTTTTCAGGATCTTGAAGATCAGCTTTTCGTTGTCCCCTCCCTGCTTGCTGCAGAGGTTCTCGATATGCTCCACACAGGGGGTCTCCATGGACATAAATCCATAGGTCTTGTAGGTGTCTTTGATCATCTGGATCACATAGTCCCTGATTTCCATTTCACGGGGCAGGATGTCCTTCATGCCCGTGACCGGCTTTTTCTTCAGCGCCATAACCATTCTCCTTTTCGATTTATCATTTCATCAATGCGGGCGATGTACTCCCGGATGTTCTTCACATTCTCCACCCGCACAAGCGTTGTCTTTCTTCCATGTCTGCTGCCCGGAACAAGGATGGGCTCATCCAGCAGGATCTTTGTGGAGGATCCTGCCCCGGCAGCAATGATGGACTGCTTTTCTTCCATAATAAGTATATTGTAAATTCCTGCTTTGTCAACCTTTGCAAAGCCAACATTTTCAAAATTGCCGGCAATGTTCTTCTGCCGGTACAGGTAATATGGGGAAAGCCCCATACTCTCCGCCGCCCTGTACGCCTCCTCTATCATGGCCGAGAGCTCCCTGGCCATCACCGCCGGGTCACCGGCCAGAGCCGCGATGCTGCCTGTGGAGCTCTTCTCCTGCCCCATTTTTGCTGCCCGCTTGATGGCGAGGGAGTGGACTGTGAGGCTGTCCGGCCCCAGGGCCCCTATCTTCTCCAGAGTGTCCGCCATGTCGGCGGCGGTCTCTTTGGGAAGCCCGGCAATGAGGTCCATGTTGATGTTGTCAAAGCCCAGGCTCCTTGCCATATGGAAGCTGTCCTCTATCTCCTCCGCGGTGTGGCCCCTTCCGATGAGATCCAGGGTCCTCTGCTGCATGGTCTGGGGATTGATGGAGATGCGTGTGATCCCGTGCCCCTTGAGGGCCTTCAGCTTGCCCTCCGTAATGCTGTCCGGCCGCCCCGCCTCCACAGTGTACTCAAGAAGAGACTCCCGGGAAAAGCAGCGGTCTATGTGGGAGAGAAGCCTCTCCAGCTGGCCCTCTTCAAGGGTGGTGGGGGTGCCTCCGCCGATGTAAATGGTGTTCAGCCTTTTCCCCCTCTCCGCAGCCCTCTCCCCGATCCAGGAGAGCTCTTTCATCAGGGCTTTAAGATAGTCCTCCACAGAGTCCCTCCAATAGTCAATAGGTCCGGAGCTGAAGGAACAGTAGCTGCACACAGAGGGGCAGAAGGGAATGCCCACATAGAGGCTGTAGCCATCCCGGTAATCCAGCTGTTCCAGGATCTTTTTCTCCCTCCCGGCAACCTGCCAGGCCAGGACAGCCTTCCCCCGGCTCACAAAAGAATCCTCCTGGAACCACCGCACAAAGGAGTCCTCATCCATCCCCTGCTCCAGCTTCTGCATAGCGATCTTTGTGGGGCGCACCCCAGTCAGGATACCCCAGGCAAGGTCCCTTCCCGTATACTCCCGGCAGGCCTTATAGAGGGCCGCATCCACTGCATATTTCTTTCTGCTCCGGTCCGTTCCCTCCGGGATATCTCCCGCTTTTACCGCAAACACCCGACCGTCAGGGAAGGTCAACCGGAAGACATCCTCCATCTCCTCTGACACATTTTGTTGCATTTCCTCCTCCGGGAAAAATGCTTTTGCAAGGTGATAGGTGTTGTATGTATACATATCGCTGCTACAGCTCAAAAAAATCATGATGTTGTATGTCCATCCTTCCTATTGTAGCTATTGTTCCAAACACGACGCACAATACCGCAGGGGTTGACGCAATTCCGGACGTAATACTTTTTAAAAGTATTACGTCCGGAATTGCGCAAAATTGTGTTAAATGAACGGATTATTTTTCCTCTCGTGCCCGATGGTCGTCTCCCCCATATGTCCTGGATACACCTTCACATCGTCCGGGAGCTGCATGACCTTCTCCCGAAGGGAGCGAATGAGGTCTGAGGTGCTGCTGTTCGGGAAATCCGTGCGTCCCACTGAGTTCTGGAAAAGGGTGTCGCCGCTGAACAGCACGCCCTCACTCTCCACATAGTAGCAGACTCCGCCGGGCGTGTGCCCGGGCGTGTGGATGACCCGGAAGGAAAATCCCGCCAGCTCCAGCCTCTGTCCATCACGAATGAAATCCGCCCCGTCAAAGGTGTAGCCGCTCGTGTAGCTGATCGACAAGTTCAGGGCCGGGTCCAGAAGGGTCTCCTTGTCCCCCTCATGCACATACACCGGGACGGGGAATTCCTCCCGGAACCCATCTATCCCCATGATATGGTCAAAATGTCCGTGAGTCAGGAGGATGGCCTCCACCTGAAGCCCTTCACTTTTTATATGCCCCATCAGATAGGATGGGCAGGCCGCCGGGTCGATGACAACGGTCTGTTTTGTCTCCTCATTGATGGCAAGATAGCAGTTTGTGCTGATGATGCCTGTGACAAATTTTTCTATTTTCATATCGCGTCTTTACCTCTCAACCATTACAGCGTTTTTCTAGCCTGCGGCGCGCTCGATATCGATGATACCGTCCAGCTGCCGCAGTTTTTTGGACACATCAGCCAGCTCCTCCCTGCCGTGGACGATGAAGCCCGCCTCGATGGTGGCAGTCCCCTTCTTGCTGGTGCGCACGTTCAGGGACTTCACATCCAGCTTTGCCTCGGTAAATATCTTGGAAATCTCCATGAGGAGTCCCTGCCGGTCATAGGCGTACATCTTGATCTCCGCAAGATACTGGCCGCCCTCTTCCTCGGCCACCTCGCTCTCCCACTCCACGTCGATGAGGCGGGCCCGCTCCGCATCCGTCAGATGGAGCATATTGACGCAGTCCGTCCTGTGGATGGAGAGCCCTCTTCCCCTGGTGACAAAACCAACGATCTCATCTCCCGGCACTGGATTACAGCACCTGGAGAAGCGGACTGCCATGTCGTCAATGCCCTTCACCACGATGCCGCTCTTTGACTTGGCAATGTGCACCTTGTTCCTGGAGGCCTCGGCCACCTTCTCCAGCACCACCTCGTCAGTGAGCTCCTGCTTGTGCTCCTTGCTGTACTCCTCCATGAGCCGGTTCACCACCTGGCCCTCCTTCAGGCCCCCGTGGCCGATGGCTGCCAGAACGGAATCCCAGTCCCGGAAGCCGTACTTCTTCTGGACAACTTCCTGGTACTTGGGCTTCACGATATTGGCCAGGTTGATAGACTTCGTCTTGCAGTAGCTGGCAATAAGCTCCTTGCCCCGGACGATATTGTCCTCCTTGAACTCCTTCTTAAACCACTGGTTGATCTTGTTCTTGGCCTGGGTGCTCTTGACAATGTTCAGCCAGTCCCTGCTGGGGCCCCTGGAATTCTGGGAGGTGAGTATCTCTATCCTGTCACCGTTCTGTATCTTATAGTCGATATTCACCAGCTTGCCATTGACCCTGGCCCCCACCATCTTATTTCCCACCGCACTGTGGATGGCGTAGGCAAAGTCCACCGGCGTAGAGCCGTTTGGCAGGCTCTTCACATCTCCGCCCGGCGTAAAACAGTAGACATCCTCCGCAAAGAGATCCAGGTCGCCCTTGAGCATGCTGAGGAATTCCCTGTTGTCCGACATGTCTCTCTGCCACTCCAGGATCTGGCGCAGCCAGTTCAGCTTCTCCTCCTCCTGGGCCTTCACATTCTTCTTCCCGTCATTGGACTCCTTGTACTTCCAGTGGGCGGCGATACCGTACTCAGCCGTCTTGTGCATCTCCTGGGTACGGATCTGTATCTCAAAGGGCTGCCCTACGGAGCTCATGAGGGTGGTGTGGAGGGACTGGTACATGTTGGCCTTCGGCATAGCGATGTAGTCCTTGAACCTGCCGGGGATGGGTGTGTACATCTCGTGGATCACTCCCAGGGCCGCATAGCAGTCCTTCACAGAATCCACAATGATGCGCACCGCAAAGAGGTCGTAGATCTGGTCCACGGTCTTATCCTGGTTCACCATCTTCTTATATATACTGAAGAAATGCTTCACCCGTCCGTTCACCTCGGCACGGATGCCCGCATTTTTGATGTGCCGGGAGACCTCCTCCACGATCTGCTGGACAAACTCCTCCCTCTCCGTCTTCCTGGCGTTTATCTGGTCCACCAGGTCATAGAATACATCCGGCTGGGAGTACTTGAGCGCCAGGTCATCCAGCTCCGTCTTTATCTTGGAGATACCGAGCCGCTGGGCAATGGGCGCATAGATGTCCATGGTCTCCCTTGCCTTCTCCTTCTGCTTCTCCGGGCGCATGAACTGGAGGGTCCGCATATTGTGCAGCCGGTCCGCGAGCTTGATGATGATGACACGGATGTCCTTTGCCATGGCCAGGAACATCTTGCGCAGATTTTCTGCCTGCACCTCCAGCTTATCCGAGGAGTAGGACAGCTGTCCCAGCTTGGTGACGCCATCCACCAGGAGGGCCACCTCCTCGCCGAACTCCTGCCGGATCTGCTCGTCCGTCACGGCAGTATCCTCCACCACGTCGTGGAGCATCCCCGCCACAATGGTCTCCTTATCCATCTCCAGGTCCGCCAGGATAATGGCCACCCAGAGGGGATGTATGATATAGGGCTCACCGGATTTCCTGCACTGTCCGTTATGAGCTTCCTTTGCCAGATCAAACGCCTTCTCTATCATGGAGACATCCGTGGAAGGATGATATTTGCGGATGCGGGCGATAAGCATCTGGTAGAGCTGCTCCGGGTCCTGGTAATCCTCCGGGGATTTCACCGCGTGCCCGTCCACGATCTCAAGCCCAAGCATCTGATTTTCCATGATAGATTCGGGCGCAATACGGTTTTTATTGTCCGATTCATAGGTCATAACTGCCATATCAGTTCCCTCCTCCTTTTCCAGGTTATTCCCCGCTCTGTCTGCCTGTTCCTGCAGCCTGTCAGTTTCCGGGGTAGGTGATCACAGCGTCCAGGTCATAGTCCTTCAGCCTCTCCCGGCCCTTGAGGCCGGCAAGCTCCATGAGGAAAATGATCCTTACGACTTCGCCGCCCATCCCCTCGATCAGCTTGATGATAGCCTCCGTGGTCCCTCCGGTGGCGATCAGGTCGTCGATGATGACTACCTTCTGCCCGGGCTTTATAGAGTCCTTGTGCATCTCAAGGGAGGCAGTCCCGTACTCCAGCTCGTACTCGATGGATACGGTCTCCCGGGGAAGCTTGCCCTTCTTTCGCACCGGCACAAAAGGCTTCCGCAGATTGTAGGCAATGGGCACCCCGAAAATAAATCCCCTGGACTCAGGCCCTGCCACCACGTCAAACTCTATCCCCCCCAGCTTCTCCTGCATCAGGTCAATGGCTAAATGCAGACCCTCCGCATCCTGGAGTACGCTGGTCACATCTCTGAAAACGACCCCCTGCTCGGGAAAATCCGGTATACTGACCACGTATTCTTCTATTGGCTTCATCTAAACTGCCTCCTTCAGACCAACTGTCGATAAAATGTCATTCTTTAGTATATCATCTATTTTCTGCTTTTTCAAACAATTTGATAGTGAGTCATGACAATCTGCATGGTTTTTCGCCCCATATACTCGTTCACTCCCGGGTAATAGGTCACAGAAAGGCGGATCCGGCGGTATCCCCCCTCAAAAAAGCCTTCTCTCACGGCCCGGCCGTACTTTGCCTCCACCTCCTCGAGGAATTCCCCGGCGTCCCCGAAATACACGGCATCCATGTCCGTGCCGCCCCCGTCCCGGAGCCGGAATCTCAGCATGTTTCTGTTTTTTCCGATGAGGCGGCAGGAGACAACGGAGACATTTTTCTCTGCGAACACAGGCTTCGTATTTCCCTTTCCAAAGGGCTCCAAAAGCTTTAGCTCCTCCAGCAGCTCCTCCGTCACGCAGGAGAAGGGCATCTGCATGTCAATGGACACCTTCTCCGTCATGTCCGTCTCAGTCAGCGTGCAGACCGCATTGATATCCTGACGGAACTTCTCGATGTTCTTCTTCTCCAGGGTGAGACCTGCGGCCAGCCTGTGGCCTCCGAACCTCACGAACAGGTCCCGGCACTTGTTCAGCTCCTCGTACATGTGGTAGGCCTCGATGGACCGGCCGGAGCCCTTGGCCAGCCCCTCCTCACCGCTGTCCGTGATGACAAAGGCCGGCCGGCAGTACCGCTCCCGCACCCTGCCCGCCACAATGCCGGCCAGGCTCTCGTGGCAGCCCGGAAGATAGAGGACCAACACCCGCTGGCGGCCGGAGGCTGTGTTCTCCACCTGCTCCACAGCCTCCCGCACCGCCTCCTCCGTCATCTCCTTGCGGCTGTCGTTCAGGGCCTTCAGGTCCCCGGCCAGCAGGTCCGCCTCCTTCTTTGACTCTGCCGCCAGCAGCGAGAGGGCCCTCTTGGCTGTATCCAGCCTGCCGCTGGCATTGAGGCAGGGGCCCAGGACAAAGCCGATGTGATAGGTTCCTACGGACTTCCGGTCAATGCCCGTGCACTCCATGAGCGCGCGCAGCCCCGGATTTGTCGTGGACTGGAGCATCTCCAGCCCCTGCCGGACAAAGATCCGGTTCTCCCCTGTCAGGTCCATCACATCCCCCACCGTGGCAAATGCCACCTCCTCCATGAGATAGTCGATGTCCGAGGAGTCCCTGCCCATGGACTCGTAGAGGGCCTCCATCAGCTTGTAAGCTACAGCAGCGCCGCACAGTCCCTTGAAAGGGTAGGGGCAGTCCGCCCGCTTCGGGTCCACCACCGCATCCGCCGGAGGAAGGCGATACCGCTTCCCCCCATCCACCTCGTCAAAAGGGACCTCATGGTGGTCTGTCACCACCACGGTCATCCCCAGCTCTCTTGCAAAAGCAATCTCCTCCGCGGCCGCAATGCCATTGTCGCAGGTCACGATGGTGTCTGTCCCCGCCTCAAAGGCCCGGTCGATGAGATGTCTGTTCAGGCCGTACCCGTCTGCGATCCGATCCGGGATATCCGTGTCCACCACAGCCCCCAGACCCTTCAGCCCCTCCAGCAGGATATAGGTAGCGCAGACACCGTCAATGTCATAGTCCCCGATGACCCGGATGCCGGCCCCCTCCCGCACCTTCTCCATCAGGATCTCCACGGCCCGGTCCATATCCCGCATCAGCATGCCGTCCTCCAGGTCAGCGATAGTGCCGTAGAGGTAGCTCTCGATATTTTTATCCCCTGTGATATCCCTGTTGCGGATCAGACAGGCAAGCCGGGGACTGATGTGGAACCTCTCCCCTATCCCCGCAAAGTCCGCTCCTTTCCTCAGCAAAACCCAGCGTTCCTTCATACTTCTTCTCTCCTTCGCTCGCTTTCCGCCTCCCCCTGCGGCCGTCAGACAGCCTCCGGGGAGAAGGGTTCAAAAAGGGGCGTGCAGTCGCCCGCACACCCCTTACTGTATCTTCTCTTACCTATTTTTTCTTCTTTCCGGATCTCTCCGCCTCTTTCTTCTTTCCTCCGAGCTTTGTCCTCATGACATACCAGAGGGAACCCGTGATACATACGGAAGAGTAAGCGCCGCACACAACCCCCACCATCAGCGGCAGGGCGAATTCCCGGATGGAGCTCACACCCATGACGAAGAGCACCGCAATGGTGATAAAGGTCGTCAGGGACGTGTAGATACTTCTCGTCAGGGTCTGTGTGATACTCTTGTTTACGATGTATACCAGGTCCTCGTTCTTCGGCGCCAGCTTCAGCTCCTCACGGATACGGTCAAAGATAACGATAGTGGCGTTGATGGAGTAACCGAAGATGGTCAGGATACACGCGATAAATGTATTTCCCACGGAAATCCTCGCCACGGCGTAGAACAGGGCCACGATCAGCACATCGTGGAGCAGAGCCAGGACCGCGCTTGTGGCAAAGCGGATGTCCTTGAACCGGAACCAGATGTAGAGGAGCATGAGCACCGTGGCGATGACTACAGCCACGATGGCGTCGGACCTCATCTCACTGCTGACCGTGGAGCTGATGTTCTCAAATGTGATCAGCGAGTCGTCCACCTGGAAGTTGTCCACCATGGCCTGGTTGAGGGCCTCGCGGGTGTCAAGGTCCAGGGTGGAGGTCTTGAAGATGATCTGGCTGCTTCCCTCCACCTTCTGAGCCTGTACATTGTGGTCTCCTGTGGCTTCCTCCACCACGGGGATGATCTGGGCGTCAATCTCATCGATGGTGTAGTCCTCATTGAAGGTCACATTGGTAGAGGTTCCGCCCTGGAATTCCAGGCTGTAGTTCATAGCTCCGTTCCCTCTCGCCGCATTGTAGCCGGCAACGCCAAAGCCTGCCACGATAAGGAGCAGGGAGATGGCAAAGAAGATCGAC
Source organism: Lachnoclostridium sp. An118 (assembly GCF_002160985.1). Taxonomy (GTDB): domain Bacteria; phylum Bacillota; class Clostridia; order Lachnospirales; family Lachnospiraceae; genus Claveliimonas; species Claveliimonas stercoravium. Next base: position 67,871 of record NZ_NFLQ01000002.1, on the reverse strand, counting down.
TTCCTTCCCACAAAGTTGATGGGTTCTCTCGCCTTTCTCGGCCGGTAGTACAGCTTCTCGCTGCGGATGCCCACTGCGTAGAAGGCGTACACGATCATGCGGGTGATGACAAGGGCTGTGAACATGGACACGAGGATACCGATGGCCAGTGTCTGGGCAAAGCCCTTGACGCTCCCGCTCCCTCTGAACCAGAGCACAGCCGCCGCGATCAGAGTGGTCACATTGCCGTCCACAATGGCGGACATAGCCTTGTGGAAGCCTGCCTTCAGAGAGTTCCGCACGCTCTTGCCCTTTGTCATCTCCTCCTTCACGCGGGCGAAGATGATGACATTTGCATCCACCGCCATTCCGATACCCAGGATGATACCTGCGATACCCGGCAGAGTCAGGGTGACGTTAAAGGCATTCAGTATCACCAGAACGATGCCCGTGTAGATCAGCAGGGCCAGACTGGATGCAAGACCCGGGAGCAGATACACAAAGCACATGAACACGAACACCAGGGCCAGTCCCACAGCTCCCGCCCGGACGCTGGTGGTGACTGCCTGCTCCCCAAGCTGCGCTCCCACCACATTGGAGCGCAGCTCCTCCAGCTGCAGCTGCAGGCCGCCGATGCGGATGGTGGAGGCCAGGTTTTCCGCTTCCTCGTATGTAAAGTTTCCGGTGATATAAGCCTGTCCGCCGGTGATGGCCTCGTTGACCACCGGGCTGCTGATGGTCTCGCCGTCATAGATGATGGAAATCTGGTTTCCCACGTTGGCCTCTGTGGCCTCTGCGAACTTCTGGGCTCCCTCGTCCGTCAGGTCCAGCTCCACCGTGTACTCTGTGTTTCCCATGTCATCCTGTCCGGATCTGGCAGAGGCGGTGGCCACGTCAGAGCCTGTCAGGACCGTCTCACCGTCAGATGTCTGGAACTCCAGGTTTCCCGGCTGTCCCAGCTCCTCCAGGATGGCGTTGGCGTCTGTCACGCCGGGGATCTCGATGCTGATGCGGTCGTCCCCCTCCTGGTACACAGTGGCCTCCGTGCTGTACTGCTCCACACGGCGCTGGAGCTTGTAGATGGTGTCGCTCATCTGCTCATCCGTGGGATTTTCATCCTTTACCTGGTAAGTGATACTGACACCGCCGGCCAGGTCCAGGCCCAGCTTGATATTTCTGGAAGCTCCTGTGCCTGTAGGGCCAAAGCCTGCGATACAGGTATAGGCGAGAAGTATGATCAGTACGGCTGTCAGTATCAGGCTCAGTATGCCTTTTTTCTTGTTCATGATCTGTATCCTCTTTTCTTTATTATTACGTCTTATGCCTCGTCGGACGCATCCGCCAGGGCCGCCTTCATCATGATGGCGCACTCCACTCTCTTGCGCTGCATCTCACATCCGATGTCGTAGGCCTCGTGGATGGTGCCGTGGAAATTGTAGGCGTTGGCCATGCATCCGCCGCTGCAGTAGAATTTGGCAAAGCAGCTCCTGCACTTCTCCTTTGAGTACACGCTGCATCCCCGGAACTCGTCCGCGATCTCCGGGTGCGTGATGCCCTCGTCCACGTTCCCCATGAGGAACTCCTCCCGGCCGACAAACTGATGACAGGGATAGAGGTCCCCCCAGGGCGTCACGGCCAGGTACTCCGTTCCGGAGCCGCAGCCAGACAGCCGCTTGGACACGCAGGGTCCTCCCTCCAGGTCGATCATAAAGTGGAAGAAATTAAAGCCCTCCCCCTCTCTTTCCCTCTCGATCATGAGCTTTGCCAGGCGGTCGTACTCCTCGCATATCTTCGGGATATCCTCCTCCCGGATGGCATAGGGGTCGGACTCGTCTCCCACTACCGGCTCAATGGACATCTGCTTGAAGCCAAGGTCCGCAAAGTGCAGCACATCGTTGGAGAAATCCAGATTGTTCCTTGTGAAGGTTCCCCGGACATAGTACCGCTCCTGGTTCCTGCTGTCCGCCAGCTTCTGGAACTTGGGGACAATGAGGTCATAGCTGCCTTTGCCATTCCGGAAGGGACGCATGGCGTCGTTCACCTCTCTGCGCCCGTCCAGGCTGAGGACCACATTGTCCATCTCCTGGTTGATGAATTCCTGTATCTCGTCATTTAAGAGCACTCCGTTGGTGGTCACGGTAAAGCGGAAGTGCTTGTCGTGCAGCTTCTCCTGCTGCCGGCCGTAGGCCACCAGGTCTTTGACCACCTGCCAGTTCATGAGCGGCTCACCGCCGAAGAAATCCACCTCCAGGTTCCTCCTGTTTCCGGAGGAGGCGATGAGGAAATCCAGGGCCTTCTTTCCCACCTCATAGCTCATGAGGGCCCGCCGTCCGTGGTACTCCCCCTCCTCCGCAAAGCAGTATTTGCACGCCAGGTTGCAGTCGTGGGCAATGTGGAGGCACAGTGCCTTGACCACGGTCTTCCTCTGCTTCACCTGGTCGATCATGGGCTCAAAAACGTCTCTGGTAAAGAGCCTTCCCTCCCGGGTCAGCTCCTTAATGTCCTCCCAGGCCTCCCGGATCTGACCGGACTCATATCTGTCTCCGAGTGCGGCCTGGAGTTTCTCCAGCGTCTCCGGCTTTTCCAGGGCGGCCAGATCCGGCTCCTCCCCAGCCGCCAGCTGGGCGATGGCAGCGTAGCAGAGCTCATCCACCACGTGGACGGCGCCGCTGTTCACATCCAGGACAATGCTGTATCCATTATTCTGGTACTGATGTATCACTTCAGATACCCCTTTCTGTCTTTATTTTTCCTATACCACAAGAAACAGCGGCCGAAAGCCGCTGCCCCCTTCATAGATACTTTTTACTTCTAACCGACTATTTCTTCTGCTCGCAGGTCTGGTTTCCAACTGTGCAGGAAGTCTTGCAAGCTGACTGGCAGGATGTCTGACATTCTCCGCAGCCGCCTTTTTTCATTGTATTTGTCAATGTCTGTGTATTTAATGTCTTTACATGTTTCATCTTGTACACCCTCCTTCGCATCTTTGACTTCTGATATTATAGCACAAGGCTCTCTGTTTTGGAAGCATTTTTTCGTCTTTTGTGCGGTCAGGAGATCATGCCGCCGACCATGCCGCCCCCCGCGCACAGGACAAAGGTAGTGGCCATGTGGATGCCGCTGCCATCCAGGGTCCGGTACACGCCCAGGGTGATGAGGATGAGGAGCACAAAATACAATATCCCCGTCGCAAGCCCCCAGAGAAACCTTCTCGACCTTGCCATCTTTCCCGCCGCAAGACCGCCGATCAGGGTTGCGGCAATGTAGACAGCCACGATCCCCGCTGACACCGCCTGCTCGTCAAGCTGCAGCCTGTACAGAAGGAGCGCCAGCAGAAGGAGGAGAGCCCCCGTCACCACATAGGACAGCAGCAGCGCCTTGAGGACCCAGAGTATCTTTGTTTCTTTTCCGGCTTTTTTATCCATATTCTCTTTCTCCTTGTCCAGTTATTTCCTATCTAATGGATATGAAATGCCCGGACCGATTATGAGTCCCATACGGATTTTTCTACTGCTCCATCTGTCTGCCGAGAAACCCGGCCGCGCAGGAGGCGAGCTTCAGCTCTGTCTCCCCCAGCTTCCGCTTCTCATCCTTCCCCAGGATCATGACCCCTCCTATCACATCTCCCTCGCACAGGATAGGGCAGATGACCTGCTGGGTACAGCCGTCATCCTCCTCCCCGGTGACCCGGATGAACCTTTTCTCTCCCTCTGAGGCCAGGATGTCCTTTCTCTCCTCCAGTGCCTTCTCCAGGGGCCGGGCGATATATTTCTCCTGGAAATCCTTTTTACCGCTGCCCGCCGCGGCCACGATCTGGTCCATATCGCAGATACACACCAGGCACCCTGCCGTCTGGGACAGGCTGTCCGCATACTGCCTGGCAAAGGCGGACAGCTCGCCAATGGGAGAATACTTCTTCAGGATGATCTCCCCCTCCCGGTCCGTGAATATCTCCAGCGGGTCCCCCTCCCTTATCCGGAGCGTCCTGCGTATTTCCTTTGGGATCACCACCCTCCCCAGGTCGTCGATCCTTCTTACAATCCCGGTTGCCTTCATATAAAAATTTCCTCCATCTTACATTCTATCCATTTATCCTTCTTGCTGTAGATAATGGTAGTATCTGTAAAGACAGAGGAATTTATACACATTCACTCTCCCAGCCGGAGCAGCCTGCCCCGCATCCTGCTCCAGATGTGGGCCTGGGTATATTCGTAGGCGTTGTCGTAGATCCACAGTCCAGCCTGCCCCGCCGCGAGGACACCCACAAGGACCGCCGGCGACAGCGACCTGGAAAAGAGGAGCTCCTGAAAGAGCAGCACCGCAGGGATGTACATGACATTGAAGACCAGGTACTTGGCTCCCCAGAACAGCCCTCTTCCGCGCAACCTGCCAGGGTTCTTCGCCAAAAGGCGCCACACCCCCTCGATGACCAGGATGTAGAGCCCCATCGCCCCAAAGGTGATCACATAAAATTTATTGGGGGCCAGGATAAAGCCCAGAAGGACGGCCGCCAGATAGAAGGCCAGCCCCATCTTCATTCCCGACTCCCGGATGACGATCCCCACAAAGAAGGAGGACGCCGCCAGGAAGAACAGGGTCCCTGTCTCAAAGATGCTTCCCAGCGCCATAAAAAGAATACAGAGGGCGAGGGCGAGTCCGCCGAACGCCATCAGCCTTGACTTTACATGCATGCGCAAAGATCTCCTCCCATACATTCACAGAGCTGGTCCGCGATACACAGGTCACAGCACATATTTCCCGTGCCGCAGCTTCCGCCTGAACCGTAATAGCCTCCCCCGTAAGGGTTGTTCTGATACCGGCGGCTGTTAAATTCAATCTGATTGAGCAGCTGCCTGTACTGTACATTGTTCGGTTCCATGTTCACAGCCGTGGCTGCCTGGTCCCTGGCAAGCACATTGTTTCCCAGGCCCGCGTTCGCGAAAGCGCTGGCGTAGTACCACATGGAGGTGCGGTTCTGCATCCGATTCAGCACATTCAGGGCGTCCTGATAGCGCCTGCTGTTGATAAAGTTGATGGCCGCCTGCATCTCCACATCCTGCTGGCTGTCCCCGGACTGCTGCCCGTAAGCCTGCCTGTAGCCCTGGTAGCCGTAGCCCCCGTATCCGCCGCCCGCGGAGGACCTGCTGCCGCCCTGGGAGCCGCCGTAGGAGCTGCCGCCCTGAGAGCGCTGCCGCATGATCTCATCGTAGGCCTCCTGGATTTCCTTGAATTTTTCCTCAGCCAGGTCTGCCAGCGGATTGTCTACATTGGCATCCGGATGATACTTCCGGCTCAGCTCTCTGTATGCTTTCTTCACTTCATCATCCGACGCGTTCTGGGAGACGCCCAGCACGTCATAAGGATTTTTACTCATTTTCCTTTTTGTCCTCCTGTTTTTTCTTCTGTATGAGCCGGTAGCGGTTCCACACTCCATCATACAGAATATTTTTCAAAATGTCTATATCCGCGAGACAGGGCAGCTTTTCAAACTCCGCACTGCACTCGCCCATCATCATACACAGGATATCTCCCACTCTCTGCTCGTAATCCTCTCTCTTATACATCTCACGCAAGGGATTGTAGCAGCATTTTTTCAGGTCCTCCTCCAGGTCATCGTAGGCATCCATGATGTAGATGAACTTGCCCATAAAAAAACCGATCCGGCGCAGAGTGGGCTCCCAGACGTCTTTTTTGTATATGAAAAGCTCCTCCATGAGCCGGCCGAAGCATCCGGCCGTCCTGTCTATGTCTGTGCTCTCCTCTTTTTCAAGGCGGGACAGCTCTCCCAGGGCCGCCTCGAACACTCTGGCCTGACGCCGGTACCTTTCCGCGATCCTCTCCGCCTTCTTCTTCAGCAGTCCCCCCGCCGCCAGGCTGGACACCTTCCTCTCGTCCGCCCAGTCATCCTTCAGATGATACCAGGCAAGGAGCAGGTTCATATCCGCCGCGTAGGAGGTCAGTGAATTCCTCAGCATCCTCTGCCGCTTTGCCGGATGGACCCTGCACCGGTGCCTCTCCTCCTCTGTCCGGAGCTCGTAGAGGGAGGTGAGCAGCAGGATGAGAAAGGTCATATCATAGGTGAGGGTCATCTGGCCCGCCAGGCCGTACCTCTCCTTCAGCTCCTGGCACAGGCCGCAGTAGCAGGCCTTGTACTTCTCAAAATCTTTGATCTTCAGTTCCGGTTTGCAAATAGTGATATATCCGAACATGCTCCTCCCCCGGCGCGCGCCCTCTGCACGCATCTGAATGCTATTTTACCAGATTTGGCGGTATCCTGCATTATTTTATTTTTATATTTCACAAAAAGTTTATAACATCCTTTTCATTTTCTCTCCTCTCCGCTATAATAATAGGAAGATAGCAAGAGGAGGAATGAACACATGAGCAAGATCGATGAAGTGAGAAGCGCCATGGTCCAGGCCATGAAGGCCGGGGACAAGCAGACAAAGGAGACTTTATCCATGCTCCTTGCGGCGCTGAAGAACAAAGCCATAGACAAGAGGGCCGACCTCACCGAGGAGGAGGAGACACAGGTTGTCTTAAAGGAGATCAAACAGACTAAGGAGACGCTGGAGATGACTCCGCCGGACCGCACAGAGATCATCGAGGAGTGCAATCACCGTCTGGCTGTTCTGGAGCAGTACGCGCCTCAGATGATGGACGAGGCACAGATCCAGGAGGTCATCCAGGCTACTCTGGCCGAGCTGGGCATCGACGCCCCCACGGCAAAGGACAAGGGCCGCATCATGAAGACCCTGATGCCAAAGGTGAAAGGGAAAGCGGACGGAAAGCTGGTCAGCGACCTGGTGGGAAAACTGTTTTAGGGATATGCCGCGTCCATTTTGACCGGACAGGACAAAAAGAGCTCCCGGAGCTGTGTCTCCGGAGCTCTTTTTTGTCTCCTGAAAATCTGTCCCCTGCGGGCTAGGCCGCCTGCACTGCAGTCGCCGCCTCCAAGACAGCGCCCCGCATCCTCTCCACAAGCAGGTCCACATCCTTCTTTGTGGCGATCAGGGGCGGGATCATACGGTTGATGCTGTCGCCGATGGCTGTGATCAGCGCATGTCTTTTGAATGTGCCCCACTTCACCTCCATGGCGATAGGGATGTCGTACTCAACTCCCACCAGCAGGCCGCGGCCTCTCACCTCTTTGACGTGGGGCAGGGTGGCAAGCTGTTCCATCAGATAACCGCCCACCTCTTTCGCGTTCTCAGACAGGTTCTTGTCGAGGATCTCAGAGATGGATGCCAGGGCGGAAGCACAGGCGATGGGACTGCCACCGTAGGTGGAACCGTGGGTCCCGCTTCCCAGGGCCTCAGCCACCTCTCTCCTGGCACAGCAGGCTCCGATGGGCATCCCGCCCCCCATAGCCTTTGCCATGGAGACGGCGTCCGGCTTCACACCGTATCCCATGTAGGCCATGGGGGCTCCTGTCCTTCCCCATCCTGTCTGGACCTCATCCAGGAGGAGCAGCAGCTGGTTATCGTCACAGAGCTTCCTCAGCCCCTCCATGAACTCCTGGGTGGCCGGGTGCACGCCGCCCTCGCCCTGTACAGGCTCTATCATGATGGCGATCGTATTTTCTGTGATCTTGGAGGCAAAATCTTCCAGATCGTTGAACCTGGCATAGACAAATCCGGGAACCATGGACCCGAATCCTTCCTGGATGGCTGTCTCCGGCTGGCCTGTGGCGGCCATGGAGCCAAATGTCCTTCCGTGGAATCCATGCTCCGCTGTGATGATCTGATACTTCTTTGGGCCATAATGGTCGGTTCCATACTTTCTGGCCATCTTTATCATACACTCATTGGCCTCCGTCCCGGAGTTCTGGTAAAAAATCTTGTCCATGCCGATGGTATCACATATTTTTTTTGCCAGGAGCGCCTGGGGGATCGTGTAGGGATAATTGAAGGTGTGGATGATATCATCCGCCTGCTCCCTGATGGCAGCCACCACTCTCTCGTTCCTGTTGCCCGGGCTGTTCACCGCCACGCCGCCGTAGAAATCGAGATAGGCCTCCCCCTTCTCATCATACAGGTACATTCCCTCCGCCCTCTCGGCCACAAAGTCAAATCTGGGGTATGTCTCCACCATGTACTTCCTCACCATAGCCTTCAGTTCCTTTGCCGTAAATCCGGTATCCTTCAATTTCATACATAACGCCTTCCTTTCTATGATGCAGATGCAAAAAAGGTGCCACACATTTTCATGTGTGACACCTTTGCCTTAACAATTACAAATTGTAAGCACAGGAAAGTCATCTGTCAAGTGAGTCTCTTGTATTTTTTTCAATACAATCCGCCAGGTCCTGCCGTTCCCTACTCTCCCGTGTCCTCCACCTGGTCGTCGGTCTGGACCTCATCCGTGTAGGGTTCTGCCTCCTCCTGCTTCATGGTGACAGTGAGGGTGGTGAAGTCGATCTTGTCCCACACTCTCTCGTGGACCTCGATGTCCGCATCCTCCCGCCATCCGTCGAGAGTCTCATTCAGAAGGTCCTGCTGCCTCTCAGAGATGATCTCCTGCTTCCTGGCATCCGTGGCCTCCCGGTCCAGAAGGCTGGTGACTCTGGCCACGTAGTAACCGTTGTCTCCCTCCACAAGGCCGGTGGTCCCGCCCTCATCCAGGGCGTCCGCCGCCTCCACAAGCTGGGCAGGAAGCGTGGATGTCTCCCCGTCAAAGGTAGCATCCTGGGAGGTCTGCCCCTGCTCTGTGGCGTAGGCCGCAAAGTCAGCAGCACCCGCAGCGCCTGCGGCAAAGCTCTCCGCTGTCGCCCGCAGCGCTTCCTTCTCCTCGTCCGTCAGGTCCACAGAATTCCCCTCCTCATCCGTGGTGGAAAAGGGAAATACCACATACTGCATGCTCTTCTGGGCTGCCTCTTCATCGGAAACCTCCGTGTCGGCCCCCGCCTCTATGGCGTCCTGCACCTTCTTCTGGATTGTCAGGAGCTCAAGGATCCGCTCCACGGTATCAGTAGTCCCGGAAACCTTCTCCTTCTCCGCCAGGCCGTTGGACTCGTCAAACTGGCTGGCGGCCTCCTTGATGGAATTCTTCTCCTCATCGCTCAGAGAGACCTCATACTCGTCCATGTGCTCTTCCATGAGGTACATGTTCTCCAGGGATTCAAGGATGGAGTCCTTGACCGTATCCTGGTAGGTCTCTCCTTCTTCCCCCTCGCCGGACCACATGTCGTCCCCCATGTACCCCGCATAGTAGGTCTCGTACTGGGCCTGCGTGTATCTGGCATAGAAATTCGCCACACCCGCTGTAATGTCTGTATCATTCACAGTTGCCACTACGTCGCTGTCCTCCAGGCTCCCGCACCCGGTCAGCGATCCCGCCGCCAGAAGGCCGGCCAGCAGCAAAACGACTGCTCTCTTTTTCATGATAGCTTTTATCCTCCTTTAAAGTGCCTATTCCCCATTATAGCTTTTTTTGTCTATTCAAGCAATCCCTCCAGAGAAATTAACACTTTTTTCACCACTTCCAGGGCGTCCTCCTCCTTCGCCTTCCGGCTGCCGCCCTTTTTCTCATACACAAAGCTGGGCGGCTCCTCTGCCCGGAAGGCCAGGTCTCCCCTGTAGGAGGAGAGCATATCCGGTATTTTCAAAGGATTGACCTTTGCCCTCTCGTACATAGTGAACACATACTGGCTTCCCTTCTGCTCCACGGCCGTCACGTAGGCCCTGCGAGCCCGGGCCTTGAGCCCCGCGATGTGGAGCAGCTGCTGGACCTTGCGGGGGATGTCCCCGAACCGGTCGATCAGCTCCTCCAGCATATCCTCCATCTCCTCCTCGTTCTCGATGGCCGCGATCCGCTTGTACACGTCCAGCTTCTGGTACTCGTTGGGAATGTAGGTGTCCGGGATATAGGCGTCCACATCAAGGTCGATGGTAGTGGTGAAGGTCTCCTCTTCCTCCGTCTCTCCCTTGAGGTGCTTCACCGCCTCGTTCAGCATCTTGCAGTAGAGGTCGTATCCCACCGCCTCCATGTGACCGTGCTGCTCCGCCCCCAGAAGATTCCCGGCCCCCCGGATCTCCAGGTCCCGCATGGCGATCCGGAACCCGGAGCCAAGGTCCGTGAACTCCCGGATGGCGGAGAGCCGCTTTTCCGCCACCTCCTTGAGGAGCTTATCCTTCCGGTAGAGGAGGAAGGCGTAGGCCATCCGGCTGGACCTGCCCACCCGGCCCCTCAGCTGGTAGAGCTGGGAGAGCCCCAGCCGGTCCGCGTCGTGGATGATCATAGTGTTGACATTGGGGATGTCCAGCCCGGTCTCAATGATGGTGGTGGACACAAGAACGTCTATCTCCCGGTTGATGAAGGCGTACATGATCTTCTCCAGCTCGTGCTCCCGCATCTGGCCGTGGGCGAAGGCCACGGTCACATCCGGCACCAGTCTCTGGATCCTGGCTGTCAGCTCGGCAATGTCCTCCACCCGGTTATAGACATAGTACACCTGCCCCTGGCGGGCGCACTCTCTCTCAATAGCCTCCCGCACCATCTCATCATTGTACTCCATGACATAGGTCTGGATGGGCATCCTCTCCTCCGGCGCCTCCTCCAGGACACTCATGTCCCGGATGCCGATGAGACTCATATGGAGGGTTCTGGGGATAGGGGTGGCCGTCAGGGTCAGCACATCCACATTTTCCTTCAGCTTCTTGATCTTCTCCTTGTGCTGCACGCCGAAACGCTGCTCCTCGTCAATGATCAGAAGCCCCAGATCCTTGTACTTCAGGTCGTCGCTGAGAACCCGGTGGGTACCGATGATAATGTCCACAAGCCCCCTCTTTGTGTCCTCGATGGTCTTCTTTTGCTGAGCCGGTGTGCGGAACCGGCACATCAGATCCACCCGCACCGGAAACTCCTTCATCCGCTGGACAAAGGTGTTGTAGTGCTGCTGGGCCAGGATAGTGGTGGGGACGAGATAGACCACCTGCTTGTTCTCCTGGACAGCCTTGAAGGCCGCCCGGATAGCAATCTCCGTCTTTCCATATCCCACATCTCCGCAGATGAGGCGGTCCATGATCTTATGGCTCTCCATGTCCTGCTTCACAGCCTCGATGGCCGTGAGCTGATCCTCCGTCTCCTCAAAGGGGAACATCTCCTCAAATTCCTTCTGCCAGACTGTGTCCGGCCCATATACGAAGCCGTCCTGCTCCTGTCTGGCCGCGTAGAGCGCCACCAGATCTTTGGCGATCTCCCGGACCGCTCCCCGCACCCTCGTCCTGGTCTTTGTCCACTCCTGGGTCCCCAGCCGGTTCAGCCGGGGCTTCTTCGCATCCGCGTTAGCGTACTTCTGTATCAGGTCGAGCTGGGTGGCGGGGATGTAGAGGTTGCCACCCTGGGCGTAGGAAATCTTCATGTAGTCCTTGGCCACCTTGTCCACCTCGATCTTCTCGATCCCCTGGTAGATGCCGATACCGTGATTTTCATGGACCACATAGTCCCCCACCTTCAGCTCGGAGAAGCTCTGTATCTTCCTCCCCTCGTAGGTGCGGCGCTTCTTTTTCTTCTTTACCTTTCCGAAAATATCCGTCTCCGAGATGACCTCAAACTTCAGCAGGGGATACTCGTATCCCTCCGCTACGTGGCCGTAGGCGGTCATGATCTGCCCCGGCTCCACCTCCCGGTCCATCTCATCGCTGTAAAAGCTGCTCAGGTTATAATCCCGAAGGTCCTCCGCCAGCCGCTTCGCCCTGGTCCTGGACCCGGACAGGAGGACCACGCGGTAGCCCTCTCTCTTCAGCCGCTTCAGGTCCCTTGTGAGCATCTCGAAGCTGTTGTTGTAGGGATTGACGCTCTTTGTCTCCAGGCTGTATTTCCCCCGTATCTTAAGATCCGGGCACCTGGCCTCCAGGGCGCAAAGCCCCACGCAGGAGTATCGGTTCATCTTCTTTGCGATATCCCGGGCATGGTAGAGGAGCATCTCCTCGTCGCTGACCTGGTATCCGCTCTCCATCCGCCTGGCCTGGGCCTCCACGAACTCGCTCTCCACCGCCTCCCCCTTCTCCAGGAGGCGCACCGGCTCGTCCAGATAGAGGATCGTGTCCTCCGCGGAAAAATAGTCCAGGAAGGAGACCCTCTCCCCCTCTTTTTCCGCCTCCTCACAGGGATACACAAGGACCTGCTCCAGGTTCTCCACAGACCGCTGGCTCTCCACGTCAAAGGTGCGCACCGAGTCCACCTCGTCTCCCCACAGCTCGATCCTCACGGGCAGCTCCTCCGTGATAGGAAAGATGTCCAGTATGCCTCCCCGCACCGCGAACTGTCCCGGCCCCTCCACCTGGGACTCCCTGTCGTACCCGGCCTGTGCCAGGCGCCGCTGCACCTGCTGGAAATCGATGGCCGCCCCGTTCTCAATGGATATGGCCTGCCCCCTCACAGTCCGGGGGACAGGCAGGGCATCCATGAGGGCGTCAAAGCTCAGCACCACCGTGACCTTCTCCTGCTCCAGCACAGCCTGGATGACAGACATCCGCTGGCTCATCAGCTCCTTGCTGCGGATATCTGCCTGATAAAATAGAAAATCCTTGGCCGGGTAGAACCAGACATCACTGTCAAGGAAGCGGTACTCCTCGTACACCTGCTTTGCCTTGGACTCGCTGGCGCAGACGATAACACGTCTTTTTGACCCGCCGGAGAGGGCGTAGACAAGATGGGTCTTCTGGGAGCGGACACAGCCTGACAGCTGCAGGACACCCTTTCCCTTTTTCTGCTCTTTTTTTATCTCCTCGAATTCCGCAAGCTCCTCAAGCGGCATTGTCAGCGCTTTCATATCTCTACTGCTCCTTTGGTCTCACCTTGCGGTTGTACTCGTTCATGGCCTCGTCCACACGGTCTGTCACCATGTACTTCACCGCCTCCGCGGCGTGGCGGTAGCCCTCCGCCATCCGCTCTCTCTCCTCCCCGGAAAAATGTCCCAGGACATAGTCCGCCAGATCGTACTGTCTTGGCTTCTGGCCCACACCCACCTTGACCCGGGGAAACACCTCCGTGCCCAGGTGGGCGATGATGCTCTTGATCCCGTTGTGGCCGCCGGCGCTGCCTTTTTTTCGTATCCTTATCTGACCGGGGTCCAGGCTCACGTCGTCGTAAATGACAATGAGCTCCGACTCCTCGTCAGCCTTATAGTAATCCACCAGTCCCCGGATGCTCTCCCCGCTCAGGTTCATGTAGGTCTGAGGCTTGGCCAGGATGACCTTCCGCCCCTCTATGATGCCCTTGCCGATGAGAGCTCTGTTTTTCCGGTAATCTACGGAGATATTATATTCCCGGGCCAGCACGTCTATGACATCAAACCCGGCGTTATGTCTCGTCCCCTCGTAGGGCTGTCCCGGGTTTCCAAGTCCTGCTATGATATACATCGTCTTTCACCCTTCCTTTCACACTCTCTCCATTCTACAGGAAGAAGGCCGGTTTGTCACGCAAAAGCCGGGAATATTTTCCCGTTCCCCGGCATACATTATAGAGAATAAAAATACCGCCATAATGGTACAGGAGGCCTTTTTATGAGTTCCAGAACAAAAATCGTCGTGCTCCACATGAAAGAGATCATCTACACTGTCATTTTCGCCGTACTGGCCGTCCTTCTCATCCTGCTGCTGGTCTTCATGTTCTCCCCAAAGGACGGGAAGGAAGACAGCTCATCGGGCCAGTACAAAGCCGGCGTCTACACCTCCTCCCTTACCTTGAACAATACAGACCTGGAAGTGGAAGTCTCAGTGGACGACACAGGTATCAGCTCCATCCGCTTCACCAACATGGATGAGGCGGCCGCTGCCATGCTCCCCCTGGCCCAGCCGGCCATGGAGGACATCGCGGAGCAGATCTGCCAGACACAGTCTCTTGACAACCTGGAGTTTTCCTCCGACTCAGCCTACACCTCCCAGGTCATCGTGGACGCCATCGAAGAGGCGCTGAAAAAAGCGGAAAAATAGGAAGATACAAGCAGCGGAGCCGCCCACACCGGGCGGCTCCGTTTTCCTATCCTTCCACGATCAGGTATTTGCCGCTTGGCAGGGCAAAGACCTCTGATGCTTCTTCCAGCTCCTCGAGGGACATGCCTTCCACGTCCACGCCCTCCTCCTGGAAATAGCTTGCCACATCCTGGATGCTGTCCACCACGACGGCCATGCAGTCCTCCAGGAAAGCCTCCGCCTCCTCTAAGGTCCCGGCCACCGGCTCGTCAAACAGCTGTCCCTGTCTGTCAAGAAACACCTGCAGACATTCTTCATCATACTCATACATGCTTTTTTCTCCTCCCTTCTTTCTTTTTCATTCTATGTCCCGTATGCTCTCATTGTCCTTTTCTTCTTTATCCATACCGCGGCTCCGCTTTATCCGCGGCCTCGCAGGAAATCCACCAGCTCCCCGGGATGGTCGATGAGCACGCCGGCTCCCGCCTCCTCAAGGACCTGCCTGCTCCGAAAGCCCCACGTGGCGGCAAGCCCGGTCACACCGGCTGCCTTCGCAGTAGCCACGTCCACCTCCGAGTCGCCCACGTAGACGCACTCCTCCTTTTTGATACCCATCTTGTCCAGCAGGTACAAGACCCCGGCCGGGTCAGGCTTTCTCGGCAGCTCCTCGCTCTGCCCCTGCACAAAGTCGAAGACTCCGTCCCCGAATATCTGTCTCACCACATCCACCGCCTGCCCGTGGGGCTTGTTGGACAGCACCGCCAGGCGCATGCCCATGGACCTCAGATCTGCCAGCATCTCCATGACCCCATCGTAGGGTGTTACATGATATGTACAGTTGTCATGGAATATTCTGCCGTAAATCTCCATCCCCTCATCCAGACGGCTCAGGCTCCTGTCCCCGCAGGCCTCCAGCGTCCTCTCTATCAGCTTCCTGGCACCGTCTCCCACAAACCTTCTGCACTGGTCCATGGTAATGGAGGGAAGCTCCATCTCCTTCAGCGTAAGATTTACAGAATAAGTCAGTGACTCCAATGTATTCGTCAATGTTCCGTCCAAATCAAATATACAGCCTCTCATGATACACGGCACTCCTTTTCCTTTTCTTCTCCCCTATCATAGTATGAAGCGGCTGAAATTTCAACGGGTATTTGCATATCCTGCTGTTTTTCGCCGCTCCTTCTTCCCCGCCCTGCTCCTGTGCTCCGTCAGCCATTCAGGTACTGACGCATGACCTTCAGTGCATGCTTCTCCAGACGGCTCACCTGCGCCTGGGAGATCTGTATCTCCTCGGCCACCTCCATCTGGGTCTTCCCCTCAAAGAAGCGCAGCCTTATGATGTACTGCTCCCTGCTGCTCAGGTGGTCCATGGCAGCCTCCAGGGACAGGTCCTCGATCCACTTTTCCTCCCGGTTCTTCTTGTCACTGATCTGGTCCATCACATAGAGAGCGTCCCCGCCGTCGCTGTAGACCGGCTCCTGCAGGCTCACAGGGGCCTGTATGGCGTCCAGCGCGAAAACGATATCCTCCCCTGAGATCCCTATCTCCCTGGCGATCTCCTGGACCGTCGGCTCCTTCAAGTGCTGCTTCATGTAGCTCTCCCTGGCATAGATCGCCTTGTAGGCCGTGTCACGCAGAGAGCGGCTCACCCGGATGGAATTGTTGTCCCGCATATAGCGCCGGATCTCACCGATGATCATGGGGACCGCATAGGTAGAGAATTTCACATCCAGGTCTGTATTAAAATTGTTGACCGCCTTGATGAGTCCGATACAGCCGATCTGGAACAGGTCGTCCGGGTTTTCACTGCTGGCCGAGAAGCGTTTTATGACGCTCAGCACCAGGCGCAGGTTCCCTTTGATGTACCGGTCCTTCGCCTCCTCGTCCCCCTCCTTTATGCGGACCAGCAGCTCCTCCTTTTCCTCTTCTGTAAGGAGCGGGAGCTTTGACGTGTTCACCCCGCAGATTTCAACCTTCCCCTGTGCCATCATCTTTAAACCTCCTTGCTTTCCGTCATCATCTGATCTCGTACAGTATTGATTTTTCTCAATCCGGCCCGGGCTTATACCGGCGCAGGGGAAAATAAAAAAAGTTTTAGCCCTTGACAAAGGGCCAAAACTTCACATCACTTTTTTCACTTTTTTCTTCCCTTTTGGCGGACAGCCTTTTTAGCGGATCATCTGTCCCACTTGTCCGCCAGGTTCTGGATCTGGGTCTCAAATCTTGCCAGGTCCTTGTTGGAGAGGCCCTCGTTTTTCATGACCACCTCCATGAGATGTCTGGCAGCGGCCACCACACGCTCAAAGGCCGCTCTCGCCTTCGCCCTGGCCGGCTTCTCGGGCGCTTTCCTGGGGATTCGCTGCCCCTCTGTCAGAATCTGTCCCGTGGCCAGGTCGATACAGCCGCCTGAAAAGGGTGCAAACGCAGGGCAGCCCGTCTTCTCCTCCACGGTCCGGGCAAAGCTCTCCGTCACGGTATCCTCCCCGTGGACCACGATGACCCGGTCCGGCTTTCTCTCAAAGCCCTCCAGCCAGGCCAGCAGGCCGTTCATGTCCGCATGGCCGCTGATACCCCTGATGGACTCTATCCTGGCGTTGACTGAGATCGTCTCTCCAAAAAGCTTCACCACCTGGGCTCCCTCCAGCAGCTTCCTGCCCAGGGTGCCCACAGCCTGGTAGCCCACAAAGCAGATGGTGCACTCGCTGCGCCACAGATTGTGCTTCAGGTGGTGGCGTATCCGCCCCGCCTCGCACATGCCCGAGGCGGAGATGATGACCTTGGGCCGTTCGTCCAGGTTGATCTGCTTGGACTCCTCTGTGGTGATGCTTGTCTTCAGTCCCGGGAAGACAAGCGGATTGATGCCCCGCTCCACAAGAGCCATGGCCTCCTCGTCAAAGCAGGACCTGACGTTCTTGTTGAAGACAGTGGTCGCCTCTATGGCAAGGGGACTGTCCACATAGACCTCAAAGGAGGGATACTCGGGCAGAAGGTTTTTCTCCTTGATCTCCCGGATAAAATAGAGCAGCTCCTGGGTCCTGCCCACAGCAAAGGAGGGAATGACCACATTGCCGCCTCTGTCAAAGGTCTCCCGCAGGATGCGGGTAAACTCTCCCACATAGTCCGGTATCTCATCCCCGTGGAGCCTGTCGCCGTAGGTGGACTCAATGACCACGTAGTCCGCCTCCCTCACAGGCTGGGGGTCCCGGATGATGGGCTGGTTGGTATTTCCCACATCACCTGAGAACACCACCTTCTTTGTCACGTCCCCCTCCGTCACCCACACCTCGATGCTGGCAGAGCCAAGGAGATGGCCCATGTCGCCAAACCGGACCCTGATGCCCGGGCACAGGTCGATAGTCTGCCCATAATCGCAGGGGGCAAAGAGCTGGATGGCCGCGTCCGCGTCCGCCATGGTGTATACCGGCTCGTACAGCTCTCCTCCGCTGCGCCGTGCCTTCCGGTTCCTCCACTGGGCCTCAAACTCCTGGATGTGGGCACTGTCCCGCAGCATGATGCTGCACAGGTCCGAGGTGGCGAAGGTGGTGACTACCTCCCCCGCAAAGCCCTGCTTGCACAGGAGAGGGATATTTCCCGAGTGGTCGATGTGAGCGTGGGTCAGAAGCACATAGTCGATCTCCCCCGCCGTCACCGGCAGCTGCTGGTTCTCATACAGGTCCGGTCCCTGCTCCATCCCGCAGTCGATGAGGACCCGCCTCCCGCAGGCCTCCAGAAGATGGCAGCTTCCTGTCACCTCGTGGGCCGCGCCGATAAAAGTAAGCTTCATATACCTCAACCCCTTTTTGTTTTTATTGTATCATTTTACCCGGGCTGTGGCTATGAATATTTTACCATTTCCCTCTTCAGCCTCTGCATGATCTTCTTCTCCAGGCGGGAGATGTAGGACTGGGAGATGCCCAGCACGTCCGCCACCTCCTTCTGGGTCTTCTCCTCCCCTCCGGGCACCCCAAGACCAAACCGGAGGCGCACAATAGTCTGCTCCCTGCTGGTGAGCCTCTCCAGCGCCTTCCCCAGCACCTTCCGCTCCGCCTCCTGCTCCAGGTCCCGGTAGATGGTGTCCTCCTCCGTGCCCAGGATGTCCGACAGGAGCAGCTCGTTGCCATCCCAGTCCACGTTGAGGGGCTCGTCGATGGACACCTCCATCCTGGTCTTGTTGTTCCTGCGCAGATACATGAGTATCTCGTTTTCAATGCACCGGGAGGCGTAGGTTGCCAGCTTGATCTTCTTCTTCGGGTCGTAGGTATTGATGGCCTTGATGAGGCCGATAGTCCCAATGGAGATGAGGTCCTCCACACCCACCCCCGTATTGTCAAACTTCTTGGCTATGTACACCACAAGACGGAGATTGTGCTCGATGAGCAGCTTCCTGGCCGCCTTGTCCTCCCCGGTCCCCAGCATCCCTATGGCCCTGGCCTCCTCCCCAGCCTCCAGCGGCGCCGGGAGGATGTCCGAGCCGCCGATATAGTGCACGTCTCCCCTCTCCGGGAAAAAAAGTGTCCTGAAATTCGGTATCACCTTGAGTTTAAACTGATCCGGCACTGCAACTTTTATCATCATGTCTTTCTCTCCTCCAATCTATACTATAAATCCGGATGGATGAGCATCCGGTATGTTCCGTCTGAAGATACCGCGTCCCCGCTGATCCCCACCAGAGGCCCTGTGATCCACCTCGGGCCCCTCTCATATATACAGAGCTTTTCCAGCCTCACGGCCGGGAGCACTCCATCCTTCCTTCCAACCGAGCGGTACGGGATATACCGCAGCGCATCAGGCATACGGCCCTGGAACAGCTCCTCCGCCGCCGCCCTCTCCAGGATGCTGACAGGGTCCCCGGTAAAGGGGTCTGTCAGGGAATTTCCGGTGTCGATGAGAGCCATCAGCGTCACCCTCCTGCCCTCCCAGAAGAGGTCTGCCCGGCACCGGCCGCGGCCGCGCCCCAGTCCGAGAGAGACGAGCCAGAGCACGCCGGAGGCAAGATAGTAGCTTCCCACAGCCAGAGCAAAAAAGAGGCTTCCCACCTCCACCCAGCCTCCGTACTGGGACAGATATCCCATGATTCCGCCCGCGAGAAAGCCGGATGCGTACAGAAGACAGAGGGCGTACACCATCCTCCTTCCCCATGGTATCCCAAGCCCTGCCCGCAGCATGACCACACTGACCACACCGTGGAACAGAAAAAATTTTATGAACGGACAGGGAAGCGGCCAGGCGGTCACCACACACATGAGCAGAGCTCCCGTCAGTGCTCCTAGAGCGATACGTCCAAGCGTGGCAGGGCTTTTCAGTATCCGTCTGACAAGGAGGAGCAGTATGTGGTCCATCATAAAATTTTCAAGAAAAAAAACGTCTATATACAGTTCATATTCCACATCACACCTTCTTTCTCTTTCGTGCAGATATCGCGTACTGCTTCGCCGTACCCGGGCAGGAATTATTATAAAGAGAAGAGGGCTTCAAAATTTGTCAGATGGTGCCGGGCGGGCGGCAGATTTTCTCGACAGAAAAATATGGTTTCCGCAGAAATACAGAAGTTTTCGAAAAAAAGGCAGAAAAAAGAGGCCGCACACTCTGTGCGGCCTCCTGAAAAGGCTTTGCTCTTTACTTTTTAAAGAAATCCGGGATCTTGATAGACTGCTCCTTCACCTTGCTGGTAGGAGTCCTCGGTGTATCCAGTGAAGGGGTGGTCCCTCCCATCGGACGCTTCAGTCCGCCTCCGCTGTTGGACGGCATCGCTCCCGCCTCCTGCCTCGGAGCATGGGTCGTGTGGGACGCATGTGATGTGTGGGCAGGATTCAGCTGCCTGTCATAGCTGCTGGCCGGTGGTACCATCCCGGAGCGGCCCTCCAGCCTGGATTTCAGTTTGGAGGAGGTTCCGCCTACATTATGTAAGCCTGTCGCAATGACGGTGATGGTTGCCTCGTCCGCTCTGGAATCATCGTACATGGCACCAAAGATGATATTGGCATCCTCTCCCGCCAGATCCTGCACGAACTCAGCCGCATCTGACGCGTCCATAAGGGTGATATCACCGGAAATATTGATGATAACATGGGAAGCCCCTGCAATAGTAGTCTCAAGCAGCGGGCTGGCAACAGCCTGCTTCACAGCCTCCAGCGCCTTGTCGTCGCCGCGGCCCTGTCCGATTCCGATGTGGGCGATACCCTTGTCCGTCATGACTGTCTGCACGTCCGCAAAGTCCAGGTTGATAAGGGACGGAACATTGATCAGGTCCGTGATGCCCTGGATACCCTGCTGCAGCACTTCATCCGCCTTCTTCAGAGCCTCCGGCATAGTCGTGCGTCTGTCTACTACCTCCAGGAGTTTGTCATTGGGGATGACAATGAGCGTGTCCACGTTCTCCTTCAATTTATCGATCCCCTGCAGAGCATTGTTCATACGGGTCTTGGACTCAAAACGGAAGGGCTTCGTGACAACGCCGACTGTCAGAGCGCCCTGCTCCTTTGCGATGCGGGCAACAACGGGTGTGGCGCCGGTTCCGGTTCCGCCTCCCATACCGCATGTAACAAATACCATATCAGCGCCCTTCAGAGCAGCGGAAATCTCCTCCGCGCTCTCCTCTGCCGCCTTCTCTCCGATCTCCGGACGGGCGCCAGCGCCGAGTCCTTTGGTGATCTTGTCTCCGATCTGCATCAGTGTGGGCGCCTTACATAACTGCAGGGCCTGCTTGTCTGTATTGATAGCGATAAATTCAACGCCGGCGATCTGTTCGTCGATCATTCGGTTGACAGCATTGTTTCCGCCGCCTCCAACTCCAACAACAATGATTTTTGCCGCCGCTTCTGACTCGTTTGTTTTAATTTCTAGCAAGGGTTTCTCCTCCTTTGTTTCTATCCTTATTATATAATTATACATCCCATAACGGCGGACTGACAGCCCGCCATATATACTATATAATATAAGCTTTTGTGCAAAATATCAATAGAATTTTCTCTATTTTTATGGATTTCCGCTCATTTTTATGTAGAAAACAGGGCATTTACTCGGGCAGCACATCCGGGCTGAAGGAGACAGCATCCCCCTTCTCCTCAAAGTGCTCCAGATGGAGCGTTCCCCGCCGCCCCTCCAGCTTGGCCAGGATGGGGGAAATCTGAGCGATCTTGTCCGCGGTGATATCGTCTCCAAGGAGCACGCATATCTCCCCGAACCAGAGCTGGATGTCCTCTCCGCTGCACACGATCCGGTCCGGGGAGAGCTCAAACTCCCTGACCTGACAGGTCACATCCAGGATGGACCGGAACAGGGCCTCGTCCCCGTTCCCGAGAGTCTTGTAGAGCTCTGCCCCGGACACATCCAGTCCCTCGACACAGGGCACTCCCTCCAGGACCTCGCTGTCCATCTTCACCACCAGCCCCTCCTCGTCAAAGTACACGTTCTGTTCGCCGTTTTGCACATAGGCCAGTATCTTTTTCTCGTCCACAGTCACCCTCACGGACCAGGGAGCTGCAAGGGACACCTTCATGGAGTCCAGGCTTCCCGGCATATCGTAGTCTGTAAAGCGGTACTTGTACAGAAGATACAGCGAGTTCATGGAAAGCGGGTCCTCCTCCACAAGGTCCACGATCTCCTGACTGTCCGTGTACTCGTTGCCCTCCACTTCGATCCGCTGCACATAGAAGAGAAGGAACAGGGCAAGCAGGATAATGGCCAGTCCCAGGACAATGACGGTCAGCGCGTATATTTTATGGGATTTTTTATACCCCTTATTCTTCTTTTGCTTCATGTAAAGCCTCCTGTATTTTCTGCCGGATGCTTTCAGCGCCCGGCGCTTTCCTGTTATTTTACCAGAGATGACACACTCAGCACAAGCCCCATTTCCAGGAGAAGGAAGACCACCGATGTGCCTCCGTAGCTGATAAAGGGCAGCGTGATCCCGGTGTTTGGTATGGTGTTGGTCACCACCGCGATGTTGAGGATCACCTGGATCAGCATATGTCCCATCGCCCCCGCGGCAATGAGGGCTCCGAACAGGTCCGGTGCTTTGCTGGCGATGACGTAGAACCGCCAGATCAGGATGAGGAAAAGCAGCAGGATAAAGCCCGCCCCGAAAAGTCCCAGCTCCTCGCAGATAATGGAGAAGATCATGTCATTCTGCGCCTCCGGGACAAAGCCCAGCTTCTGCACACTGTTCCCAAGCCCCCTGCCGAACAGGCCTCCCGAGCCGATGGCATAGAGTCCCTGCAGGGTCTGGTAGCCCTTCTCGTAGGCCTCCGGGTTCCTCCAGATGGCAAGCCGCTCCAGGCGGTAGCTCTCCAGCGCCAGGAAGACAGCCAGAAAGGCGCAGCCTATGACTCCCATCCAGACAAACTGTCCGTACCTGGGGCTGGCGATGAACACGAGGACCACACCGATCCCCAGGATGATGATGGCGGTGCTCAAGTTGCTGGCCCCCACAAGGCCGGCAACAGGCAGGATGAGGATCATGATCCCTGCCATGACCCGCATCTTCTTTACTTTGTCCGCGCACTTTGTCACCAGGTCGGCCAGAAAGAGGATGACTGCCACCTTGGCAAACTCCGAGGGCTGAAAAGAAAACGGGCCCAAAGAAAGCCATCTTCTGGACCCGTTGTACTCATCTCCCACAAGAAGGACAGCGACGGACAAAAGCACCGCCGCCAGGTAGGCCGGCAGGGCGAAACGGCGCAGGACATGGTAGTCCATATTGGCCGTCACAAACATGGCCGCTATCCCGATGGTTGTGGCAAAAACCTGCTTTTTCAGATAATAATAAGGATCGTTAAATTTCACTTCCCCGTTCCAGGCGCTGGTGCTCTGCAGGATCACAAGCCCGGCCAGGAGGAGAAGAGACAGCGCCGCAAGCAGCGTGTAGTCATATTTTTTCTTTTTGGATGAACCCGGCAACCTATGCTCTCCCTTACAAGGAATTTACAATCTCTTTGAATTTATCTCCCCGTTCTTCATAGCTCTTGAACATATCCCAGCTTGCGCAGGCGGGGGACAGAAGGACCGCGTCCCCGGCCGCGGCGGCGGATGCCGCTCTTTGGACCGCCTCAGCGAAGCTGTCCGCAAACACATAGTCGGTAAAACCGCACTCCTTTGCCTGGGCGGCGATCTTCTCCCTGGTGTCTCCCAGGAGCACGAGGAGCTTCACCTTCCCATCAAAGCTTTCGATCCACTCTCTGTAGTCGGACTGCTTGTCGTAGCCTCCCCCGATCAGCACGGTGGGCCGCCTCATGGCCTGGACCGCCTTGATGGCGGCGTCCGGGTTGGTGCCCTTGGAGTCATTGTAGTAGGCCACGCCCTCCTTTTCTGCAACAAACTCGATCCGGTGTTCCACGCCCCTGAAGGCCTTCACTGTATCCCGTATCACGTCCATGGGAACGCCGTAGGCGATGGCCATGGCGGAGGCCGCCATCACATTCTCATAGTTGTGTGTGCCCAGAAGCTGGAGCTCATCCACGCCGCACAGCGTCTCCTCCGCTCCCTTGGCTCCCCTGTATATTATATGACCGTCCTCCAGATAAATGCCTGTATCCAGCTTCCTGGCGCTGGAAAACCAGATCACCTTCGCCCGCAGCCCTTCTCCGAACCGGCGGAGCACCTCATCCTCGTAGTTGAGGATGCAGTGATCCTCCTCCGTCTGGTTCCTTGTGATATTTTCCTTGGCCTGGATGTAGGCCTCCATCGTGTGGTGCCGGTTCAGGTGGTCCGGTGTCAGGTTGAGGATGGCGGACACCCTGGGCCGGAAGGTGACGATACTCTCCAGCTGAAAGCTGCTCATCTCGGCCACAATGACGGAGTCCTCCCTGGTCTCGTCCACCACCGTGGTGTAGGGATTTCCTATATTTCCCACCACGAAGACACTGTCAAAGGCGTTCTTTGCTATCTCACCCAGGAGAGAGGTGGTGGTGGTCTTCCCGTTTGTACCTGTGATGGCCAGTATTTCTCCTTTCCCGAAGAGGTAAGCCAGCTCGATCTCCCCGATGACCTCTATCCGCTCCTCCCGCATCCTCTCTATGACAGGCAGGTCCGTGGGGACGCCGGGGCTGAGCACCACAAGGTCCAGCTCGCCAAGCAGCTCCTCCGGAAAGGGGCCGGTGATGATCCTGGCGCCGCTGCCCTCTCCCATCTGCCTCCTTATCTCATCTTTGTCCAGCTTGTCATTGCCATCGTAGAGGACCACGCAGGCTCCTCTCTTCTCCAGCAGGGTGCCGGCGCCTATACCGCTTATCCCCAGACCAAACACAAGTACTTCTCTTCCTGCTATATCCATTATACTAGTCCTCTCCTTCCTGCTACATGGCCATGAGAGCGATCAGGCAGAGGATGGCAGTGATGATGGAAAACACTGCCACGACCTTTGTCTCCGACCACCCGCAGAGCTCAAAGTGATGGTGGATGGGCGCCATCTTGAAAAAGCGCTTGCCCCCGGTCTTCTTAAAGTATGTAACCTGTATCATGACAGAGAGCACCTCCACCAGATAGATCAGGCCCACGATGACAATAAAGATGGGCATCTGCAGCATGTAGGCCGTGGAGGCCACAAAGCCGCCCAGAGCAAGGGAGCCTGTGTCTCCCATGAACACGCTGGCCGGGTACACGTTGAACAGGAGGAAGCCCAGAAGGGCTCCCACCACCGCGCAGGTGATCGGCTCAATGCCGCTCTTTGTGCCCACTGCCACCACAGTGAAGAAGGTGGCCACGAGCACTGTCACGCTGGAGGCCAGACCGTCCAGGCCATCCGTAAAGTTCACCCCGTTGACCGTGCCGATCACCGCCACAAAGAGAAGGGGAATGGCCAGCCAGCCTATGTCCAGATATCTGCCGCCCGAGAAGGGGATGAGCATGGTCAGGGACACATCTGTAAACTTTACGAGGTAGAAGGCAAAGATTGCCGTTACAAGGATCTGCAGGGCCATCTTCTGCCTGGGGAAAAGACCGTCAGACCTCTTGAGCACCACCTTCAGATAGTCATCCAGAAATCCTATGAGGCCGAAGCCCAGGGTCACAAATAAGATGGGGATGATATTCGGGTATCTCCCGATATAGATGACCGATGTGAGCACCACCGCGGTCAGGATGATGACGCCTCCCATAGTGGGCGTACCCGCCTTTTTGAGATGGGATTTCACTCCCTCCTCCCTCTCTGTCTGGTCCATTTTCAGCCTGCGGAGCACCGGGATCACGACCGGGCCCATGATCACGCTCAGCGCAAAAGAAATGAGCACTGGCACAAAAATTGTATAGTCCATAGATACACCTCTCGTCTCTTTCGTTATTTTCCTGGCACAGGACTGCCGGGCAGTCCATGGCTCCATTCAGTATACTTCATTTCTCACTCTTTTTCAACGCCAAGATAGGGGAGGATGTTCTCAAAAATCTCCCGTATCACCGGCGCCGCAATGGTCCCGCCATAGTAGACGCCCTGGGGGTCATAGATGATGCACATGCCCAGCACCTGTGGGTCATCTGCCGGAGCAAAGCCGATGAAGGAGGATATATACTTATTGGCGCTCCGCGGCAGTGTCTGGGAGGTGGCTGTCTTCCCTCCGATGCGGTAGCCTTCTATGGCCGCGTTTTTCCCCGACCCCTCCGCCACTACCTTCTCCAGGATCATGCGCATGGTCTCAGAG
Source organism: Lachnoclostridium sp. An118 (assembly GCF_002160985.1). GTDB lineage: Bacteria > Bacillota > Clostridia > Lachnospirales > Lachnospiraceae > Claveliimonas > Claveliimonas stercoravium. The sequence continues at coordinate 42,346 of NZ_NFLQ01000002.1, read as the reverse complement.
GTCTCCTTTGATACGATGCGGTCCTTCTTTCCCCGGTCCAGCTCCAGCTCCTCCTCCCCATCCTCATCCAACACCCGGACACCCACATGGGGCGTCACCCGGAAGCCGCCGTTTATGAGGGAGCTGACCGTGGCCGCCATCTGGATGGGCGTCACCTGGAAGGACTGGCCAAAGGACATGGTGGCCAGTTCCACCGTGCCGATGCTCTCCCGCCTGTGCATGATGGTCCCGGCCTCCCCCGGCAGGTCCACGCCGGTCAGGTCCAGGAGGCCGAACTGCCGGTAGTAATCGCAGAAAGTGTCCGCTCCCAGGCGCAGGCCCACATCAATGAACACCGGGTTGCAGGAATTCATGACTCCCTCCACAAAGGTTTCCTGGCCATGGCCGCCCACCTTGTGGCATCGTATCTTCCGGTCCTCCACTACCCGGTAGCCGGGGCAGCTGAAGGTGTCATCCAGCTCCACCACTCCTTCCTCCAGGGCCGCCGACGCAGTGATGATCTTAAAGGTGGAGCCGGGCTCGTAGGTGTCATTGATGCATCGGTTCCGCCACATCTGGTTCAGGGCATCCTGTTTCTCCTCGTCCGACAGGGCGGATGCGTCTGTCCCCGTGTTCAGGGTAAAGGGATCATTCAGGTCAAACTCGGGCACATTCACCATGGCCATGACCTCCCCGTCCCGCGGGTCCATAAGGAGGATGGAGACGCCGTCCGCCTGCTTCTCCTCCATCACCTTCTCCGCCATCTGCTGGGCATACATCTGCAGATTGCAGTCCAGGCTCGTCTGCAGGTCATTTCCGGCCACCGGCTCGACCCGGTCCTCCGCCTCCCCCGAGAGCTCAATGCCCCGGGCGTCGGTGGTGGTCAGTATGGTGCCGTTCTGCCCCTTCAGGTACTCCTCGTACTTCACCTCGAGGCCTATGATGCCCTGGTTATCCGCTCCGGTAAATCCAAGCACCGTGGAGGCCAGGTCGCCGTAGGGATAATACCTCTTGAAATCCTCATCCACCTTCACCCCGTCAAGCCCCATGTTCCGTATGATATCCCCCGTCTCCTTCTCCACGTTTGTCCGGATCCTCTCCATGGAGGAGACCTTCTCCACCTTCTCCCTGACCTCGCTCTCCTCCAGTTCCAGCGTCTGGGACAGAGCCCGTATCACCGCCTCCGGGTCTGTTATCTGGCTGTGGATGACAGAGATGGTACACACGGTCCGGTTGTCCGCCAGCACCTTGCCCGAGGCGTCCAGTATCCTCCCCCTGGCCGCCTTGATCTCCCTCTCACGCTGGTGGAGCGCCTCCGCCTTCGCCTGGTAGTAGTCCGCCTCAAATATCATGAGCCAGACAAGGCGTCCGGCCAGAAAAAGGAGGATACACAGGGCCGCCAGAAAGACAATGAAGAGTTTCTTCTTATTATATGTCCGGTTGCGCACAAAAAAACCTCACAAAAGCCTTTCTACAATTTATGAGTGCTTCTGTGAGGTTATACATCTCCCTCTATACTGTTTTCTACTGGCTCTGCGCGGCATCTCCCGCATCCGCAGCAGCCGTCTGGGTGATACCCAGGTAGGGGAAAATCTCCTTCATGATATCGCTGGCCATCTGTACGGCCAGGGAGCTCTGGGCCTGATCGTACTCGTTGGGCTCGTCGATGACAACATAGATGGCTATCTCCGGATTTTCCTGGGGTGCGTAGGCGATGAAGGAGACCAGGTTCTTGCCCTCGCTTCTGGGAAGCTTCTCGGCTGTTCCCGTCTTTCCTCCCACTTCATAGCCCTCCAGATCAGCCAGCTTTCCGCTGCCCTCCAGGACCACGCCCCGCATGTAGTCCTTCACCAGGGTGCTGGTCTCCTCTGAGACAGTGCGCTTTACAAGGACAGGGTCCACATTCTCGATCACATTGCCGTTTTCATCCTGGATCTGCTTTACGATATGGGGCTCATAGTAATAGCCGCCGTTGATGAGGGAGCAGAAGCCCGCCATCATCTGGGTCATGGTCACATTGAAGTTCTGCCCAAAGGCATTTGTGGCAAGGCTGGTCTCATCCATATTGTCCGCCGTGTAGAGGAGGGCAGAGGTCTCCGCCTCTCCAGGCAGGTCGATGCCCGTCATCTCGCCAAAGCCGTAAATGTGCTGATATTTGGAGAAATCCACAGCTCCTATCATCTCCCCGATCTGCATCAGGGCCACGTTGCAGGAGTTCTCCACAGCACCCTTGACAGTCAGGGTCCCGTGGCCGTCCCGGTTGATGCAGTGGATATCGTAGTCTCCTATGTGAAGGGAACCGCCGCAGTAAAAGGTCTCATCCCCGGTGAGGGCTCCCGTCTCCAGGGCCGCCGCCACGGTAAATGGCTTGATAGTGGAGCCGGGCTCGTAGGTGTCTGTGACGCAGAAGTTTTTCCACAGATTGTTGAGGGCGTTCAGCGTCTCCTCGTCACTCATGGCATCAAGCTCCTCCTGGGTATAATACTTCGTCAGGTCCCTGGGGTTGTTCAGGTCAAAATTGGGATAGCTGGCCTCCGCCAGGATCTCCCCGTTCTGGGGATTCATGACCATGACCGCCGTGTTTTTGCTTCCCTCTCCCGGGGTGGCGTTGTTTTTCCTCTCATCGTTAAACTGCTGGATGTATTTTTCCACCACGCTCTGCACCTGCAGGTCGATGGTGGACACCACGGTCTTCCCGTTCACCGACTCCTTCACGGTCCGCTCCACGGAGGAGCCGCTGTCCAGATAGCCGTACTCCCGGCCGTCGGTGCCGTTGAGGGTGGAATTGTAGTACCCCTCTATGCCCCCGTTCCCCACGTTTCCGTCCACGGTAAATCCCAGCACGTCGGAAGCCAGGGTGCTGTAGGGGTAGGTCCTCTGGTAGTCATCCTCCAGCCAGATCCCCTGCACATCCGGATAGTTCTCATCATCCTCGTCTATCTCGTTAAATTTCTGGGCCGTCTCATAGTCGATCCCCTTCACAAGGACGCTGTACCTGCTGTCCGGGCTGTCCTCTATGAGGCTGTCCACGGTCTCCTCCTCTATGCCAAAGCAGTCCTTCAGCACCTGCTTTGTGGGCTCCACGTAATCCTCGTCACTGAGCATGGCCTTCACATCCAGGACTACATTGTACACCCGCTCGCTGGTGGCCAGCTTGGTGCCGTTCCTGTCCACAATGTCTCCCCGCTTGTAGGGAATGACCCTGCTGTCGTACTGCTGCTGGTCCAGCACGATCTTTGTGTATTCCTCTCCGCTGGAGGCGTTGATATAGGTGATCCTCACCACAAGACCAGCAAAAGCTAGTATGATCCCCACATAGAGGATAACTAGCTTTTTCTGCATGAATTTGGGAAATTTCTTCCGCAATAATTTTTTTACTTTTTTGGTCATCTTTACACCTTAGTCCTGTACATTGTCTGCGCTGGCAATAATACCGCTCTCCGGTATCTGCTCATACTGTTTCACGTAATCCCCCTCAGGACTGTCATATTCCACGATCTGTCCGCTCTGGGCGGGCACCATTCCCATCTCGCTCTCCGCCTTCTGCTTTATCTGGTCCAGATTGACAGAGTCAACGATAGAATTGTATTTCGTGTTATTCTCCTCCCGCATGTCAGCCAGCTCCTCCTGCAGCGCCGTAATTCTGCTGGACCGGCTGGTGATCTCCGACTGGAGGCGCACATAGTTCACACAGATAAAGAGCGCCATCACCGCCGCCACTGAGAGGAAGATCACATATCTCTTCCCGACCCGCAGCTCTCTGCGCTGATTCTGGCGGACCTGCCGGCTCCGGCGGCTGCTCCTCCTCCGCCGGGGCTCCCGGTACGGCTCCTCCTGCCGCCGGGGCTCGTGATCCGGCTTTGCCACCGTGTTCCCGTACACGTACATAGAACGGGTATCAGCGGCGCTTCTTCTGTATGTACTTGTCCTTCTGGATGCCGCTCTCCCTGCTGCCATCTGATATTCCCCTTTCTATATACTCCCCGCCCTCTGCCTAGCCTCTCTCGAAAATGCGGAGCTTCGCGCTCTTGGAGCGGCTGTTCTCCTCCATCTCCTCCGGGCCCGGCAGGATTGGCTTTCTAGTTAAAATACTCCCTTTTGACACCTTTCCGCACACGCACACCGGAAAATCCTTCGGGCATGTGCAGGGGTCTTCATTTTTCTTAAATGCACTCTTTACGATCCGGTCTTCCAGGGAATGGAAGGTGATGATACACAGCCTTCCGCCCGGATTCAGCAGATCGATCATCTCATCCAGAGAATTTTTCAGCACATCCAGCTCTCTGTTCAGCTCGATACGGATAGCCTGAAATGTCCTCTTTGCCGGATGCCCGGACTTTTTCTGGAATTTCATAGGGATGGCTCCCCTGATGATCTCCGTCAGCTGTCCGGTAGTTTCAATGGACCTCTTTTCGCGCTCGATCACGATATGTTTGGCAATATTCTTGGCAAACTTATCCTCCCCGTAATCTCTTATAACGCGATAGAGGTCCTTCTCACTGTAGTCATTGACAATGTCCCTGGCCGTCATTGTCTGACGCCTGTCCATCCTCATATCCAGGGGTGCATCTTCGCGATAGGAGAATCCCCGCTCTGCCGTATCTAACTGATAAGATGATACGCCCAGGTCGAGCACGATCCCATCGACCTTGTCAATGCCTAATCTTTGGAGCACGGACTTCATCTCACAATAGTTGCTCCGGACTATCGTGACCTTCTCCCCGAAGTCCTTTAAGCGGATGCCCGCCGCCTCGATGGCGGCCTCATCCTGGTCTATTCCTATAATACTCCCCTTGTCACCGAGGCGTCTGCATATCTCGTACGCATGTCCGCCTCCACCAAGCGTTCCGTCCACGTAAATGCCGTCCGGCCTGATGTTTAATCCATTTACAGTTTCTTCAAGCAATACTGACCTGTGTTTAAATTCCATATCTTCTCCCTCTAGATACTGAATCCACTCTCCTCCATGTCAGATGCGATATCCTCGATCGTGAGTTCCAGTTCAGCATTCTTTTCATCCCATCTGGCCTTGTCCCAGATTTCGGCACGCTTCCCCATACCGATAAACACAACCTCCTTCTCGAGCTTTGCGTAGGTGCGCAGGGCTGGTGGGATCAATGTTCTACCTTGCTTGTCAAGGTCGCCGTCATTCGCACTTCCCTGAAAGAAATGTGCGAAGGCACGGGCTTTTTTGTCTGTGGTCGTTGGTAAGGCGTTAAGCTTCTCTTCAAAGGCGGTCCATTCGTTTTCCGGATACACGTACAGGCAGTTCTCCATGCCTTTTGTTATGACGAAATGCTCCCCCAGATCGTCACGGAACTTGGCTGGAATGATCACCCTCCCCTTAGGGTCGATATTATGACTGTACTCTCCTTTCAACATCAGAACTCACCCTCTTTCAAAGTGGTCTGCCACTTTCGCTCCACTTTGTACCACTTTTCACCACTTTCTACCACTTGAGACCATTGTAAACCACTTCACAGGTGATTTCAACCCTTTTTTTGCAAAAATCAAAATAAACAGATGCCCGCCCGCGCAGGCACGGCGGCCGCCGGGAGCTCCGGCAGCCCCGGGCTCTGACTCATCGCCGGCACACAAAAAAAAGACAGGTCTTTCCTGTCTTCTTTCCTGTCTCCATGCTATTCTTCTGTGTTCAGGCTGGTCTCGTAATCCGTGATCGCGTTATAGTCCACCTCAGCGGTCTCCACAGGCCTGCTGTCCTCGTACACCCTAAAGGCAGAGTATCCGATCCACCCCACCAGGGCCACGGCAAGGACCGCGACCACGCAGCGGCGGATAATATACTGGACCTTCTCCTTTTTCATGATCTTCTTTCGGTTGGCTTTTTCCTTTTTATATCTGTCCACTTTCTCCTGGCTCATCTTCATGCACTCCTTCTGTCGCTCTTAAGCTAGTGCCATTTTACCATAAAAGGCCGGATTATACAACTACGATTATCCCGCCGTCAGCGGCGTACATACTGCTGATACCGGCCGTATCCAGGACGATCACATCCCTGGGCCGCATCCTCTCAAGGAGCAGCTCCTTCACCCTCCCGGCTCTCTCCGGGCAGTTGCAGTGGCTGATGGCCAGTACCTTTTCCTCCGGCCTCTTCACGCCCCGGGCAACCTCGTCTATCATCTTTTCCAGCGCCTTCTTCATGCCTCTGGCCTGCCCCAGCTGGCAGATGGTCCCCTGGGGGGTGGAACCCATGACAGGCTTTATGTTCAGCGCGGAGGCCATCAGTGATTTGATCCCCTTCAGGCGTCCGTTCTTTCGGAGCGTCTCCAGTGTCTCCAGGACAAAATACGTGTGCTGTCCCTCAATGTAGCCCTCCACCGTGCGGACTACCTCCTCAAACTCCATGCCAGCCTCCTCACACTCCTGTATCTTCAGGGCGATCAGCGTCTCTCCAACGGAGGCAGACCGGGAGTTAAAGACATAGATATCCTTCTCTCCGTATTCTTCATGGTACAGATTTTTCCCCAGCACGGCGCTGTTGTAGGAGCCGCTGAGCTCAGCCGACAGAGTCACCGCATAGACGCGCTCAGCCTCGCAGCGGTATCCCGCCATGTAGGTCTCAGGCGAGGGGCAGGAGGACTTTGGTGAGTTGGGGCTCTGTGCGATGAGAGCCAGGAACCTCTTCTGGTCAAAGGTCTCATCGTCTACTATGTGATGCTCGTCAATATCAATGCTCAGCGAAGCCGTCTCATAATATCCGGAGCGCTTCATCTCCTCCGTAAGCTCTCCACAGCTGTCCACAATAATCTTAAAACTCATTTCCGTTCAATCCTCCGCATTATCTATTGCTATTATACGTAGTATCAAAAACTACTTTATATATCATAGCACAATAATCCGCAGTTGAAAAGAGTTTTATCCTCTCACCCCATCCTGACCTGCCTGGAGATCCCCAGGGCAAGTCCCATCTCTGCCATGAGGAACAGGATGGATGTTCCGCCATAGCTGATAAAGGGCAGCGTGATACCCGTGTTGGGGATCAGATTGATGACCACCGCCACATTCAGGATCACCTGCAGGGCTATATGGCAGAAGATGCCGCTGGCCACAAGGGCGCCGTACATATCCGGTGCGTTCTGGGCGATCACCATGAGGCGGTACAGGAGGAGCCCGAAGAGGAGGAGCACCATGATGGCGCCGAACACGCCCAACTCCTCACAGATGACCGACAGGATCATATCGTTCTGCACCTCAGGGATAAACTGCTTCTGGGCGCTGTTTCCAAGTCCCTTGCCAAAGAAGCCGCCGGAGCCCACCGCGTAGAGCCCCTGCACCACCTGGTATCCGATGCCGGAAGAGTACCTCTCCGGATCCAGCCAGACCAGGAGTCTTCCAAGGCGGAAATTCCCCTCAAAATCCCCCGCCTCCACGAGGGGCCCCAGGAGCATGGGGATGAGCAGGACCGCCGCCACGCCCGCCACCACAGGCACGATGAACAGGGCTTTCTTCGGGTGGACAATAAAGACCATCAGAAAAGAGATGCCGAACACGATGATAGCCGTGCTCAGATTCTCTGTCAGGAAAAAGACGCAGGCCGCTGACAGGGCTCCCCAGCAGAGCACTCTCACGATCCCCGCCAGCGTGTTTATCTGCTTTCCCACCTGGCAGATCACCACAGGGATAAAGAGGATGACCGCGATCTTGGCCAGCTCCGAGGGCTGCAGCTGCTGACTAAAAGGAAGCCGGAGCCACCGCCTGGCGCCGTTTACCTCCTTCCCCAGCGGAGTCTGCACGAGAGCCATCAGGATCAGGGAAAGAAAAAAGATCCTTTTCGCCAGTTTTGACCATATATGATAATCGATAAGGGAAATCAGGTAGGCGCCCACCGCTCCTGCCAGGCAGAAAAGGATCTGCCTCTTAAAATAGTACATGCTGTCCCCATAATCCACCTGGGCCGCATAGGCGCTGGCACTGTAGAGCATGACCAGACCGAAGCAGATCAGAAAGACCATGGAGGCCACCAGACTGTAATCAAAATACCGTATACTGTTTTTCACTCTCGCCCGCACCTTCTCCGATCTGGCGGAGGCTCCCCCCGGGCGGCCGCTCTCCCCGCGGCGGTCAGGCATCTGCGTGACTTTGTTGTTTCTGTTATCCATTACATTTACACTCCAATCCTTGTGCCAGTCTGCACCGACGCATATATTATAACGGCAACAGGAGATAAAAACAAGCCCGGAGAAGAGTCCCCCTCCAGAGGGGCTCTCCCGCGGGCCGGATGCTTCCTCCTATTTTCCCAGGTCAAAGGCCGGGTTGAAGGCGTAGAAGTTGCGGCTGTCCAGATGGTCCTGGACAATGCGCAGGCTCTCACCGAAGCGCTGGTAATGGACGATCTCCCTCTCCCTCAGGAACCGGATAGGGTCAGCCACCTCCGGGTCCTTCACAAGGCGGAGGATATTGTCATAGGTGGTCCTTGCCTTCTGCTCTGCCGCCATGTCCTCATGCAGATCCGTGACAGGGTCCCCCTTTGACTGAAAGGTGGTGGCGCTCCATGGCACGCCTCCGGCTGACTGGGGCCACAAAGCCAGCGTGTGGTCCACGTAGTACTTGTCAAACCCGCACCGCTCGATTTCCTCGGCGGACAGATCCTTCGTGAGCTGGTAGACGATCGCGCAGATCATCTCCATGTGGGCCAGCTCCTCCGTACCGATATCTGTCAGTATGCCCGTCACTTCCTTGTAGGGCATGGTATATCTCTGGGACAGGTACCGCATGGAAGCGCTCAGCTCCCCGTCCGGGCCTCCGAACTGACTGATGATCACCTGTGCCAGCTTCGGGTTGGTCTGGGTGATCTTTACCGGGTACTGCAGCCTCTTTTCATAATTCCACATAAATCAGCATCCCCCTTCCTGCCACGGCCACGGTTCATTGATCCAGTTCCACCTGTCTGTCTCCGAGGCATCCGCCGTATCGATCGTGAGAGGGCCGTAGTATTTGGCATACTCCTTCAGCGCACGGTTTCTCTTCGCCTGGCACTCGTCGAAAAAGGCCAGCGCCTCCCGGTCCCCCGGATGGGTGTCCAGGAAGAGGGTGGTGTCATTCAGCGCGAAGCTGACCACGTTGATCCAGTGGAGCAGGTCTCTCCTGCACGGTCTGTTGTCTGCCATCATCGTCTCCCTCCCGCTCCTGTAAATGGTTTGTTCAGCTCCTCAAAGATCGTCCCGCAGCACAGCGCTTTTTCCAGGTCAAATATCCCATACCACTCCTGCCACGGCACATAGGCCATTGCGACAGGCATATCAGCGAGCTGCTGAGAGTCCCTCTTGCACACGGCGCCCTGCCGCAGGGACGTCTGCTGCGTATTTTCCCGCCTCTGTATCCCCTGCTGCATTCCCTGGCCGGGGCATCCCCGGCCCTGCCATCTCTGGCAATCCTGCGCCTGATAACGGTAATTCGGCATGTAGATTGCTCCTTCCATATATGATCTGCACTATTATTTTATGGAAGGTCCGGGAAAATGTGACAAAGGGGAGTCCTGCCCGGCGGCCGCCCCGCCTTGCAGAACTCCCCTTCTCGGGATTCTCGGGATTTACTGTCTCACAGCGAAAATCATTTCATCAGCTTTTTGATGGACTCACAGAGCTCATCCACCACTTCCGTATTCCCCTTCTGGATCTCCTCCACCACGCAGGAGTGGATATGGCTGGACAGGAGCTCTTTGTTGAATGCGTTCAGTGCGGCCTGTATGGCCGAAACCTGAGTGAGGATATCCACGCAGTACTGCTCCTCCTCCAGCATCTTCTTGACGCCGCGCACCTGCCCTTCCACCCGGTTCAGACGGTTCATCAGCTTCCTCAGTTCTTCTTCATCTCTGTGTTTTGTCTTCATGTCTGTCTTTCCTTTCGTCACCGCTGACCGCCCCTGTTCCGCACGTGCTGCTCCCGGGACCAGGTCAGATCAGGGGATACTTTCTCGTAAGGCCCTCCACGATCGCCCTGGCCCTGTCCATGTTCTCCTCGCCCGCCAGCACCAGCCTGATGGCCTCAGCGATCTGCTCCATATCATCTTCTCTCATTCCCCTGGTGGTGACAGCCGGCGTTCCGAGGCGGATGCCGCTTGTGACCATGGGTGAGCGGGGTTCATTGGGGATGGTGTTCTTATTACATGTGATGCCGGCCTGATCCAGCCTCTTCTCCAGCTCTTTCCCTGTCACGTCCTCGCCGCTCAGGTCCATGAGCATCAGGTGATTGTCCGTCCCTCCGGACACCAGCTTCATCCCCCTTGCCATCAGCGCCTCGGCCAGGGCCCTGGCATTCTGGACGACCTGCTCCTGGTAGGCTCTGAACTCCGGCTGGAGCGCCTCCTTGAAGCACACTGCCTTCCCGGCGATCACATGCTCCAGAGGGCCGCCCTGGATCCCCGGGAATACCGCCTTGTTGAAATGAAACCGGTCCGCCGCCTCCTGGCTGGACAGGATCATACCGCCCCTCGGGCCCCGCAGCGTCTTGTGGGTAGTAGTAGTCACTACATCCGCATAGGGGATGGGACTCTCGTGGAGGCCCGCCGCCACCAGGCCGGCAATGTGGGCCATATCCACCATAAGATAGGCTCCCGCCTCGTCCGCGATCTCCCGGAATTTCTTAAAGTCAATTTTCCTGGCATAGGCGCTGGCCCCCGCGATGATCATCCTGGGCTTCTCCTCCAGGGCGGTCCTTCGGACCTCATCGTAATCAATAAAGCCATCGTCCCCCACCCCGTAGAAAGATGTCTCAAAATAGCTTCCGGAAAAGTTCACCGGCGAGCCGTGGGTCAGGTGTCCGCCGTGATCCAGGTTCATACCCAGGATCTTGTCGCCGGGCCGGAGCATAGCAAAAAACACGGCCATGTTCGCCTGCGCGCCGGAGTGGGGCTGCACATTGGCATACCCGCAGCCAAACAGCTCCTTGGCCCTCTCCCGGGCCAGGTCCTCCACCACATCCACATAGTCGCAGCCGCCGTAGTAGCGCCTTCCCGGATAGCCCTCCGCATATTTGTTGGTCAGAGGGCTTCCCATGGCAGCCATGACCGCCTTGCTCACCCAGTTCTCAGAGGCGATCAGTTCAATGTGGGAGTTCTGTCTCTCCATCTCATGCCGGATCGCCTCCGCCACCTCGCTGTCTGTCTTCTGGATTTCTTCAAAGCTGTACATTCTGTCTCCTCCTTATAACCAGCCTGGGGCTGTTGGTGCATTCCTTTTAACAGGTATCTCAACCACGATGTGGTCATTACGATGTGGTTATTATACCATATATCTCCCGGCAAAAAAAGGAGTATGGCGTCAATTTCTGCCACACTCCTTTGTGCCGTCCTTCTGCCGGGCTCTGTTTTTAGTTTGGATCAGGTCCCAGGGTCACGGAGACGGTCTGCTCTTCATACTGGCCGCCGCTGGCGGGAACCTGGACAGTCAGCTCCACCGTCTCACCCACCGCATAGTAGGAGAGCTGATCCTGCAGCGTCTCCATGCTGTCTATAGTGACGCCCTCCATGCCGGTGATGATGCTGCCCTTGGAGAGCCCCGCCTGGTCAGCGCCGCTTCCCTCTGTGACCTCAGAGATATAGACTCCCGTGGGCATATTGTAGGCCTCGCCGATATCAGAGGAGACATCCTGTCCTGTAATGCCCAGATATCCCCTCTCCTCATCGGAAACCCTTGTCCTCGTCTCTCTGTTCATCAGAGCAGTCAGCACCTCGCTGGCGTCTGAGATGGGGATAGCGTAGCCCATTCCCTCCGCCACGGTGGAATTGATCTTGGCTGTATTGATGCCGATGACAGCGCCGTTGGCATTGAGCAGGGCTCCGCCGCTGTTGCCCGGATTGATGGCAGCGTCCGTCTGGATCAGCTCGCTGTTAAAACCATCCATGTCGATCTGACGGTTTGTGGCGGAAATAATGCCTGTCGTCACTGACTGTCCATAGCCGAGGGCATTGCCTATGGCGATGGCCGGTTCTCCCACCTGCACCTCATTGGAGTCCCCGAGGGTGGCGATGGCGATAGACTCCATCGTAGAATCCTTGATGGACTCCAGGGGGACAGCCACGATGGCCAGGTCTTTGGATGGGTCTGTTCCCTTTATGTTGGCTTCCACATTTTCCTCATCCGCAAATGTGACGGTCAGCGTGTCCGCCCCCTCCACCACATGGTTGTTGGTGGCGATGAGCAGCTCCGTGTCGGACTGCTGGACAATGATGCCGGAGCCGAGGCTCTCGCTCTCCTGCTCCTGGGTCTGTCCGAAGAAGCTCTGGACCTCCTGGATGCTCATATTCGTGATAGACACAATGGAAGGCATGGCCTGCTCCACAATGCCCGACACATCGGAGGTCACCGTGCTGGAGGTCTGGTTCAGCTGAGTGGCCGTGGATGTCTGGCGCACCTCTTTTGTATCCTCCCCGGTCGCCCGGTCCACAATAACATTTCCCGCCTGGAACGCCGCGCAGGCCACGATGCCAAAGACAAGCCCTCCGCTGATGATGGACAGCCACTTCTTCGAGCCGCCGTTCCCCTTTTTCTTCGGCTGCTTCCCGCCTGGCTGTTCATCCCATATATTCTGATCATCCGACCCCGGATTGTAGTAGTTGTACTGGTTATCCATAATGCAGACTCCTTTCATATCTTTTGCTTTCTATGACTGTAGTCTAACCTATAATTGTGTTTAAACTGTGATGGATTGATTAAATAACGTTAAAACACGTCTGCATCTCTTCTCATACCAGCTCTCTCTGCACAAGCTCCAGTGCACTGGCGATCACCTTATCCATGTCATAATAGCGGTAAGCCCCCAGCCTGCCGCCAAAGACCACCTTTTCCTCCTGCGCGGCCAGGGCAGCGTACTTTCGGTATAAAGCGGAATTTTTCTCATCATTTACCGGATAGTAGGGCTCCTCTCCCACTCTCCACTCAGAGGAATACTCCCTGGAGATCACGGTCTTCTCCTGGGTTCCGAACTCAAAATGCTTGTGTTCGATGATCCTGGTCCAGGGCACCTCCCTGTCCGTGTAGTTGACCACCGCGTTGCCCTGGTAGTTGTCGCAGTCCAGCACCTCCGTCTCAAACCGGACGCTCCTGTACTCCAGAGGTCCCAGCCGGTAGCCGTAATACTCATCGATCATACCTGTAAAGATGACCTTCCCGGCGGCGCCCTCGTAAGTCTCCCTCTCCTTCAGGTAGTCCACCCCTGTCCGGACATCCGCCCCCTCCAGGAGTTTCTCGATGATGCGGGTGTAGCCGCCAACGGGGATCCCCTGGTATCTGTCGTTGAAATAATTGTTGTCGTAGGTGAACCGCAGAGGCAGCCTGCGGATGATAAAGGCCGGCAGGTCTTTGCAGTCTCTTCCCCACTGCTTCTCCGTGTAGCCCTTCACCAGCTTCTCATACACGTCCCGCCCCACAAGGGAGAGGGCCTGCTCCTCCAGGTTCCTCGGCTCCTCTATGTGAAGGTCCGCGATCTGGGCAGCTATGATCTCCTTCGCCTCCCGGGGCGTGCGGATGTGCCACATCCGGCTGAAGGTGTTCATGTTAAAGGGGAGATTGTACAGCTCGTCCCTGTACACTGCCACCGGGGAGTTGATATAGCCGTTGAACTCCGCATACCGGTTGATGTAATCCCAGATGTTTTTGTCCGAAGTGTGGAAAATATGGGCCCCGTACCGGTGCACCTGGATGCCCTCCACCTCTTCTGTGTAAATGTTTCCCCCGATGTGGTCCCTCCGGTCCAGCACCAGGCAGGTCTTCCCTCTGTCCATGGCCTCCCGCGCGAACACAGCCCCGAAAAGGCCGGCTCCCACTATAAGATAATCGTATTTCATCAGCAATTTCCTCTTTTACTTTCCTTCGTACTGCTGCTATCTTACTCCACTGTGACAGATTTGGCAAGGTTTCTCGGCTTATCCACATCGCAGCCCCTGCCTACAGCCACATAGTAGCCGAAGAGCTGCAGGGGGATGATGGCCAGTGAATTGGTAAAATATCTGTTTGTCCTGGGGATGTAGACGACATAGTCCGCCGCTCTCTCCACCTCGGTATTGTCCACATTTGTGACAGCCATGACAAAGGCTCCCCTCGTCCTGACCTCCACCATGTTGCTGATGGTCTTCTTGTAGAGTTCCTCCTGGGTCAGCACAGCGCACACCAGCGTCCCCTCCTCGATGAGGGAGATGGTCCCGTGCTTCAGCTCCCCTGCAGCGTACGCCTCGGAGTGGATGTAGGAGACCTCCTTCAGCTTCAGGGACCCCTCCAGGGAGATAGCGTAGTCGATCCCTCTCCCAATGAAGAAAATGCTCCTGGCCGCCAGATAGCGGTTGGCAAATTTCTGTATCTTGTTCTGGTTGTTCAGCATCATCTCCACCTGGGCAGGCAGCTCCTTCATCTCCTCGATCATCTCAGCCAGCCCCGCATCGGACAGCTCCCCCCTCACATGGGCAAACTTCATAGCCAGCAGATAGAGGGCGATGAGCTGGGCCGAGTAGGCCTTGGTGGTGGCCACGGCGATCTCCGGGCCGGCCCAGGTGTACATCACATTGTCCGCCTCCCTGGCAATGGAGCTTCCCACTACATTGACGATGCCGAGCACCCGCACGCCCTTGGACTTTGCCTCCCGCAGGGCTGCCAGCGTGTCTGCCGTCTCCCCTGACTGGCTCACCACGATAAGGAGAGTTCCCTCCTCCAGGATGGGGTCCCTGTACCGGAACTCGGAGGCCAGGTCCACCTCCACCGGGATCCTGGCCAGCCCCTCAAACACATACTTGCTGGTCATGCCTGTGTGATAGGCAGAGCCGCAGGCCACGATCATGATCTTGCGCACAGCCTTTATGTCCTCGTCGCTCATACCCAGCTCCTCGATGACGATCCGTCCGTCCTTCAGCCTGGGGGAGAAGGTATCTGTAATGGCCTTCGGCTGCTCGTACATCTCCTTCAGCATGAAGTGCTCATATCCGCCCTTTTCCGCCGCATTGACATCCCAGTCGATGTGGACCGTCTCCTTCTCTATCGGCTCCTCGTCCACATTGAAGAACTCCATCTGGTCCTCGGTCATGCGGACGATCTCCTCGTTTTCTATAAAGACCACATCTCTTGTATATTTCAGCACCGCAGGCACATCGGAGGCGATGATGCTGCCTCCCTTTGTGTGTCCCACGATCAGCGGGCTGTCCTTGCGGACCGCATAGAGCTCATCCGGATGATCGCTGAAAATGATACCCAGGGCATAGGAGCCCTCCATCCGGTGCATCACCTTTGTGATGGCCCGCAGGGGGTTCCCGTCATAGTAGTAGTCCAGCAGCTGGGCGATGATCTCTGTGTCCGTCTCCGACACAAAGGCATACCCTTTCTTCTCCAGCTTCTTCTTCAGCTTCAGATAGTTCTCGATGATGCCGTTGTGTACCACGGCTATGGTCCTGTCCTGATTGAAATGGGGATGCGCATTGGTGTCAGAGGGCGCTCCGTGGGTGGCCCACCTTGTGTGTCCGATCCCCAGGGTCCCGGGCAGCAGCTCTCCGCCATGGCTCAGCTCACTTAGGACCTTCAGTCTCCCCTGGGCCTTCATCACATGCATCTCCTGCCCGTCATAGGCCGCTATGCCCGCCGAGTCATATCCTCTGTACTCCAGCTTTTCCAGTCCGTCCAGCAGGATAGGTGCTGCCTGCTGATCTCCGATATATCCGACTATTCCACACATACTTGTCTCTCCTTATCCTGATTTGTACATAAATCCGTTTTTTTTGCACTATCAAGCTGTATTGTACCAAAAATCCATCCACGTGTAAAGAAAAAGGAGAATGCGGCATCCCACATTCCCCTTATTTTTAAGTAAAGCTGTTAATCCAGATCGATGATATCCATCTTGAAGGTGTCGTCCTCCTCCGCATGGCTGCGCCTCTCGGGTGTCTTCTTCGGCCTCTTGGCCGGCTCCCTCACCCTGGCGTTCAGCAGGGCGTCCAGATCGTCAATATCCTCCTCGTCATCCGCGCGGCGGCTGCGGCGGGGCACATCGTCATAGGAGCGCTTCGCCCCTCTTACAAAGGCGTCGTAATCCTCGTCGAAGTCCTCATCATCATACTCTTCCTCTTCGTAGCTGTCCTCGTCTTCACCGTCCAGATCGTATTCATCCTCACTGTCAAAGCCGTCCTCAAAGTCATCGTCCTCGTAATCCTCGAACCCGTCGTCGAACTCAGACTCCTCGTCCGCAGCCAGCTTATCCTGCTTTCTGGACTTTTTATCCGCCTTCTTGTCTTTCTTTTTCTTCTCAGGCACTTCCTCCGGCTCATCATCCAGGTCTATGCCGTACTCGTCGTAGAGGTCATCCAGCTCCAGGTTGCGGTGATGGAGCTTGACAAGGGCCACGATGAGGATGATGACCACGAGCACGAACAGCACGCAGGCTGCAACCAGGACCCAGCGCAGGTTATCCTGGATAAACTGCAGGGCAGATCCCAGGATGCCGTCCGCCTGTCCGGACTCATCTGTGGAGATGGACAGAGGCCTCACATACCTCTGGTAGGTTCCGTCTGTCGTATCGTACTGATAGAGCACTTTGTTGCCATCGCTGTTCAGGCCGTACACCAGGTAGTACTCTGTATTGTTCGTATTCTGCCACGCCGGAAACTCCTTGCCGTTCAGGGTGAGGGTGGTCTCCTGGTAGCCGCCGGGAATATCCACCGTGCCGTCATCCTGCAGGAGGATCAGATACCGGTCTGTGGAGAGCTCAATCTCCTCAAAGGGGGAAAAGCTCCCGTCATCTGTATTGTACAGGAAAAAGTCGCCGTCTCCGCCGGCTGCCGGAACAAGGTACATGGCCGTCGCACCGCTGGAAGCCTGTGTGACCACCGTGCAGGTCTGCCCCTCAAACTGCATCTCTGAGCGCTCAAACCCTCCCGGGATGATCGCATCGGAGAAATCGCCGGAAACCACGTAGGATGTGCCGTTCACCTCCACCGAGACCCCGGTGGCTGACGCCGACGAGGTGTCCTGGATAAGCGAAGGATCGCCCGGGCCGATGGTGATAGTCGACTGCCCTCTTGTCACGTCGATGGAATCACCGTCCACATCCGTTCCCGATGCGGAGGAAATCTCGATCACTGTGGTACCCTCCTGGAGAGCCTGGAAGGTCATCGTAAAGTTCAGCTGCGTGGAAGTTCCGTCCCCCGCACCGCTCAGCGACAGGGTGCCGTTATTGTCCGTCACCTGGCTTCCCGACACAAAACGCAGCATGGACGTGTCGTAGGTGAGAGTCGCCTGGGCCGACTGCACCGCCACTGTCCCGGTAAACGTAGCCGTCACTTCTACCTCGGCCCCCACAGTCGTGGAGGGGTCGGAAAAGCGGAGCTGACCCGAAGATGCGTATGCAGAAAAGGAAAAACCTGAAACCAGCATACACACCGCCATCAATGCCATTAATGCTTTTCTCAATCTTCTCATCGTTCTTTTCCTCTTTTTTATTCGTTATATTTCCGGCTGCAGCAAGGTCTAATATCCAACTGCTGCATTTCCGCCGTCGCCGCTGCCGGATGTACCGCCGTTGGAGGGATCCTCTCCGCCGCCGGACGAACCGCCGCTCTCTGATGCTCCTTCACCGCTACCGCCTGTGCCGCCGCTTCCATCGCTTCCGCTTCCGCCGCTGCCGCCCGTGCCGCCGCTTCCATCGTTTCCGCTTCCGCCGCTGCCGCCCGTGCCGCCGCTGCTGTCACTTCCGCTTCCACCGCTGCCGGAGCTTCCGCCAGACCAGTCTCCGCTTCCGCCGCTGCCGGAGCTTCCGCTGCTGTCATAGCCGCCGGAGCTGCTTTCATAGTCATAGTAGGAATCATCCGGCTGCTCCATGATGGCCTGGCTGTCCTCGTCTGTGTCGGCCTGCCGGTCACCGGCTTTTGCCACGATATTTCCGCTGATGGTAGACACAGTGGAAGAAGGCGTATATCCAGTCTCTGTCCCAAAGAAGAACTCATGGAGCTGCTGCACGTTGCTCTCCAGTGTCACAGGGATGACCACGCTGCCTATATTGTTCAATGTATCTGTCGATTTGTCGAAAGGAAATCCTGTCGTCTCCCCAAGCTTGTAGTCGAAAGCATCCAGAGCGTAATCAAGGATCTCTGTGAGAGTAAAGTTGGTGGACACCTCCGGGAACACCTTGTCTATGATCTTGTTGATCTGGGAAAGGCTGGCTCCCTGGAGCTTTTCTATAACTTTTGTCAGTACCTCTCTCTGCCGCTCCGCACGCTTGAAATCATCGCCGGCCGTGTAACGGATACGGGAATAGGCTGTCGCAAGAACACCGTTCAAAGTCTGAAGCCCCGGCTCGTTGACACCGCCGGAACCCTTTCCGGTAACTTTAATTATCTCTGTCGCATACCCATTTATATAATCCACTTCTTCTGGCTGTACATCAATCTCCACACCGCCCACCGCATCGATCACATCGATCAGGGCATTAAAGTTTACCGTCACATAGTGCTCTATATCCATATCCAGGTTCTCGTTGAGCATAGCGATGGCCGCCTCCGGACCTCCGTAGGCATAGGCCGAGTTCGCCTTGTTCAGGGTCCCGTCGCTCTGCTGCAGGAGCGTGTCGCGGTACACGGAGGAAATCTTCACCTCCAGAGTCTCGCGGTTGAGACTGGCGATCATGATCGTATCGCTCCTCGTATCCGTCTCCAGCTCACCCTCTCTTGAATCCACGCCAAAAAGGGCAACGTTGAGATATCCCGTCCCCCTCTCTCTCGCCTCCTCAGAGATATTCAGCTTATCCGCGTCCAGCTCCACTGTATCGATCTTTGCCAGCTTGCTGGCCAGCAATACTGCTCCCGCTGCCGCCACTACTAAAAAGGTGCCTCCGGCTATTGATGCGATCTTTTTCCCCAGAGACCAGGAAGCAAAGCCACGGTTCTTCTTTCTGCGCCCGCGCCGGTAATGCTTTCTTTCTTTCGCCATTACTAAAATCCTTTCGCTAAAAAACTACATGATTTCCGAATATATCATTCTATACTATACATGATTTTCCCAAAAACTGCAATTACTTTTCCCAATAACTCTGGCTCATGGTGCATTTTTTTATGAGCCAGCCAGGGAGCTGCCTGTATCTGCGCCCCAGCCGGTACCCCAGATACTTGCAGCCGCTCTGCCAGATCAGCCCGGGGATCAGCCACCCCTTTTTCTCCCGCAGCAGATATTTTGCCGTGCTCTTCACAAGCCGGATCCCCTCGCTCTCTGAGGCGACACCCTCGAACACCTCCGGGTGATCTGCCTGGGAGACGGCCAGGTCGAAATTCCTGTGGAACTGCTGCGCTCCCGTGTAATTGTGGGAGTGGATCACTCTGGCCTCGGCCGCATAGGCGATCTTGTAGCCCTTTTCTATCATATGCCCCGCCAGGATCATGTCTTCATTAAAGATGGTCTTCTTCTCAAAGCCGCCTGTCTCCTCATAGACCTTCCTGCTGTAGGCCGCGCATACGTCCGAGCAGAAGAAGGTCTTGATCCCAAGGACCGGCAGGTCCTCCTTTCCCTTCAGCCTGGACTTTTCGGGGTAGTTAAAGGACCTGGTATATCTCTCGATCACACGGCAGTCCTTTCTGGGAAGCTGCCGGGCGTACGCCGCCCCCACATCTTCTCTCTCGAAGGGCTTTATCAGATTCTCGATCAGATATTTGTCAAAAGGGACCGCGTCCTGGGTCATAAAGACGACGATATCCGCATCCGACTGTCGTATCCCCATATCTCTGGTACCGCCGTGGTCGAACTGCGCTTTTTCAATATGGGTCACCCTGATCCCCTGCTCCATGCAGAATTTGGCAGGGAACCGCTCTGATATCGTGTTGATCACATGGATTGTATCCGGGAGACATGTCTGCTTCTTCAGCCTGCGTATCAGCTTTTCAAACTCCCTTCCCGGTCTGTAGGCCGGTATGATCACTTCAATCTTTTCCGCCATCCGCCATCCTCCTTTCTTTTTTCCGGTATCCGACAAAGAGATACATCAGCGTGGTGAGGGCAAGCCAGAACCATGTGGTAGGGTTGCTGAACCAGGTGGTAAAAAAGGCCAGTCCCAGATAGATCGCGATCTGTCCGTAAAAGAGGCAGGCCACCGGGTTCCCGCTCTCATGGATCCAGACCGTCAGCTTCCTTGCGGCAAATCCGACTGCCAGCGCCAGAAGGAGCACTCCCACTATCCCGAAATCATAGTAGGCATCGTAGAACATGGTCAAAGTCGTCAGCTCCGGCTTGGTGATATAGATAGGGCTTGCCGTCAGCTGAGGAAAGACAAATTTCAGTCCTGTCAGGGCAAACACAGGGAACAGCATCCTCACTCCGTAGGTATGCTCCGCGATCTGCTCCACCAGACAGTTGAAATTCTCAAAATTATTGGCCACATATATATAGGGCTGCGTGACAAAGATAGGCGTGCCCTTGTCCTTCATATCAAAAATGCCGTTCAGATACTCCACATCGTGATTTCTGGCCACAGTGAGGCCCACATAGACAGGGACCATGATGACCAGCAGGAGCACCAGCACCTTCCAGTTCAGGTTTCTGTTGGTGAGAATATAGACCACAACAGCGAACCCTACGGCAAACAGCAGCTGAAACCGGGACACACAAAGCACCGGCACCGCCACTGCCGTTATATTCACCATCCCCAGCAGCACATAGTCTCTCCTGCTCCTCTCCTCTCTCACCTTCCAGTAAAGGACCGTGATCGCCGGGACCAGGATGCAGCTGATGGTAAAATAGTGTACGCCGGACACATGGAAATAGGAGTAGGCGTGGGGCTCATCCGAAAAGAGGGGTATAAAACCCACAGCCAGGAACTCGGTCAGGAAGCAGACCCAGGAGACAGCGGCCAGCCCGCACGCACAGACCAGCAGCCTTCCCGCCTTCCGGTCATCTTTCTCCAGCTCCACACGCTCCGGCGCAGGCTTCTTCCGCAGATATCCCAGGCAGAAGCCGATGTAGGCCAGGAAGAAGGCGGCCCACGTCCAAACGCTCCAGTCTGTCTGGAGATTGCTGAGCTGCAGGCAGGCAATGCCCTGCCCTCCGACCCAGGCCAGGGCAAACAGTCCCTTCATGTCCACCAGGTTCCCGGTGGTTCTGAACCTGCAGATGTAGACGCCCAGAGCGTACAGAACGAGAAGGAGGGAGCTCAGCATATGCGCTCCCCCTCTGGAGGCAAGGAAGCTGCAGAGATAAAAAACCGCGCACACCACTGCCTCCACTATGAAATTTCGAAACACCTTCTCGTTGTCTTTCATATTTCTTTCCTACTCTTCTCCTGTATCCTCTGACTCCGTAAAGTCTGACTGCATCGCTGTCGTGCTCTCATCGACTCCCGTGAGATAAATAATGTCATTGTCGATCTGCTCCACTGTCTCTGATGGCGTATAGTCTTCCTCCCCGAAGAGGAATTCATGCAGGCGGCTGACATTGGCCGAAAAATCGATGGGCACAACATAGGAACCGCTGTGGTTCCTCACATTTTCCGATGTGGTCACCTCAAACGGGAAGCCGGACGTATCTACAATATTGTAATTCAGCGCATTTGCGGCAAAGCCCAGCAGGTCTGTAGATGAAAAGCTTGTCGATATCTGCGGGAAAACCTCATCCACGATCTTGTTCAGGGTGGAGAAGCCGGCACTCTTTGCCTTCTCCATCACCTTCTCAAGGACAATGCGCTGCCGCTCTGTCCTCTTAAAATCGTTTCCATCCGTGTAACGGATCCGGGCATACCCCACCGCATGGACTCCGTCCAGCAGCTGAGTGCCTGCCGTCTCCTCGATCTGCGTCATCTCTTTTCCGGTCACCTGGGCGGTCTCAGACGCATAGCCATTACACCAGAAGGCTTCCTCGGCTGTCATGTCAATCTCAACCCCTCCCAGAAGGTCGATCACATCCACGAGGGCATTAAAGTTCACACTGACATAATTCTGGATGTCCAGATCAAGATTCCGGTTCAGAAGACTGATGGCGTCCTCCACACCGCCGGTATTGTAAGCCGAATTGGCCTTCTCGTATGTACCGTCCGCCTGCTGGAGAAGGGTATCCCTGTAGACAGACACCAGCTTCACATCGCTGGTCTCATTGTTGATGCTGGCGATCATGATGGTGTCGCTCTGGACACCTCCCTCCAGCTCTCCATCCCTGGAATCCAGCCCGAACAGGGCGATGTTGGTGTAAGGGCCCGTATCCTTATACACATCCAGTCTGCTCTGGTCCAGGATGTTAAAGTCCAGCTTGTCCAATTTGAACATTCCATAGGCGACCACTCCCAGCACTGCCAGGACGATCAGCTCGATGATCAGCACGATGATCCGTTTTCTTCTCTTTCTCTTTCGAAGCTGCCGCCTCTCCTCGCGGGTCAGTTTCTTCTGTAATCTCTTCTTTCTGCTCATTCTTTCTCCTGTATCTCAAGCTGTCTAGTAAGCATTCTTGTTGACAAACCCCTTAAAGAAGGTCATGATGATGATCTTGAAATCAAACCCAAGGGTCCAGTTCTCAATATAGTAGAGGTCGTGTTCGATCCGTTTCCGTATGGACGTATCCCCCCTGTAGCCGTTGACCTGGGCCCAGCCAGTCAGGCCGGGGCGCACCTGGTGCTTTACCATGTACCTGGGGATCTCCTCCTTGAACTGCTCCACAAACTGGGGCCGCTCCGGGCGGGGGCCTACCAGGCTCATGTCACCCTTCAGCACGTTGACAAGCTGGGGCAGCTCATCGATGCTGGTCTTCCGGATAAAACGCCCGATGGGCGTCACCCTGGGATCGTTCTGGGTGGTCCAGGCCTTCTTCTCAGCGGAAGCCTCCTGCACGACCATGGAGCGGAATTTGTACATATAAAAAGGCTTGTTCCTCATACCGATCCTCTCCTGCTTAAAGATCAGGGGGCCCGGGGATGTGACTTTGATAATCACAGCAACCGCGGCCATGACAGGCGAGAAGAGGATCAGAGCCACCACCGCGCCAAAAAGGTCCACGCACCGCTTCATAAAGGCATTCAGCCGGTTGTTCAGAGGCACGTGGCGTATATTGATGACCGGAAGGCCAAGGAGGTCCTCCGTATAGGGCTTTGTTGGGATGATGTTGTTGTAATCCGGGATGAACTTGGTGTGCACGCCGGACTTCTCGCACATGCTGACGATCCTTGCCAGCTTGTGGTACTCCGCCAGCCCAAGCGTGATGGCGATCTCGTCCAGTCGGTTTTCCGGCAGGATGATGGACAGATTGTCAATCCGCCCCAGCACTTTGATCCCTTTGTACTCTGTCCCTCTGGGCACATTGTCCGCAAGGATCCCCCGGACCGTATAACCCCAGGACGGGTTGGCAACGACCCTGTCGATATACTCCTCCGCCGCCCGGCTGTAGCCGATCAATAGGATCTGCTTCTGGTTCAGCCCCTTTTTCCGGATGCTGCGCAACAGGATGCGTATCATATTGCGCATCAGCGCCTCTGCAAATATATTCACGCAGAAGAACACAAAGAGCATGCTCCTGGAGAAATTCTGCTCTTTCACGAGGTAGAGGATGAGGATCAGCCCCATCAGGCCGATCACATTGGCCTGGGTGATGTGCCAGATCTCCAGACGCCGCCCCTGGACCCGCTTCGGAGTGTAGAGCTGGAAAATGTAATACAGGATGAGATAGCCCGGGATCACAAAAATCAGCACACGGCAGTACTCCTGTAGCGAAAGATACCAGGGCGAGGGCGCAAACACGCCAAACTTAAACCGGATATACCAGGCAAGCACATAGGACATGCCAATAACGCAGGCGTCCAGCACTACATGGAGCCCATTCCAGAACCTTTGATTATCTTTTATCATGATCATTTCCTCGATTTTATATAAAACATCTCATTATTTGACATACTGATATCAAATCCTGTTCTATCATACACTAAATATAGTGATTGAACAAGACTTCACCCCGTATTTTTTCTTAACATTTATTTAACACTTTTGAAATATTCATGAAGTTCATCTGGCAATTCACAGCCGCCTCTGGTATAATCAATAGGTATTTAACATGAATTATTGAAAGAACAAAAGCAAAGGAAACAGACTATGCAGGTTACGATCGTCATTCCGAATTACAATGGAAAGCATTTCATGAAGCCCTGTCTGGAGTCACTGGACAAGCAGACGTACAGGGGATTTGAGATCATCGTGGTAGACAACGCTTCCTCCGACGGGAGCATGGAATATATGAAGGAGACTTACCCCGAAATCCGCTGCATTGCCCTGGACAAGAACTACGGGTTCAGCCGGGCGGTGAATGAAGGGATACGGGCCTCCCGCACTCCCTATGTCATCCTCCTGAACAACGACACCACTGTGGATCCTCACTATGTGGAGGAGATGGTGCGCGCGATCCGGAGGTCAAAAAAAATCTTCTCCGTCAGCAGCAAGATGATCCAGATGTACCACCCGGAGCTCATAGACAGCGCCGGGGACCTCTACACCCTCATGGGCTGGGGCGTCTGCCGGGGCACCGGAAGGCCCGTGTCCAACTACACCCAGCCGGATGAGATCTTCACCGCCTGCGCCGGAGCCGCCATCTACCGTCGCTCCGCCTTCGAGAAAATCGGATACTTTGACGAGTCCCACTTCGCCTACCTGGAGGACATCGATGTGGGATACCGGGCAAAGATCTACGGCTATAAGAACATGTACTGCCCCACTGCCCTTGTCTACCATGTGGGCAGCGGCACCAGCGGTTCCAAGTACAATTCCTTCAAGGTAAAGCTGTCCGCAAGGAACAGCGTGTACCTCAACTATAAGAACATGCCCCTGGCGCAGCTGATCCTCAACTGCGTGCCCCTGGCTCTTGGATGGCTTGTCAAATCCCTCTTCTTTGCGAAGATCGGCTTCGGCAAAGACTACCGGGAAGGACTGAAGGAGGGATTCCAGACTCTCCCGGAACAGAAAAAAGTCCCCTTCCGGCTCCGCCACCTTGGAAACTATGTGACCATCGAGCTGGAGCTGATCGCGCATACCTTTGCCTACGCAAAGGACTGGTTCAGCAGGAGGCTTTTTTCAAAATAGTCTTATTGGTAATCCGCCGGGTTCAGACCATTGACCTGGTACCACTCTTCAGTGGGTTCACTGAAATATACAATAATACAGCGGTCTGTATCCGTGATCCCCCCTGGTCCCGGCCAGGGGGACATTTGTTCTGTGTACGTCAGAGCATACGCAATATCCTCTGTCGTCGGCGACACAGTCATATACCCCTCTGTCACCAGCAGCTCTCTGATCCTTGCGATATGTCCTCCATTCCAGACAAAAAAGGAGCCGTCTATACCGAGATTATCCGAGCTCTCCCAAAATCCAGCCGTATCCGACACACGGGCTCCCACAAAGACAATGGGCTTGCTGTGGTAGTCGCAGCCTTCCGCTATCACGTCATGCATCACTTCATTAGCCGTCACTCTGTCCTGCTGATACCGGAGATAGTCATAGTAGTATACGGCATTCATGTTGCGGACATTGAGCCACAGACAGTATGCGGCAACTGCCACGGCCAGATATTTGCCGGCCCTTGAGAGCCACCGCCGTCCATCCGCTCTCCACACATCACCCAGGATAAAACTCAGCTGCGCCGCCCCGACCAGGGGCAGAGCAAGAAGCATCCTGCCATGGGTTTTGTAGGTGCCCATCAGTATATAGATCATGAACGGTGACAGGACAAGTGCGACTGTCAAAAGCAGGATGCGGCCTTTCTTTCCCTTTTCCCTGGCCCTGAAAAATGTAACCACTGACCAGATGATAAACAGCACTGTATTGACCAGGATCACCACGCCGCCGTAAATAGACACATCCTGAATTGTGATGGCAAAGGATACTCTGGCCACATTGGCGACAGCCATAAAGGCCGCCCAGAGCACGCCCCTCTCATCAGACCATCCTATATAGGAGTCCGTATAATCCGCCGCTATTCCCGTAGCCGCCTGCACGCATCTGTTGACCGCAAAGTATAAGACTACGGCCAGCGCACAGATCAGTGCCGACCACAGCACGGTCCTGCCGATCTTCAGATCACCTGCCAGCACATTCTGAAGGCAGTACAGGATGACAGCCGCGATATATAAGGATACAATGGCCTGGAAGGTCCCGGTCCCCATCATAAGAAGAAGTACGGCTGCCAGAAATCCACTCAGAAATCGTCCTGTCTTTTTCTCATTTTCCCTCTCCGCCTCAACCAGCTTCACAGTCAGATAAAAGCTGACTGCCGCAGCCACTGCTCCCAGCGCCACCTGAAAGCTGTACATGGAAAAGGAAAGGACTTCTCCCACCACGAAGGGCAGCGTCCCATAATAGGTCAAAAACCAGAAAAGCCCGAACGCCCCGCTTTTTCCACAGCGTATGCCAGGAAGGGAATATGCAAAGATCGCACCGGATCCAAACCATGTCAAAACAGCCAGCAGATCCCAGAGAAACGGCACATAACGGCCGTTCACTGTAAACAGTTCATTGAAAAGCTGGATCATAAAGCGCCCCTGGGCGATCCACACCTGGTAGCCTTCCCCCGCAATAATGGACTTCTCCTCATCGATCGCCAGCGTATTGCAGGTAAGCATCACACCGAAAGCTGCCAGAACCACAGCCAGGGACACCAAAATAATCCTTCTGTTTTCCGCCATCCACTTTTTCATCTCACACATTTCTATACCCTCACCTGTTTTCTCTCATACGGTATTTACGAAAAGTCCTCAGACTCTCCGCAATAGCTCCAGCCTCCCGCAGAACATTTCCCAGTCAACCTCTCTGGCCCCAAACCATTCCCTCTCCACCTCACTGATCTGGTTAAGCCCCACCGCTCTGACCGCCGCTCCCATCCTTCAGCAGACAAAAGGTTCCTCCTCTTCCAGATACAGCGAAAATGGCAGGAATCCCGGCTCATATATCCTGCATCTTCCTTTCGTATCCACAGAAGCCGTTAGCCGGTCTCCGTGCATGATCTGATACGTGACGGTCTGATGCTTTATCTGTCTCATAGATAAACGCCTCCTTCCTGCCATTCATCATACACTATTTACTTTGCGAATGAAAGGCCTTAAAAGTGGAACGTATCCTTCAGCACAGCCCACTTCTGGTCCTTGTCACTTAAGTTCAGCGCCGTGCCGTCCGCCAGGTGATACCCCTCCGCAGAAGCGCTGCCCTGATACTCGCCCTCCAGCTGAGGCCAGGTTATGCCAATCTCCGGATCATTCCAGGCAAGTCCGCCCTCGTCTCCCGGATGATAAAAGTCTGTACATTTGTAACAGAACTCGGCAATATCGCTGAGCACCAGGAATCCGTGGGCAAAGCCCTCGGGAATGTAGAACTGCTTCTTGTTCTCCTCTGTCAGCTCAATGCCGAACCACTTGCCGTATGTCTCGCTGCCGCTTCTAAGATCCACCGCCACATCGAATACAGAGCCCTTGATGACTCTCACCAGCTTGCCCTGGGGGAATTCCTTCTGGAAATGAAGTCCACGCAGGACACCCTTTGTGGAGCAGGACTGGTTGTCCTGCACAAAGACCATGTCAAGGCCGTTCTCCTCCATGTCTCTCTGGTTGTACGTCTCCATGAAATATCCTCTGGCGTCCCCGTGCACTGCCGGCTCGATGACGCAGAGCCCCTGGATGCCGCCTGCATTTCTCTCAACTTTGATCTGTCCCATTGCCGTTAAGCCTCCTTAAAATTCAATCTCTTTCAGATACCTTTCCAAAGCGTCCTGCCATGTGGGGAGAGGTGTAAATCCGTTCTCCACAAGCTTGCTCTTGTCCAGCCTGCTGTTGAAGGGACGGGCGGCCTTGGACACGCCGTACTCTGCCGTGGTCACCGGCTTCACTGTGAGACGGTCCTCGCTGTACTCTGTGTGTCCCATCTCCACTGCCTGGCGGAAAATCTCTTTTGTAAAATCGTACCAGCTGATGTAGCCGCCCTCGTTGGTGGCGTGATAGTAACCGTATTTCTCTGTCTCCAGCATGTCCACCAGAAGTCTTGCCAGATCAAATGTATACGTAGGCGTGCCGATCTGGTCATCCACCACAGTCAGCGTGTCGTGGGTCTTACCCACGTTCAGCATGGTCTTGATGAAATTCTTTCCGTTCTTGCCGAACACCCAGGCAATACGCACAATGAAATACTTCTCCAGTGTCTCAGACACAGCCAGCTCTCCCGCCAGCTTTGTCTCTCCGTACACGTTCAGCGGTTTGTAGTCCTTGCAGTCCGGATCCCAGGGAGTCTCCCCCTGGCCGTCAAACACGTAGTCCGTACTTAAATAGATCATCTTGCAGTCCAGTTTTTTGCATACCTGCGCAATATATTTTGTGCCGTCCACGTTGATGGCGTGCACTTTTTCCTTTTTATCTTCATCCTCGGCCAGATCCACCGCTGTCCAGGCTGCACAGTGCACGACTACATCCGGCTTTACTTCCGTGAGGACTTTCTCCACAGATGCCTGGTCTGTGATATCCATAGGCACATAAGGCATGGACTCCACCGGAGTGCCGTCCTTAATGCCGCTGTACTCTTCCTTAATGTCAGAGCCGATGCCTTCATAGCCACGGCCAGCCAGCTCATTCATCACATCATGCCCAAGCTGTCCTGCCACACCCGTCACAAATACTTTCATTATTTGATCTCCTCCCGGTTTCCGTACATCTGCTCATAATAGTTCTGATACTCGCCGGAAATGATGGTCTCCCACCACTCCTTATTGTCCAGATACCACTGGATGGTTTTCTTGATACCGTCTGCAAATTTTGTCTCCGGCAGCCAGCCAAGCTCGTTGTGGATCTTTGTAGGATCGATGGCATAGCGCATGTCATGTCCTTTTCTGTCCTCCACATAGGTGATAAGGCTCTCCGGCTTTCCCAGCTCCTTGCAGATGATCTTTACGATATCAATATTCTTCATCTCGTTGTGGCCGCCGATATTGTAAACCTCGCCCACACGTCCCTTGTGGATAATAAGGTCAATGGCCTTGCAGTGGTCTTCCACGTAGAGCCAGTCCCGGACATTCTCGCCTTTTCCGTATACCGGCAGAGGCTTGTCGTTCAGCGCGTTGGCAATCATCAGCGGGATCAGCTTCTCCGGGAAATGATAAGGACCATAGTTGTTGGAGCAGCGGCTGATAGTCACAGGCAGGCCGTATGTTCTGTGATAAGCCAGCACCAGAAGGTCTGCTGCCGCCTTGGAAGAACTGTAGGGGCTGCTTGTGTGGATCGGTGTCTCCTCTGTAAAGAACAGATCCGGGCGGTCCAGCGGCAGATCGCCGTACACCTCGTCTGTAGACACCTGGTGGTATCTCTTGATGCCGTATTTGCGGCAAGCATCCATAAGCACTGCAGTTCCTTTAATGTTTGTATCAAGGAACACTTCCGGGTTCTCGATGGAACGGTCTACATGGCTCTCAGCAGCAAAGTTCACCACCATATCCGGATGCTCTTCCTCAAACAATTTATATACTGCCTCGCGGTCTGTGATGCTGGCCTTTACAAAACGGAAATTCGGATTGTCCATAACAGGTGCCAGTGTGGACAGATTTCCTGCGTATGTCAGACAGTCCAGACAGATGATCCGGTAGTCCGGATACTTATTTAACATGTGAAACACAAAATTGCTCCCGATAAATCCGGCTCCGCCGGTTACAATAATATTCATAGTGTTTTTTCTCCTTTATGTTGCTTGCTTTTTCGTATTCTCAATTAGTACAGGTTCTCCTGGTACTTGCCATCCAGGACATCCTTCAGGTACTGGCCGTACTGGTTCTTCTTCAGGACTTCGTACACTTCCATCACGTCCTCCCTGGAAATCCAGCCATTTAAGTAGGCAATCTCCTCCAGGCAGGCAATCTTGCGGTGCTGATGGGTCTCCATGGTCTTGACAAAGTTGGTGGCGTCCACCAGGCTCTCATGGGTTCCTGTGTCCAGCCAGGTGAAGCCCTGTCCCAGAAGCTCCACGTTGAGCTGTCCGTCCTCCAGATAAATGCGGTTCAGATCTGTGATCTCCAGCTCTCCCCTCTTGCCGGGTTTTAAGCCTTTGGCGTACTCTACCACTCTATTGTCATAGAAGTACAATCCGGTGACACAGTAATTGCTCTTCGGATGCTCCGGCTTCTCCTCGATGGAGATCGCTTTCCCTTCCTTGTTGAACTCCACGATACCGAAACGCTCCGGATCATCTACATAGTAGCCGAACACTGTGGCTCCCTTGCCTTCCTCTGCATTTTTTACGGCGGCCCGAAGTCTCTTGTTCAGTCCGTGTCCCGCAAAAATATTGTCTCCCAGCACCATAGCTACTGTGTCGTCGCCGATGAATTCCTCACCGATGATAAACGCCTGGGCCAGTCCGTCCGGACTTGGCTGCACCGCATAGGAAAGCTGCACGCCAAACTGATGCCCGTCCCCCAGCAGTTCCTTAAATCTGGGTGTGTCCTGGGGCGTGGAGATGATCAGGATATCCCGGATGCCTGCGTTCATGAGAACCGACATGGGATAGTAGATCATCGGCTTGTCGTAGATAGGCAGAAGCTGCTTGGATGTAACCATGGTGAGAGGATAAAGGCGTGTGCCGGATCCTCCTGCTAAAATAATACCCTTCATTATAAAACCTCCTTGGTACCCTGTATCTGGTATTCCTGGTAAATAGTATTTCTGATAAGCCGTATCTTATTAGTTTAATCACATTATAAAAGGTGACCTTAGGTCACCTTCAAGTGTTTTTTAACATTTTGTAATAATTTGGTTATTTTGCACAAACAAAAATCCCGGCATCCTTTGTGATCCTGAACCCTTCCACAGTCTTCTTTTTCACAAACGCCCGGAAGTCATTGTATTTTTCTCCGATATACTGTCCCTGGTTTCCATGACAGGAAAGCACATAAGAGATAAGAGGTTCCGGTTCCGTGACAACAAGGCAGTCCTGGTACTGCCGCCACTCCACTTCAGAAAAGCTCTCCCCTAGCAGCTCTTTCCCGTTCTCCTTGCCAAACTTCTCATACAGCTTGTCCGCAGACAGGACAATCCTCTGGTCAAACTCCTGGACAAGCTGGCTGACCTCTTTCATATGCTCCCGCCCATAGGTGCTGCAGATGAACCTGCCGCCGGGCCTTAGCACTCTCCTCACCTCCCGGCAGACAGCCGGAATATCCTGGCAGTAGAAAAGCACGTGGTTTGCGATCACAAGGTCAAAAGTCTCATCATCATAGGGAATATGATGACAGTCAAAGCTGTTGAAAGCAAACCTGGTATCCTCCGTTCCTATGGCGCGCCGGGCATCCCGCAGCATACCCTCCGAGACATCAGAGAGCGTGACTGACACATCAGCCGGTAACTTCTCTTTGTTCTCCGTCCAGAGAGTACCGTCCCCGCATCCCAGCTCCAGTATCTTCATCCCGCTCTCAACACGCAGCTCCTCGTGGATCCATGGAAACCATCCTTGCCTGTTCTGGGAATAGAGGCTGTGCAGATTGATCCTGGCCGAGATATTGGTGGCGCTCTTATACTGGTTCTTAAAGCTCTTCTCCATACCTGTCAGGTGGATCAGATCCAGCATACGGCTCCAGTCCACGGCATGCTCCTCCCGGATAGCCGTGGTCGTATCCTCGATGGCCTGCTCCACAAGCTGCATCTGCTCAATCCGGTCCTGCACCAGCTTCTTCTGGATATCCAGGGAATTGAGCATAAAATGATAATCCGTGTCCGCAATGGTCATCTCCCGGATATCGTCCAGAGAAAAGCCCAGATACTTCAAAAGGAGTATCTGCTGCAGCCTGGCGAAATCCCCGTCTGTATAAAAACGCGCCCCCGCATCAGTCACATACGAGGGCTTTAAAATGTTCTGTTTGTCATAGTAGCGGATCGTCCGCAGGGTCACCTGAGCCATGCGGGCGAACTCGCCTGAAGAATAGTAGCCTGGTTTCTTCATATCCTGCTCCGCAAGTCTTATTCAAACCTGGAGAGATACCCCGGATACTCGGCATGTCCCGTGGACAGCGCGTTCCCATCCACCGTGATCCGGATCTGCTCGCACTCGTAGGCGTCCAGGAATGTGTTCACAAGAGCGCCAACCGTATAGTACTCTCCTGTACTTCCCATGTTGGAGACATATGTAGCAAAGGCACTGTTCAGATCCAGCTCTATGCTCGCCTTTCCCTCCACTGTACTCATGGTAAATGAATTTTCCGCCACGTCGGCTGTCAGCGCTCCCTGAGAAACAAGGGCCCCAAGAACAGCCTCTGGAGAGAGAGACGCTATCTGCACTTCAGAAGACTCAAAAGCAGTGGCGTCCGCATTGCTGTAATAGACCGTGATCGTCGCCGCCTCAGCCGCCGAGTCCTGGGCAGGAGTCTGGGTATCTGTATCCGTGGTATCCTGAGAAGGCTGCTCCTCTTCCGCCTCCGGCTCTTCTGTCTCTTCCGGTTCCTCTTCTTTCTGCTCCTCCGTCTGGGTATCCGAGCTGTCGGAAGTCTCCTGGCTGTCTCCGGAATTCCTGCCACAGGCAGCCAGAGAAAAGACAAGAGTTAAAAGTAAAAATGCTGTTATCAGTTTGGATCTCATGATGCTTGTCCTCCGTTTGTAAAGAGTGTTCTGAGTAGATTATAAGCGGATTTGAGGGTTATGTCCAGTGTAGTTAGTGTGAATTCTCGGCTAAGTTATATTTGATATATACCTTTCAAACCTTTCCTTAGAATATGTATAAACCTTCTTAAAATACAGTTTCTTAAATCTCTCTAAGTCAAAACGGATAAATTCTTCCTCCGCCTTGTCAGAAAAATATCTTGCGATTTTTACAAGAGATGGCGAAGATTCTCCATCTCTCCGTGCTCTTTTTTCTTGGTCGGTCAAAGGATTTTTGTCCTCATTATATACGAGGATAAAGGTTCCATATTCCCTCATATGCGCGATTCCCATACCAGTGATATCTCCAAATATCAGCAGGCTGTCCCGTATTTTGTCTTTTACTTTTCTTTTCTCATTCCGCATATTTCCGTTTTTAAACTCAATAAATATTACATCATCATCCTTACAAATAATGCCGTCTACCGAAGACGCGTTTTCTTCCGATAATTCTAAAGAGTTCAGATATCTGGTCTTAACTTTGTCAAAGTCAATGACCTGCTCGGTGGACTCGGTCATATAGCACTCTCTTCCAGATATACTGGTATCTTTTGATAACTCTTTCAGGTTTGATGCGCATTCTTTTAATATATCAAATTCTCTCATTCTGTCCATCCTGATACCTCAAATTTTCTAAATCCTGAAGAGGCCTCGCCAACTGTTTGTAAATCTTCTCTACATTATCTGTCACATCATTTATGCAGGAGTAGTTTCCCTCCATTTCCGCCAGATAGTATCTGCATTTGTCCGCCAGATCATATTTTTCAGAGTAGACTTCTATAGCATTCAGGAAATATGGGCTATGTGTGTTGATCAGAATATGCATATTAAAATCTCGGTGCAGCAAAACGATCAGTTCGGCAAACACAAACTGCCATTCCGGATGAAGATGGATCTCCGGCTCATCTCATATTACCGTTCCATTTATACTCAAAAGAAATAATCTTTTTATAATGGCAGATGTTTTGATTCCTGTAGACAGATTTTTCATATCCAACACACGCCTGACTAATCTGCCAGTAAATACTCTCCACTTTTTATTAACAATAATTTCTTCTACAAAATTACTCTTTCTGCCTACAGCCTAAGGCTTCTTACACAAATGAGCGTAATGATCAGAAACACCAGCTTAACTGTTCGAGAACAAAGGAAGCATCCACATTTTCAAAGTTCATTAATTTCTGCTTGACTTTTTATTTGCAGACTCATTTAATCAGTTTTTCATACAGAAAGTTTTCAAACGACTGATAAAGATTTCCTGATATAAAAGTTGAAACAATAACATGCAGACCTTGCGCCGCTATAAAAGTCATCAAGATAGTAAACAAGATTAAAATCAACGACTTCCATGTTTCAACAGGATTTCT
This sequence comes from Lachnoclostridium sp. An118, assembly GCF_002160985.1. Lineage (GTDB taxonomy): Bacteria > Bacillota > Clostridia > Lachnospirales > Lachnospiraceae > Claveliimonas > Claveliimonas stercoravium. Next base: position 8,418 of record NZ_NFLQ01000002.1, on the reverse strand, counting down.
AAAATTCAGGACTGCATATACAACAATATGTTGCAGCAAAAAAATTTCAAATGAAATTTTGCTAATTGCTTTTATACAAGAATTTATCTTATCAACCTTTGCAAACAGCCACTTTCTGCGGACAGCAGGGCCGCATTTCCCGGACAGTCCGGGCCATATTAAACGGACAGCCTGGGATATCAGCAGGGCAGAGGGTACTCCGCCCCACTGATCAGTATTGATCGGCGTTCCAGAAGAAAGCTATGCTTTCTCAATAAGTACAGTAAATCCTGTCGTTAGTCTGCGTCTGATCCCGTCAAGCTTACCGTAGCATTCCTTTTCGTCACTCAGCTGATTTCCCCACTCATCTGGAGAATACTGACAGCTGAAGAGTGTGGAGGTGCCAAGGTCATCCCGAAGTTTTATGAGATGATACAGGATCTTGATCCCTTCTTCTGAATACCTGCTTATGGCAAAATCATCAATGAACAGCAGCTGGATCCGTGCATAGTACCTGATCCTCTTACGATACTTGTTCAGGTCTTCCTGGCGGTTGAGGACGATCAGTTCGTCCAGCAGGTCACTATAGTCTACGAACTTACAACGGTAATTACGTCTGCATGCTTCCACACAACAGGCAGACAGGAAATAAGACTTGCCGGCACCGGTGACTCCATAGATCCCGACGTTCTGCCGGTTCTCAGCGAAATGAAATTTCAGGATCTGTTCAACGGTGGCATCATTGTAGATGCGTCCGTTGCCGGTTTTCAGATTCTCGGCCAAAGCACCTTTATTGATCAGGCTGCTGAGCCGCAGATTTGTTTCAAACCTGTTGTTGAGTGTTTCTATGTACTGAGGCTCCAGAACCTCACGGATAAACTGCAAAGCGGTATAGCTGCCGAATTCAGGGCTTTTAGACAGTTCTGCGAAACGCTGGGCGGCTACCGGCAGGGATAGTGTGTCCAACATCTCATAGATATCAGTAGTCTTATTCTTCATTGCCTGCCTCCGTTTCCTGACGCTTCAGCAGGTTCTTAAGGGAATACTTGCTGTCATCATCTTTGTAGGCGCCGGATACGGCTGTTGCAGCATCTTCGTTGGGACTGCTCTGTGGCATTGTACTTTGCAGCGGCTCTTTATGGTAAGTTGAGATTGTGTTACAGATTGATTATTCCGGGGCCCTTTGAGCCGCCTGTCCGGACTTTGAGAGCCACCATTCCGGAGAATGAGAGCCACATATTCCGGTAATTCAGAGCCACATTAGGCTCTATTACATAGATTTCCTTTATACTGTAAGAACACATCGCCAGATGTGAATACAGTTAAAGGAGGTCACCATTATGACCCAATATCGAGAAATCCTTCGCCTGAAAAGCTTAGGATTCAGTGAACGGAACATCGCGCATAGTTGCGGTGTATCCCGTAACACAGTTGCCAAGGTCATCAAAAGGGCTGCGGAAATAAAACTTTCCTGGCCACTGGATCATGACATGACCGACAGTACACTTGAGGAAATGCTTTTCCCCAAGACAAAATCAGCAACCAATAAACGGATGCCTGATTATGACTACATCCGCAGAGAACTCCTGCGTAATGGAGTCAACAAGAAACTCCTATGGGTAGAATACTGTGAGGAATGTCGCATGAACAATGAAGAACCTCTCATGTATTCTCAGTCCTGTTACTACATCCAAAAAGATGAAGAAAAACGCAGGGCAACCATGCACATCCCACGGAAACCGGGTGAGCAGATCGAAGTAGATTGGGCCGGTGATCCGGCACAGCTCATCGATCCAGACACTGGTGAGATCACAGATGCATGGGTATTTGTAGGAGTCCTTACTTACAGCCAGTATGCCTTTGTAAAGGCATACCTGAACCAGAAGACAGACAACTGGATCAAAGCGCATATCCAGATGTTTGAATTCTTCGGCGGCGTTACACCGATGCTTATTCCTGATAACTGTTCTACGGCAGTGAATCATTCGAAAAGCGACTGGTATACGACCGCACTGAATACTACTTATCATGAGATGGCAGAACATTATAATGTCGCCATCATTCCGGCAAGAGTCCGGAAACCCAAGGATAAACCAAATGCAGAAGGTTCCGTTGGAAAGATCTCCACATGGATCACAGCGGCCCTCCGCAATGAACAGTTTTTCTCCCTTGCAGAATTAAATGCTGCGATCCGTGAAAAGCTGGATGCCTACAATGCCAGGAAGTTCCAAAAGAAGGATTGCAGCAGGCTCAGTTTATTTCTTGGGGAAGAAAAGCCATTGCTGGCGCCGTTGCCTGCCACACCCTTCGAACTGGCTGAGTGGAAACAGGCCACTGTCCAGTTCAACTATCACATCGCAGTAGACAAGATGTACTACTCTGTGCCTTATCAGTATATCAAAGATAAGGTCGATGTGCGCATGACAGAAACAACGATTGAAATATTTTATCATCACAATCGGATCGCCTCACATCGCCGTCTCCATGGCAGGAGCGGTCAGTACTCCACAGTAACGGAGCATATGCCGCCAGACCATCAGAAATATCTGGAATGGAATGGTGACCGTTTCCGCAGATGGGCAGATTCGATTGGAGTCAACACAAGGAAGGTGGTTGATGCAATCCTGACTTCCGGCAGGGTGGAACAGCAGACTTACAGAAGCTGTATGGGGCTGCTGAAGCTGGCTGAGAAGCATTCTCCCGCAAAACTGGAAGAGGCTTGCAATAGAGCGCTTCTGTATTCCAGGACACTCAGTTATAAAAGTATCAAAAACCTATTAGCTGCCATGAAAGAGGATTCCCAATACGTATCCCAGAATCCGGAATCTTCTTTATCAGAGACTGGGGCACAGACACATGGTATTACCAGAGGTGCCAGATACTACGGAGGTAAAAGATCATGACCAATCAGAGTACCATTGATAAACTGATCGAGATGCGCCTGTCATCCATGGCGGATGCCTTTCGGATCCAGATGGATGATTCAACTATGAGAGAAGTCCCGTTTGAAGACCGCTTCGGCATGCTGGTTGATGTTGAATATACCAATCGTAAAAACAACCGTCTGAAAAGGCTGATCCGTCAGGCAGAACTGGAACAGCCAGACGCCAGCATCGCAGCCATTGACTATCAATCCGGCCGGAAACTGAACAAAGCTTTGATCAGCCGTCTGGCAACCTGTGAATATATCTCAGAGTACCGCAACATTTTTATTACCGGCGCAACTGGAAGCGGTAAGACCTATCTGGCATGTGCTTTCGGTATGGAGGCATGTAAACACTATTACACTGTGAAATATGTCCGCCTTCCGGATCTGTTGCTGGATCTACAGGCAGCCAGGGATGCCGGTACATTTACCAGCGTACTCAAGAAGTACACGAAACCAGTTCTGTTAATTATTGATGAATGGCTCCTGCTCAAGCTGACCGAGTCCGAAGCCAGAAATCTTTTTGAACTGATCCACAAACGCAGGAAAAAGTCATCGACCATCTTCTGCTCCCAGTTCCGGGAAAGCGAGTGGTACCAGCAGATCTGCAGCGGTGAGAGCACTCTTGCAGATGCCATCATGGATCGTATTTCTTACGATTCATATAAAATCAACATTGAGAGCATCGATCCATCAAGAGACCTTTCCATGAGGGAGGTATATGGCTTGGATCCTGCTCAGGCTGAGTAACTATCAACAGGTGGCTCCGTTAGTCCGGACAGGTGGCTCTCGCCACACCGGACTGGCGGCTCCGCCGCACCGTAATATTCACAGATATAGGAATAGTTGCATCTCCCAGCTAAAACGGCGTCTTTACAGCAACGTTCCAGGGCTTCCGGCGAGTACTTCTCCGCATACCGCAGAATACCAAAGCAGCTTCGGAATGACTGCACCGGATAAGCGTATTTTCGAATGACTGCATCGATCAAAGCACGGGTGCTGGGTCCGATAGCAGATGCTTTCTGTTGAAAATAAGGCACCGTCCAATAGCCATAGTCTTTGTATTCGGCAGGCATATCCGAGGGGATGATCACCCAGTCTTTCGGTGTGTAGCTCCGCTTATGCGTCCGGATGAAGTCGCCGTGTTTGTTATAGACATAGATTTCTTTTTCCCCTGCCCGAATCTCAAGTTCCTGTCGCAGATATTTCCGGGGCATGCTATAATGGACCTTGTCGAAGGTGAAGGAGAAATCTTGTGCTACTTTAACAGTCTTTCGTTCAAGATATTCAAAACGGCTGGGCGGAAGAGGCAGGAGAGTCTCCTTCTCTTCTGTTGTAAAGAGATCATACCGGGAATAGGTGAGCCCCTCAAAAGGCTTCCGGTTCTCGGCATCCACCTTTTCCATCAGGACACGGTTTAAATCATCCAGCGAATAAAAGACCATATTTTCCATATCCATGAGGATGTGCATGGTAATGATCTTTACGTGGCCTTCCACAACTGGTTTCCAGCGGGGGGATTTCACTTTGGCAGGGGTTAAAACCGTATTGTTATGTTCTGCCCATGCCTGGAAATCTTTATTCAAGACAGGGCTGATCCAGTCTTTGTTCCGGGCAACTGCTACTTTGCAATTATCCGGGGTGATTGTCGGCGTCACGCCGCCAAAATAGGACAGAGCATTATTGTTGACCCGGATCCAGTTCCGGATATCGCATTCGGTCATTCCCTCAGCGTAAAAATAATCACTGTAGGTGAGGGCAGCGATAAAGATCGTGACCTTTGTGGTCTCATCCGGGTTCTGGTGATTATGCAGATAGAGCTGCTTCCCCGCATAGTCCAGTTCAAGATTGACACCGGGATAACGCTGGATGTGGAAGGTCAGCTGTTTGGAATCAGCCCATTCGCTGTAACGCCTGCAGTACTGGCGATAGCTCATTGGCTTCTTTCCATCTACGACACCTATGGCATTGTATTTCTGCCACAGATGCTTCAGGGTCTCTCCTTTGCGGGCCAGAGCCTTGTAGGCAGCTTCCTTGTTAAAATCCCGGTAGAGTAGCTGATCCGCCGATACACCAGGCTTTTTATAAAGCATGTTTCCGATGTGTTCATTCGTGACATCTGCCGGTAAAGGGTATGAAAGCTCCGGATTCTCCCTGAAGCGTTTCAGGAACTCGTTGACAGTTGTTTTGCTGCAGTCGCCGCAGCTTTCGGCAATCTCACGGCAGCTAAGATGGTTCACAAAGTGAAGCCGTAGTACTTTTTTGTAATCCATAGTAGGACCTCCAGATATAATATTTCTCCATTTTAAGGAGATGCGCTTATTATATCTGAAGATCTATTGTCCGGTTAATGTGTCCCTACTTGTCCGCTAATTATGTCTCAGACTGTCCGCCGAATATGGCACAGGTGTCCGTTTAGCCCGACAATCTGCAACCTTCATGATTCGCTGCCCACTCCAACATAAAATGATAAAAAGCAATATGCCAAACAGATGATTGCCCACGTTAGTTCCAAACGGAAAGCGGACAAGGCAAATCAATACCAGAAACAATACAGATGTACTAAATAAATAATTTTTCTGGACGATATGAAAGTATTTCATTAAAAGCATACCAACTTCAAAGCTAAGTACACAGGATATCAGATTTCTGAAACTATCTATCCGAAAAACATCTGTATACAGTACCCATATATACAAACAAAAGATGATAACCGTTGTCAAAATTTCTGATTTTTTAAAGGCCCACAGTAATATTGGGTATAAAATATACAGTAATATAATTGCACCCAAGAACCATTCTCCTAGAATATAGTAATTTACTGCATTCTGCGGAGCCTAGCGGACTCCGATGCGTTTCAGAGCGGACGCTGTGCGGAGCATAACGGACGCCCTGAAACACTTGCTATTATAAATTAGTTCCTGGGCTGGATCACTACGGTATAGTGCTTCGTTGCCCGTTTCAGTATCGCATTGGCTGATACCTCGTCATTGAGGATCATCGATGCCCAGCTGTTCGGCTCTCTCTGAGAGCATACAATCGTGCACCTTGACAATTCACTGCGTTTTTCCATGACTTCAAAGAGAACTTTGATCTCGCGTTCATCTGTTATGGTGTGAAGCAGGAAATCATCCAGTATCAGCAGATCCAGCTTCAAGTAGAAGCGTACCTTCTTCTGATATTTCGAATAGTCAGCCTGTTTCAGGGCAACCATCGTTTCAAGGAATTCTTCACAGTGGTGATACATTGCTCTGTAATTCAGGCAGGCCTGTATTCCAAGTGCTTTGGCCAGATACGATTTTCCGCTGTCGGAGGGGCCGAGAATACAGACGTTGAGACCTTCACGGATAAAATCCAGCGATGACAGCGTAGCGTTGATATCGGAAGGCAGGTAGACCCTTTCTGTAGAATCTTTACACTTATCCAATGATTGAGGTCCTCCTGCAAGATGCGCCCGTTTCAGTCTGTTCTGAAATCTCTGCGATGTTTTGTTCTGGTATTCCGGTCCGATCACCTGCTCTAGCAATGACACGGCATCCAACTCATCAAAGGATTTCGAGTGATACAGCGAATCAAGCGAAGCGGCCATACATCCAAGCTTCAGTTCATTGAGCTCATCTACAAGTTCATTGATTCGATCAAGCTTCTTCATCGCGCACCTCCCCGGCAAGTTTACTGCTCTTGGAAAGAAGCCGGTCAATGTCCCCGGCATGCGGGCTCATGACAAACGCCCCTTTGTTACGTTCTTCGTTGAGCTTTGTATTGAAACCGGCACTTCCGATTTCTTCAGCAACGGCAGCAATTGAATTCTTAATAAAGGAATACGAGATATGATTCGTATCAATTGCCAGCTTGCAGCAATCTTCCAAAGCAAGCTTGCTGTACTTCTTTGTGTAGTTGAGGATACCTATACACAGGCGGTACGTCTGAACTTCATGTTCACGGCTTCTCAGTATGTGTTCTATGACTTTGACCGTATTCGGACCTACTGTCATGGCTTTCCTGGTAAAATAAGTAGCATTCCATTCTGACATCTGTTTGTAGCTTTCGGGCAGATGTGCAGGATCTGTCAGCCATTCACCCCTGCGGGAAGCCCTTCGCCAGCTGACGATGAGTTTGCCTTTCATGGAATAGATATTAACTGTTGTTGCAGAGGCAGCAATCAGAACACTCTTGTGCAGATATGCTTTATCCACACTGTAATAAGCATTATCGAAGCGCACATGAAAATCCGCTGATACTTTTGCAGTCCGTCTTTCCATGTATTCGTAGGGGACAGCCGGAAGAGGAAGCAGCTCACTGCGTTCTTCCAGCCATTGATCGTATCTGCTGTAATCCTTCTTTTTGAAGTTTTCATGGTTCAAAGCATCCAGTTTCTCCCAGAGATCTTTGTTGAATTGCTCCAGAGAAAAGTAGCGGTTTTCTTCTAAATCATGGAAAAAGCCTTTTTCAAGAATACCTACAGCATTTTCCACACTGCTTTTCCACTTCGGTTTACGGACTTTGGCTGGCAGTATCACGGTGTGGTTATGATCAGCCCATGCAGCATAATCCTTATTCAAATCCGGATCGATCCAGTCTTTATTGGCGGAAACTGCCTGTTTACAATTATCACAAACAACAATCGTAGGCACGCCGCCAAAATAGGCAAGAGCGTGGTTATTGACCTCAATCCATTGCGGTTCACAGGAAGATACCATCCCTTCTGCATAGATGTACTGCGAATAGGGCAGAACAGCTACAAATACAACAATGGTCGTAATCTCGCCAGTAAGTTTATCGATCAACTCAAAGGTTTTACCTGCAAAATCAACTTCCATCTTCTGACCGATTACAGCCTGGATATGCAGGGTTTCACAGTTCTCTCTGCACCAGCGACCATACAGTTCACAGAACTGTCGATACTGGTATGGCTTTGCCGCTTTTGCTATACAGTCTTTCTGGTAGCGGCTCCACAAGTAAACGAGCGTCATGTTCTTCCGCTCATTCATCTGTTTAAAGATAGTTGGGAAATCGGGTTGTTCATAACTGTCATTCCGTCTGTTGGTACCTGGGTCATGGCCGTATACCAGCTCGTAGATTGCATAATTCGTGATCCCTTCCGGAAGCGGATACGACAGCTTCTCACACCTTTCAAAAGCGCGGATGAAGTCGTTGATTCCAGATTTGCTTGCACTGAATTCTTCAGCCAGTTCCTTGTAGCTCAGGCCCAGTGCGTACCGTTTGATAATGATGCTCTTGTAATCTAACATAAGGCATCCTCCTTAAATGATTCGTACCATTTTCCAATGGCCTTAATCATTATAAGGTACCCGCAGATTTCAATATCTACAGGTTAAGTCCGCTCGCTCCGCATCGCATCCGTTTTGCTCCGCAAAACCGTCTGTTTGAGCCGTAAGCGCTTTATAAAATGCCGTCTACCTTTTTATGAAGCATTCATTTAATATTTATTAAAGTAAAATGCTCCAACTTCAACTTTTCGATTTGATCCGGCATCTCTGCTGTATCATTTC
>NZ_NFLQ01000019.1 GCF_002160985.1 Lachnoclostridium sp. An118 | reverse complement strand
ACTGAAGTGAAAAGTTTATTTCCACTTTGAAAAACGGGAAAAGAAAAGTGGCAATTACTCTTACAAAAATGAGTGATTGCTGCTTTTTCTGTTTTATTAAGTAGGAATAAGTGTTACACTAAATGAAGCAAACAACAGGTTGCTTGGAAAAGAAAGGGATTTTTGGACATGACAAAAAAGCGGACTTTAGTCGGTATTTTTTAGGGTGTAGGACTAAATTCCACTTGCTGTGGATGGTATTTACTTTCTTTGACAGCCGCCTGTTGTTTTTTTGATTAGGTAGTTTTCCTTACTTGCTTCTCTGCTTGAGCAAGTATGGCTTTAAAATGATCTGATCCTTTTCAATCGGATGGATGCCGAAAGCCAGCAGTTTTTCATACAGATCCTGATACATAAATTCTGTCAGTTCCAACGGACTTTTATTGCCAAGCAACTCGCAAGGGGAGGAGTTGATGTGGCTGAGGACTAAATTCAGATCGGACTGGCCGGTCAGCCCGAGTTCCCTCAGATCCGTTCCTTTTGGAAGGATGTAACGGAGTTCTATATGTTTATTCTCCAGTGTTCCTTTTTGCCCAGACTGCATAGGATCGCAGTAAAATACCCTTGTCCGTCTTGTGCTGTCGGAGGATGTCTCCATGGCTTCGGCGGCAGAAAACTCCGTTCCGCGATCGGTCAACAGGACATGGACATATTTGCGGAACAGCTCCGCGCCAAGAATGGATTCCAGTATGTCAATGCCTTCTTTCATGGAAGCGGAGGTTTTCTCGTCACGGTATAAAGCGAGAAGAATACCGGCCCTCACAAATTTAAATGTCTGAAGGAAAGGCCCGCTTGTCTCGTCATTGTAGACCGTGTCCATTTGGGTGACAAAGACCTCGGGATGCTCGGAGAGATAGGATTGATACTCTTTGTAGGTCCTGCCTTCAAGATACTTTCTGTCGACGCGTTTTTTATAAGTTTTTGCCTTTTTCTTCGGCAGCTTGCGTGATACCTGACGCCGCAGATCCAGGACGGTGATGCCGGCGATATCGTGGAAAACATCATTTTCGATATAGTTGTAAAGCGTTTTTTCTGAAATCCCGAGCTCCGGATGGTTAGTAACGATCTGATAGGGGGAGTGCCCCTGTTTGAGGAGCGGAGCGATAACAGAGGCCATCTGTTTTGCCTCCTGTACTGTAAGATTAACACCTTCCCGGGAGTCGACCAGAGTGGTGCGGTAATCCATATGTGCCTCCTCCGGACGGTACTGGTATTTATCAAAACGGCAGCGGGACCAGTTGGAGCAGCCGTTGCAGGCGCCAGGGGAGCGGTCGCGTCTTGAGCAGCGGAAAGGAAAGTAGTCGGGGCAGTCAGGAGTACACTGGCGGCCATAAACACACTTTTTATAATGATTGCACTCCAGGGGCATCTTACACTTGTGGGTAAGAGTTCTGTGAAGCTTGATCTCTTTGCCAACAGTAGACTTATCCTTGCCGATGGTCTGGGCGATGGCGGTTTTTGTGGAGCCGTTCGTAATGCCGGCGAGAATGATCCGCCGTTCCTCTAAAGTCAAATGAGAAAAGGAGTTTTGAGTTTTCATAATAGACACCAGCCTTTCCGGCGACTGCCTAACATGAAAAGTGTAAGACTAAATGCCGCATTTGTGGAAGTGGAAATGAGTGAAAGACTAAAATCCACTTTGCCCCCATCAAAGTGGAAATAAACTTTTCACTTCAGCGAAAAGATAAAGTTTGTGTTGCCATCCAAAAATATTTTGACAAATGGGATATTTTACTTTATACTAAATAAAGTGTAAAAGGATAGTTTATTGATTATGCTGAAGGGGTATGGCGTCGGAGCATTGCAGAGTTTTAAAGTAGTGCGTTGGTACGACATAAGAGGAAAAGAAAATGATAAAAGATTTGGTTAATATTACCCTAGAAGAAATAAAGGAAAGTTCAGCTAATAGTATAAAAAGCGACAATTCTGTGGTAATGTATTTGCAGAATACGGGGAGCAAGGAGCATAAGTGGAATTCTACTGATATTAATGTTTGGATTCATGAAGATATAGACGATTAATTTTTGGTCTATTAAGAAACGGATAATATTATTGATGATGCCTAATCTTAATTTTAAGATTAGGCATTGTTTACAAAAGGAGTTATTTGCTATGTACATAGTATTTAAAAAAATTGATGACTGGTTTAATAAAGATCCAGATTTAAAGCGGAAGTTTCAACAAACTTATAAGACTATATATTGTGCAGCAAAAGAATATGCAGTTTACATGAATGATGTGGCCAAAGAAAAAACAGAGAAAACGGTTAAGATTGAAATAAGTGAATTATTATTAAGGCAATCATTGATTGATGCATTTGACGATTTGTTGCGCTTGACTAATTATCACCCAACAAAAGAACCCAATCCGATTAAAGAAATGTCCTATATTGTCTATTGGTTGGTTAGACATAAGCCTATTCGGTTAGTTTCAGAAGATATTGTTTTGGAGTCGAAACTCTCAGATATGGCGAGAACTCGGTTTTTGTTTATTAATGAAGAGTTTGGCGTTAAATTATTGATGAACTCTGCGTTTGTAGGGAAAAAAGAAAAAACTGTGTGTTCGCATATTCATGCTGAAGCAGAAAAACAGTTGAAATATTTTAAACGATTTTTATTGTATTACTTGGTGTATCGGATTGATTCTCCCAAAGCATTGGAAGCTATGGTATTAGGGTGCACGATTCATCCGATATGGGAAGTCGACCCTATAATATGGAGCGACCCTAAAAATCCGGAGCAGGAATTTTGAGAGAGGATAATATGCAGATAGGTAAATGGAAAATTACAATTAAAGATTTTGTTTGGTGTACAATTTGCTTAATAATAATGTTGAGTTTTTTGGTGGGAATCCTTTTAGTTAATGATTCGGGTGCAGCAGCAGTTGTGTCTGGTGCATCTACGGCAATATCGATTGTATTAAGTGTTGTTGCAATTTTATATACTATGATTGAAGGGGCTAATAGTTCTAGACTTAATGAGGGTTCTATTAATAAACTAAATAGTATTGATGCACGGTTAGAAGAAGTAACGCAAAAAGTAGCAGAATTGAAGAGCCTTGATAGCAAAATAAAATATGTAGTGCCCAAATTGGATGTGGCAGTTCAGAAGATAGAAGAATCTTCAAAAGAGAATACAGAGATTGTTTTTGATGATGATGTTAAAAAGGCTATACAAGATTTGCAGATATATTTGAAAGAAGATATTGACGAATGAAAGTAAGCGGTATACTGTGCGTGATAAGGTGATTTTACAGCGCTGACGGGCTAATTTTATTATAAATTAAACAATAAGTTACCCTTTTTGCAAATTCCGGTCAATTGGTGCGCCCATTCCAGAATCAACGGTGCATCTATTCTGAAATAGCGGTGCGCTGATTCCATTTTAAACGGTGGGCTTTCTTTTATAATGTACACGGTAAATCATAAGTACCAGCGTATTTTTTGACCGCCGTTCCCGGCGGCCGGTTTACACATTTGTTGTTTTTGTTTTGCTCCGGCAGATTTCCGGCAGCTGCCCAGACCAGGGAAGCAGATCTTCCATAAAACGGTAATCCGTATCTTCCTGGTGGTCCTTCATCACTGTCAGGACGTATTCCAGATAGCGGAAAGGATTCAGGTTATTCGCCTTCGCCGTTTCTGTGATGCTGTAGACGATCGCACTGGATTTCGCGCCGTCGATACTGTCGATCAGCTTCCATGCATGCTTGTGCAGGCAGAAACTGCGCAGCGCACCTTCCGTTGCGTTGTTATCAAGCGGGATTTCACCGTCATCCAGGAATACTTTTAATGCTTCTTCCTGGTTGATACAGTAGTTGATCCCTTCCAGGGTTTTACCTTTGATCAGACGGCCGGATTCCCTGATCTCTTTTGCCCACGCAAAGAAAGCCTCCACCAGAGGTTTGAGGTTGATCTGCCGCTGTTTCCTGCGATCGTCCAGTTTCAGATCAGCAAGCTGATTGTCCAGATGATAGATCGCGCTGATCCGTTTGATGGCTTCATAGGCGACCGTATCTTTGGCTGCCTCATACTCCTTTTTCGGCAGTGCTTTCAGGGCATCCGCGAAATATCTTCTCGCATGGGTCCAGCACCCTGCAAAGACAATGGATTCGGTTTCCCGGTCCAGCTTCCGGTAGGCGGAGTATCCGTCGCAGACAACGACACCGGTGAACCCTTTCAGGAATTCCCGCGGATGGTCTGCTTTCCGGGTCTTCTGGTATTCATACAGGATGATTGGGGTATCTCCATATCCCTTTCCCGTCCGATAGACCCACATGTAACTCTTACTGTTCGCCGGACGCCCATCCTTCGATACTTTGACCGGAGTCTCATCGGCCTGCAGCACATGGAAGCGGTACATCCTGTTATGAAGGTAATCATAAAGGGGCCCCAGATACCGGTCGGCACACTGGATCACCCAGTTGGCCATTACCTGCCGGGAGATATGGATGTCATTGCGCAGGAATTCCTGGCTGATCCGATATAAGGGAAGTCCGTTGACATACTTGGCATTCAGGATGCTTGCCGCCAGGGAGGGAGTCAGGATGCTGTTTCGGAGCAGTTCCCTCGGACGGTCTGCTTTCACGATCGTCTGATTGTCCTTTCCGGCATACACGGCCACATGGTGCTCTTCGACTGTGTAAACTGCCGGCTGTACCCGGACTCTTTTATAGACTTCATCCGGAAGCTGCTTCCAGCCAGCTGCGCCGAAGATCTCCTGCAGCTTTTCTTCCGGAAGGGTATGGGGAATGACTTCCACGGGAAGATCCTTAAGATCTTCCTCGCGTTTCCCTTTTTTCTTCCGGCGCGTGACCTGGATCACATCCTCTTCTGCGGGTTCAACGACATAAAGTGTCTCGGTCAGGGCTTCCGCTTCATTAAAGATGAGCTCCAGTTCCAACTGCCCGGCGATCACATCCAGCTTTTCGGAAGAGCGCCCATAACGGTGATTGTTTGCAGATGCGATCTGTTCGATCAGGCGTTCCATGTTTGTATTCAGCCTGGCCAGCTGATCCTGCATGGACAGGATCACTGCCACGAGTGTTTCCCTGCTGAAACTGTTCAGTTCTTCCGGTGAGTAGATTTTCGTCATGTTCGGCGCTCCTTTGTTTTGCTGGGACTATTGTACCGCAAACCAAAAGAAAAAGCGAACCCGATGGAAAATGAGTCCGTCATTCTCACCAAAGGATAAACACTCTGAAAAGCCGAAAAAACTACTGGTTTTTTCAGTTTTTCAGAGTACTTATCCACACAGCAGTCAATCGCTGTGAAGTACTCTTAATTGAATGAATGGCATGAGACCCGGATGTGAATAACTCCCACTGTATCTGCGTTGGCGAACTGGAAAAGATTTTTAAATTTCTCCGTTTTGCACAACGTATCAAAGGAGATCGCCGGGCTGCACTTCCTGGATCGGGTGTCTGGATACAATCTCCAGTCCTTGCATCAGCGCCCGGTATTGTTCCGGCGTGATCTCCAATGCCTCTTCTTTTGTACGGGGCCAGCTGAAGCCGCCAAGCTCCAGCCTTTTGTAAAGAAGAAGGAATCCGTCTCCTTCCCATACAAGTCCTTTGATGCGGTCACTGCGCCTTCCGCAGAACAGGAAGAGGATATCCTTTTCGTATGGGTCCAGCTGGAAGTTGAATTTCACAATGGATGCCAGCCCGTCAATGCCGCGCCGCAGATCGGTGTTATTCCAGTTCTGACATAATACCGATTATCCGAGAAGAATTATTGAGAATACCGCTATTGACTATGATAACCGGAATCTTCTCGAATAATAATTCTTCTCGGATAATCGGTATAGCCGCAGACAATGTAGATCTTCTCAAGTCCGGAGATGTCACCTAACATGAGAACTCCTGAAGCAGGTGGAATGTCCTGGCGAGCAGGACAGGATCTGCATCATTGCTGATGCGGACCGTGATGTTCTTCATAGCAACTTCAATCGTATGCGAATTGTCAAGGTACGGGTTCTGCATCTGTGATGCTGTATGCTGCTCCGGAATGTGATCTGGAACAATGTCAATGGGGACCACGTCCTGTTTCGGGCGGGGAACCTCAAGATGACCATAATTCGCTGCTGGGATTTGATCCGCTGCCACTTTCCGGCAGCGGCTGACCCAGTTGTAAAAGGTGCTTACTGCAATGTCGTTTTCACGGCACCAGTCAGCATCTGTCATGCCGCTCTGGCGGCATTCATTGATAAGCCGTATCTGTTCCGCCATCGGAACACGGGCTTTGCGAGTACCTGCCATAACCTATCCTCCATAATTGTAGTGAAATAGTCTAAATATCTATCGACTACAATTATAGGCAAAACTTGAGGATCAGGAAATCCGCAGGAATATTTGGCGCTTACAAGAAATATAGTCCTCCTTGCTCTTATTAGAGCTATTTCTATTCTCCAGTGCTTCCAAAGGCATTAGTGTCTCTCTGTTCGCCTAGTTCAAATACAAAATCTGCGATAATTACTGGAAAGATAATCAATTGTCCAATGCGTGTACTTTTTTTAAGATTTTGTTGTTGATTGCTAACGTTACTGATAATCGCATGGATTTCGCCCCGGTATCCGGAATCGATTGGTGGCAGTTCACATACCAGACCATTTACGGCCAGGCTACTCCGGGGAAATACAAATCCGGCAAAACCGTCTGGGATTTCTACGCCGAACCCCAAAGGAACTTTGATGATATCTCCAGGATTTAAGGTACAATCAAAGGGCATATACACATCTGCGCCGGCGTCATTTTCATGTAGACGGAGTGGACATCGCTCTTTTGTGACTCCAAAGCTATGCATTCTTATTTTCATAAATCTATGCCTCCTGAAAGATTGGGATAGTCCAATAAACTGATTTCTGCCGGTTTCAATGATTTGGAAATCGGAACTCCACAACTCAATTTGCCTTCCAGGCATTTTTCCCTCTGACAGAAGGGTCCTGTCTGTTCCGGAAGAAAAAGAGTCGGGCTGAGATTATATAAATCCTGCCAGATATTCAGAATCACAATCCTCATTTCGTCTGTATTTCGCCGGCAGGATCTCTGGCCGATTATGTGTTTCCACTCAAATGGAGTTGCGCTGATGATCAGTATATTCCGGAGACCTTGTGGGGTTACATACCCGGCAGAGTCATGACTGATACCAGCTTTGCAAAGCTGTTCGTAGCAATCCATATCGGAAAGGCAGCTTCTCTCATACAATTTCTGGATTGCCGGAGGTGCAGTAAGAATTTCGTATGGTTTTACAAATCCGGCTTCACCGGAGTAGTTGCTGTACTGCAGGGAAGCACTTGTAAATTTCACCTCATTCTGATGTCGGGTAATCTGGGAAAGAAATCTCCGGCTTGCGCCGACCACTGCCACTGTGATCACGGTAAATTTCTGGATAGTCGGGTGCGGAAGGCTTCCCATATTTCTTACTGTATCATTAGTAAAAGAACGGTTGTACAGCCGGACAAGATCTTCCATATTGTGGATCAGATGCCCTCGTTGTGTCAGCCGAGCGGTGAATACCATATTTTTTCTGCTTCACGGATGGCGGAACAGTTCAGGATTTTTGTTTCAATTTTGTTCATAAGCATCTTCCTCCCGAATGATTGCAGCCAATAAAAAAAGATAGTTCAGGCTGTCGGTAATCTTTTCATCCCATAATTCTTTTTTGAAGGTTTCATTTTTGGCGTAGCACATATCATATAAAGATACAATGTGTTTCGCCATCATACCCACCAGGGCTCTCTGAGGTGTACATCCCTGCAGGGATGCGGCGACCTTAAAAGCCGAAAGACGATCCTGATTGTCGCCGGTATATTCTTTCCTTTTATTTCGTAGAGTTTCTTCGCATTTCATTACCTGATCAGCAAAGAGTAATTTAAATTCTGATTGAGTCATAAAATTTCTTCATTCCTTTCTTTTTGTGATTTATGATGAGTTGTCAAGTGTTCCGGTAGCTGTTCCGTTTCCATAGCACGCCGTGTAAGAATGGCGTCTGTGTTGTATGAAACAGTATCCAGTTCTTTGCAGTAGTCTTTAAGATCCTGAAGAGTCAGCTCCTGACTGCTGATCATTTCCTGTAGTTCTTTCTTCCGGAATTTTAATGATTTTAGAGAAAGCATTTTTCCGCCAGGATAGAAATCTTTCAGCCAGTCTCTTGACTCCTCATAGGCTGTTATTTCAGAAGCATGTTCGCTTCGATATTTCTTTTTACGCTTAGATTTCAAGAACTCTGCATATGCAGCTTTTGAAGCAAAATACTGTCCTGTGTAATGGATCTGAGCATTTAATGTTTTCATCTCTGCATTGAGGTCACTTAACCTTTTTTGAGCATCATCCAGTTTCTTATGTGCCTCTGAAGTGGCGCCAGTAAGATTTTCTCTGGTATCATAGCCATGCTCCTGAATATAGATCAGGGTATTTGCCATCTGCTGCAGATTGGTGATTTTGACTTTTCGGGCATAGGCTTCACTCTGCATGGCTTTAACATTTGTCTGAAGATTAACAACCAGACGCAGTTTTGTGCCATAACAGAAAATGGCAGTCGGATCTTTGTGATAATCCGTTTCTGGTGAATGCTCCGCAGACATTCCTTTCTCCGTTTGTAGTCCTTTTCCATTCTGGATAAAAATCTTCTCCAGATATTCTCGCCCGTATTTCGTTCCCAGAGCTTTTTCCGTAATTCTCCGGTCACGGTCAGGATGAAGATACCGGTATCGCTTTCTCTGTGAAATGACGGAGATGTTATAATTCTCCAGAAGAAGACTCTGGAGCTCCTCAAAAGTTCTTGCACAACGGGAACATTCTTTAATGGCATCTCGGAGAAAATCTTTCTGTGTCTGGAATGTTGTAGCTGCTGGCCGAAGACCTTCCTGCACAATTTTCTTATTGATTCGATCCAGTTTTTTCTGACCATGTGCTTTAGCCCGGAATTCAGCCTCTGTTACTTTCTCCGGAGCGGGCGAGAGAAGATCGATTTGATGAAGCCCCTCCCGTTTACACATTTCCATGATTTCTTTTTTCAGATGGTTCAGAAATCGATTTGTGGACCGGTGTTTATATCCGGACTTTTCTTCATTTGGCTTATCCATATAACTCTGTCTTTTCACAGCATACTTACGAACGCTGTTAATGACGATATGCGTATGGATGTTGCCGGATTGGTTGCCACCGTCTGTATGGGTGACAACCAATGCCTGATAACCTGGAAAATTTTTTCGGGCAAATTCCAGACAAAGCTCCTGCGCCCGTTTCCCGGTAAGTCCACATTCTGCTGCGTCTGTCGGATCAAAGCTGATGATATAATGATGACTTTTAATATCTTCCTTCTTTTGATTTTTATTGAATTTCTTATTTGTCATTCGACATTCCTTGTCGAATGAAAGGGGCGAACAATTTAACCCGTCCATATAGAATTCTTCTCGAAGAAGTTTATTACCATATTCATCCGGGATTGGTTTTCCGGTTTCTTCATCATGCTGATACAGCAGATAATTCAGAGCATCAGAATAATTTGCGTTTCTGCTCTTGATGTGTTTAAGGATCGCCATCTACTTCACCTGCCAACTTTAATACTTCTTTCCTGAGTTTAAACAATTCGGAAATACAGTGGCGGATTTCTTCTTCCATCGCCAGTGATCTTTCTCCTCCGGTGTTAAAATACCGGGCAATCTGATTGAGGTTGGAACCGATCTTTCCATATTCTCCTAAAAGTTCTCTCAGAATTTTCATATCTGCAACAACTTCATAGTGGACATGAATTTCTTTTTCCAGAAACAATTTTCGTAAATACTCAGATCTGGACAACCCTGCCGTGGCAGCGTGCTGATTTAGGATCTCAAGTTCGATATCTGTAACCTTCATGCAGACAATGTTCTTGTAGCGATTTTTTTCTGGTTTTTTCTTACGTGGCATACTCCTCCCTTCCCTTCAATTATGTTTTTTCCACGGAGTGGAACCACTGAAACAGGTCAGCTGTCCCTTCTGACCTTATTCAGTGATGCGCCCACATTTTGTGGAAGCCAGATGACATCAAAGGATGTCTAAATCGAGGGTATGGGGAAATCGAAATCCCCATCAAGATCGAGACCCGGCAGGAATGGCAAAATCCATAAAATGGATTTCGGTATTACCCGGGTGGATCTTGCTCTTTGAAATTTCAAACCCTCTCACTTATCACAAACAAATGCCTAGATAATACAAGTTCAAGTAAAAAAATTATTTTCTGTATTATGGGGGAAATAGTGATAGCATGAATTTGATATAAGTTGTGTTTGTCAACTTCGAGGTATATAATAAATGGAACGGTTCTATTGCAACTTATAAAGTTTGAGTATGTTATGATTCAATTATGAAGATAGCAGAAATCACCAATGTGATGGATAATAAATGGAGGATTAAATATAATGCTTGGAACAAACCAATATGATTTGACTTGGGAACATTTTGCAGATCTTCATGCTGACAAAGAGATAGCATTTGAAAATCTATGCAGATCATTATTTAAAAGGGAATTGTGTGTAGAAAATGCCATTCTTCATTCTGATCCAAACCATCCTGGAGTAGAAGTCGCTCCTGTTTTATCAAGAGATGGTAAAGACTATATTAGTTTTCAAGCAAAATATTTTGATAATACAATTGGTTCTAGCGGATACAAACAAATAAAAAAGTCTGCGGAACAAGCGATAAAACATTATAAAGGTGAATTAAATATAATTTATTTATATTGTAATATAGATGTTACAGAAACAAGCACATCTTATACCGGGATTAAAAAAACATTAAAGGATGCGGGAATAGATATTATTTTAATTACCGGACAAACAATTTTAGATTGTGTGATAGAATATCCAACAGTCTTATCGTGTTATTTTGGACTTGATATTTTAGATGCCAGTTGGTTTCAAAGAAATCTTCAAATTAGCCTTGATAATCTGGGAAGAAGGTATAACTCGCTTTTTAATGTAAATACTGAAGCACAGAGGGATTTGTCAATTTTTTTAAGAGAAGATAAAGGTATTGAAGCCATTAATGAAAAGAAAAAGGATCTGTTGGCAGAAATAAAGAATATCAGATGGAGATGTGATAGTGAATATAGGAAAACTATAAATGCTTTGTCTAGTATAGTAAAGGGTATGCCAGATATTACAGCTGAGACCATTTATGATGCACTAAAGTGGGAAGATGATTTTCGAAAATACGGACAAACTATTTTTAATAATCTTCAAGTAAAGCGAGACGAAATTTACGCAAAAATAGAGGACTGTGATAAAAGGGATTCGGCTTATGAAAAACTATTAAATACTGCTTTTATTGTGGATCACTTAATTGGATTGCCAACTTATCTTGGCCTTTCGGAAAAAGAACGGGAATATATTACTGACAGAGTGATTTTGGTTACTGGAGAAATGGGAACTGGAAAGTCTCAACTACTGGCAATATCTACTAAAAAAATACTTGAAAATGCTCGTCCTGCTATTCTGCTTTTGGGGCAGACGTATACTTCGGATGAACATATCGAAACACAGATCATGAATGGGCTTGATGGATTGAGCTCAGGACAATCTTTTGAGTCTTTATTAGCAGTGATAGATGAAAAAGCATATTCAGCAGAGGGAGATGCTGTAATATTTATTGATGCAATAAATGAAAGTAGGAATCGTGAAATATGGAAAAACGGAATCAATGGGTTAATTGCCAAAATAGAGAAATTCCAAAATATACGGCTTGTTATTTCTTTGAGAACAGGATTTGAAGAATTAACATTAAGTGAGAAAGTACTTTCGGACCGAAAAAATGGGCAAATTGCGGAAACAGTTCACCATGGCCTGAATGATGATTCTCCGAACGGTATATATGAGTTTTTGTCAAATTGTGGAATACCATTTTCACCAGAGTATTATCTTCAAAATGAGATGACAAATCCCTTGTTTCTTACGTGGTTTGGTCAAACTTATACAGGTGAAGAACAGGGATTAACGGATCTTATAGGAAGAGTTATAAATCAAGCAGATATAGAAGCCTCAAAAGAAGCTGGGTTTGGTGAAGCAGTTGGGGGACTTAGAGAACTACTTTATAATCTGATTGATATAGAGAAAGACAAACCGATTACTAAGTCTGTGTTATTGAATTCACCTATGTGGACTATGTATGGTGTGACAAATAAGACGGCATACATTAAAGCTATTGAGCGTGCTGGTGTTTTGGCTTCTTATGTAAGAAATCAGGAGGAGATTTTTTATATTGGATACAATCTGCTTGAAGATTATCTAAAGGCAAGTAGTGTTATTGACCGTGAACAAGATAAGGGAAAAATCAGAGAATACTGTAAATTACAATTATTAGCAATTGATGAAGAAGGAAATGTAGGCAATTATGGAAATGAATCTATATTTGCAATGATTTCATCTTTATATGCGATGAAATATGATGAAGAATGTATAGATATAATTGATTGCGTTACAGATGAATGGGATAAAGATCGATTGGTAGATCAATACGTTGGAGCATTCACTTGGAGAAGTTCTTGTGTTAAATTAGATAACTTTTTGGAATTGATAAATAAGTATCATGTGTCTCCTAAACGGGTGTGGAATATATTTATTGAAAATGCAACCAAAGAGAATAGTGAATTGAATGCGATGGGATTGACTAAACTTTTGAATAAGTATGAACTTAATTACCGTGACTATTTATGGACCATCGAAATCAATGATCTAAGTGAAAAGGATCGTATTGTAAGTTTGGCATATTTCATAGAAGAAGGCAATAAATTTGAGGGGTTATCAGAAAACAGAGCATTTCTATTGCTGATACTTTTTTCATGGATGCTTTCATCTTCTAATCGCACTTTGAGAGATAGGCTCTCAAAGGCAATGGTGGAGATAATGAAATCTCACTTTGGGTTATGCAAAAGATTGCTTGAGATTTTCAAATCGGTCAATGATCCATATATTGTTCAGCGAATATATGGAACTGTATTTGGTGCGGTTGTAAAAAGAATCGCAGATTATAGGACGGAATTTACTGAATTGGTGGGATGGATTTATAACGAAATTTTTGATCAGACATATGTGTATCCGGATATCTTGTTAAGAGATTATGCACGGTTAATAATAGAACGTTTTTTGTGGGAATACCCGGAAGATGAGAAACAATTTGATATTTCAAAAATCAAACCACCATATAAATCTGTATCTGTTCCAAAGGTTGAGGAAGTAGATTATAGTGATAAACAGTTTGAACAACCTGGAGTTTGGATGGTGCTGTTTTCTATGAAATTTAATCTTCCTGTGAAGGGGGTAGGAATGTATGGAGACTTTGGCAGGTATACTTTCCAATCAGCAGTTAATCATTTCAAGGGAGTAGATATAGCAAACATTTATTATTATGCGTTAAGTTTTATTTTCGAAAGTTTGGGTTATTGTTCTAAATATTTTGGGGAGTATGATTCGCATAGGGCGGGATTTGACAGGCATCATGTTAAGAAAATAGAAAGAATTGGTAAAAAATATCAGTGGATAGCGATGTATAATATTCTGGCTCGGTTATCTGATGAATATATGTTAAAGGGTCTGGATTGGAATGACGAGACAGGTTACTTTTATAATGGACCGTGGGAACCATATGTGAGAGATTTTGATCCTACCTTAAATATTAGAATAAAACCTGTAAAATGTATGCTTAAAATAGAATTACCTGAGTATGATGCTGAGAGTTTTTTGCCTTTCGGAGCATCTGACTCAGATGTTGAAGAATGGATAATTTCCGAGGATAAAATGTTTCAGGATTTTCCAGAACGGTTGATACACAAAGATGAATCTGGAACAGAGTGGGTTTCTTTGTATTTTTATCAGGAGAACAAGTTGCAACCACCAAATGAAGAAATATCTGTTATAGGATTTCCAATTGGAGAACAACATATCTGGGCGAGTGCTTCAATGTATATTGTTGCTGATGAAATGGAAAAGCTTACAGAAGAAGAACTGATAGATTCAGGATTTATTCAAAGCCGATCTTCTTATACAAGAGACTGTTATTCTTTATTTAGTCGAGAATATGCTTGGAGCTCTGGTTATAAAGCAGAGTTTGCCGTTCCAGAAGAGGATGACAATAGAGCAACTATAAAAGCAATTCCTGCATCAGTCAATATTTTGTGGGAGGAAGAATTTGATGCTTCGCAGGAAGAGACAACATCATTTATGATTCCAGCAGGATCCATCATTCAAGAAATGAAACTTTATGAAAAATCAGTGGATGGTATATATTATTATGACGGAGAAATTGCAGCTTGTGATTTAAAAGTTCTGGGTAATGAAAAGAGTGAACTTGTTATTCGAAGAGATATTCTAAATCAATATATGGTGAAGAAAAAGGTTAAGCTGTTCTGGTGTATAGAAGGTGAAAAGCAATATTTTTTAGGAGGGCATAATCAGAAATGGCAGAGAAGAGAAGGCTATTTTCTTTATGAAAGTAATGAGATTAATGGACACATGCGTATTGTAGATAATATTTAAAATGGAAACTAATAAAAAGAGATACTTTCCATTCTCTATTAATATGAGTGAAGACTTTGGCTTGTCGAAATTGTATATGATGCTTTTAGAACAAAGCCATACAGTCAGCAATGCAATGATAACAAGTCTTCTAGATCATGGTATGTCGAAATGTTGAATTAGGTTGTCGAATTTATGAAAGGTGATATTTTATACTCCCTTCAGAAAGAAAATACTCTCCATATGCTCAGAATAGTATTCTGTTCAAAATTTGTTGAAAAAGAAAACTTCTTCTTTATATAAATAACATATTTTTGTGATAAGTATATTAAGTACATTTATTTCTAAAGAACTTGTAAAAGAAGCCTCTTTCTTATGGAAAAGTGAAGGGAAATGTATTCCTTATCTAATTTATAGAAAGGGGCTTTTTATTATGGGTTTCGCCAGAAAAGATGTTGAAGCAACGAAGCGCTGCGAAAAGAAGTTTGTGAGATATCAGGAAGGCGCTGAAAAATACAGTCTTGGATTGACAAAATTCCAGGCATTAGCAAAAGAGGCTAAGGCGACATATAAAATTGATAAAGTTGTCTTAGTGAACTGTGAGATCTTTGAAAAGTATCTTGAAACATTTAGAGAATATTGATTATTTACAGTACGAAAAAGGACTCAGATAAGATTGCTGCCTGTTGACATTTTGTCATACAATAAGTATAATGTGAATCATAGGAGGTATGAATGCAGCTATGACTAAGATGGGAAGACCAAAATCTGAAAACACAAAGAAGAAAGTCTTGAGTATTCGTGTGTCTGACCAGTTATATTCGCAGCTGCTTGCATACGCCGAAAAACATAATATGACCACTACAGATGTTGTTTTACGTGGAGTGGAGGCTTTTATCTCTAAGCAGGAATAATCAGTGAGTCCTTCTTTCATATCGGGAGGAGGAAAACAACATGGCAAAGACAAGAAAAGATCTGCGGGGGAGGTCGTTAAGAAAAGGAGAGGTGCAGAGAGCGTCGGATAAGCGGTATATGTATACTTATACGGATCCGCTTGGTAGACGGAAATTTATTTACGCAAATGATCTTACACAATTAAGAGAAAAGGAAGAAAAACTGTTAAAAGATCAGTTGGACGGTCTGGATATATATGTTGCCGGAAAGGCTACTCTGAATGAAACCTTTGATCGTTATATCTCTACTAAATACAATTTGAGAGAGTCTACAAGAAGTTCTTATTTATATACTTATGATCACTATGTGAGGAATACTTTTGGACTGAAAAGAATTGCAGAGATAAAATATTCTGATGTTTTGCAGTTTTACTATCATCTTCTTAATCAGCAGGGTATTTCATTAGGAACGCTTGATTCAGTACATTGTCTGCTTCACCCTACATTTCAGCTGGCTGTAAGAGATGAGATTATCAGAAAAAATCCTACTGATGGTGTAATGAAGGAAATAAGCAGAGAATCAGGGAAAAACAGAGGCGTCAGGCATGCTTTGACCATTGAACAGCAGCGATGTTTTATGGAGTATATTGCTAACCATCCGATTTATTATCACTGGTGGCCTATGTTTACGATTTTATTGGGAACAGGCTGCAGGATCGGAGAAGCGCTTGGATTACGATGGCAGGATCTTGACTTTAAAAAGCGAGTAATCAGTATTAACCACAGCTTAGTATATTATCCGGCGAATGGAAGTAATAAATGTGTTTTAAGGGTTTCACTTCCGAAAACAGATGCCGGCATCAGAACTATACCGATGCTGGATATCGTAAAAGACGCTTTTGAAATGCTCTATGAAGAACAAAAGGAAAACGGATTCAATGAGACAGAGATTGATGGAATGACGGGTTTTATTTTCTGTAACCGGTTTGGTTCAGTGCCAAATCCGCAGACAGTCAATCACACAATAAAACGTATTGCCAACAACTATAATGCTGACGAAGTGGTTCGGGCAAAAAAAGAACACAGGGATCCTATTATTCTACCTAATTTTTCATGCCATCATTTGCGGCATACTTTTTGTACCAGACTTTGCGAAAACGAAACAAATTTAAAAGTTATCCAGTCAATTATGGGTCATAAGAATATTGAGACTACATTGGACATCTACGCTGAAGCAACAGAAAAGAAGAAACAAGAATCATTCGAGAATTTGGCAGCCAAATTAGATATCTTTTGAGAAGGGCTCACAAATTCGAGAATGACAACAAAATTTTTGAATGACAGCAAAATGACAACAAAATGAATTGAATAATGAATGATAACGAAGGATTATGAATAATATCTTTATCTAGTCGCATGCCGGAATAAGGGATAATAAGTGATCACGAAGAGATCATAAAATATTTCCCCACCATGAAGAGTCAGGGCGCCGCAAAGAACGCGGCAAACAACGAGGCTCAGTCCGTTGCGCCGGCACAGACAGCGGCGGTATCCGCTCCTGCTCTTGACCTGTCCAGGGTGAAGATAGAGCCCCTGTTTGAAGATATGGTGGACTTCGAGACGTTCAGCCGGTCCGACTTCCGCGCCGTGAAGATCGAGGCCTGCGAGGCGGTCCCCAAGAGCAAGAAGCTCCTGAAGTTCACCCTGAACGACGGATCAGACAGAAAACGCACGATCCTGAGCGGTATCCACGAGTACTATGAGCCCGAAGAGCTGGTTGGAAAGACAGCGATCGCCATTACAAACCTTCCGCCGAGGAAGATGATGGGCATCGATTCCGAGGGCATGCTGATCAGCGCCGTGTATGAGTATGACGGACACGAAGGCCTGAACCTGCTGATGGTAGATGACCAGATTCCGGCAGGAGCAAAGCTGTACTAAATCTTTAAATAGAGCAAACAAGGACACTTTTCTAAGAGAAATTTTAGAGGGTGTCCTTTTTCTATTTATGTGGCGGGAAAATGGCAGTGGGATCGAACCGGAGTGAACCAGGGAATAAGATGGCATTTTTATCGTACACCTGACCCTCTAATCTGTAGCTATAAGAAACAAAAAAGGTTAGATAGCGATAAGAGGAGGAAACAATGGCAAAGATTTATTTTACATTGACAGGAACGAAGCACTATTTCGGAGATGATTTTTTAAGGAGGGGGATGCGGATTGAGTTAGAGAAGGAACCGGATAATAAATATGACCGGGAAGCGATCATGGTAAAGGCGGAAGGCCTTGGAAAGATCGGTTATGTGGCAAACAGTATTTATACCGTGCTGGGGGAGTCTGTGAGCGCCGGACGTCTGTATGATAAGATTGGCGACAGGGCGGCCGCTAAAGTTGTTCTGGTAACTTCAAACGGTATCCTCTGCAAGGTGTGCAAAAAGAGCCTGGCGCAGAAGATTAAGGATTCAGAAGAAGAGTAATAGACAGAGCCTGGAGAGTGTTTGTCTTTCCGGGCTCCGTTACGCATCTGGAGAAGGTATAAGCGTTCTATAAATACCTTTGGAATGATAGTAGATGATTTATATGGTATAATAAGCTAAATGGATTAAAAACTGGAGGAAAAGAAAAATGGCAGAACTGGAAAACAGCAAAGACCTGATAAGTGTGTTATGGAGCGGTGCGGATATTCTCCGATCTAAAATGGATGCGAATGAATATAAAGATTATTTGTTGGGGATTGTTTTCTATAAATACCTGTCAGATTCCTTTTTGATCAGAGTATATGATCTGCTGAATGATGATAAGCCGGAAAATCTGAAAGATGCTCTGGAAGCGTATAAGGAAGCGCTTGCAGATGAAAGTGCTGAGGAATTAAAGGAGCAGATAAAATTAGAGTGTCATTATGTAATTGAGCCGGAACTTACATATACTTTTTTTGCAGAGATGGCAAAAAATAATTCTTTTAATCGTGAGCAGTTACAAAAGGCTTTTAATAATATAGAACAAAGTGATCCCTTATTTGCAGATCTGTTTACTGATATTGATCTGTATTCTAACCGTCTGGGAGCGGGAGATCAGAAGCAGAGTGACACAATTTCAAGTTTGATCAAGGAAATTGACAAAGCGGATTTATTGAACACAGATGCAGATGTGCTGGGAAACGCTTATGAATATCTGATTGGACAATTTGCTTCTGAAACGGGGAAAAAGGCTGGAGAATTTTATACACCGCAGGCTGTGTCAAAAATTTTGACAAGAATTGCAATCTCCGGGCAGGAGAAAAGGAGAGGATTGTCTGTATATGATCCCTGTATGGGTTCTGGGTCTCTTCTGCTGAATGCTAAAAAATACGCTTCAGAACCAGAGTATATCAGATACTACGGGCAGGAACTGATGACATCCACTTATAATCTGGCAAGAATGAATATGTTCCTGCACGGGATTGCTCCGGAAAATCAAAAACTCCGCAATGGTGACACGTTGGATGAAGACTGGCCTACCGGAGAGGAGACAGATTTTAACATGGTGCTTATGAATCCGCCGTACTCTGCAAAATGGAGTGCGGCAGCAGGCTTTCTGCAGGATGAAAGATTCAGCGACTATGGAGTGCTGGCACCTAAGTCAAAAGCGGATTATGCATTTTTATTGCATGGATTGTATCATTTAAAGAGCAATGGAACTATGGCGATTGTATTGCCTCATGGAGTCCTTTTCCGCGGAGCGGCAGAAGGGAAAATACGGGAAAAACTGCTTCGGGCAGGTAATATCTATGCAGTCATAGGACTGCCGGCGAATTTATTTTATAATACATCGATTCCTACATGTATCATTGTGTTAAAGAAACATAGAGATGGAAGAGATGTACTGTTTATAGACGCCTCGAAGAAGTTTGAAAAAGGTAAAAGACAAAATGCGATGACAGATGAGCACATAGATGCCGTTATTGACCTCTATAAGAATAGAGAGACTGTAGACAAAGAATCTTTTCTTGCCAGTTTTGAAGATATTGAAAAGAATGATTTTAATCTCAATATACCGCGATATGTTGATAATTTCGAGAAGGAAGAAGAAGTTGATCTAAACGCACTTTTAATGGATATGAGAAAGACGGATGAAGAACTTGAAAATGTACAGCAGGATTTTGTGTCACTTCTCAAAGAATTAACTTCATCGGATGAAAACATCATGGCATCGCTAAATGACTTGATTGGAAGGATCGAGAGGTAAACAATATGGGAAAACCAAAGATCAGATTTAAAGGGTTTACAGATGATTGGGAACAGCGTAAGTTGGGGGATGTTGCAGATATTGTTGGAGGAGGAACACCAAGCACTGGTAGAAATGAGTTCTGGGATGGTGATATAGATTGGTATGCACCGGCAGAAATTGCAGATCAGATTTTTGTAGATTCAAGTGAAAGAAAAATTACAGAAGAAGGACTTGATAATAGTTCAGCAAAAATGTTGCCAATAGGAACAGTTTTATTTACTTCACGTGCTGGAATCGGTAAAATGGCGATTTTACGGAAGGAAGCGTGCACTAATCAAGGTTTTCAATCTATTGTTCCATATCGAGATAAACTTGATTCATACTTTATTTTTTCACGAGCATATGAATTGAAAAGGTATGGAGAAACTGTTGGAGCGGGGTCGACATTTGTGGAGGTATCGGGCAAACAAATGTCCGATATGAGATTAATGATGCCAAAATCTATTGAAGAACAAAAGGCTATTGGCAGATATTTTGAAAAACTCGATCACCTCATCACCCTTCACCAGCGAAAGTGTGATGAAGTAAAAACATTGAAAAAATATATGCTTCAAAAAATGTTTCCTCAAAATGGGATGAATGTTCCAGAAATAAGATTTTCTGGTTTTACTGACGTTTGGGAACAGCGTAAGTTGGGGGAACTTGCTGTTTTTAATCCCAAAGAGGAACTACCTGATGAGTTTGAATATGTTGATCTTGAATCGGTAGTTGGTACAGAGATGTTGTCTCATAGGACTGAAAATAAAGCAACTGCACCGTCCAGAGCACAGAGGTTAGCTCATACAGGAGATTTATTTTATCAAACAGTTAGACCTTATCAAAAGAATAATTATCTCTTTGAAATGCCTGATAAACACTATGTTTTTTCAACTGGATATGCTCAGTTACGCCCATTTATAGATGGTTACTTTTTGCTTAGTCTTGTTCAAAACGGGAAATTTATTAAAATGGTTTTGGATAACTGTACAGGAACAAGCTATCCTGCAATTAACGCAAACGACTTGGCAAAAATAGCGGTATTCTCTCCGAAGAATGAACACGAACATCAGCAAATCGGGGCATATTTCCGCCAACTTGACAACCTCATCACCCTTCACCAACGAAAGTGTAATGAATTAAGAAAAATGAAGAAATTTATGCTTCAGAATATGTTCCCTAAAGATTGAAAAGAGGAAAATGTATTTATAGCATTTCAAGATTGAGAGAGAATGATGATTCACATCAGTAATCGAGTGAAAAGGATAAATTCTGAAACCATTTCAAGTAAATGGGGCTTATCAAGAGGAGGTTTTGAATGAGCGAACAAAAGAAAAAGATTGGTTTTACGGTTGCTTGTGTAAATGAATTTGCCCGGAAATATAATCTGAGTGTGCAGGAAGCATTCCGATATCTTTTCCACTTTAAAGGGATTGACTTTATTAAAGAAAACTATGATGTGGAACATACATTGGATTTTGAAACTATATTGGAAGATTTGGGAATGATGTGCCGTAGAAATGGAGGTATGCTATGAGATTATATCATGGAAGCAATATAGTAATAGACAGTATTAATTTAGCGATGTGTAGGCCATATAAGGATTTTGGACAGGGGGGTTATTTGACAGATCTCGAAGAACAGGCAGAAAAGATGGCTACAAGAGTATCTAAAATTTACGGCGGATTTCCAGTCGTGAATATTTATGAAATAGATGACGATTTTAGAGAATTGCCGGATTTAAGAATAAAAGATTTTGGCGTACATACGACGGAAGAATGGGCAAAATTTATAATGAATAATCGGAATAGAACATTTACAGATGAAAAAAGTCTTCTGTGCAATAGAGATAATAAATACGATATCGTAATAGGCCCTGTTGCTGATGATAATATGGCATTATTATTCCGACAATATGAAAATGAAATCATTGATTTTTCCACACTGCTGAAAGGAATGATATATAGAAAAACATCTTCGCAATATTCTTTTCATACAGAAAAAAGTATTAAACTTTTACGGAAGGTGGTCGATTAAAATGAATGAGCAGAAACAGTTAATTGAATATATGATACAGGATGTAGTTGATATGCTTGCGACGGATCAGAATATAGAATACGACGAGGCAATGAATAAATTTTATAATTCGGAAGTTTTTGAAAAGCTTCAGGATGAAGAAACCGGACTATATCTGGAAAGCTCGGGATATGTATATGATCTTTTTAAGGATGAGCTGAATTTTGGACATATTATTCAAGCAGAGATATAGATTATAACCGTTCAGAGCGATATATGGAGGAAATTTATGATTTTATATCATGGTAGCAATGTGGAAGTAAAAAACCCGAAAATTATCCAGTCAAAAAGATTGTTGGATTTTGGGACAGGTTTTTACCTTACAAGTGATTATGAGCAGGCGAAGAAATGGGCGATTCGCACTACTGCCAGGCGGGAAAAAGGAGTTCCTATTATATCCGTATTCAGTTTTGATGAAAGTGAATTTGAAAAACTTGATGTACTAATTTTTGATGCAGCAAATAAAGAGTGGCTTAGATATGTAGCTGCACATAGAACTGATAAATCCATAAAAGATACATACGATATAGTTGCCGGGCCAGTGGCAAATGACCAGGCAATCCGTACTGTAAATAATTATCTGAAAGGTTATTTTACAGAAGACATTGCGATACAATTATTACTTCCACAAAAATTAAAAGATCAGTATGTTTTTAAAACAGAAAAAGCACTTTCGATCCTGAAATTTAATGAGGTGAAATTCATATGAGAAGATTGGAACCTGAAATTATAGATTATTATAACAATGAAGTGGTTATGATGATAGCTGACAAATATGGATTGAGTCAAATGGAAGCTTTGAAAGCATTTGTATGCTCAAAAACACACGAAATGCTTGAAAATGAGGAGTGTGGAATGACTGAATTTGGTGCGGAAGCGATCTTTGAAATATGGGAGTGTGAAAAGGTTACAGGCGATCCTAGAAATTCTGTGTATATAAGGGAGGAATAGTATGACAGAGGAAATGAAATTCTTTATGTACTTATTGGAATATTATTCCGCATACAAAAACAAAAAAACAGGAGATGTGCTTAAGGAGTGGGAAAAAGGCGGAATTATCAAAAAGATATATGATAATTATTGGGTCTATCATACGGAACGTATTGAAAACGCCTATATGGATATTGATAGTTTAATGAAAACTGGGAAAAGCGCATGGTAATTTACGCTGATATGGATGAGCGGTGCACCCGTCATATGGGTGCACCGCAAGTATATATGCAGGTTGTCTGGAAAACACACAGGTTTAATTTTTTGCATGCCAGGTATAGTTTTTGTTACAGGTTTTTCTCCCGGAGGACTTAAAATAGTACGTGATGATATGATAAGATAGACTCAGTGTACCGGCCAGCGGAGGGGCTGGCCGGGCGCTCCTGGGAGAAGAGGTTTTTATGAAATTATTGAAACTTGTGATCGTGGACGATGAACCTATCCTGCTGCAGGGACTGCTTGACACCTACGACTGGGCGGACATGGGTTTTAAGGTAGTGGGCTCAGCCCAGAGCGGCGAGCAGGCCATAGAGGTGATTAAAGAGACAAAGCCCCACGTGGTGCTGACGGACATACGGATGAAGCAGATCACGGGGCTGATGGTGATGGAGGAGATCCAGAAAACGGACATGGACTGCATGTTTATCGTCCTCAGCGCCTACCGGGATTTTGACTATGCCCAGCAGGCCTGCGATCTGGGGGCTTTCGCGTATCTGCTGAAGCCTATTGAGGATGAGAAGCTGCGGGAGACCATGGGGGCAGCCTATCGGACCTGCATGGAGCAGATGGAGCAGGAAGCCAGATATGAGAGCTGGGAGAAGCTGCTGGTACAGGATGGAACCAGCTTTCAGCAGGTAGTTGTGCAGAATTATGTCCGGGACAGGCTCCCGGAGGAAAAGGTGGAAGAAGTCTTCCGGACGCTGGGAGACATGCCTGGAAATGAGGAGCGCTTTATCACTGTGTACGCGGATATAGATGTGGCCTACAAGATCACGGATTACCTGGATTATGAAGCGGCCAGATTTGCGCTTCTTAAAAGGCTGGAAGAGGAGCTGGAGAGCCGCTATTTCTGCTGGCGGGCCGACGGCGAGGAGACGGGCAGCGCCTTTATCGTCCGCACCACGGACAAAGAGGCGGTGGGAAAGCTGAAGCACTTCCTGGAATACATCAAAAAGGAGGAGCAGAGCAGGGTTATAGCCGCCATATCCAAGCCCTACAAAGGAATTGCCGGGATCAAAAGAAGTTATGTGGAAGCCCGGAAGCTGTTCGAGATTGCCAGTGTGTCCGGAGCGGGTGCTTTTACTTCCCCGGAGGGGGTGGAGCTGCCGGACCAGGCGGCGACGGCCGGAGAAAGCGGGGACGTGGACAATCTGATCGTGAACGCTGTGCGCAGGAACAGTGAGAAAGAGCTGAAGGAGGCCTTTGTCCAGTTTGTCTACGGGCTGCCCCACGAGGAGGAACAGCAGCGGCAGCATCTCCACCGGATGATGCTGAAAGTGGAACTCATGCTCCAGGCGTCTTACGGGCTGTCAGAGGATATCCGGGAAAAGTTCCGGGGCTACTACGATAATCTGGGAACCATCGGCACGGCAAAGATGGTGGATGTCTGTTACCGGATCCTGTGCGCGGCCATTGAAGTGAGAAAAAGTGACGCAAAGCAGGATGAGACGAGATATTTTAAAGAGTACATGTCAGAGGCAGTGGCTTATATAGAGGAACATCTCAGGGATGAGGAGCTGTCCATTGTATCTGTGGCCTCCCACATTTATCTGAACCCGGTCTATTTCGGAAGGGTGTTTAAAAATACGTTCCACATGACGTTCAAGCAGTATCTTCTCCAGCAGAGGATGGAGAAGGCCAAAAAGCTGCTGGAGGAAGGAAAAGGCAGTATTGGAGATATCTGTGAGGCGGTGGGGATCCACAACCCGTCCTATTTTTCCCATGTGTTCAAGCAGTACACGGGGAAGCTCCCAAGCGAATACAAGAAAGAGTACGAGGGATAGACAGAAATCGATATGAAAAGAAACGAGAAGGTATCCGGCATACAGAAAAAATATCTGAAGTATACGGCGGCGCTCCTGGGGCTTGCGCTTCTTCTCTCCAGCCTGGGGGCCGGCCTGTATGTGAAGAACAGGCTGACCCGGGCGGTGATCGCAAAATACGAGTTTATGACGGAGAGAATGGGCATCAGCCTGGAAAATCTGTTTCGCCAGAGCGACGAGGCGACGGCAGAGTGCGTCCTCTATGACGATGTGCAGCAGAGCCTGCGCAGTAAGGGGCTGGAGGAAGTCAGCCGCATTGGTCTGAGTAAATATTTCGCCTATGTGGGGCTGGAGCACATCGCGGATTACTGCTATGTGGATAATAAAGGGAACGTATACAGTAAATCCTATTCAGATGTAACCTTTGAGGATGTGACAGACAGCGGTTTCCAGGAGTATCTGGGAGCGGACTACGCCCGGACGAAATGGTTCTGGGCGAAAGATACGCTTTTTGGAACAGAGGAGGAGGCGCTTTTTATCGGAAGGTATGTCCGGAGCATGGAGTACGCCCACGACCCCGGGATGCTGTTCTTCAGGATGGATGATGCGTTTCTGGAGGGGATCACAGGGACAAGTGGAGAGCTGACAAGCGAGGCGGCGGTTGGAATTATCGACGCCAAAGGGCAGCTCTGTTTTTCCTCGGTTCCGGAGGAATTCAGCGTGGGTAAGAAGCGCCAGGCGGATATAGCGGAGCGTATCGCCGGGAGCGGGTCTGCCGGCATGATCCTGGAGGGGGAGAGTGTTCCGGGAGGCGTTCTGTCGGCGTACCGGGATGAGGCCAGCGGGCTGGCGGTCTTTTCCTTTGTGCCGGACAGGGTGCTGAACCAGGGGATCTTCCCTGTTTTCCTGGTGCTGGCCGGGATCTATCTTGTGGTGCTGGCTGCGGCCGCGGTGCTGAGTATTTATTTCTCCAGAAGATTTACAAAGCCCATCCAGGAAATCCGGACGGCCATGGCGGAATTTGACGGCAGTAATTTTGACCGGACCATAGAGCTCCATACCAACACAGAGCTGGACGAGATCGGTCACTCCTACAATGAACTGCTCGGGAATATCCAGAGGCTACTGGAGGAGATCAAGGAGCAGGAGAGAGAGCTGCGCACATCGGAGCTGAACATGCTGATCAGCCAGATCAATCCGCATTTTCTGTACAACACGCTGGATACGATCTATATGCTGGCGCGGATCAACAAGGAAGAGACGACTATGCGGATGATTCAGGCCCTGTCCAGATATCTGCGGCTGTCGCTGAGCAAAGGAAACGATATAGTGACTGTGGAAGACGAACTGGAGAATGTGAAGAGTTACATGGAGATCCAGCAGATACGAAACAAAGATCTTTTCTCCTACCAGGTAGACTGCCGGGTGGATGCCGCCCACACAACTGTTCTGAAGCTGGTCCTGCAGCCGCTTGTGGAAAATGCAGTAAAGTATGGATTCCGGGATATTTTTGAGGGAGGACAGATCCGGATCACCGTGTGGAAGGAAGAAGAGGAGCTGTACCTGGAGGTGTACAATAACGGCACCCCCATGGAGGCGGACATGGTGCAGAAGATCAACGGAATGAACAAGCTGCCTCTGGGAGAGATGAAAAACTGCTTTCCGGATAAGAGGCACGGCTACGGCGTGGTAAATATTCTGACCCGCCTCAGACTGAAGTACGGGGACGGGGCAGCCTTTTACTGCAGAGCACAGGAAGATGGAACAACATGTACGATCAAAATTCCCCGGGGAGACGGGCAGGAGGCATATGAGCAGGAACAGATACAGATTTAAAGAAAGAGTCATACAGGCGGCAGCGGTTTCCCTGCTTTTCTCCGTGGCAGCCGCAGGCTGCGCGGGAAGGCAGACAGAGGAAAAAGCAGGCGGGGAGGAGGTGTCCATCCCGGTCATCCTGATCGTGGACTCCTCTACAGGCAACAAAAATGAGGAGGATGTGATCCAGGCATTCAATGAACTGTATGATGGGAAGTGGCAGGCGGATGTGGAGTGGGTCATGGAGACGGAGGAAGAGTACCGGCAGAACCTGAAAAGGCAGAATGTGACGGATACCCTCCCGGCTGTCATTACAGATCTCCGGATGCTTCCCGCTTTCTATTATACGATGATCCAGGATGGCAGGATCGAGGAACTGTCCGGGTATATCAAGGAAGATGAAGAGTGGATGGAGATGATCGAGCCGTCGGTGCTGGAGTCCTGCAGCGAGGAGGACGGCAGTATCTATCTGGGGCCTGTCAGTACGGCGGCATTTTCCTGTTCCGGGATCTTCTGGAACGAGGAGCTGTTTGCCCAGGCGTGTATTGAGAAGTTTCCCGAAACCTGGGAGGAATTCTGGGAGTGCTGCGAGAAGCTGGAGAGCTGCGGCATCATTCCGCTGGCCCTTCATACGGAGGGGACGGCCTGGGCGCCCATGCTTTTTGCCACAGCGGAGGCGGCCTCCACGGAGGAAGGGGCGCAGTTCATGCAGCAGTTTTACCCGGACACCTACCAGAATGAAAGCGGGCTGCGCATTGCCCGGACGCTGGAGCGGCTGTTTCAGTACACCACAGGTGATGCGCTGTATGTGGATTTTGATGTGTCCTATGAGAATTTTTTCTCCGGGAAGGCAGCCATGATCCCTAACGGATACTGGATGATGGATCAGATTCCCGAAGAGTGGCAGGACAAAGTAAGGTTCTCGGCATTTCCGGAAAACAGGCTGATCTCATCCCCGGAGACATTCGGCTGGGCCATTGTGTCCAGCTACAGCCAGGAAGTCAAAGAGGGGGCGGCGGCTCTTCTGAAGCTGCGCACGCAGATGAACATGGAGCAGAGGGAGGAGCTGTTTGAACAGAGTCCGGATTCCCTGACCCAGGCAGAGCGGGACTATATAGAGACCTACAAAAGCGGCCCGGTCCTTGTCCCCAACTACCAGGTGAAATGGAACTCCATCCTGCAGGAGGAGACGCTGGGAACCATCCTCCCGGATTTGGCCCAGGGGAAGATCAGCCCGGAGGAATTTACAAGAAAAGAAGACGAGAGCATCCAGGAATTTCTGGAGGAGCAGTGATACTTCGGCGCCGGAGAAGATACCGGCGCTGAAGTATTTTTTTTGGCATTCCTGGTTTTTTATTTGATAACGGGGCGGAAGAACAGCCGGTTATAATAGTCCCAGAACAAAGAAAACAGAGGTTTTCAGAAAGGCGAGGAAGGATATGAAAAAGAAAAAAGTAATATCATTATTATTAGTTGCAGCCATGACAGCAGGCCTGGTGGCAGGATGCGGAAGCTCCTCTGATTCCGGGGACAGCGGCAGCAGTGAGGCAGAAGGAAAGGTATATTACCTCAACTTTAAGCCTGAGGCGGACGAGTACTGGCAGGAACTGGCGGAAGTCTACACAGAGGAGACCGGCGTGGAGGTGACAGTTCTGACAGCAGCTTCCGGAGAGTATGAGAAGACACTGAAATCAGAGATGGCAAAGACAGATGCGCCTACCCTGTTCCAGGTAAACGGACCTGTGGGACTGGCAAGCTGGAAAGACTACTGCTATGATCTGTCTGACTCCGATATCGCAGGGGAGCTGACAGACGACAGTTTTGCGCTGATGGACGGCGATAAGATGGCAGGTATTGCCTACGTTATCGAGAACTACGGCATTATCTACAACAAGGACCTTCTTGAGAAAGCAGGCTACACAGCAGACGATATCACAGACTTTGACAGCTTCAAAAAGGTAGTGGAAGACATTACGGCAAGAAAGGATGAACTTGGATTTTCC
Organism: Lachnoclostridium sp. An118; assembly: GCF_002160985.1. GTDB lineage: Bacteria > Bacillota > Clostridia > Lachnospirales > Lachnospiraceae > Claveliimonas > Claveliimonas stercoravium. The sequence continues at coordinate 41,117 of NZ_NFLQ01000019.1, read as the reverse complement.
GCTTTTACATCAGCAGGCATGGACAGCTCATCTGACTGGAGATTCAAGACACATCTGGCAAATCTTCCGATCTACTATGAGTACAAGGATGAGGGCATTGACAATACAGACGCCATCAAGGGCACATACCTTGACAATTACCGCCAGATCTGGGATCTGTACATCAATAATGCAACCTGCGAACCGACAGAGATTTCCACAAAGACAGCCGATGACTCTACAGCAGAGTTTGTGACAGAGGAAGCGGTCTTCTACCAGAACGGTACATGGGAGTACAACAACATTGCGGATATCGGGGATGAGAACCTTGGCATTCTGCCAATCTACATCGGAGTTGAGGGCGAGGAGAACCAGGGCGTCTGCACAGGAACAGAGAACTACTGGTGTGTAAACTCCAAGGCATCTGAGGAAGATATCCAGGCAACACTGGATTTCATGAACTGGTGTGTAACTTCCGATGAAGGTGTGGAGGCTATGTGCAAGGATATGGGATTTGTCATTCCGTTCAAGTCCAACCTTGAGTCTGAAAATACACTGGTAAACGAAGCCAACGCGTACATGGAAGATGGGAAAACACCTGTGACATGGGTATTCTCAACCATGCCTTCTGAAGAGTGGAAAAACGGCGTAGGATCTGCGCTGACTGCATATGCGGCAGACCAGACAGATGCCAACTGGGATAAAGTTGTAAGCGCATTTGTGGACGGATGGGCTACAGAGGCAGCGGCATCAGCAGAGTAATCTTTCCGGAAGATCTGAAAGACATATTGAATTGAACAGGAAAGCGGCGGGCAGAAAAAGTCTGAACGCCGCTTTTTCAGAAGGAGGAGGATTTATATGGAAAAAGCGATCAAGCGGTATATGCCCATCTTTGTGCTTCCCACATTCTGCGCATTTATCCTTGGATTTATTATTCCGTTCGTAATGGGGATCTGGCTTTCGTTCTGCAAATTTACCACAGTCACGGATGCGAAGTTTGTCGGATTATCCAATTACATCGAGGCGTTTAAGGACACGGTGTTCAGACATTCTTTCTGGTATACCGCCCTTTTCGCCGTGGTATCGCTGGTGGTGATCAATGTGATCGCCTTTGCCCTTGCCATGGCGCTGACCCAGAAAATGCGGGGAACCAATATTTTCCGCACGATCTTTTTTATGCCTAACCTGATCGGAGGCATCGTGCTGGGCTACATCTGGCAGCTCATCTTCAACGGCGTGCTGGCGCACTACAGCACAGCGCTGGGGCTGAATGAGTGGTACGGTTTCTGGGGACTGATCATTCTGGTGAGCTGGCAGCAGATCGGTTATATGATGATCATTTACATTGCAGGGCTTCAGTCCATCCCCGGAGACGTGATGGAGGCGGCCCAGATCGACGGCGCATCGCGGATCCAGAGACTTTTCAAAGTGACCATCCCCATGATGATGCCATCCATCACCATCTGCATGTTCCTGTCTATTACCAACGGATTCAAGCTCTTTGACCAGAACCTGTCGCTGACGGCAGGAGAACCGTCCAAGATGTCTGAGATGATGGCCCTGAACATCTTCAACACATTCTACGGACGTACCGGATGGGAGGGCGTCGGCCAGGCCAAAGCAGTGATCTTCTTCGTCATCGTTGTGGCTATCGGCATGCTCCAGCTCCGGGCTACCCGCTCAAAGGAGGTGCAGCAGTAAATGAAAAAGAGAAGCAGGATAAGCACGCTGGGGACCGGCGCTTTCACCATACTGGGGCTGGTCTACATCGCCCCGATACTGATCGTGCTTATGAATTCCTTTAAGAAAAAAGTATATATCAACAAAGAACCTTTTACGCTGCCGGCGGAAAAGACATGGAACGGCCTTGAGAATTATCTGACGGCCATCGACAAGTACGAACTGCTCAGCGCCGTGGGCTGGACGGTATTTATTACCGTTGGCTCTGTGCTGGTGATCCTTGTGTGCACATCCATGTGCGCCTGGTATATCACAAGGGTAAAGACAAAGTTTACAAAGATCCTGTATCTGCTCTGCGTGTTCTCCATGGTCGTCCCCTTCCAGATGGTAATGTTCACCCTGTCTCTGGTGGCGGACCGGACCAGGCTCAACACACCCTGGGGAATTATCATCATTTACCTGGGATTCGGGGCGGGGCTGGCAGTCTTTATGTTCTGTGGTTTTGTAAAATCCATCCCGCTGGAGATCGAGGAGGCGGCTCTTATCGACGGCTGCACGCCTCTTAGAACTTTCTTTTCTGTGGTGCTTCCTATTATGAAGCCGACATACATCTCTGTGGGGATACTGGAAACCATGTGGATCTGGAATGACTTCCTCCTGCCTTACCTTGTACTGGACCTGAATAAATACAAGACCATATCCATTGCGATCCAGTATATGAAGGGAAGCTACGGCCGGGTGGACATGGGCGCCATCATGGCGGCACTGATCCTGGCGGTCATCCCGGTGATCATCTTCTACCTGTCCTGCCAGAAGCACATTATCAAAGGTGTGGCAGCAGGCGCGGTGAAAGGATAAAACAATGGAAAAACACAGGAGGACTGCCCGGTGGGGCAGCCCTCCTTTCGTCTGTCTACAGATATCTCCCTGTCACGCTTTGTGCATTCGCCTTAATCTCTTCCGGCGTTCCGGTTGCCACGATCCGCCCGCCGCTCTCCCCGCCGCCGGGGCCCATGTCGATGACGTAGTCTGCGCTGCGGATTACGTCCAGGTCGTGCTCGATGACGATGACAGTGGCGCCCTGGCTGATGAGCGTCTGGAAGACATGGAGGAGCGTCTGCACGTCCAGAGGGTGGAGGCCGATGGTGGGCTCGTCAAAGACAAAGACCGAGTCCCCCTGGGGGCGGCCCATCTCGCTGGCCAGCTTCAGCCGCTGGGCCTCTCCGCCGGAGAGCCCCGGGGTCTCCTCACCCAGAGTCAGGTAGCCCAGCCCCAGATCTTTTAAGATCTGCAGACGCTGACTGACGTTTTTCAGATGACGGCAGGCATCCAGCGCGGTGTTCACATCCATGGCCATCAGCTCCGGCAGAGAGAAGGACTTCCCCTCCTTGTTCGCATATCGGATCTGTGCGGCCTTCTTGCTGTACCGGGAGCCCCGGCATCCGGGGCAGGTGACTTCCACATCCGGCAGGAACTGCACATCCAGGCTGATGACGCCGGTGCCGTCGCAGACCGGACAGCGCAGCTTCCCTGTGTTGTAGGAAAAGTCCCCTGCCTTGTAGCCGGCTTCTTTTGCGCCTGGTGTCCTGGCAAATGTCTTCCGCAGCTCATCGTGGACATTGGCGTAGGTGGCTACGGTGGAGCGGATGTTGATGCCGATGGGGGTGGCGTCGATGAGTTTTACCTGTCCGATCCCATCCGCCTCCAGGGAACGCACGTGTTCCGGCAGTTTTCTTCCTTTGATCTGTGCCTCCAGGGCGGGGATCAGGCTCTCCAGGACGAGGGTGGTCTTGCCGGAGCCGGATACGCCGGTGACAGCAGTGAGCCGTCCTTTTGGGATGTCTGCCTCCAGCGGCTTTACGGTGTGGATGGAACCGGTGGAGAGGTGGATGCGGCCGTGGGAGAACATGTCAGAGGCCGGAGCCTGCTCCCTCCGGAAGCCGTCTGCCCTGCCGGCCAGGAAGGGGCCGATCATGGAGCCGGGATCTGCCATGATCTGGGGAATACTGCCCTGAGCGATGACATGGCCGCCCTTCAGGCCGGCCTCCGGCCCCATCTCCACGATCCAGTCAGCCTCCGACAGGATCTGTGTGTCGTGGTCCACCAGTACGACGGAATTGCCGTCTGCTATGAGGTCGTGCATGACTCCTTTCAGCCCTTCGATGTTGGCGGGATGCAGTCCGATGGAGGGCTCGTCCAGCACGTAGAGCACCCCCGTGGTGCGGTTGCGGACAGCCCGGGCCAGCTGCATCCGCTGGCGCTCCCCGGTGGAGAGGGTGGAGGAAGCGCGGTCCAGGGAAAGGTAGCCAAGGCCCAGGTCCATGAGCCGCCGGGCGGGGGTGCGGAAGGACTCGCAGATACTCTCTGCCATGGGGCGCATCTCCTCCGGCAGGGAGGCGGGGACACCGGACACCCAGCCAGCCAGATCCGCAAGCGGCATCCGGCACACCTCATCCAGGGAGCAGCCCCGCAGCCGGGGCGCTCTTGCTTTTTGGGAGAGTCGGGTCCCGCCGCAGTCCGGGCAGACCTCCTCCTTTAAGAATTTTTCCACCCGCTTCATGCCTTTTTCGTCCTTCACCTTGGAGAGGGCGTTCTCCACGGTGTACACAGCATTGAAATAAGTAAAATCAAGCTCCGCCGCCTGGTTGGAGCTTTTTGCCTTGTAGAGGATATGCTTTTTCTCGGCGGGCCCGTTGTAGACAATGTCCTTCTCCCTGTCTGTCAGCTGGCAGAAGGGCACGTCCGTGCGCACTCCCATCTCCCGGCAGACGTCGGTCATAAGCGACCACATGAGGGAGTTCCAGGGAGCCACGGCGCCCTGGTCGATGGTGAGGGTCTCGTCCGGTACAAGGGTAGAGCGGTCCACTGTCCGGACGGTCCCGGTCCCGTCACAGGAAGGGCAGGCCCCCTGGCTGTTGAAGGCCAGTTCTTCTGCGGAGGGAGCGTAGAAGGAGGTGCCGCAGTCCGGGCAGACCAGCTCCTGCTCGGCGGCCACTTTCAGGGTAGGCGGCAGGCAGCAGCCGCAGGACGGACAGCGGTGGCTGGCCAGTCTGGAGAACATGAGCCGGAGGCTGTTCAGAAGTTCGCTGCCGGTCCCGAAGGTGCTGCGGATGCCGGGGACAGCCGGGCGCTGGTGGAGGGCCAGAGCCGCCGGCACGTAGAGCACATCGTCCACATCAGCTTTGGCCGCCTGGGTCATCCTGCGCCTTGTGTAGGTGGAGAGGGCGTCCAGATACCGCCGGGACCCTTCCGCGTAGAGGACGCCCAGGGCCAGGGAGGATTTGCCGGAGCCGGACACGCCGGCGATTCCCACGATCCTGTTCAGAGGGATATCTACATCTATATTTTTCAGATTGTGGACCCGGGCGCCCCGTATCTTCATCTTGTCTATCATCTGTCATCATTTCCTTTCCGTTGTGTTTCTGTATCTCATAGTATAGTCCAATCTGAATTGTTAGGAAAGAGCTGTAGATTGACTAATATTAAACGTTCCTTGTAAACAGGGATCAGCCGGTATAAAATAAAATTAACAGATAAAAATATAAAAAAACAGAAAATTGCGCAAAGGAGGAATGAAAATGCTAAAAAATAAAGTGGCAGTTGTGACAGGCGGCACCCGCGGCATCGGCTACGCGACGGTGAAAAAATTTCTGGAGAACGGGGCGGCGGTCGTGCTGTTCGGCTCCCGCCAGGAGACAGTTGACAAAGCCCTGGCATCTCTGAAAGCGGAAAACCCGGCATGGGAAGTGTACGGCGCCTGGCCGGATCTGGCGGATGCCGAGGCGGTGGCCGGGGAGATCGGAAAGGTCAAAGAGACATTGGGAAAGATCGATATCCTGGTAAACAATGCCGGCATGTCGGACAGCACACCTATTGACAACTACACGGCACAGCAGTTTGCAAAAGTGATGCAGTTAAATGTAAGCGCCATGATGAACTGCATCATGCCCACAGTGAAGATCATGAAAGAGCAGGGAGGCGGATGCATCCTGAATACCAGCTCCATGGTCAGCATCTGTGGACAGCCCTCGGGCGTGGCTTACCCCACAAGCAAATCTGCCGTGAACGGACTTACCTGGTCCCTGGCAAGGGAGCTTGGCCCAAGCCGCATCCGGGTCAACGCTGTGGCGCCGGGTATTACAAAGACAGACATGGTGGCGGCGCTCCCCAAGGAGATGATAGATCCTCTGATCAACGCCATTCCCCTGCGCCGGGTAGGCGAGCCGGAAGACATTGCCAATGCTTTCCTCTTCCTGGCCAGCGATATGGCCTCCTATGTGACAGGAGAGATCTTATCCGTGGACGGGGCGATGAGGACGTAGAGGAGAAGCGAGATAACATAAAAGGGAGGCTTGGCTTTTCAAGCCTCCCTGCTCCTGTCTGATGCCCACTAGTTTTGTCGATCACTCCCGGCAGTTCCTTCCCGCCGGAAAGTGTGCTATAGTAAAGGCAGTGATAAAAAAACGGGAGATGGCGGAATATGACGAAAAAACTGACATTTAAAGAAACTATATTTGTGGCCAGCATGCTGTTTGGCATGTTTTTCGGGGCGGGGAATCTGATCTTTCCCGTGTCCATGGGGCAGATGGCGGGCAGCCATATCTGGCAGGCCGCGGCAGGCTTCCTCATTACTGGTGTGGGCCTGCCCCTTCTGGGTGTGGCCGCCCTGGGCATCAGCCGGGAAACAGGACTTCTGGGGCTGGGGAGCCGGGTGGGAAGAGGATACGGTATGTTCTTCACCTGTGCGCTCTACCTGACGATAGGGCCATTTTTTGCCATACCCAGATGCGCCAGTGTCTCCTATACTGTGGGGATGGAAGGCATACTTGCGGGGGAGGGGAGCTTCCTTTTTCAGGCAGCGTTTTCCTTTATTTTCTTTGCAGCGGTCCTGTTTTTTGCCCTCAGGCCGGGGCAGATCATGACATGGATCGGAAAGGTGCTGAATCCGCTCTTCCTTGTCTGGCTCGCGGTCCTGGTGCTGCGTGCCCTGACAGCGCCCATGGGGAGCGTCGGGGAGGCGGCCCCATCCGGGAAATACGTGGAGAGCGCCTTTTCTACAGGACTACTGGAGGGCTACAATACCATGGATGTTCTGGCGGGGCTTGCCTTTGGCATCGTGGTCATCGATGTCATCAGAGGGCTGGGGGTGACAGAGCCGGAAGAGGCGGCCAAAAGTACGGTGAAAGCAGGGGTATTCAGCTCCGTCCTGATGGCAGTCATCTATCTCCTTGTCTCTGTCATGGGAACCCAGAGTACCGGACAGCTGGAAGTGAGCAGCAACGGCGGGGAAGCCCTGGCCCGGATCGCGGACAGCTACTTTGGCGGCGGCGGCGCCTTTATCCTGGCGGTGATCGTCACGGTGGCCTGCCTGAAGACGGCAGTGGGGCTTATCACGAGTTGTGGGGAAACCTTTGCGGAGATGTTCCCGGGAGGGCCGTCCTATCACGTCTGGGCGGTAGTCTTCTGCGTGGGCTCCTTCCTGGTAGCCAACCTGGGGCTGGATGCCATTATTGCCTACTCCCTTCCGGTCCTGATGTTCCTCTATCCCCTTGCCATCGTGCTGGTCCTGCTGACTCTGACGGGCAGATGGTTTGGGAACGACCCGGTTGTCCTAAGGTGGGCGCTGGGCCTTACGGGCGTGGCCGCCCTGTTTGACGGTCTGGGAGCGCTCCCGGAGGGGACAAGGGCGCTGCTCCATCTGGACGGTCTGACTGCCTCTGCCCTGGAGCTCCTGCCCCTCTCCGGGCAGGGGTTTGGCTGGGTGTGCCCGGCGCTTCTGGGAACAGCCGTGGGACTTGTCATGCATGCAGCGGGAAGACGGAGGAGAGAGAGAACGGGAGGAGAGCGATGACCAGGATCTGCTATGTGGAGGATGAACCGGATATTGCAGGGGAGGTAAGGTCGTACCTGGAGGAGAGAGGCTTCCAGGTGTCTCTGTGCGGCGGGGCCGGGGAAGCCAGAGCGGCACTGGAGAAGGAGGAGCCGGACCTTGTCATCCTGGACTGGAACATGCCGGACGGCGATGGGCCGGCTCTCTGCCGTTGGATGCGGAGCAGATGGCCCTTTCTTCCTCTGATATTTCTCACAGTCCGGAGCGGCACCCGTGATATCGTGAGGGGACTGGAGGGCGGAGCGGACGACTATGTGACAAAGCCCTTTGAGCTGGAGGTCCTCTATTCCCGCATCCAGGCTCTGCTCAGGAGGACCGGGAGGGAGCCGGTCCTCGCCTGCGGAGATATCTGCCTGGACAGAGAGCGGATGGAAGTCCGGCAGGAGGGAAGGAGAGTGGAGCTGGGGCAGACTGAATACCAGATCCTCCGCATCCTTATGGAGAATAAAGGGAGAACGGTCACGAGGCAGAGCCTGCTGGAGCAGGTGTGGGACAGCGGCGGAAACTATGTCAATGACAACACGCTGACCGTGGCGGTGAAGAGGCTGCGGGAGAAGCTGGGCAGCCCGGAGAGCCTGCGGACGGTCCGCAGCTTCGGGTACCGGATGGAGACGGGAGAGGGAAAGGAGAGCAGGCAGAGGTGAAGAAAAAGAGGAGAAAAGCAGTATATATTTTTTCTGCCCTGGCTGCCCTTCTGGCTGCAGCGGCCGTCACGGCTGCGCTGCTGGGCGGTTGGTTTGCGCAGAGGCAGTTTGAGCTGCTGGGCCGGGTCTTCCGGACTGTGGAGGAACAGTCGCCCCGGGCAGGGCAGGCCCTTCTGGATGCACTTAAAGAAGAAAAGGAGAGAGAGACGGATGAAGACTCCGGGGCAGAGTACCTGCAGGCATACGGGTACAGAGCCCGGGACTTCCTCGGGACAGACGGCAGGGTGTACGGGGCTGCGGGAGCAGGCTTCCTGGCAGCGGTCCTGCTCTTTCTTTTTGCCTTTTTGGGGATGCGGAGAAGACAGGAACGGCAGATACAGGGGTTGCTGGCCTATCTGGAGAAGGAGGGTACCGGGCAGCAGGGCTCTCTGACGGAGGAGAGGGAGGACGCGTTTTCCTTGCTGCGGGATGAGATAGCCAAGACCGTGGCAGCCCTGGAGCAGACGAGGGACAGAGCCCGCAGGGACAGGGACAGCTTTGCCGCCAGCCTGGCTGATATGGCCCACCAGATGAAAACGCCGGTGACGGCTATTTCTCTCGCTGCACAGAGGATGAGGGAGAGGGGGACCCTGGAGGGGCTCCCGGCGGTGGAGCGGCAGACAGCCCGTCTTGTGCATCTGGAGGAGACGCTGCTCCTCATGTCCCGCATGGATGCGGGGGCTCTTTCCCTTCACCGGGAAGAGACGGATGTCTATTCTCTCCTGGAGCTGAGCGCAGAAAACCTGGAGGATATCTGCCGGCAGAGGCAGGTGCGCATCCGGGTGCCTCTGCTCCCTGCGGCCGCCCTTCAGGTTGACCGGGAATGGACCTTAGAGGCGGTCATGAACCTGATGAAAAACTGTCTCGAGCACAGCACCGCCGGCGGGGAGGTCTCCTGTGACTGGGAGGAAAATCCTCTTTATATCCGGATACGCATATGGGACCAGGGCGAGGGATTTTCTGAAAAGGACCTGCCCCATCTGTTTGAGCGGTTTTACAGGGGGGAGAGAGCGGGGAGGGACAGTACCGGCCTCGGCCTTTTTCTGGCCAGGGAGATACTGGAGGCTCAGGACGGCGTGCTGGAGGCTTACAACCGGCCCGGTGGGGGAGCCTGCTTTGAAATCCGGATGTACAGATACTGTCACTGAAATGTCACTTTGCTCTGGTAGGATGAGAGTATCGGCGGATGCTGCTGAAAAAAAGTCGCAGGACAGATTGGGGGAGCGCTATGGAGCTGCTGAGATGCACAGGAGTAAAGAAAGTATACGGAGAAGGAGAAAATAGAGTGGAGGCCCTGCGGGGAATCGACCTGACCCTGGAGAGAGGAGAGCTTGTGTCTGTCACAGGAGCCTCGGGGTCGGGAAAATCCACCCTTCTCCACATTCTGGGGAGCGTGGACCGGCCCACGGAAGGGGCGGTGCTGGTGGGGGGAACGGATATAAGCAGGCTGGACCCGCGCCAGGCGGCCCTTTACCGGAGGAGAAGGGTGGGGCTCATCTATCAGTTTTACAATCTCATCCCCTCTCTGACGGTGGAGAAGAACATGCAGATGCCGCTTCTTCTGGACAGGAGAAAGCCGGACCCTGACTATTTCCGTCGGATCGTGGAGAGCCTGGGACTGGAGGAAAAGCTTCAGGCCCTGCCCTCCCAGCTCTCCGGCGGACAGCAGCAGAGAGTGGCTGTCGGGCGGGCGCTCATGAGCCGCCCCCTGCTGCTTCTGGCAGATGAGCCCACAGGTAATCTGGACCGGAGGAATGCAAGGGAGCTCATGGATCTCCTGCATCTCTTTCACAGGAATTTCCGTCAGACTATCCTCCTTGTCACTCACGATGAAAGGCTGGCTCTGGAGGCGGAGCGCATCATCACCCTGGAGGACGGGCGGATCGTCAGCGACAGAAAGGTCAGGTGAGGGGGATGTGGAAAACGTATTCGATAAGCTATCTGAGACAGAACCGGACAGCGGGCATTTCCATCATGGCGGCAGCTCTGGGGGCGGCCTTTTTCCTATCCCTGCTGTGCAGTCTCTTCTATAATTTCTGGGTTTACGATGTGGAGTCCATCCGGCAGGACGAGGGGAGCTGGCATGTTCGCGTTGAGGCATCCCTGGACCGGGAGGAGCTGGAGCTCATCCGGGATTTCGCAGGGGTGGAGAGCGCGGAGGTCAGCGGAGAAGTGACAGAAATCTGTTTTGAAGATGCGAGAGAGACTTACAGGCAGATGGCCCTCATCTGGGAGAAGCTGGAGCTGGACCCGGAGGAAGTGTTCTATCACGAGACCCTCCTGTCCAGGTATCTGGCCGCAGCCCCCGGGGATCCGTCTCCGCCGCTCCTCCTGCCCTTTTTCATTGTGGTGCTGGCGGTTCTCTGCGTTTCTTTGGCCCTGGTCATCCGCACAGCCTTCGAGATATCCATGCAGGCCAGAGTACGCCAGTTCGGCATTTTTTCCAGTATCGGGGCGTCGCCGGGGCAGATCAGGAGATGCCTGCTGCAGGAGGCGGCAGCTCTCTGCGCTCTGCCGGTGCTGGGCGGCATGGTCCTTGGAGGGGCCGGGTGCGCGGGGGTGCTGGCCGCTGTCAACCGGTTTGCGGCGGATGTGCCGGGGCGGCACAGGGCAATCTTCCATTATCATCCGGCTGTGTTTGCTGTCTCCTTCGGGGCGGCGGCCCTGACTGTCCTTGTGGCGTCCCAGATCCCGGCCGGCAGACTGGCCCGGCAGACGCCCCTTGAGGCTGTGCGGGGACAGGCGGACGGGATGACAGGGCGCAGGAGGAGGTGGAAGAAAAAGGGCTTGGGCTGCACTTTGTTAGGGCTGCTGCTGGGCATAGAGGGGGAGCTGGCAGGCAATGCCCTTAGGACGCAGAAGAAAGCCCTGCGCATCTCCCGTATTTCTCTGACCCTGTCTTTTCTTGGGTTTACCTCCATGCTCTCTTTTTTCACTCTTTCCGGTATCAGTACCAGGTACACGTATTTTGATCGCTATCAGGACGCCTGGGACGTGATGGTGACGGTGCGGGATACAGAGCTGGAGGCGCTTGAGCCGGAGGGGGCGACAGAGACCGGCGCCGCCTTTCAGATAAAAGAGATTCCCGGCGTCCGTGACAGTATCTGTTACCAGAAGGCGGAGGAGAGCATCGCCTGGGACGAGAGCCGGGCCAGCAAAGAACTGAGAGCGCTGGGAGGATACAGCACTCTGGCAGACGTGGAGGATGCCTCCCGGATCCCATCGCAGGTGCTGGTCATGGATGATGAGTGCTTTCTGGATTACTGCCGGCAGACGGGAGCGCCGGAGGAGCTGACCGGTACTATCCTGCTGAACCGCATCTGGGACAGCACCGGAAGCAGCTTCCGGCAGAGGGAGTACATCCCCTTTGTGGAGCAGGATGGAGCTCCTCTGACTCTCTATACGGAGGATGGAAAAACGGTGCAGGTGCCGGTCCTCTCTTATGCGGAGGAGGCGCCTCTTCTCAGAGAGGAGTACGAGGACTATGCGCTGGTGCAGTTTATGCCCCTGTCCCTGTGGAAAACACTGGCAGACCGGATGGACGGGGTAGAAAATGACACGTATATACGCATCCTTGGACCGGAGGAGGCGGATCTGGAGACGTTGGATGAGATCGAGCGGGAGGTGGAGGGACTTCTGGAGTCCTCCTTCCGGGTGGAGAGCGAGAACCGGATAGAGGAGAGGCTGACCAATGACCAGATGCTCCTGGGAGCCCGGCTCATACTGGGAGCGCTCTGCGTTCTTCTGGGGGGCATCGGTCTTGCGGGCATTTTTACCAATACCTTTGGATTCCTGCGCCAGAGACAGCGGGAGTTTGCCCGGTATCTGTCAGTGGGGATGGACCCGGCGGGTATGAAGAAGCTGTTCTGCATCGAGGCGGCGGTCATCGCCGGGCGGCCCATCCTTCTGGGGCTTCTTGTCACAGTGCCGGCGACGGCCCTCATGGTCAGTGCCAGCCAGATGGAGGCGGATGTCTTTCTCGCGGAGGCGCCCTTCCTGCCTGTGGCGGTCTACGGGCTGTTCATCATGCTGGCAGTGGCCCTGGCCTACTGGCTTGGAGCCCGGCGGCTGCTTGGCAGCGACCTGAGCGAGCCTCTCAAGGACGACACGCTGAGCTGAAAGCCAGCCGGTCAGCAGGAGGGGCACATGTCCTGGATCAGAGCGATAAAGCGGCGTGCCGCCGGGCTGAGAGCCTTCTTTGACCTGAGGCCGATGCCCAGCTCCCGGGTAAATCCCGGCTTCAGGGGAAGATACTGTATGCTGTCTCCGGCGCTCTCCACAGTCAGCCGGGACAGGATGCTGATGCCCAGACCGTTTGCCACCATGGAGGTGATCACATGGTCATCCTTGGAGGAGACCCGTATGCGGGGAGAAATCTTTGCCTCCCGGATGGCGTCGTGTATATCGTAGTCCACATCCAGGGCGGACATGATAAAAGGCATGTCGGTAAAGTCCTGTATGGGAAAAGAAGTCAGGCCGTTCAGATAGAAGTCTTTGGGGAAAATGGCAACCAGGGGATCCTCGTACAGAGGCAGCCATTCCAGAGTGCCGATGTTTCTCTTGCTGAGGAGTCCAAAATCCGCCCTGCTGTTGTGGAGCCAGTCCAGGATTTCATCAGTGCTCCCCTCCAGCAGCTCGATCTCAATGCCGGGGCATTCCTTGCGGAAGGTCCGTATCATGGCGGGGAGCCAGTTGCAGGAGATGCTGGCAAAGGAAGCGATGGTCAGATGGCCGATTTCCAGCCCGTTCAGAGCCGCCGCCGTCTGCTCCAGATGTTCGTTGACAGACAGCAGGTTCCTGACAAGAGGCAGCAGCGTCAAGGCGTCCGATGTGAGGGAGACGCCGCGTCTGTCCCGCAGAAAGAGAGGAAAGCCAAGCTCATTTTCCATAGCCTTGAGGACGTGGCTCACACCGGACTGGGTGTAGCCCATCCGCTCTCCGCTTTTGGTGAAATTTTTCGTCTCCGCAATATCTGCGAAAAGAGCATATTTGCTGATATCCATAATTACGCCTCCCTGTTCGAATTAGAAAAGGAGGCGTTCTCTCTGAGAGAAGGCACCTCCTTTGGCATGTGTGTATTCATTTTGCGAGTATCCTTTTACAGGAGCAATTATAGAGGATTTCACGTAAAAGTGCAAGAGGACACGGCGTGTACCCGCCCTGGGCTGAAGAGGGTGCGGAATACTGAACGGACAGTCCGGCATGAGAAAACGTCATGACGTGATAAATAATTCTTGTTTTACAGGGTGGGGAAAGGGGGCTATAATGCCCATATGATCCGAACAGCGGTAGCACGGCAGGCAATGGCGCTTACAAAAGCGCCGTGCCTGCCTTTCTCATTTTATCCCTCTTGCCGCTGCTGTCCGGATTAAAAAACAAAACCAGGAGGTAAGAGACATGAAAAGACGAATTGTTTCTATATTACTTACAGGAGCCATGGTATCCGCACTGCTGGCAGGCTGCGGCAGTTCTTCCGAAGACTCGTCCGACACCGCGTCGGATGCGTCTTCTCAGGAAGACACCGCGTCAGAGGAGAGCACAGGGCTTGACTGCGAGGGAGCCCTGGAGGGCGTGACGCTGACTCTTGGCACATCCGGTACCTACGCACCGTTTTCCTACTATGCTGATGACGGTATGACTCTCCAGGGGTACGACATTGCGATGCTTGAGGAGCTCCAGACGATCCTGGGATTTGAAATTGCGGATGACGAGATCCAGGCCATGGATTACGGAGCGCTCACCACTTCCATCACCCAGGGACAGATAGACATAGCTGCTGCGGCCCTCTGTGCTACAGACGAGAGAAAAGAGAATATGAACTTTACCGATACCTATTATGATGCGGGCATTGTGGTGGTCGTGGGAGAGGACAACACAGAGATCGCCAGTGTGGAAGACCTGGAGAGCGGGGACTATACGGTAGCTGTCCAGACAGGGACCATCTCCTATGAATATGCGGCCGCAAATCTTCCCGAGTCCTGTCTCCAGACCTTTGACTCACAGGCGCTGGCCTACAGTGCTGTGGAGGACGGACAGGCGGACGCCACTATCTACGACGCGCCCGGAACAGCCTACTCCATCAGCACAGGGGAGATCAACCTGAAGATCGTGGGTGATGAGTTCTACACAGGTCAGGCCCCCTACGCCATCGCTCTTTCCTTTGCCATCTGCGAGGAATACCCGGATATCGTGGACTGGTTCAATGAGGCCATCCAGTATCTGTCTGAGAACGGGACGCTGGACGAACTAAGCACCCAGTGGTGTGAGGCGTAAAGGAGAGATTTCTGTATGAGCGTTGAACTTTTATCAACCATCCTTCCCATGATGCTGCGGGGCCTGCAGGTCACGCTGCAGGTGGCGGTCGTCGGTATCCTGCTGGGATTTGTCCTGGGGGCTGTCAGCGGATATGCGCTGCAGAGCAGCACCAGCATCGCAAAGGGGATTGCCTCGGTCTATATCTGGATCATACGGGGTACGCCCATCGTAGTCCAGGCGCTGTATGTGTATTTTGTGGTGCCGGCTATAATCTCGCTGGCGGTCGGGGACACGTTTGTGCTGGACAGCACGGTGGCGGGCATTATCGTCATCACCCTGAATGCGGGGGCGTTTATCTCAGCCATCGTGAAGGGGGCCCTGGAGGGCGTGGATGAAGGCCAGAGGGAGGCGGGGGCGGCTCTCGGCCTCTCCCACCGTCAGATTTTATTTCGGGTTGTTATCCCGCCGGCCTTTAAGGCCATGATACCGGGACTTTTTAACCAGTTCATCATTTCCGTCAAGGACACGGCGCTTCTGTCCATCATATCGGTCAACGAGATCACGCGGCAGACCCAGAACTATGTGGCGCGCACCTTCAACACCATCCCGGCCTACACCATCTGTGCGCTGGTCTACCTGGTGCTGCTGTCCGTTCTCATGATCCTGCAGAAATACGTGGAACGGAAAACAGCAAAATAAAGGAGGAGAGATATTATGGCAGAGACATTGATATCTGTAAAAAACCTGAGAAAATCCTTCGGAGACCTGGAAGTGCTGAAGGACATCAGCCTGGATGTCCATCAGGGAGAGGTGGTCTGCATCATCGGTCCCTCCGGCTCCGGAAAGAGCACGCTGCTGCGGTGCATCAACCAGCTTGAGACGCCTACGGACGGCGAGGTCGTGTACAAGGGCGAGAATATCCTGGACGGGAAGGCTGACATCCGTAAATTCAGGGAAGAGGTCGGTATGGTGTTCCAGAGATTTAATCTCTTTCCTCTGAGGACCGTCCTTGGAAATGTCACAATGGCTCCAGTCCTCACGAAACATAAAAACAAGAAAGAGGCAAAGGACTATGCCATGGAGCTCCTGAAGCGGGTGGGGCTTGATGGCAAGGCCGATGCAAAGCCGGATATGCTGTCCGGCGGGCAGCAGCAGAGAGTGGCCATCGCCAGGGCGCTGGCCATGGATCCGAAGGCGCTGCTTTTTGACGAGCCCACATCCGCCCTGGACCCGGAGCTTGTGGGAGAGGTGCTGAGCGTTATGAAGGAGCTGGCGGCCGACGGCATGACTATGGTGGTGGTCACCCATGAAATGGCCTTTGCCAGGGACGTGGCGGACCGGGTGATCTTCATGGCTGACGGATATATTGTGGAGGAGGGAACCCCGGAACAGGTCATGGGCCACCCCAGAGAAGAGAGGACAAAGACATTTCTGTCAAGATTTCTGGCCGCATAGGCGACTGCGGGCCTGCCATCCATCCCTCCGGAAGGCCGGACATCAGACTGATCAGGAAAGGCGGCAATATGGAAAAATACGTTGTGACCATTACAAGACAGTTCGGCAGCCTGGGCAGGCCCATTGCCAAAAGGTTGTCAGAAATCCTGCAGATCGAGTATTATGACAGAGACATCGTGGAGAAGACGGCAGAGCGGATGAACCTGCCCGTGTCCGTGATCAGCGACCAGGAGGAGAGGAGCTCCGGATTTTTCCGGATGCTCTTTCCCCTGGGAACCGAGGCGGAGGAGAAGCAGAGAAGGCTTTTTCAGGTTCAGTCTGAGATCATCAGCAGGCTGGCGGAAAAAGGCTCCTGCATCATCGTCGGCCGATGCGCGGACTATGTGCTGGCGGAAGAGAGAAACGCGGTCCATGTCTGTGTCTACGCACCCTACGCGGACCGTCTGGCAAACTGTGTGGGCACGCTGGGAATGAAAAAGGACGTGGCGAAAAGGATGATCGCGGAGGTAGACAAGGCCCGGCTGGCCTATCATAAACGGTTCGCTCATTATGCCCCTGACGACCCGGCCCACAAGCACCTCATCATCAACAGCGCTCTGCTGGATGTGGAGGGGACAGCGCAGGCGCTGGCCGCGTTTGTGAAGATAAAGCTTGGCATGGACCAGACGGGAGAGAGATGATCCTGATCATAGACAATGCAAATAAATAGAAGAATATATAAAAATTTCCAATTATCAATCATTTCCGTATCATGGTATACTTGAGCCGTTACGAAATAACATGTATACCTAAAGGATAAGGAGAAATGAAATGAGTAAAGAAAAAAAGATGATGACGACAAAGGAGATCGTGATCGTCGCGATGGTGGCGGCTGTGATCGGCGTCATCTACACTCTGCTTGATTTTGCGTATATGCCATTGTCAGCGCTTCTTGGAACCGTGTTTATGGAAATTACATTCGGCGTTTACCTGCTTTCCGCAGCGCTTCCGATGTATATTGTGAGAAAGCCGGGAGCGGCTATTTTTGGCGGGCTGGTGACAGCGGGCGTGAACCTTCTGCTGGGAAGCCCCTACGGACTGCAGCTTGTCCTGGCAGGCGTACTCCAGGCTGTCGGCATGGAGCTGGCCTATGCGCTGATCGACAAATATGAGGGAAGCCTGAGATGCATGATCGTTGGCTCCATCCTGAGCGCTATCCTGATCCTGTGCAGGGATATGTATTTCTGGGGAACCCCCATCAGCTATGGAACAACTGTCGCGATAGGCGTGGTCATCGTCCGCCTGCTCAGCGCTACAGTCATTGGGATTATCCTTGTCAAAGTGATCACTGCCGCCCTTCTGAAGACAGGCGTGCTGAAAGGATTTGCATGTGCAAAATAAAAGACAGAAAAGAAAATGTGATCCTTGAGCTCAGGGATGTTACATATACCTATGAAGGAGAGAGGCTTCCGGTCTGGAAGTCTCTTTCCTGCGCTTTTTACGAGGGAAAAATACATGCCATCAGCGGACCCAGCGGCTGCGGGAAAAGCTCGGTACTGAACCTGATTGACGGACTGATCCCCCACATGTATGAGGGAGAGCTGCGTGGCGAGGTGCTCCTGCGTGGAGAGAACATTACGGATATGCTTCCCAGGTATCGCTGTGAAAAGATCGGATTTGTCATGCAGAACCCGGAGAGTCAGTTCTGCACCTTCACAGTGGAGGAGGAGCTGGCGTTTGGCATGGAAAATCTCGGGATCTCTCCGGAGGAGATGGGAGACCGGATCAGGGAGGCCCTGCGGTTTGTGGGGATGGAGGGCTTTGAGGAGAGAGATCTGAACAATCTTTCCGGCGGCCAAAAGCAGAAGGTCGCCATTGCCTCTGTTCTGGTGACAGAGCCGGAGATCCTGCTCCTTGATGAGCCCACAGCAAATCTGGACCCCGGCAGCAGGAAGCAGATTTTTGACCTGATCGTCCGGATCGCGCGGGAGCAGAAGATAACCATCATCATCGTGGAGCACAATATCAACGAGATCATAGAGGAGGTGGACAGGGTCCTGGTGCTGGACCGGGACGGGAAACTGACTCTGGACTGTGACAGAGGAACCCCTGAGGAGCGGGCCTGGAGAAAGCGAAATACGAGGAATATTCCGGCCTCCTACGGGAAGGACTCCGTCAGCGGGGAGAAGGTAGTGGAGATAAAGGGTCTGAGCTTTGCTTACCCTCTTCCGGGAAAGAAGAAGGAGAAGGGACAGCCGGTGATCAGCGGTCTTGACCTGGATATCTCCAGGCAGGACTTCCTGGCCATTGTGGGTGAAAACGGCGTGGGAAAGACCACACTGATGAAGCTGATCTTTAAGATCTGTCAGCCGGATGCAGGCACTGTTCGGGTTCTGGGGAAGGACCTGAAGGGGTGGCGGACTAAGGAGTTGTACCGGCAGATGGGACTTGTCTTCCAAAATCCGGAGAGCCAGTTTATCACGAATACAGTCATGGACGAGATGATGTTCAGCCTGAAGCGCGTGCGCATCCCCGTGGAGGAGAAGGAAGCCCGGGTGGAGGATATGCTGAAGCGCTTTCATCTGGAGGAGGAGAAGGAGAAGAGTCCCTTCACACTCAGCCAGGGGCAGAAGCGGCGGCTCAGCGTTGCCAGCATGCTGTTGACGGATCAGCAGATCCTATTTCTGGACGAGCCCACCTACGGGCAGGATTTTGAGAACCGGCAGGAGCTGATGAAGGATATGCAGCGGCTTGTGGAAAACGGTATCACCATTGTCATGATCACTCACGATCTGTCTCTTGTAAGGCAGTACGCCACAAGGGTGGTGGAGCTGGAGGCGGGTGCTGTGAAAAAGGACATGACCACAGAGGAATATTTTTCCTGAGCAGGAGGTAGATAAAGAGATGTTTACTTATATAGAAACGGATTCCGTTCTCCACAGAAGAAATCCCATGATAAAGCTGGCTGTGATCGCGGTCATGACCATACTTGTGTGTCTGTCTTATTTTCCGGTATTTCCTGTCGTGACATTTCTGATGTCCTTTTTTACTATATGGCTGGCAGGGAATATACCTCTGGCAAATCTGATGCGCAGGCTGCTGATCTTTCTGGTCATCAGCTTCTTCTTTATGCTGTCCATGCTCATATTACGAGGCCTGAATGATGAGGCTGGGATCGTGCTGCACCTGGGGATACTGCGCTGGACCCAGAGGGACCTTGTCCATGCTATTACCCTGGGCTTCCGCATCCTGGCCCTTGTCACAATGTCCATGGGGTTTGTCCTGACTACACGGCCCAGAGATCTGGTACTCAGCCTGATACTCCAGTGCAGGGTTTCTGTCGTACACGGATATGCTGCTATGGCAACTTACCGGTTTCTTCCAGAGCTTCAGCAGCAGGTGGACGCTGTTCACCTGGCTCAGGAGATCCGGGGAATTCCCTGGAACAAAGGGATACTCTCCAGATTTACATCCCCCTTCCGGGTGGCTCTGCCACTGTTCTGTGTGGCGGCCCGCCGGGGCGAGCGGATTGCCTGCGCTATGGAGAGCCGGGGACTGGGCAGGGAAAATGAGAGGACCTTTTACAAGCGGGTAAAGGTGGACAGGGGAGACTGGATTTTTTTCTTTAGCGCATTGATTATTTACGTTTTGACAGCTATCATATTATTTAAGCTGGATCTGTTTGGTTTTAGTTTTGCATCCATACAATAGTCCGGCACTTATATACCAGGAGGAAGAGAAATGCCATATAAACATAAGAATATCGAGTACGGCCTGCCCCACGAGGAGTATCCGAAGGAGAGGATCTGTCAGTGCATTGATACACTGAAGGAGGTCATCGGCCTTGACAGAGAGCCGGTGGGGATCACGTTTCTTTTTACGAAGGAGGACTATGAAGCCTACCCTCTGGAGGAGACGGACATATCCACAGCCTACTGCGTCATGGTGAAGCAGGCGGCTGTACACGGGAAGAGTATCAAATGCCGCCTGGAGCACCACAAATGTGACGGCGCCACCACGGCCTTTGCCCTTGAGCCCAGTACAGAGAGGATTGAGAGCGGGCAGGAGTATTTTTCCTACAAATTATATTCTTCCGTGGCTGTGGCCAGGCGGATGCGGGAGTCCATTAGGAGCCTGCACAGGATGCCGGTCCGCACATACGGGCTGGCCATTGTGCCGCTTTCTCTGTGCCAGCAGACGCCGGACGTCATCATCCTGATGACCAACGCACTTCAGTCCATGCGGATGGTGCAGGGATACGAGTATTTTACCGGGAAAAAGCCGGCTGTGGACATGGGAGCCATGCAGGGAATGTGCTCGGAGCTGACCGTCTCCCCCTATCTGACCGGAGAGATGAATGTGAGCGTTCTGTGCCCCAGTACGAGGATGCTCTGTAAGTGGAATGAAAATGATATGGCTGTGGGCGTTCCCTTTGAGCTGTTCGAGATGATCACAGAGGGAGTGGCGGCCACTCAGCCCAGCTATTAAAAATAAGATCATCAGAAAGAAGAGGACCTTATGCCCAGAGGACAGAACCAGAAACTGAAGCTTTACTATCTCGCGAAGATCATGCTGGAAAAGACGGACGACGACCACTACCTGACCATGCCCGAAATCCTGGAAGCGCTGCGCTCCTATGAGGTGACGGCGGACCGGAAGAGCATCTACACGGACCTGAAGGACCTGGAGCATCTGGGGATAGAGGTGGAGGGGGAGCCCTGGGGCAGATCCTACCGCTACCACGTGGTGGGCCGGCAGTTCGAGATGCCGGAGCTGAAGCTGCTGGTGGACGCCATCCAGTCCTCCCGGTTCATCACGGCAAAGAAATCCAACGAGCTCATCCGGAAGCTGGAGAGCCTGGTCAGCGAGTACGAGGCCAGGGAGCTGCAGCGTCAGGTCTACGTGTCCGGCCGCATCAAGACCATGAACGAGAGCATCTACTACACGGTGGACGCTATCTACAGCGCCATTGCCAGCAACAGGAAGATCCTCTTCCAGTATTTTCAGTGGAATGCAAAAAAGGAGATGGAGCTGCGCCACGGCGGCGCCGTTTATAAGATAAGCCCCTGGGGACTTGCCTGGGACAATGAGAACTACTACCTGGTAGGATATGACTCGGAAGCGGACATGATCAAGCACTACCGGGTGGACAAGATGCTGCGCATCCGCATGTCCGACGAGGAGAGAGAGGGGCGGGAGCGCTTCAGGGGGCTGGACATGGCGGCCTACACGAAGAAAAGCTTCGGCATGTTCGGCGGCCGGGAGGAGCAGGTAAAGCTGCTGGTGCACAACCGCCTGGCCGGAGTGATCATTGACCGGTTCAGGAAGGATATCATGATGATACCGGCGGATGAAGAGCATTTCACGGTACATGTGGACGTGGCGGTGAGCGGCCAGTTCATCAGCTGGGTCTTCTCCCTGGGAGACGAGGTGAAGATCCTGGGACCGGAGCCTGTGGTGGAGCAGGTACACCGGGAGATACGCCGGCTCACGGAACAGTACGGAGTGTGAGGTGGTATTTTTATAGGACAGCTTTCGGATTACACTGAGTTTAAAGATAAGAAAACTTGGTTGTAGAAGGGAGCTGTTCTTTTATGAAGGGTTACAATACAGACAAAGGCTATATGGGATATGTGGAGGGCAGGTACATGCTGTTCGCAAGCGAGGAAGAGTACTACGATTACATGGAGGACTAAAAAGAATAAAAATAAGAAGGAATAAAAATTTCGCAGGAGGTCAGTCTATTTTGTAAAAATAGATTGACTTCTTTTTTTTGTCGTTGTATACTACCTTTCGTAGACGACTTTCGCGCAGTGAAGTGAGAAATTTTTAAAGTATAAAAGCAACAGGGAGGAATAAGAGATGAATTTGAAAAAAGCAGCGGCAATCCTGATGGTGATGACAATGACTGCCGGTCTTGCGGCCTGTGGGAGCGAGTCATCGTCAGACGGAAGCGGGAGCGGTGATGATCCGGGGAAATATGTGATCGGCATCTGTCAGCAGATGGAGCATCCATCTCTGGATGACGCGACGGCAGGCTTCCAGGATGCATGTAAGGAACTGTTCGGTGAGGACAATGTAGAGTTTGATGTGCAGAACGCGCAGGGGGAGCAGACCATGTGCTCCACCATCATGAATAATTTTGTTTCTTCTGACGTGGACCTGATCCTGGCCAATGCCACCCTGCCTCTCCAGACAGCGGCCCAGGCCACAGCGGACATTCCTATTCTTGGAACCTCTGTGACAGACTACGGCAGCGCCCTTGGCATAGATGACTGGACAGGGACCACAGGGGTAAATATTTCAGGTACCAGCGACCTGGCCCCCATCTCTGAGCAGGAGGACGTGATGATGGAGCTCCTGCCGGATGTAAAGACCGTTGGCATCCTCTACTGCTCCGCGGAGTCCAACTCCAAGTACCAGGCGGAGATGTTTGAGAAGGAGCTGGAGGAGGACGGCGTGGACTACAAGGAGTACACGGCGGCGGACTCCAATGAGATCCAGTCTGTTGTGACCAGCGCGGTCCAGGAGGTGGACGCCATCTACATCCCGACAGACAACACCATGGCAGCCAACCCGGGCATCATCGACAATATCTGCCGGCCGGCAAAAGTCCCGGTAGTGGCCAGCGAGCAGGGCACATGCAGCGTGGCGGGGATAGCCACTCTGTGCATCAGCTACTATGAGCTGGGGTACACCACAGGCGAGATGGCCTATGACATCCTTGCAAACGGCGAGGACATCACGTCCATGGAAGTGCAGACAGCACCGGAGCCGACCAGGATGTACAATCCGGAGATATGCGAGGAGCTGGGCATCACGGTCCCGGAAGGATACGAGCCCATTGAGTCCGCATCTGCGGCAGAATAAGAGAAGAAAGGCAGAGGCAGAAAAATGATAGCAGAATATTTTCTTTCCCTGGACCCCCTGGCGCTGCTGCGGGCAATGCCGGGAACAGCGGCACAGGGGATCATATGGGGTATTATGGCACTGGGAGTTTATATAACCTACCGCATCCTTGATTTCCCGGACCTTACAGTGGACGGGTCTTTAGCTACAGGAGCGGCGACGGCGGTCATGCTGATCCAGGGAGGGATGAGCCCGGCGCTCTCCCTCGTGTTTGCACTGCTGGCAGGCATGGCGGCGGGGATGGTCACGGGCCTTCTCCACACGGGCCTTGGCATACCGGGGATCCTGGCCAGTATCCTGACCCAGGTATCCCTGTATTCCGTGAATCTGGGGATCATGGGGAAATCCAACCAGGGTATCAGTCTGACCCAGCAGGGACTGGTGGCCTCCTCCAGATATGTGACAGGAGATGACAGAGTCTTTTTCTTCCTGAAGCTGATCCTGGGATGTCTGATCCTGGTGGCCATCGTCTACTGGTTTTTCGGGACCGAGATGGGCGCTGCCATCAGGGCCACGGGCTGCAATCCGCAGATGGCCCGGGCCCAGGGCATCAACACCAACTATACAAAGGTGCTGGCTCTGACCATATCCAACGGCCTGGTGGGCCTGTGCGGCGGCATCCTGGCCCAGTATCAGGGAGCGGCAGACGTAAATATGGGGCGTGGAGCCATCGTCATCGGGCTGGCAGCTGTGATCATCAGCGAAGTGATATTTGGCAGGCTCTGTGCGGGCAAAAAGATCGCCTTTGCCTACACGCTGGCCGCGGTGTTCGTGGGAGCCATCCTCTACTACGTGGCGTACGCGCTGGTACTCTGGCTGAAGATGCCTTCAGACTATATGAAACTGTTCTCCGCACTTGTTGTTGCGGTGTTCCTGGCTGTGCCCTACTTAAAAGGCCGCTGGGCAGTGAGAAGGAGGGCCTAGGAAATGGGATACATGCTTGAGATAAAAAACATCCACAAGACATTCAACAAGGGGACGATCAACGAAAAGAAAGCCCTCGACGGAGTGGACCTGAACCTGAACCCGGGAGACTTTGTCACCATCATCGGCGGGAACGGAGCCGGGAAATCGACGACACTGAACGCCATAGCCGGAAGCTGGCTGGTGGACGAGGGGAATATCATCATAGACGGAGTGGACATTACCCGGCTGCCGGAGCACAAGAGAGCCGTCTATCTGGGGCGGGTGTTCCAGGATCCCATGACCGGCACCGCCTCCACCATGTCCATTGAGGAGAACATGGCCATCGCTGCCAGGAGAGGACACAGAAGAGGACTCAGATGGGGGATTTCCAGAAAAGAGAGAGAAGAGTTCAAGAAAAAGCTGGCGGCTCTGGGACTGGGGCTGGAGGAGCGCATCTCCACCAAGGTGGGGCTTTTGTCCGGCGGGCAGAGGCAGGCCGTGACCCTTCTCATGGCGGCCATCAAGAAGCCCAAGCTTTTGCTCCTGGACGAGCACACGGCTGCCCTGGACCCGAAGACGGCGAAGAAGGTGCTGGAGATTTCCGACAAGATTATCGAGGAGAACCAGCTCACAGCCATGATGGTCACCCACAACATGAAGGACGCCATCGCCCATGGCAACCGCCTCATCATGATGCACGAGGGACGCGTCATCTACGATGTGTCCGGCGAGGAGAAGCGGCAGCTCCATGTGTCTGACCTGCTGAAGAAATTCGAGGAGGTCAGCGGCGGAGAGCTGGACAATGACAGGATGATGCTGGGGTAGAGCGGATACAGGATATGAAAAAAGAAGCCCGACAGATGACGGACTTCTTTTTTATGCCTTTTTAAATGATATCGTTTCTTCTGATGTATCCCGGTTCATTGGGGGCAGCCACAACCTCTTTCACGTGAGTAATTTTTGCGTGCTTGTCCGCCACAATGTTCTCCAGGTGGACATCCGTGTCCACGATGACATGGGGAAGGATCACGCAGTTTTTCACGACAGCCCCCTTCTTGATGACGCATCCGCGGCCAATGACAGAGTTCTCGATGGTCCCCTCGATGAGGCATCCGTTTGACACGATAGAATTCTTTACATTGGAGCCCTCGAAATACTGGGTCGGACAGGAGTCATTGGTCCTCGTGTAGATGGGCCACTCATCCTCGAAGAGGCTGAGAGCCATCTTGAAGTCAATGAGGGAGATGTTCGCGTCATAATAGCTCTTGAAGTCGGTGATGGAGGCAAAGTATCCCCGGTGGGAGACGCCCCGCACATCCAGCTCCTCGCAGGCCACGTTCACGATATCCGCCAGGCTGTACATGGAGGAGGTCTTGTGAGCCTTGCTCACCAGGTCGATGAAGAGCTCCTTTGACATCACATATGTGTCCATGAAGATGTGACGGTTCTTTGCGGTGCCCCGGTTCATCTCCAGAGACAGGACGCCCTTCTGCTTGTTCAGATTGACTGTGTTGCAGTTCAGGAAGTGCTCCTTTGCGTCGTCTGTGGAGTGATAGAGGAGAGTGATGTCCGCCTCGGAGTCGATGTGGGTCTGGAGCAGCTCGCTGAAATCCTGTGAGTAGATCATGTAGCTGGGCGCAATGACCACATAGTCGCAGTTTACAGTGCGGATGCATTCCATATTTTCCTGGAAGGCGGCGATATCGTTGTTGTAGATATCGTGCTCCAGACCTGTCTCCGAGAACAGGATGTGGAGTCTTCCGCGCTTGGAGTTAATGTTATAGTGACGCCCGGTTCCCAGGTGCTCTGCCAGAGAACGGGGTTTTCTGCGGATATATACCTGGATCTGGTCAATGCCGCTGTTGCTCATATTTGAGATCGGGAAATCGATGACGCGGTACCGTCCCAGGAAGGAGAAGGCGCCGATAGGGCGGTAAGCCTGCATCCCCTCTACCCAGATGTGGTTTCCGGAAAAGTTTACAATACCTAATGCTTTCGCCATATTACTCAACCCCCTTTACGCGTTTGGAGACCAGCTCGATATGCTCACTGTCAGCGCTGCCGACCTGTGCCTCTTTTCCAATCTTTACGTTGTCAGCTACGAGAGCGCGCTGGACAACAGCACCTTCCGCAACCTCCGCGCCCGGCATGAGCACGCTGTCGATGATCTTCGCGCCTGCGCCCACTCTTGCCCCGGTAAACAGAACGGAGTTCTTGACGGAACCCTCGATGACACAGCCCTGCGTGATGAAGGCTCTGTCGATTTCGGCATCAGGACCTATGTACTGTGGGAGCGCCACCGCGTCCTCCGTGTATATCTTCCAGGTGGAGTCATTCAGGTCCAGCTCATTGTTCTTGTCCAGCAGGTCCATGTTTGCCTCCCACAGGGAGTCGATGGTCCCCACATCCTTCCAGTAGCCCTTGAACTTGTAGGCCACCAGCTTTTTGCCATCGTTCAGCATGGCGGGTATGATGTCCTTGCCGAAGTCATGGCTGGAGTCCGGATCTTTCATGTCGGCCGTCAGCATCTTGCGGAGCAGCTTCCAGTTGAAGATGTAGATACCCATGGAAGCCAGATTGCTCTTGGGCTCGGCCGGCTTCTCCTGGAATTCCACGATGCGGCCCTCCTCGTCCGTGTTCATGATGCCGAAGCGGCTCGCCTCTCTCATGGGAACCTCAATGACGGCGATGGTGGCATCTGCGTCATGCTCCTTGTGGTAGGCCAGCATCTTTGCGTAGTTCATCTTGTAGATGTGGTCGCCGGAGAGGATGAGAAGGTACTCCGGAGAGTAGGAGTCTATAAAATCAATATTCTGTGAGATGGCGTCTGCGGTTCCCCTGTAGACGTTCAGATCCACGTCCGCTTTCTCACGGGGCGGGAGTACGTACACACCGCTGTCCCTCGCATCCAGTCCCCAGCGGCGTCCCGCTGCCACATAGCTGTTCAGCTGAATGGACTCATACTGTGTGAGGACTCCGACTACATCAATGCCGCTGTTGGCACAATTGCTGATGGGGAAATCGATGATCTTGTATTTACCGCCATATGAAACGGCAGGCTTGGCAACCTTATTGGTCAGCTCGTGCAGTCTTGAACCACGGCCGCCGGCTAAAATCATGGCTAACATATTGTTCTGTTTCATAATATGCGCCCTCCTCCTTTACTGTGATATACAATATTATATAATTCTTGGGCGGCGCTTTCCATAATAATTTGCAAAAAAATTAAGAAAATTTGTAAAAAATGATGTGAAAACAGGGGTATAAGTTTTTTTATCTGTGGAAAATTAAAAAAAATCAACTGAGAGTAGAAAAAAAGTTGCAGTTGGAGTGAATTTAATGTATGGTATTGGGAAAGAGTTGATTGTCTTTGAATTAACAAAGAGACAAAGAAATGGGGAAAAGTATGCAGAAAAAATTTAAAAAAGCAGTAAGTCTGGAAGCGTTTGTCTTCCTGGCGGTCTTTATTGCCATTTTCGGAGGACTGGCGGCCGTGATGGGCGGAGCCAACATGATGCAGACACTTATGAACACAGCCTATCAGCTTCTGATCGACACGGTATTCAATATCATGGCCATCGCGGTCATCGCCGGCGCGGTTTCGGGAGCCCTCTCGGAGTTTGGTGTCATCGCGCTTGTAAACAAGGCGATCACACCGCTGATGAAGCCGCTGTACGACCTGCCCGGCGCGGCTTCTCTGGGGATCATGACCACGTATCTGTCAGATAACCCGGCGATCCTGGGCCTGGCGGAGGACACCAATTTCCGGAAGTATTTCAAAAAGTATCAGCTTCCGGCGCTGACTAACCTGGGGACGGCGTTTGGAATGGGACTTATCGTTACCACCTTCATGCTGGGCATTAGCCTTCCGGGAGAGAATGTGGGAATGGCGGCCCTCATCGGAAATGTGGGCGCTATCATCGGAAGTATCATCAGCGTGCGGATCATGATGCTCTTTACAAAAAAGGAATTCGGTGTGACAGAGTACTGCATGCCGGAGGCGGAGGGAGAGTCCATTGACGACCTCCTCAACAAGCGTCAGGTACGAGGCGGCAGCGTGGGAGGAAGACTCCTGGAGTCCCTGCTGGACGGCGGAAAGAACGGTGTGGATGTAGGTATGGCCATCATCCCCGGCGTCCTGGTCATCTGCACGATCGTGATGATGCTTACCAACGGCCCTTCTGCCGACGGTACATATACAGGAGCAGCCTACGAGGGAGTGGCACTCCTTCCCTGGCTGGGAGAGAAGATCGACTTCATCCTGACTCCGCTGTTCGGGTTCTCCTCCGCCTCTGCCGTGGCAGTGCCGGTTACGGCCCTGGGAGCGGCGGGAGCAGCCATCGGCCTTGTGCCGGACATGGTGTCCGCAGGATCTGTCCATGCAAATGACATCGCGGTGTTTACAGCTATGTGTATGTGCTGGAGCGGCTACCTGAGCACACATGTGGGAATGATGTCAGCCCTGAAGTGCCCGCACATGACGGGAAAGGCGGTCATCAGCCATACCATCGGCGGCCTGTGCGCCGGTGTGGCGGCAAACTTCCTGTTCAAACTGGTAACTATGATATAATGGCCACGGCGTGGTTATTATACATGCGGCGGAAAGACATACAGCTCAGCAAAAAAGGACTATGCACCTGCACAGTCCTTTTTGTTTTGCTTTTTTTATTTTGTCAGGACCTCCACGCCGGTCTCGGTGACAAGCACCATGTACTCTACCTGGGCGGACAGGCCGTCGTCGATGGTGTAGACAGTCCAGCCGTTCTCCTCGTCGATGAAAAAGTCCGGACTCCCCTCGTTGATCATGGGCTCGATGGTGAACATCATGCCGGGCACCAGGACCATCTCGCTTCCCTTGGGCGTGACGTAGCTGACGAAGGGTTCCTCGTGGAACTCCAGGCCGATGCCGTGGCCGCCGATGTCCTCCACCACAGAGTAGCCGTTGGCCTGTGCGTGGGAATTGATGGCCCAGGCGATATCGCCTAAGTGGCCCCAGGGCTTAGCGGCGGCAAGTCCCAGCTCCACGCACTCTCTCGTGACCCGGACAAGCTTCTCTGCCCGGGGAGTGATCTCCCCGATGGTGAACATGCGGGAGGCATCGGAGAAATAGCCATTTAATATAGTAGAGACATCCACGTTGATGATGTCCCCCTCCCGGAGGATCTCGTTTTCATCCGGTATGCCGTGGCAGACCACATTGTTGATGGAGGTGCACACGCTCTTCGGGAAGCCCTCGTAGTCCAGCGGGGCGGGGATGCCTCCGTGAGAGACGGTGTAGTCGTACACCAGCCTGTCTATCTCGGCGGTGCTCATGCCCGCCTTTATGTGGGCGGCCACATGGTCCAGAACCGCCGTGTTCAGGTCGGCGCTCCTTCTGATCTCCCTTATCTGTTCCGGGGTCTTCAGAAGGGACCTGTCCGGGACGATCTCGCCTTTGGCGGCCAGGGACCAGAGTTTGATGTCCAGTTTATCCATAGGTTCGTTACCAGCTTTCTGTTTGATTTCCGGAAACGCAGGGCGTTCCGTTAACAGTATACTCGTTTTTTTTCGGAACGTAAAGGGAGGAGGGAGGACTGCGCCCGGTTTTTCTTGTGCTGTTTTTAAAAATAGGGTATACTTAACTGGAAATATCAAAGAAGGAAAGGAGCGACCGGATTATGTTACGGATTGGGATGCTTACCAGCGGAGGAGACTGCCAGGCGCTGAACGCTGCCATGCGCGGGGTTGTAAAAGGAGTTTGCTCAAAGAGGGATGACGTTGAGATCTACGGATTTAAAGATGGCTATAAAGGACTGATATACTCGAACTTTCAGATGCTGACTTCCAGAGATTTTTCCGGGATCCTGACAAGGGGAGGGACTATCCTTGGAACCTCCAGGCAGCCCTTTAAGCTGATGCGTGTGCCGGATGAGAACGGGCTTGACAAGGTGGAGGCCATGAAGCACACTTACCACAAGCTGAATCTGGACTGCCTTGTGATCCTGGGAGGGAACGGGACCCACAAGACGGCTAATCTGCTCAGGGAGGAGGGGCTGAACATCATCACTCTTCCCAAGACCATTGACAATGACCTCTGGGGAACTGATATGACCTTCGGCTTCCAGAGTGCCGTGGATATAGCCACAGATACCATCGACAGGATCCACACCACGGCCACGTCTCACAGCCGCGTGTTTATCGTGGAGGTCATGGGCCACAAGGTGGGCTGGGTGACTCTCCACGCAGGTATCGCCGGCGGGGCGGATATCATCCTTCTCCCGGAGATCCCCTACGATATCAAGGTCGTGGTGGAGGCCATCAAGAAGAGGGCGGCCGAGGGCAAACATTTTACCATCATCGCCGTGGCGGAGGGAGCTATCTCCAAGGATGACGCAAAGCTCTCCAAAAAGGAGCTGAAGGCCAAGAAGGCGAAGGAGAATTATCCCTCTGTGGCCTATGAGATCGCGGAGCGCATCCAGAAGAAGATGGACCAGGAGGTTAGGATCACCGTGCCGGGCCACACCCAGAGAGGCGGTTCGCCCTGCCCCTACGACAGAGTGCTGGCCACCAGATTGGGAGCTGCTGCCGCGGAGCATATCCTGGAGGGAGATTTCGGCTATATGATGGCGATAAAGAGCGGCGAGATCACGAAAGTGCCTCTTGCGGAAGTGGCAGGAAAGCTGAAATGTGTGGACCCGGAGGCCGGCATCATCCAGGAGGCCAGGATGACGGGCATCAGCTTTGGCGACAAATAAGAGGATGCGCATGACAGACAGAAAGAAAAAGGATAAGAAGGAGTGCGGCAGATGAGCTACACGGCATTATACCGGAAATTCCGTCCCGGTGAGTTTGAGGATGTCAAAGGGCAGGATGCGATCGTAACTACATTAAAGAACCAGATACAGACAGACAGGATCGGACATGCCTATCTCTTCTGTGGGACAAGGGGGACCGGAAAGACAACAGTGGCGAAGATTTTCGCAAAGGCGGTCAACTGCCAGCACCCGGTGGAGGGAAGCCCCTGCGGCGAGTGTGACATGTGCCGGTCCATAGCGGCCGGCACTTCCATGAACGTGATAGAGATCGACGCGGCTTCCAACAACGGTGTGGACAACATCCGGGAAATCCGGGAGGAGGTGGCCTACCGCCCCACGGAAGGGAGGTATAAGGTCTACATCATCGATGAGGTGCACATGCTGTCTATAGGAGCCTTCAACGCACTCCTGAAAACGCTGGAGGAGCCGCCGGAGTACGTCATTTTTATCCTGGCAACGACAGAGGCCCACAAGATACCGGTGACCATCCTGAGCAGGTGCCAGCGGTATGACTTCAAGAGGATTTCCATAGAGACTATTTCCGAAAGGCTTCGTGAGCTGATCGGAAAAGAGGACCTGGATGTAGAGGACAAGGCGGTGCGCTATATCGCCAGGATGGCTGACGGCTCCATGAGAGATGCCCTGAGCCTTCTTGACCAGTGCACAGCCTTTTATATCGGTCAGCGTCTCACCTACGACAATGTCCTGGAAGTGCTGGGCGCGGTGGATGCGGACGTGTTCAGCCGTCTGCTGCGTGAGCTGCTGGAGCGGGACGTGAAAAAGGTCATCGAGACCGTGGATGAGCTGGTCATGCAGGGGCGTGAGCTGTCCCAGATGGCGGCGGACTTTACCTGGTATCTGCGGAACCTTCTCCTGGTGAAAAGTTCGGAGGAGATGGAGGATGTGCTGGATGTGTCCACGGAGAACCTGGCCAGGATCAAAGAGGAGTCCGGGATGATAGAGACGGATGAGCTGATACGCTATATCCGTATCTTTTCGGAACTCACAGGAAAGCTGAAATACGCAGCTCAGAAGAGAGTACTCCTGGAGGTGACGTTCATCAAGCTGTGCCGTCCCCAGATGGAGACCAGCCAGGACACCCTTCTCTCCCGGATACGGGCGCTGGAGGATGAGGTGCGAAGGCTGGAGGAGACGGGGGTGTCCGCTCCGGCCGGACAGACGGTCCGGGTGGTGAGAGAGGAGGAGGCCGGGCCTGTGCCCGCGCCGGAGCTTCCAAAGGCGCTCAGCGAGGATGTGAAGGCAGTGGCGGCGGATTTCCGGGGAATAGCCCAGGAGGCATCGCCCATGCTGCGGGGCTATCTGAAAAAAGCGCGCCTGAGTGCGGGGGAGAATGACCATCTCCTCATTGTTCTGGAGGACGAGGTGAGCGCGGCCTTTGTGGCAAAGCCGGAGCACAGGGAGGAGATCGAGCGGCTTATCGCAGAGAAGACCGGCAAACAGATGGAGGTGGATGTCCGCCAGGTGGAGGAGGGCAGACGCTTCGAGGACAGCTTTGTGGATATCGAGAAGCTGATCCACATGGATATCACGATAGAAGATTGAGTATAGAAGATGGAGGAGAAAGATCATGGCAAGACGTGGAGGATTTCCGGGGGGAATGCCCGGAAATATGGCGAATCTCATGAAGCAGGCGCAGAAGATGCAGCGCCAGATGGAAGAGCAGGCAAAGGAGATGGAGACGAAGGAGTTCTCCGCCACAGCCGGAGGAGGAGCGGTGGAGGTCACCGTGTCCGGCGCCAAGAAGGTGCTGAAGGTAAAACTGGACGAAGAGGCAGTGGACCCGGATGATGTGGAGATGCTGGAGGATATGATCGTGGCGGCGGTGAACGAGGCCCTTGAGAAGGTGGACCAGGAATCAGCGGCCGGCATGTCCAAATTTACAGGAGGAATGGGCGGCGGGATGCCGGGCCTGTTCTAGGACAGAAGCGGCGGTGAAACAGAATGGATTACTACAGCAGTCAGATAAGCCGTCTCATCGAACAGTTTTCCAGGCTGCCGGGGATCGGGCCAAAGTCAGCCCAGAGGTTGGCTTTCCATCTCATCAGCATGCCAAAGGAGCAGGTCCATGAGCTTGCGCAGTCCATTGTGGAGGCCAGGGACAATGTGCGCTACTGCGCCCAGTGCTGCACGCTGACAGACCGGGAGGTCTGCCCCATCTGCGCCAACCCGGACCGGGACCACGGGACCATCATGGTGGTGGAGACG
Source organism: Lachnoclostridium sp. An118 (assembly GCF_002160985.1). Lineage (GTDB taxonomy): Bacteria > Bacillota > Clostridia > Lachnospirales > Lachnospiraceae > Claveliimonas > Claveliimonas stercoravium. The sequence goes on along the minus strand of NZ_NFLQ01000019.1, from coordinate 8,361 downwards.
CCCAGGGACCTGGCCGCCTACGAGAAGACAGGAAAGTATAACGGAGTCTATCATGTGCTCCATGGGGCTATCTCTCCCATGCTGGGGATCGGTCCCGGAGACATCCGCCTGAAGGAGCTGATGGAGCGCCTGAGGGGGGATGTGGACGAGGTCATCATAGCCACGAACTCCAGCCTGGAGGGAGAGACTACAGCCATGTATATCAGCAAGCTGATCAAGCCTGCGGGGATCAGGGTGAGCCGCATTGCAAGCGGCGTGCCTGTGGGGGGAGACCTGGAGTATATAGACGAAGTGACTCTCCTTCGGGCTTTGGAAGGAAGAACGGAGATATAGAGGATGGCAGGAAAGAAAAAAGTGACTTCTACAGACATTGCCCGGGCAGCAGGCGTGTCCCAGGCCACTGTCTCCATGGTGCTGAACCGGAAATACAATGTGTCCTTCTCCAAGGAGACGGTGAGGAAGGTGGAGGAGGCTGCCAAGGAGCTGGGCTATGTTCTGCCCAAACGGAAAATGCGAAAAGAAAGCCGCCGGGAAAAACTCCTGGTGGTCTTTTGTTCTAATCTCACAAACCCCTACTATGTCATGCTCCTGCAGGGCATTGAGCTGCGGGCCAAGGAGCAGGGGTACGGTCTCTTTGTCTGCAACACACAGAGGGACCTGCGAATGGAGGAGCGCTATCTGAAGATGATGAACGAGCTCCATCCGGTGGGGATCATCTATACATGCAATCCCAGCCACTGCTTCATGGACATGGTGGAGAAGCTGGCGGACGAGATACCGGTGGTCATTGTCAATAACCAGAACGAGCACCTGAACGTGGATGCGGTGGAGCTGGACAATTCCAAGCTGGGCAGGATCATGGCCCGCCATCTGCTGGAGCTGGGACACAGAAAAGTTGCTTATATAGCGCCTCCGTTGACCGTTCGCCAGAAGCAGAGGTCCAAGCGGGTGGAGGGGTTCCTGAAGGAGTTTGAGAAGGCCGGCCTTAAGGACCAGGTGGTCATCAAGGCGGCGGACGAGGAAATAGACCTCGATATTGCTCATATTGACTCGGAGTACAAGATTGGCTACGATCTTACAAGGGAGCTCCTGGAGGAGCAGCGGGATGTGACGGCTATCGTGGGCCTGAATGATATGATCGCCTTCGGTATCCTGGACGCGCTCCAGGAGGCGAAGCTGAAGGTGCCGGGGGATGTGTCTGTCATGGGCTGCGACAATACACTGTTCGCCAGCATGCATAAGATGTCCCTCACCACCATCGAGCACTTTGTGATCTTCAAGGGGCGGGATGCCTGCGACATCATCATGAAGAAGATTGACTCCCGGAGGGAAAAATACACCGAGGTAGAGCCCATCAGCACCTACCATGTGGAGTATGAGCCGAAGCTCATCGTCCGGGGCACGACATCCTACCCGAAGAGCGGGATCAAGGGCAGAAAAAAGAAAAATTAATGTATTTTTGGGATTTATTAATAATAAAAGAGATGGGCTTGCCGTTCCCCGCGTGGGAGAAACCTGAAAAAAGGCTGTTTTCATGCATGTTAACACGGATTTAACATGAAATATAGAAAAGTGGAACTAATAATCTTATCTTATTAACGAATTGAATTATTAATAAGAAGAACTCCTATTGACCAGCCCCTTTTGTATGCGATATAATTTAGACAAATGGGCTAAGGCCAGATGTTCAACAGATCAAGGAGGAAGAAAAATGAAGTTTTTTATCGACACAGCCAAGGTGGAAGACATTAAAAAGGCAAATGATATGGGCGTTATCTGCGGAGTTACGACCAACCCGTCACTGATCGCGAAGGAGGGCCGGGTGTTCGAGGAAGTCATTGCCGAGATCGCGTCTATCGTGGACGGACCTATCAGCGGCGAGGTGAAGGCGACCACCACAGACGCTGAGGGCATGATAAAAGAGGGCCGTGAGATCGCGAAGATCCACCCCAACATGGTCGTTAAGATCCCTATGACTGTGGAGGGACTCAAAGCCTGCAAACAGCTCACGTCCGAGGGCATCAAGACAAATGTGACCCTGATCTTCACAGCCAACCAGGCGCTCCTGGCTGCAAGGGCAGGAGCTACATATGTATCTCCTTTCCTGGGCCGTCTTGACGACATCTCTGTGAGAGGCGTGGACCTGATCCGTGAGATTGCCGAGATTTTCGCTGTCGCCGGAGATATCGACACACAGATCATCGCGGCAAGCATCCGCAATCCCATGCATGTGACAGACTGCGCTCTGGCAGGTGCGGATATTGCCACGGTTCCCTACGGGGTGATCGAGAAGATGACAAAGCATCCTCTGACAGATGCGGGTATCATCAAATTCCAGGAAGACTACAAGGCAGTTTTCGGGGAGTAACAGGAGCGCAAGTACGTAAAGAAACCATAAACACCAGGAGGCATTTTTCATGAACAAATTAGAACTTATGAAGACTGCAAACGAGGTCCGCAAGGGTGTCATCACAGCCACCCACAGTGCAAAGTCCGGTCATCCGGGCGGATCTCTGTCAGCAGCAGACATTTTTACCTATCTTTATTTTGAAGAACTGAACATCGACCCCAAGGACCCCAAAAAAGCGGACAGAGACCGTTTTGTCCTCTCCAAGGGACACACGGCTCCGGGATACTATGCGGCTCTTGCCAACAGGGGATTCTTCCCGGTGGAGGACCTGACTACCCTGCGCCACACAGGCTCCTACCTGCAGGGCCATCCGGATATGAAGCACATCCCCGGCGTGGACATGTCCTCCGGCTCTCTTGGACAGGGCATCTCTGCGGCAGTTGGAATGGCTATCTCCGCTAAACTGTCCGGCGATGATTACCGGGTATACACGCTGCTCGGAGACGGCGAGATACAGGAGGGACAGGTGTGGGAGGCATCCATGCTGGCAGCCCACAGAAAACTGGACAACCTTGTGGTGATCGTGGACAACAACAATCTCCAGATCGACGGGGCTATCACAGAGGTAAACTCACCTTATCCTATCGACAAGAAGTTTGAGGCGTTTAACTTCCATGTGATCAACATAGACGGACATGACTTTGACGCCATCGATGCTGCCTTCAAGGAGGCAAAGACAGTGAAGGGACAGCCCACAGCCATCATCGCGAAGACGGTGAAGGGCAAAGGCGTATCCTTCATGGAGAACCAGGCATCCTGGCACGGGACCGCTCCCAACGACGAGCAGTACAAGACAGCTATGGAAGAATTAGAAAAGGCAGGTGAAGCATTATGTCAGATGTAAAGAAGATCGCAACAAGAGAAAGCTACGGTAATGCTTTGGTAGAGTTAGGAAAGAAACACGAGGATGTAGTTGTCCTGGACGCTGACCTGGCGAACGCCACCAAGACAGGCACCTTCAAGAAGGCTTTTCCGGAGCGCCATATTGACTGCGGTATCGCTGAGTCCAATATGATGGGCGTGGCGGCTGGGATCGCCACCACAGGCAAGGTCCCCTTTGCCAGCTCCTTTGCCATGTTTGCGGCAGGCCGCGCCTTTGAGCAGGTCCGCAACTCCATCGGCTATCCCAAACTGAACGTAAAGATCGGAGCTACCCACGCGGGTATCTCTGTGGGTGAGGACGGTGCCACCCATCAGTGCAACGAGGACATCGCTCTTATGAGGACCATCCCGGGAATGGTAGTCATCAATCCATCCGACGACGTGGAGGCGAAAGCCGCGGTGGAGGCTGCCTACGAGCATCAGGGACCAGTGTATCTGCGCTTCGGCAGACTGGCTGTTCCGGTGATCAACGACAACCCGGATTATAAATTCGAGCTTGGAAAAGCTGTGACACTGCGGGAAGGAACGGATGTGACCATCATTGCTACAGGTCTTCCTGTATCCGAGTCCCTGGCGGCGGCTGAGAAGCTGGCGGCAGACGGTATCAGCGCAGAGGTCATCAACATCCACACCATCAAACCCCTGGACGAGGAGGCTGTGATCAAGGCCGCCGCCAAGACAGGAAAGATCGTGACAGTGGAGGAGCACTCCGTCATCGGCGGTCTCGGGAGCGCTGTCTGCGATGTGGTAGCTGAGAAAGCACCCGCAAAGGTGATGAAGATCGGCATCAACGACACCTTTGGCGAGTCCGGTCCGGCTGTAGAGCTTATCAAGAAATACGGCCTGGACAGCGAAAGCATTTACACCAAAGTAAAAGAGTTCCTGAAATAGAGAACGAGGATCCACAGGAGAAGAGCTGGCAGATGTGCCGGCTCTTTTTCTATATATAGACATGCTCCGGCGCGCGAGAAAACAGAAGCGGTCCGAAAGCGTCGAAGACGGGAGAAAAATAACGTAAATTTCCACGGACAAGCCCCACCGATTGCTAAAATGCGCAAAACTCCTGTGCTATGATAAGCAAAAATATCCAGTGAGGTGAGAGTATATGGAAAGAAAATTTCCCAAAAATGTAAGGCAGGTAGGAAATGTCTCAGATACTCCCAAGATATATGTGGAGGATTATGTGGACACCTACCTGGACCAGCTCAGGGCTCAGGCAAAGGAGGAGCCCGAGGGCGCGCTGCTGCTGGGGGAGAACGCAGTGGTGGAAGGACAGGAATGCGTATATATAACCGGGGCCGTCCGCATCGAGGGGGTGTCGGAGGAGAACGGGGAAATCTGCATTGGCGACGGGGTCAGTGAGAGCGCGCAAAGAGAGTGCGCTGAGTATTTTCCGGGCCGGGACCTGGTGGGGTGGGCTCTGGCAGCGCCCGGCAGACCCCTTGTGCTCAGCGGCAGCATGGTACAGCTCCATGAGAAGCTGGGCCTGAAAAAAAACAGCATATTCATCATGAAGCATCCCGAGGAGGATGAGGAGATCTATTTTGCCTATAAATACCACGACCTCATGCAGATGGGAGGATATTATATATTTTATGAAAAAAATCCCGACATGCAGAATTATATGATAAATACACGCAAACAGATCGGCGTTTCTCCCAGTGAAGTGGTTGAGGATCGAGCTGCAAAGAATTTTCGTTCTGCAGTAAAGGAAAAGCTGGAGGCGCAGGAGCAGAGGAACAGCTCTCATCTTGTGTACCTGACAAGCGTCCTGCTGGTAGTTGTCGTGCTGGCTATCGGTATCTCGGCCATGAATAATTATGACAAAATGAACTCAGTGCAGTCCTCCATAGAGACCTTGTCCAAATCTGTGCAGGGAGGAGACGGTGAGCCGTCGGAGGGTGACATCTCTGTGGATCCCCAGGCAGAGCAGCCGTCGGCTGAGACGGGCGCGGTCTCTGACGCATCCGCCCCTGACGCGGACGTCTCTGACACCTCCTCCGATGCCGCCGGTACCTCCGGCGGAGAGGATAGCACACCGGTCATCGAGGAGGGGGAGAGCGGCGAGGAATACTATACGGTGCAGAGAGGCGACACCCTGGATAAGATCAGCCTGAAGCTTTACGGGACCACGGATGAGGCGGAGGCCATCTGCAAAATGAATGGTCTGACAGACGGCAACCTGATATTCATCGGCCAGAAGCTTCTGCTCCCCTGACCTGAGCGCAGGTGCGGTTCCCGGATTGCCACTTGAGAACTGGTGCCGGTGTGGTATATAATAGGACCACGTGGACAGCAAAGTGTAGAAGAAAAAGAGGTTGATGTATGAAGCAAAAGATAAGAGACAGATTCCGCATTGTGCGGGAGAGGAAAGAGGAGTCCGGGCAGCAGCCGGGAGAGCCGGTTTCTGATCCCACCATGCAGGAGCTGGATGCGCAGGTGCGGGATTACAGAAGGAAGACCCGGCGCAGAGTGGCCATCACGGCGGGGGCGGTTATCCTCGTCCTGGTAGGTGTGTTTTTATTTATAAATCTGCAGACATACACTTCCGTTCGGACGATAGACATATATGGGATGGAAGATGCAGGGAACAGCAGCTACCGGCAGTTTGGGAGCGGCGTGCTCAAGTACAGCCGGGACGGCATTGTCCTGATGGACCAGAAGGGCGAGGAGGTGTGGAACCAGTCTTATCAGATGGAGAACCCTGTGGTCTATGGATTTGGAAATTCCGCAGTGGTGGCGGACAAAGGCGGAAACAACATGATCGTGGTGGACGAGGAGGGACTGAAAGGAGAGATAGAGACCACGCTTCCGATAGAAAAAGCGGTTGTGTCTTCCCAGGGAGTCGTGGCGGCCGTGCTGAGCGGAGACAGTGACCCGCGGATCGTCTGTTACGATGCGGCGGGAAATATACTGTCGGAGCTGGACACTGCGATGACGGGGAACGGGTATCCTCTGGATATCAGTCTTTCTGAAAATGGCGAGCTTCTGCTGGTGTCCTACATGACAGTGCAGAACGGACAGACTGTCTCGAATATTTACTATTACAATTTTGGAGAGGCGGGTGCCCAGGCGGAAAACTATGAGGTGCTGACAGACAGCTATGAAGACATGGTAGCGCCTGCGGTCTTTTTTATGGATCAGGACACCTCCGCGGTTGTGGGAAATGACAGGCTCCTGATCTACCGTGGACAGGACACGCCTGCTCTCCAGAAGACCATTGAGCTGGACAAGGAGGTCAAAAGTGTCTCTTACAGCTCCTCCTACATCGGACTGGTGCTGAAAAACGAGGGGGAGGCCGGCTATGAGCTGCGCCTCTACAACCGCGGCGGCAGTATGGTCATGTCGGAGAAATTTACCGGGGAATACTCCAACGTAAAAATATGCGGCATGCAGGTGATCATGTATGGGGGGACACAGTGCAGCGTGTTTACCAGAGCGGGCATCCACAGATTCGAGGGGGAAATGGACGACCCTATCCTGGAAATGTTCCCTGTCTTTGGAGTCAATAAATACATAGTGATGAATGCAAACGGGATGGAAGTCGTCCGGTTTGTCAAGTAAGGAGAAAACATGAATTGGGTAATCATAGCAACGGGATTGATCTTCCTTATATGCGTAGTTGTGGGGTTGTACAGGGGAGCGGTTAAGATTGCTGTCTCGCTGGCGGCCACTATCGTTACATTTATTCTGGTGTTTTTCCTGACTCCCTATGTGAGCCAGGGCATCATGGCAGTCACCCCTCTGGATGAGATGATCGAGAGTCAGGCGGAGCAGTCCATCATGGGAATGGCTTCCTCTGTCCTCCAGGGAGACGAAGGGGAAGGCGGGAGCGGCCTTACTGTGGAAAACGTCAGGCGTGTCCTGGAATCTGCAGGGATCACAGAGGCCCAGCTGAATGCGGCGGGCATCACGGTGGAGGACATCGTGAATGGAAATGTCACCAGTGACGAGCTGGCTCAGTATGGTATATCCAGCAGCCTTCTGGATGGCCTGCAGGGCAGCAGTGAGGCGGAAAGTATACTGGAAGATGTGGAGATACCCCGGGACACCCAGATAGCGGCCATCGAGGGGGCGGATATTCCGGGGGTGTTCAAGGCGCTCCTCCTCAATAATAATAACAGTGAGACCTACGATGAGCTGGGGGTGGATAATTTTATCCAGTATATCTCTGCGTATGCCACGAGGCTCATCATCAATATCCTTTCCTTTATCCTGACATTTGTGGTCATTACGGTGGTGATGCGTGCGGTCATATTCGCACTGGATATCGTGGCCAACCTTCCTGTGCTGGGATTTTTCAATCGGCTCGGCGGAGCTCTGCTGGGCGCTGCCGGCGGCCTCATCATCGTGTGGATACTCTTTATGCTCATCACCATGCTTTATACCACATCCTTTGGACGTGAAGCCTATGATGTGATACAGGGGAATGATATCCTGCGTGTGATATACGAATACAATCCGGTCTTGAAAATGGCGGTCTCATTTAAATAAAAGAAAAAATGAAAAAAAGCATTGACACCACAGAGTTATGATGATATTATAAAAATCCACCACGCAAGAGGGTGGATTTTTTGCCGGATGAGAGCAGCGCGATAAGAGCACGGGAGTGCAGTCTGATGCTGTCGGCAAAAAACTCTTCTAAAAAAGAAAGAAGAAAAAAGTTAAAAAAGTTGTTGACAAATCGGAAGCGACATGATAAGATATAGAAGTTGTCGCTGAGATGCGAAAACAGAACAAAGAACCTTGATAACTGAACAATAGACAACGACCCTGAAAATTTCTAAGAGAAATATTCAGAACGGAAATCGGACCGAGCGAAAGCGAAGGTCTGATGCCAACAGTAAATAACGGGATAGGAAAGCTAGTAGTTTTCCTGGACCGAGATTGAACGAAAGGAAGCTTCCGCGATACTAGGCTCGCCCCTAAAGGCTCGCCAAGTCATCGGGAAGCGCAAGCGGACTAAGGCTTGAAAAGACCAAGCCTAAGTCCTTTATGCGAGAGTTTGATCCTGGCTCAGGATGAACGCTGGCGGCGTGCTTAACACATGCAAGTCGAGCGAAGCACTT
>NZ_NFLQ01000018.1 GCF_002160985.1 Lachnoclostridium sp. An118 | reverse complement strand
CTCAGGGCAGCGCCCTGAGCCCTCGGAGAGCTTTTCAATATCAATATCTGCAATTTTCAAGGTTCTTCTGAGCCTATTTTTTATGACTTATTTTTTCATAGATTACTTGACACTACCCTATGAAACAATCGTCAAGGCGCATGAGGGCGACCCGGACGCAATCGACACCGTTCTTTCCCACTACGCCGGATATATCCGCTATTTTTCCAAAGTACACGATCAGGTCAACGCCGAGGTTGAGGAATATGTGAAGCAACAGCTAATTGCCGCACTATTCAAGTTTCGCTTTGACCGATAATCTGAAAAACTGAATAAAGAAAGCCCAAGCTGCCGTTGCAGGAACACCCATTCCCACAACGGCAGTTTTTCATTTCCACGGTCTGCGCCGGAAGTTCATACCGGACTGTTTTATCAGCGGGGATTTCTTGAACAGCTTCTTCAAAAGGCTTCGTTCCTCTTGTGAGAGCCGCTTATATTTGAGCCGGAACGCCTTGCAGAATATCTCCGTGAATTGCTGAACCCTGTCCCCCCGGCGATTGCATGGCTTTTTGTACTTCCCGTATCAGTTCATCGGCGGGCGTGGTATCCGGCGCACTTTCGCTGTCATTTTCGTGCGCCTTGCGTATGTCGTGGAGAATGACGTCCCAAGTTTTGTGCGTCACATGGCAAAAGAAATCTTCTTCCTCTACCTGACAGGCTTCCAATACTTTGATTGCCCGGTCCGCCGTAGCTTCGGGATGTTCTTCCAGTATCATAGCCCGTAAAGCAGCCAGTGAGCTGTTTGTGTCATGGAAGTGCATGGTTGCTATCCCATCCACATAGATTTCTGCGTCTGCCAGCAGTTCCTTGAATTTTTCATGGGAGATAATCTCACACAGCAGCCTGTTGTTGAAGCGTTCACTTTTCAGCAGTTCCACGACTTCATCACTCAAATGTAGTTCTTCTATCGGCGTGTTTTCATATTTCCGATTGTTGGTAAGGCCGAGCAGATAGTCAACGGACACCTGATAGAAATCTGCCAGCTTCAACAGGTTGCCGTGATTGATTTCCTTGTATTCGTCGTTGTCGTTTTCATAGCTGCCGAGGGCTGATTTTGAAATGCCGGTTTTTTGCGCCAATTCTTCCAGATTTAAGCCCCGTTCTACCCGTAAATCTTTCAGGCGTTCCTGTACGGAAATGCGGGTTTTCATAGATACATCGCTCCTTCCTGCGGCTGGCTGCCGCCGTCAATCCCATTATACCATACCCGTTCCGCAATCGTGGAAATTTTCGATTTCGGGGCGGTTTTCCTACTTTGTGGATATACGAGAGAAGGCTCAAAAATGTGCCATAATGGGCTTAGTTCATCGATGGATTATTCCAATCGAATGACCGGCCTGTATGGGATATGCTCCCCGGCGATGTAGCGCAACGACTTGCGGCAGGGAAATGGAGGAACCCTGACCGCAACGAGCGTACCAAAGGGAGCGAAACGCCGTTGTGAGAGCCAGGGGCAGGAACGACATCAGGGAGAACCGGCGAAAATGAACACCGAATTGATACCGAAACACAACAATCCGATAGGGCATAGTCTACCCTATCCGTAATACTACGGGGGATTTCCGGGCGGTTCTATGGCCGCTTTTTCCCTGAAAATCGCCCCGAAACACGACACTAAAATCTGCTATCCGTCTATTGCGGCTGTTACGGCTGAAATGGGCGGATTTTTGTTTAAAGGAGACACCATGCCGAGAATGCCGAAAAAGAGGAAGCTGGAACTGTCCTTCTTCCTCAATGAACGGGGGCGGGTAACGTACAACGACCTTTGCCGGAAATGCCAGCGCACTTGCAAGCAGAGTTTCCGGGCGGTCGTTGTGGACTGCCCCCATTATCTTTCCAAACGCTCAAAACGAAAAGTAAAGGAGGACACCGATTGAATGGAAGTTGAATTTATGACCGCAGACACCACCCTGCCGCCCTGTATGCCGCTGCCAAGAGCCATGCTGCGGCTCCCGATCAGCAGCACCGCCAAGGTCATGTACGCCCGGATGTTGGATATTGTTTTCGTATCCGGCATAGAGGACGCCAACGGGATTTTATTTATCCATTTCCCCATCGTGGAACTGGCGACAGCACTTGCCCGCAGCACCATGACCGTGAAGCGTTCCCTGAATGAATTGGAGGACGCCGGACTGATACTGCGAGTGCGTCAGGACTTCGGGGAACCCAACAAGATATATGTACTCATTCCGAAGAAGGAGGACAGACGCTTATGAATGAAAAGCTGGAAGCACTCAATCAGGAAATAGAGAAAACGGAAAAGAAGCTGCGGAGAGCGCAGCATGAAGAAAAGATATTGGAACACCAGATAAAGACACTGACACGGAAGGAACGGACACACTGGCTTTGCACCAGAGCCGCCATGCTGGAAAGCTACCTTCCCCACCCGGAAGCCATCACGGATGAACAGGTCAGTTTGTTCTTGAAGCTGTTGTTCCACAAAGACAGCACCCGGCAGCTTATGGAAAAAGTGTTTGCCGGAAACAGAACAGAGAAGGAGGGCGCAGAATGAAGATGAATTTTTCAAAGGACGAGTTGGCTATGGTCTATCAGTACGCCGCCGGTACGAAGGAGGACACCCTTGCGGGGATGAAAGAAATCGTGCCGGTTATCCGTGACCGGCAGACAAGAGGGATTGTGGAGAGTACCATCCGAAAGCTGGACGCCATCCCGGAGCCGGAGTGCCGCCGCTTTATCGCTGATACGAAGCAGCGGTTTATCCAAAAGCGGGACAATTCCATCCGGCGCAGGCTTGCCGAAGCCAAGGCACAGGCGAGGACAGAAAAGCCACATCCCAAGAGAAAAGAGCCAGACCGGGAACGGTCATAATCGCTTCCAGAGCCGCAGCCCGTGGACTGCCCCTCTGAAAGAGGGCGCAACTATACACCACCTGAAGGTAGTGTGTTGCGCCCTGCCGGGGGCTTCCTGCGGAAAGCGGATGATTGCCCGCAGCGCTCCGGCTCCTGCCAATCATCACAGGGGAAGCTACTCTTCCCCTGCGCTGGCTGCCGCCAGCTACCCTTTTGTGGACTTGCCGCCCGGAAACACCTTGCGCTGCAAGCTGTTTCCGTTCAGCAAGTTTACAATTCATCTATTCCCATAAGTGCCTAGTCATAGTATAATAGAGCCAGTAGTAAATCATAATTTAGCGGAGGTGATACAATGCTTGAAAATATACCATCTCAATCAACTATGATTGAATTACTCGGACAATCTTTATTTGAAGTTTGGCAGGCGTTATGTTCGGCTATTGATGAAAAATACGATATGGAACGACTATGGAATACTGGCGGTAAGAATTGGACTTACGAGTATAAATATCGCAGAGGTGGAAAAACACTTTGTTGCCTATATGCAAAAAGTAATTGTATTGGTTTCATGATTATTTTTGGGAAGGATGAAAGAGCAAAATTTGAAGATATAAGAGATACCCTCTCTGATGGCGTTTGCAGGCAATATGATGAAGCAAAAACCTATCATGATGGGAAATGGGTAATGTTTGAACCGACCAATGCGGATGAATTTGATGATTACATGAAATTGCTGGCCATCAAAAGAAAACCAAATCGAAAATAGCACCTCTCATCATCATCGGGCCACCCTGACCCGAACTTTCAAAACTGAATACCAGCCGCCCACCGGCGGCACCACCGAGCAGGAAATCATGGAACGGTTTCCTGCTTTTTCTATGCCCGGACGCCGGGAGAAAGGAGGCCACAATCCGTCATGCCACCATGCCCGCACTTTGACCTGAAAATCGTCCAGCGCAGCAAGCGCCAGTCTGCTGTCGCTGCCGCCGCCTACCAGAGCGGGGAACGGCTGTTTTCCGAATACGACCAGAAACAGAAATACTATTCCCATAAAAGCGAAATCGTCCACACCGAAATCATGCTGCCGCCCCACGCCCCGCCGGAGTACACAGACCGCAATACCTTGTGGAACGCCGCCGAAGCCATAGAAAAACAATGGAACTCCCAGCTTGCCCGGAGACTGGTGCTTGCCATACCGAGGGATATTCCCCCGGCGCAGCAAGCCGACCTTATCCGGGACTACTGCCGGGAGTTTTTTGTTTCCAAAGGCATGATTGCCGACTTTGCCATCCATGACAAGGGGGACGGCAACCCCCACGCCCATATCCTCTTTACCATGCGGGGGATGGACGAACAGGGCAGGTGGCTCCCCAAGAGCCGGAAGGTGTACGACCTTGACGAGAACGGCGAGCGTATCCGGCTCCCGTCCGGGAACTGGAAAAGCCACAAGGAGGACACCGTGGACTGGAACGACCAGAAGTACGGGGAGATATGGCGGCAGGCGTGGCAGGACACGGCGAACCGCTATCTGGAAGCCATCGGCAGCCCGGAACGGCTGAACCTGAAATCCTATGAGCGTCAGGGGATAGATAAAATTCCCACCGTCCACATGGGGCCAGCGGTCAGCTATCTGGAACGGAAAGGCATACAGACCAACATCGGCAACCTGAACCGGGACATCAAAGCCGCCAATTCACTCATGCAGTCTATCCGGCAGATGGTACGCAGCTTAAAGGGCTGGCTGTCCGGCCTGAAAGAGAAAAAGGCGGCGCTGCTGGAAGCACTGGAACAGGCCAAGGAGCCGACCATCCCCGCACTGCTTTCCCGGTATCTGGATATGCGGAGCGAGGAACGCACCGGCTGGACTTCCAGGGGGAAGCTGAAAGGCACTGTTGGCGATTTCAACAAGGTCATGGAAGCCCTTGACTTCCTGCGGCAGAAAGAGATTTCCACCGTGGAGAGCCTTGACGCCTATCTGGATAAGGTCAGCGGGGAGATACTTTCCGCCAAGACCGACATCCGAAAATCGGAACGCCGGATAAAGGCCATCGACACCACCCTTTCCCATAGCGCCAACCACGGAGCCTACAAGGAGATTTACAAGAAATACGCTTCCATCGGCTGGAAAAGCCGGAAAGAGAAGTTTGCCGCCGAACACCGGGAGGAACTGGACGCCTACCTTGCCGCAAAGCGTTTCTTCAAAGCCCATCAGGAGGAACAGCCCTTTGATACGAAAGAATTGAATAAGGAACGGGCGCAACTTTCCGGGGAACTGTTTGAAAAGAATGAGGGCTTGCAGGCGGTTCAGGAGGACATGAAGCTGCTGCGGGATGTGCGCTACTGGATAAACCATGTGCTGCCGCCCGACCAGCGCCGGGTTGTGCCGGAGCCGGGAAAGAAGCCGTCCATCAACGAACAATTAAGCTGGAAGATTGAGGGCGTAAAACAGCGGGAAGAACAGAAACGCCAGCAGCCCCACCGCCAGCAAAAATAGGATATGGAACTTTAACCCATCAGGCGATTGCCATTTTCCCCGTGAGAATGACAGGCGCTTTTCTTGTATCAGGAGGATTTGCCTATTGAACGTATTTGAAGCCGTGAAGCAGTCTGTTACCACCCGGCAGGCCGCCGAGCATTACGGCGTCCGGGTGGGAAGAAACGGGATGTGCGTCTGCCCTTTCCATGACGATAAAAACCCCAGCATGAAGGTTGACCGGCGCTTCCACTGTTTCGGCTGTCAGGCAGACGGGGATGTGATTGACTTTGTTTCCCGTCTGGAAAATGTCAGCCCCAAAGAAGCCGCCCTCATGCTGGCGCAGGACTTCTCCGTCCCCTATGAGGACAGGGAGCCGCCAAGCAGGAGCCACAGCCCGAAGCCAAGACAAAGACAGGAAAGCCCGGAACAGCAATTCAAGCGCATGGAGCGGTATTGCTTCCGGGTTCTGTCCGACTATCACAATCTGCTGCGCCGCTGGAAGCGGGACTATGCCCCCAAGACGCCGGACGAGGAATGGCACCCGCTTTTCGTGGAAGCCTTGCAGAAACAATCCCATGTGGAATATCTGCTGGATGTGCTGCTGTTCTCCGACATAGGGGAACGGGCTGCCCTGATTGCCAGCTACGGAAAGGAAGTGAGGAACCTTGAGCGGAGAATGGCAGACTTTGCCGCCCGAACTGCGGCAGGCCGTAGAACAGACCATACAAGAAGCCCCGCCACCCCGGAGCGTTGAGGAAGTCAAGGCCATGCTGGAAAGCACCGAGAAAGGCGGCGTCCGCAACAGTATTCACAACTGCCTGACCGTGTTCCAGCACGACCCCGAACTTTCCGGGGCGGTGGCGAAAAATCTCCTGACCGAGCGCATTGACCTTCTAAAGCCCATCGGCAGGAAACGTAGAACCGGCAGCAAGGCCATGACCGATACGGACATGAAATATATCCGGCTGTATCTGGAAAAGACCTACGGCCTGACAAGCGAAAAAAAGATAGCGGACGCCGCCGACCTTGCGGCAGACGCCAACAGCTACCACCCCATCCGGGACTACCTAAGCGGCCTTGTCTGGGACGGGAAAGAGCGTATCCGCTGCTGCCTGCGGCACTTTCTGGGAGCCGACACGGACAATTACAACTTCCAATCGCTGCGGCTGTTCCTGCTGGGAGCCATCCACCGGGCGTTCTGCCCCGGCTGTAAATTTGAGGTCATGCTTTGTCTGGTGGGCGGTCAGGGAGCCGGGAAGTCCACCTTCTTCCGGCTGCTGGCGGTAAAAGACGAGTGGTTTTCCGATGATTTGCGGAAGCTGGACGATGATAACGTGTACCGCAAGCTACAAGGCCACTGGATTATTGAAATGTCGGAGATGATTGCCACCGCCAACGCCAAGAGCATAGAGGAAATCAAGTCATTTTTAAGCCGCCAGAAGGAGGTCTATAAAATCCCCTACGAAACCCACCCGGAGGACAGGCTGCGCCAATGCGTGTTCGGCGGGACTTCCAACGCCCTGGACTTCCTGCCCCTTGACCGTTCCGGGAACCGGCGCTTCCTGCCGGTCATGGTCTACCCCGAACGGGCCGAGGTACACATTTTGGACGATGAAGCCGCTTCCAGAGCCTATCTGGAACAGGTATGGGCGGAAGCCATGACAACCTACAAAAGCGGCGATTTTAAGCTGTCTTTTACCCCCGAAATGATACAGTACCTCAAAGAACACCAGCGGGATTTCATGCCGGAGGACACCAAGGCCGGGATGATACAGGCGTACCTTGACCGCTACACCGGCAGCGCCGTATGCTCCAAGCAGCTTTTCAAGGAAGCCCTGAACCACCCCTTTGACGAGCCGAAACAATGGGAAATCCGGGAAGTCAACGACATTATGAACCACGGTATCACGGGATGGAAGTATTTCTCCAATCCCCGGATATTTGAAGGATACGGCAGGCAAAAGGGGTGGGAACGGGAAACCCCGGCAACGGGCGCTGACAACGGGCGTGAAAAAACGCCGGACGGATTTGTGGAAGTCACAGAGCAGATGGAGCTTCCCTTCTGAAAAATCCGGGGAAATGACAGCCGGTTGCCGACCCCGTTGCTATCCCGTTGCCGGGCCGGTTGCCGGGAAAAAGCCCGTAACTGCGGGCTTTTCTCCCCTATGACAACCAAAGCAACAGAAAAATAAAAGAAAAAGTAATAAATAACCAAACCGCCAGACAGAGATTGCTTTTGAGGTTTTTTGAAGCCCGTTGCCGGACTTCGTTGCCGACCTTCTCCTGTCTGGCTTATTTCATGTATGGAGGTAAATGCCTATGAAAGAAGTCCCTATTTGGGAGAAGAGTAATTTAAGTCTGGAAGAAGCTGCGGCTTATTCTGGAATTGGTATCAATAAACTGCGTGACCTGACAAACGACCAGAATTGCCGGTTTGTCTTATGGGTAGGAAATAAACGCTTGATTAAACGCCGCCTGTTCGACCAGTACATTGAACAGGCTTATTCTATCTGAAATTTGTGATGTAAAAGGCGGCCTTGATATGATACAATAAATGTGTCATATCAAGGCTCTTTCCATCACGGAAAGGAGTTTGACAATGTCTGAGAAACGCAAAGACCATAAAGGAAGAATCCTGCGGACAGGAGAGAGCCAGAGAAAAGACCTGATTTATCAGTACCGCTATACAGACATCCAAGGCAAACGGCAGACCATCTATTCCTCTGATTTGAAGGAATTGCGGGAAAAGGAAAAAGAAATCCAGAAGCAGCTTGACGAAGGGATTGACTATGCTGCTGGAAAGGCAACCGTGATTGCCCTTGTGGAACGCTATATCACCTTGAAACAGGGTGTGCGCTACAATACCAAAGTCGGTTACAATTTTGTTCTGAACCTGATTAAAAAAGAAGCTTTTGGCTACCGGCAGATAAGGGATATTAAGGTATCAGACGCGCAACAGTGGATTATGAAGCTCCACAGCGACGGGAAAGGGTACAGCACTATTACCAGCGTCAGAGGCGTTGTGAAACCCGCTTTTCAGATGGCTTATAACGAGGATATTATCCGCCGCAATCCTTTTGACTTCAAATTAGTGGACGTGGTTCCCAATGACTCACAGAAGCGGATTGCCATGTCGGAGGAACAGCAGGAGATTTGGATGGGCTTTATCCGGGAGGATAAAACCTACACCAAGTATTATGATGAATTTCTCGTGCTGCTGGGAACGGGTATGCGTGTCAGTGAGTTTTGCGGCCTTACAAAAAGTGATTTGGATTTTGAAAACCGGCGAATCCGGGTAGACCACCAGCTTGTCCGGGAACGGGGCGGAAAGTATTACGTCGAGAAAACCAAGACGGAGTGCGGCTGCCGCTTTATTCCCATGACAGAGGAAGTCTATCAAAGTCTGAACAATATCCTTAAACGCCGCAGGAAGATAAAGACGGAAATCATTGTAGACGGGTACAGCGGCTTTCTGCTGCTGGATAAGGACGACAAGCCCAAGGTGGCGTTGCATATCGAAAATGAAATGCGCTGGGCGATGAAAAAGTATAAAAAGCTGTACCCCGACAAGCCGCTGCCGCATATCACGCCCCATGTGTTCCGCCATACTTTCTGTACCAATATGGCAAACGCCGGTATGGATATAAAGACCTTGCAGTATGTGATGGGACACTCTGATGTGGGAGTGACGCTGAATGTCTACACTCACGCCAGCTATGACCGGGCAGCGGAGCAGATGGCGAAAATCATAGATTTCAAGGGAACTGTCACGCCGGAAAAGCAGAGAAAATCAGGTTGAAAATGCACCAAGTTACTACACCACTTACTACACCATTTGCCCGTGAATTTGCGTAGATTTACAAAGAATTGTGTGAGTTTAGGGCAAAACACAAAAATCGAAAAAAGCGCCGGAAAACCCGTAATATCAAGGTTTGAAGGCTTATGAAGGGATATAAGAGATATGATAAAAATACTATTCGTCTGCCACGGCAATATCTGCCGCTCCCCCATGGCGGAGTTCGTCTTCCGGGACATGGTACAGAAACAAGGGCTGGGCGACCGGTTCCACGTCGCTTCAGCGGCCACCAGCCGGGAGGAGATCGGCAATCCGGTCCATCCGGGGACGACCCGGAAGCTGCAGGAGCTTGGCATCAGCACCAAAGGGAAGTACGCCGTGCAGATGACAAAGAAAGACTATGAGAACTACGATTATCTGATCGGAATGGAGAGCCGGAACATCCGGAATATGAACCGGATCATCGGTTCGGACCCGGACCATAAGGTACACCGGCTCCTGGATTTCTCGGACAGGCCAAGGGACATCGCGGACCCCTGGTACACCGGGAATTTTGACGTGACTTACAATGACATAAAGGAGGGCTGCGAGGCGCTCCTGTGGCATATCCTGGAGAAAGACAGGGAGAGACTGTAAAAGAGGTCTCTCCCTCTTTCGCACAGGGGAAAAATATGCTATAATATATCGGCTTTACAGAGATACGACGGAATTTACCTGGATAATAAAGAGGATTTTACAGAGAAAAGGAGAGAAGACGTGCTTACGATCAATCAGTATGTGAAGGCGTCCAGCCTGGAGGAGGCCTATGAGCTGAACCAGAAGAGGAGCAATGTGGTCCTGGGAGGCATGCTCTGGCTGAAGATGCAGAAGAGAAACGTGGGGACAGCCATTGACCTGTCCGGCCTGGGGCTGGACAACATCGAGGAGACGGAGAGCGAGCTCCGTATCGGAGCTATGGTGACGCTGCGCCAGATGGAGCTCCACCAGGCGCTGAATGACCTGACTGACGGGGCGGCCCGGGAGAGTGTGCGCCACATTGTGGGCGTCCAGTTCCGGAACATGGCCACTGTGGGAGGCAGCGTGTTCGGGAGATACGGGTTTTCTGACGTGCTGACCTTCCTTATGGCGGCAGGAGCGGAAGTGGAGCTCTACAAGAGAGGGCGGCTGTCTGTGGAAGAGTTTGCGTACCTTCCCTATGACAATGACATCCTGACTTACGTGATCGTGCCCAAAAAGCCCATGCGGGCAGCCTATCTCTCCCAGAGGAACACAAAGACAGATTTTCCGGTCCTGGCCTGCTGCGCAGCGCAGACAGAGGAGGAAGTCCGCTGCGTCATCGGCGCAAGGCCCATGAAGGCGGTCTGTCTCAGGGACGAGAGAGGCATCCTGGCAGGCGGTATCACCAAGGAGAGCGCGGAGGCCTTTGGTGCCTTTGTGTCAGAGACTGTGGAGACAGGAAGCAATCTGCGGGGAAGCGCCCAGTACCGGAAGATCATTGCAGGGGTACTGGCAAAGCGGGCTCTTCTTCAGATCGCGCAGATGGATGAAAGTGAACAGGAGGGGAGAAAATGATGCAGATACAGATGCTTTTAAATGAAAAGAAAGTAACCGCGGATATTGCCCCGGACATGCTCCTCATTGATTTCCTGCGGAGCCAGGGGTGCTACAGCGTGAAGCGGGGCTGTGAGACATCCAACTGCGGCCTGTGCACGGTGTTTGTAGATGATAAGCCGGTCCTGTCCTGCAGCCTTCTGGCGGCCAGGGCGGACGGACACAGGGTGACCACGCTGGAAGGGCTCCAGGAGGAAGCGGAGGGCTTTGGCGCCTTCATCGCGGATGAGGGGGCGGAGCAGTGCGGCTTCTGCAACCCGGGACTGATGATGAACGGCATTGCCATGTTCCGGGAAAATCAGGACCCGACGGATGAGGAGATAAAGGAATACCTGGCAGGAAACCTGTGCCGCTGTTCCGGATATGAGGGACAGCTGCGGGGGATACGGGTCTACATCAATTATAAGAAAAGCCAGGCGAAGGGAGGGGAAGCCTAATGCCGGATCAGATACCAGGAAGCAGCTACAGATATGTGAACCGCTCTGTGAGGAAGAAGGACGCCATGGCCCTTGTGACAGGGAAGCCGGTGTACATGGATGACATTACGCCCTCAGACTGTCTGGTGGTGAAGGTGCTCCACAGCCCTCACGCCCATGCCCTCGTGCAGGATATCAACACGGACATCGCCATGAAGGTGCCCGGCATCGAGGCCATTTACACCTATAAAGATGTGCCGGACAAGCGCTTTACCATGGCCGGCCAGACCTACCCCGAGGCCAGCCCCTACGACAGGCTGATCCTGGACCGGAGACTGAGGTTTGTGGGAGATGCCGTGGCCATTGTGGCGGGAGAAAATGAGAAGGCTGTGGACAAGGCCCTGAAGCTCATCAAGGTGAAATATGAAGTGCTGGAGCCGGTGCTGGATATGCACACGGCAAAGGATAACAAGATCCTTGTGCATCCGGAGGAGAACTGGCAGGCGCTCTGCCCTGTGGGAGCGGACAACAAGAGAAATCTGTGCGCCTCTGCAAAGGACAGCAAGGGGGATGTGGACGCGGTCATGGAGGACTGCGACATTGTGCTGGAGCACACCTACCACACAAAGCCGGACAGCCAGGCCATGATGGAGACCTTCCGGACCTACACCTGCATGGACCCCTACGGGCGGCTGCACATCATCAGCTCCACCCAGATCGTCTTCCACGTCCGCAGGATCGTGGCCAATGCCCTGGATATCCCCAAGTCAAAGGTGCGGGTGACCAAGCCCCGCATCGGCGGCGGATTTGGGGCGAAGCAGTCCTGCGTGACAGAAGTCTTTCCGGCCTTTGTCACATGGAAGACAGGAAAGGCTGCCAAGCTGGTCTACAGCAGGCAGGAGAGCCAGACAGCCGGCTCGCCCCGCCATGAGATGGAGGTCAGGGCGAAGGTGGGCGCCATGAAGGACGGCACCATCCGGGCCCTGGACGTGTACACCCTGTCCAACACGGGAGCCTACGGGGAGCACGGACCCACAACGGTAGGGCTGAGCGGACACAAGTCCATTCCCCTTTACAACGGCAATATGGAAGCCTACCGGTTCAACTATGATGTGGTGTATACCAATGTACAGGCGGCCGGAGCCTACAGGGGCTACGGAGCCACACAGGGTATCTTTGCGGTGGAGAGTCTTGTCAGCGAGCTGGCGGACAGGCTCCACATGGATCCGGTGGCCATCCGGGAGAAAAATATGGTCCGCCAGGGGCAGACAGCCATGGCCTACTACAATGAGAAGATGACAGCCTGCGCGCTGGACCGCTGCATGGCAAGGGCCAAGGAGATGTTCCGCTGGGACGAGAAGCCCCTGGCAAAAGACATGGGAAATGGAAAGATACGGGCCAAGGGCGTGGCTATGGCCATGCAGGGGTCCGGCATTTCCGGTGTGGACGTGGGATCGGCCACACTGAAGTTAAATGATGAGGGCTTCTACATCCTCTCTATCGGAGCGGCGGACATGGGAACCGGGTGCGACACCACCCTGGCCCAGGTGGCGGCAGAGTGCCTGGAGTGCGACCTGGACAATATCATTGTCTACGGGGCGGACACGGACTCCTCACCCTACGACTCCGGTTCCTACGCATCCAGCACCATGTATGTGACCGGAAAGGCCGTGGAGAAGGCGGCCGCGGAGCTGAAGGACCACATCTGCGCCATTGCCGCCGGCATGCTGGAGTGCGGGAAGGATGAGGTGGAGTTTGCCGCTGACCGGGTGCGCAGAGCCGACGGGACAAGGGAGGTGCTCCTTAAAGATATTGCCACCAGATCCATGTGCGGAAACCGGGAGCCGGTGCAGGTCACAGTGACCCACTCCTCCCCCACATCCCCGCCGCCCCTCATGGTGGGCATGGCAGAGCTGGAGGTGGACAGGGAGACAGGAGCTGTGGAGCTTCTGGACTACGTGGCCGTGGTGGACTGCGGCACGCCCATGAACCCCAACCTGACAAGGATACAGACCGAGGGCGGCCTGGCCCAGGGCATCGGCATGGCCCTCTACGAGGACATCACCTACAGCAAGAAGGGAAGGATATTGCAGGATTCCTTTATGCAGTACAAGATTCCCAGCCGTCTGGATATCGGAAGGCTGCGGGTGGAGTTTGAGAGCAGCTACGAGGAGACCGGTCCCTTTGGAGCCAAGTCCATCGGAGAGGTCGTTATCAACACTCCCTCGCCGGCTATCGCCCACGCCATCTTCAATGCCACCGGCGTATGGCACAGAGAGCTTCCCATCACGCCGGAGAAGGTGCTCATGGGAATGATGGAAAAGAAGGCCTAGCGTCTTATAGAAGGATAACAGAGAACAGAAAAACAGCCCCTGGCGCTTGGAAGCCCGGAGCTGTTTTTCCGTTTTAAAGGATTCTATTGTATGAAAAAAAGGTTTATTTGCTCTCCGGCTGTTCCTGGCAGTTCAGCCGGAAAGCGTGCGTACCTGGGACGCCTATCGTTAAAAAAATATCTATCTGACTGTGTCTGTATCATAACACGCAGGGGCAGAATAGTAAAGATAAATAAAATACAAAGATTTGAGAAAAAACAGAGAAATTTTGTGAAAAATATAACAAACAGATGAGCGGGGAGGAGTCGGTGGGCGGGCTGCGGACATGGCGGTTGACTTGTGACAGGCCAGAAGGTAAAATAGTACAAAGATTGGGTAGGATTGTGAGGCGCTGAGCGTCCGGTGGACGTTCGTTTGGCGCCGACCGAAGCGGCGGCGGAGACAGCGTGGCACGGAACGATCCGTAGGTATCGTAGTTGAGGTTTTTGCCTCAACATCATACAAAGAATAAATCAGGAAAAAGGACAAGCAAATGAAATTACGAAGAATGGCAGCAGTCTGGGCGGCAAAGGCGGCGCAGGCGGCGAGTGTACACATTTTCCACAGGCAGGGCGTGACCTGGGCAGGAAAGATCGCCCTCCGCATCTGCCCGGATATACTGAGAGAGCTGGCCTCCCAGGTGCGGGGAGACATCTTTATCGTCTGCGGCACAAACGGCAAGACGACCACCAATAACATGCTCTGCGCGGCTTTGGAGGCGGAGGGGAAAAAGGTGGTCTGCAACCACACCGGCTCCAACATGCTGAATGGCGTGGCGGCGGCCTTTGTGCTGGCGGCCGGGTGGTCCGGCAGGCTGGACGCGGACTGCGCCTGCATTGAGATAGACGAGGCGTCCACAAGGAGAGTCTTTCCTTATTTCAAGCCGGACTACATGGTACTGACCAATCTGTTCCGTGACCAGCTGGACCGGTACGGTGAGATCGACATCACCATGAACATTTTAAAGGAAGTGATGCAGAGCGCCCCGGACATGAAGGTCATCGTGAACGGGGATGACGCCCTGAGCGCCTTCCTTGCCATGGATGCGGGAAATCCGTACATCACCTACGGGATCAATGAGAAGGTGACGGACGACAGCGGAGTCCATGAGATCCGTGAGGGACGATTCTGCAAGAAGTGCGGCGCGCCGCTGCGCTATGAGTTTTATCACTACAGCCAGCTGGGAGTCTATGAATGTACAGAATGTGATTTCAGGAGACCGGATATCCAGTATAACGCTTCCGATATTGAAGTGGGGGACCATCTGGCCTTCACAGTGGAGGGCAGAAGGATCACTGCTGATTACCGGGGATTTTACAATGTCTACAACATCCTGGCGGCCTACACGGCAGCCCGCGCGTCGGGGCTGGAGCTGCCTCATTTCAACGACATGCTGGCGGCCTTCAACCCGGAGAACGGAAGGATGGAGCGGTTCCGGGTGAAGGAGACGGACATCACCCTGAACCTGGCAAAGAACCCGGCGGGATTTAACCAGAATATTTCCGCGGTCATGCAGGATGAGACGCTGAAGGATGTCATCATTGTCATCAACGACAACGCCCAGGACGGCATAGACGTGTCCTGGCTTTGGGACGTGGATTTTGACAGGTTTAAGGAGGCCAACGTGAACTCTGTCACGGTCAGCGGCATCCGGTGCCAGGACATGCGGCTGCGGCTCAAGTATGTGGATATCCCCTCCATGCTGGAGGCGGATGTGGAGAAGGCTGTCTGCGAACGGGTGGAGAACGGCTGCGGCAACCTGTATGTGCTTGTGAACTATACGGCTCTTTTCAGTACCAGGAATGTGCTGAAAAGGCTTGAGGAAGAGAAGTAAGGAGGGACGGCATGGAGAACAGGGAGACAAATAAGACCAGGAAGATAACCATCGGACACCTCTATCCGGACCTTCTCAACCTGTACGGGGACAGAGGAAACATCGCCTGTCTGATGCAGCGCTGCATCTGGAGAGGGATCGGGGCGGAGACCGTGGAGTTTGAGCTGAACGATGAGATTGATTTCTCAAAGCTGGATATCGTACTCCTTGGAGGCGGCTCTGACAGGGAGCAGATGATCGTCTGCCGGAAGCTGAAGGACATACGGCAGGCTTTTAAGGATTATGTGGAGGACAACGGGGTGGTCATCGCCGTGTGCGGCGGCTACCAGCTCCTCGGGAAATATTACCGCACCGAGGAGGGCATGATAGAGGGCCTGGACCTGGTGGACCTGTACACGGAGCAGGGGGAGGGCAGGCTCATCGGAAATATTGTTCTCAGGAGCGACCTCTTTGAGACCCCTGTGGTGGGCTTTGAAAACCATGGGGGCCGGACATTTATCGGCGGGAACAGTCCCTTCGGGAAGGTGCTCCACGGATATGGGAACGAGGAGAACAGCGGCTGTGAGGGCGTGGTCTACAAAAACGTTATCGGCACCTATCTGCATGGCCCTCTCCTTCCGAAAAATCCCCAGGTATGCGACTGGCTCATTGCCAGGGCCCTGGAGAGAAAATACGGCTCCGGGGAGCTGGAGCCCCTGGACGACAGTCAGGAGCTGGAGGCAAACAGGTATATTTATGAGCGTTTTGTGAAATAAATACAGGCGTCAGGAGCTTTCCGCTACGGGTGTTCCTGCGCCTGCTTTTCGTCTCTGAGCTTTAGCAGCTCCAGGTAGTCGAGAGCGCTTTCCTTGGACTTCAAAGTGAGCTGGGAGTACAGCCGGAGAAATTTTTCGTCTATGATGCGCTCGTGCTGTGACAGTGAGACCGGGGTCAGTGTCTCT
Organism: Lachnoclostridium sp. An118; assembly: GCF_002160985.1. GTDB lineage: Bacteria > Bacillota > Clostridia > Lachnospirales > Lachnospiraceae > Claveliimonas > Claveliimonas stercoravium. The sequence goes on along the minus strand of NZ_NFLQ01000018.1, from coordinate 57,340 downwards.
TCCCCATCGATGAGATAGTCCACAGAGACGCCGAAGATATCGGCCATGCTCGCCAGCTTCTCGTGGGAGGGCTGACGGCTTTTGGTCTCGTAGCCTGCGATGGTGGCGCGTGAGAGGTTCATACGCCGGCCAAGCTCCTTCTGGGTCATGTTGTGTTCCGCACGCAGTGTTTTCAGTCTCTGTGCAAATGACATGACTATCTCCTCCTTTGTAGTGATACCATATTTTACCAGTTTGTCCGTGGGGACGGTCGGAAGGTGTCGATACTCAACAAAATGTTGCGGAAAAGGAGGCGGGCGGGCGCGGGGGATATGTCGTTGACACTGTCCCCAAAACCACCTATAATTTAGAAAAGGGAAAAAGTCTCCCGGCAGGGAGACAGTATGAGAGGACGATATATATGTTGATCGCAAAAAATAATGAAGCTGAAAGAAGTAAACTCTGGAGGATCGTCATCACGGTCAGCTCTGTGCTGATCGTAGTTATCGCAGGATTCTTCCTTGTCCGCATGTTCACTTCCAATCCTCTGGAGGGGGACTGGGTGAGCGAGGGCAGCGAGCTTGCACTGGATATAGAGGACAACGACAGGATGACCGTCAGTCTGCCTGATGTGGTGGAAGAGCAGACCGTTCAGGTGGAGCTCCAGTACAGCCTGGACAGAGACGGAAAGACCATCACCTTTACGGAAATCCCAGGCGCGCTGGCCGGCCAGGCAGAGAGCTCGGGAGGCCAGTACACGGAAGAGAACCTGCGAAGCGCGCTCACCAATCTGACCACGACCTTTTCCTACAGCGTGGATCAGGGACAGCTGACCCTGACAGAGCGGGAGTACGGTGAGCAGATGGTGTTTGAACGGCAGTAGGCAGCGAGGATGCTGACAGATACAGGGCCCCTCTTTGACGGTCCGGCCCCGCGCCGGAGGCGAAGGAGAGGGGCCCTGTCCGCCTTGATGCAGAAAGTGGGTATATGATTTAAAAAGCTTTATTTTTGGAAAAGGAGAGCGGCTATGACAAGAAATGAGACAAAAAAGGTCAGGATAGGGGACGTGTGGATCGGAGGGGGCCATCCTGTCGCCATCCAGTCCATGACCAACACGAGGACCGAGGATGTGGACGCTACAGTAGACCAGATCCTGCGGCTGGAGAAGGCGGGGTGCGAGATCATCCGCTGCGCCGTGCCCACCCAGGAGGCTGCGCTGGCGCTGGGTGAGATTAAAAAGAGGATACATATTCCCCTTGTGGCGGACATCCATTTTGATCACAGGCTGGCTATTGCGGCTATAGAGAGCGGGGCAGATAAGATCCGCATCAATCCGGGCAATATAGGGTCAGAGGACCGGGTGCGCAAGGTGGTGGAGAAGGCGAAGGAGAGGAGCATCCCCATCCGTGTGGGCGTCAACAGCGGCTCCCTGGAGAAGGACCTGGTAGAAAAGTACGGCGGTGTCACGGCTGAGGGCATTGTGGAGAGTGCCCTGGACAAGGTGCATATGATAGAGAAGCAGGGGTATGATAACCTGGTAGTCAGCATCAAGTCCTCGGATGTGCTGATGTGCGTGAAGGCCCACGAGCTGATTGCAAAAGAGTGCCCTTATCCGCTCCATGTGGGAATCACCGAGTCAGGCACGCTCATGTCCGGCAATATCAAGTCCTCCATCGGTCTTGCCCTTATCTTAAGCCAGGGCATCGGGGACACCATCCGGGTCTCCCTGACAGGGGACCCTGTGGAGGAGATCAGGAGCGCGAAGCTGATACTCAGGACGCTGGGTCTCAGGAAGGGAGGCATCGAGGTTGTATCCTGCCCCACCTGTGGAAGGACGAAGATCGATCTGATCGGCCTTGCCAACAGGGTGGAGCAGATGGTGGCGGATATCCCCCTTGACATCAAGGTGGCTGTCATGGGCTGTGTGGTCAACGGCCCCGGGGAAGCCAGGGAGGCTGATATCGGCATCGCCGGAGGCATTGGAGAGGGCCTGCTCATCAAAAAGGGAGAGGTCGTTAAGAAGGTAAAAGAAGAGGAACTTCTGGACACACTGAGATGGGAGCTTGAGCACTGGAATGAGTAAACTGTTTTTTGAAGTGTTTCCGACTTTAAAGGTAAAAGAAGAGATGAAGCAGCTCCTTGCGGAGGTGGAGGTGACGAAGGTCGCCTCCAACTCCGCAAGGGACTTTATACGTGTACATATATTCAGCCGGCATCTGATAAAAAAGCGCCGCATCTATGAGCTGGAGAGGATGATCAAGGAGCAGCTCTTCGGCAGGGCACCTGTACGCATAGAGGTCAGAGAGGATTATCAGCTTTCCGCCCAGTACACGCCGGAAAATCTGATGCGGGAGTACTATGACAGCCTCCTCCTGGAGGCGGAGCAGAAAAGCGTGGTGGAGAGGAACATGCTCCAGACCTCGCACTATACCTTTGAGGAGGGGAATATCCTGTGCCTGACCCTCCAGGATACCGTGGTGGCCCAGGGGAAAAAGGATTCGGTAGTGCAGCTTCTGACCTCTGTCTTCAACGAACGGTTCCATGTGCCTGTGGAGGTGCGGGTTGTCTACGAAAAGCCCAGGGAGAGCAGCCTGAAGTACAATGACCTGAAGCTCCGCCAGGAGGTGGATGCCATTGTGGAGAAAAACCACGTGCTCCGGAAGGAGAGGCTTCTGCGCGAGAAGGCAGCGGAGGAGGAGAAGGAGGGGGCTCCCTCCGGGACAGGTGCTGACGCCGGCGCCGATGCCCCGAAAAAGAAAGGGGATGGACAGCGGGGGGATGGCGCACAGAAGGGCGGCGCAAGGGACAGCTTCAGGAGCGGCGCAAAGGGAGGCTTCCGGAAGAGAGAATTTTCCTCCTACCGCAGATCCGATGATCCAAATGTCATCTACGGGCGTGATTTTGACGATGCGGCTATCGAGCTGAGGGAAGTGGTCAGCGAGATGGGCGAGATCACGATCCGGGGCAAGGTCATCAGCTTTGACACGAGAGAAATACGGAATGAAAAGACCATTATCATGTATGCGGTGACGGATTTCACGGACACCATCATGGTCAAGATGTTCGTCCGCAACGATCAGCTGGCGGATATGCTCCAGGATATCAGGATGGGGGCGTTCCTGAAGATAAAGGGCGTCACCACCATCGACAAATTTGACGGAGAACTGACTATCGGCTCTGTCACAGGCATCCGGAAAATCCCGGACTTTACGGTCACAAGGAAGGACACGGAGCCGGAGAAGAGGGTGGAGCTCCACTGCCACACAAAGATGAGCGACATGGACGGGGTCTCCGAGGTGAAGGACATTGTGAAGCGGGCCCACGACTGGGGGCACAAGGCTATCGCCATCACCGACCACGGCGTGGTACAGGCATTTACGGATGCCAACCACTACATAGAGACCCTGGACAAGGACGATCCCTTTAAGGTCATTTACGGGGTGGAGGCCTATCTGGTGGACGACCTGTCCGATGTGGCCATCAATGAAAAGGGCCAGGACCTGCAGGGTACCTTTATCGTCTTCGACCTGGAGACAACGGGCTTCAGCCCTATCAAGGATAAGATCATTGAGATCGGGGCTGTGAAGGTGGAGAAGGGGAAGATCACAGAGAAGTTCAGCACCTTTGTGAACCCGCAGATTCCCATTCCTTTTAAAATAACCCAGCTCACCAGCATCACGGACGCCATGGTCATGGACGCTCCGCCCATCGAGGAGGTGCTGCCCCGGTTCCTGGAATTTGTGGGGGACGGCGTGCTGGTGGCCCACAACGCGTCCTTTGACGTCAGCTTCATCGAGCAGAACTGCCGCTATCAGGATATCCAGCCGGATTTTACTTCTGTGGACACGGTGGCCATGGCCAGGGTCCTTCTGCCCACCCTGTCCAGGTTCAAACTGAATATTGTGGCGAAGTCGCTGAATATCTCCCTGGAAAACCACCACCGGGCAGTGGATGACGCGGGGGCAACGGCGGAAATTTTTGAGAAATTCGTGGAGATGCTGGAGGAGCGGGACATCCGCACCTTGAAGGAGCTGAACCGGTTCGGCGTGAAGAACAATGCGGACGCAGTCCGGAAGATGCCCTCCTACCATGCCATTATCCTGGCCAGGAACGACATTGGAAGGACGAATCTCTACACCCTGATATCCAAGTCACACCTGGATTACTTCGCGCGGCATCCCCGGATCCCCAAGAGTGAATTTTCCAAGTACAGGGAGGGACTGATACTGGGGAGCGCCTGCGAGGCGGGAGAACTCTACCAGGCTATCCTGGACGACAAGTCAGAGGAGCGGATCGCCCGCATCGTAGATTATTACGATTATCTGGAAATCCAGCCTCTGGGGAACAATGCGTTCATGATAGACAGCGACAGAGTGTCCAGGGTCCGTTCGGAGGAGGACCTGAAAGAGATCAACAGACAGATCATCCGGCTGGGAGAGAAATTCAACAAGCCTGTTGTGGCCACCTGCGACGTCCATTTCCTGGACCCGGAGGATGAGGTCTACCGCCGGATCATCATGGCCGGCAAGGGCTTCACGGATGCGGACAACCAGGCGCCCCTCTACCTGAGGTCAACAGACGAGATGCTGGAGGAATTCGGGTATCTGGGCTCTGCCAAGGCAAAAGAGGTGGTCATCGACAACCCAAATATGATCGCGGACTGGGTGGAGAAGATATCCCCAGTCCGGCCGGACAAATGTCCCCCTGTGATCCCCAACTCAGACCAGATGCTCAGGGATATCTGCTACAACAAGGCTCATGAGATGTACGGCGAGGACCTGCCGGAGGTGGTGGTGGAGCGGCTGGAGAGGGAGCTGAACTCCATTATCTCCAACGGCTTTGCCGTGATGTACATCATTGCCCAGAAGCTGGTCTGGAAGTCAGTGGAGGATGGCTATCTGGTCGGGTCCCGGGGGTCGGTCGGCTCCTCCTTTGTAGCCACCATGGCGGGGATCACGGAGGTCAATCCCTTAAGTCCCCACTACTACTGCCCCAAGTGCCATTACAGTGATTTCACATCGGATGAGGTGCGCAAATACGCCGGCGGCTGCGGGATGGACATGCCGGACAAGAGCTGTCCGGTGTGCGGTGAGCCTCTGGTAAAGGACGGGTTTGATATTCCCTTTGAGACATTCCTGGGATTTAAGGGGAACAAGGAGCCGGATATTGACCTGAACTTCTCCGGGGACTACCAGAGCAATGCCCACAAATATACAGAGGTCATCTTTGGAGACGGGCAGACGTACCGCGCGGGCACCATCGGGACTCTGGCGGACAAGACCGCCTTTGGATTTGTGAAAAACTATTTTGAGGAGAGGGGGCAGAGAAAGCGTACCTGTGAGATCGACAGGATCGTACAGGGCTGTACCGGTATCCGAAGGAGCACCGGCCAGCACCCGGGAGGTATCATCGTCCTGCCCCTGGGGGAGGACATCAACTCCTTTACCCCGGTGCAGCACCCGGCCAATGATATGAATACGGACATCGTGACCACCCACTTCGATTACCATTCCATTGACCATAACCTGCTGAAACTGGATATCCTGGGACATGATGACCCCACCATGATAAAGACGCTGGAGGAGTATATCAGCTCCCCGGCCATGGATAACGAATACAACGAGACGGACCACCGTTTTGACGCCACAAAGATCCCTCTGGATGACCAGGGTGTTATGAGTCTTTTCCAGGGCACGGAGGTTCTGGGCATCAAGCCCTCCGACATCGGAGGATGTCCGGTGGGATGTCTGGGCATTCCGGAGTTTGGTACAGATTTCGTTATCCAGATGGTGGTGGATACAAAGCCAAAGACTCTCTCTGACCTGATCCGCATCTCCGGTCTGTCTCACGGGACGGACGTGTGGCTGAACAATGCCCAGGACCTGATCCTGAGCGGGCAGGCGACTATTTCCACGGCAATCTGTACCCGCGACGACATTATGACGTACCTTATCAATAAAGGGATGGACAGCGAGGAGTCGTTTACCATTATGGAGCGTGTCCGGAAGGGCGCCGTGGCAAAGGGAAAGTGCAAGGAGTGGCCGGATTTCAAGAAGGATATGACAGAGCACGGAGTGCCGGACTGGTACATCGGCTCCTGCGAGAAGATCAAGTACATGTTCCCCAAGGCCCATGCGGCTGCCTATGTTATGATGGCCTACAGGATCGCCTACTGCAAGATAAATTATCCGCTGGCCTACTACGCAGCCTATTTTGGTATCCGCGCGGACGCCTTTTCCTATGAGCTCATGTGTCAGGGCAAAGAGCAGCTGAACTTCTATATCAAGGACTATGAGAGGAGGAAGGACTCCCTGAGCAAGAAGGAGCAGGATACGCTGAAGGACATGCGCATCGTGCAGGAGATGTATGCCCGGGGATTTGAATTTGTCCCCATAGACATCTACAAGGCAAAGGCATCCCGTTTCCAGATCGTGGACGGAAAGCTGATGCCGCCTCTCTCCAGTATCGAGGGAATGGGGGACAAGGCTGCCGAGGCTGTGGAGGCTGCCTCCGAGCAGGGCCCCTATCTGAGTCGGGATGATTTCCGCCAGAGGACCAAAGTCAGCAAGACGGTCATAGACCTGATGAATGACCTGGGCCTTTTCGGGGACCTGCCGGAGAGCAACCAGCTCTCCCTGTTTGATGCGTGGTAGAGTAGATGAAGAGGCGGTGACCCCGGGCGGCTCCTACGCCTGCCTGCGGTTCCAGCCCTGGCTCTGCTCCCTGGCGCTTACAAGGTCCCGGTAGGGACCGCCCTCCTCCATGAGCAGGTCGTGGGTGCCCCGCTGGGCGATGCGGCCATCCCGGATGACCAGTATCTGGTCTGCGTCCCGGATGGTGTGGAGCCGGTGGGCGATGACCAGCACGGTCTTGCCCCGGCACAGTTCACTGATGGCCTCCTGGATGTACTGTTCATTGTCCGCGTCCACGCTGGCTGTAGCCTCGTCCAGGACGATAAGGGGCGCGTCCTTCAGGATGCACCGGGCGATGGAGATGCGCTGCATCTCGCCGCCGGAGAGGCTCTCTCCGCCCTCCCCGATGACTGTGTCAAAGCCATCCGGGAGGGATTCTATAAAGTCATAGCACCGGGCCTTTCTGGCCGCCTCCATGACCTCCTCCCGGGAGGCGCCGGGCCGGCCCATGGCGATGTTATTGTAGATGGTGTCCTGGAAGAGGTAGACCCGCTGGAACACCATGCTGATCTGGTCCATCAGGGCACAGAGGGGGATTTTGCGGATGTCTCTGCCCCGCAGGAGGACCTGGCCCTCATTCACATCCCAGAACCTGGCAAGGAGGCTGGCGATGGTGGATTTCCCGCCGCCGGAGGGGCCCACCAGGGCCGCCATCTGATTTTGGGAAACAGAGAAGGAAACGTGGTGGAGGACCTCCTTTTCCCCGTAGGAAAAGCTCACATCCCGGAATTCGACCTCAGGGACGGCGCCGGAGGCCGGGATATCCTCCGTACCTGTGTCGGGCAGTTCCCTTTCCGCAAATACCTCCTCGATCCGGTCCATGCAGCTGTTCATGACGGTCAGCCGGGTGGCCTGGCCGTACAGAGCCCTGACAGGGCCGAAGAGGTCCAGGACAAAGAGCATGATGCCGATGAAGCAGGGGACGCTCATCAAGCCTTCCTGCGACAGGAACAGGCAGAGAGCCACGATGACAGCGGAGCCCAGGCCGTAGACGATGTTGAGCCCCAGCTGCCAGGGGGAGTGGTCCTCCTCAAAGGCAAGATTGGTCCGGCAGCTCTCGTCAAAACTGCGGGTCAGCTCCCGGGACCTTTCGCCCAGCAGGTTGTAGGACTTGGCGACGCCGATGCCCTCCACAAAGTCCAGCACGGCCTCGGTGAGATTTTCATTCTGCTCCTGCCTCTTTGCCGAGTCTGCCAGTGCCTCCCGCTTCATGCCCCTGGCAATGAGGAGCACGACGGCGATGACGAGAAGGGCGGCAAGGCCGATGCGCAGGTCAAAAAAGAGGAGAAAGACTGCCATGACGGCCTGGGCGAAGATGTAGCTCATCATGTCAGCCAGCACAGTCATGCAGTTTTCCTCGATAAAGACCATATCGGAGGAGAGGACGGAGCTGATCTTTCCGATGTTGCCCTCCGTAAAGTAGCCCATGGGCATTTTCCGCAGATGGGCGCCCAGGGCCATGCGCATGTCGGAGAAGACCATGAAGCCTGCTGCCGACTGGAGCCGGTCCGCAATGTGGTGAAAGAGGACTTGGAGCAGCACGCACAGGATCATGGCTGCCCCGTATCTGAGGCAGTCCTGGGCGGTGACTGTCCCCTCGTAAAATCCTGCCAGCAGAAGGAAGGACAGCATGATGGGGGCCTTGGCCAGGAGAGATTTCAGGAAGGAAAATACAAAGGCCAGCTGGATGCGTTTTTTGTACTGCCCGGATACGGCAAGGATGCGTTTCATTAATGAGATCATCTGTTTTCTCCTCCTTTCGATGCGGTGATGCCCCAGCGGGCGCTGCCCTGGGCGGCCTGCCAGAGCTTCTGGTACCGGGGACACCGCTGCAGAAGCTCCTCGTGGGTGCCTGCGTCCGCCAGACGGCCTTTGTCCAGCACGCAGATCTGGTCCGCGTTCACGATGGAGTGGAGCCGGTGGGCAATGACGATGACGGTCTTGGGCCTGTCGCCGCGGAGTACCTCCGCGATGGCCGCGTTCATTTTCTCCTCGTTCTCCGGGTCCATGAAGGCGGTGGCCTCGTCCAGGACGATGACAGGGGCGTCCTTTAAGATGGCCCGGGCCAGGCAGATCCGCTGACGCTCCCCGCCGGAGAGCTGCTTTCCGCCGTCCCCGGCCATGGTGTGGATGCCCTCCGGCAGCCGGTCCAGGAATTCCATGCACTGGGCCTTCCTGGCGGCCTCCATGACCTCCTCGTCGGTGGCGGTCAGGCGGCCTGCGCGAATGTTTTCCAGAAGGCTGGTGTTAAAGAGGAACTGCTCCTGGGATACGTAGGAAATCTGGTCGTTCAGAGCCTGAAGGCTCATGTCCCGCAGGTCCTGGCCGCCCAAACGGATCGCCCCGCCGGTCACGTCGTAGTAGTGGACCAGGAGCTTTGCCAGGGTGGATTTCCCGGAGCCGGACTCCCCAACCAGGGCGGTCAGGCTTCCCTCCGGCACAGTCAGGGAGACGCCGTGGAGCACCTCCTCCTCTCTGTAGGCGAAATGTACCCTGTCAAAGGTGACTGTGTGGTCCCTGCCGGAGAAGGGAGCCTCTGTCTGGGCGAGGGGCAGGGCGCTCATGAGCTGCTCCAGGGCATGGATCTTGTAGCTCACCTGGGGCATGGCGGCCAGGAAGGAGAGGGCCCTGAGAAGAGGGGCGCCTGTGCCGAAGGACATGCAGAGCACCAGGGCCAGGTCCGGCAGGGTGGAGTAGTCTTTCAGGACAAGGAAGGCACCCACAGGAAGGGTGAAGAGGGCCACGCAGGGAAGGATGCTGTTGTACAGCGCCATCCAGGGCCAGCACACCTTGTACCAGGCCAGGGTGAAATCCCGGTAGCCCCGGACATCCTGCTCAAAGCGCCGGTAGGAGTCCCCGTCCCGGTTGAAGACCTTTACCACCTCCATGCCGTTGATGTACTCCACAATGGTGTTGTTCATCTTCCGGGCTGAGGCGTAGTAGTCCCCCACCTTGCTGGTGCCTGCCCGGTACATGGCGCCCATGGCGGCCAGCCCCAGGGGGAGGGAGCAAAGGGACAGCAGGGCCAGCTTCCAGTCTACGAAGAACATGGCGATGAACACAAAGAACGGCACAGCCACATTGGCCAGCCCCTCGGGCAGGGCGTGGGCCAGCAGGAGCTCGATGGAGTCAATGTCGTCAGTGAACATTTTTTTCAGCGTGCCTGTGCCCTTCTCCTTTATGACTCCCAGGGGCTGCTTTTCCAGGCGGCCCTGCAGGGAGACCCGGAGATTGCGCAGCGTGCTGTAAGCAGCCTGGTGGGAGAGGGACAGGCCCTTCACGTAGAGCAGAGCGTAGAGCACCCCGCACAGGGCGATGGCCGCCGCCCACAGAAGGGACTGACCGGGATTTGCCAGCTCCCCGGTGAGAGGCGGGGCGATGAGCCGGTAGATGAAGAAATAGGGGAGTACGCTCATGACCACGCCCAGCAGCATGACTGCTATGGACGCATAGGTGGTCCGGCGGTATTCCCCGGCATATTCCAGAACCTTTTTAAACATGTCTTAAACCTCCTTTTTTGGGTTAGGAAAAACTAACTTGTGAGAGAAAAGAAAGCCCTCCCCGAAGAGAGGGGCTGTGAGGGGCGTGTCTAGGGGGAGAGGCTGCTTTCCTGTCCCGGCTCTGTCGTCCGGAAGCCAAGGGCCTGGTGCCAGTTGAACAGCCTGCACACGATGTGACAATGCTCCTCGATCTGCTCCCATGTAAAATGGTGGATAAAGGGCTCATAGATGGTAGTCCAGAATGCGGACAGGAGGATGTGGAGCTCATCCGGATTCACATCCTTCCTGCAGAGCCCCCTCCTTTTCGCCTCCTCCAGGAAGGCGCTGGTGGTTTTTGTGAGGAGGGCCACCCAGTCGTGGGCAAAGCGGGAGTACCTGGTCCCCTCCGAGCAGGCAAGGAGCAGGTAGAAATCATCGTGCCTGTCGTAGAGGTATCGGAACCACCACATCATGTCGGAGTGGTCCATGTCCCACGCTTTGATCAGCTCTTCGTCGGACATGAGGGAAAGCTCTCTGTCCCCCCGCTGGGACGCCACAGAGTACAGCTCCTCCACGGTCTGCCGTACAGTGGCGCTGAACAGGTCCTCCTTGCCTTTGTAGCGCTTGTAGAGGGCACCGGTGGTGACACCTGCGCCCTCGCAGATGGATTTCAGGGACGCCTTCTCAAAACCCTTCTCCAGGAATTCTTTCCGGGCGCTCTCGATAATGCGCGGGTCAATGGAATGGTCAGGTACTGCCATGACCGTGCCTCCTTTCTCTACATGGAAAACAACTGATAATTTGATTACCGATAATCTGATTATCAATATAACAGAGAGAGAGGTAAATGTCAAGGAGAATGTGACGTACAATATGTTTGAGATAGAAATGCGAAGTCCGAAAAGGGAATGGCGGTCAGGGTTTCAGAAGGAGGCCGTTTCCGGCTCCGAGGCAGAGGGAATGATTTTGGAAATATTGCATAAAAAGAAGAGCGGGAAGTTATGATATATGATGAAAAGAAAAATAGCTATAGACAAATGGACCGAGAGCTGTTAATATATACAGGTAAATTAAGTTTGTTATTACGTAATGGTAAGCAAGACTGTTTATAATACTGACTGGGATAAATAGTATTATAGGCAGTTTTTTTTATGGCAGAGCCGTTTTGGATGCTTGCCGGAGGGGGCAGGAACAGGTGAAGATCGTCAGAGTTCTGAATACAAATGTAGTTGTATCGCTGGACCCGTGCGGCCGGGAAATCATCATTACCGGCGCCGGCATCGGGTTTAAAAAGAAAAAGGGCGAGGAGCTGGACAAGTCCCGCGTGGAGAAGATCTACTGTCTGAAGAATGCGGAGGACAATTACAGGCTCCAGCAGGTGGTGAGGGAAATATCGGAGAAATATCTGGAGATTGCCGGCAAGGTAGTCACTGCTTCCAGAGAAGCAGGCCTGAAGGTGAGAGATACCCTCTACGTGACGTTGACAGACCACATCAATTCTGCTGTGGAGAGATACCAGAGAGGTATCAGCCTTAAGAATCTGATGCGACACGAGATCCGAAAATTTTATCCCCAGGAATACAGGGTAGCTCAGGAGGCCATTGAGTGGATACGGCGTATGACTGACTTTGACCTGGGAAAAGACGAGGCGGGATTTATCGCCATGCATATCATATCCTCAGAGCTTGAGAGCAACGAGGTTTCAGATGTGCAGAAGATGACAGAGCTGATCAATGCCATTATCAAGATTGTCAAAATACATTTCAGGATTGAATTTGACGAGGATTCTGTGTCCTATCAGAGATTTCTGACACATTTAAAATTCTTCTCATCCAGAGTCCTGGACGGTGAGGTCTACCAGGACAGCATGGAGGAGATATACCAGGCAATGGTGGCACAGAACGGGCATGCCTACACGGGTGTGGAAAAGGTGGCCCGGTTCATTGAAAAGCAGTATGGATACCGGCTCAGCATAGATGAGGAGCTGTATCTCCTGATCCATATAAAGAGAATACTGGACGAACAGCACCGCTAGTTCACAGGTTTGTTATTATTCAGTTAAGCAAGACCTGGCCCTGAGGGGCGCATTTCCCGGGAAAATGCGCTCTTTAAGGCCAGGTCTTTCTTTCTCCGGAGACTTCCGGGATACATATATCAATTCTAATGAGGTGAAGATATGGATTACGCAAGTGTTGCAAAGAAAATCCTGCAGCGTGTGGGAGGAAAAGAAAATGTGATCAGTCTCGTACACTGTATGACCAGGCTGAGATTCACGCTGAAAGACGAGTCCATTGTGGACGACGAGGCAGTGAAAAAGACAAAAGGTGTTATGGGAGTGATGAAGAAGGCGGGACAGTACCAGATCATCATAGGAAATGATGTGGCCAATGTCTTTGCGGAGCTGAACAAGCTCGGCAGCTTTTCAAACGAGGCTCCGAAGAAGGCGCCCCGGAACCAGGAAAAGAAGGGGGTCGCCTCCATGCTGATGGACACGATTTCCGGTATTATGGCACCGGTCATTCCGGCGATCATCGGCGCGGCCATGATCAAGGTACTTCTGACGCTGCTGCCAATGATAGGTGTGCTTGATACAGAAGGAAATACCTATAACCTGTTAAGCGTTATAGGAGACGGCGCCTTTTTCTTTATGCCTGTTTTGATCGCCATCTCTGCATCAAAGAAATTCGGGACAAATATGTACTATGCGGCCAGCATTGCGCTTATCATGCTCCATCCCAATTTCATTTCCCTGATGAGCAATGCAAACGAGGCGGGAGAGGTGGTAAAATTCCTCGGCTTTATCCCGGTTACCTATGCTTCTTATTCCTACTCGGTCATCCCGATCATCCTTGCGGTATGGTCCCTGCAGTATGTGGAGAAGCTGGCAGATAAGATTACGCCCGTGGTGACCAAGAACTTCCTGCGCCCCATGCTGGTGGTGCTGATCGAGGCACCGATCGCCCTGATCGTACTGGGACCTCTGGGGGCAATCCTGGGCAATGTCCTGTCAGATATCGTATACTTTATCCATGACCAGCTCGGCTTTATCGCCATCGGATTGGTGGCCGGTATTTATCCGTTTGTTGTCATGGCCGGCATGCACCACGCATTTACCCCGATAAAGCTCGGTATGATCGCAACAACCGGATATGAGAACTTTATCTGTATCGGTGAGCTATGCTCCAACATGGCGCAGGGTGCTGCTTCTCTCGCCGTATCTGTAAAGAGCAAAAACAAAGACTTCAAACAGGTTGCCGGCTCCTCCGCGTTTTCCGCACTTGTGGCAGGTATTACGGAGCCCGCTCTCTACGGTGTGACACTGAGACTGAAAAGGCCAATGCTGGGGGCCTGCATCGGAGCTGTCGCAGGCGGACTCTTCGGCGGTTTTTTCCAGATGAAGTGCTTTGGCATCGCGACACCGGCAATCGTGACGATCGTCCAGTATGTGGAGGAGGACAGAGCAGCCAGCCTTCTGATAGCGGCCCTTACCATTGTCATAACAGTCATTGTGGCATTTATCGCCACTATGCTGATCGGCTTTGAAGATATTGTGGACGAGGATGACGAGGATGAGGCTATCCTGGCAGAAGAGGCCCAGCCTGCAGCCGCTCCCCTTCCAGAGGGAAAAGAAATCCGTATCCTGAGCCCTATCCAGGGAGAGTGCATTCCGCTGGAGCAGGTGAAGGACGCTACATTTTCACAGGGAATCCTGGGAAAAGGAGCCGCTGTCATCCCGGAGAAGGGCGAAGTGGCATCCCCCTTTGACGGGAAGATAGATATGATGTTTGAGACCGGACATGCGGTCGGGATGACCAGCAGTGACGGTGTGGAATTGCTGATACATGTAGGCATGGACACGGTAAATCTGGAGGGAAAATATTTCTATCCGAAAAAGGCTTCCGGAGATACAGTCAAGAAGGGAGAAGTTATCCTGGAGTTTGACAAGGATGAGATCGTGAAGGCGGGATATGACATCACGACTCCGGTCATCGTATCCAACACGGATGCATTTGCGGATGTGTCTGCCACCGCCTCCGGGCCGGTGAAGGAGCTTGATGAGATACTGGTAGTACGCTGATTGAAAAGAAAAGGAGGAAGAGACATGGAACAGATGAGAGCATCAGGATTTCCGGAGGGATTTCTCTGGGGGAGTGCTTCTGCCGCCTATCAGATAGAAGGCGGATGGAAGGAAGGCGGAAAAGGGATGACGAACTGGGATGCGTTTGTGCGCATCCCGGGCAAGACCTACAAAGCCACCACAGGAGATGTGGCGGTGGATCACTATCACAGGTACAAAGAAGATATTGCGCTGATGGCAGAGATGGGGCTGAAGACATACCGTTTCTCTGTCTCCTGGGCTAGGATCTTCCCTGAGGGGACCGGGGAAGTCAACGAGGAGGGAATGGCCTTTTACCAGGATATCATTGACGAGTGCCTGAAATACAGCATAGAGCCTATGGTGACCATTTACCACTGGGATCTACCCCAGGCCCTTGTCGATGAGTATCGGGGGTGGGAGAGCCCCCGCATCATCGATGATTATGTACAGTATGCAAAAACGCTGTTTTCCAGGTTTGACGGAAAGGTGAAGTACTGGATCACTCTGAACGAGCAGAATATATTTACCTCGCTGGGATGGCTGACAGCCCAGCATCCGCCGGGCAAATTTGATGACCAGAAAATGTTCTATCAGGTCAACCATCATGCGTTTATGGCTCATGCAAAGGCAGTGCTGGCCTATCGGCAGATGGGCGGGAAGGGACAGATAGGGGCAAGCTTCGCCTACACACCCTCCTATGCCCTGGACTGCAGGCCTATCAACGCTATGGCAAAAGCCAACTACGATGACCTGAAAAACTACTGGTGGATGGATGTCTATGCATACGGGCGCTATCCTGTTGCGGCGATGACATATCTGAAGAAAAAGGGGATCGCGCCGGACATGGCTGATGGAGATGAGGAGATTCTCAGACAGGCGGCAGCGCAGATCACGTTTATGGGCGTGAACTATTACCAGAGCTGCGTCTGCGAGTACAATCCGATGGACGGGGCCACTCCCTACGGGACTATGAACACGACCGGCGTCAAGGGCTCCGCCCAGGAGCTGGGGATGCCGGGGATTTACAAAAATCCGGCCAACCCGTATCTGCTGACCACAGACTGGGACTGGAGTATCGATCCTTCGGGACTTCAGTTCTGCTGCAGAGAGATTACGAGCCGCTATGCGCTGCCCATAGTCATCTCTGAGAACGGGCTGGGAGCCTTTGACAAGAAGACTGAGGATGGTCAGATACATGACGAGTACAGGATCTGCTATCTGAAGGAGCATATCAAGGCGCTGGGAGAAGCTGTGGAGGAGGGCTGCCAGGTACTGGCCTACTGCACCTGGTCCTTTACCGACCTTCTGAGCTGGCTGAACGGATATCAGAAGCGGTACGGCTTTATCTATGTGGACCGGGAAGAGGAGGAGGGCGGCACGCTGGACCGCTTCAGGAAGGACAGCTTCTACTGGTACAAGAAAGTCATTGAGACAAACGGGAAGGTGCTCTTTGAAGAGGAGTAGAGTGCGGGAGCTTTATTAAGGGGCTGACCTGATTTTTCCGGGATGCCTTGCCTGAGGGCTGACTTTGGTATATACTTTTACACAGACAGACCTCAGGGCTTTTCTGTCGGGCGGCGGTGTCCGGCAGATGGACAATGAGGCCAAGATAAAAAGGAGCATCCCGCCATGAAGCATGAAGAGACAACCCGCAGGATACTGACCATTCCCAATCTCCTGTCCTTTTTCCGGCTCTGCCTGATACCGGTCTTTGCCTGGCTGTACTGCGTGCAGAAGGAGTATATATGGACAGGCATCGTACTGGTGATATCAGGCCTGACGGACACGGCGGACGGGCTCATAGCCAGGCATTTTCATATGACCAGCGACCTGGGGAAGGTGCTGGACCCGGTGGCGGACAAGCTGACCCAGGCAGCCATGCTGGCCTGTCTCCTGACCAGATTTCCCCTCATGGCAGTCCCGCTTGCCATCATGGTGGTAAAAGAAATCTTCATGGCCATTACCGGACTTCTGGTGATACGGAAGACGGGCAGCGTGTTCGGGGCTGACTGGCACGGAAAGGTCACCACCTGGCTGCTTTACGCCATGATGGTCCTGCACCTGTTCTGGTATAATATCCCTGAGGGGGTATCCCGGCTCCTGATCGGCATCTGTGCGGCCATGCTGCTTTTGTCCTTTGCCCTCTACGGCATCCATCACATCAGGACCCTGCGGGGGACACAGACAGAGAAATAACCGCAAAATCGCGTGAAAATGATCAGTCAACAGCCGGCAGGCTCCAGAGGACAGGAGCCTGCCTTTTCTTATACCTTTATCCCAGTTGAGAAAAAATCTCATATACAACCCTTCCTCTTGTGCCCGAACACATTTCCTGCTACACTGATAACAGTGTTAGCACACACTGTTATCTCTGCCGGAAGGTCCGATGTGAAAGGGGCCGCAGCAGCGGAGGCTGTTTCCGGCGGGGAGAGGCAGGATACAAAGGGGAGGAAGGCCATGGAAGAAGAGAAGGGAACGAAGGAGAGGATCCTTGAGGCGGCCCGGGAGGAATTCCTGGAAAAAGGCTTTGAGCGGGCTTCCCTTCGCAGGATCGTGAAGGAGGCGGGCGTCACCACCGGGGCATTTTACCGGTATTACCCCACAAAGGAGGCTCTCTTTGACGCTCTGGCAGGGCCCCACGCCAGGGCAGTGATGGGTTTTTTTGACCAGGGACTTGCCGCCATCCGGGAGATGCCCGCCAGTGAGCAGACCGGCGCCATGTCCAGGGTGACAGGCGACTGTATAGGGAAGATCCTGGACTATGTGTATGACCATTACACAGAATGCAAGCTCCTCATCTGCTCTGCCGGGGGCACGTCCTATGAACAGTTTATCCATGAGATGACGGAGAAGGAGGTGGAGGCCACCTACCGCTACATCGAGGCCGTGGAGTCTACAGGACATCCCATGCCCGAGATAGACAGGGAGCTGTGTCACATGATCTCCAGCGGCCTGTTTACTGGCATGTTTGAGATGGTGGCCCACGATATGGAAAAGGAGGCGGCGTCCAGGCGGATACGGCAGCTGAGGGAGTTCCACACCGGCGGGTGGATGCGGATCATGGGCGTTGATTTTGACGGGAGCGAAGCCAGGGAGGCCGGTGAAGATGCGGATACACAGAGCGGCGGCGAAAGCCGCTGAGGAGAAAACAGGGAGCATTCCCTTTTTCTTTTGTCAGGCAGTTAGAAGAAACTAACACACAAATGAGACTGATACGGATGAGACGGAAGGTAAGAATAAAGGAGGGATTTCATTTGGAAGCAAAAAGACAGAAGGAAAGGTCCACCCTGGGGTGGGTCATGACATTTGCGGGAACCCACAGGGGACTCTACGCAGCCAGCGTGGCGGTGGCGGCGGTGGGCGTGGTCTGCGGGATCATTCCTTATTTTATCATGGGGGATATGATACACAGACTGGTGGAAGGTGACAGGAACTGGCAGGCCTATCTGGCGTCCGGCCTTGCCATGGCAGTGTTCTGGACGGCCAGGGTCGTCTTTCACAGCATTTCCACAGCCTGCTCCCACAAGGCCACCTTTCACGTGCTGGCTCAGCTGCGCAGGATGATGTGCGACAAGCTGTCCCGGGTCCCGTTAGGGTACGTGAAGGACAGACCGTCAGGGACGCTGAAGAACATCATGATGGAGAGGACGGACAGTATTGAGACCACGCTGGCCCACGTGCTGCCGGAGTTTACGGGAAATATACTGGCCCCGGTGCTGGTGTTCCTCTACATGCTGACCATTGACTGGAGGATGGCGCTCATCTCTCTTATCACCCTGCCCCTGGGACTTTTGTTCTACTCCATGATGATGATCGGGTACGAGGAGAACTACAAAAATGTGCTGGCAAAGACTAAGACCTTAAATGACACAGCGGTGGAGTACATCAACGGCATCGAGGTCATCAAGGCATTCGGGAAGGCGAAGACCTCCTACGACCGGTTTGTCACGGCGGCGAAGGAGGGGGCGGCCTGCTACGTGGACTGGATGCGAAAGTGCAATATCCCCTTCTCCCTGGGCATGGTGGTGATCCCCTGCACGGCCCTGACGGTGCTGCCCTTTGGGGGACTCTTTGTCAGGAATGGCAGCCTGGCCCCGGTGGATTTCATCATGATCATCCTGCTGTCCGTGGGGCTCATCCAGCCCTTTATCACCTGCATGTCCTACACAGACGACCTGGGAAAGATGGGGACCATCATCGGGGAGGTGACAGAGATCCTCACACAGGAGGAACTGGACCGGCCAAAGGAGGACAGGGCCAGGCCCGCGGACCACTCTGTCACGCTGGAGAACGTTCATTTTGCCTACCACGACAGGGAGGTGCTCCACGGCGTCAGCATGGAGATACCCTCGGGCAGTGTCGCCGCCCTCGTGGGACCATCCGGCTCCGGAAAGTCCACCATCGCCAAGCTGATCGCCTCTCTCTGGGATGTGAAGGAGGGGAGCGTCCGGATCGGGGGCGTGGATATCCGGGACCTGTCCCTGGAGGAGTACAATCGGAGGATCGCCTACGTCTCCCAGGACAATTACCTTTTTGACGACACCATCCGGGAAAATATCCGCATGGGCCGCCCTGGCGCCACGGACGGGGAGGTGGAGGAGGTGGCCAGAAGGAGCGGATGCCACGACTTTATCATGAGCCTGGAAAAGGGCTACGACACAGTGGCAGGGGGCAGCGGCGGTCATCTGTCCGGCGGCGAGCGGCAGCGCATCGCCATTGCCCGGGCCATGCTGAAGGATGCGCCCATTGTGATACTGGATGAGGCATCCGCCTACATGGACCCGGAGAACGAGGCGGTGATACAGGCCTCCGTGGCCAGGCTGGTGCAGGGGAAGACCCTCATTGTCATCGCCCACCGCCTGTCCACTGTCAGCGATGCGGACCGGATCTTTGTGATCCGGGACGGCCGGGTGGACGCTGCGGGAACCCACAGGGAGCTGCTGGCCCGGGGCGGGCTCTACAGCCAGATGTGGGCGGCCCATATGTCCGTGAAGGACCAGGCCGCCGAAAAAGAGAAAGGAGGGGAGCTTCATGCTTAAGATTCTGAGAAAATTTTTTGATTTCTGCGGGGGAGAGAACCGGCGCAAATTTTACCTGTCCATCTTCTTCGGTGTGCTGATGGCCCTCTTTGAGGCCCTGAAAATCCCGGCTATCGTGCTCATGCTGGATGCGGTCATCAGGGGGAATGTGACAGTGGCGGTGATTTGGCAGTGCCTGGGCATCTGCCTTGTCAGCATCATCGGCGGCTTTATCGTGAAGTATTTCAACACTATCATCCAGTGTGAGGCGGGCTACGGCACCGCGGCGGGAAAGAGGATCGAGATCGCGGAGCATCTGCGGTATCTGCCCATGGGCTATTTTAACAACAACAGCATGGGATACATTACCTCCGTCACCACCAACACCATGGAAAATCTGGGGGACGTGGCGACAAGAGTGGTCATGCTCACCACCCAGGGCGTGCTCACCACCCTCATCATCGCGGTCATGCTGCTCTTTTACGACTGGCGGATCGGCCTGGTGGTGCTGGCGGGACTTCTTCTTTTCTTCCTTGCCAACAGCCGGATGCAGAGGAAATCCGAGAAGGTCTCCCCGAGAAAGATTGCTGCCGACTCCGGCCTTGTGGAAAAGCTGCTTGAATATATCCAGGGTATCATGGAGGTGCGGGCCTACAATATGACGAGCGCCCAGAGCCGGAAGCTGGACGCGGCCATCAGCGAAAATGAGGACTGCAACTTCACTCTTGAGAAGACCTTCATCCCCTACATGTGCGCCCAGAATTTTGTCACAAAGATGACTGGCGTGGCCATGACCCTCCTGTCCATCTGGTTTTATCTGGAGGGGACAATGGACCTGATCGTGTGTATCTCCATGATGATATGCTCCTTTATCGTCTACTCCAGCCTGGACTCGGCGGGCAACTACTCGGCTCTGCTGCGGACTGTGGACGTGAGCGTGGATAAGGCCCGGGAAATCCTGGACCTGCAGCCCATGGACACAGAGGGACGGGACCTGAAGCCCAAAGATCACGACATCGATGTGGAGGACATTGCATTTTCCTACGATAAGAGGCGCGTCATCGACGGGATCACAGTCCACATCCCGGAGCGGACCACCACAGCCATCGTGGGACCCAGCGGAGGAGGAAAGACTACCCTGTGCCATCTCATCTCCCGGTTCTGGGATGTGGACCAGGGGCAGGTGCGGCTGGGTGGCGTGGACGTGCGGGACTACAGCATGGACAGCCTGATGCAGAATTTCAGCTTTGTGTTCCAGAACGTGTACCTGTTCCAGGACACAGTCGCCAACAACATCCGCTTCGGCCAGGAGGAGGCGCCCATGGAGAAGGTGGTGGAGGCCGCCAAAAAGGCCTGCTGTCACGACTTTATCATGGCCCTGCCGGAGGGCTATGACACGGTCATCGGCGAGGGCGGGGCCTCCTTGTCTGGGGGAGAGAAGCAGCGTCTGTCCGTCGCCCGAGCCATGATGAAGGACGCTCCGGTCATCATCCTGGACGAGGCCACGGCAAATGTGGACCCGGAGAATGAGAAGGAGCTGGTGGAGGCCATCGAGGCCCTGACAAAGGAGAAGACCATCCTCATGATCGCCCACAGGCTGAAGACAGTCCGCCATGCGGACCAGATACTCGTGGTGGATAAAGGAAAGCTTGTCCAGAGGGGGCGCCACGAGGAGCTGATGCAGGAGGAGGGCATTTACCGGAGATTTGTGAACGCCAGGGAGACAGCGGCAGGCTGGAAGCTGTGACGCTGTGATGCCGGGGAGAGAGCGGCCGGCACAAAGACAGCTGCTTAACAGGACTGCTTATCGGAGTTTTCCTTTTAGACTTGTCATGGCATGGAATTGTGCTATAATGACCTGGGCTGGTATGCCCGCATGAGAATGACGAGTATGAGAGGAAGAGCAAAATGAGTGTGCAGGATAACATTGTCTTTATACTGGAGATCATCGGCACGGTGGCCTTTGCGGTCTCCGGGGCGCTGGTGGGCATCCGCAGATCCATGGATATATTTGGCGTGTGCGTGCTGGGAGTGGTCACCGCCGTCGGCGGGGGAGCCATCCGGGACGTGGCGGTGGGGATCATCCCACCCAATGTGTTCCGGGACCCGGTCTATGCGACGGTGGCCGTCCTTGTGTCCTGCCTTGTCTTCGGGATCATGTATTTTCGCAGCTTCCGGTCCACCGGCAGACTTGGAAGGCTGTACGACGGGGCCATGCTCCTGATGGACGCGGTGGGGCTGGGGATCTTTACCGTGGTGGGGGTCAACGCGGGCATCCAGCAGGGATATGGGGGCAATGCGTTCCTCCTTATTTTTACCGGCACAGTGACCGGCGTGGGCGGAGGACTCCTCAGAGATATCATGGCAGGGGTCCCGCCTTACATATTTGTCCGCCACATCTATGCCTGCGCTTCTATAGCAGGGGCTGTGGCCTGTACGCTCCTCTACAGGATGACCGGGATCACGGCGGCCATGTTCGCCGGGGCGGGGCTTGTCCTGGTGATACGGTGCCTGGCCTCCCACTACCGGTGGAACCTTCCGAGGATCAGGATGGAGGAAGAGCTGCGCTCATATATGGGGCGGTGACAAAACAGAGAGCCGAAAATCCTTGCAAATGACCTTCGGCAGGTCTATAATGACAAGTGATCAGATACAGTTGAATAAGCGTGTCACGGGGAGCTGGCCGTTAGCCGGCTGAGAGGAGGCTGTTATCGTCTCGACCCGCAACCTGATTTGGATAATGCCAACGTAGGGATGTGTATTCGTGTGTGAAATGGAGATGCCCTCGTGCATCTCTTTTTTGTTCCACTGGATCTGACGACATAGAGAAAGGAGCTGTGTATTGATGAAACAAAATACAGCAACGAAGAAGCTGGTGCTGGCGGGAGTCCTCACAGCCCTGGCTGTGGTGGGGAGTCTGATCAGTTTTCCCATAGCGGGCAGCAAATGCGCTCCGGTACAGCACATGGTCAACATCCTGGCCGCGGTCGCGCTGGGGCCCGGATGGGGCGTGGGGATCGCATTTACGGCGAGCCTTCTGCGCAATATCCTGGGGATCGGGAGCCTTCTGGCATTTCCCGGCAGCATGGTGGGAGCCCTCTGCTGCGGACTGGTCTATGCGGGATGCAGGAAGCTGGCCCCGACCTGTGTGGCAGAGGCCTTTGGGACAGGCATCCTGGGCGGACTTTGCGCCTACCCGGCAGCCAAACTCCTGATGGGGATGGAGCCTGCGGGACTTTTCGTGTACGTTGTCCCGTTCCTCGTGTCCACTGTGGCGGGGAGCATACTGGCCTTTATCCTGATCACAGTGCTGGAGAGAGGCGGAGTCATGAGCCAGCTGCGGGCAGCAGGGTAAATGTGTTTATCGGAGGGCGTGCCCTCTGAAAAAGCGGCAGATCGGGGACACCACCTTCTGCCGCTATAGAAAAATCTGGTTGTACTGCAAAGGAGGAAATACAGCCATGATGATCACCGCGTTATGCAGAGGTGAAGGCGTCGGCATCCGGACAGGGAGAAGGGGATTTCGCGTTCCTTTGTCCTGCGTTTTCCATAGCCGGCGTCGGAAAGAACAGGACAAATAATAATGGAGGTAGGACAAATGGAAGCTTACACAACACAGATGGATGCAGCCCGCAAGGGCATTGTGACACCCCAGATAAAGAGGGTGGCGGAGAAGGAGAAGATGCCGGTAGAAAAGCTCATGCAGCTGGTGGCGGAAGGAAAGGTGGCGATCTGCGCCAACAAGCGGCACACCTGCCTGGACCCGGAGGGCGTGGGCAGCATGCTCCGCACAAAGATCAATGTAAACCTGGGCGTGTCCAGGGACTGCAAGGACTATGACATTGAGATGCAGAAGGTGATGAGCGCTGTCCATCTGGGAGCGGAGGCCATCATGGACCTCTCCAGCCACGGAAACACGCAGCCTTTCCGGCAGAAGCTGACAAGCGAGTGCCCGGTCATGATCGGGACGGTGCCCGTATATGACAGTGTGATCCACTATCAGAGAGACCTGGCCACTCTGACGGCAAAGGATTTTATTGATGTGATCCGGCTCCACGCGGAGGACGGCGTGGATTTTGTGACGCTCCACTGCGGCATCACCCGCAAGACCATCGAGCAGATCCGGAAGCACAAGAGAAAAATGAACATCGTGAGCCGGGGTGGGAGCCTGGTGTTTGCCTGGATGAGCATGACGGGGGAGGAGAACCCGTTTTACGAGTACTTTGACGAGATTTTGGATATCTGCGAGGAGTACGATGTGACCATCTCCCTGGGAGACGCCTGTCGTCCCGGCTGTCTGGCCGACGCCACAGACGTGTGCCAGATCGAGGAGCTGGTCCGTTTAGGAGAGCTGACCAAGCGGGCCTGGGACCACAATGTCCAGGTCATGGTAGAGGGACCGGGACATGTGCCTCTTGACCAGGTGGCCGCCAACATGGAGGTGCAGAAAAGCATCTGTATGGGGGCTCCCTTCTATGTACTCGGACCTCTTGTCACAGATATCGCACCGGGCTACGACCACATCACGGCAGCCATCGGCGGCGCAGTGGCAGCCATGAGCGGCGCTGCCTTCCTGTGCTATGTGACGCCGGCAGAGCATCTGGCCCTGCCCAATGTGGAGGATGTGAAGCAGGGCATCATCGCCTCCAAGATCGCGGCTCACGCGGCGGACATCGCCAAAGGCGTTCCGGGGGCGAGAGATATTGACGACCGCATGGCCGAGGCGAGGCAGAAGCTGGACTGGGATGCGCAGTTTGAGTGTGCCCTTGACCCGGAGACGGCAAAAGCGATCCGGGACAGCAGGAGCCCGGAGGATGACCACAGCGACACCTGCAGCATGTGCGGTAAATTCTGCGCGGTGCGCAGCATGAACAAAGCCCTGGCAGGGGAGTACATTGATATCCTCTAAGACGGCGGAGGCGGAAACAGCTACAGAAAACGGAATACAGAAGCGCAGAAGGCGGGCCTTCTGTGCCGGGAGTGCCGAGAAAGGCACACCGGCGCAGGGCCCGCCTTTTCTTATCCTGCCTCTCGCCTTTGTGCCAGCTCTTCCAGGGAGCCGAAGGAGTAGCCCATGTCCTCCCATTTTTCCAGAAGCTCATCCATGATCTCCCCGTTGGTGGAGGAGGTGCTGTGGAGGAGGACGATGGCGCCCGGGTGGATGCGGCCAAGCAGTTTGTCAAAGGCCTCCTCCTTTGAGGGCTGGTCGTCCTGGTACCAGTCCACGTAGGCGAGGCTCCAGAAGAAGGTGTGGTAGCCAAGCTCCTTGGCCATCTTCAGATTTTCCACATTGTACTTCCCCTGGGGCGGGCGGTAAAATCTTGTCATCTCCTTTCCTGTGATCTCTTTATAGGATGCTTCCACGCCCTCCAGCTCTTCCCGGAAGGCTTCCAGAGTGGCGATCCGGGACATATCGGGGTGGGTGGAGGTGTGGTTGCCTACAATGTGTCCTTCCTCCTCCATCCGGCGGATCAGGTCCGGGTTTTCGGAGATAAAATTACCCACTACAAAAAAGGCGGCGGGGGCCTCGTGCTTTTTCAGTGCATCCAGGATGGGTGCGGTGTTGCCGTTCTCATAGCCTGCGTCAAAGGTCAGGTAGATCCGCTTTTTATCTGTGTCTCCCAGATAGAAGGCATCGTACTGCGCCAGCTCCTGGGAGGTGGCGTTTCCCACAGGTGGCTGGCCCTCCTCCTGGAAGCCAAGGCCCCAGTTTCCCTCAGCGGAGGACTGGATCTGGCCGGAGTGGGAGGCGGCGACAGAGGAGGTCACCTGGGCGGCGGCGCGGCCGAGGAGAAAGGCGGCGGCCAGGAGAAGTGTGACCCGGAGGCAGGGGAATAGTTTTATTTTGCGGGACATAGGGCTGTATCCTTGCTCTTGCAGTTGTCTCTTCATTATATGAGAGAAGCGTGCGGGGTATGACGGGGAGGTTTACAGGAAGAGGGACTGAGAAAGTGGGCTTACCTTTGTCCTGGTGCTTGACTTTTGTATAGCGCAGAGATAAAATAATTACAGTAGTACTGTAATTATTTTGTGAAGAATGAAAATACAATGGAATTTGAGGGAGAGATATGGAGAGTGTCAGCAGTAAAATACGGAAGATCCGCAGAGAAAACAATATCACACTGAAGGAGCTGAGCGAGAGGACAGAGCTGTCCGTGAGCTTTCTGTCCCAGTTTGAGCGGGGCGTCTCCTCCATCACGCTGGTGTCCCTCAAGAAGATTGCGGAGGCCCTGCACATCACCATGCGGGACCTGTTTGACGATGAGCCGGAGAGCTATGGCAGCTTTGTCCACCGGGAGAGCGACGGGACCGGGATCATGGGCCTGGAGAAGAAGTATGCGGGGTATGAGCGCCTGAGCGGAAGATTTGAGGGGAGGAGGCTGGAGAGTCTTCTGCTCCGGATGGAGCCTTTGAGAAGCGATTTTGAGCCCTGCACCCACGAGGGGGAGGAGTTTATCTATATACTGGAGGGAACGGCAAAATTTACAGTGGAGGGGAAGGAGTATGTGGTGACAGAGGGAGAGTCCATCCACTATCCATCCACTCTTCTGCACAGCATCGTGAACATAGAGGACCGGGAACTGGTCTTTTTATGTATAGTAACACCGACTATATTTTAGCCTGCGGCTTTACGTATAGCCGGAAAACACAGCCAGAAAGAAAGGTGGGATTACATTGCGAGTTGCGACAGACATTGGCGGTACATTTACGGACCTGGTCGCTGTGGATGACCAGGGCAAGACGATCCTGACGAAGAGTCACACCACGCCGCCGAATTTTGAGGAGGGCGTTATCCGGGTGATTGAAAAGAGCGGGGTCCGTCCGGAGGAGATCGAGGATTTCATCCACGGGACAACGACCATCATCAACGCCCTGACAGAGCGCAAGGGGGCAAAGACAGGCCTTATCACCACAAAGGGATTCCGGGATGTGCTGGAGATCGCCAGGTGCAACAGACCGGACCTTTTTAACATGGTCTTTGCCAAGCCGAGGCCCTTTATCCCCCGGTATCTGCGCCGGGAGGTGTCGGAGAGAGTCAGCTATGACGGGAAGGTCGTGACGCCCCTTGCGGAGGAGGACATCAGGGCAGCAGTAGAGTATTTTAAGAAGGAGCAGGTGGAGGCCATCGCGGTGTGCTATATCAACTCCTACGCAAATGACGAGCACGAGAAGCGCACGGTGGAGCTGGTCCGCAGGCTGTGGCCGGAGGTTTTCGTCACCTCCTCCATCGAAGTGACGAAGGAGTGGAGAGAGTATGAGCGCACCTCCACGGTGGCGCTGAACTCCTATGTCATGCCCGTGGCATCCTCTTACATAGACAACCTGGACCGGCGCCTGAAGGAGGCAGGGTGCGATGCCAAGGAATATATCATGCAGTCCAACGGAGGCACCACCACCTTTGAGCAGGCGAAGCAGACTCCCATCAACATGGTGGAGTCCGGACCGGTGGCGGGCGTGTACGGCTCTGCCATCCTGGGGAAAATGATCGGGGAGAACAACATCATCGCCTTTGACGTGGGCGGCACCACGGCGAAATGCTCCCTCATCGACAACGGGGAGGTGAAGGTGACCACAGAGTACCGCATCGAGCGCACGGAGAGCTATGCGGGCTATCCCATCATGGCCCCGGTGGTGGACATCGTGGAGATCGGAAACGGCGGAGGCTCCATCGCCTGGATCGACGAAGCCGGCTCCCTGAAGGTGGGACCTCAGTCGGCGGGGGCGGTTCCCGGGCCGGTGGCCTACGGTATCGGCGGCACAGAGCCTACCACCACAGACGCCTGCCTGGTGACAGGGCGGCTGTCCGCGGAGAATTTTGACAACCAGGTGGATATGGACGCCGTGCGGGGAGCCATCCAGGAAAAGGTGGGAGACGCCTTCGGGATGGACACGGACGAGGCGGCCATGAGCATCCTCCGGGTGGCGGAGGCCAATATGTACAATGCCCTGAAGCTGATCTCCGTGCGCAGGGGCTATGACCCGAGAGACTTTACCATGGTGGCCTTTGGAGGCGGCGGCCCCATGCACTGCGCCCGACTGGCGAAGGAGCTGAACATCCGCAAGGTCATCGTGCCCATCGCGGCGCCTGTATTTTCTGCCTGGGGCATGCTGATGACAGATGTGCGCCACGACTATATCCAGACCAACATCCGCAGGATGAACGAGGTCACTGCCGAAGAGCTGAACGGCATGTGGACCGGCCTTCTCTCCCAGGCCCGGGAGCAGTTTGAAAAAGAAAATATCCCGGAGGAAAATATTGTCTGCAATTATATCGCGGACATGCGGTACATGGGACAGGAGCATACGGTGAAGGTCAATGTTCCGCCCATCCCCTGGAGCGAGGAGACAAAGGAGGAGATCATCCGGAGATTTCACGATACCCATGAACATTTCTATACCTTCCGGCTTCCGGACACGCCCACGGAGATCGTAAACCTGCATCTTGTGGCGTACGGGCGGCTGACAAAGCCGGAGCTGGCTCACATCCCGCCCCAGGAGGGCCCGGTGGAGACCGCCAGGAAGGAGACGAGGCGAGTCTATTTTGAGGAGGAGGGCTGGATCGATACGCCGGTCTACCTGCGGGAGAAGCTGGGCAGCGGCGCAAGCCTTGACGGGCCTGTCATCGTGGAGGAAGCGGCAGCCTCCACAGTGGCGGCGAAGGGACAGCGCGTCACTGTGGATGTCTACGGAAATCTGATCATCGAAACGGAGGTGCAGGAGTAATGGCGGAAGTAAAAGTAAGTCCGGTCACACTGGACATTGTAAAGGACTCTCTGATCGCAGTCAGCAATGAGGTGTTCTACGCATTTGCCCGGACATCCATGAGCCCCATCATCTACGAGACTCTGGACTATGCCAGCGGCATTGCGGATGTGAACGGGAAGCTGCTGACCCAGGGCAACGGCGCCTGCGGCTTTATCGGCCTGATAGCGCCCATGATCCAGGAAATCATAGAAAAATACGGGAAGGAAAACCTCCACCCGGGAGATGTGTACCTGATCAACGACCCGTACATGGGAGGCGGCACCCACCTCTCCGACATCGGCATGGTGATGCCGGTCTTTTACAGGGAGGAGCTGATCGCGTTTATCGGAAACAAGGCCCACTGGTCTGATGTGGGCGGCATGGCGGCGGGCTCTTTCACCACGGACTCCTCGGACGCCTTCCAGGAGGGACTCAGGTTCTCGGGCGTAAAGCTGCTGGACAGGGGAGAGATATGCCAGCCTCTTCTTGAGACCATCAAGAGCAACGTGCGCTTCCCGGAGACCTCCGAGGGAGACATGTGGGGACAGATCGCGTCCCTTAGGACCGGCTACCGGAGGATAGGTGAGCTCTGCGACAAATATACGGTGGAGGTGGTAAAGGAGTCCATGAAGCGGCTCCTGGACCAGGGGGAGAAGATTGCCCGCAACCGCATCAAAGAGCTTCCAAAGGGGACCTGGGAGATGGAAGAGTACATGGATGACGACGGCTACGGGAACCTGGTGAAGGTAAAGGTGAAGATCACCATCACGGATGACGAATTTATCGCGGATTTCACCGGCAGCAGCCCCCAGGTGGCCAGCCCCATCAACACGGGCTACAGCTCCCTGTGTGCCGGAGTGAAGGTGATCTACATGTCCATCCTCGGGCCGGAGCTGGCTGTCAACGACGGCGTGTTCGAGCCCATGCGGATCTTTGCGGAGGACGGCTCTGTGCTGAAATGTCATGCGCCGGCGCCCACATCCTGCTATTTTGAGAGCATGATCTACTCCTCGGACGTAGTGTGGCGGGCTCTGGCCCCGGTCTTCCCGGAGATGCTGGGCGCAGGCCATATGCTCTCCGTCTGCTCTGTGGTCCTGGCAGGGACAAAGCAGGGGAGCGGCGAGCCCTTCCTCATCGTGGAGCCCACCGGCGGCGGCTGGGGAGCAAGCGACGGAAAGGACGGAGAAGTGGGACAGTTCTGCGTGGGTGACGGAGAGACCTACAATGTGCCTGTGGAGATGGCGGAGAACCGGTACGGGATCATGGTGGATGAGTACAGCCTCCACACAGACGGGACCGGAGCCGGCAAATACCGCGGCGGAAGCGGAGCGGTCCGCTCCTACCGGGCCATGACAGACGGACAGCTCTTCACCGCCTCCTTTGGCCGCAACAAATTCCCGGCCTGGGGAGCGGCAGGCGGAAAAGACGGCTCCTACAATTATTTTGAGTTCCATGATGCGGACGGCAAGGTGGAGGGCCCCATGGGGATCACCGCAAGGCGCGTCATGAATAAGGGGGACGTGGTGCGCATGGTGACCTGCACAGGAGGCGGCTACGGCAATCCCCTGGAGAGGGAGCCTGAGAGCGTGGCCTGGGATGTGAAGAATGAATATATTTCCCTGGAGCAGGCCAGGGAGGACTACGGTGTCATTGTGGACCCGGAGACCTTTGAGGTCACAGGCTTCACAGAGAAGAGAAGACAGGAGGCGGGCTTATGATCGTCAGGAAAAATCAGGAGGTGCCCGTCAGAGTGCGGGAAGACCATGTGGAGATGACAGATTTCTTCGGGGCCGACTGCCCCACTGACGGACGGGTGTCCATGGGATACGCCGTGTTCCCGCCGGGGACGGTGGTGCCTTTTGCCGCCCACACAGGGGACGAGTACTCCTATATCATATCCGGGAAAGTCAAGTGTGAGAGCTGCGGCAAGATCAGGGAGCTGGGACCGGGGGACGCGTCCTACATCCCCGCCGGGGAGCTGCACAAGAGCATGAACGACTCGGAGGAGGACGCCACATTGGTGTGGATGCTGATCGAAAAGGAAAGCTAAGTCTTTCAGTGAGAAAAAGGCCGGAAGCGCTTGTGAATGAGCGTTTCCGGCCTTTCCTGGAGCAGGGGATGAGAGAATCGAACTCCCGCTAAGAGTTTTGGAGACTCCTGTCATACCATTTGACCAATCCCCTGTACATGCTTCCGACTTAAATCGGTCACTAGATATTTATATCATATCCAGTTGTATCTTGTCAATTAGAAATTTAAAAAATATCTCAATAAAATCAGTATAAAAGCAAACACTTCTCCGGAGGCTACACGTCTATCTCCGTGGCACTGGCCATGTGTATCTGGGAATAGAAGATGACCATGTCCTGCTCCCTGAGGATCATATTCCCGTTGGGGATCAGGGTGCGGCCTTTTCTCTTTACAAGGACGATGATGGATTTTCTGGAGATGTCCAGCTCCTGGATGCGCTGGCCGATCCAGGGATGGTTCTTCTGGAGCACCATCTCCTTGAGCTGGATGCGCTCACCCTCGTTGTTGTGGAAGGACTCGGCGCCCAGCACCATGTCGTCTCCGGGCTTCAGCATCATGCTCCCTCTGGGGACGATGATCTTGTGCTCCCTCTGTATGGCAGCCACGATGACGCGGGCTGGCAGATGGAGCTGGGAGATGGTCTTTCCGGCCCACTTGTCCTGCTCTGTCAGATGGATCTGGATAAAATGGATGGCAGCCTCCTGCCCGTACTCGCTCATCCGCTTGATGCGGGAATACTGGTCTACGAACCCGGCGGAGATGATACCCGTGGGGATGGCCACAATGCCCACACCCAGGAAGGCGATGAAGATGCCAAACATTTTTCCCAGTACCGTGATGGGATAAATGTCGCCGTAGCCCACGGTGAGAAGGGTGGACGCAGCCCACCAGATCCCGGAGAAGGCGTTGGAGAAGACCTCTGGCTGGGCTTCATGCTCCAGACTGTACATGCACAGGCTGGAGGCGAACATCAGCATGAGGATGATGAAGACCGAGGAAAAAAGCTGCTGTTTTTTGCTTACAATGACTTCTGTGATCACATTCAGGGAGTCATAGTAGGAGTTGATGCGGAACAGCCGGAAGATCCGGATGATACGGAACATACGGAAGGCAATGGCCCCTGCCGGGAAAAAGAAGGGGAGATACTGGGGAAGGAAGGACAAAAGGTCTACGATGCCGGTAAAGGAGGTCGCATATTTCAGGACAGCCCTGGGCTGGCTGTCAGCCGGATACAAGTATTTTGCCGTCCAGATCCTCAGGATGTAGTCCAGCAGGAACATGGCTACAGTGGCCTGCTCTATGAGCATCAGGACGCCGCCGAAGACTGTCCGGTACTCGTCGAAGGTGTAGACCATGCTGGCTGCTAGATTGAGGATGATGCAGAAGGCATTGAAGAAATCATAGGCGCGGCTGACATAGTCGTATTCTGTCCCCACCTCTATGATCTCAAAAATCCTTTTTCGCCGCTTCTCCCATGTATCCTGCATACAGAAGGCCCTCCCCGCATTAAGCTCTCACAGATATTGTACAATAGATTCCCGATATTGCAAATCAAAAAGTTCCGGGCAGAGGGAGCTTTTTCTTGCCCTTTGGGGACGGCGGAAATATAATGGTGATGTCGGCGCTGTAAAGCCGGCTGCAGGATCTTAATGACAAGGAGAATGAAGTTATGAGTGCGGAAAAGATCATGGTAGTGGAGGATGACCTGACGCTGAGCGCAGGTCTTTGTTTTGAACTGGATATGAACGGCTATCTCACCGTGGCCGCCTACAATATAAAGAAAGCCCGGCAGCTTGCCGGGGAGGACACTTTTGACCTGGTCATACTGGATGTCAATCTGCCCGATGGCAGCGGGTTTGACCTGTGCCGGGAGCTGAAGGAGAGGGAGTCCGGCCTTCCTGTCATCTTCCTCACCGCCAATGACCTGGAGGAGGACGTGGTGGCAGGCTTTGATCTGGGAGCGGACGACTATGTGACAAAGCCCTTCAGCATGAAGATACTCCTCAAGAGAGTGGAGGCTGCCCTGCGGCATGCCGGCGGCAGGGAGCCTGCCCCGAAGGACCGGTGGGAGGATGGCTTTCTGTGCCTGGATTTTGCCTCTCTGACAGCCAGGAGGGGAGAGGAGCAGATTGCCATCACCCCCAACGAGTACAAGCTGCTGCGGACGCTGACAGAGAACGGGGGAAATGTGCTCACCAGGCAGACTCTCCTGGGAAAGCTGTGGGACAGTGAGGGGAATTTTATCGACGACCACACGCTGACCGTCACCATGAACCGACTGCGGGCCAAGATCGAGGACGGGGAGCACACCTATATCAAGACAGTCCGGGGCATGGGCTACATATGGACAGGGGGAAGATAGATGAGAGAGAAGAGGAGAAGGCTCCAGGAGGCGCTTCTGTTTCTTGGAGCGGCTGTTTTATTCGGAGCCATGGTATGGCTTTTGTGGGCGTATGTCCCCCGCCGGGAGGTGAGGTACGGGCTCCTTGGGATATGTGCGGGCCTTTTTCTCCTGGCGGCTCTGTGGCGGGCCTGGGTGCGGCGGCAGGTGGCGGATTTTGCCGACTCCCTCTGCGACATCCTGGACAGCCTCATCGCCGGGGAGCCGGACAGGTGGCCCCAGATTTACGAGGACAGCCTGACAGCAAAGGTGCAGGGGAAGCTCCTGCAGTTTTATGATATTGCAAGGGAGGCCAGAAGGGAGAGCCAGAGGGACAAGCAGACTATCCAGGAGCTGGTCAGCGACATCTCTCATCAGGTCAAGACGCCTAGTGGCTGTGCTGGCCATCCTCATGACCACGCTCATGTTCACCACTCTGTTCACGCTGGCCCAGAGCATGAGCAAAAACATGGTGGAGATGACCTTCCGCCAGACCGGCTACGACGCCCAGGCCTCTTTTAAGAGTATTACGGAGGAGGAAGCGGCTCTCATCGACGCTCATCCGGACGTGAAGGAGGTGGGCGAGAGCATTGTACTGGGAGTGGCGGAAAACAGAGAGCTGCAGGGTCATCAGACCGAGATCCGCTGGGCGGACGATCCCTACGCCTCCCACTCCTTTGCCTGGCCTGACACCGGCCGGATGCCGGAGGCGGCAGGCGAGCTGGCGGTGGACACCACAGTGCTGGATCACTTAGGAGTTCCCCACGAGCTGGGGCAGCAGGTGACGCTTGAGTGGCGGCCGGATCTGAACAGCCAGGAGACCACAGCCTCCACCTTCACCCTCTGCGGCTTCTGGGAGGGGAATGCCTCCAGCTACGCCAGCATGGCCTGGGTATCCAGATCTTTTGCAGACCAGATGACAGGAGGCGCCGACGGCCCTGCGGAGGGGCAGGTCCTTGGCACCCATATGGCCCAGGTGAGTCTATACAGTGACAGAGATATCGAGGAGACCATGGATGGCATCCTGGCAGACACAGACCTGATCGGGCTGGAGTACGGTGTGAACCTGGCCTACTCGCCGGAGATGGGGGCCACGGCCTTTTCGGAGAGCCTTCCTATGTACCTGGGGATGATCCTTGTCTTTGTGGCGGGGTATCTCATCATCTACAACATTTTCCAGATCAGCGTCACCGCGGATGTGCAGTTCTACGGCAAGCTGAAGACGCTGGGCATGACGAAAAGGCAGCTTCGCAGGCTGATCTACGGACAGGCTGACAGGCTCTGCCTCACCGGTATCCCCATCGGTCTGGTCCTGGGCTGGGGCCTTGGCTTTCTCCTTGTCCCCATCCTCCTTGGCATGATGGAGGGGGAGAGTGTGGTCTCGGTAAGCCCGGTGATATTCATCGGGTCGGCCCTCTTTGCCTGGGTTACGGTCCTGATCTCCTGCCTGCGCCCGGCCCGCCTTGCGGGGAAGGTGTCTCCTGTGGAGGCCCTGCGGGCCTGCGACGCGCCGGACAAGGCGAAGAAGACGGCAAAGAGGCGGGGGAGCGCCTCCCTCCACGAGATGGCCTGGGCCAACCTGGGGCGGAACAAAAAGCGGACGGCCCTGGTGGTCTGCTCCCTGTCCCTGGGGCTTGTGCTGCTGAGCTGCTTTTACGCCAAAAATGCGGCTTTTGACATGGAGAAATATCTCTCCGGCCTGACCATCGCCGACTTTGAACTCTCCGATGCCTCCAGCGAGGACTACACGGGAGGCTACGATCCCCAGGGCACCACGCTGGATCAGGAGCTTGTGAGCCAGGTGGAGCAGGCAGACGGGGTGGAGGAGACCGGCCACGCCTGGTCCCACCAGCTTATCTGGCAGATGGACGACGGGACAGCCGCTGATCTGGCCGCCTACTACAATGAAGACGTCCTGGCTGACTGGGCCAGCTACGATGCACAGGGAGCCCAGGACGCGGAGAACTCCATCAGAGAGAAGCGGGCCACAGTCACCCTCTTCGGGTTGGATGGGATCCCTCTGGAGGCGATGACAGATGAGGACCACATCCTGGCAGGCTCCTTTGACCCGGAGGCATTTGCCACGGGAGAGTACGTCCTGGCCGTATCCACCGCGTCCCTATCCAGAGAGGAGGCGGACCGCCAGGAGACGCTGCCCGCAGCCTCTGTCGGCCAGACCGTGGAGCTGGAGGGCAGGACCTACCAGGTGATGGCGGTGGTGCTGCCGGATGCCTCCGTCATGGACGGAGCCCTGGAGGAGGGGGAGGATACAGGCCTTGAGATGGAGTATGTCATCCCCTCTGACTCCTTCCGGGAGCTGTATCCGGACAATACCATGCGCAGGCTCTACGTCAATGTGGAGGAGGACCAGGTGGATGCCATGCAGGAGCTGCTGGACGGGTACACCGCCTCCGTGGACAGGACGCTTCCCGTCACCTCCCGCCAGACTATGGCGCAGCAGTACGAGGAGGAGACCAGGTCCTCCGCGGTCATGGGAAATGCCATCAGCGTCATCATCGCCCTGGTGGGCGTGCTGAATTTTGCCAACTCCATGATCACGGCCATCGTCTCCAGGAAGAGAGAGTTCGCCATGATACAGAGCGTGGGCATGACGAAGCGGCAGCTCCGACGGATGCTTGTGTATGAGGGACTGTACTATGCAGGACTGACCCTTCTTGCCTCCTGGATTGTGAGCGCCCTGGCGGTGGGCATCGGCGTGCGGGCCGTGACGGCGGCGGATGATTTTTCCACCTTCCGCTTTACGCTTCTGCCCCTGGGTGTGTGTACGCCGCTGCTCTTCATCCTGGCAGTCCTCATCCCCTGCCTGTGCTTCCTGAACCTGGAGAAGCAGAGTGTGGTGGAGAGACTGCGGATGGAGTAGAGATAACGGAACAGAAAAAGGAAAACAGGAAAAACCGTGCCGGAGGACAGGCCGTTTCTATGAAATGGCTCTGTCCTTCGGCTGATTTTGTTTTGAACTTCATATTTGGCTCGTGTTTTTGGATTTTGATTGACTTTTGTGCGCGGATATGTTAATCTTTGCTTACTTCTTTATGTGAAGGAAAATCTTTGGCCGGAGCAGTCTCTGGCAACATCTTATGAAGTCTTTTTTCGAGGAGTGTCTATCCATTTGTCTACCCCTCACAGCACTTGTTCACGCACAGGTTTGACGGGAGCAGTCTGATTTTCAGGTTTTTATTGTCAACTTGTGCATTGCCGTTTATAATGAAAGGAGAATGAGAATGGCGTTTCACAAAGCACTGAAGGACCTGAACCTGCTGGACCGCTTCCTGTTTGCGGAGGCTATGGAGGATCCCGTTATCATGCAGATGATCCTGGAGATCATCCTCGGGAGGGACATCCTCCTCAAATACCCGCCCCAGGCAGAGAAGGAAAAGAGGAGTTCTCCCCTCTTCCGCTTCATCCGCATGGACGTCTGGGCCATGGATACGGAGGAGACGATTTACGATGCGGAGGTGCAGAGGGAGGACACAAAAAACCTTCCCCGCCGCAGCCGTCTGTACCAGGGCATGATCGACACCAAGCTTCTGGAGCCGGGGGAGGTGGACTTTGACCGGATGAACGATGTGTACACGATCATGATCGCTCCCTTTGACCTGTTCGGGAAGGGACGGTACCGCTATACCTTCCGCATGAGGTGTGACGAGGAGCCGGAGATCGCCTTGGAGGACGGAGCGTGTCGGATTTTCCTGAACACCAGGGGGACGGACCCTGCGGGGGTGTCAGAGGAGCTGATCGAGCTGCTCCGGTACATAGAGCACACCACAGAGGAGGTCAGCAGCTCCTGCCGCAGCCAGAAAATACAGGAGCTGCAGCGCAGGATCGCCATGATCAAATCGAGCGAAGAGATTGGAGTGAAATATATGCAGGAGTGGGAAGAGAAGATCATCGAGAAAAGGCGGGCCCGTGAGGAGGGCCTGGCAGAGGGACGTGCAGAGGGACGTGCAGAGGGACGTGCAGAGGGACGTGCAGAGGGACGTGCAGAGGGCCTGGCAGAGGGACGCGCAGAGGGACGGGAATATCAGATGTTTCTGATGATTCGCAGGAAGATGATAAAGGGATGCAGCGCGGGGGAAACGGCGGATATCCTGGAGGAGGATCCGGAGCATGTCGGGAAAGTCTATGAATTTTTGAGGGACAGGACGGATCAGCCCGAGGAGGAAAGCTGGAAAGAGTGGATCCGGCTGAAAAAGCAAGGTAAATAGAGAAAGTACAGCGGAAAGAAAAAGTGGCGCGGAACCGATTTGTTTTTGATGGGTGGGTGTCACTTTTTTTCTGTCAAAAATCCCCAGTTGAAAATCTTCCCCTCTCCTGTTATAATCAAAATAAGAACATATGTTCGAGAAAATGACAGGAGGGGATTTCAGATGGAGAACACTGCTGGGAGCGTTCAGACCGGAAAACAAAAGACATATGTGTGTATAGACCTGAAGTCTTTCTACGCTTCCGTGGAGTGCCGGGAGAGAGGGCTGGACCCCATGACCACCAACCTGGTGGTGGCTGATCCGGAGAGGACTGACAAGACCATCTGTCTGGCTGTGTCCCCGGCCATGAAAGCGCTGGGGGTGCCGGGCAGATGCAGGGTGTTTGAGATCCCGGAGGGGATCAGCTATATCATGGCGCCGCCCCGGATGCAGCTCTATATTGACCGGTCGGCGCAGATATACAGTATCTATCTGAAATATATTTCAAAGGAGGACATCCACGTCTACAGCATTGATGAGGTGTTCATGGATGTGACCAGGTATCTTCACATGTATGGGATGAGCGGGAGAGAGCTCGGCATGAAGATCATGGAGGATGTGTACGACACCACAGGCATCACCGCTTCGGTGGGGATAGGGACCAACCTATATCTTGCCAAGATCGCCATGGATATCACGGCAAAGCACTCGGAGAGGCATATGGGGGAGCTGGACGAGGAGAGCTACAGGAGGCAGCTCTGGCGGCACAGGCCGCTGACGGACTTCTGGAGGATCGGAAGCGGGATACAGAGGCGGCTTGCTCAGTCCGGCCTGACGACCATGGAGGAGGTGGCCCACGCGGATGAGGGACTGCTGTACAGCCTGTTCGGCGTTGACGCGGAGCTCCTCATCGATCACGCCTGGGGAAGGGAGACCGCCACGATGGAAGATATCAAGGCCTACAGGCCCAGGTCCAGCTCTGTCTCCAACGGGCAGGTGCTGCCCCGGGATTACAGCTTTGAGGAGGGCAGGCTGGCGGCCAGGGAGATGGCGGACCTGCTCAGCCTGGAGCTGGTGGAGAAGGGGCTTGTAACAGACTCGGTCACTCTCCATGTAGGGTACAGCGGGAGGCTGGAGAAAAGGTCTGCCCACGGCACAGAGCCTATGACTCTGACGACCAGCTCCTCCCGCCAGCTCATGGCCTGCACGGCCCGGCTCTACGACAGGATCGTGGACCGCCGCACGCCGGTGAGAAGGCTCAGCGTCACATACAATCATGTGGTGGACGAGGCGTTAAGGCAGTACGACCTCTTTACAGACCCGGAAGAGCTGGACCGGGAGCTGCGGATGCAGAAGGCCCTCCTGGAGATCAAAGAGAAATACGGGAAAAATGCGGTGGTCAGGGGCATGGACCTGCAGGAGGGAGCCACGACCATGGAGAGGAACCGCCAGATTGGGGGCCACAGGAGCGGAGTGTAGAAAGGGGAGAGCGAAAATGGCGTACAGAAACGGGCGGGGCGGGATGTGCCCCCGGGACAGGGCAAAGCAGTTTATGCCCTTCGCGGCCCTGAAAGGATATGAGGAGGCGCTCAGGAGAAAGGAAAAGATCACAGTGCCCAAAGCGGAGCTCTCCGAGGAGCGGGGAGAGGAGCTGGACCGCACACTCAGGCAGGTCAGGAAAAATGATATGGTGACAGTCATCTACTTTTGCGATGGAGAGTATCTGAAGGTGACAGGGATGGTGTCCAGGATAGACGGGACGGCCCGGCTTCTGAAGGTGGTGGATACCAAAATCCCTTTTGAGGACCTGTATGACGTGAGGATCCAAAGTCCTGTCTGAAAGAGGGAAGGTCCTTCCGAATCCGGATTTGACAGATTTTTCAAAAGTCCTTAGAATAGGATACCGGAGCAGAAAATAGGAGGGATTTACTTGAAAAAGATCAACAGAAGCATCTGGTTCCGTGTGCTTTTCTATCTTCTGGGACTTCTTGTCCTGGCGCTGGGCCTTACGCTGAACACAAAGACCGGCCTGGGTGTATCGCCTATCATTTCCGTTGCATACAGTATCTCGGTCATCTCCGGACAGAATTTTGGAAATATGACGCTCGTCCTGTACAGCCTTTTTGTTGTCATCCAGATCTGCCTGCATCTTGTCCGCAGCCGGAGGACGTCCGGTGAGGAGGGAGCCGTCCTTGCCCATGCAAACAGGATAGACAGGAGGCTGACAGTGCTCATGGATCTGCTTCAGATACCGCTGAGCCTTGTGTTCACCAGATTCATGAACGTATTCTCGGCGGTGATCCCGGACCTGTACGGGGAGGGAAAGGACACGCCAGGACAGATGGCCCTGCGGGTCCTTATCCTCGTGGCTGCCATCGTGCTGACCGGGATCGGGGCGGCTATGTCACTGAACATGCGCATCATCCCCAACCCGGGAGACGGCATCGTGCAGGCCATAGCGGACTGTATCCGCAAAAGCGTGGGATTTACAAAGAACTGCTTTGGCCTGACCAACATCGCCATCACCACCACGGTGAGCCTTGGCTTCGCGGGGCAGCTGGTGGGGATCGGAATAGGGACGGTCCTGGCTATGGTCGGAGTAGGGAGGACCATCGCTGTGTTCAATCATTTTACATACGACAGGATGATGCGGCTTTCAGGGGTGGAGTAGAAAAACTCCCGGCAGATGCGGCGTTTTGCGCATCTGCCGGGAGTGTCCTTTTGTGAAAATGTTTACAGAGCGATTTTCCCGGTTGTCTCTCCGTTGATCACATAGTAGGCGGCCATCTCTTCAGGCTTGAGATATACGTTGATGGTCTTCATATCCTCGGCTTTTTTGCCCATGTCCTTTGTCCAGATATCCTTGATCCTTGCAAGGATATCATCGGTGCTGCACTCTGTTCCCAGATACTGGAGAAATATCTGTGTCTTCAGTTCGCTCTTCGGGGTCTCGGGCGCATCCTTTAAGACGCCGGCTCTTGTCTCGATAGCCTTGGTAGTGTCCTTTGTTGTGACAATGGATTTGGTCGCCTGAGCTGTATGTGATGCTCTGTTATTCTTTTTCATGACTGATTACCTCCTTCGATCACACATTGCATGTAAGCAGGCTGGTCTTTGATCTGCTACGGAATGTATTATAACTCTTTTTCCTGAAAAGGTCAAAATCACAGCGGCCGCTGTGCCTGCTGTCCGGACCCGGAGGACAGGCGCCGGCTGGTGTCCAGCAGGAACAGGAGGCAGACCAGGAAGGAGGCAGCCCCTGCCAGTACCGGGGACAGCCAGATACCGTCCAGCCCAAGGAACCGGGGCAGGACAGAGAGAAAGAGCACAGGGAACAGCAGGGTCTGCCCTGCGGCAGTCATAAGGGAGAAGACGGGCCGGTTCAGAGCGGTGAAGAAGGAGCCGGACAAAATGGCGCACCATGTAAACAGGTAGGACAGGGAGAAAAGACGCATGCCTCTGACGCTGATGCTGAGCAGCTCCGCATCCTCCTTTGCAAAGAGTCCGATCAGCGCTTCGCCGCCAAGCTGCATGAAGGCGAGCACCAAAAGAGCCAGCAGCAGCCCGGCAGCCTGGACCCTCCTCTCGATCGCCCAGATCCGCGCGGGACTTCCCGCCCCGTAATTGTAGCTGATAGCCGGCTGCAGGGCATCGCCCATACCAAAAAGCAATGCCTTTACCACACTGTCCACGTACATGATGATGCTGAAGGCTGCCACTGCCATAAATCCTCCGGCGGACAGGAGAGCAGCGTTGAAGATGATCATACACACAGAGCCTGAGATGTTGTTGAAAAACTCCGAGCTCCCGTTGGCGATGATATTCCCCAGCAGTCCGGGTCTGATCCACTGCCGCATGAAATGAAGGGGCAGCTTTCCGGCGAAGAACGGGAGAAAGCAGAGGATGTTCCCACACATCAGGCTGAGGCAGGAGGCCAGGGCGGCAGACTCGATCCCCCAGCCCAGGACGCCGATGAAGAGCCAGTCCAGCACAATGTTTGCCAGAGATATGCCCACGTTCATGGCCATGCTGTAGTGGACCTTCCCGCAGATGCGCAGATAATTGTCCACGGCAAAAAAGTGCATGATAAGGACAGAGAAGGCTGCATAGACCCGCATGTATTTTACTGCCAGGTCTGCCACTTCCCCGGAGGCTCCCAGCAGATGCACCAGCGGATAGGAAAACAGCCAGGCCAGCGTCCCCATGACCAGGGCAGAAATAAGGATCAGCAGGCAGGCGGTGGAAAAGATGCGCCCTGCCATCCTTTCATCTTTCTTTCCAAGCCAGATGGCAATCTGGACAGAGGAGCCCACGGCTACCATGTCTGAAAAAGCAAAGCTCATCATGATAAGAGGCATGACCAGGTTGATGGCGGCCAGAGCCTCCGCACCGATATAGTAGCCCACAAAGATCCCGTCGGCAATCGTGTACATGGAGACGACTGCCATGCTGATCATGTTGGGGATGGCGCAGCGGAAGAAGAGCCTGGTGGGCGGCATCCCTCCGAACATCCGGTTGTGCTCCCCGGTGCTGCCCGGAGGGGTGTCCTGCTGTGGATGGGTTGTGTTTTTTGTATTGTAGTTATCTGTATTCATAAATGCTTGTTCTCCTCAAAAAGGAATGGTAAACTATAGGGTAACACAATAGTCAAGAGAAAAAAGAAGGAAGGACCAGGGAGCATGAATACGGAACGG
The DNA here is from genome assembly GCF_002160985.1 of Lachnoclostridium sp. An118. Taxonomy (GTDB): domain Bacteria; phylum Bacillota; class Clostridia; order Lachnospirales; family Lachnospiraceae; genus Claveliimonas; species Claveliimonas stercoravium. The sequence continues at coordinate 16,018 of NZ_NFLQ01000018.1, read as the reverse complement.
TTTTTTACAACAGGACAGTTTGCGGCATTGTGCGGCACCACAAAAGAGACCCTCTTCCATTACGACCGGATTGGCATACTGAAGCCCGCCTGTGTGGGGGACAATGGCTACCGGTATTACACGGCTGCCCAGTTCTATGACTTTGACCTGATCCAGACCATGAAATACACCGGCAGCTCCCTGGAGGATATACGGAAATGCTTTCGCAATTTTGACACTGCGTATTTCCTGGAGATGTTCAGGGAAAAGCAGCGCAGGATCAAAGAGGAGCAAAGGAAGCTGGAGGAGCTCTCAGGCTTTATGCAGGAGCTGGTGCAGATCACGGAGGAGGCTCTGGATGCCCGGTACGGCGTTCCCAGGATAGAGCGGGATGAAGACGAGTATTTGCTGGTCACGGACTTTGGATACAGAGAGTGGGACAGCACCGCCGCTCCGGCCCGGCTGCTGGGTGAGCATATCCGTAAATGCGAGGCTCACGGCATTCGCAATCATGCCTTTGTGGGCTCCATTATTTTGCATGAGACGCTGAAGAAGGGAGAGCTCAAAGAAAGCTTTCTCTTTACAAAGATACCGGAGAATATATGGACAGATGAGTGGCGGAGAAGAGAGGACGTCAGGAGAAAGCCGGCCGGGACTTTCGCGTCAGTCATGCACAAGGGAGCCTACAATTCCTTTGGGAAAAGTATTGAGAAGCTGCTGAAATTCACGGAGAGAGAAAGGCTGGAGATTGCAGGGGACTGTTATGTGTACGACATGATAAGCTACATCGCGGGGGCCGGGGAGGAGGACTATGTAGTGAAGATCAAGGTGCCGGTGAAAACCGTGTGATAACAAAAGAGGGCCATACCGCTGTAAAATCTGAAGAGCGGTATGGCCCTGTGTCAATTTTTCCCTTTATTATGTTTTTAAGGAAGCTTTTGGGCAGCACGGGCATTTTCAATCAGAGAAGCCAGCTGAATTCTGGAAGAATACCCGTTTGTGCGTTCATCGATGCGTCTGTTGGCAGCAGGATGATAAGCTTTCCCTTCTGCAGCTGCCTGGTGCCCTGCCTGAATGGCTTCTGTCAGTATTTCTCTGTCAGTGATCCTGTCGGATACAGGGATCTCGTTGATGAGGAGAAGCGGAGCGGCGATGGGCAGACTCCTGTCAAATGGTTCCAGAGGAAGAGGAGTGCCGGTAAAAACGTAACCGGTACAGGAACTGGTGTTGATCCCCTTTACGGAAACACCGTGCTCACGGAGCCAGGAAAAAGTTGCTGTCCTGTCCAGCATATCCTTTGGACCTGTTGAAATCAGGATGACAGGTATCCTTTCAAGTGCAGGAAGATCTGGGCAAAGCTCTTCCCCTTCTACATTGCCAATGCCGCCCATACCTGCAGTGACTGCCACAGGTATGTCCAGCTCACGGCACACAGCCATGGTGGCAGAGGCCGTGAAAGCTCCGGACAATCCCTGCGCTTTTGCGCTTTCCAGAGCAGTGCAGTCAATGCGTGCTATCTGTTCCGGATGTTCCCGCAGCTTCAGGTAATCCTCTATAGTGCCTGTCTTCACCGTGCCATTTTCAAGATAAGCAAGGTTTGCTTCCTTAAACGGCCATTGCTTTTTTATGTATTCATTGGACAGTGACGACAGACCGTGAGTTAAAAGAGCGGTTTCGATCAGATGTCTCATGGCCTATTTCCAACCGTCCATGTCTGCCACATTGTCCTGTGTCACCAGTGTCAGAGGAAGATACAGGGGCTCGTCATAGCTGCCGCCCTGTGCCAGATTCATAGCCATGGAGATGGCAGCTTTCGTGTAGATAGCGCTTGAATAGGTCATGGAGCCCATCATAGTACCATCCTCGATAGCAGCTTTCGCGTCAGAGGTGTAGTCCACGCCGTATACCAGTACGTCGCTGTTGCCCAGCTCTGTCAGGGCCTGTACGGCTGCAAGAGCAAGATTGTCATTGCAGGCAAAGATTGCCTTTACATCCGGGTTGGCAGTCATGATATCGCGGGTTGCCTCGTAGGCTGTATCTGTATCCCAGTTGCAGTCCTGGCTTGCTACGACCTCAATCCCCTCGTTCTGTGCAAATACATCCTCGGCGCCTTTTACACGTCCCTCGCTCTGTGCAGCGCCTGCGAGACCTTCCAGAATGGCTACCTGACCTTCGCCGTCAAGTCTTTCTACGATATCTTCCGCCACCATTTTTCCCTGATCCTCAAAATTGACAGTGATCTTGGCATCCAGATGCCCGCCTGCTTCTTCCAGAGCAGCTTCATCTACGCCAGGGCCAAGGTTGATAACCTTAATGTCCTTCTCATTGGCGGCCACGATGCCGGGAATCAGGTTGGTACCGTTGATGGGTGAGAGGATGATCACATCGAAATCCATGGATACCATAGTGTTAAGTGCATCCAGCTGCCCCTCGGCGTCATCTTCGGCAGAAGCCTCGTATACTTCTATGTCAAGATCTGCGTCCGCGGCAGCTTCTTCGTAGCGCGTCTTCATAGTAGCCCAGAATTCATTGGAAGTGGAGCTGATCAGAATACCAACTTTTTCACCGGCGCTTTTTTCCGGGACCTCTCCGAGCTGGCTGTCCATCTCGGCCTCCACATCTGCCAGCATCTGATCCACAACGCTGGAGGAAGTTTCTTCCGTTTCGGTGGTCTGTGCCTCATCTGTGTCCTCTGTGCTGCTGTTGCTGCCTGTGCCGGAGCATCCGACAAGCAGAGACATGGCCAGCACTGCTGCCAATAAGATACTAAGTAGTTTTTTCATTACTCATTCTCCTTTTCTTGTGTGTTTTGTCTTGTATTTTTAATCCTGATCCCTGATACGAGGACAGAGATCAGCAATAAAAATCCAGTGATCCACTGCTGGTAATCTGAGGAAATGCTCATAAGTGTAAGGCCGTTTCGGATGATACCCAGAATGATAACGGCCAGCATAGTGCCGCTGATGCAGGCCTTTCCACCTGTGATAGGTGTGCCACCCATCGCAACAGCAGTGATGGCATCCAGCTCCATATCCATACCTGCATTGGGCTCGGCAGAATTAAGTCTGGCCGTGATGATGACAGCCGTAATAGCCGCTGCAAGCCCCATGACAGCCTGTACGGAAATACGGTATCCGGCTGTGCCTATGCCGCATTTCCGGAGAGCCTCCGGATTACTCCCGAGAGTTTTGATATAGCTGCCCCATTTTGTGCAGTTCAGGATAACCGCGGCGGCCAGTGTCAGGATGACTGCTATCCATACAGAAATCTGGATCCCTGCCAGCCTGCCTGTGCCAATCGTCATAAAGGCCGCTCCAAATCGTGTGATAGGCCGTCCGCCCGTAATGATCAGTGAAATGCCGCGGAGCATACCGCTCATAGCCAGTGTGATGATAAAGAAACTGATTTTTGTGTAGTGGATGAGCAGACCGTTCAACGCACCGGCCGTCACTCCGGTCAGCAGTCCGGCCACCACAGACAGGGGAATTCCTGCCCCTGCGTGCAGCATCCAGGCGATGATGACACCTGCAAGTGATACAGTGGAACCAGCCGACAGATCCATGACGCCGGACGCCATGATAAAGGTCATCCCTACAGCCATGATAAGGCGATAGCCACAGGAGTCCGCAATATTGATCAGATTTGAAGGAGTAAGAAAATATTCGCTTTTTATGGTCAGAAAAGCACCTATTATAACAATTACGATCATAAGAAATAGCTGCTGGCTGTTTTTCTCAATATATTTTGTCATTGCTCAAGCTCCATTTCTTTCTTTACGATCCGATCATGCAGCTTCTGGGGGCTGCTTTCGGCTGTGGAAAATGTGTCTACAAAACGTCCCTTATCCAGAACTGCAATACGGTCTGCAATATCAAATACCTGAAACAGGTTGTGGCTGATGAGGAGGATGGTCCTCCCCTCATCCTTTAATCTTTGAAAGAGATCCATGGTATGTTGAGTCTCCTTCATGCCCATAGCAGAAGTGGGCTCATCAAAAATCAGAATCTGCCTGTCCATATCAATGGCTCTTGCGATGGCGATAGCCTGTCGCTGCCCTCCGGACATGCTGCCCACAGGGAGTTCCATGTCAGGGATGTCAATTGCCAGGGCCTGGAAAAGTGCAGCAGCCTTTTCTTTCATCTTTTTTCTGTTGAGAAAAACGCCGAAATGAATATCCTCCCTTCCGAGAAAGATGTTTTCATAGGCGTTCTTCAGATTGTCCAGCGCCAGATCCTGATAGACAGTCCCGATGTTCCCTTCATATATGGCCTGATGGTTCGTGAGAGAAGGATAGGTCCTGCCGTTGATGGTAATCTCCCCGGAGTCAGGCTTCAGGCAGCCGGATATGATTTTTGCAAGAGTACTCTTTCCGGAACCATTATCCCCTACAATTGCAGTCACCTTGCCCCTGGGGGCAGAAAAGGAGGCACCTCTTAAGGCCTGTACATGCCCAAAGGATTTATAGATGTTGTTTATGATTAAAAGGGGAGTTTCAGTTTCCATAGCAAGTCTCCTGATCTGATTTCGGTATAAATCTATTGTACGTCTACGTGGTTTTGTGGTCAAATTGATGACATCTATAATTATATTTATAATATCTATAAACTGGAGCGATTGGGATTTCCTATAGACTTTAGAGCAAAACTTCGCCAGCCCAGATGAAAGACAGCCCCGCCCGCGAGCGTTGCACTGATGTAGATAAGGATGCCCGCGGTGTCTCCCAGGACGGCGGCGATATCTGAGAACACCTTCTGGGTCATGGGATAGTCCGGATTGATGTAGAACATGTTGATGGTGCCGTGCCGGTCGAAGAGAAGATTGATCCCTGTAGCGGCCAGGCAGCAGGCGAGATAGAGGCAGGCGCTCCCGGCATAATCCTTCCACGCGGCAGCGCAGCGGTCCGAGAGAGCCGCGGCAAGACCCAGGAGGATAAGAAGGATATGCCAGGCAAAGGAGTGGACCGTGAGGGGGAGATATCCGTAGTGCATGCCGCTGGTGTCAAAGAAGGCGAAGATACCGCCCAGCATGCCGAAATCCACCAGAAAGGCGGTGAGGACCTGACGGAGACGCCGGCTGTGGACCCAGGGCAGGAGCAGACAGACGTACATGGGGATGCTGCAGAGCTGGAAGGGGAAATACCACCAGTTGTAGCTGCCGCCGCCGATAGGGAAGGTCAGGGTGTACTGCTTCCACAGCTCCGATGCCAGCATCAGTATTCCGGATATCAAGAAAAAACGTCTGTACTTCCACATGGGCTCCTCCTGGTTCCTGCCTGTATGCGCTACCGCGTTTTAGACCCTGTATTTTCTTTAGTATACACCATTTGAAAAAAAACATGAATATGCTATACTGAACGGGTTGTTGCACATGAAATACCTGACAGAGTACTAAAGGAGAAAATATGAGGAGAAAAAACGCATGTATGCTGTTCCTGACAGCATTTATCTGGGGAACCGCCTTTGTTGCCCAGAGTATGGGAATGGACTACCTGGGGCCCTTTGGGTTCAACGGCATCCGCTCTCTCATCGGCGGAGTGGCGCTCCTTCCCTGCATCTTTATTCTGGGAAAGGTCAATAAAAGGACATCCGGGGAGGAGGGGAGCACAAGGACCCTGATAGTCGGGGGGATATGCTGCGGGCTGGCCCTGTTCGCGGCCAGCAGCATGCAGCAGATCGGCATCCAGTACACCACGGCGGGGAAGGCCGGGTTTGTGACTGCCTTCTACATTGTCCTGGTGCCGGTGCTGGGCATCTTTATGGGAAAAAAGACCGGCTGGAAGGTGTGGCTGGCGGTGGCCATGGCCCTCGCGGGACTTTATTTTCTGTGTATCACAGAGTCCTTCAGCGTGGGGCGGGGCGATGTCTATGTGTTCATAGGCTCCCTACTGTTTGCCGCTCATATCCTGATCATCGACTATTTTGCGCCCAGAACGGACGGGGTGAAAATGTCCTGTATCCAGTTCTTTGTAGCGGGCATTTTGTCCATGCTTCCCATGGCCGCCCTTGAGACCACCACGGTGGAGGGAATCGCGCGCAGCTGGGGCCCCCTCCTGTATGCGGGTGTCCTGTCCTGCGGCGTGGCCTACACACTGCAGATCATCGGACAGAAAAACATGGATCCGACGATCGCCTCCCTTATCCTGAGCCTGGAGTCCTGCATTTCCGTGCTGGCCGGATGGGTAATCCTGGGAGAGCGTCTCTCGGTGAGGGAAGGAGTGGGCTGTATCCTGATGTTTGCGGCGATCATACTGGCGCAGCTCCCGGAAAAACCGGGTAAAAATAGACGATCGCCGACGCTGTGATGTTCACAAAAATGCTGAAAATAAAATATTTTCTGGAAAAGCCTTACGCAAAACAGATTTGTCTGATAAAATACAGATAAAGACAGAGATAAAAATCCGTCTACCACATCAGTGGATAGGCGGATTTTTATGTAACAGTATTTTGGGGAATACTCTTTAATATGAAAGAAAGGAGAATGGGAATGTTTGAGACAGGAGCGTATATTGTCTGCGGGCAGCACGGCGTATGCAGGGTGGAAAGCATAGGTCCCATCCGTCTGGCGGAAGCGTCTGCCGGAAGGGATTACTATACACTGTCACCTTTGTACTCAAAGGGAGGTGTGGTCTATGTGCCGGCAGACAGTGAGAAGATCATTATGCGGTATGTCATCTCCAGGCAGGAAGCGGAGCAGCTCATCGGTGAGATTGACGGGATGGACATGATCCCTATCGATAATGAACGGCAGAGAGAAGAAACTTTGAAAAGGGCGCTGAAAACCTGCGACACGAGGCAGTGGGTGCGGGTGATCAAGACCATCAATGTCCGCAGGGAAAAGAGACTGGCCCAGGGGAAAAAAGTGACCGCAGGTGATGAGCGCTGCCTGCACGCAGCCCAGGAAAACCTTTTTGGCGAGCTCGCTGTCTCGCTGGGGATTGAAAAAAGTGAAGTTGAGTCCTATATCCGAAAGAAGAGAGGGGAGCAGGAATAAAGAGAGTATTGACATTTTCCTCCGTTTCATAGATGATAGAAGACAGCGTAAAGGAGGAAGGAATATGCGTTTTGTAATACAGCGCGTCACAAATGCGGACGTGAAGGTGGAGGGCCAGACGATCGGAGAGATCGGAAAAGGCTTTATGGTGCTGATCGGCGTGTCAGACAGCGACACGAGGGAAATTGCGGACAAGATGGTGAAAAAGATGCTGGGACTGCGCATTTTTGAGGACGAGAACGGAAAGACAAACCTGTCTCTGGACACGGTGGGAGGAAGTCTTCTCCTCATCTCCCAGTTCACCCTGTATGCCAACTGCAAAAAGGGGAACCGCCCCAGCTTTATCGAGGCGGGGGATCCGGCCATGGCAGAGGAGATGTACGAATACATTATCGGAAAGTGCAGGGAGACAGTGCCTACAGTAGAGAGGGGGCAGTTTGGGGCGGACATGAAGGTCAGCCTCACAAACGACGGCCCCTTTACGATCATCCTGGACTCAGACACACTGTAGAGGTAAACAGGAGAAAACAGACCGGGCAGATAAACAGAGTGATGAGCAAAAAAGCGGGAGCGGCCTCAGTCGTCCGAAAAGGACCGACGCGGCCGCTCCCCTTTTCCGGTCAGGACAAGTGGAGCACATCTCCGATCGTGTACCAGCCCGGCTCCTTATCTGCCAGGAAAAGCCCGCAGTCCACGGCGCCTCTGGCAAAGCACTCCCAGTTGTAGGAGTGGTGGGTTATCTCCAGGCGCTCTCCCATAAAGCCAAAGTACACAGTGTGGCTGCTGGGGATATTCCCGGCCCGGAGAGAGTGGTAGCCAATGGTCCCCTTTTCGCGGGGAGATACGCCGTGCCGTCCGTAGACGGCGATGTCATCCAGCTCCCTTCCTATGGCGTGGGCCATGATCTCCCCCATCTCCCTGGAGGTGCCGCTGGGGGCATCCTTCTTCCACTGGTCGTGCATCTCCAGTATCTCGATGTCCGCCTCGTCCCCCACTGCGGTGGCCACGAGCTCCAGGAGCTTGTTCATGATGTTTACCAGCTTGGAGGTGTTGGCTGCGTAGAGCATGGGGATGGAGGAAGCGGCCTCCCTGAACTTAGCCATCTCCTCCGATGAAAATCCGGTGGTGCCGCACACGAGCGCCTTCTTGTGCCGCACGGCGCTCTCCAGCACCTGCAGTCCGGTCTCTTTTGTGGAAAAATCGATGAGTACATCGCAGTCATCTATGACGGCTTCCAGGTCATCCACCACGGGGACCCCGAGCCGGCGCCCTGTCATGGCCACCTCGCCCAGATCCTTTCCGATGTAATCTCTTCCCGCCGGCCCCACTCCGGCGACCAGATGGATGTCAGGGTGCTCCGCGGCGACCTGAGTGATGAGACGGCCCATTTTCCCTCTTGGGCCTGTTACGATCAATTTCATATCAGGGACTCCTTTCGCATAAGATTTCATAGATATTTTAGCATATTTGTCTGAAAACAGGAAATAATAATTGGTGAATACAGGCAGATTTGTGGATGCAATAAAGGGTGCGATAGAAAAATATTATGAATTTTACGATTTATTAAAAAAACACTTGCAATATACGACAGACTTCGAGTATAATACTATCTGTGACCGGGGTATGGCTCAGTTTGGTTAGAGCGCGCGGCTGGGGGCCGCGAGGTCGCAGGTTCGAATCCTGTTACCCCGATTTAAATGACCAGCGGATTTCCGCTGGTTTTTTTCTGCCCCGCGCCCGGCAGTGACAGAAAATTTTCAAAATCTATTGCAATGGCCGCTGCAAAGAGTTATAGTAATATCTGTAAAAGGAATAAAGTCTTCGGGGTCGGGTGAAAGTCCCAACCGGCGGTATAGTCCGCGACCCGCGAGCACATGGATGCGCTGCAGAGCATGGGAGATGTGTGAACGGCTGATTTGGTGAAATTCCAAAACCGACAGTACAGTCTGGATGAGAGAAGAACTATGCGATATCAAGAAAAATATTTGATTTCAGGACTCCGATATTGATGGATATGGGAGTTTTTTTATTGCATAATTCCAAGAAGATTTTCTTTCCTGCAAAATATCTTATTCATCAAAGGAGAGAAAGAAAATGAGTACACAGGTTATGAACAATGCAAATGTAAAAGCAAGGACGGGGGTCCGTACCATTGTCCAGGCAGGCATGCTGGGGGCGATCGCCGTAGTGCTGATGCTCTTTGAGATACCGCTGCCCTTCGCTCCGTCCTTCTATGAGATTGATTTCAGCGAGGTGCCGGTCATGATAGGGACCTTCGCCATAGGGCCGGTGGCCGGGGCGGCTATCGAGCTGGTGAAGATCCTCCTGAACTTTATCATCAACGGAACAACCACGGCGGGTGTGGGTGAGGTCGCCAACTTCCTCATCGGGTGCGCCCTTGTAGTCCCGGCCGGCATCATTTACCGCAGGAAGCGCACAAGGACTGGCGCCATCATCGGTATGGCCGTGGGAACGGTGTTCATGACGCTGATCGGCTGTCTGTTGAACGCGTATGTGCTCCTCCCGGTTTATGCCACAGCCTTCCAGATGCCCATCGATGCGCTGGTGGCTATGGGAACAGCGGTAAACGGAAGCATTGACAGCCTGTTTACATTTGTGGCGTTTGCCGTGGCTCCCTTTAATCTTCTCAAGGGAGTGCTTGTATCGCTGATCGTATTTCTGATCTATAAGAAGATAAGTCCTGTCTTCCGCATGAACCATCAGGCGTAGAGGCAGGTGTGAAAAGAAAAATCCGGACTGCAGGCACGGGGCAGTCCGGATTTTTGCATGAGCGTCTGTCGCTGGCGGGCGGCTAGGGACAGATTTCCAGCCAGTAGCCGTCCGGGTCGGAGATGAAGTAGATTCCCATAGCTTCATTCTCAAAGCAGATGCACCCCATCTCCTTGTGGAGCTGGTGGGCCTTCTCGAAATCATCCGTGTGGAAGGCCAGGTGGAATTCGTTGTCGCCCAGATCATAGGGCCGGTCCATGTCCCGGAGCCAGGTGAGCTCCAGCAGGTGGGGCGTGGCGCCGTCTCCCAGGTAGACAAGCTTAAAACTTCCGTCCTCAGCCTCCGTCTCCCGGGTCACGGTAAGCCCCAGGGCCTTTTCGTAAAAATCGAGGGACTTTTCCAGGTCATATACATTGATGTTGTTGTGATAAAATGTGAAATTCAAAGCAGAGTGCCTCCTTTAGATCGTGTTTTGCTGCCTGGCGCAGTCTTTAAAACAGTATATCATGTGTAGCCTAAGAAAAAAAGATATGCTATAATGTTCCACATAGGTGTAAAGGAGAAGTGCAATGGAAGAGAAAAAGAAGGAGATAAGGACACAGATCACCCTGGATGCGGAAGCTATATCAGAGTTTATGATGTATCAGATATATACAGGGGGAGCGGGCATAGCCGTGCTGGTGCTGGGGGCGCTGAACGCGGGACTGGCGGTTGCCTTTGGGATACGGAGGGAATGGTTTATGATAGTGCTCTTCGTGGTGTTCGCCCTGCTCCTGTTCTTCGGTTTCCCGATAGTGATCAAAAACAGGGTGTCAGTCCTCCAGGGACAGAAGAAATTCGTGAAGCCTGTGGAGTATATTTTTGACCAGGAGGGCATAAAGACAGTGGCGGCTGACAGGGAAAAGAAGGTGCCCTGGGAGAACGTGAAAAAGGCCGTCTCAAGAAAGCACATCCTTATTCTCTATGACGAGAAAAAGCATGCCATGGTGCTGCCCGTTTCCCAGCTTGGAGATGACTACGGTGCGGCGGTGGACATGATAGCGGACCATGTGCCGCGGGCGGCCGTGCGCATTAGAAAAAGTCAGGACAGGAGACAGACAGATGGTATTTGAGTCGAACAGTGAAAAGGATACCTTTGATATGGGACGTCAGATTGGAGAGAAAGCCGTGCCCGGGGATGTATACACTCTGGTGGGCGATCTGGGGGTCGGGAAGACCGTGTTTACAAAGGGATTGGCAAAGGGACTTGGCATAGAGGAGCCTGTCAGCAGCCCCACCTTTACGATCGTGCAGATTTACGAGGAGGGCCGCATGCCCCTCTACCATTTCGACGTGTATCGGATCGGCGACGTGGAGGAGATGGATGAGATCGGGTACGAGGACTGCATTTACGGGGAGGGCGTAAGCCTGATCGAGTGGGCGGACCTGATAGAGGAAATCCTGCCGGAGCACTACGTGGAAATCAAGATAGAGAAAGACCCGGGCCGGGGGTTTGACTTCCGCAGGATCACTGTGGAAGAAAAAGGCCGTGGCCGATGATCATACAGATAAGGAAGATGCAGCAATGAGGATATTAGCACTGGACAGCTCCGGGCTGGTGGCTTCGGCGGCCGTCCTGGAGGAAGAGCAGACAATCGCAGAATACACAGTCAATTATAAGAAGACCCATTCCCAGACACTCCTTCCCATGGTGGATGAGATAGCCAGGATGATCGAGCTGGACCTGAAAACCCTGGACGCCATTGCGGTGGCAGCCGGGCCGGGGTCCTTCACCGGACTTCGGATCGGGTCAGCGACAGCGAAGGGGCTGGGACTGGCTTTGGACATTCCGCTTGTCCATATTCCCACTCTGGAGGGGCTTGCCTACAACATGTATGGCGTGTCGGAGCTGGTGTGTCCCCTCATGGACGCCAGGAGAAAGCAGGTGTACACAGGCATTTACTCCTTCAAAGGAGGATTCTCCACAGTGGTGGAACAGTGTGCCATCCCTGTGGAAGAGCTGGCGGACAGATTGAATGAGCTGGGGCAGGCTGTGGTCCTTCTGGGGGACGGAGTCCCGGTATACAGGGAGACCCTGGAGGAGAGGCTGACTGTGCCCCACACATATGCGCCGGCCCACATGAACAGACAGAGGGCGGCTTCTGTGGGGGCTCTGGGGATAGCATACTACAGACAGGGCAGGACGGAGACGGCCGCCGGGCATGCGCCGGATTATCTGCGTGTATCCCAGGCGGAGCGGGAGCGGGCGCAGCGGGAGAAGAAGGAGTAGGATAGGAACATGCTTGTGATCAGAAAGATGAAAGAAATGGACATCCCCGCCGTGGCCAGGCTGGAGGCGGAGATATTCCCGGACCCCTGGAGTGAGAGGGCACTGCTGGACAGCTACAGACAGAAAAGGACGCTGCTCCTGGTGGCGTACGAGGACCAGCAGCTTATCGGGTACCTGATCATGTACTACGCCCTGGAGGACGGAGAGATTGCCCGGATTGCCGTCATCCCTCAGAAGAGGAGGCAGGGGGTAGGCGCCCGGCTGCTGCTGGAGCTGGAAAATCTCTGCGAGCTGGGGGGCATTACAAGGCTGCTGCTGGATGTGAGGGAGAGCAATGGCCCTGCCATTTCCTTCTATACAGACTATGGGTTTGTGCAGGACGGCATCCGGAGGAGATACTACAGCGACCCTGTGGAGGATGGTGTGCTGATGAGCAGGGACCTGGGGAAATAGCTGTCAGGAAAGGAAACAGTTCCCACTATGACCGGGCGGCTCGGCCATATATAATGTAGGCGTAACAGAAGAATGATCCTGCAAAATACCATTTGGGAGGAAATGTATGCGCCAGTATGAAGTGATAGAAACAAAAGAGACTCAGAAAAAAGTTAAAAAAATAATCTGTAATAAATGTGGAAAGGAAATCCCCACAGAAAAGGGAGAGCCAAGAGCGGACTTCCTCTCAGTGGAGAAGAGGTGGGGGTATTTTTCGGAGAAAGACAACCAGGTGGATTCTTTTGATCTCTGCGAAGAGTGCTACGACGCCTTTGTGGCCACATTTGTTATTCCAGTAGGAGAATAGAATGTTAGACGTATGTTTAGTTGGAACGGGAGGGATGATGCCCCTCCCTTATCGCTGGCTGACCGCTCTGATGGTCCGCTACAACGGGAGCAGTCTCCTCATCGACTGCGGGGAAGGAACCCAGATTGCCATTAAGGAGAAGGGGTGGAGCTTTAAGCCTATTGACGTGATCTGTTTTACTCATTATCACGGAGATCACATCAGCGGACTTCCCGGCCTTCTGCTCACCATGGGAAATGCGGACCGGACGGAGCCCCTCACCCTGATCGGCCCCAAAGGGCTGGAACGGGTGGTGAACGCTCTTCGGGTCATTGCCCCTGAGCTCCCTTTTAAGATACAGTACCTGGAGATCACAGAGCCGGAGCAGACGTTCGAGATGAACGGGTACCGCCTGAAGGCCTTCCGGGTCAACCACAATGTGCTCTGTTACGGATACGCTCTGGAGATTGACCGGGCCGGGAAATTTGATGTGGCCCGGGCTCAGGCCGCGGACATTCCGCAGCGCTGCTGGGGACTGCTCCAGAAGGGAGAGACAGTGGAATATGAAGGGAGAACCCTGACCCCGGATATGGTGCTGGGACCTCCCAGGAAGGGCCTTAAAGTGACCTACTGCACGGACACCCGGCCCACAGACTCCATACGCAGCAACGCCAGACACGCAGACCTGTTTATCTGCGAGGGCATGTACGGAGAGAAGGACAAACAGAAAAAGGCCAAAGAGTACAAGCATATGACGTTCTACGAGGCGGCCCGTCTTGCGAAGGAGGCGGAGGTGAAGGAGCTGTGGCTGACCCACTATAGCCCCTCCCTGAACCATCCGGAGGAATTCCTGGATGACGTGAGGGAAATCTTCCCTAACACGGTGACGGCCAGAGACGGCAGAACGATGGAACTGGTATTTTCAGATGATAAATAGGAAGGCAGAGGCAGTAAATGAACGAAGAGAAAGATATTCTTATCCTTGCGATAGAGAGCTCCTGTGACGAGACGGCGGCGGCTGTCGTCAGAAATGGCAGGGAGGTCCTCTCGAACATTATCTATTCCCAGATCGATCTCCACACGCTGTACGGCGGCGTGGTGCCGGAGATCGCGTCCAGAAAGCATATCGAGAAGATCAATCAGGTGATAGAGAAAGCGCTGGCGGAGGCCGGCGTTTCCCTGCAGGACATAGACGCGGTGGGTGTCACCTACGGCCCCGGCCTTGTGGGAGCCCTCCTTGTGGGCGTGGCGGAGGCCAAGGCTATCGCCTACGCAGCGGGCAAGCCCCTGGTGGGAGTACACCACATTGAGGGGCATATTGCGGCCAACTTTATCGAGCACAGAGAGCTGGAGCCGCCATTTCTCTGTCTGGTGGTATCCGGCGGGCACACCCATCTTGTGCGGGTCAGGGATTACGGTCAATTTGATATCCTGGGACGGACCAGGGACGATGCGGCGGGGGAGGCCTTTGACAAGGTGGCCCGGGCCATCGGACTTGGCTATCCGGGAGGACCGAAGATCGACAAGGTGGCAAAAGAGGGAAATCCGGACGCCATCCAGTTTCCCAGAGCCCACGTGGAGGACGCGCCCTATGATTTCAGCTTCAGCGGCGTGAAGTCAGCAGTCCTCAACTATATCAACGGCTGTCACATGAAGGGGGAGAGCTTCAGCCAGGCGGACGTGGCGGCCTCCTTCCAGAAGGCGGTGACGGACGTGCTGGTGGGGAATGCCATGCATGCGGTGGAGGAATTTGGCGTGGACAAATTCGCTATCGCCGGAGGTGTGGCGGCCAACAGCGCACTTCGTCAGGCGATGGCCCGGGCCTGTGAGGAGAGAGGGGTCACATTCTATTATCCTTCTCCCATTTACTGTACGGACAATGCGGCCATGATCGGTGTGGCCGCCTACTACGAATATAGAAACGGCACCAGACATGGATGGGACCTCAATGCGGTACCCAATCTGAAGCTGGGTGAGAGATGAGAGGGGAAAAGGATGGACAGGGAGACGGGGAAGAAAAAAAGATGTACCGCTATTTTGCTGGCGGCGGGACGGGGGACAAGGATGGGTTCCAGAATACAGAAGCAGTACCTGCGGATCCAGGACCGCCCGGTCCTTTTTTACTCGCTCTATACCTTTGAGAAGTCTGAGGTGATAGACGATGTGATACTGGTGGCCGGAGAGGGACAGACCGAGTATGTCAGAGGAGAATTTGTGGAAAGATATCATTTTACCAAGGTGACCCGCATTGTAGAGGGGGGCGCAGAGAGGTACCACTCCGTCTGGGAGGGGCTGAAGGCGGTGCAGGCAGAAGGCGGTACTCAGGAGAGATATATTTTTATCCATGACAGTGCCAGACCGTTTTTGACGGAGGAGATCATCCGGCGGGCCTACAGTGATGTTGAAGTGCATCATGCCTGTGTGGTGGGGGTGCCCAGCAAAGATACGGTCAAGCTTGTGGATGAGGAGAGCTTTTCCAGGGAAACGCCGGACCGCAGGTTCGTGTGGGTCATCCAGACACCACAGGTCTTTGACGCTGCTATCATTACGGGAGCCTATGCAAAAATGATGTCCCGGGATGTGATACAGGCGACGGACGATGCCATGGCTGTGGAGAACGAACTCCATATCCCTGTCCATATGACGGAGGGGAGCTATGAGAACATCAAGATCACCACTCCGGAGGATCTGGACATAGCTGAAGTGTTTGTGAAGAGATGCTTCCCGGAGCTTTGACAGGAAAAACCAAAAAACTTAAAATTTTGTATTGACTCAGGAATTCCCGTGTGATAAAATAACCAATGTCGCTGAGAAAGCGGCATGAAAACAAACTATCGTGGAGAGGTATCGAAGTGGTCATAACGAGGCGGTCTTGAAAACCGTTTGTCCGAAAGGGCGCGTGGGTTCGAATCCCACCCTCTCCGCTTCATATTGAACAGACGAGAGTCTGCGAGGTATGAAAGGGCAATTTGGAGAAGTACCCAAGCTGGCCGAAGGGGCTCCCCTGGAAAGGGAGTAGGTCGTTAATAGCGGCGCGAGGGTTCAAATCCCTCCTTCTCCGCTTATAATAGCATTGGTTTTGCGACTGAAAATGATGTCAAAAAAACCTGAAAAAAGTTCTTGACAAGAGAAAAACAAAGTGCTATTATAGACAAGCTGACTCGCGAGAGACAGCAAAAAACAAAAAGAACCTTGATAACTGAACAATAGACAACGACCCTGAAAATTTCTAAGAGAAATATTCAGAACGGAAATCAGATCGAGCGAAAGCG